>CAWHWH010000001.1:0-28450 GCA_963832865.1 uncultured Pseudomonadota bacterium
TAGCAACGCCTCGAGGCTGGCCGTCGAGGTTTCGAATGTGCGGCACTCGCGCTTGATCTTTCCCGCCGGCATGATCCGCACACAGGCAACGATCATCGCTTTGTGGACGTCTAGGCCGGCAACCCTCTCATGCATGACTTCCATTCATCCCTCCTCTCCATGCCAGGACCGCCAGCGTGGGGACCTCATAAAGATGAACTCGACAAAGCGTGCTCCGGGGACGTTGCCGTCCCGTGACTTGAGTGGGGGTGATCGGGGTACCCCGGGTCCAACTAAATCACGGGCTCTTCCGCACCATGGAAAAACCGACCTCGGTGCCGGCGGATCAGACATGGTATCGACAACACCGCCGCCGAGCCAGTGTCACCCAGGGTGGGTCGGCCGAAGGCCGGTGGCGAACTAAATCGGATGTAAATGTCAGATTTTATCCACTAGCGTGCAGCGTGCCCGGCTTGCATCGGTGGAAAGAACCGTCCGTGCGGTCGATATCCCGTCATCGGGAGGCCAGCGTCGACTCGGCTATCCCTCCAGGGTAGTATCGGGCCGTCTCCCCCGGTGATCACGGTCATGCACTTCGGGTAGCCAACAGGGATAGAAGAGTTGCCGCGAATCTTTCCGGATGGAACATCGACATCGCTCGTGCACGGCCCCTGCTTGCGATACATTGCAGTCGCGCGGGCACACGAAGGACAGTTTCCAGGGTGGCGCAAAGCTCCGTTTCATCCCGAAAGAAGACAAACTCCTCACCCGCCACAAAGTTTGTTTCCACTATCTCATTTGGCGACGACACCACGACCGCGCCGGCGGTGAACGCACCAAGCACGCGCTCATGAAAACCCGTCATGTGTGGCGTGGGGCAAATCACGCACTGGCTGTCCGCCATTACCTGTAGTAGCTCCGTCGAGGAGCGCGGTGACGCAAACCGGATATCGTTGCCCGGTATCTCCTCATGGATGTCCCTGTCAGAGATCACAGTTACTGGCAGATGGGCCACCGCACGCAGCAGTAGGCGCCGACGCGCGAATTTCACATAATCAACAACCGCAGTCAGAAGGAACCGGGCATCGACGTTCCGGAAATCAAGATCGCAGCCGGATTCGCGACAGGCCTTCAACAACTCTTCTAGCGGGTCGATGCGCCAATCGCTGACGGCAGCCGCCGTGACTGCGTCGAAAAGCGTCGAATAGATCCGATTCTTGTATTTCTTGCTTTTCACAAACCTTTCGGCGATCAGATCGGCTGAGGGCAAACTAATGGGCAACAGAATAGGTATGCTACGCTCATTTATCGGCTTGACATCGGGTCCGATCGTCGCCGGAAACATAATTGACGGCACGAAGCTTACGTTACCATAACCCATCGATTTGGCAAGATGCACATAATTGTGGTCGGTTATCAGTAGAATGCGATGAGGAAATCGGGATTCGACCTGGTGCTTCATCGTGTCGTGGGCCGGGCAATCATGCATAAAATCTAATAAAGGCTTTCCGAAGGCCGAAAATACCGAAGTCATCGAGCTTGGTGAGAGACTGTAAGGAATGGTTAGTTCTGATCCGAACCCATTAAAGCACATCACGAAGGCGCAGTTTGGATCGCGCATAGCTGTGAAAAGCTCGGGGGCTTGGCTGCGATAGTCTATGGACCGGACTGGCATGCCGTTGTGCCGCATTGCCGCCGTCAGTTCATGGGCAAACAATAGGTTGTGCTCGAAGCGGTCGATATCTTGACACGTAATGATGATGCCGTATCGCATCGGCGGAATTTCAAGATCTGAGAATGACATGAGTGCTCTTCGTTCCGACTTCGATCATGCGGATGGACCTTGCGCGTCTCCACTCTGGCGCGACAGGAATTCTCGGCAGGCATCGAGATGGCCTCTACGGCGTTCACCGACCACTCTGGCTGGTGTTCCTGCCACAATCGCAAATGCAGGTATGTCCTGCTTCACCAAACTCAGTGCGCCCACCGCGGCGCTCGTGCCGATGGTAACCCCACAGAGCACGACGCTTCCGGCGCCAATAATCACGTGATCCCCGATCCGCACCGGCGCATCAACGGCAAGACGATAAGCGTCGGGCACCGTCGGATTTGCCATTGCGGCACCAGAGTAGTCGTCATTCGAGCTGAAGATGGAACACCGGACGGAAATCGTACAGAAATCGCCTATATCAACAGGGGCTTGCCCAACGATCACGTTGTGGGCGGAGATGTGAACGTTGCGACCGATGGTCAGGCCACCGGCGCCGGCGGAAAGCGCGCAAAACGCATCGATCCGTGTCTCCCGGCAAATCGAAATCCGCTCAGGCGCAAAGAAGACCGCCCTGCGGCTGATCCGAATCCCCTCACCCGCGTAGCGGAGTCCAAGTGACTGGATCTCCGTTGGAGACAGAAAATCGGTGCTCATGCGCCCTCCCGCAAGCAGTCTCCCAATATGGCGCACACCCTGGACACCTCTTTCGGTGTCATGACATCGGACATCGGTAGAGATACTATGCACGCAGCGATTCGATCAGTGACTTGCAGATCGGAATTGACATTGTACTTCCGGAAATACGACTGTTCGGCCAAATGAGGGCTGAAATAGTGTCCCGCACCCACACCGTGCGCGGCGAGCCGCGCCAACGTGGACGCTCGATCCAGTCCTTGCGGCAGCAACACCGGCATAAACTGGTAGGCGTGGCGCGGGCCATGCATCTCCTGGAAAGTCCAACCTGGCAGTTCCTCACGATAGACTTTAGCCAGCATCGCTCGGTGCTGCGCTACTTCCTCAAATCGAAAAAGCTTCTGCAACGCCAACAGAGCACCGACTTCGCTAAGTTTGGAATTCAGGCCGGGCATGGTTGCTGTCCGCGGTTCGCCAAATCCGAAATTGCCCATAGCCCGAAGTGTACGGATAAGTTCTTTGTCGGAACTGTAGATCAGCCCACCTTCGCTCGTGGCAAAACTCTTCGTAACGTGCATCGAGTATACCACAGCATGGCGCGAACCAGTGCCCGAGGCGTTTCCGTCGTCGTTCAAAGTGCCGAGGGAGGCCGCTGCATCGATCACGACCGGCACACCATAATCGGCTGATATGCGATGGTAGTATGGAAGGTCAATCCCATTCCCAAACGTCGCGTAAGGCAGCATTAACGCAACTTCGTCTCCCAGGCGCCTCAGTATGTCCTCCTCAGCTTCTTGCGAGGCCATCCACGACCTCTCATCGATGTCGCAGAAAATCGGAACCAATCCCGCCCACAGCGCGGCTTGCGCTGCGGCGGCAAAGGTGAACGAGGGCATGATAGCGTAGCGCCGCTTCTCGCTCGGCCGCGACTCCAAGGCCCGCTTCGCCGCCAGCATCAGGCCGATTGTGGCGTTGCAGACCGTAAGGCATGCACCCTCTCCGCCGAACATCCGATCAACGAAGTTCTGTTCAAGACGGCTATTGACGGGCCCATAATTTGAAAAGAGGCCGGACGTCTCGATCTCGGCCAGCTCTTTGGCAAGTTCGCTGAGGCGGGGCGGCCGTGGTCGAAGGAATGGTATTTTAGTAATCATTGATCTCACTTCCCAATACCGATAGGCCGTTGGCCGTGCCTGCCGTTCCTGAACCTAGCCCGTCTGTAATCCGACCTAAAGTATCCGTTGGAATGGCGCCTCCAACCCGGACAGAAGCCTGAAACACCACTAGCAATTAACAAAGCGTTCGACTTTCAGTCTGCTATCATTGGGCTGCTGGCGTTCGCGGTGGTGATGCAAACGCGGCTCGGGGATCGGTTTCCCGAGACAGCGTGCATTCGATTTCAGCCATGCGATGGACAGGTAGGGACAGCCCACCTTCGGCCTCCGCAGCCGCTTCATTGTTTTGCAAAGTTAGCGGGAGTAGAGATCGCAGCCCCGGGTGCTCCTCGGCAGCGGTCGAACGAAGCTGGGCCTGCTCACATTGGCGCGTGATGGCGGCTTGGATCTCGAGCCGCGCCCGATATCGCGACATGAGTTGCAGGCTTAGTGTCCACCAAATAAGCTTGAGGCCGCGCCTGCCGAAGCGAGCGAGTTTGGGATAAGGATCAAGGATGCGCCGCAGCGGGGAGGTGAGGCGCCAGCTCGTGGATACCTTGATAGCGTTTAGTTGATCGGTAAGCGTAGCAACTTGGAGCTGGAGCTCTTCGACAAATGATACCGATTCTGGGGTAGTCTCCGGAACGGCCCGCTTACTTTGCGCCTCGAGAATGGCAATGCGCTCTTGATAGGGCAGCAGGGCCTGCGCGAACGGTTCTGCGTCAAGTGCGCTTGGATTGGGCGATGGCCGCATGATGAGACCTTCGTGCCGCATCAGCTCCGCGGCAAGGACTCGGGTGCGTGCCCAAAGTTGGCGATCCGTGTCGAAGATGCTGTGGAACTTGCGCCAACATTGCTCCGCAACACGGTATAGTTCAGTCGGATTCGCGATAAAATCTCGAAGGCGGGCGGCCGATCTCTGGTGATCTAAATTTAGAAGTATTATGTCATGCCCGTCGGTAAAGCATGGATTGAGATCGAGTGGATCGTTGATGCAATTCAGCACGCCATGGAAGCCGGCTTCGATGCATCCCCCGGTGGGAAAACCGTC
Organism: uncultured Pseudomonadota bacterium; assembly: GCA_963832865.1. Classification (GTDB taxonomy): domain Bacteria; phylum Pseudomonadota; class Alphaproteobacteria; order Acetobacterales; family Acetobacteraceae; genus Rhodopila. The sequence continues at coordinate 4,589 of CAWHWH010000001.1, forward strand.
GAAGGACCCTGGGGTTAGGTCGAACGGACGATTGATAGAGATAATCGCATCCATAGACTTATAGAAATCTGCGAGAAATGTGCTGCTGCGCCGGCCGTAGAACGTGAACCGAGAGCGATACTCTTCTAGCGGAACATCTTCGGGCAGATAATCTCCGACCACGTGGAAGCGAAGTTGCATGAATGCTCCGGCCAACTCCATGGCGATCGCAACAAACTGGTCGTAACCCTTGGAGGTAAGGTTGCCGGCGTATTTGTGCGCTACAAAGCATAAGTCGATTGTGTTTTTATCTCTTGGGTAGAAGGATTTGTCGTGATCAAAACTGAATGGCAAGCGACTCTCAAATACCCCGCCGAAAATGTGCTCGATCTTTGCCGGATCAAAACCGATTTTGTCGATGATGTATCGTTCGGTGATGCGCTGCGTCACGATCACCTTCCGACACATTTCGGAAAGCAGGACCCGTCGCAACTTTTCATCCGTTTCCGGGCTGTCGATTTCGAACCCCCCGCCCGGGTAGAGCTGTAGCACGAAGGGAATGCGCCGGCTCTCAAAATAGGGCATCAAGCGGATGGCGTTCCCTAGAAACGTCACGTACCCCAGCCGGGCTGTGATATTGGAGTGAGTTCTGAATGGCACGATCCTGCGTTTAAGATCAGGATCGATGGGGAAACGGCTAAGCAGATCATCGAAGCTCTCGTTCCCTATCCAGGCGTGCCAACCCTCTAGCGACAGCAGAGCCGAATTGAAGAACTTCAGGTAATGCTCGTACTCGATCGTCCTAAAAGGGGAAAAATCTGACGGGATGATGTCGTCCACCATCACGAGGTCGGTGAAATCCAGAGGGCGCATCGAAGAGAGTCCTACTGTTGATGCGCATTGGGCATAATACCGAAGCGGCGGAATTCGAAGCTTGGGACTAGCCTTGCTGCCTGTCCGGGATGCTGCACCAATTTGTGATGGTAGACACCCAGCAATTCACTGGGGACTTCCACGACAGGAAAGCGTGATCCCAGAATTTGGGTCTTAAGGTGCGCGATCAAATGGGAGGTTGGCTCGTTCGAAAAGTAGAAGTCCGACCAATCCGAAGAACTAAGCGCGACCGGGTAAGTTTCAAAACGCTTAGAAAACGTGAGGAACGCGGGAATAACGCCAATATTCTGCTGGGCTCCCAAAGGAGACTCAAAGAAGTCGTTGCAGACGAATAGCCCCCCCCGCCGAAGCTTCGGGAACCAGGTATAAAGGTCACGGAGCACGAATTCGTAAGTATGGTTGGCGTCTAGATAGATAACGTCCAACGATCCATCGACGAAGCGCCCCGCAGCTTGTGCGATGTCCATCTTCAGCACCTCAACGTTTCGCGTTTCTACGAAGCGGCCACGGACCTTCTCGTATGCCGAGCTTAGTACCAGTTCCGGATCGTTACCAAAATATCGGGAGTACACCGTCCGGAGCCCACGCATCTGCGGCGCGTCCTCGAGGACGAACGAATATTGCTCATAGTCCCAAAAATCGACTAGCGTCAGCCGCTTTAAGTCGAGAGACTTATAACAGAACTCCGAGAATTCCCCCTCATATACTCCAAGTTCGACCATGTGATTAATGGGGTGCTCAGCGGCAAGCCCCATTAACTCGTGGCGATTAGCGAAAACCAGCAGCATAAGGGCGAATCCGCGTCTGTCTGCTCTCTACTCTTAGATACGCAGCCTAGGCGGCGCAAGGGGCAGGCGAATCGCACTTCGTATTCGCTTGCCCCTGAGAAAAATGCTGGCCCGATTCCGTCCGGAGAAAAGCCGCGAAATTCGCGAGCCGACGACGGACAGGTCATTGACGGCGATAACGATACTCCGGATCGCATCCGGATCGGCTACATAAGCGGCCTCCAGCCTAGACGAAAACCCCTGTCGCCAACCCGCGCAATCCGTTGCTCGTGACACACAGCGTGGCCGACATCCTGGTGCGCGCATGCTTTCAAGCCGGCCTTTGGACGTTTGCCTGACAGCGACAGTGATCTCTGCTCGCAGCCAACTGTGTTGCGTTGGAAGGCCCCCGGCCTGCGTGAGGTGGCCTTTCCTCCCGATCCACGTCTACGACACCGCCACATCGCGTCCCGTTGCGGTGTTGTTGCGGACCGGCACCACGCCATCAGGCGCGGAAATCCGCGGCCTTCCTAAGAAACTCTCGAGCCCGGCGGGGGTGCTACCTGTGAGATGTACCCCAGCGACTTTGCCGTCGCTCAAGATTGGTGATGATGCGTCGGCGATAACGCTCTTCGTAAAGGGAGGCTCCTGGATCGCTATAGTCCCTACCGTGGCGCAACGTATTGTAGGCGGATAGCCGGAACCGCTCAGTCGACTACCTGTGAGATGTCCCCGAGCGACTTTGCCGTCGCTCAAGATTGGTGATGATGCGTCGGCGATAACGCTCTTCGTAAAGGGAGGCTCCTGGATCGCTATAGTCCCTACCGTGGCGCAACGTATTGTAGGCGGATAGCCGGAACCGCTCAGTCGCCGCCACGCCTCGCGCCAGAGGTTCTCCTGACTTCGGCAGTTCACGCGTAAGCCCGCTCATCATGGTACATGACCACCGGCCCCCGGCATTCAGGTGGCTCTGACAACACGCGATGGTCGGCGAGTGTGCGCTGTTGGTGGCGACGATCCACCAGTCGCTGGCGTTTCGCGTGTCGATCCGATTGAAAATGACCCGTGATTTCAGTCACTTCAGCGCTGCACAAATTTTTGGCAAATCATAGATCAACTGGATCGGGGCCGATTTGGAGGGAGCACAAATGCCCTGTGCACAGACTTATCCACCTATCTAGAGGATAATCGGAAATGGGACCGGCGGATAGCCGGAACCGCTCAGTCGCCGCCACGCCTCGCGCCAGAGGTTCTCCTGACTTCGGCAGTTCACGCGTAAGCCCGCTCATCATGGTACATGACCACCGGCCCGGTCGTCTGGCACGATTTGAAGGCGTATCAGTTGGCCCACAAGACCTTCACTGACGTCGTCGAACTCAACGACGTCATTCACACCGCCGTCAGCGACCTTAACTGCGAACGCATGACCGTTCCGTTGGCCAACCCACAGAGTCTCTGCTTAGGCCGTAGCGGTGGGGGAGGGTGGTGGGGATGACATCGAAAATCGCCGGAGAACCCCATACACCGCGTGAAAGCTGGGACCCGAATCGCCAAATCTGCTTCGCCGCTTGGCTCACCTCGACCGGCCCCATGCATCTCCGCTCCACCAACGGTGATCATCTCCGCTCCACCAGCCGCTTCGCGCCAGTCATCAGAACCCGCACCATCGCGCGCATCCGGTCCATCTCCGCCGTGCGCCGCCCATGCGTCGTCCGGGCCTTCCGGATGCGCTCCAGCCCCTCGGCCGTGCGTGGGCCAGTGCTGGCGCCGCCATGCATCCTGCACTTCCCGCAGGCCATCGCTGGTGCCCTGCAAGGCATGCCCGTCCTGGTACGGGCGCCACATCGCGGGGAGGCTTGAGCCAAGGGCAGGGTTATTCGCCAATCGGGCACGCGCCGCTTGGGGTTTTCCGGCAACTTCGAAGTCATCCCTGCCCCTCCCCCACCTTCGATACTGTCGACTGGACATTGCCAACGATCGCCTGACCACCCTCATGGACGACCACGCGCTCGACACGAACAACCTGCGGGCCTTTGCCCCGCTTCCGATCCAGGGCCTCGAGCATGTCGGTCATGCCCCGGGCAAGGTTCGCGCCGTCCTTCCGCAGCTTCGACGCCACTTCGGGCGGTTGCTCGTACACCATAGCCCGGCGAAAGCACTCCATGGCGCCAAAGTGCATCGCCACCGTCTGCGCGGCCAGCATGCCTTCGATTTCGTCGGTCGGCTTGAACGCCCGCAAGGCCGCGACCGCGGCGAACATCTGCTGACTGCAAGCTTCGTCTGTCTGGCCCGGAGGAAACCAGCCGGTTCGGGCCATCGCGTTGATCAGCACGCCGTTAAACTTGTCGCTCCGCGATCCGCCGAATGCGCGCAGTTCGTCGGTTTCGGGTTCGTCGATGGGGATGTCTCGCGCGGGGGCCTTCTTTTTCGCCAACACCGCTGGCGCGATAGCTCCGCCGCTCCGTTTCATCTGTGGCCCGGTTCTTCGGAGGGTCTGCCCCATGGGATAACATAACAGTCCAAAAATGCCCCTGTAGCATCCATATATGGGGTTTGCCATTGCGGAACAAGGATGACCGTATATCCGGACGCGCTGACAGGCCTATGGAAGGCTGTCATCACAACGGGTTCCGTAGATATTGGGCCCAACTAAATTGCAAGGCGCGCTATAGTTTATCGCGCGCGTAGGCGACAAAACTGGATGGATTCCAGCAATTCTCCCGGCGGGTGAACCGTCCGTGCATGCGAGCGATCAGATTGGCGACCGAACCCCCCTTCCTCGCCCATTGGCCAATCCGGGGCCCGATGCGCACCCCCTTCTTGTCGCGGTAACCCTCGTCGCGTTCGCTTTCACAATGCGCCTGGTTCCTGAGACGAAGGGACGCAGCCTGGAGGAGATCGAAGATGCATTAGAAGGTCGTCCCCCGCCGCCCTCGTTAGCCCGGGATGGACAGATAGAGTAAATGGGCCTGGCTCTCACGACCCGAAGGCGCCCCCTCCACCCCATTGCTGCACGAGGGCCATCACGGGTCATCCATCTGCGCAGTGAGATTTGCGTGCCCTCTGGCAAGGATTGCCAGCAGCCTCGTTCACCATTGTTCGCCGACGTTCAGGGATGGTTTACTTGGTAAGGTTCTTGGTAAAGCAACCCGTTGCAAGGTCTCTCTCGTCTTAATCGATTGAAAAGATTGGCGTCCCGTACGAGATTCGAACTCGTGTTACCGCCGTGAAAGGGCGGTGTCCTGGGCCTCTAGACGAACGGGACGGTCTGCGCCACGGCACGAGCAATCGAGCCGGCGGTGGGGTAGCGGACCCGCCCGCACCGGTCAAGCGCTCTTGACGCCGCCACACCACGCCCATGGGGCCGACAGGCGCCAGTCCTACCTGCATCCGCCAGCCGGAGCTGGCGCGGTGCTTCAAGCCGGCGGCAGCAGGCGCTTCTGCTGGAACACCTTGAACCACCTACGAAACATAAGCTCGGTGTCAAGGACTTCGTGGAAGCCGGCCTGAGCGATCTTGATGGTCGAGACGATCGCCGGCGGCCCGGGTTCGGTGTGGCCGTACCGCATCTGGTAGTCGGCATACTCCAGAGACAGTCCGACGAAATCCATCAGCGCAGGGGACAGCAGCCCGAATCGCTGCCGCACGCGGTCCCAGTCCGCGCGCCCGAGTGACTGCAGCAGAAACGGTTCATCCGCGCCGGGTCGCATGCCGACCGCCTCAGCGATGGCAGGCCAGATGTTGGGCCAGCTGAAGACATCGCCGTTGGCGATATTGAAGGTCTCATTGCGAGCCGACGGCGCTTCCCCGGACCAGTCGATGGCTCGCGCCAGCAGGTCGGCGTCGACCGCTTGACTGACCCGCTCCGCCCCGCCGGGATACGGCAGAATCGGCCCGCGTTCACGCATGACCGCCGCGTGAGCGCCCAGCGCGGGGATCAGGTTCATGGCTCCCCCGATCGCCTCGCCGACAATCAGCACCGGGCGGAGGATGGTGAACGTCCAATCTCGACCGGCCTGAGCGGCGCGCAAGTAGTCCTCCTGTGCCCAGTAGAAATTGGGCTGTTCCCGCATCTCCGACCGGCCCTCCCGGGCGGGAACGGCTAACGGGCGGACGTGGACGCCGTAGGCCTTGGTGCCCTGCAGCAGCGTCACGTGCCGCAGCTTCGGGTTGGCGAAAATCAGCGGCCCCAAGAGGTTGCGCAGCATGCGATCATTGGTGGCGATCTGCTGATCGTTGCGCCAACCCTCGACCAATCCGGGCAGTTCAAACAGGGCCGCGTAGACCACGTGGGTGACATCGCGCAGCGCCTCCGCCGCCTCCCGGCAAGCCGCGGGGTTTGTCAGGTCAAGCGCCAGATGCCGAACGACCACGCCAGGCGGGCGGCGGCGGGAAACGGCGATGACATCGATGTCGGGCGCCTGAGTGAAATGCTTCAGCGCCGCGTAGCCAACCAGGCCCGTCGCGCCAGCCACCAGCACCGTCTTGTGACCCATCGGCATGACTATCCTTCTGCCCCATGGCTATTATCACCAGTTGCGCCGGCCACGCATCGGATTTGCATCAGCTACGACGCATCTCGGTAATCTCGTCCGTGTCGGCGCGACCTGTCCGGAAACAATTCGCCGAACGGGCGGCGTCTTCATAGCCGAACGAGATCCCGCGAACGACTCGGCTTGTCTCGCCAGATACGCACGGGAAGCCGGCCTGAGACGCCAGTGCCGCCTGGACAATCGGCCCCCACGAGAAAAGCGGCAAGTTGGTCGGTCATGTCTTGGTGGCCCTCACAGTTTATCGCAAGGTGCCGCCACCTCGATCGAGGGTGTAGCTTTCGTATCGCCTTCTTCGCTCACCGGGTGAGCACCTTTTTCGGCCACCGCGCGTTTCATCAGCAGTGCCGTGAATGCCGGCACAAACGTCAACACGGCGAAGATCCAAAAGCAGTCGCAATAAGCAAGTGCGGAGGCCTGCCGGTGGCGCAGGGTCTCGAATGCCTGCCAGCCCAATTGTTGCGAGGCAATCGGCGCGCAAATCCCGGCAAGGCCAACGCACGACCTTGTCAGCCTTCGGGTCGGGTCCGGCGAGCAGGAGACCGCGCAGTTCGCTCATTTGGGCCTCGCTCAATTTGGGTGCCGCACCTAGCGGCTTGCGCAATGCCAAACCATCAACGCCGGCCTCGTTGTGACGATGTACCCAATCACGCAGGGTCTGCGCCGCGTCATCGCTCTTCGCCGCCAAGGCGCGCTCCGCTGGCAGGTGATCCCTCCTGCGGGTAATTTAGACGGCAGCGCCCATCCGATCCCCCAATGCAGCGAATCGCCACGTCGGACACAGCGAATCGTACTACGCGCTGTTTGGGAACCGGGGGAGCGTCGGGTTCAAAGGCGGCTGTTGGAGTGGACGGCCCAACGGCATCTCGTGCCAAAGTTGAGCTATCGCACACCAACCAACCAAGGGGCGCCCCAATGAAGTTTAAGCGCATCGCGATCGATACGTCCAAGCACGTGTTCACGCTTCACTTGACGGTCGAGCCAGGAAACTTTGCGTCCGGCCGCCACTTCGCCGCTTCTTAGCTAGGCCTGACACCGAAGGAACATTCCACCGGCGGCAAGCAACGCATGGGCAAGATCAGCAAGGCCGGCAATGAAAGGTTACGGCAATTGCTGTTCGTCGGCGCCATGTCCGTCATCCGCTTTGCCCAACCAGGCAGCAAATCGGCCTCGGGGTGGCTTCTGCAGTTGCTGGAGCGCAAGCCGCGCAAACTCGCCGCAGTCGCTCTGGCCAACAAAATGGCCCAAATCATTTGCGCCATGATGTCGCGTGGCGAAGCATATCGACGCCAACCGGTCGCCGTCTGAGCCGCGCGCGGCTGCCGAGGGTTTAAAGGGCAAGCAAGAGATGGCTATCGGTCGAACCGACGAGCGACGTAATCCGTTAATACCAGTGGCCCTAACAGGCCGCGCTGTTGTTTGGATGTCGCTCGCGGATCCCATCTGGGCCCAGCGGACAGCGTCCCGCGTCAAAGGCCGGACACACGACCGCATTCGAACTAAGGCCACTATCTCGCAAACCTACTTGAACCCTACGGCCCGTGCACACATGGTATTACATGAATACGCCCGTTCGGTTGGCCGATATGCTTCGACGTATGGTGCCGGGACAGACGAAGCATAATGAACGCAGGTGTTTGCTGCCCTTTTCAGCACCCTGCTAGAAGATCTTCCATGGCGCCTTGCCCTGATTCCAGAGATCTTCTAGCAATCTCTTTTCGCGCAACGTATCCATGGGCTGCCAAAAGCCGTCGTGTTCGTACGCTCTCAACTCCCCGGAGCGCGCAAGCGTCTCCATAGGCTCTTTCTCCCAGACGGTCTCATCCCCCTGGACGACCTCGAGGACCTTTGGCGACAGCACGAAGAAACCACCATTGATCCATTGATTGTCGCCGTGAGGCTTCTCCTGAAATCCTCGAACCACGCTGTCATGGATGTCGAGCGCACCGAACCGGCCCGGAGGCCGCACCGCCGTTACGGTCGCGAGCTTACCATGGGACCGATGAAACGCGATCGTCTTCCTCACGTCCAGCGTGGTGACAGCATCCCCATATGTCATGCAGAAATCGTCGTTGTCGAGATGCGCAGCGATCCGCTTCAGCCGTCCGCCGGTCATGGTATCCTGGCCGGTGTCTATTAGCGTAACCTTCCATTTTTCCGCCTTACCATCCAGCATCGTCGTCGTATTGTTGCTCATGTCAAAAGTAACATCAGCCATGTGGAGGTAATAGTTGCTAAAGTACTCCTTCAGCATGTAGCCCTTGTAGCCAAGACAGATTACGAAATCGTTAATCCCGTGAGCCGAATAGATCTTCATGATATGCCAAATGATCGGTCTTCCGCCGATCTCGATCATCGGCTTTGGACGAGTCTCGGTTTCTTCCATTAGCCGCGTACCGTAGCCGCCGGCAAGAATAACTGCTTTCGTCAAATTCATACTCCTCGCTGATCGTGGCCGAGGCAACTTCAAACCGGCGGGTCCCGTCAAGGATGCCTCCACTATCGGCCAGAATCTCTTCTGTTCCATCTAGACGATCCCGCCGGGCGACGTATAGCCGGGAAAGCAGCGTCGCCTAACCTCGAAGAGACACCAGGTTTGCGTTTCCGGCTCCCGATTAAGTGAGCGTCGCCCGACGACGGCGACCGGCAAGGCGTCGCCGTCAATCGGGATCTCGTATTCCTCGATTGCCGCCCACAATGTGGACGCGGCAGTTTCGGAGACCGATTAGACGGAAGATCAGCTCGGCCTCACGACAAAACTACCATGAGCATTCACTCGAGGCAGGGCGGCACTGCGAGCAGGGTAGATTGGTTTAGGCTCGACCCAAGCGTCCAAGCGCGGTCTCCGCCGCACAGCCGGGCGGGGTGCTTGCCCGCATGGATCAGCACGTCGACGTTAACCGAGCCGGTGGTGCTTGAACGGCTTGTCAACAATCCGGCGTCAAGGTGGACGTAGAGACATTTCCCGGACACCAATTTGTGGGCATCACGCCTGGCTGGTGGCGGAAAGATGCCGAGGAGTATCGGGCTGCCTATCCAAGAACGGTAGCGGCCGAAGCTAGGCGCATGGCGCGGCTGCGGGGGGAGGTTGAGGCAGGGCTGTTCCCCGGCCGGGGAGGTTCCCCAACCACCACGGTGATCCGACGCTCGATAACCGCGTAGCCCGACCGTGACATCTTGCACGCAACCGTCGATCCCGTTGATTCCGCATACTGGGGGCTATCCCGAGCTGCTTTGATTGACTATTCCCACCCTAACGGCCGATTCGTTATGCCATGACTTCCGGCTCGCTGGGAATTCGAAGATGACACGCCTTGGAGAACTTGCCGATTACGTAGTTGCCGTCTTGGTGGGCGAGTATCACCTCAACAACTCGCCCACTCTGAGAAGCATTGAACGGTGGCAGATCGAGACTAAGATGTCGACTGACATCGTTCGTAACGTTGATAGCCGGCTGGATTATTTCTCATTTATTGAATTGATGAAGCAACGGCATCGCGACAAGAATCTAATCGTCATGCATGCGGACATTTTTTTCGGAGAGGACTTCTTCGAGCGACTGATCGAGCAGATCACGGTCATCGAACAGGCTGGCGTGAAGTGGGGCGTTCTTGGCGCGGCGGGCGTTACTTTTCCCTACTTCAAAATCGTACGGAACGTGGTTGATGTCCATGGAATCCTCTATCCATTCTGGCGGCCTCTCCCCGCGGTGCACCTGGATGGACATATCCTTATCATCCATAGGACCCTCGATATTGCATTCGAGCCGGAATTTCGCGGGTTCCACCACTACGATACACTGCTCTGCATCCAGTCCTGGCGGCAGGGTCTTCCGGCGTTCGTCATCAATCTCCCACTCCGCCATCTTGGGCAGGGCAATGTCCAGGAATGGCGAGGGCGCTCGGCTCAGCTGGGGCGGCTTCTTTCCAAAACCTATGGAAACAAGGCGCTCATTACCTCGATGGGACCAGTACAGCTCGCCCCGGCATTTGGGACCACTCGTGATTTCTATAAGCATGAGGTGGCCCCCGTGCTTCAATCAAGCTTGGCCCACGTGCGGGCGCCTGATGCGACGATCATCCTGAAAATCCAGCATGAAAACCATGATACTGTCCAGGAGGCGCTGCTTGCTGTGTGCGCACAGTTCACTAAACCTGAGCGCGTGGTCGTTCTGTGCCGCCAGACTTTCCGTCGAGGATCTTGATCGGCTCGCGACGTTTTTTCGCGTCATCGTCGACATCATCGTGGTCTGCCCGGACGATGAAGACCCACTGGATGTCTTCTTCGGTTGCGGCAACAAGATCAGAGCGTTGCTCCCTCCCGGCGGCATCGTCTCCGTGATCGACAGCCGCACGGTAGTCTTCCCCAACTATGTCGGGGACTTCAAGAATTTCTATGTGTATTGTCTTGGCGGAGCAGAGACGGTCGCGGCACTTGATATGAACTATGCCGTCACAAACCAGGCCGGGACGGCCACCTGCGGTTCCGCGCCGGCCAGGCTCGTCCATAGCCAAAGAACCGAAACGATAGAGGACATCGTTCCCGACAATTTCATGGCCCTTTCGTCTTTTGCACTACCAGTTCGTGTCTTCAACTCCGTGTTGGATAGCCATGTCCATGGGTCGCTGCTGCACGACGTGTTCGTACTGAAGGTGCTGGAACACGCGAGGGTATTTTTCCTTCGCCGCTTGGGGGGCTTCATCAGGACATCCACCCCTGAGCTCGAGGTAGCCGGGAAGGACGAATTCGAGGAGATCGCGGTTTTAGGTGAGTTCTTTCGGTCTCGCTATCCTTACGCCTTCCTGTTTATGAAAAAGCGCCATGGCGGGGTCCCGGCCATCCCCACCCCGATGCCGGAGCTATCGAAGGAGGCAATGATCGGAGTGAAGCTGGCCCAATACCCAAAAATCGTGGCTGGAATATTCTGGGCTCACAGCGTCGTCAGTAAGATTCGCAGGATTTACCGAAAGGTCGGATTGCGTTGAAGCCAACTCGACGTAAATGCGCACCGCGTCGCAACGACCGTTTGCCGCGCTCGTGCCAGCGGATCGCAGTGCAGTGACGCTGCGGTGGCCTTGAAAGACCATGGGGAATCGGCCACACCGCAAGCCTGCTGTTTCAACAGGTGCACGGGAATGAGGCCGACCGAGGATTGCGCCGCTCGATGGGCTGGTATGTAACGCCCGCTCCCATGTAAGCTAAGGGGAGACGGCGGTTGGTCGTCTCTCGAGGGCTTCTGCATTACCTATGGCGATGCGGTAGGCACCGTCGATATCTGGCGCCCCACGTGTTCGGCTATATCAAGGCTAATGCAACGGTGTGGAGGAATGAGCCTTTGGAGCGACTGGCGAGGAACGGAGCGGTGATGGCCTATCGGCACGACGGTTTTTGGCAGCCGATGGATACTCTGCAAGAGAGGTGCTTACCGGAAGATCTGGGGCACAGGGCGGCCGAGCCTTGGCACGTCGAATGATCCCGAGTCCGCGGTTTTGGCGGGGCAAGCGCGTGTTTCTGACCGGCCACACCGGGTTCAAGGGTGCATGGCTGTCCATGTGGCTGCATCGGTTGGGCGCCGACATCATGGGATTCTCCCTGCCCCCCGATTCTGAACAGAACCTGAGCTCGCTGATAAGCCTCGGCGCGCTGATCAAGAGCGTATACGGTGACATTCGCGAGGAGACCGCGCTATCGAGCGCGATTCAGGATTTCGCACCGGACGTCGTGCTGCATCTGGCAGCCCAGTCGCTGGTCACGCGGTCATACCGAGAGCCCGTGCTGACGTTCCAAACCAATGTGATGGGAACGGTGCACGTGATGGAGGCGGTTCGACGCACGCCATCGGTGCGGTCCGTGGTGATCGTGACGACTGACAAATGCTACGAGAACCGCGAGTGGCCGTGGGCTTATCGCGAGGATGATACGCTCGGTGGCTACGACCCTGTACAGCTCCAGCAAAGCCTGCGCCGAATTGGCCGTGGCAGCCTGGCGGCGATCCTATTTTCCGGCGTTGGAGGGGAGGGGGGTGTCCATGGCCTCCGCGCGCGCCGGTAATGTTATCGGCGGAGGTGACTGGGCGGAGGACCGGCTAATTCCGGACTGCGTTCGCGCGCTCAGCAGCGGGGCGAGCATCGCTATTCGGAATCCGTCCGCCACTCGCCCTTGGCAACACGTGCTGGAGCCGCTCTGCGGTTACCTACTGCTGGCGGAAGGCCTTTGGAAAGGTGAAACCGATCTTGCGGCGGCCTGGAATTTCGGGCCCGCCGTTCAGGACGTGAAGCCGGTGCGCCACATTGTCGAGTGCGTAACCGCACTCTGGGGCGAGGGGGCAAGCTGGTCCGCGGTCGGGGGAACTGGACTGCATGAGGCAGCACTGCTCGCCGTCGATGCAGCGAAAGCGCGCGCACGCCTCAATTGGCAGCCCCGTCTTGGCCTGGAGGACGCTCTTGCCTGGAGCGTCCGCTGGTACAAGGCGCACCGCGACGGCCGTGCCGCCGCCGACCTGGTTGGCGAAGACATCGAGGCCTATGAGATGATTGGGGATAGCGGTGATGCGTGACAACCACTGCCGTTTTTGCGGCAACCGTTTGACTGAAAACTTTGCCAATCTTGGGATGTCGCCGCTTTCTAACGCGTTCATCGCTCCGGAGAACGCCCAGCGGATGGAGCCGTTTTATCCGCTCCACGCCTTCGTTTGTGACAAGTGCTATCTGGTTCAGCTTGATGAATTTGAGTCTCCAGAACATATTTTTGAGGACTACCTGTACTTTTCTTCGTTTTCCGAAGGCTGGCTGCGTCACGCCGCCGCTTATGCTGACCATATGATCGCGCGATATGCGCTGGATGCGAATTCGCAGATCGTCGAAATCGCGAGCAACGACGGCTACCTTCTTCAGTATTTCGTCAAGCGCGGCGTCAGAGCGCTCGGCGTCGAGCCGGCGGCTAATGTTGCCGATGTGGCAATCTCCAAAGGGATACCCACCGAGGTCGCGTTCTTCGGCGCGCGAACCGCAGATCGCCTGAAGGCTGCGGGCGTCGCCCCGGACGTGATCGCCGCCAACAACGTTATGGCCCACGTCCCGGACCTGAACGACTTTGTTCGCGGATTTAAGATCCTGCTCAAGCCCGACGGCGTACTCACCGTAGAGTTCCCGCATCTGCTTCAGCTGATTGCACAGAATCAATATGACACGATCTATCATGAGCATTTCTCCTACTTTTCGCTGCTGGTCGTCGAGCGCATCATGACCCACCACGGACTTCGGCTGTTCGACATCCAGGAACTGCCGACGCATGGCGGCTCGCTCCGCGTGTTTGCCTGTCATTCCGAGAGCGCTCGCCATTCCACGCTGCCGTCGGTCGCGGCCATTATCGGGCGTGAGCGCGAGGCAGGACTGGAATCGCTTGATGTCTACCGGCGCTTCGGCAAGCAGGTCGTCGCGAGCAAGTGCGACATCCTCGAATTCTGCCTGCGCGTGCGACGCGAGGGCAAGCGGCTTGCCGCGTACGGCGCTCCGGCGAAGGGCAGCACTCTGCTCAACTACTGCGGAATCGGTCCCGAGCTCATTGAATTTACGGTCGATCGCAGTCCGCATAAGCAGGGTCGGCTTGTGCCGGGAGTGCGCATTCCGATCCACGCGCCGGAGCAGATTCTGTTAACGCGGCCTGACTATGTGCTGATCCTGCCGTGGAACCTGAAAGAGGAGGTGATGGAGCAAATGGCTGCGGTGCGCGAGTGGGGCGGCCGATTCGCCGTGCCGATCCCGCAAGTCGAACTTCTTTGATGCGTATCCGCCCGACTGACATCCATGGAGTGTCACGCTGAATCGAGCCGGAGCAGCGCGTCGATGAGCGCGGCTATTTCGAATCCAAGTTGTGCTCCGAGGAGTTTGCTCGCGCCGGACCGCACACCACGCTCCCGCAAAATAATCATCGCCGTAGCGTCGATTCGTCAGGTCGCTCCGGTGATGGGCGTTCCATCTGAGAGGCTCGCCGTGGCATGATTACGATTCCAATCCAAATTCTTGCCAACGCCGCGGAGCTTATGCGTTACATCGAGGACTGCCTGATGTCGCTCCGTCAGCAGGACGGACTCGGTAACAAATATCGGTTCATTGTACAGATCGGCATCTATGAGCCAGTTTCCGATATTATGATTGCCCGGATCGAATCGTTTTCGCGCGATTTGTTCGTCATTAATCCTATTCGAATCGATAAAAAATGTGGCTACGGTGAGAAGCAGAACCTGATCTGGAACGAGTATTCAAACAGGAGCGCTGACCGCTTCGACGCGTTTATGACGATAAATCCCGACATGATCCTGTTGCCGGATGTCGTGGACAAGCTCTATTCGTCATACGATGAAAGCGGTGGAAAGGCGTTTATTGTCGAAGCTCGACAGTTTCCCATCGAGAACCCGCCGCGAGCGTTCGATCCGCGGACGTTGGAGGTTGATTGGTGCAGCGGTGCATGCGTCCTTCTGTCCCGTGCCTTTTTTGAGCGGCAGGGCGGCTTTGATGAAACCATCTTTCTCTATTGCGAGGATGTGGATCTGAGCTGGAGGGCATGGCTCGACGGCGGTATGTGTATCTATCGATACGACGCGATTGCGGCGCATATGACTAAGGGGCTGTTCGAGGAGCGGTACAACAGCTACTCGGTGCCCGTGCACGAGTATCACATGGCACTCAGCCACCTTATCCTTTCGTGGAAGTATTTCTCCTACGACAGGCAGCAATATGCGGAGAAGATGCGCATCTTCTGGGATTACCGGGGAATCGCACGCAGCACGAAAGAAGCCGCGCTTGCGGAGTTCGAGGGTCTGAAGCGCCGCGTTCAGACCCGGAAGGTGGCCCATCCGCGTATCAATCTTCTCGGCTTTGGCCTCTACTCGGACATGCGGCCGGACCTAATCTGAGAAGCCTTTGCTGACGATCGCGCCGGATGGTTATAGATACACACTGGGTTTCCGCAATTGAGTATCAAGATCGTAACTACGCCATTGCGCCTGGCCTATCGCTAGCGGTTGCGGATGGGCGATATTTGAAGATTCTGCTCCGCGACAAGAATGTGACGAACATCTTTTCTTCCAACAACATCGAGAGATGGGCACACACTTCCGAACGCAGAGCCGCACGAGGATAGTCTTTTACGCTGGCGCCGGTCGGCTACCAACGCTCTGGCGGCTCAAGTCAAGGCGCGATATTGGGCGAAGCCTCGACGGATGATCTGTCATGCCCACGTTCCGTCGATGACGCGGACTGCAGTCGGCAGCGCCGGGTCAGGGTAGGTACCGGCGTGTAGCGCACCGAACAATTCCGTCAACCGGGCAAAATGTCCGACAACCCGGTTCGTCTGGATCGGGGTAAAGTCGTAAAGTTCGACCTTCCTCCTGGCGGCGTCGATCGACCTCGTTTGACTGATGCTGCCGGACTTTGCCTTCCAATTAAGGAAGCCGAGGTAAAGCGCCCACGATCGCTCCTTCGGCGTCAGCTGTGCCCACAGCAGCGATCCTGGCCGTCGCCGCATCCAGTATAGGTTATTCTGCGCGGTAATAACCGAGTAGATCTGGAGCCGCCGGTAGCGTTGGTAGTCAACGGGCGCCGGAATTCGGCCGCCAAGTTTCCGCGCCACATGTTCCATAGTGACAACGTAGTTGGTGTTGTACGCTGGCCCAGACAGCAACAGCGGTTCGCATGCACCGTGAAGACTATCCTCGCGCAGGTTTGCGTTCAGCAGTGCCGTGCCCATTTCCTCAAGGTTGAAAGAGGTGCCGCCGACGGAGGGCCGCGACACACCGGCGATGGCGAGCGGTTCCGGTGATATCGCAATTGTGCTACCCATGCCCATTGCGATGTTCGCCAGATAGTAGTTGGGGAACGGCGAATGGAAGACGACGCCCTCAGTCCGTACCTGACTTAGGAATGGGCGGCTGAAGGCGAAGGCTGACATGTTAAACCCGAAATTTCGCCGCAGGGTTAGCGAACCCGCGACCGCCCTTTGGGCCGCCTCTGGGTTCAAGAGGAAAGGTTCCGAGCAATTCTGGAAGAAGAAGCCGTTCCTCAACTCAACGACGTAGCCTGCACGCTCCCGGGGTGCCACGGCCGGACGAAGAAACTGGTAGACCGAGGAGTAGACCACGTTTGGATGGTCGAACCTTGCGACGAGGTCACCGAGCTTCTCGAAGTAGTTTGGCACGAGGCCGTCATCGTCGCCGATAAGCGTAATATAATCGCCCCTGGCCAGATCGATAGCGCGGTTCCAGCTCGAGGTCTTAAGAAGAAATTCGTCTGACCGCTCGTAGCGAATCCGACAGTCGCTGAGCGACGAAACATATTCTGCGACAGGTGCTTCAGACGCGTTGTCAAATATCACGCATTCCCAATTCTCTCCGGACTGCCCTGAGATTGAGCTGAGTGCATCGCGGAGCAGCTCAAGCCGGTTGTGGGTGGGAATGACGACAGAGAAGAACAAGTCAGTCCGGCTTGATGCAACGGGCCGAGGTTCCGCGAAAGACGGTGTGAGATCGAGGCTGCCGCGGGGAAATTTCACGCCAAAATCGATAATTTTAGGCTCTTTTTCTGGCAAAAAGTCACCCCAGGTCATGCGCTCATGCAATGCCCTCTGCCATTTCGACATCGCCGCGAAGCCACGCGTCTGGTTGTCGGTCACCAGCACATTGGCCTGGTCGCCCAGGCGGAAGGTAACGCTTCCCGGCCAGTCTGCGACTTCATAGCCGACGCCGTTGGCACCGACGAGAACGGAGGACAGGCCTCGCTGCGCCAGACCTGCCGGCAATCCGTCCGGACCACTCTCGAACCGATTGGCGGCGACCTTTGTATTGTCCAGCTTGAAGTCGAGATCGATCAACAGTTGACGCGATATCATGAAAGCGTTGCTGCGAAGATGCGGGTTCGGGAACGGCTTGAAGTCCCGAAATGGAAACAGCGGCGCTCCGGGTCGCGTAAGCGTTTCCCACTGCACACCGAATCCTGCTTCTATCTCATCGGTATTGAAGGGACGCCCGAATATTGGACGCGCTAGTTCACGCTTGATCTGCATCCAGATGCTGCCGCGCTTGCCGAGCCAATTCTGCGCTTGTCCGCTCAGTAATTCACGGAACTGCTCTGCAATCTTCGGAGAGTACTGAATGCTTTGGACGGAAGTCAGCCAAACTACCTTGTAGAGGAAAAATAGCGTCGTGAAAAGGCTCTCGTAGGACCCGGTCGCCCCAGACATGCCGACATCGCCGCGGTCAAGCGGGGCGTTGAGGCTGCTGAGCCAGTTGCCGGCTGCGATTTGCGAGAAAGTGTTCAGGAAGCAGACGCGGTCGTGCCGCAGATAGGGCGTCACCTTGAGATACGCCTGGATGTCGAAGCCGTCATCCAAAACATCCACCGCTCGATGCGGAATGCCGTTCAGCATTTCGGTCAGCGCAGCCTGTGAGCCAGACAGCTGATGGAGACCCTTTCGGACGATGATCAGGTCGTGAGGCATCCCCGCATCATGCTGCCGGTATGACTCAACGAAGGGCTCGAAATCGCTCACAGACCCGTCCGCTGATCGCGCCAGATAAACAACGGCGATCGCTTTACCGTCTGTCGTAGTCATGAGCGGATCAAGAATTGGAAGTGGAAGGCCTATGACTGCCTCTTGCTTCCCGCTGTCGAGCTTTTCATCATGCAACGCGACCGCCTCTTGCTGCTCGCTGTCCAGTTCCTCATTACGCTGCGTGACCGGCGTCAAGGCGTCCCCACGTGACGCATTGTCGGCGATGACAATTCCAGATCGGCGTCTTGGCCCAGCTCTCGACTGCGTGGCGCAGCAATTGAAGCCGGTTGCGACTGGGAAGCAGGATGGAAAACAAGGCGCGCGTCATGATCGGGGCATGCTCGAAATTGGCGTCGACCCCACAGGGCTGGCCGAACAGCGGAAAATAGCCGTGACGTTAAATGCTTCGCAATCCCGGCTTCCGCAATACCTGTGATCCGGGGTGGCCCAGGCACGCGTCGGCCATACAATCCGCAGCGGGGGAAGCGAGTAGCACGCACGTCAAATTCCTGCCTCAAAGCCTGAACACCTCGTCGACATATCCACGACGCAGCCAGTAGGGCATCCGAGACTCGGCGTGCATGCTCAGTCCGGCACAGATTTCTCGCACCGTCAGGGCGTTGTATTCGTGATTGATCGAAAGGAATATATCAGCCCGCGCCTTGATCGCCTGGCAATAGGCCGTCGCGGTCTCGGCCGCCATTTCGGGCAGCGCGTCCACATTTACCACCAGGTCGTAGCGATCTGCTGCGTCGAGGAACGCTGCCGGCGGCGCGATACGTATGCCGGGGCGATCCTCCCCGAAAAGGCTGATCGCGTCGGGGCCAAGGGCACGCCCAAGAAAATAGGCCTGCGCAACGTTCGTCATAGGCAGATCGATGAGCGTGTAGTCGCGAAGCCCAAATTGCTGGGCGTAGAACGCGGTGCGGCCCAGCCCTCCGCCAATCTCGACCACCCGGGCGGCGGGGCGATCGCGGACCAGTTCGGCGACGCGATATGCCTGATAGAGCCCCTGCACGGCGCGATAACTCGCGACGCCACGCGAGGTTTTAAGACCGACCTCGTCAGGGTATGGATTTGGGAAATGGATGGCGAAGCCGAATGCGGTATCAAGGTCACGAAGGATAACTTCGGGATCGGGCGCGGGCTGTGTTTCAGGCCCTTCGGGATATTCCAGTCGCTGTACGCCGACGGCCTCACTGAGGCGCAACAAGTCGTCGTAGACACGAATATGGTGTGTGTTGTCCCATATCGCGTTGGTATCTTTGGTGCCGGACGAGAGGTTGTCGAATCCGTAGAACAACATATTACTACCCGGGTCGCGCAGCATCGGGGCTACAACGGTCTCCGCTTCCTTGCTCATCAGCGCATCATGAATGGGGTACTTTATTGACGACGGCCATACCGGGCCTTGATCGCCAAGGGCCGTGGCACGCGCTGCCCGGTACGCCGCGATGATACGCGCAACAAGTAACGCATCGTCGGCCGTCGACGGGCCCGTAACGCCGCTTGCGCCGGCGGTTCGTTTGCCGCTTCGGTGCCGCCACCAAAGAGTACGATCCGTCGTTTCGAGGGTTTTGCGTTCGGCCCGGAGCGCGTCCAACTCCGCGATCGCACGATCCCGCTCTGCGATGGCCTTATCCCGCTGATAAAACGGACGGCGCAACAGCGGAACGCGGCGAAAAATCTGGAACGGAATTACGGCGATCTCCAGGCGGAAGTTCCAACGCTATTCAAGGGCTCAAGTGCGTTCAATGCCAGAACGGACATCCACCTCACGACCGCATCGCGTGTCCCACGATTAGGGCAGGGGTCATTGCGTCCGCACGCACGATCCGTGCGAGCCGATCTCAGGGGCAGATACGACAGCCGCTTTGCCACGGTCGCATGGCGCGCATGCAGGCTGTTCTCGGCGTCTGTCATGAGCGGGCACGCCACCAAGCTATCGTTTCCATAAGACCTTCATCCAGACTGCGCTCCGGACGGAAACCGACCTCATCTTGCAGTCGGTGGATCACGGCGGCCAGGCGCGGCGGCTCGGACACTGAATTCTGGCGGGCGCCCAGGCGAACCAGCTCCGGGCGCCCGATTTCCTTGGCTATCCGACCGATGACGTCGCGCAAAGGCAGGCAGCAACCGGATGCGATATTGATCGGACCTGTCACGTCACTCTCCAGCACGGCAATCAGGGCAGCCGCGACGTCGGCGACATGCATGAAATCGCGCTCGACAAGCCCATCGCTGCACAGTACTTCGCGCCCTGCCAGGAGAGATGTGATGACGTCCGGCACCAGTCGAGCAGGTGCCTCGTGCGGCCCGTAGAGGAAGAAGACCCGTCCCCACGAGAGCCCTACACCCTCCGGGGAGGCTTGCAGCAAACGCCGCAGCGAATCCTTCGCAACACCATAGACGGTCGATGGATTGCACAAAGTCGCGGCCTCATCCAACACGCCATGCGACCAATCGTATTCGGCGCAGGTGCCCGCGAACACCGCGCGCTCACCGCCCGCAGCGGCAAACGCACGATGCAATGCCAGACTTGCGGCCACCCAGTCGAGGTTGTCAGGCGCCGTCCAGAAGCGTCCCGGCGTCGCATTCCAGGCCAAATGGAGCAGATGAGTCGGCTTGATCTGATTGACAAGGGCGGCGGGGATACCTGGCGTCAGGAGATCTGCTTGGTCGCGGCCGATAGCATGCACTTCAAAGCCCCGGCTTCGCAGAAGCGGTACGGCATGACGGCCAATAAAGCCGCTTGCGCCGGTGATCAGAACGCGACGCAGACGGGTCACGCCACGTAATCGGGGTAGGCGGCGTCCCGCGGCGACAGAATTGGATTGCGGATGGGCCAGTCGATGCCGAACGCGGGATCGTCCCAACGTCCCCCGCGCGATAGGTCGCGCCGGTAGGCCTCACTCATTTGGTAGAAGACTTCCGTCTCGTCGGCCAAGGTCTGGAACCCGTGCGCGAAACCCGGCGGAATATAGAGGGCGCGTCCATTCTCGGCGCTGAGTTCGATACCGAACCAGCGGCGGCAGGTCGGACTTTCAGGCCGCAGGTCTACCGCCACGTCCAGGATCATCCCTCGCGTGCAGCGGACGAGCTTGCCCTCAGGATATGGATCCGCCTGCCAATGCAGGCCACGCAGTGTGCCTCTAGCCAGGTTGAACGATGTGTTGCATTGCGGAAATACAGTCGGCAGGCCGGCCGCGGCGAACTCTTCAGCGCAAAAGGTCCGCGCGAAATAGCCCCGATCGTCGCTCATGACGGAAAGGTCTACGATAATCAGACCGGGTAGCGCAGCTGCCGTGAATTGCATCAGATAGTCCTCATCGGCGGTATCGGCACAACGAATCGCTCCCCAGCCCCGAATAGCAGACATCGGCATAGGTGGCCACCGCCGCCCATTCACGACAGCGGTTCTCATTTTCAGCGGTCGCACCCCTCCTGAGCATCGGGACGGCATTTTGTGCGGAACGCTCCTGGTCCCAAGGGGTGAGCGAAGGCTGAGGGCTCGTCGCATCGATCCGCTCCGTCTGAGCGCTTGGACGGCTTGATGGTCCGCGAAAATCTGCTCGGACAGTGTTTACCGCGGCCAGTGCCTTGTCCGAGACAACGACACCTTTGGGAAAAGATTGTCATCAAGCTCGCGCGGCAGCTTCGCTGACATCCGTCAGGATACCGCCGCGATCGCCGCCGGCTGCGGCAGGTGCGGCCGCACGGTCATGGCTATCGCCGCCCCTGCGATGCCGATCGCGGACGATGCGACGTAAAGCCATCCGTATCCGCCGAACTGATCGAACAGCCAACCACCCACCGGCGGTCCGAGCGCCATGCCCAACGTCGAGATCATCGCGACGACGCCGAAAACGCTGCCCATGATCTTCGCCGGGAAATACGCCCGCACCAGGATCGCATACAGTGGCATCGCGCCGCCGTAGGAAAATCCGAACAGCATTGACACGGCGTAGAGCGTGTTAAGATCGCGGGCCGGCAAATAGAGTGCGATCGCCAGGGCCTGCAGCGCGAGGCAGGCCACAAGCGTGCGTTTCGCGCCGGCGCGGTCAGCCAGCAACCCGCATATGATGCGGCCCGACAGCGCCGCGAGCCCGGCCACGCCGAGCACCGTGGCCGCTGTCAGCGGCGCCACCCCGCAGTCCGCGGCATAGGAAACCATATGGAAGATCGGTCCGGAGTGGGCGGCGCAGCAGGCGAAATTCGCCAACGCCAGGCTCCAGAACACCGGCGTTTTCAGCGCCTGCGCCAAAGTCATGTCGTCCCGGTACGTGTTGGTGGCGGATCGGACGGTGGCGGACCCACCATCGGTTGCAGGCGCTGGGCGCAACAGCAGTGCGGCCGGCAGGATGACAGCCCAGGCGATAAGGCCGAGCACGAGCATGGCAAAGCGCCAGTCATGGGTGACGATCAGCCACCGAGCGAGCGGCGCCACCAGCGTCGTGCCCAGCGCCAGACCGGCCGAGACCAGGGAGACGGCGAGGCTGCGGTGGCGCGTGAACCAGCTTGCAGTGGCAGCGGTCAACGGGACGTAAAACGCACCGACGGCGAGCCCCACGACCGCTCCGTAGGCCGCCAGAAACATCGGGAGGCTTTGCGCCTGGCTCGCCACGACAAGACCGAGACCTTGCAGCAGCCCGCCGAGCATGACGACCACCCGCACTCCATAGCGGTCAAACAGCCGGCCCCAAAAAAACCCGCCGACGCCCATCGAGAGAAAGGCCAGGGTCGAACCGGTTGAAATCCCCGCGCGAGACCAACCGAGGGAGTCGGCCATCGGCTGCAGGAACACGCCGAACGACATCAGGCCACCCATCCCGATGCAGCCCACGACGATGCCGACGGCGACAATCACCCAGCCGTAAAACAGTTTCATCCTGGACTTCCCATACTCCCTAGGGAGAGACTAGCGCACGTCGGCAATTAACACGATGGCGCACGCACGCGGAGGCAGCCGCCACGCCACGGGGGCCGCTGCCGCACATAGCCCCGCTATCCCCAATTCTGAAGCCAGACTTAGGGATCAACCGTCAGCGCATCGTGATGGTGAGGCACAGCTCCGCAGATTCGGGACCTGAGCACTGTTCGTCAGGCCGCGACGGAGGTTCAGTGCGTGTTATATCGTGACATGGCTCGGCCGTCTTTGAGAGCCGCCATCGCAGCGCGACGTTACCCCGGCAGTACGTTAGCCCGTCCCTTAGGAAATTTCGCGACGATCGCGGCATCTAGGTTGAACGTCGCAGCCACCATTTCGGGTGGCGTTCCCGCCAGCCAGTCGGAGAATGACACTTCCTCGTAGTGTGGTGCCCGGAACAGCGCGAGGAAAACGAGGTCAGTCGTCCCCGTATTCTCGACGTAATGACCCAGACCCTTCTTCACATAGCCGATGTCCCCGGGATGGAAATTGGCGGTGTTGGCGGCCGGCCCGGCATTGAACACCGTCATCCGCGCCGAACCCCTCATGTAGTACCGCCACTCGTCGGCATTCGGATGCCAGTGCATCGTCCGCAGACCGCCCGGCTTCACCGTAACCAGACCGGCTGCGACCGTCTTCGAAACCTTGAAATTGGAGCTATCGGCGATCTGTATGTAGCCGCCCTCGGTTTCGCCGGCCTTCGGCGCTTCGTACAACGAGAACACGAACGGATACTCCGGTGAACCGGCCCTGCTCGCGACCGCCGCCTGCGCCTCGGCTAACGGTCCCGGTACCTTGCCCTGGAAGATCCACCGGTTATGCAGCGGAATATTTTTAAACGCGTCGGCCGGGACACCAAAGTTCTTGGCGAGGACTTCCGGCGGCGTGTGCGCCATCCAGTCGGTCGCTGGTAACGTGTTGAACTCCGACGATGCGCCGTTGTCGAACGCCAACACAAACTCCGCCCCGTCTGGCCCCAGTCCCTGCAGCGAGTGTGGCAGCCCCGCTGGGAAATACCAGAGATCGCCTTCCTTTACGTCCTGAACATACGGGCGCCCCTGAACGTCGAGCACCGTGATTTCGGCAGTTGCCGTACGTCATGATCGCCCACTCGGCCTGTTGGTGCCAATGGAGTTCCCGGGTACCACCCGCCGACAGCCGCATATTCACCCCGGAGATTTCGCTCGATATCGCGAAA
>CAWHWH010000002.1:0-11723 GCA_963832865.1 uncultured Pseudomonadota bacterium
ACGTCAGACTGCTTGGGAGCGCTTCGGCTAACTAAAAGTGCGCGCTCAACCAACAAGATCATAGCCTGAGGCGACGACATGAGACACTTTTCACGCCTCAATAGGGTTGCCTATGGCATTCTGCGACGTCGGCATCCCACTATGTTGACCCTGTTGGAGCAAAATGACTACGTTTGGCGACGCGCAATGATGAACGGCCTGACGCGCAATAGATGGTTTTTTCCAGCGCACCGCTGGTCGGTTTCGTCTAGTCCTCCTTCAATTTGAAGACCCGCGTGCTGCCGCCGGCGAATTCGTAACTCTTGCCCGCCACCGACAGCGCAATCGGCGCGGCGTGGCGATCAGATCCGCGCATCGTCAGGGCCTCCCGCGTAAGCAGCAAATCGATCGAATGTCCGCGATAGCGGATGCGCATCTCCAGCCCCTCCATCTCAAGCGGCAACTCCGGATTGAGCCGCAGAACATCGCCCTTAGCTTCGATCCCCGTAGAAACGCGCTGTATCAGGTCCACGGTGCCTGCCATCGCCCCAAGATGCACGCCTTCCGAGGCGGTGCCCTGCTGGATGTCGCCCATGTCGCTTTGCAGCGCCTCGGCAAAAAATTTCGTCGAACGCGGGCGGTCCGATCGCGCCAGAACCCAGGCATGAACCACCCGGCACAGCGTGGAGCCGTGAGACGTACGCGCAGCATAGTAACTGACGTTCTTCGGAATCGTATCGGAGACGAACAGATAATCCAGCCGTCTGAACAGCTCCTCGAGTTCCTCCGCGGAAAACAGGTAGAACAACATCAATACATCGGCTTGCTTTGAAAGCTTGTAGCGGTTCGGGCTGTCATTCTCCGCCTCGAGGATGAGATCGAGACGCTGGATATTGCCGTAGCGGACCCGATAATCCTCCCAGTCAAGCTCATGCAGCGCATCGTAGCCTTCGAATTGACTGATGATCCCGTCCTCATGAAAAGGCACGTACATCCTGCGGCTGATGTGTTGCCAACGTGCAATCTCTTCCGGCGATATGCCAAGCCGCCGTGTCAATTCATGTCGACGCATAGCCGACAGCAAATCAAGCACCTCCATCGCTCGGCAAAGCACCCACACCGCCATGACATTAGTGTAGGAATTATTATTGACGCCCGGCGTCGCGGCATCCGGATAGCCATCATGGAATTCGTCAGGCCCCATCACGCCACAAATCTCGTATCGCCCACGCTCGTCATTGAATACCGACATGCTTGACCAAAATAGCGCGATTTCCAGGATCAGTTCGGCGCCATAGAACCGCAGAAACTCCAGGTCGTGCGTCACCTGGAAATACTGCCACACATTGTACGCGATGGCGCTTCCCACGTGGCGCTGAAGATAGGAATTATCGCGCACCCAGTGCTGCGAGCGTGGGTTCTGGTTGAACTTTTGGGTCTCCTCCCGTCCGTCGCTGCCGCTTTGCCACGGAAACATCGCCCCCTTGTGTCCGGCGCTTTGCGCGGCGGCGCGCGCTTCGCCAAGCCGCCGGTATCGGTACAGCAGAAGCGATCGGGTGATCTCGGGCACACGATAGTTGAAGAAAGGGAAAATAAACACCTCATCCCAGAAAATATGACCCTGATAGGCCTCCCCGGTCCAACCCCGCGCCGGAATGCCGATGTCGAGGCCGAGGGACTGCAGCGAAACCGTCTGCAGTAGGTGGAACATGTTCAACCGAAGCAGCATGGGGACATTCAATTTGAATCTGGGATTAGCAGGCTGGATGCCAACATCGTACCGCCGCCACAAGTGCCTCCAACTTTGCAGATGATCCGCCATAACCGCTTCAAAACGCCCCGCGCGCGCCACGGCGTTTTCAGCCGCCAGTCCGCACTCCGAAATCGCATTGTCACGGCAGGTATAGAGAAAGGCCAACTTCTCCAGAACCAACATCTGGCCTTGGGCAACATCGATTGTCATTTCCTGACCGATATAGCCCGCTTCCCGGACTGCCTCGCGCGAGACTTCGATAAGCCTCCCGTCGAGGAACGCTTGAGTCCGCGCCACCTGGGCGACACGAATATCCGATTGACAGGTGCGCACGAGCAGGGAGACGCTTTCATCGTCGACCACCTCGGCCGCCAGCGGGTCCAAATGCCTACCGTTGAAGTTCTTGTACAACTTCGCACCCGCATTGACCACACGTCCATCGATTCCCGAACGGATGGTGACCGCACCCGACCAATTCTCAGCGGTCAGGGTCAATTTCATCGCGCCCAGGTGCATGTCGGCCAACGATACAAGACGCTGCTCCCGCCACAGGCTCCGGCGGCCTTGGGCATCCTCGAAGCGTATGGTTCGCAACAGCAATCCGCGCCGCAGATCGAGTTCCTGCCGATACGACAACAGTGCCGCGCTCTTCACATCGAACCAGTCCTGATCGCCGATCCTGAACTGGAGCGCGAGCCAGTTGGGAAAATTGACCAGATCTTCGTTCTCGACCACTCGTCCGCCGATATCGGTGCGCAACCGGTTGTAGCCGCCGGCCAGGTACGTCCCGGGGTAGTGAGTGCCATCCGCCCTGGCCCAGACAAGCGCCCCGCGCGTCGCGAAATACCCGTTCCCCAAAGTGCACAGGGCCTCGCGAACGCCCTCGTGTGGCTGATCGAAGCTCTCAAAGACCAGCGACCAGGCGGACGGAGGCTCTGATGTCACCAGGACCTGCGCCAGGGTGGTCACCACGACATCGGCGCCGGCCTCGCGCATCTCCTGCGACTGCCCACTGCGATCGACGCCGATCACGCAGCCGAAATTGCCCGCATGTCCGGCGGCAACTCCAGCGACCGCATCCTCCACGATGACCGCACGAGCCGGATCGACGCCGAGGCGCCGGGCCGCCTCGAGAAACGCATCCGGCGCCGGCTTGGCTCTAAGCCCGAGACCGGCAACATCGTTCCCGTCCACCCGCACGTCGAACAACCGCGCAATACCGACCGTCTCCAACACCACGTCGCAGTTTTTGCTGGCGGACACGACAGCGGTCCTGATCTGCTGGGCGCGCAGCTTTTCTGCCAGGACAACCGACGCCCCATAGGCCTCGATGCCCTGCTGCTTCAGAATCGTCAGGAAATACCCGTCCTTGCGAACGCCTAACGCCTGGATGCTCTCCACGTCAGGGAGATCTCCGGGTGCCCCTCGCGGCAAGTCAATACCGCGCGATTCGAGAAACGCCGCCGCGCCGCCGTGGCGGGACTTCCCTTCGAGGTAGCGTCGATAGTCCGCGCCAACATCAAACGGCACGAATGGCTCGCCGAGATCCGCGGACCGTTGCCCAAGAAATGCATCGAACAGACTTTTCCAGGCGGCCGCATTGGCATTTGCCGTCTGCGCCAGAACCCCGTCCAGGTCGAACAAAACGGCGTCGTAATCCTGCGGCGACAAGGTTATCACGGGGCAGATGGCGTTCACCACAGGGTCAGCCCTCTCCTAGGACAAAGCGGCGGCAAGTAAACCTATCGGCCGCTATGCGCCGATCAGCCCAGCCTGAGAAGCACCGGCCAACCGAATCGCCCGCCGCCGCCCGATCCGGTTCTTGCCACGCTCGTCAGTTCGGTAAAGATGGACCAAACGGCGACGCCCCTCGCGTTCCCTAAGCTGGAGGAAACAACATGAAAGTCGGTGTCATCGGTCTCGGCAACATGGGCATGGGCGCCGCGCTGAACCTGCTGCACAAGGGCCACGACGTCACCGGCTGCGAACTGCGGGAAGCAACCCGCGCCGCCTTCGCAGCCGAGGGCGGCAAGGTCGTGGTCTCGCCGGATGCCTTGCCGCCGAACCTGGAGGCGGTAGTGGTCTTCGTCATCAACGCTGCGCAAACCGAGCAGGTGCTGTTTGGGGAGAAGGGATGTCTGGAGCGGTTGGAGAAGGGCGCCGTGGTGCTGTGTTGCGCCACCGTCGCGCCGGAGGCCGCCAAGGCGTTGGGCAGCAAGATCGAGGAGGCCGGGTTCCTGATGGTGGACAGTCCGGTCTCCGGCGGTTCGGCCGGCGCCAGGGCGGGCACGATGACGGTAATGGGATCAGGATCGGAGGCGGCGTTTGCCAAGGCCGGCCCGGTGCTGGAGGCTATATCGACCAAGGTCTGGCGGCTCGGCGACGAGATCGGCGTCGGCAGCACGGTGAAGATGGTCAATCAGCTGCTTGCTGGCGTGCATATCGCCACCGCGGCCGAGGCGCTGGCTTTGGGTATCCGCGCCGGGGCGGATCCGGAGACGCTGTTCAGGGTAATCTCGGAATCGGCGGGCAGTTCTTGGATGTGGCAGAACCGGGTGCCGCATATTCTGGCTGGCGATGACACACCGTCGTCGGCGGTGAACATCTTCGTCAAGGATTTGGGGATCGTGCTGGATCAGGCTCGGGCGCTGACCTTTCCGTTGCCGATGGCGGCGGCGGCGCACCAGTTATTTCTGGCGGCAGCGGCAAATGGCCAGGGATTGAAGGACAACTCATTCGTCATCCGCGTCTGGGAAGCATTGACCGGGATCGCCCTGCCGCCAAAAAAGTAGTTGGCGTCAGCCCGCGCGCTGACGGTCTTAGGCACCGGCGGCACGTGGCCAGACTGCGCAGCGGCGCGCGAGTCCAAAGCTGCATCCAAGGACGCACGACATGCCGACGATTTCGAAGCCGCCTTTCGGGTGCCGGCGCGCGCAAGCGAATTGCAGCGGGCTGGGCACGACGTCGTCAACCTGTGCATCGGCCAGCCGGATTTTCAGACGCCGGACCACATCATCGAGGCCGGGCGCGAGGCACTGGCGGATGGGCATCACGGCTACACGCTCGCGAACGGTATTCTGCCGTTGCGTGAGGTGGTTGTGGCGGACCACTACCGACGCCATCGCGTGTCGCTCTCACCGGCGCAGATGTTGGTAGTTCCCGGCGGCAAGGTGACGATGTTCTCCGCCATTATGATGTTCGGCGAAGAAGGCACGGAGATCATCTATCCGAACCCCGCTTCCCAACCTACGAGAGCGTCATCCCAGTAGCATCGTCCCGGCACTAAATGCGTTGCCCGGCGTGCAGTGTAGCCTCCCGGGCGGGGCCTTCTACGCTTTTCCCATATCCGCGGCACTAGACTGGATTCGCGCGCGCTGCAATCACGACTGCTGGAACAGGCGGGGGCGGCAACCCTTCCGGCACCAGCTTTGGCGCCTTCGGGGAAGGGTATCTGCGGCTGTCCTATGCCGCAAGTTTGTCGATGCTGTCAGGGGCGGTGCGCCGGATCGGCGCGTTCTTGGAGCAGGTGGCGAGGGTCTCACTACGGGCTGCTTCGGTGGGCGAAGTATGAATATTGGATGCGGTAACCATACCTGAGCGGAAAGCCGTAGGCGATGGCGCGATAGATAGCGCCAATCTCCGTTCATCTTGATTTACGTCTCGTCGTAAAATTGCTTGCCACAGGCGCGGCAGCGAATCGACGGTAGCCTTGAATCTGGCGAAACCGGCGGGGTGGGCAGCCCGGCGAGCGCAAAAAAGCGCCATGCGGCCCCTGCACGCGCCCACACGTGACACAGCCCGGCCCCTGCGCTACGTGCACCCCTGTTTGCGTGACAGACTGGGAACCACCTGACCACCATGGCCAGCAGCAACGACATACGCGCCGCTTTTCTCGATTATTTTGCTCGCAATGGCCACACGCCGGTGGCCAGTTCACCTTTGGTCCCGCGCAACGACCCGACCTTGATGTTCACCAACGCCGGCATGGTGCAATTCAAGAACGTCTTTACCGGTCAGGAGAAGCGGCCCTATGTCCGAGCGACAACAGCGCAGAAATGCGTTCGCGCCGGGGGCAAGCACAACGATCTCGATAACGTCGGCTATACCGCACGCCACCACACCTTCTTCGAAATGCTCGGAAATTTCAGTTTCGGGGATTATTTCAAGGAAGCCGCCATCCCCTATGCGTGGCAACTTGTCACCCGCGACTATGGCCTGCCCAAGGACAAGCTGCTGGTCACCGTGTTCGCGGAAGACGACGACGCCGCCCAGATCTGGAAAAAAGTCTCAGGCCTGCCCGAGGATCGAATCCTTCGCATCGCCACCTCCGACAATTTCTGGCGCATGGGCGACACCGGCCCATGCGGCCCGTGCTCGGAAATCTTCTACGACCACGGTGACCACATCCCCGGCGGCCCTCCCGGCAGCCCGGACGAGGACGGCGACCGGTTCGTTGAAATCTGGAACCTGGTGTTCATGCAGTTCGAGGAAGGACCGCCCGGCACCCGCGTGCCGCTGCCGCGCCCGTCCATCGATACCGGCCTGGGATTGGAGCGTGTCGCCGCGATCCTGCAAGGCAAGCACGACAACTACGACATCGACATCTTTCGCGCCCTGATTCTGGCCAGCGCGGAACTGACCGGGCAGGAGCCCGACGGCACATTCAAGATCAGCCATCGGGTTATCGCCGACCATCTGCGCAGCACGTCCTTTTTGATGGCCGACGGCGTGCTGCCGTCGAACGAGGGCCGCGGCTACGTCCTGCGCCGCATCATGCGCCGCGCCATGCGGCACGCCACGATGATGGGCGCGAAGGATCCTGTGATGTACCGGCTGGTGCCTGCGCTGATCCGCCAGATGGGCACCGCCTACCCCGAACTGGTCCGCGCGGAATCATTGATCGCCGAAACGTTGCTGCTCGAGGAAACCCGCTTCAAGATCCTGCTGGACCGCGGCCTGAACCTTCTAGCCGAGGAAACCAGCCGCCTCGGCGATAAGGAGGCCCTGCCCGGCCCCGTCGCGTTCCGCTTGTACGACACCTACGGGTTCCCTCTCGACCTCACCCAGGACGCGCTGCGTGAACAAGGACGCACCGTCGATCTGGCCGGTTTCGCAGCCGCGATGCAGGAGCAACGCGTGCGAGCCCGGGCCGCCTGGGCGGGGTCGGGTGATGCCGCCACCGAACGGGTGTGGTTCGAGATCAAGGAAACCGCTGGCGCGTCCGAGTTCCTCGGCTACGCCACCGAAAGCGCCGAGGGTGAGATTTTGGCGCTCGTCGTAAACGGCGCAGAAGCTGATTCGGCGCCAGCCGGAACCGACGTCGCCATCGTCCTGAATCAGACGCCGTTCTACGGCGAAAGCGGCGGCCAGGTCGGCGATACCGGCACTATCACCGGCCCCGACGGTCTGGTCGTCAGTGTCACCGACACACAGAAGAAATTGGGCGATCTGTTCGTCCATTTCGGGCGGATCGAGGCAGGTTTTGGAAAACCCGGCATTCCCGTGGTCGCCACCGTCGATCACGCCCGGCGCACCGCGATCCGGGCGCACCACTCCGCCACGCACCTCCTGCATGAGGCGTTGCGCCGCAAGCTCGGCACCCACGTGCAGCAAAAAGGCAGCCTGAACGCCCCCGACCGATTGCGCTTCGACGTCTCCCAACCCCGCCCGATCACCGCCGACGAACTGCGCTGGGTCGAATCCGAGGTGAACACGCGCATCCGCGAAAATTCCGAGGTCACGACGCGGCTGATGACACCGGAAGCGGCCGTGGAACTCGGCGCGATGGCATTGTTCGGGGAAAAATACGGCGATGAAGTCCGCGTCGTCGCGATGGGCGAGCCCGACGGCAACAAACTGGCGTGGTCGATCGAGTTGTGCGGCGGCACCCACGTCCGGCGCACCGGCGACATCGGCTATTTTCGAATCGTCGGCGAAACCGCCGTCGCGGCGGGCGTGCGCCGGATCGAGGCCGTCACAGGTCCTGCGGCCGAAGCTCTCGTGGCCGAAATGCAGGCTCGGTTGAACGACGCCGCGGGTGCCTTGCAGGTTGCCCCCGCCGAAGTCCCGGACCGCATCGTCGCCTTGCAGGCAGACCGCCGCAAGCTGCAAAGCCAGGTAGCCGATTTGCAGAAGAAGGTCGCCACCGGCGGCGGAGCTGCGGCGGCCGAGGACATCGGCGGGATCATGTTTTCGGCTCGTAACCTCGGCGACGTCCCGCCCCGCGACCTGAAAGGTCTGGCGGAAGCGATAGGCAAGCAGCAAGGCTCCGGAGTGGTGGCACTTGTATCGACCTCGGAAGGCAAGGCCAGCATCGTGGTCGCCGTCTCACCCGACCTGACTAAACGGGTGAGCGCAGTCGCCCTCGTGCGCGAGGCCTCCGCCGCGATCGGCGGCAAGGGCGGCGGCGGGCGCCCAGATCTGGCTCAGGCAGGCGGCCCGGATGGAGCGAAGGCGGAGGAGGCGCTGGCAGCGGTGCGGGCAGCATTGGGATAGCGCCTCTGCCTTCGTCCCGTCCGAACATTGCGCCTGCCCTGGCGGCCTTTCGCGCCGCGCGTTGTGGCGTGGTTGCAGAGGGTCAAAGTTGTGAGCCAGTCAGGGGACCAACTGGATGACGTGATCCGCGATCACCAGATGCCCGAACTGCTGCTCCGGCGGCGTGGCGAAGCCTAGCGGGTCTTCTTCGCCGAGGCCGCCGCTTCCCTGCGATCCTTCTCCGCCAGCATCTTGCGGACGTTGGCCGCCGCTTCCTGCCGGGCCGGGTTCGGATCCCCCTCGCTCCGGGCCGGGAAGTCCAGCAACACGCTCCTCGGCGCGAACCGGTTCGGTGTTTCGATCAGCGCTGACATTGCCAAGGCCCATACTCCTCAGTTTAGTGCGCAGTGCCGCAAGGATCGGCGCTGGCAAATTGATGCCGGAGACATAGGTGATGATCCCCCGCACGTGAAGCAAACGGTTCGTGACGTCGTTGAATTAGTGAAACACCTCCGCCTCGGTGAGTTTGCCTTTATCGACTACGAACTGAAGTATGGCGTCAGCGGTCGCCGCGTCGCTGTTGACGTTGTAAAGAGCCGACATCGTGGCCATCAGCGTGTCGAAGCAGTCAGCCGACTGCTCGAACGCACACGTTTCACGCACGCCTAAATGCGCCCGTCGCCCGGCGGCGCGATCGTTCATGGGGCGGAACCGGGACAGCCCTGCGGAAGGTTGCTCATGCCCCTGGAAGACAGACAGCCGCCGGCGTCGAGCGACCGAACGCCGCTCCAGCGACGAAAACGCGATGCCGCCGAATTGGGCCGAGCGATACCACTGTATGCCCATCGAATAGGCAGGAAACGTCGTGATGAACGATATCGCGAAAGCCCAATCCTGGTACGTTAATTGCGTTGACTGCCTCGAGGCTCGGTATGACAACGGTTTAAAGATTTGGCATGCACAGGAACAGGATCCCGACGACGGTGCTGACCGGCTTCCTTGGTGCAGGGAAGACGACGTTGCTGAACCAGATTCTGCACGCGCGAGCCGGTGAAAAGATCGCAGTAATTGTAAACGAATTCGGTGAAGCCGGAATCGATGGCCAGTTGGTGGTCGGCGCCGAAGAGGAGATCTTGGAGCTAAACAACGGGTGCATCTGCTGCACTGTTCGTGGTGACCTGACGCGCGCGGTGTGCAATCTGATGGCGCGGGGAGGCGGGATTGATCGCATCGTGATCGAGACTACCGGGCTCGCTGACCCCGCGCCGGTGATCCAGTCCTTCATCCTGGAGGAGACGCTCCGCTCTAACACCGAATTGGATGCGGTGGTGACCGTGGTGGACGCCCGGCATATTTACCAGCAACTCGACAACGAGCAGGCCCGCGAGCAGATCGCGTTCGCCGATATCATCATCCTCAACAAGATCGATCTAGTGTCCGAGCGCGGTCTGGACAGCGTTGTCCGGCGACTGAGATCGCTCAATCCGCTGGCCCCGGATCTACTGGGCCACTCAATGCGATGTCGACCTGCAGCATGTCCTGGATGTCGGCGCTTTCGATTTGCGCAACGCGCTGAAGCTGGAACCGCAACTGCTCGACGATGTTGCCCACGAGCACGACGCGGATATCGGGTGCGTATCTATTCGTGAACCGGGCGGGATGGACGAGACGCGGTTCACGCGGTGGATCAATCAGCTTGTTCAGGCCCAGGGCAAGGACTTGTTGAGGATCAAGGGCATTATCGACCTGGAAGGCGAGGCGCGGCGGTTCGTCTTCCATGGCGTCCACATGACGCTGGACGGGCGCCCTGGAAAGCCATGGAAGCCAGGCGAGCCACGGGTAAACGAACTGGTAATCATCGGTAGGACATTGGATGCGGCTGCGCTGCGATCCGGATTCGAGGCGTGCCGTGCAACCGCCGCAGTGGCGTCGGCCTGAATGACGTCGCGTTCCCGGTCAGTCGATTGGCGCCGATGCGACGAAAGTCGACGGCTATGTTCGGCAGCAACGCCAAATGCAAGGACACATCCATGAAGCTTCAGCACTACATAGGCGGTCTTGAAAACGTGGGCCCGGTCTTGTTTGAGCGGAAGGTATTCGTCGAGCCGTGGGAGACCCGCATCTTCGGTATCCATGTCGCGATGATGGCCTTGAGCTCGCAACTGCCGCTGCCCGCTACGCCAAGCGGCTTCCACACAGTGTGGACTGGGCGGATCTGCGCAAAGGCGCCGAGTCGCTCAGTCCATTCGATTACTTTAAATACCGCTATTATGAGAAATGGTTGGGCGGCATCTCAGGCTATATGGTCGAGAACGGCTACGTGACCGAAGCCGAGCTCGAGACTCGCACTCAGCAGATCCTGGTAAACCCGGCGGCAGCCCGCAAGACTGGCGGCGACCCGGCAATCGACAAGCGCATAAACACCTATCTGGTTGAAGGCGATTCGCCACGGCGGGCGCTTGAAAAGCCAGCGGCCTTCAAGGAGGGCGATCAAGTCTATGTCAAGAACCCGCCGACAATCGAGCACACCCGGTTGCCGGGATATCTGCGCAACCGCAC
This sequence comes from uncultured Pseudomonadota bacterium, assembly GCA_963832865.1. Lineage (GTDB taxonomy): Bacteria > Pseudomonadota > Alphaproteobacteria > Acetobacterales > Acetobacteraceae > Rhodopila. Next base: position 10,766 of record CAWHWH010000002.1, read on the forward strand.
TGGCGTAATCTACACTGTCTATCCGGGTGCCTATACCTATCTCACCTCCACGGGTCAGGACGGGATCGGTCCTGCCATGCCGGTCTACTGCGTCGCCTTCGATCCAGAAACGATATGGGAAGGCAATACTGACAAGAACATGGTGATCTACGCCGACCTGTTCGAAGCCTATCTCGAAAAGCCGCCTGAGTTCCCGAAGTAAACCAGAGGAGGCGACATTTGACTACTCAATCAGCGGGCCCTGAAGAGGACCTCCCCAAAGCGCCCGAGACCGACACAAATGATGTAGGCCTCGGCAGGCGCAATTTTCTGGTTGCCGGTCCAGTCGCGGCGGCGACACCTGTTCTCGGGGCCGCACTCGCCACTGAACTGGCCTCGGCCGAGACCGCGAAAGCGGCGTTGCCCTTCGCTTTCCCGCCCGATCGGGAAGCCCAGAGTGCGGCCCGTGCGATGGCACTCGAATCACTGCTAATCGAGAAAGGCATCATCACCAACGATACGGTAGACAGTGTCCTGGCGTTCTTCGAGACCCAGATGGGCCCGTTCAACGGCGCCAAGGTTGTCGCCAAAGCGTGGGTCGATCCGGCCTTCGCGGAGTTGCTGGTCAAGGACACGCCCGGCGCGATCGCCAAGATGGACCTGCCCAAAGGCATGACCGGAGCCGAAGGCGAGCACATGCGCGCGGTGGCCAACTCTCCTCAGGTGCATAACCTTATCATCTGCACCCTCTGCTCCTGCTATCCTTGGCCGGTGCTCGGACTGCCGCCATACTGGTACAAGATCCGTCGTTTCGCGCCCGGTCGGCGCGCGAGCCCCGCACGGTGCTCAAGGAGTTCGGGCTGGAGATTCCTGAACTCGACGAAGATCGAGACCTGGGACAGCAGCGGGCAGATCCGCTGGTTTGTGGTTCCGGCTCGGCCGCCCGAAACTGAGGGGATGAGCGAAGCCGAACTCGCGA
>CAWHWH010000003.1:0-36903 GCA_963832865.1 uncultured Pseudomonadota bacterium
GGTCATTATGCTATCGGAATACCGTCTGTTGTGATCCTGGGCGGCGGTTGGCCGGGTAAGTTGATCTTGAGCTTCCTGTAACAGAAGCGCCTGATCCAGCTCGGGCTCGGTGTAGCGCGACAGGATAACAGTGCGGCCGTCCGTCGTTGGCAGATGCACATCGACCATCTGGATCGCTGCCATCTTGTCCAGCACTGACCGCGGCGTTAGTCCGGGCGCCAGTGATCGCAGTCGCTGCTTCAGCGTCACTTGCAGGCCGTAAGCCACGAAGGCGACCAGGATGTGAGCTTCAATCCGCGCATCGGTCTGGTGGTAGATCGGGCGAATTGCCAGATCGCCCTTCAGTTCTTTGAACGCCTGCTCCACCTCGGTCAGTTGGAGATAGAACGCCCAAAGCTGCGCCGGGTCACCGCCGCCCAAATTCGACCGCAGCAGATAACTTCCATCGCGGCGGCGAGCCTCGCGCAGGTTCTGCCAGTTCAGGTAAAGCGGAACGTCTCTGGTGTGACGATCTGGTCCTTCTCGGGCAACCTCAGCTCGATGATCCGCCAGACCGCCGGTCCAGCCTCTTTTCGGGCGCTCCCAGCTTGATCAGCAACTGGTCGCGGGTCAGCTTCTGCTGGCGCAACTCCTGTAGCCGCTTCACCAGCTTCTTCAGCCGGCGCCGCCGCATCGCCTGCTCCTTGTCGCGGCGGGCGCCGCTGCGCGCCAGGATGTAAAGCTCGCCGTCCTGCTGAACCAGCTTCACCTGCACCGCGTCGCGAACCTTCGCCCATGGCTTGGTCAGGAAGTCCTTCTCCATTTGACTGAGTTGCCCGGCAGGCCATCAGGGGTGACGATCAAGGCAATGACCACCTGGACGCAGTCGGAGCGTTTGTCCCGACTATAGCCATGCCGCCGCTTGCCGGCCTCGGGCGGATCGCATTCGAAATAGGTGCTGGTCAAGTCGTAGAGCAGGACTTCGAATTTGGCCTCGAACAGGGTCTTCCAGCGCTGTTGCAGGAAGCTGAACAAATCGGTCTTGTGCGCCAGCAGCTTGTCGAGGCAGCGATACAGATTGTTCTTCTGCACCAGGTCAAAGTCCTCGCCCAGCAGATCGCCCATCGCACTGCGGTCATACCATTGCCGATGCAGCCGCCACTCACTGCCCGGATCGATCAATCGGTAAGCGACCAGCGTCTTCAGCACGTTCAGCCAACGGGTTCCTTGCCGTGACGCTGGCAGGCGCGGCGACCAGAACTCATCCAGCTCAAGCTGATCCCACAAATGGCACGCCAGCCAACAGCCACCCCATTGCCGCGGCCGGCGAAGCCGCAGATTGCTGAGCCGGACCTGCACCACATCGCAATCCAATGGCGGCGCCGCACAATCCTCGGGGAACAACGCGACCTGCCGGCTGGCCTGCTCCCTCTCGTCGAACGCCTCGATCGTCCGGCACCACGCGGCGCGCTGGGTAAAGCACGTGCCGCTGCACGATCCGCCCGCCGGACACCCGGCGGTTCTCGACAATGCTCCAGTAACGGTGCTCCTTGCCGTCCTTGCGGCGAAGCTTGTGGCGTAGAAACATGGCACCACCCGCCATTCGCCTCTCAACGCGCCATTCGCCCCTCAATCGGATACGCCGGATCATTATACCCCGGCGTTGAGGGATGCCCAGGCGAGACCAGCCGGTCTATCAGCTCCTCATCCGTCGCATCCAGCCGAGCGGACAGCGCCCCGACATACTCCTCCCATTGCTCTTCCGTCCGGGGTCCGCCAATCGCCGCCGTGACGAACCGATTGTTCAATACCCAGGCCATCGCGAACTGCCCTGGCGATACGCCCTTGGTTCGCGCATGTTCCGCGATTTTCCCGGCGATCTGCAGACTTTCCGGTCGCCACTCCAATTCCAGCATTCGCCGGTCCCGCCGCCCCGCCCGCGTCTCCGCCGAGGGCGGCACGTCCGGACTATATTTCCCCGTCAGCACCCCGCGCGCGAGTGGGCTATACGGCACCACCCCCAGCCCGAAGTATCCGCACGCCGGCAGGTGTTCAGTTTCTACTTCGCGGTTCAGCGCGTTATACAGCGGTTGACTAGCCACCGGCCGATCGATCCCGGCCTCATCGCACAGGCGGCAGATCTCGGCGACCCGCCAGCTTCGGTAGTTGGACACGCCAAAATAGCGGACTTTGCCGGCGCGAACCAGATCGGCCAGCGCGCGAACCGTCTCGGCCAAGGGGGCGGAGTGATCCTCCTTGTGCAGATACAGCACGTCGATTTCGGTGACGCCAAGTCGCCGTAGACTTGCTTCCACCGCGTGCTGGATGTGACGCCGCGACAATCCCCTCGCATTGGGTCCCTGTCCGGTCGGATTGGCGCATTTAGTCGCCACCACCCACCAGGACCGGTGCTCCCGGATCGCTCGCCCCACCACCTCCTCCGACCTGCCGCCATTGTAGGCGTCGGCCGAGTCGATGAAGTTCACCCCTTGATCTCTCGCCCGAGCAACGATCCGCGCGGCCGTCACGTCATCAGTGGCGCCGCCGAACATCATCGTGCCGAGACACAGCGGCGAGACCTTCAGTCCGCTTCGACCCAACGACCGGTAATCCATCCTATGCCTCCCGCATGTGTTCCCTCTGTCCGCCCTACCCCGGACGGGCTTGAATGCCCCGATGGAACCTCCGCCGGCCGCCGAGCAACCGTCACTCGCGTCGCTGTTCATCAGCTTCGTGAGCATCGGCATGATGAGCTTCGGCGGCGGCCTCGCCGGTTGGACGCGACGCGAGGTCGTGCAGAAGCGTAGTTGGCTCGATGACAAGCAGTTCCTGTCCGGATACGCCTTGTCGCAGCTTGTGCCAGGAGCGACAAACGTCAACCTCTCGGCGTTCATTGGCACCCAGATGCGCGGCGCTGCCGGAGCAATTGCCTGTTTCTGCGGTTTGGCCGCTTTGCCTGTGGCCATGTGCTCTAGCTCGACGTCGTGTGTCTGCGTAGCCAGGGGCACGCGGGTGGCGCTTGGCTCAGCACAGCGCTGAGGGGTATGGGGCGGTGGCGATTGGCATGACCTCGGCACCGGAGTTCGCTTGGCGCGGCGCAACATCGATGGGACGATCCCTGTCGTCATCATCGGCATCGTCAGCTGATGATGGCGGGCGCTGCCGTCTCATTCGCCGCAATGTTCGCGCGATCCTATCTGGCCATGCATGTGGTCGCCCGCTACTGGCAGCGAGCCGCCCGGTTCGCTTGGCGGGCGGTGTTGGAGCGCGCTCTGGCCCCGATCGCTGTCGGCCTGACCTTCGCCAGCGGCCACGCCTTGATGCGTGGCACGGAGCACGGCTGGCTGCCCTGCACGGCGCTGTTCACCCTGACGAATATCAACCCGATCCTGCTGCTTGCGATAGACGCAGGTGCTTTGTTGCTTGTTGGAGCGTACGCCGCCGCCGTATAGGACAACCCTGGATTGTCGAGGGTGCGCAGTGGTCTTTTCGGTTGGCATCGGGATTGTCACATATGACCGCAAGGCAACTTTGAGCGAAACCCCCGACCGGGCGCAGGCGCAGGCGTTCGCCCGGCAACCGGGCACGGCCTTCTCCCTGACTTTCGGCGCCCGACTGTTCAGTCGGGCGTAGGTCATGCCGAAGCAACCGCCAGGTCAGTCCGTTCCCGGTAAGCCGGAAGCCTTGGGAGAAGCAGCAATCGCTCAGAAGATGGAGGGATTTTTCGATGCGGATTGGTATCTCAAGCGCTATCCCGACGTTCTCGACGGCGATCTCCCGCCAATCTCGCACTTCATCAGGCGGGGCCTCGGCGAACAGCGCGACCCCAACCCATTCTTTGACAGTAACTGGTATATCCAGCACTACCCGGACGTGAGCGTCGGCGGGATTCATCCGCTGCTGCATTATTTGCAGTCCGGCGCTGCGGAACTGCGCAATCCACATCCGAACTTCGACGCAGTCTGGTACGCTGATCAGCATCCGGAGGCGGCCGGCAATCCCCTGCTCTATCATGTCCGAATCGGCCGGGGTCTCGGCTATCCGACCGAAAAGCGAATTCACATCGAGGACTATCTGCCGTCGAACCGACCGGCGCCGATTCCGCCCCCCAGAATCGTCGTGGACGTGGTTATTCCGGTCTATCGCGGCCTGACAGAAACCAGGCGGTGCATCGACTCAGTCCTCGCGGACCCTTCAAAGCCCTTGGGGCGGGTCATCGTCGTGGAAGATCACTCTCCGCATCCTGAGTTGGTTACCTGGCTTGTAGAGATGGCTGAACGGCAGCGTATCATCCTGATTCGCAACAAGCGCAATGAAGGATTTGTCGTTTCGGTCAACCGCGGCATGGAAGCCGCCGGAAGTCGCGACGTCGTGCTGCTGAATAGTGACACCGAGGTACCACTCGGTTGGCTCACCCGGCTTACCGCCCAAGCCTATGCCAGTCCGTGTATCGCGACGGTGTCGCCGCTTTCGAATAACGCAACGATTTGCACCTATCCGGGCAACCCTGGAGGCCTGATCCCCTTTGGGCACACGCTGGGTGAAATCGACGACGTCTGTCGGACGGTCAATGCAGGACGCTGGGTGGATGCCCCGACGACCGTCGGCTTCTGCATGTATATCCGACGAAAGGCGTTGCGGGAGGTGGGCGCCTTCGACGCCGAACGCTTTACCGTTGGATACGGGGAGGAGAACGATTTCTGCCTGCGCGCGACCACACACGGCTGGCGACACAGGATCGCCTGCGACACATTCGTCTATCACCAGGGATCAGTCAGTTTCGGCAACCGCGCCCAGCAACTGTCCGAGCGCGCCATGACGCTGATCCTGGAACGTTACCCCGGCTACCAACGCGACGTGGCGCGGCACGTCGGCCTTGGCGAGATCATTCCATTTCGATTCGCCGTGAGCGCGGCGCTTTTCCGGCAAGCCGGGCTGCCGGTTATCCTGATGGTCACCCACGATCTTGGCGGCGGGATCAGGCGGCATATCGACAGTCTCGTGGAGCGCCTGCGGGATCGGGCACGCATCCTGCTGCTTGAAGCAACCCATCGCGGCGCTACGCTATCGGTCCTGTCGCTGCCCCACCACCCGACGCTCACCTTGCCGGCGGAACGGCTGGATGACCTGATCCTGGTGCTGCAATCGATGGCCGTGTCTCGGGTGCATATTCACAGCCTGCTGGGCATGGCTATGGATATTCGCGCGCTGATCCACCGGCTGGACGTGCCGTTCGACATGTCGCCGCACGACTACTATTCGGTTTGTCCGCAGATCAATCTACTGCCCTGGCGGCACAGCCTGTATTGTGGAATGCCCGATGTAGCAGGCTGCAACGCCTGTATCGCCAACCGAAGTTCTCATGGCGCCAGGGATATCGTCACTTGGAGGGCGGAGCAGGCCTGGCAACTCAAGGAGGCTGCCCGCGTCCTGTGCCCTAGCCACGACGTATTGGCTCGGCTCGGACAGCTCGGTTTTGTAACGAACATGGTTGTGGCACCCTACGATGGAGTGTCACCCGGCCGCTGGCCAATGCGTATCGTTCCGCCCAAGGACGGACCGATGCGGATCGCGGTGCTTGGCACGCAGGTCGATCACAAGGGCGGCCGAACGCTTGCCTCGATCGCCGAACTGGTCGACCCGAAAACGACAGAGATCCATCTGATCGGCCATACCGACGGGGATTTTTCGCTAGCTGCTTTGAAGCGGATGAAAGTAACGGGACGCTACGATGATGCCGACCTCCCTGGCCTGATTGGGAAGGTGGCGCCGCACCTGATCTGGTTTCCCGCGGTCTGGCCGGAAACCTTCAGTTACACACTGAGTGCCGCGATCGAGGCTGGCACGGCAATCGCGGCCGCTCGCATTGGTGCCCACTCCGAACGACTTGCCGGACGGCCGTTCACCTGGCTGACCGAAATCGCCACGTCTCCACTGGTCTGGGTCAGGATTTTCGATGAAATCCGCGACGCTCTGAACGCTGCCCAGGACATCGAGGCACCGATCCGCCCGGCCGTCGTGGATTTTTTCGCAACAGACTACCTGGCCAGAGCCTCGCAGCCGCCTCGCGCGGCTCGCCGCAGACCTCCCACACCGCGCATTGCGGTGGTGCCGGACCGTTTCGACAACGGATCGCCGACGCCCTGCGGCTATATTCGGTTGCTCCAGCCCTTGCACCATCCAGCGATCGCCGGAGGTTTCGACGTCCGATTGGAAACCGCCACAACAATATTCGAACATGAGGCCGAGATCATCGTCACCCAACGGTTCGCGATGCAAGACGTGGAGTCGGCCGATCGGTTGGCGGCTTATGCGCGTAAAATCGGTGCGACGTTGGTGTTTGATCTGGACGATAACCTGCTGGCGATCCCGCGCACTCATCCGGACGCCGCGGTGCTACGCCCGCGGGCAAAGGTGGCGCGCCGAATGCTGGATGTCGCCGACGTCATCTGGCTCTCCACACGCGGGCTGGCCGAACAACTCGCGGCGATCCGCCCCGATGCCATGGTGTTGGCGAATGGACTGGACGAACGCATCTGGACGCCGTCGGCGATCCCCGCGCACGACCAACCGGTACGCATGCTGTGCATGGGAACAACCACGCACGACCGCGATTTGGCGATGATCGAACCCGCACTGTCGCGGCTGAAGGCCGAGTATGAGGATCGGGTCGTCATCGATGTTGTGGGCATGACAAGTAGAAACGAGCTTTCGCCCGGGCTGAACAGGGTCGTGCCTCCGGCCTACGCCCAGCGTTCTTACCCCGGATTTGTACACTGGCTGACCTCGGCAAACCCACCGTGGCACATCGGGCTGGCACCCTTGTTGGATACGCCGTTCAACCTCTGCAAATCGCCGATCAAGGCGATGGACTATGCCGCATTGGGGCTCGCTGTGGTGGCGTCCGACACACCGGTCTATCGCGGCTCCATCGCCGACGGGTCGGCGGGGCAACTCGTGCCCAATAGTTCCGCCGCCTGGTATAGTGCGCTGACCCGACTGCTGCGAAACCGGGATCTGCGGCGAAGGGTCATGGCAGGGTCGCGCGACGCATTCGTTGAGCAGTCGAGTTTGGCCAGTCAAGCCGACGTGCGGCGGAATGCCCTATCGCATCTGCTGACTGTTCGGAAAACACATGCAGCCGCCTGAGGCGGACAGGCACGGCAGGCCTTCGCCGAACACGGAACACTGCACAGCAACTGGGAATGCCGCCGTGCCGCCTGGACCTCCCTGCTGCCCGCCAAGAGAGAACGTGCAGCGTGATCGCATAGGACCGGCTTGCGACGCGGCTCTCTCGCGTTAACTATACCACATGATCAATCTCACCTTATTACCCGAACGAGGCGTCATAGCAGTCGAGGGCGATGACCGCGTCGCCTTCCTGCAGGGCCTGGTTTCGAACGATATCGAGAGCGTGCGCCCGGGCCAAGCGGTCTGGACCGCCCTGCTGACCGCTCAGGGCAAATGGCTCGCGGACTTCTTCGTTTTCACTGATGGCGGTATACTTTTGCTCGATTGCGAAAGCGCGCAAATCCCAATGCTGATCCAGCGGCTATCGCGGTACCGGCTGCGGATGAAAGCCAGCTTACGCGCAGTTCCCGACCTTGGGGTGTATGTCGCCTGGCCCACCCGCCCGAACGTAGGCGGGATCGCTTCCCCGGATCCCCGCTTGCCGAATTTTGCCTGGCGCATCCTCAGCGGTGAACCACTCTCAGTGAGCGTAACGCCGGACGACTGGGACCGGTATCGCCTTGAAGCCGGCCTGCCGGAGGGGTCCAAGGATTTGGAGCCGGATCGCAGCGTCTTACTCGAGGCCGGCTTCGATGAACTGGGCGGCGTCTCGTGGTCGAAGGGCTGCTACATGGGGCAGGAGCTTACGGCGCGGACCAAGTATCGAGGTTTGGTCAAGCGGCGTCTGGTGCCGGTGATCGTCGATGGAGCTTTGCCGCCCGTCGGGACCGTCGTTCTCAAAGACCGCATGGACGTTGGCACAATGCGGTCGGGACGCGACGGAATCGGCCTCGCGTCGTTACGCCTGGATGCGCTTGGAGGCACGCTTCGTTGTGGTCAGGCAATCATCGTACCGAGGATTCCCCCTGGATGAGCTTGCCGGCATCAGCCTGAAAACCATCCCACCACGTCCAAGTCCCAGACGCCCCCCGCCGGAGCGTCACCGGCGAGGGAGCCATCAATCGATTATTTCACTTTGTAAGTTGGCCCCGAATGGCGCCGCCGGGGTTATTCTTGCTGTGTATGTTAACATAATACATGCCGGCCACGAGTTCCTTCTCCTGTTCCGGCGTCAGCTTGGCTGATCCATGGATCGGGCTCTTGGGCATGTTGCCGAGAGGAACAACCACCCCCGCGTTCTTGCCCTCTGGAGCCGGCCCGTGGATATGGGCGGCGGTAACGTCACTCGTAAATCCCGTAAAAGTCACGTCATAAGTGAGTTCGTGCGTCGCCGTATCCAGCGAGGCCGTCGCCTCTCCTGATCCGGTCGACTTTGAGGGCGGCACCTCTGACGCCGCCGTCAGCGTAGCGTGGAATTTCTCCGTTGCGGCTGACGCCGAACCCGCGACCATGACCGCGAAGCTGGCAAGAACCAGTGAACGATGTAACATCAGACCTCCCCCTTTTTCCCCTTTGACGAGTTCGCTCCGAGCGTCAAGCGCGCGAGCGACCCGATGATGACGTCATCACAGGGGCGATGTAGGGTTGGACACCCGCTTTGTCACGGGGCCATAGCGTCCCCTGAAATCCAAAGACCGCGCTTGAGCTTCACTATCACGTCGAGGAGCCATCGACGGACGCAGATTGATTGTGTCGCTCCAGGCAGCCCATTGACGCGCCTGCCGAACCGGAGAATATCCGGCACACCGTGGGATCAATCAAAGCCGCCGTGCCACCCCGGAGGGGAACCATCCAGTGACGCTCATAGCATCCCTAGGCCGGTTCGTTGCCGAGCTTTCGCCGAATCGCCCGCCGGAGGCCGTCCGAGTCGCCCGCACGGGTTTCATCGATTCGATCGGCACGATGATCGCCGGCCGCAATGAGGATGGCGACTCCGCCGTCCCGGCGAATGTTCTGTTCGAGCGTCTCGGCGCGCTCCGGTCGATCGCTGCCCGCGATCCGACTGCTCGACTGTAATGGCGATGACGTACGGGCGGCGGATCGTCCTCTGTTCGACCCTCGCGGCGCCCTTTATCCGGACCGCCCGTGCCGATCCGATCAAACTGCGTGTTTCGCTGGACACCTCGCCCAATCACGGCCGAACCGTCTCCATCGCCGACTTCCTGAACAAGTTGCAAGCCGCCTCCCAAGGCGAGATCGCCCCACAGCTGTTCGACAGCGGCCAGCTTTTCGCCGACCATGACGTGATCAGGGCTCTGGTCCTCGGCCAGGTCGAAATGGCAGCGCCCGGCACCTGGCTCGTTTCTGCCTATGTCCCCGAGGCGGACATCGGCCAACTGCCGCTGTTCTACGGCCAGCCGGTCGAAACAACCCACCGCGTCATCGATGGCATTCCCGGCGACATGGTGAACGAGCAGATCACCAGGAAGCTCCGCGTCAAGATCCCCGGCCGCTGGATCGATCTCGGGTTCACCAACTGGTACAGCTCGCGCAAGCCGCTTAATACGCTGGCGGACCTCAAGGGTCTCAAAATCCGCAATTCCGGTGGCTTCGCGCAACCATGGCGTGCTCAATTCTTTGGGGCGGTTCCGGAGGTGACCGCCTGGCCGGACGTGCCGCTCGCGCTGTCGCAAGGGGCGTTCGACGCCCTGCAAACCACGAGTGAGAGCTGTGCCAGCGCCAGACTGTGGGATTCCGGCCTGCATTTCGGCCTGGTCGACCACCAGAACATGGGCAACTACCTACCGATGATCGGCGAAACCTTCTGGGCCGCGCTGCGCCCGGCATTGAAGTCGCTCGTCACCGACCTTTGGGCCGCCAACATCGGCAACTACCGCGCCAACCTTGCCGCCACTCAAAATCGAGCCGAAAGCGAGCTCAAGGCCAAAGGCGTTAAACTCACCTACGTTCCGCCCGAGGAACTTGCCGAACCACGCAAGCGAATGATGGCTCAGCAGGATAAAGTCGCGCGGGCAATGCGGATTTCTCCCGAGATTCTCGCCCGCATCGACGAGGCAATCGCCGTCACTAACTGACCGCCCCAACTTGTCATTGGGTTTCAGCGCTCCGGCCGATGGCCACGAATTTAAAGCCATTCAAGGATTTCCCCTTCAAACGCCGCCAGAAAGAGCCAGGGTAAAATCACAACGAAAGATATATCTTGAACTAAAGATATATCGAGACTATGTCGTGTGGGCCGGCGCCATCATGGCCCGGTTCAAACAAGGAACCAGCATTAGAAATGAGACTTCACCACCAAGGCAGACGTGCCAAGGAGCATGACCAGCCAAACCATCGCCACGGTGATCGCCGCTTTGCTCGCGACCCGCTGGAAAACGGAAATCGCTTCGGGGGCCGCCATCGCTACCCTGGCGGCCATCATACCGGAGGCCGCCACCGGGTCTTCGATCACGGCGATCTGCGCTTCATTCTGCTAAGCATGATCGCCGCCAAACCAGCCCACGGTTACGACCTGATCAAGGCTCTCGAGGACCGCATGGGCGGCGGCTACAGCCCCAGCCCAGGGGTGATCTACCCCACACTGACGATGCTCGAGGAACAAGGCTACGCCACTCTGACTGTGGAGAACGGCAAGAAGCTGTACCAGGCGACCCCCATCGGCAAAGCCTTTCTGGAGACCAACCGGGCCACGGTTGAGGCGATCCAGGCCCGGATCGACGGCATCGCGCGCGAACGCAGCGTGGCGCCCGATCCGCGTATCATCCGAGCGGTTGAGAACCTGAAGACCGCGCTGCGCCTGCGCTTGGCTGGAGGGCCAATCCCTGACGAGCAAGTCCGCGCGATAGCCGCCGCCATCGACACCGCCGCATCGGAAGCCGAACGGCGCTAGAAGCAGCGCGGTTGCAGTCGTCCTCGTACCGGCAGACGCTGATACCGCCTTGTCGGTCAAGAGAGCTTGTGACGGGCGGCTCACCGGTTTGCTTCTAGAGGCGGCCCGCGGCAACCCCTGAGGCCGGCGGCTTCCCCCATAGCCACCATCGGATAGGATGGCCGCCGAATAACCGGAGGCGTTCGCCATGAACCAAATCCTAACCCGAGTCCGATCCGCCCTGCCCGATGACGCCGCTCAGGCGAGCCTCGCCGGGCGGGTCTGGCGGCCCGATGAGGCCGGCCCTTCCGTGGTCGTGATCCGTGACGGAGCCGTTCAGGATATCTCGGCCCTCTATCCCACCATGCGCGACCTCTGCGAAGCCTCTGCCCCCGCCGCTGCCCTGCGCGTGGCCGTCGGCGAACCGATTGGCACCCTCGCGGACTTGCTTGCGAACACTCCATCGGACACCCGCGACCCCACCCGCCCCTGGTTGCTCACACCCATCGACCTCCAGGCGATCAAGGCCGCAGGCGTCACCTTCGCCATCTCCATGCTGGAACGCGTCATCGAAGAACGCGCGCGCGGCGACATGAACGCCGCCGGCGCGATCCGCGACGAAATCACCCGCCTCGTCGGCGACGACCTGAGCAACTTGAAACCCGGCTCTCCCGAAGCGGCTCATTTAAAGGAAGTCTTGATCCACCAGGGCGCCTGGAGCCAGTACCTGGAAGTCGGCATCGGCCCCGATGCTGAAATCTTCACCAAGTGTCAGCCAATGGCCGCCGTCGGCACCGGCATGGATGCCGGCATCCACCCTGGCTCCGCCTGGAACAACCCCGAACCCGAGGTCGTGCTGGCGGTCTCCTCCGACGGCCGGATCGTCGGCGCCACCCTCGGCAACGACGTCAACCTTCGCGACGTCGAGGGGCGCTCAGCCCTCCTGCTCGGCAAAGCCAAGGACAACAATGCCTCCTGTGCCATTGGTCCGCTCTTGCGCTTTTTCGACGACACCTTCGGCCTGGACGATGTCCGCTCCACCACTGTAACCTTGCGTGTGGAGGGACCCGAAGGTTTCGTGCTGGAAGGTTCATCCTCCATCGCCAAGATCAGCCGAGACCCTGTCGATCTGGTGGCGCAAATGGTCAACGCGCATCACCGCTATCCCGACGGCGCTGTGCTGTTCCTCGGCACAATGTTCGCTCCGATCCAGGACCGCGATACCCCGGGCCAGGGCTTTACGCACAAAAACGACGACATCGTCACCATCGCCGCGCCAAAACTGGGGCGTCTGGTCAACCGCATGAAACCGACCGACCAATGCGAACCATGGACCTTCGGCCCCGGCGCCCTGATGCGGAACCTCGCGAGACGTTCATTGCTAAATTAAGGCCTTCGATGGCAAAAGTAGGCAGGACACAGTGATCTGTCCGACCGCCCACTCGGGACTCAACGAAATATTTGCGATAGGCCTATTGTTCAATTTCCCAGGGTTCCGCTGAACAAGATTCTCGCGCGTCGTTGCCGGCAAAGACTATTTCCTGGTTGTTTATTCTCGGCCTTACTTGCAGATTTAGTTTATCCTCTCCGTAACGTTTGTTTTTGCGGTGCACAAAAAGCATCGGCGGATCTTTCTTGCTGAGCGACGCCAGCCAGTCGCGGCCAATTGGGCCGCGTTGAAACGTAGATCACTTTCTCTCGAACTATCCAATGCCTGCAAGCGAAAATGCGAAGTACATGCTACTGGTCTGCGTCCAACGTGCGCTGCATAATGCTGCGGCGCGGGATAATCCGGGACTTAAAAAATGTTCGCCGCGACGCCGCGAATTGCCTGCCAGGGCAATTCCGATTGCGCGACGCCCGATCGCGGAGCAGCGTCGCCCAGCGCCTCTTCCATCGGACACTTGAGATATCAAGCCAAGCAAGGTGTCGGCGCAACGATCGGCGACACCAGAAGAACGATGTCGAAACACTCAATACTAAAAGGAGTTAGCATATGGCACAACAACCACTACAAGGCAGTGAACGCCGTCCGGTCGCGGGGGCGAAAATGGTCGGCAAGGCCGATCCCGCTGAGCGACTGGAGGTCTCCGTGCTTCTCCGGCGGAGCAACGCCGACGAGTTAGCCGACCGGGTGAGGAAGCTCGCTCGCCGGGAGGGGCAACGCCGCCATGCGTCCCGACAGGAATTCGACCAACAGTACGGTGCCGCGGCCGCCGACATCGCCGCGGTCAAGGAATTTGCGTCCCAACATGGCCTCGCCGTCGTTCAGGAACACGCGGGGCGGCGTACCGTGGTGCTCTCCGGCACGGTCGCGCAGTTTAACAAGGCATTCGGGGTGGACCTGCAACGCTTCGAGCATGGTGGCGGTTCGTATCGCGGGCGCGTCGGAAGCGTCCAATTGCCGGACCAACTCAGCGGTCGCGTTGAAGCCGTGCTCGGCCTCGACAATCGACCAGTGGCAAAGCCACATTTCCGTACACGCCCGATACGCGGCAACGTGCATTGGAACGCCAACGGCGGAGACGCAACGTCTTTCACCCCGCTGCAGCTCGCTTCGCTCTACGATTTCCCATCTGGAACAGGGCAAGGAGAATGCGTCGGAATCATCGAACTCGGCGGCGGCGAGCGGCAGGCGGATCTGAGCAAATACTTCTCGTCGCTCGGCATCAAATCGGGCCCAAAAGTCACCGTGGTTTCAGTGGATCACAGCAAGAACCAGCCGACCGGCGATCCCAACGGACCCGACGGGGAGGTCATGCTGGATATCGAAGCGGTTGGCGCGATCGCGCCGCAAGCGAATATCGCGGTCTATTTCGGGCCAAATACGGATGCCGGCTTCCTCGATGCCATCACCACCGCAATTCATGACAGGACGAATCAGCCGTCGGTCATTTCCATCAGTTGGGGCGGCCCAGAATCCAACTGGACACCGCAGTCGATGACGGCGTTTGATTCGGCGTTTCAGGCTGCCGCGGCGATGGGCATCACGGTTTGCGTTGCTTCGGGCGACAACGGCTCCAGTGACGGGGTGAACGACGGTGCCGACCACGTAGACTTCCCCGCGTCGAGTCCGCATGTACTGGCTTGTGGAGGCACCTCACTGAAAGTTTCGGGAACTGAGATCCAAAGCGAGACCGTGTGGAACGATGGCGCGCAAGGTGGCGCGGGCGGCGGTGGTGTCAGCAGTGTTTTCGCGCTGCCGGCGTGGCAGAACGGGTTGAAGGTGAAACTGACCTCGGGCGAGACGCAGCCGCTGACCAAGCGCGGCGTGCCTGATGTTAGCGGCGATGCGGACCCGGAGACGGGATGGGATGTGCGGGTTGACGGGACGAACACCGTTATCGGTGGAACGAGTGCAGTTGCGCCGCTCTGGGCCGGCTTCATCGCCCGCATCAACGAGGCGAGGGGGAACAATCCTGTCGGCTACATCAATCCGCAGCTCTACGCATCGCCGGACGTCCTGAACGACATCACTCAGGGCAACAATGGGGACTTTGCGGCGGCGCGAGGCTGGGACGCCTGCACAGGCCTCGGCAGTCCGGCCGGCAGCAAGCTCGCACAGCTACTATCCGCTGTAGCCTGAGCGCAGGGCTAACTGGCCAACGGCGGCGGATGTTTTCCAGCATCCGCCGCTTTGCTTTCTGAAGAGCATGATCGCTGTGCGGAACGTACACCGCGCATAAGTATTGCAATTAACCGGAGGTGCCGATAGCGGCGCCACCTTGCGTGTCAACCAACCCCTACTCCGGAGTCTTTTCATCCAACCAAATCTGCCGGCCTTGGGAGGTTTGCAGATTGCGCGTCGCCCGCTCCCCAAACCCAAGCACCTCTCGTAGCCATGGCGTAAGCTCGTCTCGCAAGTCGGCGGAAACAAGATCCTGCCAAACCACCTGCGGTAAAATGAACGGCCGCACGTAGTAGGCGAACATGCCGATCCGCCGTACGTTCTGCGTCGTGTTCGGCCCGGTCTGATGCCAAACCCACCCGTCCATTACGAATATCGAGCCCGCCGGACACGTCAGCGCGATCGCCTCCGGATAGTCCTGCCCCCACTCAGGCCCACGCCCGGCATGGATCGAACCCGGCACCACCCGCGTCGCGCCGTTTTCCACCGTGAAATCGTCGACAGCCCACCCACATTCACCGCCAACGGCCAGTTCGGCCAAGGCGCGGTCACGTAACCCTGATCCGAATGCATACCCATCGATCCCGACCCCGGGCCTGCCGATCTACTTGCCGCAGGAGAACTGGTTTCTCTCGCTGAATCCAGCAATCCGCCACTACGCATCAGAGAACGATGTTGCAGTTGCTCGGATTTAAGGCGGCGCGGTTCGGTCGGTTTTATGGAACTTCACTGTATTGACTGTATCACTCTGGGAGACGCTTCCATGAGTCATTTCATTGCTTAGCCGTCGCGCGACCTTGACCATGCGAAGAGGAAGTTGAGCGAGTGTGGAGTGGCGGTACTGCCGGGGGTGCTCGGCGCGGCCGAACTCGTTCGTGTGAGGGAGGCCGTCTGGCGTGGGGCCGGATGTTCGCGGTGAAATTGGATAGCCGCACCGATGTGCCCGCCATCTTCCGCCGTGGGCGCGCGGTTCTGCCGCTGGCTGCCGGGGACGAGGCGCGTGGCGCCGTTCTCGTCGGTGAAGTCGTCGATCGCCCACGCCACATTCAGACCTTGGATCCCTCCCCAAGGTTGTGGCGCGAAGCCCTGGTCGGCGTGCAGCACCATCTCGCCGCCGCCTGGGCCGGTTATGTTGGCCGAAATATTAGACAGCATCGCGGGCCAGCCAAGCACCGCGCGGACGAAGTGCAAGGCGGTCGGATGCTCGGCCAGGTCGCTGAAGACCGGATCGCGGCTCAGGAGACCCCACACCCTTTGGTTCGTCTTATCCTCGGGATTGTCCATGATGAAGCGCGTGTTCCAGCCACGCTCCCGATCGGACGCAGCCGCTCGATAGAGCGCATCGCGGACCCGGGCGAGGCTCGTCCCCTCCAGCACACCTTCGATCCGAGCGACGCCAAACTCTCGGATATCCTCCAACGCCCGGTCAAGATCACGGGTTAGCGCCGGTAATTCGGTTGTGGTGGCCGGTTCGGCCATAGCGGACCCTCCTCCTCTTGGATGGAACAGGAGCGGCGGATCAGGCACCCACGTCCATCGCCCGGAATGTTAGCCGAAATCGGCATATTGATAGTAGCGCAGCTCAGCGAATGCTGATGGATGTCGTTGATCCGCTGAATGTCCCTGATTCTGTCACATATCCAGAGTTCGGCTGCATCCGGTCTTCGCAACACTCAGCGCGCAGGAAAGCCGGTTCGACTACGATGGCGACCTAGAAACCCCGAACTCCGCCGCTCAGACGTACCGCCTGGGCCGGCAGACTTTGCCCGGTAAGACGCTAGGCGGCAAGTATTGCCTAGGCCGGATAGCGCTACGTATAGTTAAATCATTTCACTAGGCTTGGCATGCGGTTTGCTCATCCGTCTGCGGGTTGTTGATGCCTTTCGAGTAGGTCAAGGATTTCGAATAGGAATACGATAATGTCTCTCAACGCTATGTCTGGACTGAGTGGGGTTAACATGAACTCTCTCGGCTCCGCCCTGACCGTGCCACAAGCGCCGACCGCGGCACAAAGTCCTGCTGCCAAATCGACAGCGGTGTATCCAACCCAAGCTTCATCCCCTGTGAAGCCACCACAACCATTCTTGCTGGTGCCAACGGAGCCGCTCTCCCCAACCGTACTCGCCGAACTGATTGGTCGTCAGATAACACTGAATGGGCCCACCCCGAGCTAATACATCAGCTTCTGCAGCCGATGTCGGACCGCCATGCCTTTCCTCATCGAACGGACGCTCGAAAACGCTCACCCGAACGGCGCGATATTCAGTCCAGCCGCTTCGATAGAAACAGCTTTGCGTGCCCCGGTGGATAATTATCGAGACGACCAAATATCGAGTAACCCCGTTTGTTGTAAAATCCTGGTGCCTGCGACGTGAAGGTCTCCAGTGTCGCGCCAACGGCGCCGCGTTCCCTCGCCATCTCCTCGGCCGCATCCATCAATCGCGTCCCGTGGCGCTGCCCACGAAGCGCTTCCGACACCCACAGGAAATTCACGTGTAGCCAGCCGCCCCAGACATAGCCCGTCAGACCGCCCAGCCACTCCCCACGGGGGCTCTTGAGGAAAAATCCCACGGGGTGCCAGTCGCTGACGCCGGTACGCGCTACGTTCGCGCTGACGACGTTCTCGGACACCAGGCGGCTGAGCGCTTCTCCGGGTAGCGGGTCGAAGACGATCTCTGGACCTTCTCTGGCGCTATCCATGGGGTTCAAGCCTCGGTTTAGAAACCTAGGGCGCCCCCAAGGTGCCTCCTGTCAAGCGAATTGAAACCACAATCTTGCCGCGGAAGCGACCCGATGCTGCCGCGCCCGGCGTCCAAGACGAGGTAGTCGCGCCCCCCGAACACGACACCGCGCTCCATCTGGCAAGGCCGCCCCCGGCCCACTACCTTGATGCTGTACCCCAACGGCCAGGAGAGCCCAATGAGCAGCACGTCCCCGAGCGCAGGCTCGCCTTCGAAGCCATTCCTCTCTGACGTGAAGACGTTGCGAGACCGAGCCCGCAGGAACCTGTCCGAGGGCGTCGTCACGAAAACCTACGGCGGCGATGTCAAGCGCACGATCGAGATCCTGCAGGCCGTCCTCGCTACCGAAATCGTATGTGTGCTGCGCTACACGATGCATGCCGTTACCGCGACCGGGATTGCCAGCGAAGCGATCAAGGCCGAGTTCGCTCAGCACGCCAAGGAGGAGCAGGAGCACATGATGGCCGTTGCCGAACGGATCGACCAGCTTGGCGGCTCCCCCAACTTCAACCCTGAAGGATTGGCGACCCGGTCCGCTTCCCAGTATGCCGAGGGTGAGAACCTCGTCGATATGATCCGTGAAAACCTGATCGCGGAAAGGATCGCGGTCGATCACTATCGCGAACTGATTCGGTACTTCGGCGATGACGACCCCTCAACCCGGGTGATGCTGGAAGGCATCCTGACCGTCGAGGAAGAGCATGCGACCGACATGCAGGATCTGCTGCAGGCTCACCAGGGCGTCTGACCGGCGCGCTTCAGTTCAGGCGGCGCGCTGTTTGAGCGGCGTGCCGCCTGCCGACGCGGAGCGCAGCAAGCGTAGCATCGGAGTGTCCAACCCCCTCTCATTCATGTGAACCCAACCTGCCGCCGCCGCTGCGTTTTCATTCTGACGGACGGGAGCAAGGCGTTGGTAGATACGGTCGAGCGGGATGATCTGCGGGAGCACCATTCCAGCGCCGAGCAAAGCGAAGATCACACCGAATCCGAAACCACCCAGGATGACCGCAACCACGACAACAAACCGCGGCGTCGCGGGCCGCTGTTCGTCCTGGGAATCGTCGAAGTCCTAGCCTGAGCTCCTCCTGGGAACTCGATCTGTTTGGACGGGTCCGCCGGTCCGTGGAGCAGGCGAAGGCCAGTGCCGAAGCGCAAATGGAGGCAACAAACGACGCACTGGTGATGCTGGAGGGCCAGGTCGCTGAGGCCTACGTCCAGCTTCGCGGCGCCCAGGCTCTGACCATCACCCAACAGGAAAATATTCGGTCCGCACAGGAAGGGCTCGATCTGACAAAGAAACGTCAGCGCGAGGGCCTCTCGACCGACCTCGATGTCGAGCAGGCCCGCACGCAGTTGGCGAACTTCGAATACCTGCTGCCTGGCTACGAGAAACAGGCGCAACAGGCGATGAACCGGCTCAGCGTGCTGACCGGCCAGCCACCCGGCAACCTGGATGCGATGCTTGGCCCTTCTGCCCCTCTGCCGAAGGTCCCGGCCGTGGTTGCAATCGGTGTCCCGTCCACCTTGGCGCGTCGTCGCCCCGATATCCGCGAGGCGGAGGCCCGCCTGCACGCCGCGACCGCCAATGTGGGGGTTGCGACAGCAAGCTTTTATCCGGACATCTCTCTGACCGGTAGCTCTGGCCTGCGGGCGCTCGATGCAAGCTATCTGACCAATTGGGCGAGCGACTTCTATTCATTCGGCCCCAGCATCTCCCTCCCGATTTTCCAGGGCGGACGGCTGACAGCCAGTCTGCGCATGGCCCGCGCGCAGGAAGCCGAGGCCGCGCTGGCCTATCGGGGCACCGTGCTGAATGCACTGCAAGAGGTAGAGGATGCGCTGGTTGCATACCGGACCGACCGGGCCGGACGGAACAAGTTGATGGAAGCAGTCAAATCGGGAGAAGTGGCGCTTTACCTGGCGCGGGACCGCTACGCGCACGGTCTGGCGGATTTCCTCCAGGTGCTGGACGCCGAGCGCACCTTGGTGGGCTCGCGGCAGCAATTGGTGCAGGCCGATGTGATGCTCACGAACGATGTCGTAGCACTATACGACGCCCTCGGTGGCGGCTGGCGGCAGGATGCCGCTACCAGCCAGGCGCCGGTAATCGCGACTACCTCTCCCGTCACGCCCGCTGCATTGGACAGCGTCGCCGGAGGGGTGCCGCGCTAGCCGATCAGCCGGGTCAGGGCTATACTACGGGGCGTCTTCGACGGAGGAAACCCGGTGAACATTTCGCTACTCACGCGTACCCCATCCGGGGACTTCGCTGGGATCGTGACCGGCATCGATCTGACCCAACCGCTAACGTCCGAACAGATCTCGGTGATCGAGGCGGGAATGGATCGTTACGCGGTCTTGGTGTTTCGTGATGAGCCACTGACAGACGAGCAACAATGTGCCTACAGCCGAAACTTTGGCGAGCTGGAAGCGACTTTGATCGCTCAGATGTCAAAGCCCGGCGAGCGGCGACTGGGCCCGGTCGAGTTGGGCGATATCTCGAACCTTGATCCCGATGGGAAGTTGCGCGATCGGGAAGATAGTCGGCGGATGTATGCTTTGGGCAACCGGCTGTGGCACTCGGATGCGTCATTCCGGGCAATTGGCGCGGGGTATTCGTTACTCTCGGCACGGGTGGTGCCGCAATATGGCGGGAATACCGAATTTGCCGACATGCGCGCGGCATATGATGCATTGGATGATGCAACGAAGGCTTTGATAGCGGATCTGATCACGGAGCACTCGATCGCGTTCTCCCGGGGCGAGCTTGGGTTCAGCGACTACCCCGAGGGCCACGCCGATAAAGTGCGCCCGGTACGACACAGCCTGGTACGCACGCATCCGGTAACCGGGAGAAAGTCGCTGTATTTATCAGCCCACATTGGCACCATAGTGGGTTGGCCTATGCCGGAGGCACGGGCGCTCATTCGCGACCTGACGGAACATGCGACGCAGCCGCACTTCGTTTATGCTCATCAGTGGCGCGTGAATGATCTGGTTATGTGGGACAACCGCACCACTATGCATCGAGCCCGCCGGTATCGCGATCTGCAGGACGTTCGTGATCTGCGGCGGACCTCGATCAAGGGGACCGGGCTTACGGCAAAGCAAGCCCCAGCGATGGCGGCCGAATAGGGAGGAACCAGATGTCCATTTTCATCACCGAACTGAAACCGGGCTTTATGGGCGAAGTTTCCGGCCTTGATATCACTCAGCCACTGACACGCGCACAGGTCACCGAACTGGAAGCCGGAATGGATCGTTGCGCCGTCCTTGTCTATCACGATCAGCGGTTCACCGATGCCCAACAGAAGGCCTTCAGCCTCAATTTCGGGCCGTTGGAGGAGACCGCCGGAGGCAACGTCACCAAGGACGCGGATCGCCGGCTGGATCCCGATATGGCGGATGTGTCTAACCTTGGCGCGGACCATAAGCCTTTGGCACGCGACGATCGGCGCCGATTGTTCAATCTTGGCAATCAGTTATGGCACTCCGACAGTTCATTCCGAGCGGTGCCGGCGAAGTATTCGTTACTGTCGGGACGGATCGTGGTCGATGCGGGAGGCAATACCGAGTTTGCCGATATGCGGGCCGCTTATGACGCATTGGATCCCACCACGAAGGCAGAAATAGAGGATCTGGTCTGCGAGCACTCCTTGATCTATTCACGCGGAACCCTCGGCTTTACTGAATTGTCCGATGAGGAGAAGCGGATGTTCAAGCCGGTGCGGCAACGGCTGGTGCGGACGCATCCGGTCACCAAGCGCAGGTCGCTGTATTTGTCATCTCATATCGGCACCATCCTCGGATGGCCGATCCCGGAGGCGCGTGCCTTCATTCGTGACCTGACCGAGCACGCGGTGCAACCGGCGTTCACGTATGCTCACAAGTGGCGACAATACGATCTGGTGATGTGGGACAATCGTTCGACGATGCATCGGGTTCGGCGCTTTGATGAAAGCCAGGTGCGCGACATGCGCCGCACCACCGTCGCCGGGGACAGCGTGACCATTGAACAACTTGCCGCGTGAGCGGCAACCACGCTCCGCTGCCTTAGAGTGGTAGCCTGAGGCTGACCCAGTGGGAAGGCGTGAATCACGCGATCAATTTAGACCATGATCGAACGCCGAAGGATCAATCCCAAACGATCGTGGTCTATGACTGAAGCGTCTGCGTGCCGGCCTGTAGTTTACCCACCGGCGCGGGACCAATCCCACCACGCGGTGCTACCTCGGGCGTAACACCGAACCGCACCATGTAAGGGCGGAATTTCGCCCGTTCCTGGGCTTCATCCAATCCATGGTCCTCGAATGCGTAGCTATGCGCGCCATACCCGCCCCTGGGCCGAGCTGCGACATGCGTATCGATCTTTCTGGCGGTCCGCGGCGAAAACTCCATGTCGAAATGCCGATAAACCCCCTCCACCGTGCTGACCGGGTCGGTGATCAGGTCCAGGTGGTGGACGTGATAAACCGCCTCAGGCAATCCGGCGTCGTCGCCAACCGACATCATGTGCCGGGTTCCGTCCAGCCAGCGACGACTCTCGAGCGGCCCCAACGTTTTGGGATTCAGTTCGCGAGTGAACGGTCGGCGCAGCACCTCGGTCAATCGAGCCTGCGAAAGCAGCACTTTCACCGGATCACGATGCACAAACACCAGTCTTGCATCGGGATAGACCGCCCGGATCGCCTCCAGCGCAAACAGATGTTCGGGACATTTCAGGACCCAACGCCGCTGAACACCATCCTGGTGCTGCAGATACTGCAGGAAACGCCGGTGGAACGTATAAGCCGGTTGATGTCGCACGACATCGCCATCCATCCAAGCTCGATATGATGGAATATGATAGTTGGTATCGAACCGCAGGCTGCGGAACACGTGAGCCGTGATCTCGCTGCATTCCTGCGGCGATGTCGCATCCATCGGGTGTAGCGCCCGAAATTCCGGGGCCAGCCACTCGAAGGTTTTCAGCTGCCGCACGACCCGGGCGATCCGCTGATCGCGGGTGCCGGCGCTGGGCGATGGCGAAATCGTTTCCCAGACCGCGGGAGCTCGATTGGCCTCGTCGGTCAGCATCAATCGATGCAGGAATGTCGTGCCACTGCGCGGCAAACCAGTGATGAAGATGGGTCGGCGAATAGGCTCGGTGGCGATCTCCGGATACGACACGCACGCGGCCTCGATAGTGAGCAGATTGGACAGGAACCGGACAACATCCCAACGAGTTGCAAGGCGCCCCACGATGCTGAGCGAGGCTTCGGTCGAGCACGCTTCAAGAAGGCGGACCAACGGGCCGATGAACGCGGCATCGCCAAAATCTCGTAATCCGGTTTGTTGTCGTGCCAGCAAAATTAGCTCGTCCGGGTCCAGTGGCCGATCCAGCATCCCCAAAGAGCCGACAACTGAATCCGCCAGGCGCAAAACCCGGGTCAAGATGGTCAAGAGCAACTCCCACGCTAAACGGTCTTGTGATGTTTCATTCCACCTATCGAAGTTGGACCCTATTCAGCCGGGTCCCAGCGACACAAACTCGTGAGTCAATGTGAAGCCCGATGCCTACTCTGAAGCGAAACGCCCCTTATGTATCTGGATGATGTCAACCGTCAGGCCCACATGAGAAGATTATCGTTCCCCGTATGCTGCTTACCTCCAGATAAATGTGGCGGAGGGGACTGCCTCGATGGGTGATTGTCGGTCACGGCGCCGTGTGGTGCTTGCAGTGGCTGCCGCATTGCTTTTACCGCCGGCGGCGCCAGTTCATGCCGCCACGGAGGAGGCAGCGGTCGCGCCCATCCAGCTTCTGGTCGATGGCCTTGTTGAGATCATGAAGGCCGGGCCGGCCACCCCATTCCAGCAGCGCTACGCGACATTAGCGCCAATTATCGACCAAACATTTGATTTAACCGCGATTTTGCAGGAATTTGTTGGTTCCTTCTGGGCTCCCCTCCCGCCTCAGCAACAGGCCATGCTGACGGAGGCCTTCCGGCGCTACACCGTTTCATCCTATGTCAACAGCTTCGACGACTTCAACGGCCAGCACTTCGAGATCAGCCCCGAGACACGCACCGTCGGTAGCGAGCAAGTGGTGGAGACCAAAGTCATCCCAAAAAAGGGCGACCGCCACGAATTGGACTACGTGATGCGACAGAGTTCCGCGGGCTGGCGGGTGGTCGACGTGCTGGCCGACGGATCGATCAGTCGCGTCGCTGTGCAGCGCTCGGATTTTCGCCGGTTGTTGTCTCGCGGGGGCGCGCAAGCGCTGGCGGAGAGCTTGCGCACAAAGTCGGCCGACCTGTCGGATGGATCGGGCTAGAGCGTGGTCGCCCTGAGGCTGATCCGGTCAGAAGGCGTGAATCACGCGATCAAACAAAAGCTTAGACCATGATCGAACACCGAAGTGCGGATCAACCCCAAAAGATCATGGTCTAAGCGCCTTTCCTACTCACGAACCGTTAGCCGCACGCGGGCTGGGTGGTCGGGTTGCGTGGTGACGATCCCGACGGGCAGCACCGGCCGCGTATCTACGCGCGCCACGCGGAAGTGGCCGATCAAGGCAGCCAACACCAGGACCGCCTCGGTCATCGCGAACTGGGCGCCGACGCAGATGCGCGGGCCGGCGCCGAATGGCATAAACGAGAAGCGGGCTGGGGGTGGTTGATCGGGCATGAAGCGCGCTGGCCGGAACGCTTCGGGATCATCCCACAGCTTATTGTGACGGTGTAGAACCCAAGGCGCGATCATGACCACGCAGCGCGGTGGCAATTCGACCCCCGCAGCGCTGTCGGGCTTGATGGTTTCTCGCACGATCGTGAACACCGAGGGGAACAGGCGTAACGTCTCGTTCACAACCGCACGCGTGCGAACCAGGCTGGCCATCGCGGTAGTGGCTGTCTCAGGTTCGATTACTACGGAGCGGGCTTCCTCCGCGAGCCACGCCTGCTCCTCGGGGGCTTGGGCCAGCATGATGATCGCCCAAAACAGCGTGACGGCGGTGGTTTCGTGACCGGCAAGGATCAAGGTCGCGACCTGATCGCGAAGCTGAGGCGGGGAGAACGCCGCGCCGGTTTCGGGATCGCGCGCGGCGCGCAACAGGTCGAACAGGTCCCGCGGCGTTTCAGGCGGCGGCTCGGCCAGTCGCACCGCCAGGATCGATTCGATGAACTTCATCCAGCGCCGCTTGAAACGAGATCGGGCAAAGTCCCGGAGGTTGGGGATCGACGGCGGCAGAAGCATGTCCAGCAGATGCGGCTGCGCGTAGCGGTCGCCGAATTCGTCCATCAAGGTCCGCATGGTGCCGCCGTAGCGATCCATTTCAAGCGAGAACATGGAGCGCCCGGCGATATCCAATGCGAGGTTCTGCATGCTGGCGAGCAGGTCGAGCGGCTCGGCGCACTCCGTCGTCAGCCTCGCGATCGCTCGGTCGGTGCTGGCAACGATGTGGCGCGCCAACATGGGTATCACCCGCGGGCCCAGGGCGGGCGCGATGGTGCGCCTCTGAAGCTTCCAAGCATCGCCCTCACTGAGCAGAAGCCCTTCCCCGGTGATCGGCCGCAGGATACGGATCGAGGCCGGAGAGCGACGGAAGTTGCCCGGGTTGCCGACCAGAACGTGGTGGATCGCGTTCGGGGCGTTCAGGGTGATGGTCATGCCGCCGAGCAGACGACGGGAGGTGCTGTCCTCGTGGTATGCGGCGCGCGGGAAGATGGTCAGCGCGTTGGTCCGCACCGCGCGCAGGAAGGCTCGCAATGACAGTTGCGCCTCCGGTGGGGAAGGTACCGGAGGGCGCAGCGGCAGCGGCCCGGCGATGTCCATCTATTCGGCCGCCATGAAGGCGGGGACCGCAGCGCGCTGAGCGGTTTCCATCGGGCGCGGCCACCACCGGTGCTCCCACTCGCTGAACAGCGGCGCCAGCTTCGGCTGGACCTTCTCAGCAAATAGTCGAGTATTGTAGCGAGTGATTTCCTTGTTCATGTTTCCGAACTGCAACAGCATCATGAGGTTGCCGACGTTCAGTTTCGTCGCCACTTCGCGAAGCTGTTCCGAAACCTCATCTGGGGAGCCAATTATAACGTAGCCGTTATCGACGATCGCGTCCATCTCGCGGGCGAGCGTGTTGAACTTGTTGGTGTATTCCGCAGCCTTCAACACTTGGCTTTGCAGGCCCATGCGCTGGGTGGCCTCGGTCGCGTATCCCGGCGGGGCGGCAAAGCGAGGGTCGATGTGCAGGCAGTTGCCGTAGAAGTATTCTGCGGCCGGTCCATAGAGATCCATGGCTTGCTGACGGCTTTCGGCCACGCCCACGAATTGCAGAAAGCCCGCTCGGTTGGGGTTGCGATCCTTGCCGAGCCGGGACATTTCGTTCCAAAACCCGTCCATTGTCGCCTGGCCGATCTTGTAGCCGTAGTAGGAGAGGTAACAGTAGACGTAGTCCATCTCCGCGCACCAGCGCCAGGTCTCGACCGACCCGCCGCCGGGAACCCAGATCGGAGGATGCGGATTTTGCACCGGTCGCGGCCAGATGTTGACGTACCGCTGCTGGTTGTAGCGGCCGTTGAACGCGAAGGTATCCTTATCGGTCCAGGCGCGGACAACCAGATCGTGTGCTTCGAGGTAGCGCTCGCGCAGCATCGATGGATTTTGGCCATAGGCGTAACAAGTGTCCATCGGGGACCCGACCGGGAAGCCGGCGATCAACCGGCCGCCCGAGATCACATCGATCATAGCGAACTCTTCCGCTACTCGGGTCGGTGGGTTGTACAGCGCCAGCGAGTTGCCCATGACGCACAGCGTCGTGTCACTGGTCCGCCGCGCCAGGGAAGCCGCGATGAGGTTCGGCGATGGCATTAGGCCATAGCCGTTCGAGTGATGTTCATTGACGCAGATGGCATCGAAGCCGACCTCGGCGGCGTATTCGAGCTCGTCCATGAAGTCGTTGTACATCAAGTGGGCGCGCCTGGGGTCGAACAGGGAGGAGTGGATGTCTACCCACACCGACGGGTGCTTGCCGCGAAAGTTTTCCGGCAGCTCGGTATATGGCATCAAGTGGAACCACATCAGTTTCATTGATTTCTCCCTTCGCGGCCGGGTGATGCTTTTATCGCTTTCCCATTGCCTCAGGCGAGGCTCGATGGTTTGTGAACAAGCAAGAGTTTACCACGGCGGACAAAAGAGAGCCACGGAGGTCTCATGTATACCCCGCTCAATGCAGAACCCGAAATCCTCGGGCGAGATGATACGGAAGCTATCCGTTACCTGGTCACAATAGGTGTGCCATTTTCTGGGCACCTCCTCGCGCAGAAAGGTCAGGATTGCGGCTTCGAACTCAGGGAATGTCGCATACATCGATTGGTGGGTTACATGCTTGTGCATCAACCCCCATAGCCGCTCAGTGGGATCGAGATGCGGGCAATAGGCCAGGATGAAGTGGAGTTTGACCCGGGCAGCCCGACCGGCCCGGCCAAGCCTGCACCAGTTTGGCGTGGTGGTAGCGGGCGTTGTCCACAAACAGATGGGTTAGCCGCTTGCCGGGATACATTGCCTCGATCGCCCGCAGCAACATGATCATGCTGATCGCATTCACCGTTGCCGCCTCGATCATACGGGTTCTGCCGGTCTCGAGATCAATCGCACCGTGAATGTTCAGGCGTTGCCGACCGCTGGTCTGCGGCACCGCAAGCGGTGTGTCTTTCGGCGCCCAGCACCCCACAGGCCGCACCGCATGCGTAGGATGCACCGCATCGCCAAATAGGACCGCCTCGTCATCCCCAAGCGGGTTCAGGAGATTTTCATACCCTTGAAAAAAGCCGCCTGCTTGTCAGGGTCTAGCTTGGGTTCGGCTTGCGATGTTCCATGCCAATCGGTGCAACAGGGCGATCCGTCCAGATAGAGCACAGAGATGGTCGGCCCAATTCGGACAGGCCGAT
Organism: uncultured Pseudomonadota bacterium; assembly: GCA_963832865.1. GTDB lineage: Bacteria > Pseudomonadota > Alphaproteobacteria > Acetobacterales > Acetobacteraceae > Rhodopila. Next base: position 27,232 of record CAWHWH010000003.1, read on the forward strand.
AAGTGGAAAATCTGCCTGAGAGCGGCCAGGATGCCGCGGATCAGGAGCAAGTATGACGAAGCGAACGCGACGAACCCACGCCCCGACCTTCAAGGCCAAAGTGGGGCGCTGGCCGCCCTCAAGGGCGAGAAGACGTTGGCCGAGTTGGCGCAGCAATATGATGTGCACCCCAACCAGATCACGGCCTGGAAGGCACACGTGGTTGAGGCCGCCTCGGGCCCAGACCCCCCTTGGTCAGTTCAATCAAGTACTACGCGCTTCAGGGTCAAGGAAGCCACCGCCAAAAATTTCGAGAACGCGATACGCCTTTTGCGAATCGGTTCGCTGCGATTCTAGTCATTGCATCATTGCATGAGAGTCAGGTATCATGAGAGTCAGGTATATAGAAGGACGCAAGGTCGCCCGGAGATAAGCAATGGCCTTCAAACTCGGCTATCCCGCTGCCAAGGTCAGGGTTGAAGACCGCGCCCTCGTGCTGCATCCGTCCCGCCCACCGGTCGCGCCGAAGCAGATCGCGGTGGGTTGAAGCCGTGCGTGAACCACGCTGCCGAGTTCGATCCGGCCGCTCCCATGGAGCTGTTGTTGGCAACATTGGGTTATGTACCATGATAGTCTTTAATGATGAGACCCTGTTGGTCCACAATCCAAAAACTGCTGGTACGTCGTTGATCACTTATTTGCTCTCAAACTTGCCGGGGCCGGTTCATACGGCGGGCGTTCGGCAACTCGGTACGTATCATCCGTCTCTCTCTATGTCGATGGGCTATGCCGCTGCCGTTGTCGGGACAATGAGTTTCAAACGGGTTATCAGCGTTATCCGCAATCCATTCGATCGAGAAGTATCGATGTATCTTTACTATCGCAACGTACTCGCCTCATCGGCAACGCTGAAAGACGATTTGCGGGATGAGACGATGCGACAACGGGTAATGAAGGCTGCCGAACTCGATTTCCGATCCTACCTTCGATGGATATGGGATCGTGACGGAACAGTTGATATTTGGCGGTCGTGGTGCTTCTATCAACTTGCTGATGGTACCAAACTGGACACTCTATGCATTCTTCGATTTGAGAATTTGGACTCGGAACTTGCCAATGCTCTAGGCGTGCCCACCGTTAACTTACCAAGGCTTAATACATCATCTCGCCATCCTACGGCAGCGTACTATGATAAGCGGAGCGCACGAATCGTGCGGCGATCTTACAATTGGATGTTTGCCGAGGGCTACTATGGGAAGGTTGATTGTCCAATAAGGGGGAGCAGAAGTTTATTTGACGCGGCACGCTCGGTCGCGAGCGGCGGCTTAAGCCTTCGAGGGAAAAGAAGCCTAGGAAACGGCGCGAGATGAAATCGTCGCCAAATCGTCTTCAACCGCGGCACTCTTCAATCCGCCGCACGACCGCAGATGGCACTCCGCTTCGCTTCGTGCCACGCGAGAGGCTCTCTGCCTCTCGCGCTCTCTGGGATATTTGAACAAAGAAATGGTCAGGGGTTTTGCGCATATAAGGGGAACAAGTATTCGACACACCGCGGCTAATCCGGCAACGCGATCCTTCTTCCGGCACCCTTCGGCGGGGTCGCCGGCGCGTACTCTCTCGTAGCGACCTGCAAGGCGGCGTATTTGTCCGGCGGAAATTCCGCCACTCGGCGAACGCTCATGTCGATGTGCAGCGCCATCAGTTCCTGCGCAGCAGAACGCTCGCCGCTTTCGGTATGGAACATCTCGTGGAAGTAGTGCAGCCGCTTCGTATCGGCACCAAGCAGCCATGTTCGGACTGAGAGTTTGTCGCCGAGGTGAACCTCTCGCTCATAGAGCGTATGTGTTTCGGCGGTAAAACATGAATTGCCTGATGCTTCGCGATACCCGTCGCCGATATCTAGGGCTTTGTAGAGCGCGTCGGTGGCAAGGTCGAACACGAGGACGTAGTAGGCGAGGTTCATGTGTCCATTGGAATCAATCCACTCGGGCCGAACAATATCCTGATATTCAATGACCGGTTTGCTCATGGTGCGGTGCACCTTGTTGACTGCGCCGGCGTTGGTCAAGTTGCTCACGCTCGACGATCGAGATAAGCGAACCAGCCGCCGCCAGCGCCAACCGTCACGGGCCGGCGCGCCGCATCAAGCAGTTCCAATAGACCCCGTGGAGCCCTACGCAGCTTCGGCCAACTGGCGGGGTCGATAGATCGCGATGTGGGTCGCCCGAACTAGCGGTGTTGTTTCGTTGGCAACCACCATGCAGTCGAGTTCCACCCACTTGTGGCCCTTGTGTTCGTAGTTTTTAACGATCCTGGCACGTGCGTTCAATGTGTCGCCGACATGCGCTAGACCGAGGTTGCGGACCGTGCTGCCCATGTGGATCCAAGCCGGAAGTATGACGTTGTCGGTCAGCACCCGATTGCAGCACCGCAGGAACGTTCCTGCGTGAACGATCTTTTCTCGTGCGTAGATCGGATCGGTTTCACGGAGGTCTTTCAGGTCCTGGGCGTGATTGGCTTCGGTGATCGAAATCGGCTTCATCCCAAGCCAGTCGCCGACCTTGAGCGACTGTTCGTCAGCCGGGGTGCGGTTGGTGCGAGGGGAAACCAATTTGAAGTCACTGAGGCCGGCCGGAGGCGGCGGGGTCGCGGCAATCGCGGCCCGGCCGGTCGTGCAGAGGACGCCTTGACTGTGAACAGTCAACGTCAGGCCGTCGGCGCCCTCGACGGCGGTGACTTCGGCTATGTCGTTGTCGTACACCGGTTTGATGAATTTAGCCTCGCCGGTGCCGCGTTCGAGCCACGCCCGACCCCAGCGCTGTAGCGGTTGATGGGTCATGTAGGCGTAGACGTTGACCCCGGGGACAAAGCCCCCGCTGAAGCCAAGGCGCTGAGCGGTGGCTCCATCGTGGATTTTGTTCTCCGATGCGGTGGACGTGTTGAAGGCGGAAACCCGGTAAGGAGGGAGGATCATTCTTCCAACTCAAGCGGGCCGGTCAATTCAGCGCCCAGAGCCCGACTTCGTAGCCCGGAACAAAATTACGGTTGTTCATATCCGGATTGCGATTGATGTAGGTCCGCCCAAACATCGGGTGGCGCATGCTCCGAGTTTCGTGCTCGATACGGAACAGTGGCTTGTTGGTGTCCACGTCGACGATGTCGAGGAACCGATACTGGTGCTGATCGCTTTCCTCGCTGATCAGGCCACGCTCCAGCAGTTTCTTGTGCGGGCCGGAGAAGTCTACCAGCGTGATCTGGATGTGGTGGCCGTCGTATGGCGGGATCGGCGCGGTGGTTTCGCGATAGATCACCCGGCTCTCGGCCGAGGTGCGCGCCCAGGCGTAAGGGCCGCGTTCGTCGCTGGAGACACCGGCGAGGGCGCCGACAATCTCCACATAAAACTTGGCTATGGCGGAAAGGTCGGTGCCAGCGGGAATGTCGAATTCGACATATGGCATGCCTACGCGCATGGCGGCGAAACGGGACGGGTCGGGCGCGTGGACGCGAATACGGTTGCCCCAGGGGCAAATCGTCTCGACCGCGTCGCCGGCCTCACGGAAGCTGAATTTGGTGCCTTCGAGGTATTTTTTCGCACCATCCAGCCGCTTCAGCAGCGCGTTCAAGTCCGGCACCACCAGGCCCGTTGTCCCGCGCACGACCTCGGGTCCGCCCGTCGGCAGATGGAACTGGCCGCGCCCGACGTTCACCCACATGTTGTCCAGACCAGCCATTAGGTACGGGTCACGGGTGAGGCCAAGACCCATCAGGTAGAACGCGATCGCCTTGCTCTGATCCGGCACGCGGACATTGACGTGGCCGAGTTCGACGATATTGCCGAGATCTTCAGCGGTCCGGTCGAAAGTCGGCGTCATGACGGCGGTGTCCATCCCGTTGGTCTCCTTATAACGGCTGCGCTAAATGCTCGCCGGGTATTCTAGTCCTGCGTTCCGGGCTGGTCCATCCCGACGCGATTTGCCCATATGTGGCGCAACGGCAATTGGATGCCGATGTTGTGTCATGATCAGACGAGCGAGCCCGGTTGACGTCTCGCGGCGGATCGACGGGCCGATCACGTTCTATTTTACTGAGCCTGCAGCTTCTCCATTCGGAGGCGACTCGATTGGGCAGGTGTATGGTCCGCTCCCGATCCACCGGCTGCGAGCGCCTCCATGGAAAGTACTTTGCAACGGCAAGACATTCTGACTCGCTACCGCCATCTGCGCGAGATCAGCACACGCCATCACAACGCGGCCCTCGATTGCGTGGCGCGGCCAGCCATGCTGGAACGAGCGAAGCATCTCGGCTGCACCTATGGACAGACCTTGGTCTTAGAAAGCGAGGAGGCAATGGCGCTGATATTTGACTTGGCCGTTCATACGGCCAAGCCGGGCCGTTCCCGCGCGATCGATCGCTATGCCAGAGCGGCGGCACTTTCCGACGGTGCGGACGAGGCCTCCACACTGGAAACGCTGCGTGCCGCTCTCTTCTCGATCTGGCGGGTTGAGCGCCATCACGAGGTGGCCGGTTTGATCGTCAAGGATATGCTTCGTGCTCACGATACGTGGCTGGTCGATGAAGGCCTGGCGGCCAGCACGGAGCCTGGTTTTGTGTTCGCCGCCCGGCTTTTCTGCCCCGACGAATTCGCCATGACCTGCGGTGTCATCGTGCCTGTCGACGGAGATCTCATGGCCCAAGTCGTGTCCAGCGGCATGGCATGGCTGCCACACTCTAATCTGGACCGGCTAGCTGATGATCCGCGTTTCGCCACGGCGATCTACCGCGCCGCTATCAGTGAGGGCGTTATGGACCGGGTCGCGTTCCAGGAGCGCGGCATCGCCGCCTGAAGCAGCGTTGTTTTGCCAGACCCGAAGTCACCGAAGAGCAACCCTCGCGGACGAAAGGGTGCATTCGGTCGGGTTTCCGGGCCTCCGCAGTCGTCCTTTTCCAGTCATCAGGACAATTTTCCGTCGCCCTCAAACCGGCGCCAGGCGCTCATCTGCACCGCTGAGGTCAGGCAGTGGACGACGACCGGTTTGGTCTTCACCGCAAAGGCGCGGGCGATGCCGCCGGCAATTTCAGAGTCTTCCCGGATCGTGATGCCCTCGGCGCCGAACGACCTCCCCCAGGCAGCGAAGTCAGGGTTGGTCAGGCGGGTGGCTTCCATGAATTTGCGATCCGGATAGCGCACGTAGGAGTGCATGCCGATCGTCCCGTACATGGAGTTGTCGGAGATAACGACGATCGGGTTGCCGCCGTATTGGCACGCCGTGGCGATCTCGTTGCCCATCATCAGTGCGCCGCCGTCCCCCATGAACGCCACGACCTGTTTGCCGGGCCGGCGCAGGCAGCCAGCGACCGCCATCGGCATCCCGGAGCCCATGGCCCCGACGACAGACGACAAAAATTCCTGACCCGGTCGGAAGCCGATATACCGGTGTATATATGACCCGAAATTGCCGGCGTCGGACGTTATCACCGCGTCGTCCGCGAGATGCTTGTCGATCTCACAGACCACGGCGGCAAAGTTGATCCCGTCCGTGGTTGGCTCCCAGGTCTTTTCCAGTAGCGACAGATGGATCTTGTGCAGCCCATCGACCCAGCCTCGGCGCTTGGCGGCGTCGGATGGGATTTCCAGGGTCAGCAGGGCTTTAACGACTTCGTATGGGTCACAGGGCATGCCGAGGTCCGGGCGCCAGACGCGGCCGACCTCGTTCGGATCGGGCCAAATATGCACCAGCGGAAGCTGCGGCTGCGGCGCGTTCGGAAAGCTGTAAGACTGCGAGACCGTGTCGGTCAGTCGCTCACCAAGGGCGACAATCAGGTCAGCCTTCTTCATCTCGCCGATGAGTGCCGGGGGGACGCGGATACCCATGTAGCCGCCGTAATTGGGATGGCGAGCGTCAAATAGTTGCGGCCGGCGGTGCGTGGGGTTGATCGGCAGGACCCATTCCTCGGAGAGACGCTGGAGGTCTGCGTAGACACGTTTGTCATGCATGGTGTCAGCCAGCAGTGCGCCGCCCGCCAGAATTAGCGGCCGTTCGGCTTCAGCCAGCATATCGGCGAGGCGCTGAAGGTCCTCGGTGCGCGGGCCGGCGATGACCCGAGGGCGCGGCAGATTCAATGGAGCATCGGTCGTTTCGTCAAAGATATCCTCCGGCAGGATCACGGCCACCGGACCGGGCGTGCCGCACTCGGCGATGTGAAATGCCCTCGCGATGGCTTCCGAGGCTTGTTCCGGTTCATTGACCTCGATGACGGTTTTGGTGATGTCCGAGAGTAATCTGGAGTAGTTTTGCTCTTGCAGGGCCAGTCGGCCGAAGTCCGCGCGCTCGACCTGGCCCACCAGCATGACCATCGGGGTGGCGTCATGATAGGCGGAATGGAGCGAGACCATTGCGTTGGACAGACCAGGACCGCGGGAGACGATGCAGACGCCGGCGCGGTTGCGCAGCCGCCCGTCGGCCACCGCCATGAATCCCGCCCCGCCTTCATGCCGGCACACGATCATCCGGATCGAGTTCCGTTCGGTGAGCACGCTGGTCAGGCCGACATAGCTTTCACCAGGGACGCAGAAGATCTGGTCGACGTCGTGGGCTTCGAGGCTGTCCGCCAGCAGGCGGGCGACGGTGGTGGTCATCCTGGGTGCGTCTCCGGTGCCGGGGCGCTGTTTCGGCCGGCAATCTGCATTGCTGACACGGTCCCACGGTTAGTGTGTTATACGTCCTCAATTTTCTGACGGACAAGCCCGGAGCCTGGTTAACCACGGGGGGCTTGGTTGCAACGGGGACCTGGTTGATGACGTTTGTTTACTATTCGATGGGGTCGCTCGGCGTGCCTTCACAGCCGTCAGCCAAGGCGCAATAGGATGCTGGGATTTTCTGGCCATCTGGATACGTTCACCCGGGACCGGCTTCCGCCCCCGGAACAATGGCCCGAATTGCGGCTCAGTGGATTTGAGTATCCTGAGCGCTTGAATGCCGCGGTCGAACTAACCGACGCGATGGTTCGCAAGGGATTCGGCGACAACACGGCACTGATCGGCAATGGCCGCCACCGCACCTACAAGGAGTTGACCGACTGGACCAACCGCATCGCCCGTGCCTTGGTCGAGGAATACGGGGTCAAGCCCGGCAACCGGGTTCTGATACGATCGGCAAACAATCCGGCTATGGTCGCATGCTGGCTGGCAGCGACCAAGGCGGGGGCGGTCGTCGTCAACACCATGCCGATGCTGCGCTCCGGTGAACTGGCGAAGATCGTCGATAAAGCCGAAATCTCGTTGGCGCTTTGCGATACCCGGTTGATGGATGACTTGGTCAGTTGCGCCAAGGACAGCAAATTCCTGAAAACTGTTGTCGGGTTTGACGGGACAGCCAACCATGATGCCGAACTCGATCGAGTGGCGCTGAGTAAGCCGGTCAGATTCGAGGCGGTAACTACTGGCCGGGATGACGTGGCACTCCTTGGCTTTACTTCGGGAACGACCGGCGAGCCAAAGGCTACGATGCACTTCCATCGTGATCTGCTGATCATCGCCGACGCGTATGCGAAGGAGGTGCTTGGAGTGACCCCGGAAGATGTCTTCGTGGGATCGCCCCCGCTCGCATTCACGTTCGGGCTCGGCGGCCTGGCGATTTTCCCGCTGCGTTTCGGTGCCGCCGCGACATTGTTGGAGTATGCGTCACCGCCAAACATGATCGAGATTATCCAAACCTATCGCGCGACTATCAGTTTTACCGCGCCGACGGCTTATCGGGCGATGCTACAGGCGATGGACGAGGGCGCGGATTTGTCGTCGCTGCGCATCGCTGTTTCCGCGGGTGAGACCCTGCCGGGACCAATTTTCGATGACTGGATCAAGAAGACCGGGAAGCCGATCCTCGACGGGATCGGTTCGACCGAAATGCTGCACATCTTCATTACGAATCGGGTTGATGATATGGCCCCGAGCACGACGGGGCGCCCCGTGAGAGGGTATCAGGCGCGGGTCGTCGATGACGACATGAACGAAGTACCCCGCGGCACGGTTGGCCATCTGGCGGTGCGGGGTCCGACGGGGTGCCGATACCTGGCGGACAGACGACAATCGGTCTACGTGCGTGATGGGTGGAATCTGACGGGGATTCGTTTGTGCAGGACGCGGCGGGGGCTTTTCACTTCACCGCTCGATCCGACGACATGATCGTTTCGGCTGGTTATAATATCGCCGGGCCGGAGGTGGAGGCAGCTCTGCTGTCCGCCGCCGAGGTCAAGGAATGTGCGGTGGTCGGTGTCGCGGATGACGAGCGAGGGCAGATCGTGCAGGCTCATGTCGTCTTGGCGGACGATGTGGCGCCGGACGATGCGACGCGGCTGCGGCTGCAGAACCACGTCAAGGCGACAATCGCGCCGTACAAGTATCCGCGTTCTGTGGTATTCGTCGAGGCTCTGCCGAAGACGCAGACCGGGAAGATCCAGCGGTTCCGGTTGAGGTAGCTCACGCGGCAGTGCGCCCTTGCGTCTCGTAGCGCTGCAGCGCGCCCTAGCGTTTCGTAGCCAAGGAAACTGGACGAATGAGGGAAATCAGGATCAAGATGCGCCATGAGCATCGTTCTGTATGACCTTGCCGGAGCAGACCCGGATGTGCGGTTCAGCCCATATTGCTGGCGGACCCGCTTTGCCCTGGCCCACAAAGGCTTGCCGGTGGAAACCGTCCCGTGGCGCTTCACCGACCGCGACGAGATCGCGTTCTCCGGTCAGGCGAAGGTGCCGGTGATCAAGGACGGCGGAAAGGTGGTGTCCGACAGTTGGGCGATCGCCGAATATCTGGAGGAGCAGGTGCCCGCCCCAACACTGTTCGGTGGGGGGACCGGGCGTGCCCATGCCTTGTTCATCAACAGTTGGGCCGATGCCGTTCTGGTCAGCGGGATCGTCCGATTTATCGTGCGGGACCTGCTGGACATCATCGACCCGAAGGATGTCGAGTATTTCCGCTCAAGCCGCGAGGCTCGTTTCGGCTGCAGTCTTGAAGCGGTCCAAGCGGGCCGCGACGACCGGCTGGCGGCGTTTCGGGATTTGCTGCTGCCGATCCGGCTGGTGCTGCGGCGGCAGGATTGGCTCGGCGGGGCGGCGCCGAGCTACGCGGACCATATCATTGCGGGAACGCTGATGTGGCCGCGCTGCGCGAGCCGGTTTCCCCTACTTGAGGATAATGACCCTGTCGCTCAATGGCAGCACCGCGCGCTGGATCTGTATGGCGGTCTTGGGCGCGAGGCCAAGCGCGCCTGATAAGTAGCGCAGGCCGGTCTGTTCAGGATGCACGACAGGCCGGCGAAAGCGTGGTCCAGGCGTTTAACAAGGCGAGCCAAGCGAAGGACGCCGCTGGACTAGCCGCCCTCTTCTCCGAGGGACCGGCCCGTCTGGGCTATGAAACACCGCTGACCAACTCCCGGTTTTCAATCTCACCGTGTCCCCGAGCATTATTACCCGATCGAGCTTGGCCTGTTCCGGGGTGGCGGATTTCAACTCCTCCTCATAAAGCTTCTGAATCGCCGCTCGGCCGAATAGGGGCCCGTCAGGCGTGATGTACGTAGCATCCCCATGTGAAGGGGTATTGGACCACCACCATGACCATGCCTCCAGCGGCCGAAGCGGCAAAATAACGCTGTGCCCCGGACGGTGGACCGGGAAAGGAACGGTTCCACCGCGCCCCCC
>CAWHWH010000004.1:0-79316 GCA_963832865.1 uncultured Pseudomonadota bacterium
CGAAATTGGAGCTTGGCTTGACAATGGAGGCGGAGGTTGCTCGCCTCGAGCGCCGTTACAAGGCGGCTTGGCAGGCCTTGGGCTCCGGCTCGCGGAGGCAAAGCGGCTCACCGCCGCTCCAAGCGGAGTTAGTTCGGGTCGTGTCCCGCCAAACAGCGTATGAGCTGTGGGTAAGTGGCCCGCTTCCGCGACCGCCCAGAGTCACAGGCGGAGGCGGGCCACTTATCTACAGCGGTGGCCATCACCGGTCTTCGGTAAGGCGGTTGCGAACTTTAACGCGAACCTAAACCCGACGGCACGGGTCTTTGATGATATCGCACCAAGGTGTGGATAGAGGCGTCGTGCTGGATGCGGTGCGCCGACGTTGGCCGAATGTCGTGGTCGGGGGTCAAGCGCAAGAGGAACCAGCCGTGACGATGTTGCCCACCGATGCTGCCGACCTGGGTCATCACTTCTGTGGCGCTACCACTCGACCAGCCCGGCCACGCTGACCGTGCTGATGACCTGATAATCGTGCTAAAACCGACAAAAGCCTCTCCTTCACCGTCTCGCGCACCCTTTTGGCGGTTTTGTAGGGGCCTTCAAAAAGCCATCGTTGGTCTCGACGTGGCCATTGCGGCAACCAACGGTGGTGGCGTGGGCAACATAGTCAGGCATTTTCTGTGCCTCCGTTCGGCCAGTCGTCAGTGCGGTCTTGCAGGCGGCGCAGTCTTGTTGAGAGACGGCCGCAAAATGCGGCTACTCTCGGGACCTGCCTACATAATTCTCGTGAAATACCCAGATAGTATCCCATAAAGTCGCTTTGGTCGGCGGTCGGCCGACCTGACACTGCCGTTCATCCAGCCACTTTGTGAGGCCTCGCTGCGTCACGATGCACGGGAATCCCCCCTAAGCCGCCACCTTCCGCTGCTTCGGCCACCGTGCCGCAACCAGAGGCAGCACCTCCTCCACCAGCCGCCGGGTCTGCGCCAGCATATCGGCATCCCCATCCGCGACCGGCCGCAGGATAAACTTCGAAGCCCCAGCCGCGACATAATCGTTCAACCGCTGCAGGATCACCTCGGCATCACCCATCGCGAACATGTCGCGCGGATCACGCCCCGTCCGAGCGCGGTAATGTTCCATCACCTTGGCGACCCCAGGATCGTCCGGGCCGCCGAACCGGAAGGCGAACGCGGCCCCGTAATGATCTTCCTCGATCGTCCGCCCCGTCTCCAGCAGCCCCGCCTTGATCCCGGCAATCACCTCTCCCACAACCTCCGGCGTTTCCGGCCCAGCCTGCCACCCGGTGCCAACCCTGGCCGTCCGCTTGATCGCAGCCTCCGACGACCCCCCGATCCACATCGGCAGATCCGCCTGCACCGGCAACGGCGCGATCGACGCCTTGGTCAACCGGAAATGCCGCCCCGCGAAATCCAGCGCCTCTCCCGCCCATAGCCGGCTGATGATCTCCAGCGCTTCATCCGTCTTGCGCCCCCGCGTCGTGGTGTCGATGTGCATCGCCTCCCACTCCGCCCCGCGCGGACTGCCGATCCCGAACCCCGGCAGCAACCGGCCGCCGGACAGCACGTCGATCGTCGCGCATTGCTTGGCCAGCAACACCGGCTCCCGCAACGCCACAGAAACGACATTGACCCCGAACTTGATCCGCCGCGTCCGCCCGGCGATCGCCGCCAGCGTCGTCATGCACTCCAAAATCGGCGTCCGGCTGACGATCCGGTCGGTCTGCCAGATCGAGTCCAGGCCGCCTTGCTCGCACAGATCGACCCAGCGCCAGAACCCATCGGACGTCTCGAACGGGTATTCCATGATCCCGATGCCGACCGCGATATTCCGAGCCATGTCTGGCCTCCCGAAAGCCTATCCGCCGATGGTCTCCTGTTTCCATCCAAGAGGCAACGTCTTCGCGGCCACCGCCCCCGCCGCCCGAGGCACCCGGGTCCAGGCCGCGTACAGGGCTGGCACGAAAAACAGCGTCAGCACGGTCGCGCTGACCAGTCCTCCCATGATCGCGATCGCCATCGGCCCCCAGAACACCGAGAACGCCAGCGGCACCAACGCCAGGATCGCCGCCGCCGCAGTCAGCAGGATCGGCCGCGTCCGCCGCACCACCGCGTCCGCGATAGCCGCCGCCGGATGCGATCCCTGTGCCTGATCCCGCTCGATCTGGTCCACCAGTATCACCGAGTTGCGCATGATGATCCCGGCCAGCGCGATGAACCCCAGCATCGCCACGAACCCGAACGGCGCGCCCGTCACCAGCAGCGCCGCGGACACCCCAATCAGCCCCAGCGGCGCGGTCAAAATCACCATCGCCATGCGGCTGAAACTCTGCATTTGCAGCATCAGCAGCGACAGCATGACCAGCACCATCAGCGGCATCACCGCATTGACCGAGGCCTGTCCCTTGCCCGCTTCCTCCGACGCGCCCGCGGTTTCAATGGCATAACCAAAGGGCAGGGCAGCCTTGATCGACGCCAGCATCGGCACGATGGCATTGGTCACGTCCGGCGCCTGAGCCCCATCGACGATATCGCCCCGCACGGTCAGCGCCGGAATACGTCCGCGGCGGTCGAAAAACGCCTCCTCCATCGCCGGGCGAACCGTCGCCACCTGAGACAGCGGCACCATCCGCCCGCTGGCCCCGCGAATCGTCACGTTCGACAAGTCGCTCAGGTCCCGCCGCTCGGCATCGACCGCACGCATCACCACCGGGATCAGGTCGAGATTTTCCCTGTATTGCGTAACGGTAACCCCCTGCAACAGGGTCTGCAGCGTCTGAGCAACGTCCTGGCTCGACAGCCCCAGCAGTCGCGCCTTGTCCTGGTCGATCTCGATCCGCACCGACTTGCCGAGGTTGCCCCAGTTGTCGCTGACATTGCCCACATGCGGATTATCCCGCATCACTTGGCTGACCTGACCCGCAATGCGACGCAGCACAGACGGATCGGGACCAGTGACCCGAAACTGCACCGGATATCCGACCGGCGGCCCAAGCTCCAGCCGCGATGGCCGCATCCGCACATCCGCGAAGTCGCCAGCTTGGACGGCTTTCGTCAGCCGGCTCAGCAACGCCTCCCGCGCCGGCACGCTGTCCGTATTGATCACGAACTGAGCAAAATTCGGTGTCTGTAGCTGCGGGGAAAAGGCTAGGAAAAACCGAGGCGTCCCAACTCCAGTATAAGCGACCCATGACCGTATACCTTTCTGATCGCGCAAAATATCCTCGACCTGCTCAACCGAGGCCGCGGTCGCGGCAAACGACCCGCCCTCCGGCAGCCGCAGGTCCACCAATACTTCCAGGCGGTCGGACGACGGAAAAAACTGCTGCGGCACCTTGGTGAATCCAGCCAGAGACACCACGAACGCCGCTACTGTCCCGCCGATCACCCACCACCGCGCCCGCACGCACCAGCCCACCGCCCGACGCATCGCTCGGTAAAACCGCGTGTCATAGACAGCATGTTCTGGATTACTTGCCCTCTGCGTGACCTCCGGCAGCAATATCGAGCCCAGATATGGAACGAACACCACCGCCACAATCCAGGACAGCACCAGCGCCAGTCCAACCACGCGGAAAATGTCACGCGTATACTCGCCGGTCGACGACTGAGCCAGCCCAACCGGCAAATACCCAGCCGCCGTCACCAAGGTTCCGGTCAGCATCGGAAACGCCGTCGAAGTATAGGCAAAGCTACCGGCGCGCATCCGATCCCAGCCCTGCTCCAGCTTCACCATCATTGTTTCGACAGCAATGATCGCGTCGTCAACCAGCAGCCCCAGCGCGATGATCATTGCCCCCAGGGAAATCCGTTGCAGATCAATCCCCAACAGCTTCATGCCGACCAAGGTCCCGGCAAGCACCAGCGGCACGCTGATCGCCACCACCAGTCCGGTGCGCCAACCCAACGACAGAAAACTGACCGCCAGGACGATGGCCAGCGCTTCCAGGAAGCTCTCCTGGAACTCGGCGACGTCCTTCGCGACCACCTGAGACTGGTCGTTCAACCGGATGGCGGTCACGCCCAGCGGCAAAGTCGGAGCAACGGCCTGCATCCGGGCCGCGATGCGCCGCCCAAGATCAACAATGTTGCCGCCTTGCGCCATCGAAATCGTCAGCCCGAGCGCGGGCTTGCCGTTCACCCGCATGGTCGCCGCCGGCGGGTCAACCGTGCCGCGGCTGACGGTTGCAATGTCGCCCAAGCGCACCCGGTGCCCGCCCGCCGAGATCGGGATCGCCCGCAGCGCCTCCACCCCGTCCACCGAGTTGCCAGGCCGCACATAAACCCGGTCATGCGCTGTATCGACAAAGCCGCCCGCAGCCATCGCGTTTTCGTTGCTCACCACCGCCATCACGTCGGGCACCGACAGGCCGAGTTCAGCAAGTTTGCGGTGTGAGAAATCAATGAACAGGCGCTCTTCTTGATCGCCAACCAGGCCGATCTTGCCGACGCCCGGGACCGGCAGCAGGTCTTCGCGCACATCCTCCACGACATGTCGCAACTGCGGGCAAAGTAAACCCGTCCCCGGTAAAGGCATAGATAATGCCGAAGACATCGCCGAATTCATCGTTGAAGTAAGGACCTTGCACCCCTGGCGGCAGTGTCGGCGCGATATCCCCGACCTTCTTGCGCACCTGATACCAGGTGTCGGAAACATTCGCCGGCGGCGTGTCGTCGCGCAGCGAAACCGTCAGGACCGCATGACCCGGCTGAACGTTGCTCTCGACGTAATCCAGCGACGGAACCTCCTCCAGCTTCCGCTCAAGCCGGTCAACGACAGACCGCGCCATCTGCTCTGCCGAGGCACCCGGCCAGTCCACTTGCACGACCATCTGCTTGATGGTGAACGGTGGATCTTCCGCCCGTCCCAGCGAGAGATAGGCCCACACGCCCGCCGCAGCGACCGCAAGGATCAGATACAGGGTCAGCGCGCGATGCCGCAGCGCCCAAGCCGACAGGTTCATCGGATCGTTCCTACCCAGGCCGCAACCGGCGTGGTGGCATCCAGTTGCGCCGCCCCGGCGGTAACGACCTGCGCGCCGGACCCGATCCCACCGGTGATGGCAACCTCCCCGTCACCCAACCATGCGGACACCTGTACCCGGTGTGCCACGGCCCGATGCGTCGCCGGATCCAGCACCCAAACCGACGGCACGCCGTCGGCCGAAACCACCGCGGAAGCGGGAAGGCGGGCAATCGTCATCCCGCTGTCTCGGCCGAACCGCACCGCGGCGGTCATACCGAGGCCCAAAGCGCTCGCTCCCAACGGATCCGGCGTGCCCCGCCCCCCGCCAGTCGCGCTCGACGGCGCATCCACGACCGTTACCTTGACTGCGAAGGTCCGGCTGACCGAGTCAGCAAGAGCCCCGATCTCCCGCACGCGGCCCTTCAGCTCCACGTCGGGCTGCGACCACAACCTGATCGTTACCGAACGCGCCGCGCGCACATCCGGCAGTCGGTTTTCCGGAACGTCAACAACGATCTCGGTCTCCGCGGTATGGGCCAGGGAGAACACGGTCTGCCCAGCGGCAACGACTTGTCCAACCTCCAGCTTCAGATCGGTGATCACCCCAGGCGCATCGGCTATCAGCGTCGTGTAACCAAGTTGATCCCGCGCCATGGCGAATTGCCGCTGCGCCTGCGCCAATCTCGCCTCGGCCCCGTCCAGCGCCGCCTGCCGCTTGTCGAACTCGGATGGCAGCCAAGCCGGGGAACTTGGCCCGATCCTCTGGTATCGGCCGTAATCTGCCCTAGCATTTACAGCCTCAGCCTCCGCCGCCCGCACAAGCTGGCCAGACGCCTCAACGTTCAGGCGCGAGTCGACGGGATCGAGGCGCGCCAACGCCTGACCCGCACCGACCCGGTCTCCGATATCCACCAATCGCTCGGTGACCTGACCGCCAACGCGAAATCCCAGGCTGGCCTGGACCCGAGCCTGCACTGTGCCCGGATAGGTCACCGCCGCCTGTTCCGGCATGAAGTTAACGGTCTGCACCCGCACCGGTCGCACCGCTTCGTCGGCCCTGGCAGCGGTGGTCAACAGCACAAGTACGCAAGCGGCGATGCGAAACATGGCGACACGCCTCCACAACAGGAGCGCGTTTCTAACTCACCAATGTTCAGTTATCAATGTTTATGTTGGCGCCGAGAGTCCCCTCACGACCATGTCAATGACGGCCGTGACCAGGGCGTCTGTGTCTGACTCCAGGTGTTCCCGCTGATCCAGCAACAGCGTAGTGACGCCATGGAGGCTTGCCCACACCGCCTCGGCGGTCAGGACTGGATCGGCGGATCGGAAAACCCCCGCCTGCATCAATCGTCCGATGCCGTTTACCATAAGGTCGAAGGACCGATCGGCGGCTGGCAGGTGATCGGGAGGGTCGGCAGGCCGGCCAGGTCCGCAGGACGCCATCATCTTCGCGAGAAACGTCAGCCGGTACCCGTCCGGATGAGCCAGCCCGAACGCGACGTAGGCCCGCAACCCCGCCCGGAGCCGCTCCAGATCGGTATCGGCTTGCCTCTGCGACTCTTCCAGGCGAGCTAACAGGGTGTCGAAAGTCAATTCAGCGATCGCACGCAGGATCGCGTCCTTGTCGGGAAAATACAGATATAGCGCCGCAGAGGAGACCCCAACGGAGGCGGCGATCTTGCGGATCGTGGCGCGTTCAAAGCCCTCGGTCAGGAACAACCGCTTAGCGGCGTCAAGAATTTCGCCACGCCGCGATGCCCCCTGTCCACGGGGTTTACGATCGGATTTGGTGGCATGGGCAATATCCATACCGGGCATATAATCATTGTTTAGGCAAAATGCACGTCTTCACACATCCGGGCCGCGTTTGGCGATCCAGGCCTCCCGCCATAGCGTGACAGCCCTCACCGGCAACGGCCGAGCGACCAGAAATCCTTGCACTTCATCAACTCCAAGATCAGCCACGTGGTCCCAGGTAGCCTCGGTTTCCACGCCCTCGGCGGTCACGGTGATGCCGTGTGCCTTAGCCGTGGATATGGTATTGGCAATGAAAACACACACCTCCGCCGATTTAGCGGCTCGCTTCACCAGGTCCTTGTCCAGCTTCAGGCTGCTGAATGGCAGCTCAAGTAACCGTGCGAGCCGAGGAACCGCCGGTCCGACATCGTCGATCGCGGCACCATAACCCAATTTGCGCAGGCGTTCCAAAGACCGGCGCAGCCGAGGAATATCGTCAACCGGCTGACTTTCGGTCAGCTCGACGATGATCTGGTCGGCCGCCACACCCGCGGCTGCGCGCTGCTCCTCCAGCCGCTCCAATGCGGCAGGCATCAGCAGGACGTCCAACGGGAAATTCACTGAAAGCCGGAGGTTTAGCCCCGCCAAAAAAGGGCCGGAAAGATCGCAGAAAGCGCGCGCGCATACCAGGCCGGTCAACTCGGCCCCGAGGCCAAACTGCTCGATCTGCGGCACGAAACTGTCCGGTCGCATCTTCCCCTTCGACGGATGATTAAGGCGGACGAGAGCCTCCAAACCCACCACGCGGCGGTCAGCGACGCGAATGATCGGCTGATAACGGGTTTCAATCATCGCGCCGCTCAGCCCCGCCCGCAGTTCGGACAGGTCCATCATCGCTTTGGGGCGTGGCTTAGTCGCTATCAAAGCATCGGACCGACAGATGCGCGCGGGCTATCTCCATCCAACACGATATAGCCCGTCCAGGCGCGTAAAGCGAAAGAAATCCCGCTATTGAAATCCCTTGGCCATCAAAATTCAGATGAAAATCAAATTATAGATACCCGCCGCCATGGGCATAGGCCGCCGAGGCCCTACCCCAACTGAAACGCCGGCTTCCGTTTCTCCACGAACGCCGCCATACCTTCTTTCTGATCCGGGGTCCCAAACAGAGACAGGAACAGCGCCCTTTCATGTCGGACGCCCTCGGCAAGCGATGTCTCGAAGGCCCGGTTGACCGCCTGCTTGGCAAACTGCACCGCCACAGGAGACAGGCCGGCAATGCGTTCGGCGATCTTCATTACCTCCGGTAGCAACTGGTCAGCCGAAAACACCCGCGAAACGAGGTTGGCTCGCTCCGCCTCCGCAGCGTCCATCATGCGGGCCGTGAGGATCATGTCCATCGCTTTGGACTTGCCCACCGCCCGGGTAAGCCGCTGCGTGCCCCCGGCGCCAGGTATAACGCCCAGGTTGATCTCGGGCTGGCCGAACTTCGCAGTGTCGGCGGCAAAGATCATGTCGCACATCATCGCCAGTTCGCACCCTCCGCCCAACGCAAACCCCGCTACCGCGGCGATTACCGGCTTTTTTATCCGCAACACAGATTCCCAGCCGGCGCCGATGAAGTCTTCTACCATCGCGGCGGGATTGGTGCGGTCGCGCATCTCCTTGATGTCCGCGCCGGCGGCGAAGGCGCGTTCGCTACCGGTGATCACGATGGCCCCGATCGCCTTGTCAGCGTCGAACGCCAGCAATTGTTCGCCCATCTCATGCACCAAAGCATCGCATAGCGCATTCAGCGCCGCCGGCCGGTTGAGGCGGATCAGACCGACACGGCCCTGGGTTTCAACGATGATGTTTTCATAAGCCATGATGCAGTTCTCCTGGACGCGGCGGATTTTGGTCGCTGTTAAAGAGCTTGGATATACCAAAGCGTGACAGCACGCACAGGGGTGGAAGCACCGGCCGGTCTTTTGCCTGGCAATATCTCGGCAGCCCCAATGCCCCGGATCGTCCGTAAAGAGCGATCCTAGCTCCCCGCGGAGGCGATGGTCCGCAGCTCAATGCCATTTCGCTACCCTGCGCATAAATCCAATGCAACAAACTCCTCTTAACACTGCGGCAGCCTCGATCCATTTGCTGGCCTAGACAGAACGGTCACAGCACGCAACGTCAAGAACAAGTTGTTCTATACAAGACCAAGCGGCTGCCAGTGGACGAAAATCGGCAAATCGAAGGATGGATGAGTTGTCATGTTTACCAATCCCGACACCGCTGCCACATCGATAGCGACCCCTGGTCTGCGTCGGCGGTCAGTACTTGCGCTCATGATGTTGGCGGCGTCGCCGCTCGTCCGGCCCGCTTTCGCTGACACTGCACCGGACGCAACCGGCACTGTCAACCAATTCAACATGGCGTTGCTCACCGCGATGAAGGCCGGCGGCCGGACAGACTTTAGCCGCAGGTTCGAGATGTTGGCACCGGCTGTGGATCAGGCATTCGATTTGCCTGCCGTGCTATCTGCCTCGATCGGCCTTGAGTGGGCAAGTCTGTCGCAGCAACAACAGGGGCGCCTGCTGGACGCATTCCGCCGCTACACGGTTGCCAGCTATGTCGCCAGTTTCGACAACTATGCTGGCCAGTCCTTCACGGTCTCGCCCGATACGCGGAGTCTCGGGGTGGATCGGGTCGTCGTGAAGAGCCGCATCGCTCCGGTTAACGGTGATGCAACCGAGCTTGACTATGTCATGAAGCAAACGGCTTCGGGGTGGAAAGTGGTGGATGTCCTCGCCGCCGGGTCCATCAGCCGGGTAGCGGTCCAGCGCTCCGACTTCCGCCACCTTCTGTCCAAAGGCGGCGGCGACGCGCTTCTGGCGAGCCTGCAGCGCAAGACCTCCGATCTGTCCGGGGGCGCTGTGGCGTAGCGCGCGGTCCGGCTCGGAAAGCGGCTAGAACACAGCGGGGGCACGACTAATGCTGCTTTCGTGGGCAGTAGAACGTGCTCCGCCCCGCCTGTACGATCCGCCGCACCCCGGCACAGTTGGGCCTGCCTGGACAGCCAGGGCAGGGCTCGCCCTCGCGTCCATACACCTTCCAGGCATGCTGGAAATACCCGAGTTCCCCGCTGGGCTGCGTGTAATCGCGCAATGATGAACCGCCGGCGGCAATCGCCTCAGTAAGCGTCTGCTTGATCGCCGGCACGAGTCGTTTTGACCGCACGCCCGGGACGCTGGCGGCCAGCCGCTGTGCCGAGATGCCGGCGCGGAACAGCGCCTCGCACACATAGATGTTGCCTAGCCCGGCGACGACCTTCTGGTCCAGCAGGGCGGCCTTGATCGGCGTCTTCTTGCCCGCCAGCGCGGCATCCAGCAACGGAACCGAGAAACCATCACCTAGCGGCTCCGGCCCCAACTCCGCCAGCAAGCGATGCGAGTCCTCGCGCTCCGTCTCGATCAGGTCGACAGATCCGAACCGGCGCGGATCGACGAAGCCTACGCGCCAGCCGTCGTCGGTTTCCAGTTCGATGTGCTCGTGCAGCGTGATCTCGTTGCGTCCGACCGGCTCAACCACCATGCGCCCGGACATTCCGAGATGCAGAAGCACCGACCATCCGCTGTCCAGCCGCATCAGTATGTATTTCGCCCGGCGTCGAAAACTGGTCACCCGCGCGCCGGTCAGGCGCATCACCAGACCCGGGGGCAGGGGCCAGCGCATATCCGGCCGCCGGGCGACCGCGCGCAGCAGAACCCGTCCCTCCAGCCGCAGCCGCAGGCCTTGCATCACAGTCTCAACTTCGGGGAGTTCCGGCATATCTGCTAATCAGGCTATAGATCGAGACCATGACCGACAATCCCGCAACGACCGTCGATTTCGGCTTCCGGCGCGTGGACCCAGCCCAGAAGGCTGACATGGTGCGTGCCGTCTTCAACAGCGTGGCGCCACGCTACGACTTGATGAACGACCTGATGTCGCTCGGTATCCACCGAGTTTGGAAGCAGATCTTTATCGCTGACCTGCAACCACGCCCGCAGCACACGCTGCTGGACCTCGCGGGGGGCACCGGGGATATCACCTTCGGTTGGCTGAAGCGCGGCGGCGGTCCTGCGTTTCTGACCGATATCAACCGCTCGATGTTGTCGGTCGGCCGCGACCGCGCGTTGAACAACGGGTTTGCCAACGAGGTCAGCCTCGCGGTCGCCGATGCAGAGAGACTGCCGCTGCCGGATCGCTGCGTCGACCGGGTCTCGATCGCCTTCGGTCTACGTAATTGCACCGACAAACCGGCCGTGCTGCAGGAAGCCAGGCGCGTTCTCAGACCGGGCGGCCGCTTCCTGTGCCTGGAGTTCTCTCGCGTCACGGTCTACGCGTTGACACGCTTCTACGACGCCTGGTCGTTCAGGGTTCTGCCGCGCCTCGGCCGCATGGTCGCTGGAGATGAGGACAGCTACCGCTACCTTGCCGAGAGCATCCGCACCTTCCCCGACCAGGAGACCCTCGCCGGAATGATGCGTGAGGCCGGCCTGGCTCGGGTCAAGGTGCGCAACCTGTCCGCCGGCATCGCCGCCATTCATTCGGGTTGGCGCCTGTGAGCCTGGACGGCAAACGCGTCCTGCTGATCATCTCCGGCGGGATTGCCGCCTACAAGGCGCTGGAACTGATCCGGCTGCTGCGCAAGCAAGGCTGCGGCGTCACCTGCGTGCTGACCAGACAATGGCAGCCAGTTCGTGACGCCCTTGTCGTTGCAGGCGCTTAGCGAGTTGAAGGTGTACACCGATCTCTTTTCGCTCACCGATGAGTTGGAGATGGGACACATCCAGCTCTCGCGCGCGGCGGACATGCTGGTCGTGGCGCCGGCGACCGCAAACGTCCTGGCCAAGATGGCCGCAGGGTTGGCGGACGATCTGGCCTCCACGGTCCTGCTTGCAACCGATAAGCCGGTGCTGGTCGCGCCGGCGATGAACGTGCGCATGTGGCTGCATGCGGCAACTCAGGCAAACATGACCACGCTGACCCAGCGCGGCGTGCAAGTGGTCCAGCCGAACGACGGCCCGATGGCCTGCAACGAATTCGGTCCCGGCCGTCTCGCCGAACCGCCGGAGATCCTCGCGGCGATCGAGGCCATGCTGACACCCTCACGCGGCCCATTGACCGGCCGTCACGCACTGGTCACCAGCGGCCCAACCCATGAGCCGATCGACCCGGTGCGCTACATTGCCAACCGCTCCTCCGGCCGCCAGGGCCATGCCATCGCCACCGCCCTGTCCGAATTGGGCGCTCGGGTCACCCTGGTCGCCGGACCGGTGAGTGTCCCCGACCCGCCCGGCCTGACCGTGCATCATGTCGAAAGCGCCCGGCAAATGCTGGACGCCTGCCAATCCGCGCTACCGGCCGATATCGCCGTCTTTGCCGCCGCCGTCGCCGATTGGCGCGTGGAGCGGGCGTCTAGCGGCAAGATCAAGAAGCAGCCGGACGCCGCGCCGCCGGTGCTGACGCTGGTGCCGAACCCGGATATACTTGCGACCATCGCGGCCGCCGGGCCGAATCGGCCACGCCTCGTGGTCGGTTTCGCGGCCGAGACCGACGACCTGAAGGCCAACGCTCAGGCCAAGCTGAAACGGAAGAACGCCGACTGGATCGTTGCCAACGACGTTTCCCCAGAGACCGGGATCATGGGCGGGGCGGAGAACGCGGTGCAACTCGTATCCGCCAGCGGGATCGAGACCTGGCCTCGGCTAGCGAAAGACGACGTCGCACGCCGCTTGGCGCGCCGCATCGCCAAGGTATTTGACTGAGCACTTCCTCGCTTCGAAGCACCTTGTGGCGGACGCGACGTCAACCGCTTATCATCTCCAAAACATTCACGCGCACGATTAGGGGGCGATTGCATGACATCTGCTGCGCATCCGGTTAGCGAGCGCCACCGCGTCGTCGTCGTCGGTGGAGGGGCTGGGGGACTCGAACTTGTCACCAAGCTGGGCGACACGCTGGGCCGTAAGGGTCGCGCAAGAATTACGCTGGTTGAGCGCTCGCGAACGCATCTGTGGAAACCGCTCCTGCACTCGGTTGCCGCCGGCAGCCTGCGGCGGTCCGAGCACGAACTGAACTATCTGGCGCAGGCGCACTGGCACCATTTCAACTACACGTACGGGGAGATGATCGGCCTGGACCGCGCCGCGAAACAGTTGCACCTGGCGGAGATGGTTGACGAGGAAGGTCGGCAGATCACCCCGCCGACTAAATTATCATACGACACGCTGGTCATGGCGATCGGTAGCGTCACCAATGACTTCGGCACTCCGGGCGCGGAGCGCTTCGCGGTACCGTTGGAGAACCCCGAGCAGGCGGAGCGCTTCAACCGCCGTCTGATCAACGCCTGCCTGCGCGCCAATGCTCAAGCCGAACCGGTCCGCCCGGGTCAATTGCACGTCGCCATCATTGGTGCTGGCGCCACTGGAACGGAACTTGCCGCCGAACTGCACCGCACGGTTCGCGCCGTCCTGGCCTACGGCTTGGACCACATCGATCCGTTGCGCGATGTCCATATTGTGCTGATCGAGGCCGCCGACCGCATTCTGCCCGCGCTGCCCGAACGGATTTCGGTCGCCACGATGGAGTTGCTGCGGTCGATTGGCGTGGAAGTGCGGACCGGGTCACGGGTCGCCGAAGTTCGGGAGGATGGCGTCGTTCTGTCGACCGGCGAATTGCTGCCTTCGGAACTGGTGGTCTGGTCGGCTGGCGTGAAGGCGCCGGACGTCCTGAAGGACATCGATGGGTTGGAGACCAACCGGATCAACCAGCTCGTAGTGTCGGCAACTCTGCAAACCACGCGCGATCCTGCCATCTTTGCCATCGGCGATTGTGCCTGCTGCCTGCTCCCGGGGGCCAGCGCTGTTGTCCCGCCGCGGGCACAGGCCGCGCATCAGATGGCGGCTCATATGGTCGTGCAGGTCGGCCGGCTGCTCGACGGCAAGCCGCTAGAGCCGTTTCATTACCGGGACTTTGGCTCTCTCGTGTCGCTAGGGAAAGTACAGCACGATTGGCAACCTGATGGGTTTTCTGGTCGGCAAGAGCCTGTTCATCGAGGGCTTGTTCGCCCGGATTATGTATCGATCATTGTATAAAATGCATGAGGCCGCGCTGCATGGCGGGACCTCGGTTGCGATGCGAACCATCGGCGGCACGATCTCCCAAAGGCCGACCCCGACGGTGAAGCTACATTAGTTCCCGGGAGGCGCGGGCGAGGGACGGTCGCGAAGGGACGGCAGGCCCTAACGGGGCAATTCTACCGTCGCCACTGCCCCGTCGGCTTCGTAAAGATCCAGCGAGCCGCCATGCCGGTCAGCGAAGCCGCGGGCTAGGGACAAGCCCTCGCCGAGGCGGGGCGTGCCGCTGAAACCTCCGCCATTGTCGGCCACCGTCAAGGTCGTGCCATGACAATCGGAAATTAGGCGTACCGCGATCCGGCCGGTGGAGCGGCCTTTCATGCCATGTTTCACCGCATTGCCCACCAACTCGTGGGTGGTGCGAAGGACCCCCTCACGCAGCTGGGCGGGGCAACGTCCACGCACAGATACACCGATGCGGATGGTCTGGTCCGAGCCCCGCATCATCTCGACCAACGCGCCGGCAAGTTGCCGTAGCCGTTCACCCATCGAGCCTGGAACGCTGGTCAGGCCGAACAACGCGTTGGAGATATTCGCCGACAATGAGATTCGGTATTCGAGGTCCTGGGCGATTTTTTCGCCGGCCGGCGTGTCAGACAGGCCCGGCGCCTCAGCGATCAGGCCAAGAATCCGCTGCAGCGTGTTCTTCGTATGGTGCCGCAACTGGCGCATGTCGATGTCCTGGCCAACATCGCCATCATCGGCATCCGCGCGGTCCAGTAGGTCAGTTCCCTCGTCGGAGGGCGACCTTCCGCTACGGCTCACCAGCGTGCGATTTGTCTTTAGCTCGGAGACGGCGACGTAAGACATGTCAAATGCACCGTTGTGGTGGTCACTGGTGGTCACATAAAGTGGACCACAGTCGTTACTGTGTTTGCCAACCGCCAAAGAAATGTTAAAAGCTGGGCTTGATTTCGCTGAAAGCAAGATTTGTTTGGCCGGACTGTATGTGGGAAAATTGCACCTGTCAATCGAATTATCCATCCTCGAAGATTTTTTGATCATTCAGACCATTATTTTTTTATGAGATCGTTCCGGCTTATGAAGCCGGTATTCTCGCACCGAGAGTTTGCGAGCATGCCTGCACATCGGCTCTGGTTGATGCGCGGTAGACTGACTTGTTCCATCCTGGCAGGCTGCGCCATGGCTTGATCGGCGGTTTCGGCAAACGACCTCCCAACGTTCCGAAAACGCGAACCGCGGCTGTATTAGCCCGTTGATCAGGGGACATGGCAAGGAAAATAGCGCAACATCGCCCGAGCAGAACATCTCCGGCCATCGCGTGCGGCCGCATTTGATCGTCAAAGATCGACTTGTGACCGCCTCGCCCTAGCCCAAAAATCATACTTCCAAACAAATGATTAAACCAGTTTAACCCGCAAGTTCAGGGGGAAAATGGCCAACCGCAGGCGCGAAATCGGGCCGCGATCGCCGAACCGGGGGCGCCAGTTCGCGTCCCTCCGAGAGTGAAACTTGCGCGTCTGGCGCAACCTCCGCAGGATAATGCCGGAGGCGTGACCACCATGACCATCAAGACGCGGGAATTGCACCCCGGATTCGCGGCGGAAGTCGCCGGCCTTAACTTGTCGGAACAATCGAACGATGGCGTAATCGCCGACATCTGGACCACGGTGGATGCCTATCCGGTTTTGATCTTCCGCGACCAGCATCTGACCGATGCGCAACTGCGCGATTTTGCCGGGCGTTTTGGCCCCCTGGAGATCGGCCGATCCGCGGCGCGTCCGGGCCGGCGACGGCTCGCGATCCCGCAGATCGGCGATATCTCCAACCTCGATGAGGACAACCGAGTCCGAGCGCTTGACGATAGGCGCCGGCTGGACAGCCTGGGAAACCGGCTGTGGCATACGGATGCGTCCTATATGCCGGTGCCGGTCGTGCTGGGGCTGCTGCACGCTGTGACCCTGCCGCCGCCCAGCCCCTTGGGCAACGGCGAAACCGAGTTCGCCGATATGCGCGCCGCTTATGACGCTCTGCCGCATGCGACCCAACACGTTGTCGATCCGCTTGTCGCGGAGCACGATGTTTTCTGGTCGCGGGCACAGATCGGATTCACTGACTTCCCGGCGGGTGAGCGCGAGCAATACCCGCCGTCCCGCCAGCGCCTGGTCCGACGCCACCGCGTGACCGGCCGTAGGAGCCTGTATTTGTCCGCACATGCCTCGCACATCGTCGGCTGGCCGGTCGCCGATGGGCGTTTGCTATTGCTGGACCTGAACACCCATGCCACACAAAGGAACTTCGTCTACAGCCACGCTTGGCGGATGGGCGACCTGGTGATCTGGGACAATCGCTGGACCATGCACCGCGGACGGCCGCATGACGAAAACCAGCC
Source organism: uncultured Pseudomonadota bacterium (assembly GCA_963832865.1). Taxonomy (GTDB): domain Bacteria; phylum Pseudomonadota; class Alphaproteobacteria; order Acetobacterales; family Acetobacteraceae; genus Rhodopila. Next base: position 16,222 of record CAWHWH010000004.1, read on the forward strand.
GCGCGATCTGCGCCGGGCGACTACACTCGATACGGAATCGACACTCGCGGAGGGAGGAACAGCATGAGCCAGGCTCTCAAGGGCATCCGCGTCATCGACATGACCCACAACCAGGCTGGACCAGCCTGCGCGCAGATCCTGGGCTTCCTCGGCGCCGACGTGATCAAGCTCGAGGAACCCAAGGGCGGGGATGTGGCGCGCACCAACATGCGCGACAGGCCGGACAGCGACAGCTTGTTCTTCTTGATCCTGAACGCCAACAAACGCAGCCTGACCCTCAATCTCAAGACTGAGGAGGGCAAAGCGCTGTTCCGCCGCCTGATCGCGGAATCCGACGTGCTGCTGGAAAACTTCGGTCCCGGCGCGCTGGACCGGCTAGGCCTCGGCTACGAGGCGCTGTCAAAGCTCAATCCGCGGCTGATCTATGCGACGATCAAAGGATTCGGCACCTACGGACCGTACAGCGGGTACAAAAGCTTCGAGCCGATCGCCCAGGCCATGGGTGGCGCGATGGCGGTCACCGGTTTTCCGGAGAATCCACCGACATACGTATTCCCAGCCATCGGCGATTCAGGAACCGGAATGCACATGGCGATCGGTATCCTCGCCGCGTTGCAGCAGCGGCATGGCACCGGGAAAGGGCAGCATGTCGAAGTCTCCATGCAGGATGCCGTGGTCAACCTGATCCGCGTCAGCCTGCGCGACCACCAGCGCTTCGGCCATCCGCCGCCGCGCACCGGCAATCAGCTTGGGCGCACTGTCCCCGGAACGACCTATCCCTGCGCGCCGGGCGGTCCGAACGACTACGTCTATATCTTCGCACAGCCGCAAATGTGGAAACCGTTTCTGGCGGCAATCGGCCAACCGGAACTGGCCAACGATCCTCGATTCGAATCGGCCGAAGCTCGCTGGGAGAACCGTGCGGCGTTAAACCCCATAATCGAGACCTGGACCCGCCAGCGCACCAAGCACGAAGTGATGCAGGTGCTTGGTGGCGCGGGCGTCCCAAGCGGAGCGTGCCAGGATACCGGCGAGGTGCTGGCGGACCCGCAACTACGCGTCCGTGATATGATCGTCGACGTCGATTTTCCGACCCGCGGGACGTATCAGACGGTCGGCTGCCCGATCAAACTGTCTGATTCGCCGGCCGAAATCACTCGTCCGCCCTTGCTCGGAGAACACACCGACGAGGTGCTGGCATCGCTCTGCGATGTCGATCCGGAGGCGCTGAAAAGGCTACATGAAACCGGGGTTGTATAGGCCGATCTCCCGCCAGAGCGTGCACCGCGATGGTGCTTCCTTGGAATCGATTCCGGCAAATTTCGATAGTGGTCAAATATCCTGATCGGACCGACGCCGTGCCGATCGAGATCGATGATCGCACCTTGTATCGCAGCTTCGATGACTGAAAAGTGCCACGCGCGCCACGGAAAGCTTGTCCCGAATATGCCACTCAAGGGCGTCCTGCCAGGGAACTTCACCGTCACGCCGATCTCCCTAGACCTAGCCCGACTTTCGCAACTCGCGGTGAAGCATCCCTCAAACGGTCGGATTTCCGGGGGCGTGGTGCCGCAAGGTCGGCACCACAGAATGGACGGTGATTATGCTATCGGAATGCCGTCCGTTGTGATCCTGGGCGGCGGTTGGTCGGGCAAGTTGATCTTGAGCCGCTGAAGCAGCAGCGCCTGATCCCGTTCGGGTTCGGTGTAACGCGAGAGGATCACGGTGCGGCCATCGGTCGTTGGCAGCTGCACATCGACCATTTGGATCGCCGCCATCTTGTCCAACACTGATCTCGCCGTCAGTCCGGGCGCCAGGGCTCGCAACCGCTGCTTCAGCGTCACCTGGAGGCAATAAGCCAGGAACGCGACCAGGATGTGTGCTTCGATCCGCTCATCGGTCTGATGGTAGATCGGGCGGATCGCCAGATCGCCCTTTAGCTCCTTGAACGCCTGCTCGACTTCGGTCAGTTGCAGATAAAACGCCCACAGTTGCGCCGGATCGCCGGCGGTCAAGTTCGACCGCAGCAGGTAACTCCCTTCGCGGCGGCGGGCCTCGCGCAGGTTCTGCCAGTTCAAGCGAAAGCCGAACGTCTCTGGTGTGACGATCTGGTCCTTCTCGGGCAACCTTAGCTCGATGATCCGCCAGACCGCCGGTCCAGCCTCTTTTCGGGCGGCACCCAGCTTGATCAGCAACTGGTCCCGGGTCAGCTTCTGCTGGCGCAACTCATGCAGCCGCTTTACCAGCTTCTTCAGCCGGCGCCGCCGCATCGGGCGGATCACACTCGAAGTACGTGCTGGTCAAATCATAGAGTAGGACTTCAAATTTGGCCTCGAACAGGGTCTTCCAGCGTTGTTGCAGGAAGCTGAACAGTTCGGTCTTGTGGGCCAGCAGCTTGTCGAGGCAGCGATACAGATTGTCCTTCTGCGCCAGGTCGAAGTCCTCGCCCAGCAGATCGCCCATCGCACTGCGTTCGAACCATTGCCGATGCAGCCGCCACTCACTGCCCGGATCGATCAACCGATAAGCGACCAGCGTCTTCAGCACGTTCAGCCAGCGTGTCCCCTGTCGCGATACCGGCAGACGTGGTGACCAGAACTCATCCAGTTGAAGCTGATCCCACAGATGGCACGCCAGCCAGCAGCCACCCCATTGCCGCGGCCGGCGTAGGCGCAGACCGCTGAGCCGGACATGCACCACATCGCAATCCAATGGCGGCGCCGCACGATCCTCGGGGAACAGTGCGATCTGTTTGCCGCTCTGCCCGTTCTCGTCGAACGCCTCGATCGTCTGACACCATGCGGCGCGCTGGCTGTCGTTGATCTCGCCCAGATAAAGCACGTGTCGCTGCACCGTCCGCCCGCCGGATACCCGGCGGTTCTCGACAATGCTCCAATAGCGGTGCTCCTTGCCGTCCTTGCGGCGCAGCTTGTGGCGTAGAAACATGGCGCCAGCCTTCCAAAGCGGCTGGCCGTTTCGCAAGGGGGTTGGTCGGCACCGCAGCCGGTTTTAGCCGGTTCGCACCGGCTGGCCCCGCGGTGCTCCGAGCTTTTTCGGCACCACGGGAGAGCAAAATTTCTCAAATCAGGGCCGAGTTGCGAAAGTCGGGCTAGACCGAACTTCGCCCTGAAAATTCACCAACTAGCTGATATCGCTCAATTTCCTTTTTGAGCTCTGTCTACATCGGCTACCCCAACAAGGTGGTCGAAATTCAATTCAAAGCGGGTGCCTCGTGCCAAGTTGTGTTCGCCGCGATGCATATTCGATCCACCGGACCACTCCTTGTCAAGACATTTTGGAGCCAAAACATGACTACGTCCGTACCCATGTTTTGAGCTATTTCAATGTATTAGTCGAAAAAGGGCGCAAAGTTCGGCCTAGAGCAAAACGTTATACCAGCCGCCGTTGAAGCCGAACTCTTGGGCGTATCGTCCTCGTCATGCCGGCGCAGGCTGGCATCCAAGGCTTCAGTCGGGTCGACACCGCAAGTCATGGATGGCGGCCTACACCCACCATGACGGTGAGAGATCGCCTCTCAACGGCCGCTGTTATCATTCGCCGGCTCGGTTTGCGGGACCAACGCAACGATGATTGTCGTTCGGCGCCGTGCTTGGCGCGTATTGGGGATAGCACGCGACATTCCTGGAAATCATCGTTTGTTTCGGTCGACTGCGGTGGGCCGCGTTGTAGAGACGGGTCCGCCTCCGCATAGCTGGTAAGGTGTTCATCGACCAATGAGAATCAGGGTTTGAGCGGGGTCAATTCTTTCCCGAACCGTCTTAGATCGTGCCGCCGGACCAAACCACCCGGCCAACAACCACCACGTTGTCAGCTGCCATCTTGTCGACACTATCAGGTTGATACGCGGTATTGTCGCTAATCAGTACCAGGCTCCCGTCGTGCTTGCGTTGTACCCGCTTGACCAACCGCTGTCCGTTGATCTCCAACACGTAAATGCCGAAGTTACGGAATGTCCGTTCGGTGGTGTCGACCAACAGCAAATTGCCGTCCCGGATCGTCGGAGTCATTGAATCGCCAGTTGCCATCTCAAGCAACACGTCGTTCGGTTCGATCCCGCAAGTCGCTCGCACCCAATCGTGGCGCAAGGCCATCCACTCGGACCCCGATGGGTTAGGCGGCGTGACCGAGCCGGCTGCCGCCGCCTCCGGCCTGTGGGGCAGCAACACGAACTGACGCCAGTCGGTTTCGGTTGGCGTCTCACGCCCGGTTAATCGGCGCCAATTGTCGCCTGGCGGTTCGAAGGACGGACTCGGACCTTCACCTTCAGCCAGCCACGCCACACCAACGCTCGCAGCGTGCGCCAATGCTACCAGACGTTCGCGACTGGGTTCCGCCTCACCCTTCAGCCACTTGCGGAATGCGGATGGCGAAACGCCCATTGCTCGTGCCAATCGGTCGGCGCTTTGCCAATGTTGCAGAATCGTTCTCAGGCGCTCGACGAATGCGGACTTGTCAGCGCCCGATCCTCGGATCGGTTCCGACACCGAGCCGGCGCTTTTACTGATCCGTGCCATCATTCTCGCTCCGCCCGCCATCGGCGACACTTTGCACACGGAATGCCGTCGCTATCAGCGGGTATCACACGGTCTTAACGTTCAGCCAACTCTTCAAGGCACACCGTGGTCCACAGGCGACGACTCCTACAAGGCGAGGCAACAGGCGCATCCAACGCAGCAGGCACAGGTAGTCGCCGACGCCATTGGCTTGTCACCGTAAGCGAATTCAACCTGGCCGCTATAAGATCGAAGTGACTGTTCCCTTTCTTGATAAACAGCTCATCAACCAATTTTGAACCGACGCCGTTCCAGCACAAGTATGCCCTCCGGAGCGCCGTCAACCCGCAGTCGAATCGAGAACGCCGCGAACCGTATCGAGCAAACCGGACAATGTGAACGGCTTCAACACGAACGGCCGTGGCTGGTCTGTTAGTTTTGCCATCCGGCCAGGATCGCCGGACATCAGTACAACCGGCGTTCGGGTCCGGTCCGCCTCGGGGATCAGGTCGACATCCACACCGCCCGGCAGCGTACAGTCGAGCAACATCAGCCGAATACCGCCGGCCCGCAGCAGCGTTAGGGCTTCGGAAGCCGTCTCGACGATGCTGATGGAGTACTCATCATCGAGTGCGGCTGCGATGACCTCCGATACGAGAGGGTCATCTTCCACCACCAGAATGGCATTTCTTTCCGTCATGAGGTCGCCTCAGTTCTAACCCTGGACGAAAGCACATCCAGTCCATCGCGCCGTTGAAAATGCCTAACGGTCCCGGATCGAATATCGCCGGGGATGCTGCGAAATCTAACCCCATTTTTATGTCACCGTGTGCAAACTGTTGTGTTGTAAGGCCGCGTTGCCGCCACACGAGAGTGTGGACGAGCGCCATGGTGCTGATCATCGGGGGCCAACGTCACCTCCCGGTTCCGCAAACTCCCACGCAGCGGCCGAAATCGGAAGACCAGAGGTGTATGGCACCAGCCACGCGCTGTCGCGCGGCATTTAGCCGTGATGTTCCCCTCCAGGACATCGCGATCGCCAGAAGCCGCCGGGTCTTTGGTATTATAGCGAGCCTGTGCCAGGAGATGCTTCGACATATTGATGCGGTAGAAACAAGGCGTTACCTGCCCAGCGACGCGGGAGTAGGCAGGTTACCCCCGCGTCGCGGTGCTGCCCTGTGTGGCGTCCTTGATCGTCACCGCCGCACCGCGGCCGCCAATCCCCGCACCTGATCCAGCACCTTTTCCACCGCCCCCGGCAGCGCCCTGCCATCTGCGTTCAAATTTACTGACAACGTGTCGATCAACGCCGAAGCCACCACCGCGGCATCGGCCAAGCGAGCTGCGGTAGCCGCTTGTTGGGGCGTTCGCACCCCGAACCCCACGGCGATCGGCAGGTCTGTCGCGCGCCGCAGGCGGGGGATCGCGGCCTCCAGATGCTCTGCGGTCGCGCTGGTCGTCCCCGTGATACCGGTAATGCTGACATAGTAGACGAAGCCGGAACTGCCGCTGAGCACATGCGGCAAGCGCTCGTCGTCCGTGGTTGGCGCGATGAGGCGAATGAAATCCAGCCCGTTGGCGTTGCTATAGGGCAGCAAAAGGTCGGCTTCCTCGGTCGGCAGATCGACGATGATCAGCCCGTCCACCCCAGCGCGGGCGGCATCAGCGCAGAAGCGCTCCGGTCCATAGGACAGGATCGGATTCAGGTAGCCCATCAGCACGATCGGCGTCGTCTCGTCAGCGGAGCGGAACTCACGCACCATCGTCAGCACGTGGGCGACCTTTACACCGGCGGCGAGGCCTCGCTTGCCGGCTGCCTGGATGATCGGACCGTCGGCCATCGGATCAGTGAACGGCATACCGATTTCGATCAGGTCGGCGCCGGCTTCGGGCATCCCGCGCAGCAGCGCCATTGAAGTCGCCTGATCCGGATCCCAAGCCTCCAGGAACGGGATCAGCGCCCCCCGCCCCTGGCGTTTGAGATCGGCGAACCGAGCGGCGATGCGGCTCACAGCCTGACGCCGAGGTGTTGGGCAACGGCGAAAATGTCCTTGTCGCCCCGGCCGCAGAGATTCATCAGGATGATTTGGTCGGCTGCCATCGTCGGCGCCAGCTTGGCGACGTAGGCCAGTGCATGCGCGGGTTCCAGCGCGGGGATGATGCCCTCGGTGCGGGTGCACAGTTGAAAGGCAGTCAGAGCCTCCTGGTCGGTGGCGGAGACATATTCGACGCGGCCGATGTCGTGCAGCCAGGCATGTTCCGGCCCGATGCCTGGATAATCGAGGCCAGCGCTGATGCTGTGCGCCTCGAGGATCTGGCCGTCGTCGTCCTGCAGCAGATAGGTGCGGTTGCCGTGCAGTACGCCGGGGCGGCCGCCGGTCAGGCTGGCGGCGTGCTGGCCGGTTTCGATCCCGTGACCGCCGGCCTCGACCCCGATCAGGCGTACCGTCGAATCGTCCAGGAAGGGGTGGAACAAGCCCATGGCGTTGGAGCCGCCGCCGATGCAGGCGACCGCGGCGTCGGGCAGTCGGCCCTCGGCTTCCTGCAACTGCTGTTTGGCCTCCTCGCCGATCACCGATTGGAAGTCGCGCACCATCATTGGGTACGGATGTGGGCCGGCGACGGTGCCAATAATGTAGAATGTGTCGGTGACGTTGGCGACCCAGTCACGCATTGCCTCGTTCATCGCGTCCTTCAGCGTGCCGGCGCCGGAAGTCACAGGCTTCACTTCGGCCCCCAGCAGCTTCATGCGAAAGACGTTGGGGGATTGGCGCTCCACATCGGTCGCGCCCATGTAGACCGTGCAGGGCAGGCCGAACAACGCGCACATCGTGGCTGTAGCAACGCCGTGCTGGCCGGCGCCGGTTTCCGCGATGATGCGGGTTTTTCCCATGCGGCGAGCCAGCAGGATCTGACCCATACAGTTGTTGGCCTTGTGGCTGCCGGTATGGTTCAGTTCATCGCGTTTGAAGTAGATCTTGGCACCGCCGAGTTGCTTTGTCAGCCGCTGGGCGAACCACAGCGCGCTAGGGCGGCCAACGTAGTGCCTCAAATGATACTTCAAGTCGGCGTCAAAGGCGGGGTCGGCTTTTGCCTCATTGTAGGCGCGCTCGACCTCCAGAACCAGCGGCATCAGCGTTTCCGCGACAAACCGGCCGCCAAATTCTCCGAAGCGGCCGCGTTCGTTGGGGCCACTTCGAAAAGTGTTCACGCCGGGTATGGTGTTCAAAACGGACTCTCCCTTGCACCGGCGCTTCTAGACCAAGACGCCGTTTGGTCAAGGTAAACACCCACTGCAAGGGTGTCAGCGCGTCTGATCGGGGTTCTTGACGGTCTCGGTTGACGGGATTGGGGCCGGCGCGTTAGGGGGCGGATCGCGATTTTCATCGCCCTGCGGGCCGAGGAACGGTTTGGGCAGGCTGTCGGCGGGAAGTGCGGCAGCTCCACCGGGTAAGTCCCGCCGCGGCGGCAAAGGGGTATTCGGCGGGTCTGGTTCTTTCGTGCTCATGTGGTCCGAACGTGGAACCCCGCGCCCAAGTTCCCTTGGCCGAAGGGTCGGAGGGTCAATTTGTCCCGCTCGCAAATCACCTTGCTCGGTCACCCCGGCGAGCCACTTCCCGCTCCTACATCACGTGCTGGGACACAAATTGACTTTTCGGTTCCTGTCCATCTCGTGAGCTCGGTCCGCGCTGGGTCCAAGGGTTGATGCATCCGATCGCTTTGACAATACAGAACCACAGCAACCGCGTGGAAACCGTCGCCTATCTGAAATCAATTCATTATGGTGACGCGATCACGCTGGATGGGTCGGGATTAGCTCCCGCTATTCGTTCGGTTGCACCAAACCCAACTCCAATCCCAGCGGCTTCGACGCGTTGTCAGCTTGCGAAAATCAGAGTCGCCGCTGACAGCACAGGGTCACATGGCGTGCCTGATGTCGCCAGGATAAATTCTTTCTTACGTGAAGAACGATGAGACAGGGACCCGTCCTGCTTTGAGATACCCACGACGTCGGCTGCGTCGGTGGCATACGGCCATACTTGACCGCGGCTACTCAACGCGCCGAGGCACCTGTACGCCGGAGGGAGAAAACAGCACCCAGCTGAATAAGAAAACTCGAAAAGAAGTAAAGAGCTTGAAGAAATCACACTCGACAGGGATTCACACACGAAGGCCCGTTACGGAAGAGTGTCGTTTGGCGGCACAGGTAGAGGGCGTCGACTATCGTTATTTCGACGGGAATGACAACTCAGAGAGAACTGGGCCAACCGGGGCTACGGTTACGGGTCGTCAGCACGTGAGCACATGATATTGCACACGATTGCGCTCGATAAAGTCCCAATCGTATTGGACCCCAAGGCCGGGCCCGTCCGGCACCGGCACTCCGCCGTCCTTGCCGACGGCGTCGGGGCCATCGGAGTAGCCGCAGGCATAGACCGGGGGGACCATGTTCGGCATCTCCGGCCCGATCAACGCCATTTCGTAGAAATGCGTGTTCGGTGTTGCTGCCATCACGGCACGGTGCGCGGGGCCACAGGCGTGGTATTGCACGTCCAGGCCGAGCGCTTGGCACAGATGCGCGATCTTCATCGCGCCGGTAATCCCCATGTCGTATTCCGGGTCAGCGTGGATGATGTCCCCGCCCCCGGCGATCAAGAAGGCTGCCTTGGCCTCGATCCCGCGCACGTGTTCGCCGACGAGCAGCGGCGTGGCGAGGCGCTCACGCAGGCGCTTGTGCCCCTCGATGGCACCGCCGGTGTCGCGGTACGGGTCCTCGTACCAGAAGTAGCGGGCCTCATCGCAGGCGCGCCCGACGTATAGCGCATCCGCCCAGGTACGCAGTTCCGAGGCGGAGTCGAGCATGAGCGGCCAGTCGTCGCCAACGGCAGCGCGCACCCCGAGCACATTGGCGGTCTCCCTTCGCACGTCACCATCGTGCCATCCGTGGATCTTGAAACCAGCGAAGCCATGCTCGCGGCAGGCGCGCGCGTAGGCGGCAAATTCGGCGGGACTATCGAGCCCTCCCCCTTCATCCTGGCCGTGGTAGCTGCTCGCGTATGTTGGTAACCGCGTGCGGAAGCCACCGAGCAAACGTGCCACGGAAACATTACGGCGCCGCCCTGCCAGGTCCCAAAGCGCGATGTCGAGCGGCCCATGGCCCATGTGGTCGTATGCCCGCACCTCGCGCCTCAGGTCTTGCCAGATCCCTTCTCGTTGGTCCGGATCGCGGCCCGGGAGGTGTGGCGCAAGCATCAGGGCCTGCGCGAACGACGACGGTGTTCCAACCCAGTGAGTTACATATTCACCGCGCGCGCCATCGTCGGTTTCGATCCGCACCGCCCAGCGCTGCGCCGGCAGGCGGGACCCCTTGCGCGCGATCACGTTGCCGACGCCGGCGGCACCGTGGGCTGGCAGGCCAAGCCCCTCCACCTCGAAACCGAACAAGCTGAGTTCAACGCGCTGAATGCGGCTCATCGCTGATTTCCCCCGGCCGACCGTTCAGGCCCTGCGTATCCTCGTCTCCCTGGACCGCCCGGATCAAGCCCCGGGTCCCGGAGTGGGGCACAGTGTCACGACAGAGCCAGTTTAGTGCCCCTTTTGATCATGATGGCAGTTTTTCTTGCCTTAGCATCGCCCAGAGCGACCGTTTGCCGCGCTATGAATGAGTACAGGTCCGCTTCTTGCTCCGCCGCCTGAGGGGTGTGATGCTAACGACGCCCCGAACCTTATGGTCGTTGCCCCAGGAGACAACTCATGACGGCGCCCGCATTCCGGCCCATCCATACGCTCGCGGCTGACATCGCGGCGCGCCGCCTATCCCCAGTCGACCTGGTAGACGAGTGCCTCGGGCGCATCGAGCGACTGGATCCCAAACTGCACGCCTTCGTTTCGGTCAACGGCGCCAACGCCCGCCTCGCCGCGGAAGCTGCTCACAAAGCCATCGCTTCCGGGCATGCCGTCGGGCCTCTCCACGGCATTCCCATCGCGGTCAAGGATCTCGTGGAGATCGAGGGCGAGGTGGCAATGGGCGGCAGCGCGGCGTGGAAACATCGCAAGGCCACGCGGACCGCAACCCTGATGCGGAAACTGCTGGCCGCCGGAATGATCAATCTCGGCAAGACCCATACCGTCGAATTCGCCTACGGCGCGTGGGGGACCAACCAGCATCTCGGTACTCCATGGAACCCGTGGGACTCCGTGACGCATCGAGCGCCGGGCGGCTCGTCCTCCGGCTCAGGTGTCGCCGTCGCCGCGCGTCTGGCACCGTGCGCGATAGGCACCGATACCGGCGGGTCTGTCCGCGTGCCGGCGGCCTGGAACGGGGTTACCGGTCTGAAGACGACGATCGGTCGCGTTAGCACCTTCGGTGTGCTGCCACTGAGCCACACGCTTGATACGCCGGGCCCGATCACGCGTGACATCGAGGACGCGGCGCTGTTGCTGACCGTGCTGCAGGGCGCCGATGGGCATGATCCACAAACGGCAGGCGTGCGTGACGTCGATCCGTTCGCGGACTTGCGGCGCGGCGTGAAGGGCCTGCGCCTGGGCCGCCTGTCAAAGGATCAGAGTGCCGGCATCGACCCAGAGATTCTTTTCGCTTACGACCACTCCGTCGAATTCTTGGCCGGGTTGGGGGCCGACATCGTCGACTTGGCACTGCCGGTCAATATCCTCGACCTGGGCACGGCTACGGCGAAGATCATTTCCGCTGAGTCGTATGCGTTGCTCGCCCGTCTGGTGGACGACAACGCGCAACCGCTGGACCAGGACGTGCGGCCACGGGTGCGCGCGGGCGCGGCGATTTCATCCAAAGATTACCTGCAGTTGCTGGCGCAGCGACAGCAGATGAAAATCGACTTCGCCGCCGCAATCGAGAATCTTGACGCACTTCTGACGCCTACATTGACCACTCCGGCGATGCCGATTACCGCGATCGATCAGGCCGGATCGCCTGCAATGTTCACGCGTTGGGTGAATTTTTTGGACCTGTGCGCGGTCGCGGTGCCGAACGGATTAACGGCGGTCGGACTGCCATCGTCGCTCCAGATCGTCTGCCGAGCCTACCAGGAGCCGCTGGCGCTGCGGATCGGGTACGCCTATCAGATCGCGCACGACTGGCACACGCGGGTGCCGCCGCTGGCGGCCTGAAACGCGGCACCATCGCGGATCCCGCCGAGCAGCTGATTTATTGTGCCGGTGACTGCTCTAGCGGTGCCTGCTCCACCGGCGTGTCGGGCGCCGCGGGACTCGTCAGATAGTCCTTTAAATTGTGCCGAATTTGATATTCGAATTCGACGTTCATATCGGACATCATGGCCTTGGTCATGTCGTACAGCACCGGCCGAATGTTCCCAGACACCCCGGTCCGATGACTTTGCACCCGCGCCTCCGCGAAACCAAGCTGAATGCCGTTGTCGTCAAAGATGGTCAGGGACACCGCCATCGATCCGTTAACCCCATCGTCCTGTCGTACCAACGACCCGTCGAGGATCGCGAAAACCGCCTTGTTGCTGGTGCCGAAAGCCTGCAGCCGGTCATTCGCCATGGCCTTCAGCGCCTCGATCGGCGGCACCGGATCCATGCCGCTGACGTCGGGATCTATGCCGGAAGGTACGAAGCGCTGCTCGACTGCGATCGAGGCTACATTCAACGGAATGGGCGGCAGATAGTTATAGCGCAACGGCTCGAACACCCGCTCCTCCTCGCCCCCGCACGCGGCGAGGAGCAGCGGCAGCAGCAGCGCTGAGCGGCGCGTCAAAAATCCAGCTTGCATTTAGGCGCGACGTCCCCTGTTAACGTGGTCAGACGGAGGTTGCCCCGTTAGACCCAGACGCCTGTCCCATGTACGTCCTGCCGTGGAAACCGGAAATCATAATTGCAGAATTCACAGGTCATGACGATATCGTTATCGACCGCCATATGGTCCAGGTCTTCCGCCGGGAACCCCTGCAGAATACTGGCCAGGCGCGCGCGCGAACAGCGGCAACCGAACGACAGCGCCCGAGCGCGATCGGCCGCCACGCCCTCGGTATGAAATAGGCGATACAGCAGCCGCTCGGGCGGCAGGTCGTCGTCCAGCAACTCGCTGTCGGTCAGCGTCGCGGCGAGAGTTGTGGCCGTGTGCCAGCTTTCCGACTGCGCCGCGTCGCTTAGGTCCGGATCGATGCCGCCCGCGCCGGCCACTTTCTCCAGGATCAACGCTCCGGCCCGCCAGCCCGAGGAGGTTCGCTCGCAGGCCAGGCGCACCTGACACAGCAGTTGCTCGCTGGTGTCGAAGTAGTGGAGCGCCATTTCCGCCAGCGTTCCGCCCTGGATCGAGACGATGCCCTGGTGCCGGTTCTGCTCGTTGCCCTGGTCGACCGTGAAGGCCAGGTATCCGGTACCCAGCAGCGCTTCGGCGGTGGGGGCGGCGTCACGCTCCAGCAGCGTCTCCAGCTTCGCCGGCTGTGTCAGCGCGTGGCCACGCAGTTCGCCGGCATCGGTGCAATCGGCCAACAGCATGGAGATCGGCCCATCGCCCTTGGCCTGCAGGCTGAACGACCCACGGAACTTCAACGCCGAGGACAGGCCAGCAGCGAGTGCAATTGCCTGACCCACTAATTTGGTCACCACCGGGTGGTTGTCATGCCGGCTCAACAGCGCATCGGCCAACGGACCCAGACGCACCAGGCGCCCGCGGACGGGGCGTTGCGGCAGAAAGAACGGCAGGACCGCGCGCGGTTCGACAAGGTCGGGGACCGGCGGACGGCCGCTATCGAGGAAGGCTGGCGTTTCGGGCATCCGCGCAAGATAGGCATCTCCAGGCCTCGCCGCTACCCGGGGGACAATTCCCGGCTCAACGCAAGAGTGGGCGGCCCAGGATTGTGTTTTCTGTGATGGTCAGTGAATGCCTCGGCGCATGGGGTCACACCGATTCGGCGAAGAACCGGCCTGCCTCGAGGAAACGAATGCTGCTTCGCCCCTGGACCATTCTCGCCGCGCTGGCGGTCGCCCGGATCGTGCCGCGGCCGCAGCCAAGCCGAAGGACGCCACAAGCACCGCGCGGCGACCCACTTTTCAACGGCGGCGCACCGGAAATGCCATGTGCTTCGCGGCCAAGCAGGACTGTGCCGGGTAGCTGAATAGTCCCGTCTCGCCTCCACGTGCGGGTCGCGACCGGTCAGGCCCCCAAGGTGTTGGGATCTCGCCAGGCCCTCTCGAAGGGTAGTCGCCACGCGTGGGGTGCAACGAGCTGATGGACCGATTTCGGTCCCCAGGACCCCGGAGCGTAGAGCCGAACCGGTGGCGGTGCTTCCAGCAAGGGAACCGACACGTCCCACAGGCGCTCAATGCCCTCCGCGGTGGTGAACAGGGTATGGTCGCCGCGCATCGCATCGAGGATCAAGCGCTCATAAGCCTCCAGCACGTCGCCGATTAAACCTGTGTCATGCATCGCGAACTGCAGGCTCAGCTTGTCCAGTCGCATGCCGGGGCCGGGACGCTTGCCGTAAAACGACAGCGACATCTTGGACGCATCCGCCAGATCAAACGTCAAGTGATCCGGGCCTTCCGCGCCGATACCTGATCCCGTGGGGAACATGCTCTTGGGCGGTTCTCGAAACGCGATGGAGATGATCCGTTGGCCTTCCGCGAGCCGCTTGCCGGTGCGTAGGAAGAACGGCACGCCGGCCCAGCGCCAGTTGTCGATCCAGCATTTCAACGCAATAAAAGTTTCGGTATCGGATTCCGGATCGACGCCCTCTTCACTTCGGTAGCCAGTGTATTGCCCGCGCACGACTTCCTTCGGGTCGAGCGGCAGCATACTTCGAAAAACCTTGTTCTTTTCCTCGCTGATGGGCGCCGGCTCCAGGGCAGTCGGGGGCTCCATCGCCATGAATCCGAAGAATCTGGAAAAGATGCGTCACCACCATGTCCCGGTACGCCCCAACCGTCTCATAGAATCCCGAGCGTCTGCCCAGTCCCAACGTTTCCGGCACGTCGATCTGGACATGGTCGATGAAGTTGCGGTTCCAGATGGGCTCGAACAGTCCGTTAGCAAAACGGAACGCCAGGATGTTCTGCGCCGGTTCCTTGCCCAGGAAATGGTCGATCCGAAAGATTTGCTTCTCGGCGAAGACCTGATGCAGCGCCGCGTTCAGCGAAACCGCGCTGTCCAGGTCGGTGCCAAACGGCTTTTCCATGATGATCCGTGACCGCTCGACCAACCCAGCTTCCGCCAGCAAGCGGACCGCTGACAAGGCAGCATTGGGCGGCACGCTGAGATAATGCACACGGCGGGCGTCGTCGCCTGAGGCCATCTCCGCCTTCTGCACTGCACTCTTGAGGGTTTCCGCGCCTGCGGACATCGGCACATAGTCGAGGGTTTCCGCAAAGGCAGGCCACGCGGCCTCGTCCACCTTTCGAGTGGAGAACTGGTCGAGCGCCTCGCGAGCAACCCTGCGGAAGCCGTCGCAGTCGAAATCATCGAGCGAGACGCCAATGATCCGGCAGCCAGGAATGAAACCGGCGCTCGACAAGTGAAACAGGCCGGGCAACAGCTTGCGCCGCGACAGGTCGCCAGTGGCGCCAAAGAGGACGACAACTTGTGGATACCGTGGTCCGACGCCAGGCCGAATTTTTTTCAAATTCCCATCTCCACAGAAGCGACGCCTGAGCCGTTTCGGTATCGAGTTCAGCCCAACTTCATTCTGGAGCGTTGACGGTGGCACGCAACGTATTTCTTCCGCGCCTACCCATCAGGCCAGCACCGAGAGGCGCGTCCGCGACAGGCCGGATGGCGGCCATTACGCTGACGCCGTCGCGGTCGAAGCAAGGGCGTCCCAGCGCACGGTGTTGGCAGCGACGCGCAGTTGACCTTGCGGTCCGGAAGCAGGTCTCGGAGTCGCTCTGCGCCCCTCGACGTGTCCCTTCACCTTTGGTCATGTTCTGAAACAACCACTTGATAAGCCCATCCGTGGCCCAATTTTTGGTATCGCGGGAACAGTATGACGTTGATTAAACAGGCTTGGGAGGAACGGCGGTGAAGGTCGCCCACACGCTGGGCCTATTAGGAGTGAACCTTGCGGTCAGCGCGTGTGTCGCAGGTCCGCCACCCGGTCCGATGGGTGTGGTCGCACCCGGTAAGGACAAAAGTCAGGCTGCGTTCCAGCAGGATCAATCTGTTTGCCAGCAACATGCGGTCGCACAAACCGGCTACGGCAATGCGTCGCAAAATCCAGCCGATCATCTTCCGCCGGACGGTACGCTCCCCGGCTCAGGCGGCGGCTCGGCCAGCGCCGCCGTCCCGTCGGGCACCGCACCTCCAGGGGAGGTGAGCTATTTGCAGTGCATGGCGGCGCGCGGCAATATTGTGCAGTTGGCGTCCGCGGGCGGTTATTACGATGGGTATAGCTATCCGTATCCATATCCGTATGGCTACGGCTATCCCTACTATGGTGGATTAATCACCGGCTGGGGCTGGGGTGGATGGTACGGCTGGGGCTGGCGCCACGGCGGGTGGGGTTATGGAAATTGGGGTCGCGGCAATTGGGGCCACGGGGGCTGGGGCCGCGGGGGTTGGGGTCACGGCGGTTGGGGCCACGGAGGTTGGGGTCACGGAGGTTGGGGCCACGGCGGCGGCGGCGGACACCGTTAGGCCGCGGATTAGGGCCGTACGCCTCCGTATCTGGCTTCCTTCCGAACCCAGCCACGATCAAATCGGGCAGGGCAGGGCGGCCATTCATCCGGGCAGTCACCGCGCTATCACCCGCAATCCCCTTCGCCGAGCCCGCGGCGAGGCCTCGTCTGGCAAGTCCAGCGGCAAAAGCGGCGACTGGTCTCGCGCGCCTTGACCCACGGTATCCGCTTCCTCGATTTCGGCCTCCGGAATGTCGCGGCCCGCCATATAATTTGCGGCCAAATTGCGAAAAACGTAATCGAGCAACGATGTCGCCGCATGGACCGCCGGATCGCCCTCGACCATTCCGGCCGGACCAAAGCGGGTGAACGTGAACGCCTCGATAAATCGCTCCAGCGGCACACCATGCTGCAGGCCCAAACTCACCGCATGAGCAAAATTGTCCATCAACCCGCGGAACGCCGCCCCCTCCTTGTGCAGCGCGACAGAAATTTCTCCCAGCGATCCGTCGTCGTATTCGCCGGTGCGCAGGAACAGCTTGTGTCCGGCCACCGAGGCCCTCTGAGTATAGCCGCTGCGCCGGTTCGGTAGGTCACGCCGCCGTATCGGGGCCGCCGGTACTGCCAACGGCATCGGCCGTGGGGGCATCGCATGCATAAACGGGGCGACCGCGTCGTGCATCGCCGCGTGAGCCGCCGTTCCGTAAATCGGGATCGGGCTGCCCCCAGCCAGGGCAGTCGCCAACGCCTCTTCCGCCGTGACCCCCTTGACGCCGAGCCAAGCTCGGGCCGCCCGCGTCAATCCGCCACCGTGACCAATAAGCGAGAAAGCCGGCGCGATTCCGCCAGTCTCACAGCCCAGCAGCGCCTCAGCCAGACCCGGCCGCAGGATCCCCGTCGTGCCGCGGTGACGCATCCCCTCCACCTCGGCCGCCGCCCGCCGTGCCGCTCGGGCGGCTTCCGCCAATCCGAACACCGTCACATGTGTCGGGGGCGCCGGCCAATCGACGGCCGCTGGCCGCATTGGCCCCGACAGTCGCCCCAATCGCCCCGAAGCCGCATCCGCTCTGCCGCGCACAATTGCCGCGAGACACCGGGCAATATCCCGCGCCTCCTCCGACGCATAATCGACGCCTACCGCGGCCAACAACCCGGCGAGGTCAGCCATCCCCACGTCGATTTCCCGTACTTTCGGCGCCGCGGCGCTCAGCGCGAACACAGCGGTCTCGACCGCCTCGGCAATGCCGGAACAATCAAGCAGCCCGTCACTGCCCAGAAACGCAGGGAGGTTGAGCACGAACGCGGGCCCGTCATTCGCATCCCCGTGCCACACAGCCTCCGTCGGCGCCCCCCGCCGCAACAGCAGCAGCCGATGCAACCGGTCCGCCAACGGTGCTTCAATTCCAGCAGTCGCCGCAGCAGCCGCGATCGGCGCGATCCAAGCCTGCGCCGCACCAGCCAGATCGACCGGACCCTTCGCACCACCGAGCGCCGACAAGGCCGCCGCAGCAGAGTCCTCCCAGGAGGCAGGCAACGTGACAGACCGTGGCGCGCTGTCCGGATCAGGTGAAACATCGGTCCGGCGCATCCGCACCCCATGCCACGTCCGATGAGGCGATATCCGAGAGCTCTTCATGCGGATCATGGTATGAAATGTGGGTTCGGTCGCATAGCACATTATGTGTTGTGGATCCCCCGTCGACGCAAAATGTTGGGGATAACTGTTGCGGAGCGAAAAAGCCGCTCAATACTGAACGAGGCGACCCACATTGCGTAGCGATAGCTAGACCAAACGGCGAGCCCTGCTTATATGTCGCGCCATGAATATTGGTACTTGGTTGTTCACCAAACTCAAAGGCCGTCAGATCGGCAGCGATGCCGCGGGCAACCTATACTTCGAGGAAAAACGGCAGCGGCCCGGCAGTCTGCGCAATCGGCGGTGGGTCATGTACGCCGGCCTGGTGGACGCCAGCGCCGTCCCGGCGGAGTGGCATTCGTGGCTGCATTACACCACCGACGCACCGTTGCCGGACACCGGGCGCAAGATTTGGCAAAAGCCGCACCTCCCCAACCTCACCGGGACCGCGGACAGCTACCGGCCGCCCGGTCATGACTACGAGGGCGGAAACCGCGCTCGTGCAACCGGCGATTACGAAGCCTGGACGCCGAGCTAGCAACGCAATGGCTCGCCATGGCGTTGCGGAGGTCTTGACCGGCGCGACTGTGCTTATCGTAGCGGGGGCCTTTCTAGCCTTTGCCATCGCGCACTCTGGGCGCACCTCGGGAAGCGGATACGAGCTTCAGGCGCGCTTTGACCACATCGACGGCCTCAACGTCGGAGGGGATGTCCGGATAGCCGGAGTAAAAGTCGGAACGGTGACCGACGCGCATATCGACCCGAAGACCTTCAGCGCGGTCGTCACCCTGACAGTGCGAAACGGTCTCGAGTTGCCCAAGGACACCGCAGCCACGATCACCAGCGAGAGCTTGCTCGGCGGGAAATACATTTCATTGTCACCCGGTGGCGACGACACCGACCTCAAACCCGGCCAGACCATCACAATCACCCAGTCCTCTGTCAGCCTGGAGGAACTTTTGGGTAAATTCATCTTCAGCGTCACCACGCTGAACAACGCCAAGAGCGGCCAGTCCGATGGCAAGACGGATGGCGGTGAGCAGCCCCAAACCGGACACCCCGACGGCGCCCTGGCGCCATTACCAAAGTGATCCCGCCGCCGCCCACCAACTGGCCTGGCCTCGACGGCAACGCGGTCGGTTGCCGTGAGAAACTAAAGATGCTGGCCGAAAACTACGCCGAGGTTTCGGAGATACTGCGCGACGCCTTCGAGGATGCGGTTCTGATGGGCGTGAACGAGACGGCGATGCGTCAGATTTTCTCGGACATCGTGGCCGGCCTGGAGTCGCCGAAGCGAAACGCCAAATGAGGGGTTTCTGGCTAGCCGCTGCTGGTCTCCTGCTCGCCGCGTCGGTGAAGGCACAGCCCCAATCGATCCGCTCGGAACCACTGCCGCCGCTGCAGCGGCAACTGTGGCAGGAGGGTTCGCCTCCGGGGCCGGACATCAACGAGCAGGGACAACAGGCCCCAAGTCCAGCCGCCACTCGTCGTTGCGCCACCCGCCACCATGGATCGGCCCAACGGCTGGCTTCCGGCCGCAACCGTCAAGCTTCAAGCGCTGGACAAGGTCAATGCCCAGACCGCCGCCTTGACGATCAAAGTGGGCGGATCCGCGACATTCGGCTCGTTGACGATTGCCGCCAAGGCCTGCGCGGTCCGGCCCTCCGACCAACCGGCCGACGCGGCCGCCTATCTGACTGTCACCGACAGCCATCCGGACTCTCCCGGCTTCGATGGCTGGATGCTTGAGCAAGAGCCATCGGTCTCCATGATGCAGCATCCGGTCTACGACCTGCGCGTCACCGGTTGCACGTAGCGATGGACGCGCTGCCACCCTTTCATCGCGCCGCCTTGCTGCTCGATATGGATGGCACACTGGTCGATCTCGCGCCCACACCGGACGCCGTGGTCGTCCCGCCAGGCCTGGGAGCGGTGCTCATCACTTTGCGTGATGCGCTGGACGGCGCGTTGGCCATCGTCACCGGCCGCCCGATCGAGACGGTGGACCGCCTGTTCGGCAACGCCCCTGGCGCGGTCGCGGGTGAGCACGGCGGCGCTATTCGTCATCGCGTCGGCGCGCCGGTCGAGCGGCCCGACCTGCCCGCGCCACCGCCATCATGGCTGGAAGCCGCGGAAGACCTGGTGCGCCGCCATCCCGGCGCTCTGCTGGAGCGCAAGGCCCGCGGTTTCGCCTTGCACTACCGCCAAGCCCCGGAGGCCAAAGAGGTTTTCCGTCACGCACTACAAACCCTGGTAGATAGCTCTCCCGGCTTCGACCTTCATCCCGCACACATGTTGTGGGAAATCCGGCCGCGTGGAGCCGACAAGGGTAGCGCTGTTGTGGCCCTCATGCAGCATCCGCCCTTCGCCGGACGCCTGCCAATCTTCATCGGCGATGATGTAACCGACGAGGACGGGATGCGAGAGGCTCGTAACCAAGGTGGCGCCGGCTACCGCGTGGACGCAGTTTTCCGCAATCCGGAGGGCTTCCGCGACTGGCTCCGTCAGTCCGCCGAGCTCGGCGATTGGGCGAAACTGCTGGGCTAGTGGCCCGCTCCGAAATAACCGAATCGTGGCCGAGGACGAATCCGCTACGCGATGCGTGATGGTCGGCGTGGGCCGATCATCCATGGCTGCGGTCCTGAACTCGCGAAATCCGTAGATGGTAGGCCTTCGCCTATCATGACGGCTTGGGGCAACGGGGCCTCGACCGCGATTACGGGGCCGCGAATGACGAATGGAACCGCCAGGCCATGACCAATGAGATCGCCAACCCATCCGCTACTCCCGTCCAGCTGGAACGCGGCCTGAAGGATTTCGATGTGTTGTCGTTTGACTGTTATGGCACCCTGATCGATTGGGAGAGCGGGATCCATTCAGCCTTGAAGCCGTTACTTTCACGTGTCGGCGTGAATTCTTCGCAACCAGATGGCGCGGCGGGGGAGAGAAGGGGCCTCTCGCGGACCGGCGTCGCGCTATCCCGGGATGCCGTGCTGGAAGCCTTCGGACGGCTGGAAGCCAGACAGCAAAACAAAACACCGGAGATGGTCTATCCGGAACTACTTGCCGCGGTGCACCGAAAGCTTGCCATCGAATGGGACGTCGCAGCAGATCCTGCCGAAGATGCCGCGTTCGGCCGATCGATCGCCGACTGGCCGGCGTTCCCGGATACGGTCGAGGCGCTGCGATATCTGAAGCAGCATTTCCGGTTGGTGATACTGTCCAATGTCGACCGGTCCAGTTTCGCGGCAACAAACGATCGTCTCGGGGTCGCATTCGATGCGATTTACACTGCGCAGGACATCGGCTCCTACAAACCCGACCGGCGAAACTTCCTCTATCTCGTGGACCGGGTGACAGAGCAGGGCATACCAAAGGAAAGAATGCTGCACGTCGCACAGAGCCTGTTCCACGACCACGTGCCGGCACAAGCGCTCGGTATCGCCTCGGCCTGGATCGACCGCCAGCATGATGCCAGCGGCTGGGGCGCGACTGCACCGGTTTCATCAGACGTGGGCTACGATTTCCGATTTACCAGCCTCGGAGCTCTTGCAGACGCGCATCGAGTGGGCCGGTAGGGTCACGCTGCCCTCGTCCTGGATAGCTAGAGCTGCACCGTGCGAAGCAACAGCGCGTCATGATCGAGTTGCCGATCACGCACGTCCGACATGGTGAGGTGGCGGATGATGATGCCGTCCGGCAGCTTGTTGCCCGAGCGTGAATCGGCGCGAGGCGTGCACGAAGGGTATATCCGCAAAAGGCGGAACCAACGAAGGCAAGTCACAAACTCAGACCCGGCCGCCAGCTCCCGCGTTGGCCGGCCGCGTCGTGATCTCGATGCTGTCGATGAGCGCGCGCGCTTCCTCTGGTGCCAGCACCGGCCTTGTCCGCCTTCACTATATGAGACGGTCCGCGCACCGATCCGGCCGGATTCGCAGGCATCACCCGGTCGGTCACCGGCCAGTCGAACAGATGGCGCAGCGCCGCCAGTCGGTGCTTGGCAGTCGGTGCCGCATACTCGCGAGTTTGCTGCTCGATCCGGGCCGAGACGTGAAGCGGCTGCACGGCCGTGATCGATATCACCCATTGTCGTCGCACCAGGTCATAAATTCCGATACGGCACGGCTGTAAGCGCCGCGCACCGAGGCCACGGCGACGATCGGCGGCTATATCGACCGGTGCTACAACCCGACCCGACACCATTCTGCGCTGGCTTTCAGCAGCCCGATCAAATACGAAATGATGGCGTTGGCCGCGGCACAGGTCTTTTGACGCTGAACAGAACAGTGTCCTGCCGGTGTCCGCCGGCCAGGAAATGGCAAAACGATGTCGGGAGGAGATGCGGTGGCGACGGAGATGAAGTCTAAGATCTCGGGAGACGAGGTACTGGAAAAGGCGGCAGAGACGGCGAAGGCGGAGCAATACTGGATCCTCACCGACAAATCCGAGCCACGCGTACCGCCGAAGAACTTTAAATACGTCGAAGAAATTGCTCATCTTCAGATCGAGCTGATCAAGATGCAGGAGTGGGTGAAGTACAACCGGCTGAGGGTCTGCGTGATATTCGAGGGGCGCGACGCGGCCGGCAAGGGCGGTGTCATCAAGCGCATCACCGACCCACTCAACCCCCGCATCTGCCGCGTCGTGGCGCTTTCAACGCCGACCGAGAAGGAGCGCGGGCAGTGGTATTTCCAACGCTATGTCGCGGAGCTGCCCTCGGTGGGTGAGATCGTGCTGTTCGACCGCAGTTGGTACAACCGCGCTGGTGTCGAGCACGTCATGGGCTTCTGCACCGACAAGGAATATCGCGAGTTCCTGCGCGCCTGCCCGCTGTTCGAGGAGATGCTGATCAAATCAGGTATCATCCTTGCGAAATACTGGTTCTCGGTGAACGACGAGGAGCAGGAGGTGCGTTTTCAGGAGCGCATGCGCAACCCGATCAAGCGTTGGAAGCTCAGCGCCATGGACGTGGAATCGCGCCGCCACTGGGTGGACTACTCGCGCGCCAAGGACGCGATGTTCGCCGAGACCGACACCAAGATCAGCCCGTGGTACGTGGTCAATTCCGACGACAAGAAGAAATCGCGGCTGAACTGCATCGCGCATCTGCTGTCGAGGGTCCCATACAAGGACCTAAAGCCGGTGGAGATCGAACTGCCGCCCCGCCAGTCGGACGACTACAAACGCCCGAAAAAGTCGAGCCAGCACTTCGTGCCCGAGATCTACTGAGCGGCGCCAATTCCTGAGAAACGCACGCGTGACGTGGGGAGTCGTCGGTGCTCAGTTCCGCGCGCCCTTGTGCGTAGCAAGCGGCCCGGCGTAGCGCAGCGAAGACAGGGACAGCCATTCATTCCGCACCTAATTTCTGCACCGGAAATCCGCAGCGCTTTCAGTGTTCTAATTTCGGTGCGCCACTCTTGATAAATGACGGGTCGCAGCGAACGCCGACCCAAACTGGCACCAAACGGCTGACTATCCCGAAGCGCTGCGAACACAAACCACATTCAGAATTCACGTTATGTTCTTGACATCGCCCTCAACCGACGCTAGAACAAATGCACAACTGCACACCGGACTGACCCCCAGATGGCTCTTTCCAGACCAGGCTCGTTTCTTGAGACTATCATCGCCTTCCTGCTGCCATACTTCATCGCCGCCGCCACAGACAAGCACGAAGCCCGGTCCGAAATCCTCGACACCCTGGCCTCCTACGACACCCGCACAAGGGCGGAAATGCTGCAGGCAGCTCACATCATCGCCCTCGGCATGACCACTCTCGACGTCCTCGCCGAGGCCAAAACCGCCGAGATGTCACAATCGATGCGCCTCCGCTACCGCGGCTGCGCCAACAGCCTCAATCGCTCCACCCTGCAGACCGAAAAGGCGCTGGATCAGCGTCTCGGCCGCGAACTTCCACCCGCCGCCGCCGAGATACCGGAGCCCATAGACGACATGCGGCAGGCTGAGATCATGGCGGTCATTCAGCAGCACAAAGCGAGGATCGACGCCCAGCGCCCCCGCACCCACCCCGCCACCGGCCCGCACCTCGCGACAAACGCGGCGCCGGACCAGGCGTGGAACCCCGAACTCTGGGCCAACGCAATGCCGGACTCGTTGCAGCCCGGCGCTCCGGTCCAACCCTCCCCATAGCGCAACTATGATCGCGCCGGGCCGGACGTCCCTGGCACAGGAATCGTGCAATAAAGCAAGGAGACAGGCCCTTTTTCCGCCCGCACAGTCAGGTTGAAATGGTCTAGAGAAATTTCAGTGCCAGGAATCCACCTAGTACACCCAAAGCCAATGCGCTGGTCACCAGTGTCAAACGCCGCTCGATAAATACCCGCACCGAGTTGCCAAAAAAATGTAGCAGGGTCGCCACCAGAAAGAATCGCGCGCCTCGCGTCAACGCGCTGGCCGCCATAAACAGTCCGAAATCAAACCGAGCAGCGCCGGCGGCGATGGTAACGATCTTGTACGGGATCGGCGTCAGACCCTTAATCAGAATAATCCACAAGCCGTATTCCTGGAACTTCGCCTGAAACGCTGCATAGGCCGCACCATAACCGTACAAGCGTAAAATCGGCTGTGCGACCTGATCGAACACAGCAAAGCCGATCAGATACCCCAGCGCACCGCCCGCGACGCTGGCCGCCGTGCAAATGGCGGCTAATCGCCAGGCCGCACGCGGCTTCGCCAAAACCATTGGCACGAGCAGCGCGTCCGGCGGGATTGGAAAAAAGCTGGCCTCTGCAAAAGCGACCAGCGCCAGCCACCAGGCGGCATTGGGGGAGGAGGCCAGCACCATCACGCGCATGTACGATTTTCTTAGCATATCAGGCTCTTTAGCAGCGCTCGCCGTTCGGGTCACGCGTGCGCTGCCTCCGGGAACGTCACTCCGCTGACATCGAACTATCCAACCACACCCGCACCCATTGAACCCGATCGGCTGGTCCGTCGTTCATGTTGGGCAACCAACTCGAAGGGAATCCACATTGGCTATAGAACCACAACCTCTCCCGCCGGAACTGCCCGGTCCAGGTCAGGACATACCGCCGGCCGAGGTGCCGACACCGACTGATCCGGTTCCTACGCCTGGCCCAACACCTCAAGCGTAGGAGCCTGCGGCGGGAAGCCACGGACTGACCCTCTGCGAGGGGGCTCCTCCAGGAGTTGCGATACAGGGCTCGGCTCAAGACAGCGAGACGCCGGCACATCTGGAAGCCGACACAACTTGGCCGGCACTTTCAATCTCGACTGCCTCGCCGAGATTATCCTGATAGACCGCTTCCGACAAACCTGCTTCAAGCAATACGGAGACGCTTGCGCCAGGCTCCGGTAACAACCAGATTTGCCACATGGCCAGTTCCGAACCCGACTCCGATGACCCGCCGCCGGAAGGCTTCCTGACCGGTCAGTTGCTAATCGCTATGCCCAGCATGGCCGACCAACGCTTCCAGCAGAGCGTGATATACATGTGCGCGCACACGCCCGAGGGCGCGATGGGTTTGGTGTTGAACCGCCCGATTGTCAAACCGACCTTCGATGACCTGCTGAAGCAATTGAGTGTTGAGCCATTGCCGCCGGTTAGGCAGATCAAGTTGTGCGCCGGCGGTCCGGTCGAGAACGCTCGCGGATTCGTCCTTCACACCAGCGACTGGACCGGCGAGGGCAGTCTGAAGGTCGATCACGGCATGGCCCTGACCGCCAGCCTAGACGTGCTGAAGGTGATCGCCGAGGGCGGCGGACCCCGCGAATGCGTCCTCGCGCTGGGTTATGCTGGTTGGGGGCCGGGTCAACTCGATCAGGAGATCCAGCAGAATGCCTGGCTGTCTGTCCCGCCGGACGAAACCTTGCTGTTCGATAGCGACCACGACACGAAATGGCGGCGCGCGTTCGCGAAGCTGCACGTCGATCCGCTGCTGTTGTCCGGCACGGCTGGACACGCTTAAGAAAAATTCGGTTCGACCGACAGCTAAGCTGACCTGTTAACCGTTTGGTAGGGTTCTGCGCCTAATACCATTGCGCGCCGACAATCCTTACTGCGGGAGCCGGTCAGTGGCCGCGCCTTTACCTGACGTCATCACTATCGTGCGTGGATCACTACACGACGGTGACCTCGATCGCTCATCCGCCACCGGTTTTGGGGATCTGGCAAACCGAGCCTCTAAGGATCTGATCACCCCGGTAGTCGCGGCCGAGTGCCGATACGATCAACGGTTCGATCTCACAGAGCCTGATCGCGTGATCACCGTCGGCGGTCTAACGGGTACGATCGAGGTTAAGCAGGCGCTTGCGTCGGCCTGACCGCGGTGACTTTCAACGGCTTTCCATTTCTGCTCTGCTTCCTGCCGTTGGTGTTATGTGGGTATGCGGTGTCGAGCCGGTTTGGCGCCGGTTGGGCAAAATCCTGGTTGATCGGGGCCTCGCTGGCGTTCTACGCCGCCGGTGCCCCGGCTTTCGTTCCGTTGCTGGTGTCCTCCGTCGGCGGCAACTTTATCCTGTTGCGCATAATGCATGGCTCTCTCCGAGCAGGACGGTGGGCAGCAATCGGCGTGGCGGTCAATTTGGCCGGGCTGGGCTGGTACAAATATCTCGGACCTGACTCGATCCCGCCACTGGGGCTGAGCTTCTTCACCTTCACCCAGATCGGCTGCCTGTTGTACCACGCTGGAGGCGACACGCGGCCACCGAAGGTCAGCGATTATGTCCTGTTCGTGGCATTCTTTCCCGTTTTGCTTGCCGGCCCAATTCTCAACCCGCGCGAGATGTTGCCGCAGTTCTCACGCAACGGGTGGCGGCTCACGGCTAACAATTTCGCGGTGGGGAGCGGATTTTTTCTGATCGGTCTGCTTAAGAAGACACTGCTCGCGGATCCACTTTCGGCGATCGTCTCCGCCGGCTTTGCCGATCCCGTGCATCTGACGCTATTTCCCGCGTGGCAGGCGGCGGCGTCCTACTCGCTGATGCTTTATTTCGATTTC
The DNA here is from genome assembly GCA_963832865.1 of uncultured Pseudomonadota bacterium. Classification (GTDB taxonomy): domain Bacteria; phylum Pseudomonadota; class Alphaproteobacteria; order Acetobacterales; family Acetobacteraceae; genus Rhodopila. Next base: position 42,969 of record CAWHWH010000004.1, read on the forward strand.
TCTGGGTACACCGACATGGCGATTGGTCTCGCCTGGATGGTCGGGCTGCGGCTGCCGGACAATTTCGATCAGCCCTACCGGGCGCCATCCGTCATCGCGTATTGGCAGCGCTGGCACATGTCGTTGACCCGGTTTCTGATGATCAACGTCCACGCGCCGCTCGTGCTGACGATATTGCGCTGGCGAAAGCGCCGTGGCCGCCGGATCGACGCGCGGGCGCAGCGGACCGTCGATGGCTTTTTGACGATGATCGCGGCGCCGCTTGTCGCGACGATGGTGCTGGTCGCGTTATGGCATGGCGCGACTTTGCCATTTCTGCTGTTCGGGTTGCTGCATGCTGCATTTCTCGTGCTCAACCACACATGGCGCCTCGTCAGGGCGCCCGTCCTGCCACAACTGGGCAGCGTCGCGCTGACCTATTTGTGCGTTCTGGTTGGCTCCGTTCTCTTTCGCGCCTCAACGGTCGCCGACGCCACATCGATGCTCGCCGGTATGGCCGGCCTGCGCGGAATAGGTCTCATACAACCCGACATCCACGTCCTGATCGATATCGCATGGCTGCTTTCCCTATATGCCATTGTCTGGGTGGTACCATCCACGCGGCAGTGGATGCAGCCCGACCCGGCTGCCCGTCTCGCCTGGACAGCCTCTCCGCAATGGGCCCTGGTCATGGGATGCGCCGCCACGCTCGGGCTTCTCGCCGCCGGCGGCACCTCCGAATTCCTGTATTTCCGATTCTAGTGCGCTACCTGAGTGCGTTCGCGCTTTCGGCGATCCTAAGTTTCGCCCTGGTCTGGGCCTGGGTTTTGGCCATGCCAATGGCCTTTATGGACCCTGAATATCCATCTTGGCGCGCCAAGGAGATCCTCCTGGACCGATGCAACCTGGGCGACGGGGTCATTTTAGGCGATTCTCGGGCAGCGGCGGATATTCTGCCAGAGCGAATGCCGTTTCGCATGACTAACCTCGCCGTCGGCGGAGGTGAGGCGATCGAGGCGCTGGCGGCGCTGACCCGGGTGCTGCAATGCCCCGCGCTCCCCAAGCTGGTGATCATTTCGCTCGACCCCGGCCACTTCGTCTATCCGGACTTGTTCTGGGAGCGGAGCGTCCGCTACGACTTCCTGTCTGCCGCGGATATTTCGAACCTGCGCAAGGCGTCCCGCGAAATCGGCGATCCTTCGGTATACGAGGCGCGTCACGCCGAGGGTCTGCCGCCATGGCTTCGCGACTGGCTATATCGTATCCATTTCCCGCCATTGTATTTTGCCAGCCTGACGCACGGCAGAGGGTTCCTCCGTTGGACAGTCAATCAGCAAACCCTGACGCAGACACTGATTTCTCGGGGGCAGTACTATTTTGGTACTGAAGTGGGATCACACTCTGTCGCCCTCGAGGGCCATCTTGCCACTTTCGTCCCTTTACCAATTCTGGATTTTTACTTCGACAGACTACTGGCTGAACTCGACCGGCGCGGCATCGACGTCCGCTTCATCGCGATGCCGGTGAGTCAGGCGACATGGGACGAAGTGCGGCCCGAGGTGCGTGACCAGTTCGCGGCGTATCTGGCGGCTTACGAACGGCGGTATCCGCACTTCCACGTCGCTGCTGACATTATGCCACATTGGCCGGACCGCTTCTTCGGCGACATGTTCTGCCACTTGAACCCGGAAGGGGCCGAACGCTTCAGCGCAGATCTCGCTCAGCGACTGCAGGACGCGCCACCCAGCACGCAGAATGAGCTACAGAAAGGATGGTTCAGGGACACCGGCCCGGATGCCTCCGCCAAAGTCGTCCCCATTTCGAAGCGCGGATCGTAGGGGAGCAGCGTGCACGCCAGCACGACGGGCGACGGTGCTCCTCGCCGCTTCGCGACCATCCGCGCGCCCGCGCACATCACGTCGTCCGGTGACTTTTGCAGGATCCCCCAGCAGGCGGTGGTGATTTCCGGCACATCGCGTTCGGACTCCATTTCCGGAAACAGCATCAGCCGCACCGGGTCGAACGCATCAACCTCGATCCCGTGTTCGTTGAACAGCCTCGCGAACCCAGAGCGTAACTGGCTCTCGCTCTCCCCGGTAAAGCGCCGGCCGGCAACGTCCAGCTTGAAACCGTTCGACGCCAGCCAGATCAGACCGTCCAGTGTCGGCGCCCAGCTTCGCCGGCCACGCTCCTGCTCGTGAATGACGGGGTCATAATGATCGACCGACACGCGAATAGTCAGCCGATCTCCGTATCGCTCCCGCAAAGCCAGCAACTGAGCCCGCAATTTGCGCAGCGGCTTCATCGCGTTCGTCAGTACCAGCGCGTCCAGCCCCCGCGACAACACGCACTCCAGCATTTCGATAATGTCGGGATTCATGAACGGCTCCCCGCCGGTGAATCCAATCAGTTTCGTCGGCAGCCCGTCGCGGGCGATTTCGTCCAAATAGGTCTCGACCTCGGCCGCGCTCAGGTAGGTGAGCCGGTCGTTGCGCGGGGACAATTCGATGTAGCAGTTCCGGCACGTTAGATTGCATAGCGTGCCGGTATTGAACCACAGCGTCTCCAGCGCCTGCAGTGTGACGGTCGCCCGCGTTTCCCCCTGGGCCGTGACGAACGGATCGCGAAACTTCGCGGGGTCCAGAACGCGGGTCACCTGGTCCAACGCTATCTCCCTCATGGCATCCCGCACGATGTCGGAGCGCTATCCGCGAGGTCAATAGAGGAGCCCCTCGCCGCCGGTCCACACCCTCATACATCGACGATCGATCGATGGCCGCGCGGATTATTTCGTGCTGTCTCCAATCCGCTTCGGGCGCTTCATCCCGATACCGTGCTCGGCATCCCTGGGCCTAGTTCAGCTCTCCCGGGCCGGTGTTATGCGCGGCCAGCCGCCGCTTCCAAAAAAGGCCACGCCGAACAGGTCTTCGGCGTGGCCCGCGACTGCCAAAAGCCGCTTGCCCCATATTCTTCGGGAAAGGACTCGAAACGAACTGATGAATTAGCTTTTGGCGGAGGTCTGCCCCGGAGCTATGTGACGCGTCCCTGCCATGCACTCGGATCCAACCGCCGTTGAATTGATGCTGCCGTCGGGGTGCCGAATGCCGGTAATTGTGCCCGTTGGCCCTTTGCCGCTCATCGTCGTCACATTAAGCGTGAACTTACCATCGGGCTGTCCCGTGCCCTTGGCGAAACTCACACCGCTGCCATCCGCGTACCAGATCGGGCCGCTTATGTCGACCATCCCATTCGGTTGCTTGACCCGGTCGATGTGCCAGGTCAGCCCAGGGCAGTGAGTGTCTCCATAGTCATGTTCCTCAAAATAAGTGTTCACGAAGCCTGCCGGCGCCCCCTGCGCGAGACTCGGAGCGACCGGCGCGCAAACCATCGCCGACGAAACGAAAAATAAGCCAAATTTTTGAACGCAATTCATCATAACCCCCCATTTTGGGCCTTCGCCAGTAGACTGATCGCCCGCTACACCCCCGTTCCGCGACCGGCCACGCGACCCAGGTGCACTTTCTATATTGTGTGTCATAATCGCCGAGGCGCTATGCCCTTTTGGCAAATAATTGGAAAGCCATACAGAGGTAGCTGCGCCCTCAAGCCTGCGTGAGGTTACTTTGGGAGATTGTTCGGGCGACGGCTGAGCACCCACGCGGCCATTCCGTCCGAAACGCTCGTCGACGGGCGAGCAGCCGCTGTGCAAGGGGCGAGGGGCGCTCCAGGCGGACCTTTGATGACCACGCGGGCCGTGCTGAAGATCGGATCACGGCTCGCGCAGCCGGCCGGCGCGCCATGAGAGAAAAATGGCGGACAAGACGGTCAGCGCGTCCTTGCTGCCGTCGGCGTCGCCTTTCTCGAAGTCACCCTCGACCTGGGCCATGCGGTTGGTGACATGTGCCAGGCAGACAACCGGCACCCGCCGTGCCCAGGCGAAGGCATAAAGCGCTGCAGCCTCCATTTCGACGGCGAGCAAACCGTCGGCCGCCGCGGCCGCGATTGCCTCCGCGGTCTCACGAAAGGGCGCATCGGTTGTCCAGACCCCTCCATGCAAGATGCTCACGCCGGTCGAGACGAGGGCGCGAGCCGCAAGCTCGGCCAACTCTGGGTCGGCGTGGGCGAACCGTTGGTCGGTCGGCATGTAGTGATAGCTGGTGCCTTCGTCGCGCAGCGCCTTTTCGATCAGCACGAAGAAAGCTTGTTCCGGCAAGCTCGGGGCGATTCGCCCAGCCGAAGTCATGCTGAGCAAAAGCCGACAGCCTGAGGCAAACAATTGCTCAGCGACCAGCACCGCGAACGGCGCACCGACCGCACAACCGACTATGCCCGCCCGCTCGCCGCCGAGATCGAAAGTCAGCATCTCGGTGTGATAGCAGGCCCAGCCGCTGAACGGCTGGCCGCGACCATCGGCGCGGAGCTGCCGTACTATATCGCCGTCCGGATCAAGAATGCAGAGTTCCGGCACCGGCACATTCGGCAACTGGCGCTGACGCCTTGCCTCCCGCAACAGATTCTCAGGCCGAAAGAGTGCCGGTTCGGCATGATGTTTGTGGTCGAGAATCGGCGGCAGGGGCTTCCCGTCGGGCGGCCGGTTGGACATGCGCGCGGTCAGCCGAATAGCGCAGGAAGACGACGGCGGTGCCGCATCACAGCATCAATCCCAAGGCTCCGCCCTGGCGGATCCAGCACGAAAATGCACTGGATGATCACGAGAAAGCCATAGGTCCAGGGCCACTCTCCGGGCGCGGAGTAAAGCCCAAGCCAGAGATTGCCTGCCATCAAAAGGCCGAGCGCAGCGCCAGCGCGGGTCAGCAAGCCGAGCATGAGCGAGACCGCGATAGACACTTCAATGGCGTAGACGAGCGGCCCGAATACAGTGATGTTTGGTAGGACAAGATCCTGCACCAACTGCCCCTGCAAAGGGATCGCCGCGTGTTCTACCAGTTGCTTCATCCAGTAGATCAGGCCGTCGTAGTTCGGCGGAATTTTCCACAGCGATTGCTGCCACCACATGCTGCCCATCACCAGGCGAAGCAGCCACATGCCCACATGGCCCAGCGTTCGCTGCGCGGGACTTTCGCGCCAGGCGATGGCGGCCGCTGCACAGCTTCCCAGCAGCAACAGCCAAAATATCACGGTCACGACGCTCGGGGTGGACAGGAATGTTGCTGCATCCTGCAAGGGGTTCGGCCTCAAGGCTCACTCCTTCAAAAACACGGCGCCGTAATGATAAGGCGGTATTTCGATCACCCGCGCGAGTTTCAAGCCGCTAGGTTCGACGGCCTGGATTGTCGTTTCCGGCGATAGCCTCAACTCATCGGCGGGTCCACGCGGTTCGCCCAAAATTCTGGTCTCCTCGCGCGGGCGCCGATGCCAGTTGACGATCGCGAAGTGGCCGCCAGGCTTCAGCGCCGCGCGCACCGCATAAGCCAAGCGTGGCCGATCGGAAACCCCATGAAAGGCATTCGCCATAAATACGAAGTCAGCCGGGAACTGAACCAGCGCCGAAAGCTCATTAGCATCGCCTGCCACAAAGACGCATTTTGCCATCTCGGTTTTGGCGACCCGGCGACGCGCCGCTTCCAGAAGGTCCGGGTCTATCTCGATCGCGACGACACGACGCGCGATCTCGGCGATTGGCCAGGTAAACCAGCCATCACCGGAACACAGGTCGATTACCTCCATCCCTGGCCTGACTCCCACGGCGGCTAGCACCCTGGCAGGATCAGGCCAGACTGCTTCCCACCACTCGCCGGTTGGCATTTCCGTGCCTTGAAAAAAGCCAGGAAACCTGGGGGTCATTTCCTCTTCCGTGGGTGTGAGTTGTGCCGGGCACCGCGGAATTTACCGCCGCGCCACACAGGTAGACGACCCTGTCGGGGCCATCGGGGCCGTCGGGTCCAGTGTGGCTACCCGCAACTACCTGAACCAAGCACGATCCGCCAGTCCCTCACAACCAGCCATAAGCTAAATCCAGCTTAGACGCTCTAAAGTAGTGGGTCAGTCGAATGCCGGCTTCCGACCCTTAACGGGCATTCGGTTCGACCGGCCGAAAGGCTGGAGTTGGCCGCAAGCGGAATGGCAGCTTTAGACCGAACTTCGCCCTGAAAATTCACCAACTAGCTGATATAGCTCAATTTCCTTTTTGAGCTCTGTCTACATCGGCTACCCCAACAAGGTGGTCGAAATTCAATTCAAAGCGGGTGCCTCGTGCCAAGTTGTGTTCGCCGCGATGCATATTCGATCCACCGGACGACTCCTTGTCAAGACATTTTGGAGCCAAAACATGACTACGTCCGGACCCATGTTTTGAGCTATTTCAATGTATTAGTCGAAAAAGGGCGCAAAGTTCGGTTTAGCTCAGCCCTTCAGAACGCCGGCGAACGACGTGTCCGTGTCATCATCGCCCGCCCGCCCGAGCGCAGGGAGGTACCGGCCGAAGTTCAATCGAAGTCGCTCGGAACACCGTAACCGATACCGTGCCTAGCCCGAAACTGCTCTGCAGGGCCGCGACCGAACTATGCGCAATTCGGCGATCGCTTTCCCAAAAGGAGCCAAGGGCTCGCTGTCAGGCGGCCACAGTCCGGCGATAGCGGTCTGCCACTTCGCGCTGCGAAAGATGCGGCGCCATCGCAAGTCTGGCCTCGTTATAGGCAATCCATAGTCCTTCGTCGGCGAGCGGCGGAATCGTCACCACCTCCCCCTTGTCGAGGCCGACAAGCGCGGCGTCCACGAGATCCTCCACATCCATCACCTTTCCGGGCAGAAGCGTATCTGGGTCTTTACCGGAACGCTGCCAGATCTCGGTGCGGGTCGCGCCGGGCAGCACGGCCTGGACACGGACGCCTCTATCCTTCACGTCAGATGCAAGTTTGAGGGTGAGATTGAGCAGGTAAGCCTTCGAGCCGCTGTAGACGCCGTCGAGCAACTCGGGCGCAAGTGCCAGCACCGAAGCGATGTTGATGATAGCGCCGGCTTTGCGTTGAACGAATGCTTTGCCGGCGGCGGCGGCGAGCAGGGTCGGCGCCGTGATGTTGACGGCTATCAGCTTCGCCAGTTCGGCTATCCCGTTCTCGAGCAGGCCGCCATTGAGCGATACGCCCGCATTGTTCACCAACACCGTAATCGTGGCGTCACTGGTCAGCCGGCTCTCGATCTTCGCCACGCCGGTATCGAGGCTGAGGTCTGCCGGGAGCAATTCGACTGTTCGTCCGGTCTCCGAGCGCAGGCGTTTGGCGATCGCCTCCATGCGCGCCTCGTCCCGAGCGACGAGGATGAGGTCGTGCCCGCGATGCGCGAGCCGATCAGCGTAGACCGCGCCGATTCCGGTAGATGCCCCGGTGACGAGGGCGGTGCCCTTAGGATTGTTGGCCATCATTGATCTCCTGGCGCCCCGGATGGAGACACTTGCAAACAGATACTGACGAGACTATCATCCTGCAATGGACATTGACAAATATTCCGCCGGGCCCTGTCCCGTGGGTCGCGGCCTGGCGATGGTGGGCGCGGAGCTTGGCACGGCGCGCCTGCGCACTGGACCGGCCAGGGTTGTGAAGAACATGTCGTTGCTCGACTGAAGCTCGGTAGCTGTCGGCGTCCCGAACCGATTGATCTGGGCCTTCGCCGCGGCCAGCGTTTCACGGTCGAAGGAGGCCAGACGCCGGACGAGCGCATCGACGAACGAGTTCGAGATTGTCATCGTCCAGCGTGCGGTTCACCCACCCATAGCGCTCGGCGATATCAGCATCGAAATCGTCGGCGCTCAGAACGATCTCAAGTGCCCGCGAGCGGCCGACCACGCGCGGCAGCCATTCCAGCGCTCCGCCGCCAGGGACCAGTCCGACGCCGATCTCGGGGTTGCCGAACAGGGCGCTTTGCCGGCTGGCGAAGCGCATGTCGCAGGCCAGCACGAACTCGTTACCGATGCCGCGCGTGCGGCCGCAAATCTTGGCGATGCTCACGACTGGCGTGGACGAGAGGCGCAGCACAAAGTCGCGCCATACGCCCAGCACCTCTGGCTGTTCGGCCGCCTTGGATACATCGAGGTGGGCGATGAAAAAATCGGGATTCGCCGACCGGAACACCACGACCTTCACGGAGGGGTCCGCGTCGAGGTCGATCATCAGCGCTCCCAATTCAACGATCGTTGTGGGAACAAACATGTTGATCGGCGGGTTTGCTGAAGGTGACTGTCCACCGGCCCGGACAGGTGCGGTCGGTGTTGAACTGCGAAGGGTCACTCATGGCGTTCTCTCCTGGTTCCGGCTGTGGGGCCAGTTGCTGTCACCGGTTTCGAATCATTGACTGCCCGCAGAGGTCATGTTTGACAGTCGCTCCTACCATTATTCGTGGTCGATCCCGCGCCTTGGAGCGACAAGATCGAGCCGACGATTTCCTTGGTGCTGACGATGGCGCTCGCGTAATTCGGGATATTGATGTCGAGCGCGGCGTGCATCATCTCATCCGAGTAGTCGGCCGTCGCGTCTTTCACCACTGTGACATCGTAGCCGAGCTCAGCGGCATAGCGAACAGTCGCTTCGATGCAGGTATGCGCGATGAGCCCGATCACGATGAGCTGCTGAATTCCGTGCTTCTTGAGTTGAAGATCCAGATCCGTATTCGCGAAACCGCTCGAGCACCAATGCTCCGTAGCAACGATATCGCCCGGCTTGGGCTCGAACTCGGCGCGAAACTCGCCGCCCCATGTGCCGTATTCGAAGGCCTTTCTCTGCCACCCCGCTCTCTGAATTGGCGCAATGTATTTCCAGGTCTCATAGTCACCTAGGCGGTAGCGGTGGTGCATTGCATAGAAGACCCGAAACTCCGCCGCCCGCGCCGCATTCACGACTTCCAGCATGTGAGAAACGCAGCCATTCGCTTCCGCAACAGTACCGAATGCGATCCCACAGCTTGCCTCCCTCGGAAATGAAGTCGTTATACGGATCGATCACCAGAAGCGCCGTGATCTCCTTGTCGTATGCTCCGATCCCTTTGGACGCCCCCGTCACGACCGCGACTTTGTGCGCAAGCTTACCCATCGAACCCTCCATCTGGATGCCGATATCCATCACCCTCAGCGAGGCGGCACGTTCCCAAGCAGCAGCCCCAGCCCCTCAGCCGTTGTCAGGTGCGCAATGACGGCGTCACGAAGCTTCGGGTACGGCAGCCCCGCCAGCATCGCCGTCTGTATCACGGCCATGACCTCGCCCGCATCGGCGCCGATCATCGTGAAGCCGAGAATGCGGTCGTCGTTCGCGCCGACAAGGACTTTCATGAAGCCTTGCGTCTCGTCGGTCGCTTCCCGCCGCAGCACCTCACTCATCGGAAGTTTGCCGACGCGCACGGCAGTGCCCTGTCGCTGTGCGTCCCGTTCATTTAACCCGATATGCGCAAGCGGCGGATCGGTGAACACGCAGTACGGCACAAGGCGGTCGTCCGTGCTGCGCGCGCCGCCGGCGAGGTTGTCGCGGATGATGCGAAAATCATCGACTGAGACGTGCGTGAAATGCGGGCTGCCGGCACAGTCGCCAATTGCCCAGACATCGGGCGCGGTCGTCTCCAGCCGTTCGTTGACGCGTATGAAGCCGCGCGCATCCAAACCGACGCCCGCCGCCTCCAGGCCGATGCCGGCGGTGTTCGGAATGCGCCCGATCGCGACTAGGATGTCGCTTGCCTCGATCGTCTGCGTGCCGGCGGGCATCCGCGCTGTGAGGGTGACACCTTCGCCGGATCGGCCCTGCACGGCAACGGGCTCAGCAGACAGCACAAACCGGATGCCTTCCTCACTCAGAATGCCGTGCACCGCCTCGGCGATGTCCGGGTCCTCCCGGCTCATGATCTGCTGGTCCGTCTCGACCACCGTCACCCGGCTGCCGAAGCGGCGGTAGGCCTGCGCCAGTTCCAACCCGACATAGCCGCCACCGAGCACGATCAGGTGCGAGGGCGCATAGTCCAGGTCCAGTACCTCGATATGCGTGAGCGGCCGCGCTTCCGCGAGGCCGGGAATGCTCGGCATCGCCGCATGCGAACCGACATCGATGAAGACCTTGTCGCCGGTCAGCCGCCGCGTGCCGCCGTCGTTCAGCCGGACCTCGAGGGTCTTCGGCGCCACGAAGTTTGCGCTGCCCATGACCAATTCGGCGCCGCTCGACTTGAAGGGCGCAAGATGGGCGGCGATCTCTCGCTCGACCATGTCGCGCTTGCGCTGGCGCACCTTCGCCATGTCGGTCGTGACCGGGCCGGTGATCGTGCCGAACTGCGCCGCGTGCCGGGCCAGATAGGCGATGCGCGCGCTCCAGACTTCGTTCTTGCTGGGCATGCAGGCGATGTTGGGACAGGAACCTCCGACGTATCGCCGCTCGACGACGGCCACCCGTTGCCCGGATGGCGCCAAGTGCCACGCAAGTAGATTTCCGCCCGGGCCGCTTCCGAGAACCAGGGCATCAAAATGTTCCGCTTGAGCCATCTTAACCTCCTCCTGCGGCGAACAGACTCGCCGTTGCGAGCCCGATACCGTTGCTGCAACCGGTGATGGGGCCGTGTTCCCTTGAAGCCTCATTGCCATCTCGTCTGCGCCGTGGACTTGCATGGACCGAGGCGCCGAAACCCATGCGCGGTCGCCGGTTCAGGTGGCTCGCCCGTGCGACGTTGGCCGTGCGACGTTGGATCGGCGCTTGCTTGGGGCGTGCGCCGATCCCTCTCAGACCGCTCAGTCGCGAAGTGACCTGAAGCCCGAGCGAATCTCGTCTGCAAAGAGCTTCGGCTGTTCCCACGCCGCGAAGTGGCCGCCCTTGTCGAGCTTGTTGTAATAGATGAGTTTGGGATACGCGCGCTCTGCCCAACTCTTCGGGGCTTGATAGAGCTCATCAGGAAAGACGCTGACGGCTGCCGGGACGGAAACGCTTTTGACACCGAAAAATGAAACCTTGTTCTCGAGACACTCCCAATAGAGGCGCGCCCCGGAAACAAACGTGTTCGTCAACCAGGTGAGCGTGACGTTGTCGAGGACATCATCCCGTGTCAGGCCTTCGGGCTGCCCGTCAAACGCCCGAGAGATGAGCGCCAAACTCCGCGCGTCATGATCGAGGAAGTAACCGGCAATGCCGACGGGAGAATCGGCAACGCCGTAAAGCGCCTGCGGGCGCAACCCCATCTGGTAGCCGTAGCCGATGCCCTTCGCGTATACGGAGGCCAGCTGCTCGTAGGCGAGACTCTCGTCCGCGGAGAGACCGGACGGCGCTGGAGCGCCCGTAAGGGCAGCCTTGTCGACGTCGGGCGAAAACACGCCGGGCATGTTGGAGTGAATGCCGAGCAGCTCCGGATGCCCCTGGGCCCCCATCAGGTCCGTGATGATCGCGCCCCAATCGCCGCCTTGTGCCACGAACTTGGTGTATCCAAGGCGCTTCATCAGCACGACCCAAGCGCGCGCAATGTGGGCAGGATCCCAGCCGGTCGTAGTCGGCTTGCCTGAAAATCCGTAGCCGGGCATTGAGGGAATCACCAGATCGAAGGCGTCTGCCGCGCTCGCGCCATGTGCCGTCGGATTGGTCAGCGGATCGACAATCTTCAGCTGCTCGATGATCGACCCCGGCCAGCCGTGCGTGACGATGAGCGGCAACGCGTTCGTGTGTTTCGAGCGAACGTGAATAAAGTGGATGTCCAGCCCATCGATCTCGGTCACGAAATTCGGCAGGGCGTTCAGCCTCGCCTCGACTTTGCGCCAGTCGTACTCCGTTACCCAATAGCGCGCGAGTTTCTGCATCGTCGCGAGCTGTGGGCCTTGCGACTGATCTGAGACCGTCTCCCGCTCAGGCCAATGGGTCGCGCTGATGCGCGTGCGCAACTCGGTAAGCTCAGCTTCCGGAGTGCTGAAATGAAATGGACGGATTGCGGCCGAATTCATCGCCGTACTCTTTCCGAAAAGAGAAGACCAGCTAGCCCACTGGGCCTGCAGCGACCGCGCCACTGTAGAGGCGACGGCGATTGACGTTGAACCCCTTCTGCATAGCGTCAGTGACGGATTGGTGGATTGCCACTATCCGATGCCGCTTGCATCTCGGCGAGCGCTCGCACGTCTTTTGCTTGTGCAGTTTCCAGTCATTGACCGAAATGTCGTGTATGCGTCGATTTCGGGGCGCCAGGAAGATGGGTAGCGATCCTTCATCGGATCGCCTGCCGTGCCGCCTTGCCGTCGCAATGCTGCCATCTCAATCGCTTATGAGGTCAAGATAAAGAGATGCCAGACCCATCACTATTCAGTGATAACGTATTTTGTGAAGATTTCCGCCACTTGGCAACTGTAGGCCTAGATGGGGAAGTGCGGTTAGTTGATAGGCACAACGGGGGGGTATCCAGCTGGAGTCCAGTCGACCGAGCGGAGCACGGCGCCGCGGGCCGTCTCAAGGGCCGCGCTGCGTGCCGATCGGAACCGAAAATTCGCCGACCCTTGACCATACCAGCGCGCCCCGGTGCCGCAAATCAGCGCAGCGCATGCCAAAGCGCCCGCAAACGACCGCTTTGGAGAATTTGTGCCGCTCGTCGGGACGGCAATAATCGGCGCGAAGCAGGCCTTCGTTCAACAAGCGCTGTATTCAACCGTTTTTGAAAACTCATACGTTCAAACTGACCCACTACCCGCTCTAAACCGTCTTCACGGGATGGGCGTCATAGTGGTGACCATGCCGCAATCGAGCGTCAGCTCAGCCGTGCTCTACTCAGCATCTGACGGTTGCGGCGGAGGACATAGGATGGCAGAGACCTCGTATGCGTATCCGTTGGCGGCGATGGCTGGCGAGGTCTTGGCACCTGTCGCGATGGCACTACCGGCGGCATGGTTTCGTTCTGGCTGGCCGGCCGTCTGATCATGTCTGGTACTTCGCATACGGCTCCAACATGCACGAAGGGACGTTCGTCGAGCGGCGCAGGATCAGGCCGCTCGAATCCCGTGCTGGCCGAATCGCCGGTTATCGGCTGCGCTTCAATCTCGAGGGCCGACCGAAGGGTAGGGCGGCGCCCGCCAACATCTGCCCTGATCCGGATCAGGAAGTATGGGGCGTCCTGTACAAGATCACACGTCGCGACCTGCTGCGGCTGGATTCGACCGAAGGGGTGCCTGGTCGCGGCTACCGCCCGACGTTGCTGATCGCGGAAGACCTGGACAGAAATCCGCTTCCGGCGATCGCATATGTTGCTACGGGCAAGGAGATCGATGGCAATCCTTCGCTCCGCTATATTTCTCTGCTGCGAGAAGGGGCGCGACGTCATGGGCTACCCGAACACTGGTTACAATTCCTCGATGGGGTGAGCCCTTCGGAGTGACGGCTCTCGCAGTTGGGGCAGATGGGGTTGCGTCGTGGCCTCATGACCGGGCATGCTGGCGCGATGCCAGACCGACCTTTCCGAGCGGTGGATGAGTTGATCCGCCGCGTGAAGCGGGTTGCAGCCGACAGACCCGACCCGGTGCATATCCTCGCCCAGACGATCAGCATAGTCGGCGAGAGCGACGCGGACCCCTATGCGGTGCTGGGCGTGCTGGTCGAGGGTGCGGCCCATACGATCGCTCAATATTTCCCGGCCGAAAGGCAGGCGGAGACGGCTGTGATGCTGATAGAGTTGCTGGCGGACCGTCTCCGAGAGCGTGGGATCCCAGCTGAGGATTGATGGCACCGGCGGCTCTGAAGAACTTCCTTTAAGCTGACGTGCGAAGGCGCGTAGGGCGGCGACCCGTGCGCCTGGCTCGGGAGCGCCCGACCAAGGGGTCGGCTGATCACGCAACTATGAGGCACAGCGCGAACGAGATTGTGGCAGTGATGGCTTCCGTCACGCCGGGATATAATGATGCGATTCAGACTATTAGTGTTCGGTTTTGCACTGACCATTATGGCGTTACCAGTATGGGCAAAGGAATACAACGCCGCCGCATCGACGATTGCCGCGGCCAATGATTTGCGACGGCTTCCCGCAAGTTCTGTCATTCCGCCAATTCGGCAGGAAAGTTCGCTGAAGCACGACCAAATCTTGTGCCTGGCGTTGGCCATGTATCATGAAGCACGGGGCGAATCGGAAGCCGAGCGTCTGGCTGTTGCAGAGGTGGTCTACAACCGCGCTGTGCATACCGATTCGACCATTTGCGGCACGGTCTGGGCGGACAACGGCAGCCAGTTTCAGTGGGTGAAGTCGTCAGACACCATTGTCCCGCGCGAGTTAGCTGTTTGGCAGGCGGTTCAATTCAGTGCGCTACGGTTTGCCCGCCACCGGCCGACCGACAGCACGCACGGAGCGACGAATTTTTACAATCCCCTCCTGTGTTCTCCAGACTGGGCAAACGAGGGTCGCGTGACTGTCTCCCTGCGCCAAGTTTTCCTGAAGATCGATGGGAAGTACACCCGATCCACCGGCAAGCTATCTGCAACTGATCCGATCTCGCAAGTCGATCGGATGGGCCGGTTGCCTCCGACACGGTTGTATGCCGGCGGCCGATCATAAGGTCACCAGCTTGTGGCTTGGTTGAGCCGTTCCGCCGGCGATGGCGATGACGCTTACGGCAAACCCGCCGCGAGCGGGGCAGGGACGGTGCTGTTGGGTCAATCGCCATAACCATTCGGATGCGATTTCCGCCATGCGAACGCCGACCCCACGATGTCGTCCAGATCGTCGTGTTCGGGGCACCAACCGGCCTGTTGTGCGCGTGACGACGAGGCCACCAGCACCGCGGCGTCGCCCGCGCGCCGGCTGACTATTCGATACGGCACTTTCAACCCGGACACGCGCTCGACCGCGGCAATCACCTGGCGAACCGAGTGACCAGTCCCATTTCCCAAGTTCCAGACTACGGGGCCCTTGTCCAGGACCTCCAGCGCCAGCAGATGGGCCGATGCCAGGTCCGAAACATGCACGTAATCGCGTATGCAGGTGCCATCCGCCGTCGGGTAGTCGTCGCCGAACACGTCGAGCGCGCTGCGCCGGCCCAGCGCGGCGTCGATGACCAGCGGGACAAGATGTGACTCGGGCCGGTGGTCCTCACCCAGACGCCCGGCCGGATCGGCCCCGGCGGCATTGAAATAACGCAGGCAGGCATACCGAAGACCGTGCACCTGGCCGGCCCAGCGCAACGCGCGCTCGATCATCCACTTGCTATCGCCGTAAGCCGATTGGGGGTCGACCGGCGCGTCCTCCGTGATCGGCGCATCGCTATTCAGGTTGAACAGCGCGGCGGTGGAGGACAGCACGAACCGTTCCACCCCGTGCCGCACGCAGGCATCGATCAGCCTGATACCGTTGGTGGCGTTCTCCAGCAGGTAGCGCATCGGCATGCGCATACTCTCACCCACCTGCGACAGTGAGGCGAAGTGGAAGACGGCATCCCACGGGCCATCGGCCAGCAAGGCGTCGAGCGTGTCAGCCGCTGCGAGGTCCGCAATGACCAGCGGTGCAGCCGACGGCACCGCTGCCTTGTGTCCGGTCCGCAGATTGTCCAGAACGGTGACGCGGTCGCCCCGGTCCAACAAGGCGGCCACCAGATGGCTGCCGACATAGCCGGCCCCGCCGGTGACCAGAAAACGCTGCGGCATCAGAATTTATCCTTTAAAATACGCTTTGTAGCGACGGTGATAAACTCCAGCATCAGCGTGGCCGGAGCGAAGATGCACGCGCGGGTCGACCCTTGTCAGCACAGTTCCGATAATTTTGGCGTGCGCATCGCGCAGCATCTCCACCGAATGCATCAGGGTCTTCGTCTGGGTGGAGCGCCACCGGACACATAACAGCGTAGCATCGGCTAGAGCGGCGGCGACTCGGGCCTCGGTCATGGCTTCGACCGGCGGCGCATCCAGCAGGATCAGATCGAAATCCTCCCGAACCTCGACCAGAAGCCGCCGGATCTCCTCGGACAGGAACAGCCCCAGCACGTCGGCGCCAGGGGCACCGCCGGTGATAAATCTCATGCCAGTCAACGGGTCGCTCTGGAGCACCTCGCGCCATTTGAAGTCGCCTCGCAAGACTTCTGCCAAGCCGGGAGAAGGACTGCAGTTCAGCCGATGCTGAAAGGTCCCTTGACGCAGATCGCACTCGATCAGCAGGACGCGCTCGCCGCCGAGCTGCGCCGAGCGACCGAGCGCTAGGGTCAGCAGGGATTTACCCTCGGCCGGGCGGGCGGAGGTAATGGTGATGATCTGGGGATGGTCGATGTCCAGCGACACGCCGGCTCGCAGCGACCGGATTTGTTCGGCAAAGGCGGTCAACGGCCGGCGAACGACATAGTCGTGGATTTTCAGATGTCCCAACTCGCGTTTGCCCAATTGTGGGATCAGGGCGAGGCAGGGCACGCCGGTCAAACGCCGGACTTCCTCACCACTGAGCAGCGTTGGGTCGGCTAACCGCAGCACATGGACTAGTACAAGCCCTAGGAACACGCCGGCCGCGATCGATGCCGCCATGGTCGGGATGGTGCGCGGAAAGGTCGGGTGCTCGGGCGGGATCGCCTCCGAGATCTCGTGCGCCTCGGAGGATTCGACGGCGGCTTGCTGCGCGGTCTGCTGGATGCGCTCCAGGACCCCCTGCAGCTGCCCGCGGGCGGCATCCAGGTCACGGTTCATGGCATTCAGCGGGATCTGCGCCTTGTCGGCACTTTGTGCCGCCGCTTTCGCCCCGGCCAGCAAACCTTCCAGCGTCGTTACCTGCTCCGAGGCAGCGTGCTGATCCGCGTCGGTCGAAGCGACGACACGGGCAATTTCGGCTTTCAATGCACGCTCGCCGTCGGCGAACTGGCGGTTGAGGCTTTGCACTTCAGGGTGAGCGCTGCCCAGCCGGCTGCGCTGTGCCTGCATTTGGCCGGCGAGTTGTTCCAACTGCGCTCGCAGTTGAACCACTGACGGAGCGACCGCGGCCTGCGCCTCGGCCCCCGCCTTGCCGCGCGCCGCATCAAGACGTGCGTTCGCGGCGGCACGTTCCGACTGCGCCTTGACCAGATCCTCGGCGAGGTGGGTGATTTCCTCGTTGCCGGTGGCGGCATGCATCCCCTGGCTCATGGCATGCTCGCCGCGATAGGTGGAGATACGCTCCTCGCCCTGATTCACCTGCCGGCGCAGGTCGCGAGCCTCGTTCTGCAGAAGCTCGGTGGCCGTGTCGACGAGGCGGTGCTTCGCGGCGTATTGATCCTTGATATAAACATCCATCGCATTGTTCACCGCGGCGGCGGCCTGCAGCGGGTCGGCGCCGATGAACGTGACTTCGATGACGTGGGAGAAACGAACCGGCGAGGCATGTAACCTGTCCTTCACCACGAGTAGCGTCCGGTCGCGCGCCGGGTCCTGGACCGGCCCGTAGATCGGATCATCGGGGGGCGCCTCGGTTTCCATGCCGAGAAGCTCGCGCAGCCCGGATAGGAGGCGTTGGAAAAAATCCGCCGGCCGAAGAGTTGCATTGAATTCGGGACTATCGAAGAGATTGCCGCGCTCCGCGACCCGTTGGGCGATATGCAGGCTTTGCAGGATTTCCGCCTGGCTGGCCATCATCCCCTCGGTCGTGGGGTCTTGGCGGACGATACTCTCCAGCTCCCGCAGCTTATAAGCGCTGGGTTCGTAGATCAGCGAACCGGTCGCGGTATAGAGAGGGGTGACCTGTTGCAACGTTAGCCATGTGCACAAAGGCACGAGTACGATAACGGCGACTAGTGTCATCCGCCGTTGGCGAATAGCCGAAATGAATCCCGACAAGCCTTCCCGCGACGATTCGCGTGGTTGATCGGGAGCCAGGTTCCGCGTTCCCAACTCCGGGACCGGCGCTGCTCCCGGGCTGTTGGCGGGCTTCTCGAGCATCCGCGTATGTCGGCCCTTTTGCTCGTGCGCAGGCGTTATCCCGGGTGGGGTGAAGGAGAGCACCGTCGTAGGTGCTAATCGTTAAAAATTCGCTAACGCGACTCGGGAACCAGCTTCTTATAGCCGGTGGACGCGCGCAGGGCAGGGGTGACTACAGAACCCGCAAGGGGGTTAACCAATCGTTAACGAACTTTCCTGTATGCTGGGTTAGCCGGAAGTGCGGCTGAATGCTTGGAACCCCAAAACAGGGTCTCGCCTCTTTTGCGACCAGTTCTGTGTTTGCTGCTGGGTCTTTACGTGGCCGCGTGTGCCCCTGGGCATGGGTTGCCGGAGCTTCCGACAACGGCGCCGGGCGCCTACCGACTTGGGCCAGGCGACGTTGTGCGGTTGATCACGTTCGGAGAGGATTCGCTCACCGGTGAGTTCCGCGTCAGCGACAGCGGGACGATCGCGCTTCCACTGATCGGCAGTGTGCGGGCGTCCGGGCTGTCTCCGGATGCGCTGGCGGCGCGCGTTAGCGAAGCTTTGTTGCACGCAAACCTATTGCGTTCGCCATCGGTTTCGGCTGAGGTTATCACCTATCGGCCAATTTTCGTATTGGGCGAGGTGAGCAAACCGGGCCAATATCCTTATCAGCCTGGCATGACTGTCGTGACGGCGGCGGCGGTGGCAGGCGGCTTCACCTATCGGGCGGTCCAAGGCTATGCTTCGGTGGTGCGAACCCAGGACGGTGGCGCCGTCGAGGGGAACAGCAAGCCGGCAGACGTTAATCCAGCCGGGCGACGTGATCACGGTGTTCGAGCGCAGATTTTGAAGTTTTGTCTGGTCGTGGTTTTCCTGGCGATGATGGTCGTGCCGGCGGTGGCGCAACAAGATGGGCCGGCTCCGGGTCCGTTGCTTATCATCGGTGGCCCGAATACCGGAGGCTGCATCGCGGGCGCCGTCAGCCTACCACCCGAAGGCCCGGGATTTCAGACCATCCATCTAGATCGCAGTGCTTTTTGGGGTGCGCCGCAGACGATCGCCCACCTGGAGCAACTTGGGCGTGAGGCGACCGATGCCGGCCTGCCGACGCTGCTGATCGAGGATATCTCCCGGGCGCGCGGCGGACCGATGCCGGGCGGCCATGTCAGTCATCAGATCGGTCTCGACGCCGATGTCGGCCTGGATATGCGGCCGCGCCAGCCATTATCGGCATCGGAGCGCGCTTCGATTGAGCCGCGGAGCGTGGTGCGGCCAGACGGACGCGACGTTGATCCGACGGTATGGTCGCCTCGCGTCATGGCATTGCTGCAGATGGCAGCCGGATTGCCGGAGGTAGATCGGATTTTGGTCAATCCCGCGATCAAGCGGCAGCTTTGCCGCGAGGTGACCGACGATCGATCGTGGCTGCACCTGATCCGACCGTGGTATGGGCATGCGGCGCATATGCATATCCGGTTTCGTTGCCCGGCCGATCAGGCAGACTGCGTGCAGGCGCCGCCGCCGCCGCCGGGGGATGGATGCGATGGCACGCTGCAGTGGTGGTTCGATCAGCTGGACACGCCAGCCAAGCCCGCCGCACCTTACCAGCCGCCACCGATGCCGGCGGCCTGCAGGTCGATTTTGGGCAAACCGTGAGGGTGGCCTGCCGTAGCATCTGGCGTGGGAACTGCCGCCTGCGCCGGGCTCAGGCGGAACGCGTTCAGCGGTTCTTGCGCATACGGCCGCGGGCTCCGCAGCATGGCGGCGGCTCGATCCAAGTCTTTCACAAGAGCCTCCAGCATCGGCATGTCAGCAGGCTTCGGACGCAGCCCTGAAGCCTTTACGCGGGCCTCGAACTTGCCATCAGTCATCGCGTATTCTCCGTCAGGCCGACAGATCTACAGGACCTTGCTCTTTGGTTGATCACGCTTCACGCACTGCGGAGGTTCCGCTCGGCCATGTCCGGCGACGGCGGAGGCTCAGGCTTTGCAGCGGTTGACATCGTCGGTCGCTTGCTCCGCCACGTGGTCGCCATCTCGTAGGCATGCCCGGCCCTGAAGACCGTCGCCTCGGCGAACGGTTTGCCGACGATTTGCATGCTGACCGGCAGGCCGCCCGCGCCGTAACCGGTGCAAACGCTGAGGGCCGGCAGCCCGGTCAGGTTGAATGGCATGGTGAAATTCGGCTTTTCCAGCATCCCCCATTTCGGCACCTCGTCGATCTTTGGTGCCTCGGCGGGGGCCGACGCGGTGATCAGGACATCAAGGTCGGCCATGGCATTGGCCATCTCCAGGCACAGCACGCGGCGCCGGCGCATGGCCTGGATGTAGTCCGCGGCTCGCAGCACCGCGCCGAATGCGAGGCGGTCCCGCAACAGCTCGCCATAGTCGTTGAAGCGCTACTTCAGCCACGGTTCGTGGACTCGCGTAGGCCTCGGCGATGAGGATCAGCCAGCCCGGGGCGTTGTAGTCCATCATCGGCGACAGCGTGACGTCGCGGATTTCGGCGCCCTGGTCGCGGAAGATACCGAGCGCGTCCTCGATGCCCTGTTTTGTCGCTGGGCTGACGGGATTATCGACCTCGTGGAAGTGGCGGATGACGCCGATACGGAGGCCTTTGGCGCCCTTGTCCAGATCGGCGGTGAAGTTTGGCACTGGGCGATCGGCGCTGGCCGGATCGAGCGGATCGTGGCCCGCCATCGCCTGGAGCAGCAAGGCACAATCGAGCACTGTCCAGGCCATCGGGCCGGTATGATCCAGCGTCTGCGACAACGGCAGGACGCCGCGGCGACTTGATAGTCCGTAGGTCGGCTTGATCCCGGCGAGCCCACAAAGCGCCGAGGGCACACGGATTGAGCCGCCAGTATCCGACCCGGTACCACCCAGCACCAGCCCGGCCGCGACAGCGGCCCCGGTCCCGGACGACGATCCGGCGGTGAAATGGTCAGGGTTCCACGGATTGCGGGCCGGCGGCCAGGGCAGATCGAACGAGGGGCCACCGATCGCGAACTCATGGGTGGCGAGCTTGCCCATCAGAATGGTTCCGGCATCGGCCCATTTGCTGACCACGACTGAATCTTCATCCGGGATGTTATGCTCCAACAACCTGGAATGACCTGTGGTTCGGATACCGGCGGTGTTGTAAATGTCCTTGTGTCCAATGGGGATTCCGTCGAGCGGTCCTCTCGTCTTCGCCGACATCATCCGAGCCTCTGCTGCCTTGGCATCGGCCATGGCGCGGTCCTCGGTGACCAGCAGAAAGCTATGCAGCGTGGGATCGAGGTTGCTGATGCGGTCCAGGCAGATACGTGTCAGTTCCACCGGTGAAAGCTGCTTGGCCGCGATCAGTTTCGCGGCGTCGGCGATGGTGAGAAAGGCTTCCATCACTTCACCTCGGGGTCGAAGGTGACGGAGGGTTCGGCTTCGCGCGGCATTGGCGGGGTGGCGCGGGCGATCAGCGCCTGGAACATCGGATAAGCCTCGAACAGCGCGGTTTTCTGCGGCTCGGAGAGGGTGAGTCCGGTCTGATCCAGCAACGTGCCAAATTCGTTTCTGTCCATTATATCCGCCTAACGCTAGCTCTCTCGCAGCCGTGGCCAAGCGTGGCTCGCCGACAGATTTCAAGAGCCCGTTTCACTGCCCTGACCCATGCTGCGTTGCAGCAATCCTAATGACCTGTAGCATAGCCGTGGCCTCTGTCCAGGGTCTGTTGAACGATTTATGAGCGGTTGCATCGATTGGGCTCACCACAAGCGTCTCGAAGGCCGATCAGTGCGATCTTAAGGCGGTCCTGGTGGCGGTGAGTGCATCCAGTTCTCGGATGACAGCGGCAAACCAGACTAATGGATGACCGTTTCCCCTCTGGGGCAGGTGTAGCTTGATGAGAGGCGGATAAAACGTGATGCTCGTCTGGCCAATCGCCGGACATCCCTATGCTTGACCAAATTATCGTCACGATGATCGACATCAGTCTGGTGCTGTTTGGCGCAGTGGTCGTTGTGCTGCTCTATGCCGCCAACGAGATCGGCTTTCGCATGGGACTTTGGCGTGCTCGCTACCGTCCGGCGCATGATCGTGATCTAACGGGTATTGGCACTATCACCGCCGGCATGCTCGGCCTGCTGGCGTTCACGCTAAGTCTAACAATCAACATTGCGCAGAACCGATTCGAGTTTCGCCGCGGCCTTGTTGTGCAGGAGGCCAACGCGATCGAAGCCGCTTGGCTGCGCTCGAAGCTGATCACGGGCGAAGAAGGGGCAGTGATCGCCACGCTGATCGAGGCTTTCGCCAAGGTGCAGTTGGCTTATGTCAGTTCAGATACCTTTGACGTCGAACCCGAGCTGATTTCGCGGAAGGAGGCGTTGCAGAAGCAGATCTGGCAAGCAATGCAGACCATCACTCGCGAGCAGCTGTCAAACAGCACGACCACGTTGGCGGCGGCCCTAATCGAGATGTTTAATGCGGCGCAGACGGAGCGCTTTGCATTCGAGAGCCGGGTGCCGGCCAATATGTCTTGGATGCTGATGGCCGGCTCTGTGCTGGCGATCGGCGCGATGGGTTATCACTCTGGCGTATCGCAATCTCGGCAGATCGTGCTGACCTCGCTGCTTTTGGTGATGTGGGCGGGCGGGATGGCGCTGGTTGCCGATCTCAATCGTCCGCGTATCGGCACGGTAAGGGTGGACCCGGCGCCGCTGGCGTGGACGGTCCGGGACTTTGATCAGCAGCGATGAGCAAGTCGTACTGCTCACTTATTCTACTCGACTGCGGCCTGACGAGGGTTCCCGCAGCAGGGACAGCGCGGCAGGACCTGTTGGGCCGCACCGACAACACCGCGTGGGCATGCCGGGCATCCAGACAGACCACTGGAAGACTCCCGGCCTTCAGCGCGTGGGTAAGCCACACCGACATTGAGCCGCTCTCCAGGCCAACGCGCGCCACGTCGGGCGCTCGTTTCCTGATCAGCCGGGCGATGGTGGTGAGCTCTGACGCAACCTTACCTTCCAACAGCAATGCGATGGGTCGCGACAGGGCGCTGATCTCCCGCTCCAGGTCCGCTGCGCGGTCTACAACGGCACCCCCGGTGCCGGGGTTGGGCATCGATTTGACCGGAACGCTAGCGCAAACCTGACTTTTGCGAACGCGACTTGACCCCCGGGATCTTTGGACAGTCCCGTCAGAACGCCTGCCGCTCCACCCTCGTCCCCAGCGCGCCGCCGATGACACGACCCAACTCCTGTGCCAACCGGCCCTCATCAGACCCGGCCATCCGGCATTGCATTGAGGCAACCCACACGATGCGCGCGTCCTTGCCTGCTGTCGCGTCCACCCGCACGACCAGCAGCGGCTGCGCCGCAGGAATAGATCGAGACGCCATCATCCCCGTCGTCGGCATCGCCGGCAGCGTCGGCAGCTTGCCGCCTCCCGCCAGGCCGCCCAACTCAGAATAGTTGCGTTCCGAGCCACGTCCCGCTCCGGATGACGTCTCCCCCAGCCGTGACGTGATCACGTGCAACAGCACGTTAGCATCCTCCCCGACCACGACACCCGCCTCGCGCACTCCCGCGAGGAATCGATCGCCCAGCATGAGGTTGCGCTTTGACCGATCGCGGATGTCGAGTTCGACCACGACCCGCTCAGGCAGCGGCTGCAATAACGTGGCGGCGTAGGTGCCCTGGCAGCTCGGCGTGCCACTCGCTCCACCGCACCAGACCGTCGCACCGAGGGCCAGCAGTGCAGCGTTCCTTAGCGCTGTCGTAGACCTCATTTCAGCGCCGGCGCCATCAAATTCGGGGGCGCTGTCTGGTTGGTCGTTACGGCAACAACGTCGCCGTCGACCAGGAACACGTCACCGGGCTTGCGCGTGATGTGCCTTTCCAGCCGCCCTTTCAGGCTCTCCGGCGTGCGTGACAGGTCTCTCATGGCTGGCAACATACGACACTCAGCGAAAAAATCGATATATTCATCAAGCGGACTTCGGAACCAATGAACCACACTTGAAAACAATGGTTTGCTGGTGTCCTCATCGGTTCGGAGGTTCGTAAGGCGGCTGATCCAAATGCGACTTCCGAACCGGGACACTCGCGTTGCGATCACGCTTTAGGGTAGCGGGTCTTAGGGTCGCTTGAATTAATCGTCGACCACGACGCTTTCGTCCGCATCGAGAGTAAAGGCGGCGGCCATAAGAGCCCGCGTGTAGGGATGCTGCGGCCGGGCAAGCATCTCGTCGGCCGGACCTTGCTCGACCACCCGGCCGTGGCGCAGGACCACGATGCGATGGGCAAGCGCCCGAACCACCCGCAGATCGTGACTGATAAACAGATAGCCGAGTTGATGGTCGGCTTGCAGCTGCTGCAACAGATCGACGATCTGCGCCTGCACCGACATGTCCAGAGCACTGGTCGGTTCGTCCAGCACCACGAAGCGAGGTTTCAGCACCATGGCGCGCGCGATCGCGATGCGCTGCCGCTGGCCTCCGCTGAACTCATGCGGATAGCGGTCACCGATATCGGTCGCGAGACCGACCTCCTCCAGCGCCATTGCTACCCGGATGCCGCGCTCCGGGCGTGTCAGGGAGGGCTCATGCACGGACAGACCCTCGGCGATAATCTCGGCCACCGTCATCCGAGGCGACAGGCTGCCGAACGGATCCTGGAAGACGATCTGCATATCCGCGCGCAGTCGCCGCAGTCGTTTTTGGTCGAGTTTGGCTAGATTCGCACCGTCGAATAAGATGTCGCCGCGTGCCGAGACCAGCCGCAGTAACGCATAGCCCATGGTGGATTTGCCGGAGCCGCTTTCGCCGACCAGTCCGACAGTTTCGCCCTCATGAACCACCACATCGACGCCGTCGACGGCACGAACGTATCCCACGGTACGGCGTAGCACGCCGCGCCGGATCGGAAAGTGCACGCGCACATCGGTTCCGTCGATCAGCGTGGCCGCGGCTGGACGGAGAGGCAGAGGCCGTCCGCGCGGTTCGGCGGCCAGCAGCATACAGGTATAAGGGTGAAACGGAGCGTCGAATACCGCCGCCACCGAGCCTGACTCTACAATGACCCCATCCTTCATCACGCAGACCCGGTCGGCATAGCGACGCACGATCGCCAGGTCGTGGCTGATCAGCAGCAACGCCAGCCCTCGCGCCGCTTTCTCCGCCGCCAGCAGTTTCAGGATCTGTGCCTGGATGGTGACGTCGAGTGCTGTCGTCGGCTCGTCCGCGATCAGCAACGGCGGGTCGTTAGCCAGTGCCATCGCGATCATTACCCGTTGCCGCTGGCCGCCGGATAACTGATGCGGGTAAGCATCGAGCCGGTGCGCCGCGTCGGGAAAGCCGACCTCGTTGAGCAGTTGGGTGACACGCGCCCGAGCTTCCTCGCGGGTGACGCGCTGGTGGAGCCGGACGGCCTCGGCGATCTGCTTGCCGATCCGCTTCAGCGGATTGAGGCTGGTCATCGGCTCCTGAAACACCATTCCGGCGACGCCTCCGCGCAGCCGGCGCAGCAGACCGTCGCGGGCGCCGATCACGCTTTGCCTGTCCACCACGATGCGGCCAGCGCAGTTGGCGCCCGGCGGCAGCAACTGCAGCAGCGACAAGGCGGTGAGGGTTTTGCCGGAGCCGCTCTCTCCGACTAGAGCCAGCGTCTCCCCGCGGTCTAATGTGAAGCTGACATTATTCACCACGGCACGGCCGCCAAAGGCAACGGTCAGGTTGTCGACGGTGACCAGGCTCATCGGGGGCGCCCGATGCGCGGCGCTTTGCGCGGATCGAACGCATCGCGCACCGCCTCGCCGATGAACACCAGCAAGGTGAGCAACCCACCCAGCACGACGAACGCGGTGATCCCCAGCCAAGGCGCCTGAAGGTTGTTCTTACCTTGCGAAACCAGTTCACCCAGCGATGGCGACCCCGGCGGCAAGCCGAACCCGAGGAAATCCAAGCTGGCGAGGATGGTAACCGAACCGGACAGGGTGAACGGAAGGAAGGTCAACGTCGCGACCATGGCATTGGGCAGAATATGCCGCCACATCACCGCGGTATCGGACACGCCTAACGCCTTGGCGGCCCGGACATAGTCCAGGTTGCGACCACGCAGGAACTCGGCCCGCACCACGCCGGTCAGATTCATCCAACTGAACAGCAAAAGGAACACCAGTAAGATCCAGAAGCTCGGTGTAATAATACTGGCGAGAATGATCAGCAGATAGAGCTGTGGCATTCCGGACCAGATTTCGATGAAGCGCTGGAACAGCAGATCCACCAGGCCGCCGCGATAGCCTTGAATGGCCCCGGCGGCGACGCCAATGACCGACGAAATCGCCGTCAGGGTGAAGCCGAACAGCACCGAAATGCGGAACCCGTAAATCACGCGCGCCAGTACGTCACGCGCCTGGTCATCGGTTCCCAGCAGGTTCTTGCCGTCCGGCGGTGAGGGCGCCGGCGTCGTCAGTTGCCTTACCACGGTGTTGTAGGTGTAGCCTATTGCCGGCCAGATCATCCAGCCGTGGGCGTTGATCGCCGCCTGCACTTCGGGATCCTTGTAGTCCGCCTCGGTCGGCATGAAGCTGTCGCCGAAGGTGTCTTCGCTGTAGTCCTGCAGTACCGGGACATACCAGTGTCCATCGTAGCGGATGAGCAGCGGACGGTCGTTGGCGAGAAATTCGGCGAACAAGGTCAGAACGAACAGCGACAGGAAGATCCATAGTGACCAATAGCCGCGCTTGTGGGACCGGAAGATCGCCAGGCGCCGGCGTGTCAGCGGCGAGAGATGCACTATTGCCTGGCCTCGAAATCAATGCGCGGGTCGACCACCGTGTACAACAGGTCGCCGACGATCTGCATCAGCAGGCCGAGCAATGTGAACATGTAGAGGGTGCCGAACATCACGGGGTAGTCGCGCTGGATCGCGGATTCGAAGCCCAGCAAACCGAGTCCATCGAGCGAAAAGATGATCTCGACCAGCAGAGCCGACGAAAACAGGATGCCGATAAACGCCGATGGGAATCCGGCGATGATCAGCAGCATCGCATTGCGAAACACGTGGCGATAGAGGATGCGCTGCTCGCTGGCGCCTTTGGCGCGCGCGGTGACGATGTATTGCTTGCGGATTTCCTCCAGAAAGCAATTTTTGGTCAGCACGGTAAGGCCGGCGAAACCACCGACCACGAGTGCCACGGTCGGCAGTACCATGTGCCAGAAATAATCCGCGATGCGAGCCGGTAAGCTCCAGGTCTCGGTACCCATGCTATGGAGCCCGCGCAGCGGAAACCATTGCACGAAGCTGCCGCCAGCGAATAGCACCACGAGCAGAATGGCGAACAGGAAGCCCGGCACCGCGTAACCGATCAGCACCACCGCGCTGCTGATCACGTCGAAGCGGCTACCGTCGTTTACCGCCTTGGTGATACCGAGCGGGATCGAGATGAAGTACACCAACAGCGTCGACCATAAACCGATCGAGATGGAGACCGGCATCTTCTCCTTGACCAGTTGGAGCACCGGTTCGTCACGGAAAAAGCTGCGGCCGAAATCGAAGGTCAGGTAGCCGCGGAGCATCAGGGCGAAACGTTCTGGGGCAGGCTTATCGAAGCCAAACATCTTCTTGATGTCGGCGATTACATGGGCGTCCAGGCCACGGGCGCCTCGATAGCTGCCATTTCCGGCCGGCATCGCCTCGGCCGCACCGGCGCCAGTCATGCGCCCGGTCGCGCCTGCGCCGTGCCCTTTCAACTCGGCGATCATCTGCTCCACCGGGCCGCCAGGGGCGAATTGAACGACTACAAAGTTGATGGCAATGATGCCGAACAGCGTTGGGACTACGAGCAACAGGCGGCGGATCAGGTAGGAGCCCATCAGCGTGATGCGCCGCAGGCAAGGCGAGGGCTCTGCCCTGGACCCGCAAAGGAGCCGACGGCCCCTTTGATCCCATTGATGGGTGGGTGTTCAGGAGGGGGCGATTCGGACCCGTCAACCACCTCGGTCGCCCCCTCCTGACCACCCACCAATACCGGGGTTTCAAGGGCCGACGGCCCTTGACGGGGTCGAGGGGCGGAGCCCTCGTCTTTTCTGCGGCGCATCATGGCCCGTTGCGCCGGGCGGCGTCGTTGGCGGCGGCTTTTACTGGGTCGAGCCACCAACTGTCGAACGCGAGCCCGGTACGCACTGGCTTGTCCGGACGGCCGAAGCGGTCCCAATAGGCGATTCTCACGGATTGTAGATACCAATGGGGAACGACGTACCAGCTTTGTAGCAGCACCCGGTCAAGGGCATGCGCCGCGACCACCAGATGCGCGCGATCCGGAGCGAACACGACCTGGTGCACGAGGTCGTCTATCACCGGACTGCAGACACCCATCAGGTTGAAGCCGCCCTCAGGCTTCACGCTGTCGCACGTCCAGTAGCCGGTCTGTTCATTGCCGGGACTTTCGGTCTGCTCGATCGCGACAACGATCATGTCGTAATCATAGGTGTCGGCTAGCCGCTGAAACTGCGCTGGATCGACGGTCCGCACCCGAGCGTCGATCCCCAGCCGTGCCAGCCATTGCACATAGGGCAGGGAGACGCGCTCGAATGCTGGCTGATCAAGCAGGATCTCGAAGCTGAACGGCTGCCCTTCCGCATCGACCAGCTTGCGGTCGCGCACTTTCCACCCGGCTTGCTCCAGCAGCGCCAGCGCGCCGCGCAATGCGTCTCGATTGTTGCCGGACCCGTCGGTCACCGGCAGTTCAAACGGCTTGGTAAAGAGGTCTGGCGGCAGTTGATCACGATATTTGTTCAGCAACTCCAATTCTGGCCCTTCCGGGATGCCGCTCGAGGCGAGCTCACTGTTGCTGAAATAGCTGTGGGTTCGTGTGTAGGCGCCGTAGAACAGATTGGCATTTTCCCACTCGAAATCGAACGCCATCGCCAGGGCGTGCCTGACGCGGACGTCCTTGAACAGCGGCCGCCGGGTGTTCATTCCGAAGCCTTGCATTCCGGTCGGCAATTGGTGGGGCAGCAGTTCCTTCTTCACCAGCCCGTTCTGGACGGCAGGGAAGTCGTAGGCCGTGGCCCATTCCTTGGCGACGGACTCGATGCGGAAATCGATCTGCCCAGCTTTGAACGCCTCCCGTTCCACCGTCGCATCGCGGAAGTATTCGGTGCGCCTGGTGTTGAAATTGAACAGCCCCTGCATCACCGGCAGGTTCTTCGACCAGACGTCGGGCACGCGGTCCATCGACAGGGTGCGGCCGAACTCGAAACGACCGACCCGATAGGCGCCGGAACCGAGCGGCGGGTCGGTCAGCGGCTTGTCGAAGTCGCGTCCGGCCCACCAGTGCTTGGGCAGGACCGCCATCTGGCCAAGGATGAGCGGCAGCTCACGGTTGAGGTTGGACTTGAAGTGGAACACCACCCGGCGTGGCCCCTCGACCGTAACAGAGGCCACGTCGCCATAGTACTGCCGGTAGAAGGGGCGGCCCTTTTCAAGCAAGGTTTCGAAGGTCCAGGCGACGTCCTCGGCGGTGACTGGTGTGCCGTCGTTGAACTTCGCCTCCGGCCGTAGTTCGAAGGCGACGCCCATTCGGTCGGCCGGCAACTCGATCACATTCGCGAGGAGGCAATACTCGGTCTCCGCCTCGCCCATATTGGGCATCATCAGGGTGTCCCAGACACGGAACACGTCGGAGGCCGCGGTGCCTCGGACGATGAACGGGTTGAAACTGTCGAAGGTGCCGACGTTGCTGACCGCGACCTCCCCGCCTTTAGGCGCGTCCGGATTCACATAGGGGAAAAACTTGAAGTCTGGCGGCAGGGACGGGGCGCCCAATAGCGAAATGCCGTAGGTGCGTTGCGGTGCCTCCGCAGCGGTCACGGGCGGTGGGTTGGCTTGCGTGGGGGCGCTTGGTGCCTGGGCATGGCCCGCGGTAATCCCGGCCAGCAGCCAAACAGCTATCCCGGCCTTCCAACTGACGCGCATTCGGCGACTCCTGCGTTTCCACCCATAGACCGCCCTTGTTTAGTCACCAGGGCGCCACAGGGCCAGGGGCCTGGTTGTGAAAACAATGCGGCGATGGGGCAGTTCTTGTGCCCCTGTCGGGGAATGCCGAAGGTTGGTGTCATGCCGACGGGCTTCGCTGCGGCGGGGAGCGGTTTTGATTGCGCATGCGCAAGCGATGCATCACCGCCCGAACCCGCGGGGCAGGGGCGTTGCCCCGAAGGTTCTGATATCGCTACCCCCGATGTTGCTGCTGCCGCTTGGCGTCGCCAACGACATCGACCATCCGGCTACGGAAACCGAAGCGCCACAGCCGGAAGAGGTGGCGGCTGGCGTTTCCGGCTTCAATCAATAGAGTATGTTGCAGCAGCCAAAGCCCCACTATCCATGATACCAGTCCGCCCGCAGCCCTTCGCCTCCTCCGTCCGATTCCAAGCCGATCGTTTTGCACCACAGTGACATCGTCTTGCACCACAGTGACATCGTCGCTGATTCAAGACGACCGAGTGCGTCAGCTGGAGATGAAGGTATTGTCGGAAATATGTAGATGTGCACATCGGTTGTGAGCGATCGTATGCTGCTTCCCAAGTGCGCTTTGAAGCTCAAAGTAGATCACCTCTCCCTCGCTGCGCTCGCGGGGGAGCGGCTCATCGCCACGCGCAGCGATTATAACGACAGTACGGTCTTGATCGGCTTCATCAGGATCTGGAACATCGCGGGTCTTGTCCCGTAGTCCTTCAACAAACTGCGTCGTCCACCATGAATATGCCTCCTTCATGGTAGGATCGTAAGGCACCGCCTGTGCTACAGCTGCCGCCACATGCCGCCGCAACGCCTCGAACTCCGGCGCATCTGCATTGCCTTCCAGGAGGATACCAGCCTCGCCATTCAAACCCAGCAAGGCGAAGCCAGTCAGATTATGCGACCCCACAAAGGCTGCTGCGGTACCATCGCCCATCTCCATTAGATACACCTTGCTGTGGAGCATCGGGTGGTACCGGAGGAAGGCGTGCCGTGCGCCTGAACTGGTTGTCGCCCGACTGTGCCCCAGGTGGACGAACAAAGCGCTCGACTGGACCCCCGCCGTAACGAGACCGTCCAGCGCGTCGAAGGCACGCCAGGTGCCGGCTCCGACAATAAGGCAGCTGAGCTTGCCAGGTAAGAGACGAAGTGGGGCTGCGACGGCCTCGATGCCCTCGACGGTCATGAAGCCGGCGACCATGGAGACCGGACTGCATTGGCTAAGTCGGCTTTGGAGTAGCGGCGCGATCTCTTGCTGCGGCTCGCCAAACAGAACCTGGACGCTGACGGTCATGTCCGCTCTTAGGGCAAGGCGGCTGACGGAGGCGAACCGCGCTTCGCGACAGCGTATAAACGATCTTGCAGCCACGCCTTGAAGGCTTTGTCCGTGTTGTAAAGCGCGTAGAGGTCGGTGTGATCCGAGAGGCTGCCCAGCAGCTCGTCGTCGACAGCACGGTTGTGCTCGATGCGGGCATTCTGATCGTCGCTGTTCCGCAGCGCATTTTGCACGCGGCCGTTCGCGCTAATTTTCTCGGGCAGCTCCGCGAACAGGAATCGGGTGACGCGATCCTGGTCGCGAAACAGGCGCAGCCGGTCGTCTTTGCGGGGCAACCGCGCGTGCTCGACCACGAAGCGCGGATCGTTGACGTCCATCGCCGCCAGGTCGATCTTCCAAGTTGTCCCGAATGGCGGATTGGCCATCATGAAGTCAAACTTGAGTCCGTTCCGGCCGTGCAAATCGGCGGACAAGGTCGAGCCGAATGCGATATTACGAGCTTCTTCGCCCTCGCCCTTGAGCAGCAGGTCGGCCTTGCAGATGGCGTATGTCTCGGTGTTGAGTTCCTGACCATCAAGGTGGATTTCGGTCTTCTTCCCCTGCTTTCGGGCAAGATCGCGCAGCTTGGCTTCGCCGACTGTCAACATGCCGCCGGTGCCACAAGCATCATCATAGAGAAGATAGGTGCCGTCACCGATGCGGTCTTTAATGGGGCGGAAGACCAATTCCGCCATCATCTCCACAATGTCACGTGGCGTAAACTGTTCACCAGCTCCTTGATTATAATCTTCGTTAAAGCGTCGGAGCAGCTCCTCGAAGATCGTGCCCATGGTGTGGTTATCGAGGCCGGGCAGGAGCATCCGCCCCTCATCGTCCCGCACTGGCTGCCAGAGTTTGCCAGACCCGGACGAAAGTTGCCAGAATTTTCTAGTTAAGCACCCGAACTTATAACTGAACGGGCAAGCCGGTCCGGCCATGCGAGAGGCTCTGCCTCTCGCGCTCTCCGGGATATTTGAACAAGGAAATTTTCCAGGCTAGGATACTCGCACGGCACAGGCTGGGAAGCCGATGACCGTCAAGGAAATGGGCCCGCCGTGGCGACGCGGCGAGCCGATTGAACTCTGGCTTGCTCATCGACACCACCGTCATGACGCATCTCCCGGGACCCCAAAACGGGGAGTGTCATCTCTATTTTGCATCTCTATATTGCTGCTACACCCAACCGCATAATGGATATTATGTTAAATGAGGAACGTCGCTCATTGTGACCTCCCGGCAACCGGGTTTAGTCACGCTTGGCAAATCCGTCACTCGCGGACGATTATGGGTCCAGCCTGCGGCGACGAGTTATCAGACGCGGAGCACCATGCCGTCGTAGCCTGCCTCGATACCGGCCGGCAGGTTGGCTTGCATCCAGGCCCAGTCCATCTCAATTCCCATGTGGGTCAACACGGTACGGCGTGGTCTTAATCGTTTGACCCAACTCAGGACGATGCTCAGATTGGCATGCGTCCAATGCACGTCGCGGCGCAGGAAACAGTCCACCACCCAGGTGTCCAAGCCCTTCAGTGCCTGGAACGCTGCTTCGTCCAAGGCCACGACATCCGTGGAGTAGCCGAAATCGCCGATCCGTAGACCGAGCGTCTCGACCTTGCCGTGGTTCTGGGCGAAGACACGGACTGACAGGCCGTGGACCTCGAAGATGTCGCCGGGCTTGACGGGTTTTGCTTCTAAAACAGGGCGATAGAAGTGCGGGGGATCCCAGGGTCTGAAGGCGTAGGCGAAGCGATGCGTCATTTCAGCCAATGTGTCGGCGGTGGCGAAGGCAGGCAGAGGCCGGTTTGCGATCCGGTTCAGGATGCGGACGTCATCAAGGCCGGTGATGTGGTCGGCATGAGCGTGGGTATACAGAATGGCGTCTACGCCCGGAATACGACAATCCAGCAGCTGTGTTCGCATATCAGGTGAGGTATCGACCAGAAGCCGTTTATTTTCTGATGTTTCTATCACGATGGACGAGCGCGTGCGGCGGTTCTTCGGTTCGGCCGGATCGCAATCGCCCCAATCGCCGCTACCGTCGGCACCACCGATCATCGGCACACCGGCCGAGGCCCCGGTTCCAAGCAAAGTCACTTTCATACGGCGGTTTTTCGGAACAGGCGGCGGAAATTGGAGGTTGTCAGATCCGCGAGCGCCTCAGGTGTCAGGCCACGGAGTTCGGCCAAGACTTTCGCGGTGTGGGCTACCCAGGCAGGCTCGTTACGCTTGCCGCGGAATGGCACCGGAGCAAGGTAAGGCGCGTCGGTCTCCACCAGCAGGCGGTCAAGCGGCACGTCCTTGGCGATCTCGCGGAGCTCCGCGGAACGGGGGAAGGTGAGAATGCCGGAAAAGCTGATATAGCCCCCCATCTCCAGAGCGGCTTCAGCAAGCCGGCGAGTGGAGCTGAAGCAATGGAGGAGAAAATCGAATTTTCCGTCGATATCGCGTTCTTGCTGCAGAATCAGCGCGATATCGTCGTCTGCGTCACGCGCGTGGATGCAAAGGGGCACGCCAGCGAGGCGGGCGCCGCGAATGTGGGACCGAAAGCTGTCGGCCTGAATGTCGCGCGGCGATTTGTTGTAGAAATAGTCGAGGCCGGACTCGACCGATGCCAATGACGCGAGGATGGCGGGTCATTTCCGCGAGGGTTTCCGGGATCGGGACTGGTGCCTCGGCGGCGTGGTGCGGGTGGACGCCGATCGTGCACCAGAGGTTCGCGAATGCCTCGGTCATCGGCGGCAGCCGCTCGGATTGGGCTAGCGTGGTGCCGATGGTCACCATCTCATTCACGCCTGCGGCAGCGGCGCGTGACAGGATTTCGGGAAATTCCACCGGTGTGTAGTAGTCAAGGTGGCAGTGGCTATCCACAAGCATCAGGCGGCTGGCTCCACGTAGCGGGGAAAGACGCCTTGAGGCGGCGGCAGGGTCTGGCCATCCTTTATAGGGATGGCCAGACCGGCGAAGCTACGGGCATCTGGAGAAACCCCGAGTTGGTCGAGCATGCGGGCCATGCTGGCCGGCATGACGGGCTGCAGGAGCGTGGCGACAATTCGGATGGTGTCGATCAATACGCGGAGGACCTCCCCCATCCGGACTTTATCGGTCTTGTTCAGCGCCCAGGGCGCCTGGCGGTCGATGTAGCCGTTGGCGGCACGAATGACTTTCCAAACTTCCTCCAGGCCCTCGTGGAAGGTCTGGCGGTCGAAGTTGGCTCGCATCAGGTCGGGCAGCGCCGCGGCCGCTTGCAGGAGGGCGGTGTCCTCCTCGGTTGGGGCACCGAGCGCGGGGAGGATGCCGGCGCAGTTGCGGGCGATGAGGGATAGCGATCGTTGGGCGAGATTCCCAAGATCGTTGGCCAGATCCACGTTGATGCGGCTAATGATCGCGGCGTGGCTCAGTGATCCATCGGCCCCGAACGGTTTTTCGCGCAGCAAGAAGTAGCGGATCTGATCGAGCCCGAAAATCTCGGCGAGTTTGCGCGGCTCGACGACGTTGCCGAGGGATTTGGACATCTTCTCGCCGTCCATCAGCCACCAGCCATTGGAGGTCACGCGGCGGGGCAAGGGCAGACCGGCGGCCATGAGGAAAGCGGGCCAATAGACGGCGTGGAAACGAATGATATCCTTGCCGACGAAATGCACGTCGGCCGGCCAATAATGCCAGCGCGGCGCGGTCTCGTCCGGGAAGCCGCAACCGGTGACGTAGTTGTTCAGGGCATCCAGCCAGACATACATGACGTGGCCGGGGGCATCGGGCACCGGGACACCCCAATTGAACGTCGTGCGGCTGATCGACAGGTCGTTCAGGCCGCCTTTGACAAAACTGGTGACTTCGTTTCGACGTGAGGATGGAGCGATAAACTCCGGATTTTCCTCATAATGTTTCAGCAGCCGATCCTGGAAGGCGGACAGGCGGAAGAAGTAGGAGGGCTCGCGGACCCACTCCACCGGGGCGCCGCTGGGGGCGACACGGGCGCCATCATCACGCGTGGCCAGTTCGGATTCGTCATAGAAAGCTTCGTCGCGGACGGCATACCAGCCTTCGTATTGCCCGAGGTAGATGTCGCCGTTGCGCTCGATCCGGCGCCAGAGTTCGGCGCAAGACACCTTGTGGCGCTGCTCCGTGGTGCGGATCCAGTCGTCGTAGGAAACACCCATGGCGTCGGTCATGGCACGGAAGTCGGCGGAAATACCGTCGGTGAAGTCGCGGATCGACGCCGGCGGCGGCAGCGGCTTGCTCGACTTTCTGGCCGTGCTCGTCCGTTCCGGTCAGAAAGAAGACGTCGTAGCCGTCCAGCCGCTTGAAGCGCGCCATCGCGTCGGCGGCGATCGAGGTGTAGGCGTGGCCGATGTGGGGCGCACCGTTCACATAGTAGATCGGGGTCGTGACATAGACGGCTTTTGGTCATGGGTCTTCTTGTTGGTGCCGCCTCAGGCAGAGCGAGTGAGCATCCGACTTCGGCAACGATCGCTCGACGTTTGTCCAGAGCGAAGCGTTCGGTCTCGTTTGCAGCCGGGTGAGGCCTGTCACAGCTCGCCGACGCATGAAGTGGATGCAATGCGACAGGCGTTCCTGATTGGGATCCCCCCGCCCCGAACGGATTTCCTGACAGCGCCGGCCACGCCGCGCGAACAAGGTCGATGACGTCGAGAAACGAGTTTCACTGCGACCGAGGAAGTCGGCGATCTTGTAGCGATGAGAGGTGGGGACGCCAGGCAGGTCGGACAGCAGCCGTCCACCGAGCATGGCACTTTCAGGCCGATCCTCGGTCAACATGAGGGCGCGGCCGGGCGAGCCTTCGGCCAATTCGGAGAAGCCGCGTTCGTCGGCATCGAGTCGCGGGAAGAGAACGCTCGACCAGTTGGGCCATGTGCTCGTCCGCCAGTGGGGGTCAGCCGCAATCCGGCGGCAGCGGCTGTGCATGGTGGGGAAGGAGGCGCCGGGGGGCGGCGCAGGCCAGCAGCAGGATGGCGCGTGGCGGGTCCTCGAGGACTTCAGCAGGGCATCGGCGGGGAAGCCGGTCAGTTCTGGCTCCGTCGACGACGATGATGCGCGCACCGCCTCGGCCGGGGCGAGGGCATAAAGCTGGTGATCGTGGCCATCCTCGACGGCCATCCGGGGTTTTCATGCGCTTGTCTCTCGTTGAAGACGCGCTCGATCGCTCAGCAGGTCGGCGTGAGAGTCGGCGGCGACGCGGCGAAAGACGGGGCTTGGAGGGTCAGGAACAGGCAGTTGGGCCGGGCGTCCGGCAAGCAGACGGCGGGCGAAGCCATAGGCCA
>CAWHWH010000005.1:0-9460 GCA_963832865.1 uncultured Pseudomonadota bacterium
CGCGCGAGAGGGAGAGCCATACGCTCTCCCTCTAACCTCCATCGGGGATAGTCATGACGGACCCAGACGTGCTGCTGAAGATGGATCGGGTGGAGGTGACCTATAACGGCGCGATCGTGGCCCTGCACGATGTGAGCTTGACAGTCCAACGCGGCGAGATCGTTGCAGTTCTTGGCGCCAACGGTGCTGGCAAGACGACCACGCTGAAGGCCGTTTCCAACCTGCTGCCGGCCGAACGAGGCCGCATCACCGGCGGAACGATTGTGTTCGATACTGTGAATACACCGGGCGCCCGTCCGGGTGACCTCGTGCGCCGCCGCCTTGTGCCAGTGCTAGAGGGGCGGCGGGTGTTCCGCTCCCTGAGCGTCGAGGAAAATCTGGTCACCGGCGGTATCGCACGCAACTCTACAAGGGCGGAACTGGCAGACGATCTGGAGCGCATCTACGCGCTGTTTCCCCGCCTGCGAGAGAAGCGGCGGGGATTCGCAGGTCTTACCTCAGGGGGCGAGCAGCAGATGACGGCGATTGGCCGAGCACTGATGGCACGTCCTAAGCAAACTCCGCGAGCTTGACCAACGGATTGGTGTACAATTCGCTATCGGCATCGATTCGTAAGGGCGTGGCATGAGCGGCAAGTCTCCTGTTTCGGCGAGCGAGGACCAACGCTCGGCTTTAGCGGCTCTGGCTGGCTCACGTGATCGCGGCGAGGCGGATAGAGCACGCGCCATCCTGCTGACGCTTTCAGGTTGGACAGTCCACGCATCGCTGAGGCGTTCAGCGTGCGGGAAGACACGGTCCGGCTGTGGCGCAGCGATTTTAGCCGCGGTGGCATCGATACCTTGAAAGCGAGCGTCGCGCCGGGGCCGTCGCCGGTAAAAAGTGAAACGGCCTTGCGCGTGGTTACACCGTTACTGGAAGAGCCTGTGGCCAACCGGCCGAACTGGACGATCGCGCGCCTGCGTGCGGAGATCGAGACGCGCGAGGGCGTGCGCATCAGCCGCTCGCAACTGTCCAAGGCGTTGCGAAAAAAAAGTTCCGTTACCGGCGGCCGCGGCGCACACTGAAAGGGCGGCAAGTCGCCAGCGAGGTCGATCGGATCGGTTTGCGTCTGCAATTGCGCGAGCAGCAGGCCGCGGCCGGCGACATCGTTCTGCTTTATGGCGATGAGAGCGAGGCGTTGACGCATCCCTATCTGGCCAGGGCGTGGGCAAAATCCGGCGCTGACCTGCGCGTGCCGGCACCAGGCCAAGCTAAGAAGGTGGCGATCCTGGGCTCGCTTAATCATGTCACACATGAACTGATTGTGCATACCAGTCCGACCAAGCGCAGCAGCGACTTCGTGGCGCATCTCGCGCAAATCGATGCGCTTTATGGTCCGATGCCCGGGCGGGGCAAGCCCGTCGTGTTGGTCGAAGACAATGGGCCGATCCACGTCAGCAAACTGTCACGCGCCGCCCTGGCCGCTCGCGCACACTGGCTCACGGTCGAATGGCTGCCAAAATACGCCCCTGAATTGAACGACATCGAGGTCGTCTGGCACGATTTGAAGGCGTATCAGTTGGCCCACAAGACCTTCACTGACGTCGTCGAACTCAACGACGCCATTCACACCGCCGTCAGCGACCTTAACCGCGAGCGCATGACCGTTCCGTTGGCCAACCCACAAGTCTCTGCTTAGATTGCTGGTGCTGGACGAGCCTTCGATGGGCCTCGCGCCGCTCGTGGTGAGGATCATATTTCGCGCCCTGGTGCGGCTTAACCGCGAGGAAGGCCTGTCGGTCCTCGTCTCGGAGCAGAATTCCGCTGTGGCGCTCAGCCACGCCCACCGCGCCGTCGTGCTGGAGAACGGTGTCACCGTCCTGTCCGGCACCGCGGATGAACTGCGCCGGCGCGACGATATCAAGTCGTTCTATCTCGGCGAGGCGGCGCCGCACGCCGCCTAGCCTGACAATACGAAGGAGGATCCCATAATGGATGTCGTTACTACAGCGTCCCAAGGCGTTCCGGCCGTTCCGCGCCCGCCGGAGCCCGCCCAGATCATCCGTGACGACGCCGAGGCGATGGCGGTGGCCAAGCGGCTCGCCGCTTCGTTCGAGAAGGATGCCGCGATACGTGACCGTGACCGAGTCTGGCCGGTGGCCGAAATCGATGCCTTCTCGCAGAGCGGGCTCTGGTCGATTAACGTCCCGCGCGCGTTCGGCGGTCCTGAAGTTTCCTATGCCACGCTCAGCAGGGTCGTCGAGATCATTTCGGCGGCCGATTCCTCAATCGGTCAGATCGCGCAAAACCATCTCGGCGTTGTCGCCGCGATCCGGACTGTATCCGACGCGGCGCAGCAGAAGCTGCTGTTCGGCGAAGTCCTGCGTGGCGTGCGCTTCGGAAACGCGTTCTCCGAATTTGGATCCAAACGCGCGGCCGACTTCGAGACGAGGTTCACCGATGCCGGCGACCATGTGATCGTGCGCGGACGCAAGTTCTACGCGACCGGTGCATTGCTTGCGCATCTGGTGCCGATCGTTGCGCTCGATGACGAGGGCCGGGCATGGTATGCGATCGCCGAGCGGGATGCGCCGGGGCTGACCGTGATCGACGACTGGTCGTCGTTCGGTCAACGCACAACGCTGTCCGGCACGGTGCTGATCGACGATGTCAGGGTGCCCAAAACGCACTTGGTGCCTGGCTACAAGGGATACGACCACCCGACCGCTGACGGCGCGATCTTCCAGATCATTCAGGTGGCTGTTGACACGGGGATCGCGCAGGCGGAACTCGATGAGACGGTGCGCTTCGTGCGCACCAAGAGCCGGGCGTGGGTCGATAGCGGGCTGGAACACGCCTGGGAGGATCCGTACACCATCCAGGCAGTTGGGCGACCTAACGATACGGCTGCACGCCGCGCAGGCGCTGCTGGAGAAGGCCGGCTTTGCGATCGATGCAGCAGTAACCAATCCGACCGCTGAAACCGTCGCGTACGCGCAGATCGTCACGGCCGAGGCGAAGGTGCTCTCGACCGAGATTGCCATCGCCGCAACCAACAAGCTGTTTGAACTTGCCGGGACGCGGTCGACCCTAGCCGAACATAACCTTGACCGGCACTGGCGGAATGCGCGCACTCATACGCTGCACGATCCGGTACGCTGGAAATATGCAATTATCGGAAACTATGCCTTGAACGCCGTCAGTCCGCCGTTGCACGCCTGGAGCTAAATCGACCGACCCAATCTCGTGGTTTGGTTCTTGAGGTTGTTGGATGTTGGCCGGCTGAGTAGGCGGCCTGTTCGAAATCCGCGCACCTCAGGGGATGTGACGTGCGGTTCGGCATGCTCGACACCGCATGGTCCGCTACGCCAGGCTTAGGCTGGCGTGGCGAACCATATCCCCCCTTTGTCGATGAGAGCAGCGATTTCCGGGCCGGAGTTGGTGAATAATGTCGCTGGGCCGCACCGACTACGGCAATCGTGGTCATCGAGGATCCACATCTTGCGGGCCGTGATATCCAGATCCAGGGCAATAGATCATCATTATTGATCACTTAGTTGCGCCCGGAAAACAACGCAACCCGGCACACTGTCAGATTTCCCACTTTCCTTCGTTGTTAGCCAATTTCATGATGTCCTTCGAAACGTGTATCAGAACACCCGTTAGGAGCTTTACATGCCCAATATGCCGCCGCGCGCCGAGACTGCCGATATCCTGTGGTTTCTACCGACCCACGGCGACGGGAGATACCTGGGCACAGAAGTCGGCGCGCGACATATCACGCTTGGCTATCTTAGCCAAATAGCGCGGGCCGCGGACGATCTTGGATATTTTGGCGTTCTGCTGCCGACCGGGCGGTCCTGCGAGGATTCCTGGGTCATCGCTTCGGCGATGGTTCCGCTGACCACGAACTTACGCTTCCTCGTCGCGGTGCGCCCTGGTCTATCCGAACCGTCAATGACCGCACGCATGGCTGCGACGCTGGATCGGCTGTCGGACGGTCGGGTTCTTATCAATGTGGTCGCCGGCGGCGATCCGGTCGAGATGCATGGTGACGGCGTGTGGTTCGATCATGGCGAGCGCTACAAGGCAACCGCGGAATACCTGACCGTGTGGCGGGCACTGATGCAGGGACAAAAAGTCGATTTCAACGGTGGCCATGTTCGCGTGGAGGGCGGCAAACTGCTCTTTCCGCCAGTTCCAAAGCCCTATCCGCCACTGTATTTCGGCGGTTCCTCCGACGCTGGGCAGGATGTGGCGGCGGAACACTGCGACGTCTACCTCACCTGGGGTGAGCGCCCCACCGAAGTCGGCGAGAAACTCGCCCGGGCTCAGCAACGTGCAGCCGAACGGGGGCGGACGCTGTCGTTCGGCATCCGGTTGCATGTCGTGGTGCGCGAAACCGCGGGAGAAGCCTGGCGAGAGGCTGATGCACTGATCCAGCACGTTGATGGCGAGGCCATCGCGCTTTCGCAGCGCACCTTTGCCCGGTTCGATTCAGTCGGACAGCAGCGCATGGCGCGGCTGCACAATGGACGCCGTGATAAACTGGAGATCAGCCCGAACCTTTCGTGGGTCTCGTCCGCGGCGGCGCCGGCACCGCGCTTGTCGGCAACCCGGAGCAGGTGGCCGCGCGGATGCGGGAGTACATGGAACTGGGGATCGGCCGCTTCATTCTGTCGGGCTATCCGCACTTGCAGGAGTGCTATCGCTTCGCGGAACTCGTCTTTCCGCTGCTGCCTCTGAAGCCGACGACGGGACATCATCGCGGCCCGGCGCGAAATGCGGGTCCGTTCGGTGAGATCGTCGCAAATACGATCGCGCCGGCCGATCTGAGGATTTGACGGGTAAATTTCCTTATCCACTCTCCATTGGCGTGTTTCTAAATTGACAGGCGATCTGTGGTGTATGATAGAAGCGTCGGTGGGCCTTGCTTTCGTGGAATTGGAGGCCGGCATGATAGGTTGCTCTGCGTGCCATGCCTACCACCCCACCCACAGGTCACAGCGACCTGCACAGAGCAAGCAAGGATCAAGACAACGGCGGATCTTCCGCATCCATGGGACGCGTATGCCAACCTACAGACCCAGTTGTCATGCGCGCGCTACATTAACGATCGAAGCTGGGGAACGGAGGCGGCGATGAACCGCGTTCTGACCTCCTCCGTCCATTCGCTCAAAAAGTGCGCGTCCCCGCACGTTCGAGACCCTCGGCGGCGCGATCGAAATAGCTGCGACTGTACGGTAGACACGTTTTTACTTTGCGCTATTGTCAGATTCGGGAAAGCGTCAACCAGGTCGGCGGGACTTCGATGCGATTTGCGGAACTTGATCGCGACAAACTGACCGTGCGTCAGTCGGTCGAGGGGGAGCGCGTTTCAGGAACCGCCAGCGCGCCACGCTCGCCTCCAGTTGCTTTGCTATCCCATTCTTCCGCTAGCGTATCCGCAAGTGCGGTGGCAATCAATTCGGGCTTGAGATTCGGGCTTGAGATTGTCCGTAGGACGCCGCCTGCTACCGCTCACCCTGATGCAACCAAAATCCGCCGGGGTCAGGTGCTCGCTTCGCCCCCACCAGGTCGGGCAAAGGCGGGCATGATCCGGATAGCGCGTGTTAAGATGCTGGCTAGAAGCTGGTAACGAGAAGGCGCTTACCGGACCCACTCTATGGCTCCAAAGTTTGGTAGGACCATGGCCCCTGCCGCTCTGCCGCGACACCATTGCTGTCGGCATGAAAACAAGTGGAGGTTTATATGAAGCTCGCCCGCCGGACGGTTCTGCAAGCTGTCTCAACTGCGATGTTTCCGCTCACCCAGGCTCGAGCACAGCCCACGCGGAAGAAGCTGAAGGTCGGTATCATAACTGATCTCTCGGGTCCGTATGCCGATCTTTCGCGTCCTTCATTGGCCTGCGCACAACAAGCCGTGGAGGACTTCGGCGCCGCTGCCAAAGGTTGGGATGTAGAGATCTTATTGGCTGAACACCAGAACAAGGCGGATATAGCGGTTACCGTCGCGCGCCGCTGGTTCGACCAGGATGGCGTAGACGCGCTGCTCGATGTCAGTACCTCTGCTACCTCGCTTGCCTGTGTCGGAATCGTGCGTGAAAAGAACAAGGCGATGATGCTTTCCGGGCCTGGCACGACCGCGCTGACCGGACAGCAGTGCAGTCCGAACCACGTCCACTGGTCGTGGGATACCTACGTTCTCGCCAATACCTCCGGTTCGGCGTTGGTCAAGCAGGGAGCGACTAGCTGGTATTTCATAGCGGCCGACTACACTTTTGGTCAGCAGCTCGCAAAGGACGGGGCGGCGGCGGTTAAGAAAGGCGGCGGTACAGTGCTGGGCAGCGCTCTGTATCCGTTTCCTGGGACCTCGGATTTCTCAGCTCTACTGCTCCAGGCGCAGGCGTCCGGGGCGAAGGTGCTGGCTTTGTGCAACGGCGGGGCGGACACGGTCGCCAGCGTCAAGCAGGCACGCGAGTTTGGCCTGAATCAAACCATGACCATCGTCAGTCTGCTGTTGTACGACACGGATATTCGCGCGATCGGGCTGGAGGCCGCGCAGGGGCTGATGGCGACGCAAACCTATTACTGGGATCTGAACGAGCGCACGCGCGCCTTCAACGACCGAATTCGGCCGAAAGCCGGCGCCCTTTGGCCGAACATGGCAAACGCCGGCCTCTATTCCAGCACGTTGCATTACCTTAAGGCAGTTGCCGATATGGACCCTTCACAGGCAAAGAATGACGGTGCAGCGGTTATCGCGCGGATGAAGGCAATGCCAACGGACGATGACGTGTTTGGTCGCGGCTCGATACGTGAGGACGGGCGTAAGTTGCACCCTGCTTATTTAATGCAGGTGAAGTCACCATCTGAAAGTACGGGACCGTATGACGTGTTGAAGTTGATTGCCACCGTTCCAGCCGATCAAGCCTTCCGGCCGCTCAGTGAAGGCGGCTGCCCGCTGGTGAAATCCTGAATAACACCGCTTCGCGGTCGGGCCGAGACACTGCCGCCTGACCGGCAGGAGGCCGCACCCCGGCAATGCCGCTTCACCCTACGGTAAGCCGGTCGACAGAAGATACAGCAGCGGCTTCCTGGCCCGGAATGATCGGCGTGTGACCGGGGCGGCCGGCGCGGTACTCCTCCGGCACGAAGTGCTGCGTCAGCTTCCAGTAGTCGAGCAACCGCCATGGCGACGTAACGGTTACGCGGTTGTGCCGATTCTTATACCAACTCGTCACGCCCGGGTGGGCCCAGACCATGTTGCGGCACTTCTCGTCCACCAGCTTGTTGTAACCATCATGCACGTCGGCGCGTACTTCGAGCGTGGAGTATCCATTCTCAATCATCTCGCGGAGCGCCTGGGTGATGTACCGAACCTGACATTCGGTATGAAAAATGATGCTGC
Source organism: uncultured Pseudomonadota bacterium (assembly GCA_963832865.1). Classification (GTDB taxonomy): domain Bacteria; phylum Pseudomonadota; class Alphaproteobacteria; order Acetobacterales; family Acetobacteraceae; genus Rhodopila. The sequence goes on from CAWHWH010000005.1 coordinate 7,390, forward strand.
CGCCATGTGCAAGATTGGTGTTCGGGCCATAAGTAAGGAACAGGTTGGGAAAGCTCGGCACGGTGATCCCGAGATAGGCCCGCGGGTCATCGTCGCCCCAGACGCCGCGGATCGTCCGGCCTCCGCGTCCCCTGATATCCATCGGCCACAGCATCTTGGATGCGTGAAAGCCTGTGGCCATGATTATTACGTCTGCCGGGTGGACAGTGCCGTCCTCCATGACGATCGCATCCGGGGTGACGTACGAAATCGAGCCTGTCACCAGCTCGACCTTTGCGCGCTTGAGCATCCGATACCAGTGATTATCCCGCAGCATGCGTTTGCCGTAGGGAGGGTAGGCCGGGATCACCTTCGCCAGCAGTTCCTTGTCGTCCTCAAGCTCCTTGCGGACATAATCGATGATCAGTTCGCGCATCTTGTGGTTCGCCTCGCTCCGGCACCAATTCGAGAAAGCTCCAGGCACCGTGGATGTGCGGCGCAACCTCGTCCAAGATCTGCAGATCGCCACTCAACTGCGACAGGACCATCAGCATCGGCGCAATATCGGCGTCGGCCAGCGCCGCTCTCAGGGTTGCCTCATTGCGAACAGCAGCTTCGAATATGTTGCTCATCGCTGTGTGCCCGCGTTCTCGCGGCCCCTTGCATTCACGCCCAGACTTCGATCAGAGAATATTGCGTGTAGCACTTACGGCGTACTGTCGCGAGGGGGCACCCATCGGGTAATCGGAACGGCGAGGCGTCTGCCAGGGTTTCGAGGTCGGCCGTCTTTTCGGCCTCGCGCTCTTCCATGTGCCTGTCGGGGGGCTGGTCCTGATCCACGCTAGGAATTCCGGTTGGGCTGCCGGATTTTAACTGGACCGTTTACAGAGGACATTATCGGATACATGAAAACCGGCAGCTAAAGTGGGTACCGTCATACGACTAAATCCGCCAACGATATGCGAAGCTTGCGCCCGGTCGCTATTCGTCACGGCGGCGAAGTCGCGGTCAGTAAATGTAGGCGGAAACCGACACAACGCTCACGGTTTGAGGATCGCAATGAGGCGACGAATGCCGAATAACCTCCATCAGGGCAGCGCGCGTGCGCAACGAGTTGGACTGGAAATTGCGGATTAAGAAGAAAATCCAACACCGCCGGCCCTTTTCATTTTCGAGGTGAACTGCATCACAGAAATGCCCTGCCAGGCAGTCTGCACGGCGTCATGTCATACGTCGATGCTGTGAGCGTTTCATGGGGGTGGCGCAGCGGGCCGGCTAAATTGATCTCAACACAAATTGCCGATTGCTTGGGGTTAAGCGTCAGCTCCGCTCGGAACGATGTTCGAATTCCTGTCTGCGTGAGGCTGGGCCATGTCATCCATCACACTCGCTCAACTCGCCGAAATCGTGCCAGATCTCAGGGTCTTGGCCGCCACCTTCTCCCAAGACGGATATCGATTTCGCCTGAAAGAGCACCCTGCCGAGTTGGGCTTGACCGCGTTTTGTGCGCACTATTCGGTGCGCGGCACGCGGTTCAATCCACTGCGCAGATGGGCTTGCAACAGCTTGTCGCGGATAGTTCAGCAATGGCGAAGTCATGCACCCGGACCGGCTGCGGCTGCCCCTTGGGCCGCAACTCGCGGCCGCCGTTCTTGAAGTCTCCGACAAGCTCCTTTTTCTTCGTGTCGACAGAGATCACCGGCTGCCCAGCGGCCTGGAATGCTTTCACCGTGGCATTGACATGCTCGAACTGAGCGTTGCGGTCGGGGTGGTTGGCAGCTTCGCGCGTCTTGCAGGCTGAAGTTGAGGCGCTTCAGAAGCCGGCCGACCAGCTTCTGACCGGCGATGAAGCCCCGCTTGGCCAGCGCCGCGGAGAGATGGCGCCGGCTCAGGCTGACCCACCGCAACGCAGCCTCCGGGTCACCGCGGATCGACGGCTCCACCAGCTCATTCAGGGCGTCCAAGATCCCGGGCTGCGTCTCGATCGCGGGCTTCTGTCCACCACCCTGCGGCGAACCCGCTCGCTGCATCGCATCGCCCCGGACCGGAGGTCCGCTAAACCGCGGCCTATGGTGCTTCGGGCAATTCCGGT
>CAWHWH010000006.1:0-48722 GCA_963832865.1 uncultured Pseudomonadota bacterium
TCAAGATATGACAAGTCGGGCTCGCGCTTTCGTGAGCATGTCCGTCCCGAAGACGGACAACGGTGGCTAACGCGTGTTGAGGGCAACCGAGGCAACCAGCAGAAAAGCAAGAACCGCAGCCACTGTCTGCCAGAAGCGCAACGGATCGCGCTCGATCATCGATCGCCGCCGGGGCTGCCGGGGTGTCCCGTGCGGTGCGCTGTGCTCAAGGGCAAAGATGAATTCGATCGCATAGGCAAAACGATCAGCGGGCTTTGCCGCGATCATTTCGTGACACGAGTGACTTGACGCTCCCTGATCCGGGCCGAACGGTCCGGGTCGGTTGGCGCATCGGGTCGTGCTGTTCGACGGCATTGAACCCGAGACCAAAACAGACGTTCCCGTTCCGGAGGTTTTCCGGGAGGCTATTATGTCGAGTGCTGCAAGGGCGGACTGTACGCCCCGTATGAAATTCATCCAACGAACCAGCCTAACGCTGGTGTTCTTGATCTGCGTCGTGAACTACGTCGATCGTGGCACGCTGTCGGTGGCAAATCTGCCGATCCGTGACGAACTCGGCCTTTCGGTGGCCGCGATGGGTGCGCTTCTATCGGCCTTTCTCTGGCCCTATGCGTTCACCTTGCTGTTTGCCGGCGCGCTGGTGGACCGAATGAAGCCGCGGCGGGTACTGACGATCGCAATGGTCGTCTGGTCGATTGCCCAGGGGCTGGCTGGGTTCGTCACCGGCTACGCGCAGTTCATCGTTGCCCGCGCCCTGCTGGGCGTCGGCGAGGCGCCAATGTTTCCCACCGCGGCCCGGGTGGTGAAGGACTGGTACCACGAGGGCGACCAGGCGCTCGGCGTTGGCTTCTGGAATGGCGCCTCCTCGCTCGGCACGGCAATCGCCCCGGCTGTGCTGACGCCGATCATGCTGGCCTTCGGCTGGCGCTGGATGTTCGTGCTGATGGCCGTGATCGGCTTCATCTTCGCCGGCATCTGGTACGCGTTCTACCGCGATTTCGACATCGGAATGCTGGACGATCTGGACCGGCACTACCTGTATGGCGGAACGGAAGCGCCGGAGGCGCATGCCGTTGAGGCTGGCGCCTGGGGCCGGCTGTTCAGCTACCGCGCCACCTGGGGCCTGATCCTCGGCTTCTTTGGCATCATCTATGTCACTTGGCTGTTCATCACCTGGTTGCCCGGCTATCTGGAGATGCAACGCCATATCAGCATTCCGAAGACCGGTTTCGTGGCGTCCGTGCCGTTCCTGTTCGGCCTGGTCGGCAGCATCGGCGGCGGCTGGCTAGCCGACCTGTTGACCAAGCGCGGCATGACGGCGATCGCTAGCCGCAAGCTGCTGACGATCGGGGCCGTCGTGGCAATGGCGCTGGCCACGTTCGCGGCGGCGGAGACGGCCAGCAACTTCATCGCGGTCGCGTCGATATCAGTAGCGATGTTCTTCGGTTTCAGCGCGTCGGGCACATCTTGGTCGCTGGCCAACGCCTGCGCACCGGCGAGCTACGCCGCATCCCTGGGCGCGATCATGGATTTCGGCGGATTTATCGGCGGGGCGTTGGCGCCGCTGATCACCGGGTTCGTGGTGCAGGCGACCGGGTCCTTCACCCCGGCCCTGCTCGTGGCGGGAGCCATCGCGCTGGCCTCGGCGGTGGCGTATCTGGTTGGCATTCCAGGCGAGGCGATCTCCGGCCAGACCTTGGTCCGCCGGGTGGCATGATGCGCAGATCTGGATTGCCCACTGCAATCCAGATCCCATCACGTTCCCGATGACATATTGCACATCCCGCAATCCCACCGGATATGGAGAATTTCGCGACCCCTTGATTTCATGGCGCAGATTCTTCGTTCAGTAACGCGCGCTGCCTTTGCCGCGCTTTCTGAAATCGTTATCATTATCGTCACGGTGATGCTGTGACGATAAGGCGTTACTCGCAGACCGGCCTGGACGTTCCGTCGCGGTAGCCAATGTAGTGGCCCGTTGGCGGGCACTGCACGCTGACAGTGATCGTCAGGCCCGCCGGCCCAGTCGGTCCGGCCGCCGCCGGTGCCGCTTCGGCCGGGACCAGCACGAAGCCTAGCCCGTTGTCCGTGAAGTAGCCCTCCACATTCCGTATCCGCGTGTCACGTTGATCCGCGGGCAGCGCGGACGTATCCGCTACTGCGACTCGCATCAGGCTCGGGTCCAGCAACGCCTGGATCACATCAGCCCGGATGTCGGGAACTTGGTCGTCCAACGCTTTCGGACCGTTCGGAAAGAGCGAACGATCGAGCAGCGTGACCCGAGCGCCATCCGGCAATTGTTGCACCACCGCGCGGCCCGCCTTGATTTCGGACGCGAGTTCAGTTTGCATCCGATCATCGAGCAAGCGTGTCGTGCGTTGCTGGGGCGAAGGTCCGCAGCAGGCAAGGGTCAGCAACAGCGGGCCGAGAGAGACGGCAAGGCCTCCAGCATGGCGGTTCATGGTCCGAACGTTCTCCCGGAGCTGCCTATCAGGGCTATGTTTTCGCGCGAGCGTTGGCAAAAGGCAACTGGGTTTGGCCTGATCGCCCACTAGGGTGAGTGAATTCGCGCCACCATTTATGTATCTTCGAGCCGGAAACCGGCTTTGATGGTTACCTGATACTGTGCCACCTTGCCGTCCTCGATATGCCCGCGAACCTGCACAACCTCGAACCAGCCAAGATGCCTGACCGAGAGGGCAGCCTTCGAAATGGCGCGATCGATGGCCTTGGTCACGCTCTCCTCGGAGGAGCCGACCAACTCTACAACCTTATAAACATGTTCCGGCATGATGAGATCCTCCCCTTCTCGTCCGACGCAGGTTCCTCGCGTTCAGGCCTAACCGTAAGCCCCACATCCAACCGGCGGACTGCACAAAGTCGCGAGGACTGGCCAGCGAAGCCGCTTCGATCGCCGCGCGGCGGGTGGCTTCCCGGAAGCCACCACCCCGATCACACGACTAGAATTAATCCTAAACCGCGCAGCGGCGGAGTAAGCTTGGGTAGAATCTGGTTAGATCGCGGCGGTGCCGCGTTGGCCGACGAAAGTCCGACCCTACGGCTGAGGACTGGTCCCATGATAACGATTGAAGCCGAACAAGAACACTATTGTCTGGCAACAAATGGCGAAGCATGGACGGTGCTCGAACGCCGGGCCGGCAAGTATCATCCGTTCGGAAACTGCTCAGGCCCTGGCGTTAAACTCGATGACCCCGCGGCGGAGGCTCTGTTCCGGGGAGGCCAGCGTCTGCCAGAGCCGTACGCCCGCCGCCTGTTAGCGGACATCGCCGAGGAATGGCGCAGCCTTCTAGAACATGTCCGATAGGCAGCCGATGGTCGGCTGCTGATAGAACGATCGCCAAGTGTCACGAGGAGAGAAATCATGTATGCAGCCATCCGCCAAGGCAAAGCCAAACCTGGAAATGCTGAGGAAGTTGCGCGCACGATCAAGGAAGGCGCGATCCCGATCATCAGCGACGTGCCTGGCTTCAGAGCCTACTACGTTATCTATGCGCCAGACGACACAGTAACCGCGATTAGCATCTTCGACAACTTCGCCGGCGCTCAAGAGTTCAACAAACGTGGCTTGGCCTGGATTGAGGAGAATCTGGCGCCCCTAATGTTGGGATCGGCGACAGCAGTGGCAGGGCCAGTCATCGTGCACACCCTGGCCTAAGCAGGCCGCGCCGCCCATTCGCCGGCAAATCAATACGTTTCTTAACCGCAATAAACCCGCGGCGCGGAAAGATATAGGAGGCGCACGTGTTGCCGAGTTTGCGCCAGTCGGGGACGCCGCCGGGTTCAACGTGGGTAGGGCCGCGCGGGAACCCGGCTCATCCTTCCGCAGGACTATCCTTCCAGTATAAACGTCACTTCCATCGTGACGCGGTATTCCTTGATTTTTCCATCGTGGACGCTCGCTTTTTCCTCGAGCACGTGAAGTCCGGTGATTCCCCGCAGTGTTTTGTTTGCCCGTGCGAGGCCTTCCTTGACAGCGGCCTCGAAACTGGTCGGTGAAGCCGCTGTGATCTTCGTCACGCTTGCTATTGCCATTTCTGCCTCCCTGATAGGTTGACTGCCGACGGGCCGTCAGAATCCAGTATGCAACTTGAAGAGCCGCTTGCCAAGGATCACGTGGGAGAACCACTCTTTCGTCCGGGCAACGTCGGCCGCGTGACCGGAGAAATGCGAAACGGCGAGGAGAAAGCGCCGCCCGCATATTCGATCGTGAAGTTCCCCATCCCGACGCAGTGGTGGATGCTGTGTTCGTCGGACGAACTTGGCCACGCGTTCGAACGGGCCAACCGCGAATTTGCCTTTTATTCGCGACTTGACTCTGGCACCTGGGATCGGCCCGGTTCGTCGGCAAGCTGTTGCACTCGGCTACTACGACGGCGCAGCGAGGTCGGCTGCTGTTAGGTGGCGTGTCGCGCTAACGAATTATAACTTCATTAAGGGAAAGCAGATGAAATTCGGCTCTATAGCAAAAGGTTTAGTCGTGGTGGCCGCCGGTGCAGTGCTGGCCGGCTCAGCCGCGACGGCGCTTGAGACCAAGCCGACGCTGAGCTTGGCTCTGGCAAAGAAAATGGCGTCGGGATGCGAGGCCAAGGCTGCACAGGAAAAGTGGGCCATGAACATTGCGGTCGTTGACGACGGAGCGAACCTGGTATTTTTCCAGCATATGGATGGCGCGTTCAAGGGCAGCATCTACATCTCACAGCATAAGGCGATGACGTCGGCGAACTTTCCGTTTCCGACCCGTCAGCTAGGCGAAATCGCCTTCGGTAAGGATGGCAAACCCGGAATGGTGCCGGGCATCGCCGACGTCCCTGGAATTATCACGTTCGCCGGGGGGCTACCGATCAAGACGGCAGACAAGGTCCAGATTGGCGGCATTGGCGTTAGCGGCGGCACCTCTGACCAGGACGAGGAATGCGCAAAGGCGGGGCTTGATGCGGTGGCGGACGACCTGAAGTAGCTTGCTTGAACGCCGTCGGGAGCTCCCGGCGGCATTTGGCGCGAAAGGCGGCCCCCACGTCGCTCGCCTGGGCCGCCGTCAGACGCGGCGCTTCATTTGCGGGCACACTTCCGGGCCTTCGAGCCCTTATCGATCTAGATCACGGAAACCTGGACGGGCGCCTTGCTTGGTAGTAGCGTGAGGGGTTGGAGTTCACGCGATGAACATACCCGTCCCCCCGTCCGGCCGTTTCCCGCGCTTTCAAGGCCGAGGACAATCCTTCCCGGCCGCGCCGCCGCCGCTGCCTCCTGGTCTCGACGCCCGCTCGGCCGCGGTCCTGCGCGAAATCGTCGAGCAATACGTCGCCACTGGCGAACCTGTTGGCTCCCGCACCCTGGCGCGGCGTCTGCCGATGAGCCTGTCACCGGCGACCATCCGCAACGTCATGGCCGACCTATCCGATTCCGGTCTGCTGTTCGCACCCCACACCTCGGCCGGCCGCCTGCCGACCGACCAGGGTCTCCGCTTGTTCGTCGACGGACTGCTGAACTTCGGCGAACTCTCGGAGGACGAACGGGTCTCGATATCGGCCACCCTCGCCGCGGCGGGGCGCAGCCTTGAGGACACCCTGGCCGAGGCCAGTTCATTGTTGTCCGGTTTATCCGCCGCCGCCGGTCTAGTGCTCGCCCCTAAGTCGGAAGGCGCGATAAAGCACATCGAATTCGTCCCGCTTGGGCCGGGGAGGGCACTCGTTGTGCTGGTCAACAGCGACGGTCAGGTGGAAAACCGGGTCATCGAGACCCCGCCCGGCCTTCCGCCTTCAGCCCTGCAGCAGGCAAGCAACTATCTGAATGCCCGCCTGTCAGGCCGGCCACTGGCGGAACTGCGCCGTCTGGTGGCGGAGGAGATGGCGGCGAACCGAACCGAACTCGATGCCCTGTCCACGCTGGTGGTAGCCGCCGGCCTCGCGACCTGGACCGGCGAAGGGCGCTCCGGCAGCCTGATCGTGCGGGGCCAGGCTCGTCTGCTTTCCGACGTCACCCAACTCGACCGGATCACCGCCATCCAATCGCTGTTCGAACGGCTGGAAGCGCAGGAGACGATGCTCCGTCTGCTGGAGTTAGCGGAACAGTCCGACGGTGTGCGGATTTTCATCGGGGCGGAAAGCGGCGTATTCAACACGTCCGGTGTTTCCATGGTGGTAGCCCCGGCGCGCAATGATGCGGGCCGGATTGTCGGCGCGATCGGGGTGATCGGCCCGAGCCGGATCAACTATGGGCGGATCATCCCGGTGGTGGACTATACGGCGCGGGTGATCGGCCAACTGCTCGGTTGAGCTAAACGCGTCGATTCGGGTTGTTCTTGACCGCCATCTTCCCTAACTGTTGCGCGCTCAACAACAGATGCTCAGTCCCATGACAACCGAACATGAACCAAATCAGGATACCATGTCAGAACAGTTCGCGGCTGCACCGGATGCCGCGCCCCCACCGGAAGAATTGACGCCCGAACAGGCTCTGCAAGCGGCAAACGACCGCATTTCGGCCTTAGAGGCCGAGTTGGCGGAGATGAAGGAACGCTGGATGCGTGCTGAGGCGGAAAACGCCAACGTGCGCGCCCGCGCCAGAAAGGATGTCGACGACACTCGTCAATACGCGGTGCAGAAATTCGCCACCGACGTGGTGGAAGCGGCGGAGAACCTTAAGCGCGGCATCGACAGCCTACCGCCGCCCTCGGCTGACCAACCGGCGATCGTCGCCAAGGTTCGCGAGGGTCTGGAGGGAGTGGAACGCAGCTTCATCAGCACGTTGGAGCGGAACGGGATCAAGCGCGAGGATCCGGTCGGCCAGTCGTTTGATCCCAACCTGCACCAAGCGATGGCAGAGCAGGAAAGCGAAACACACGGCCCTGGTACGGTGATTCATGCATGGTCCAAAGCTTGGACTTTGAACGGCCGATTGTTGCGTCCGGCGATGGTCGTCGTCGCCAAGGCCCCGACCTCTGAACTCGCCGGACCGGCGAAGGCGTAGCGCAGGAGCAGGCCGATTTGGGCTATTGTGACAGAATGGAACGGAAAATTTGGCTACAACACTTGTCCTGGCCGGCTCTGTCTCATACATCCAATGCATTCATCAAAGGGACCGTGCCGGTGCTTCGGGCCGCCATCGTCCGCTGAAAGGAGCATATTCTTATGAGTAAAGTGATCGGTATCGATCTTGGTACCACCAACTCCTGCGTCGCCATTCTGGAAGGTAAGGACGTCCGCGTCATTGAGAATGCGGAGGGTGCGCGTACAACCCCCAGCATGGTCGCCTTCACGGACAGTGGGGAGCGTCTGGTAGGCCAATCGGCCAAGCGCCAGGCAGTGACCAACCCGACCAATACGTTATACGCCATCAAGCGCCTGATCGGCCGCCGTTACGACGATCCGCTGGTCGCCAAGGATAAGGGGATGGTGCCGTACGCCATCGTTCGCGCCGACAACGGCGACGCAGTGGTTGAAAGCCGCGGCGAAAAATACTCCCCCAGCCAGATCAGCGCCTTCATTCTCGGCAAGATGAAGGAAACAGCGGAGGCCTATCTGGGTGAGCCGGTGGCCCAGGCGGTCATCACCGTCCCGGCCTACTTCAATGATAGCCAGCGCCAGGCGACGAAGGATGCAGGCCGGATAGCTGGCCTCGACGTGCTGCGCATCATCAACGAGCCGACGGCGGCGGCCCTGGCCTACGGCATGGACAAGAAGTCCGCCGGAACGATCGCGGTATACGACCTTGGCGGCGGCACCTTCGACATCTCCGTGCTGGAAATCGGCGACGGCGTGTTCGAGGTAAAATCGACCAACGGCGACACCTTCCTGGGCGGTGAAGATTTCGATCTGCGCGTGATCGACTACCTCGCGGACGAGTTCCGCAAGGAGCAGGGCATCGACCTGCGCCGTGACAAACTGGCGCTTCAGCGGCTGAAGGAGGCGGCCGAAAAGGCGAAGATTGAACTGTCGTCCTCCAAGGAGACCGAGATCAACCTGCCATTCATCACCGCCGACGCCTCCGGGCCGAAGCACCTGGTGATGAAGCTGTCTCGCGCCAAGCTGGAATCGCTGGTCGACGACCTGATCAGCCGCACGATGGAGCCCTGCCGCGCGGCGCTGAAGGATGCCGGCGTGACCGCCAGCGAGATCCAGGAAGTGATCCTGGTCGGCGGTATGACTCGCATGCCCAAGGTGATCGACGCGGTGAAGTCCTTCTTCGGGAAGGATCCCGCGCGTAACGTGAACCCTGACGAAGTCGTGGCGATCGGCGCGGCGGTGCAGGGCGGTGTTCTGAAGGGCGACGTCAAGGACGTCCTGCTGCTGGACGTGACACCGCTGTCGCTAGGTATTGAAACCCTGGGCGGCGTGTTCACCCGGCTGATCGACCGCAACACCACGATCCCGACGAAAAAGAGCCAGACCTTCTCCACCGCTGACGACAACCAGCAGGCCGTGACCATCAAGGTGTTCCAGGGTGAGCGCGAGATGGCGGCGGATAACAAGCTGCTGGGCAATTTCGATCTGACCGGCATTCCTTCGGCGCCCCGCGGCGTGCCTCAGATCGAGGTGACGTTCGACATCGACGCCAACGGGATTGTCTCGGTTCAGGCGAAGGACAAGGCAACTGGCAAGGAGCAGCAGATCCGCATCCAGGCCAGCGGCGGCCTGTCGGAAGCCGACATCCAGCGGATGGTCAAGGAGGCGGAGGCCAATGCCGAAGCCGACAAGAAGCGGCGAGAGACGATCGAGGCGCGCAACCACACGGAAAGCCTGGTCCATCAGGTGGAAAAGAACCTGAAGGAGTACGGCGACAAAGTGGGAGCCCAGGAGAAGGGCGAAGCCGAGGCCGCTATCGCGGCGGCGAGATCCGCTTTGGAGGGCACCGATACGGAAGCCTTGAAGCAGGCGGCCGACCGGCTAAGCCAGGCGGCGATGAAGATCGGCGAGGCGATGTACAAGGCCGAGGCCGCATCCGCGCAACAGCCGCCGGGTGACGGAGGGGCGGGCCCGCAGGCGCCCGGTGATGACAAGGTGGTTGACGCCGAATTCGAGGAAGTTGACGACAAGAAGAAAAAGTCGGCCTGATCACGGGGTCTGACTCGCATGGTAAGTCGCGCCCGCACTTCTTTTTTCAGGCGGGCGCGATTTCTATTTCTGGCGTCGGATTTTGGGGCGCTGCGACCGAGCGCCGCACAATAAAGGGCTGAGATGGCCAAACAGGACTTTTACGCCACGCTCGGTGTAGCGAAGAATGCGAGCGCGGACGACCTGAAGAAGGCGTACCGCAAGCTCGCAATGCAATTTCATCCTGATCGCAACCCAGGCGACAAGCAAGCCGAGGTGCGTTTCAAGGAGGTTAATGAAGCCTACGATGTGCTGAAGGACGACCAGAAGCGCAGCGCCTACGACCGCTTCGGCCATGCGGCGTTCGAGCAGGGCAACGGTGGCGGTGGCGCCGGCATGGGCGGCTTCGATTTTTCCGCCACTGGCGACCTCGGCGATATCTTCGGCCAGATGTTCGGAATGGGCCGGCGTGGAGGCCAGCGGACGCGTACCGGAGCTGACCTGCGGCAAGGGGTCGAGATCGATCTTGCCGAGGCGTTCAGCGGCGCCAAGGTCACTTTACGTGTCCCCACGCGGGTGAAATGCGAAAGCTGCGATGGCACCGGATCGCAGGACAAGGGGCGCGCGGCGGAGACCTGCCCAACCTGTCAGGGTGCGGGGAAGGTTCGCAGGCAATCGGGGTTCTTCCTGATCGAGCAGACCTGCGCGACGTGCGGCGGTCAGGGCCGGGTGGTCCGTAATCCGTGCCGGATTTGCCAGGGCGCCGGCACGGTGCAGCGTGAACGCAGCTTGTCCGTGCCGATTCCGGCAGGGGTCGAGGATGGAACGCGCATCCGGCTGTCCGGAGAAGGCGAAGCCGGCGGTCAGGGCGCGCCAAACGGCGACCTGTACGTGCATGTCTCGATCCGGCCGCATGAGTTCTTCCAGCGCGAACAGGCCAATATCCTGATGCGCGTGCCGTTGCGGATGACCCAGGCGGCGCTCGGCGACGATATTGAGGTGCCGGTGATCGATGGATCGCGCGCCAAGGTCAAAATTCCCGCCGGGACGCAGACGGGGGATCAGTTTCGCCTGCGCGGCAAGGGGTTCTCCGTCCTGCGCAGCCCGGCGCGAGGGGATATGTTTATCCAGGTGGCAGTGGAGACACCGCTGAACCTGTCGTCGCGGCAGCGGGAACTGCTGGAAGCGTTCGAGGCCGAGGCAGTCAAGGGCAGCAAAGGCAGCCCTGATCATGAAGGGTTCTTCGCCAAGGTGGCGGCGTTCTTTGAGGGCGGCCGGGGATAGTATTGCTACGATAAAGTAACAACGATCAACTGATCCAAGCCAACAAGTGCAGCCGGACAGCAACTGGCCGGAGAATGGAGCGTAGATCGTGTGCTCCAGCACCGCCTGGCCGGAGCCCGGGGCGACCCCGCCGGCAACCTGACCGCCCACGATCAGCGGATCGACCGCTTTGCCGAACTCATCCGCACGATGTAGCGCACCAGTTCGATGGCGCCGGTTTCCGGATCGATCTCGACCTCAGCCATGTGGCAGCCGTTGGGGAAAGTGTGGGCGTCAATCGGTGCGACCTCGGCGGCGTCCAGCAAGGTTGCCGGCTGACCGGCGGCGGCTTTCCGCTGGGTTGCCGCTAGCGCGAGGGTATCGATGTCGCGATCCGTGCCAACGATGGAGAACGGGCCGTCGGCGAAGGCGATAAACTTGCAGCAACGGCAAGGCCCGCTTGACAGTCGGGGGCCGATCTGCCGCAGTGAACCGCAGCGTCATGGCGCGAGGCTCTGTCTCGAAGTAGCGACAATAAAGTGCAACATTAAATCATTGACGGGAGGAGGAGACTATGAAAAGCGCAAGATTGCTGCAATGGATGGTTGCCCTCAACAAGCCGGTACGAACCTGTTTGCTCGTCGCAGTCCTGTTGCTGCTTACCTTTGGTCTGGCACAAGCGCAGGAGATCGAGGGCACCTGGAAGCTCGTGATGCGCAAACTTCACGACGGTACGACCCAGACGCCTCCAGCCGTCCAAGGGGCTGCCACATGGCATAACGGACTAAGAAGCTTGATTGTGGATGGGTACTTGCCGGAGGGCAAACTTTGGTGTTTGTCCCTCATATCGAGTTACAAGATCTCCGGTACTGAATGGACCGAGACACTATTGTTAAGTGCCGTTGATGACGGCAGCGGCAAGCCGGCTTACGGTCTCACGGGAGGCAGTAAAACCAGCCCTGTGACGCACGAGGGTTCACGCATTTCATTCAAACCGGGCTTTGAGCCGGTAACATATGCATTCGAAGGCGATAAATGGACAGCGACGTTAGAAGGCGCGTTCGTCGACTACTGGGAACGGGTCCAGTAGACGGTTTTCTGCACTTCTCAGTTCGGGAACGCCTGTGATTTGTCATGGGCGTCCGCGAAGTAAACCGGCTAGTCCCCCCGAAGCCGCGCGACGGCTCTTCGTATAGTCCACCCCGCTCGCGCCGAATGTTATTGAATGGTCCGCAGCCAGTAACGCTGGCCGCGGGCCATACTGTCTATCTTATCTCGTCCGAAACCCCCTTAGCGCAAGGAGCGGCCCGCTACGCTACGCCGCCTTCGCTAGCGCCATGGCGCGCCACACCCGCTCCGGCGTTGCCGGCATATCAATATGCGTGACCCCGTCGCTGCTCAACGCGTCGATGATGGCGTTGATCACCGCCGGAGGGCTTCCCACAGCGCCGGCCTCGCCCGCGCCTTTGACACCCAAGGGATTGGAAGCGCACGGGATTTCAAGCAGTTCGACCTCGATGTCGGGGAACTCATTGGCGCGAGGCAGGGCATAGTCCATGAAGCTGCCGGACAGCAGTTGTCCCGATGATGGGTCGTAGACGGTGTGTTCGAGGACGGCTTGGCCGAAGCCCTGGGCAACGCCGCCGGCGACCTGGCCGCGGACGATCAGCGGGTTGATCGCCTTGCCGACGTCGTCGGTAACGCTGTATCGGACGAGTTCGACGACGCCGGTTTCCGGGTCGATCTCGACCTCGGCCATGTGGCATCCGTTTGGAAATGTGTGGGCGTCGATGGGGGCGATCTCGGCGGCATCCAGCAAGGTAGCCGGCTGACCGGCGGCGGCTTTTTTCCGCTGCGTCGCCGCCAGCGCCACGATATCGATGGCGCGGTCGGTGCCGACGATGGTGAAGGTGCCATCGGCGAAGGCGATGTCGGCGACGGCGGCTTCCAGTTCCTCGGCGGCGGCTTGCTTCCCTTTAGCGATGACGGATTGGGAGGTTAGCAGGATGGCCTGGCCTTCCGAGTAAAGGCTGCGGGCGCCCCCGGTGCCGCCACCGACGGGGATGGTGTCGGTGTCGCCCTGGCGGATGCGGATCTTGTCGCCGTCGATGCCAAGGTTGTGGGCGGTCAGCTGAACGTAGGCGGTCTCGTGGCCCTGGCCGGTGGATTGCGTGCCGACATAGACATCGACAAAGCCGTCATCGGCGAAACGGATTTCGGCGCGTTCGGTGGGATCGCCGCCCGTTGCTTCCAGGTAATAGGCGAGACCAAGGCCGCGGCGCTTGCCTTTCGCAGCGGCAGCGGCCTTGCGAGACGGAAAACCGACGTAGTCCATGTGTTTGATGGCTGCGTCCAGCACGTGACGAAAATCACCGCTGTCGTAGCTTTTCCCAACCGGGGTGGAGTGCGGCATCGCCTCGGGAAGCACCATGTTGCGGCGGCGCAGTTCGACTTTGTCGATACCCAATTCACGTGCCGCGGCATCGACCAGGCGCTCGACCAGGTAGTTGCTTTCGGGACGACCGGCGCCTCGGTAAGCGTCCACCGGAACGGTGTTGGTGAACACACCGAGCACGTTGGCGTAGATTGCCTTGAAGCCATAGACGCTCGCCAATACGCCGGTGCCGGCGAAGGTTGGGATAAATGGCGCGAAGGTGGACAGATACGCGCCCATGTTGGAAATATTGCGTGTCCGCAGGGCAATGAATTTGCCGTCGGCGTCGACTGCCAACTCTCCCAGCGTCAGGTTGTCGCGGCCCTGGGTGTCGCAGAGGAAAGCCTCGCCGCGGTCCGCCGCCCATTTCACCGGGCGCCCTAGTTTGCGGGCGGCGTAACAAGTCAGCACATGTTCGGCGTAAAGAAATAGCTTCATGCCGAAGCCGCCGCCGACGTCGGGAGTGACGACGCGGAATTTCTCGGGATCGGTTCCGAACACCGGGCCAATCAGGTTTTTCACCAGCCAGCCGCCCTGGGTGTTGGCGTAGAGCGTCCATCGGCCGGTTTCGGCGTCGAAATCAGCCAGCGCCACGCGGGCTTCCATCGAGTTCACCACGATACGGTTATTGACGATGGTCAGCTTCGTGACGTGGGCGGCTTGTGCGAACTGCGCCTCGGTGGCGGCTTTGTCACCAATCTCCCAGTCGAAAGCGAGGTTGTGCGGCACATCCGGCCAAACCAGAACGCCGCCTTTGTCCATCGCGGACGGCAGGTCGGTGATGCTGGGGAGAATATCGTAATCGACCTCGACCGCCTCGGCCGCGTCCCGCGCCTGCTTAATGGTGTCAGCGACGATGAAGGCGACGGGGTCGCCGACGTGGCGTACGGCGCCCTCGGCCAGAACCGGATGTGGCGGCGCGGCTTGGGGGGAGCCGTCACGATTTTCGACCAGGGCGGCGCAGGGCAACGGACCGATGCCCTCGGCCGAGAGGTCGGATGCGGTGTAGACGCCGGCGACGCCCGGCAATCCCGCTGCTGCAGTGACGTCGAGCCGGGTGATGGCGGCCGCCGCATGCGGGCTACGCAGCACGACTCCGAACAGCATGCCGGGCAGCACGATGTCGTCGGTGTAGCGGCCGGCGCCTTTGAGCAGCCTGGGGTCCTCCACGCGGCGGACGGGCTGGGCGAGGCCGAATTTGGTTGTAGTCATGAGCGTGGTTCTCCAGAGGAGTGTGGCGCGGTCTGATGTCAGCATGTACGCTGGCGATGAAAAAGGCCAAGGGGTGGCATGTCCAATCGCCGTATCGTTGTTTTCAACACGGGCTCGTCCAGCCTGAAATTCGCTGTCTATCCGCTGGCGGAAGAGGCTGCGCCGTTGCTGTCCGGTGAAGTGGAGGGGATCGGCGGGTCCGCGCACCTGAAGATAGGTGGCAATTCCCAGCCGGTGACGGCGGCGGATCCGCATGCCGCCATGGAGGTTCTGACCGAGCTGCCGGACGGTCCGCTGGCCGGCGACATCGCGGCGTTCGGGCACCGCATCGTACACGGCGGTCCGGATCTAGATCGTTCCGTGCTGATCGATGATGCCACCCTGGCCCGGATCGAGGCCGTTTCGCCGTTGGCGCCGCTGCATAATCCGCCGGCGCTGGATGTGTTGATGGGACTGCGGCGGCGATTTCCCGGGGTGCCTCAGGTGGCGTGCTTCGATACCGCGTTCCATCGCGGGCACCCGGCGGTGGCTGACCGGTTCGCGATCCCTGACGCGCTGTATCGGGAGGGCGTGCGGCGCTACGGGTTTCACGGGCTGTCGTACGCGTATATTGCCGGGGCAATGAGGACGCAGGCGCCGGCGATCGCGGCCGGACGCGTGGTGGTCGCTCATCTCGGGTCTGGAGCGTCGATGTGCGCCATGGTGGATGGGCACAGCGTCGATTCGTCGATGGGGTTCACCGCATTGGACGGATTGCCTATGGGGACCCGGCCCGGATCGCTGGACTCCGGGGTGATCCTGTGGCTGCAGCAGCAAAAGGGCTGGACCATCGATCACGTGGAGCACTTCCTGTACCACGATTGCGGGTTGCTAGGTCTATCCGGCGTATCCAACGACATCCGCGTGCTGCTGGCGAGCGAGGCGCGGCTGGCGAAACTGGCGGTTGATTACTTCGTCTATCACACGGCTCGGACGGCGGGCGCCTTGGCGGTCAGCATGGGCGGGATCGACGGGATAGTGTTCACCGCCGGGATAGGGGAGCACGGCGTTCCGGTGCGCGCGCGGGTGCTGGAACGGCTGGGATGGCTAGGGTTCGAGGTCGATGAGGCGGCGAACGCGCGCGGGGCGGGGCGGATTACCGGGGTAGGGAGCCGAATTCCGGCGTTCGTCATTCCGACGGATGAAGAGCGGGTGATCGCCCGTGACACGATGGCGCTGATTGGGGGGTAGGCCCGTTTGGCGTTGTGGACGGGCGTAGCAGGAAGCAGGCCTGCGTCCCGTCTCCGTGCCGTCGACCAGCGCGCGAGAATGGATGCCTCGGTCAGCTGGGACGTTGGAGAGATCGCATCGATGACCGATATCCCGACCTACGCAGTTCCGCCGAGCTTTCTGGGGGTCACCCGGAGCGATAGGGACGCCGACTATGTGGTGGCCGGCATTCCGATGGATATCGGCACCACCAATCGCTCCGGCACCCGCGAAGGTCCGGCCGCCATCCGCCGCGCAAGCCGGATGCTGACGGATGGGGCGCATCCGGAGCATTGGGTGGAACCGGCGCGCATGAGCCTCTCCGACATCGGCGATTTCAACTTGGCGCTGGGCAACATCCAGGGGAGCCTGGCGGCGATCCAGTCCCAGGCCGAAGCGGTGGGCCATCTGATCGCCCTGGGCGGCGAGCACGGCGTCACTCTGCCGCTGCTGCGGGCGCTGGCGCAGCGGGTGGGCGCCCCGGTCGCTGTGGTGCATTTCGATGCCCATGTCGATACTTGGCCGGACAATTTTGGTCAGGAATTCGCGCATGGATCGCCGTTCTACCACGCAATCAACGAAGGGCTGGTCGATGCTCACCGGATGATCCAGATCGGTATCCGGTCGCCGGTGCAGAGGGAGGTGATGGACTGGACGCTGGAGAAGGGCGTTACCGTGCTGTCTGCGCAAGATGTGCATGCGGCCACGCCGGCGGCTGTTGCCGCTCGGATCGCCACTGTCGTCGGCGACACGACGGCATATCTAAGCTTCGATATCGATGCGTTGGATCCGGCGTTTGCGCCCGGCACCGGCACACCGGAAATCGGTGGTCTGGCATCATGGCAGGTGCAGGCGATCTTGCGGCGGTTGCCGGGGGTTCGCTTCGCCGGAATGGATGTTGTCGAAGTCGCGCCCGCTTACGATGTGTCGGAGATCACGGCGCTGGCCGCTGCGACGGTCGTGTGGGAGTATTTGGCGCTGGCGGGAGCTATGCGCTGAGAGGCTGCCCGTTATCCAAAAACGCATTGCTTGGCGGGGTCTGTGGACCCTATATCGGGGTCCTCGCTCCTGAACCCAGGGGCGGTGACGCACCCGCACGTGCCGCGAGCCTGGATCGGGTAAAACCCCGAAGGGCACAGCAACGACGTAAACGCGTCCTTTTCGATAGACCCGGCCAACCGTGGGCCGGGGTCGTTTAGGAACACGCCTATGTCCGATCGCACCGCTGCGATGCGAAGTACCACCAGCATCGTCTGACCCCGAAGCCGCGGCGTTCTCGCGCGGTTTCGGCTGAAGTCCCCCGTTTCACCGGGCGCGTTGACGCACGCCCGGCTTGTTCCGCGAGGATTCCCGCGATGTCTGTTGTTGCTCGTCCCCGTTCTGCTGTCTCGCCGCTGCGCCGTCCGTTCGTGGCCTATCCAGTCCGCCGCCCCACGGTGGATGAGGTGGTGGCCGCCACTCGTCCGGAGGAGCCGGTTCATTGCCTGCGGCCGACTTTGGTCGCGCAGACCGCACGCGACTTTGTCGAAGGCTTTCCCGGCGATGTCCTGTATGCCGTGAAGTGCAATCCCGATCCGGCGGTGCTGCGGGCACTGTGGGATGGCGGGGTGCGGCATTTCGACTGCGCATCGTTGCCGGAGATCCGTCTGGTCCGCGACATGTTCCCGGCGGCGGTCATCCACTTCATGCACCCGATCAAGGCGCGCGGTGCGATCCGCGAGGCGTGGGAGCGGCACGAGGTGCGCGATTTCGTTTTGGACTCCGCCGACGAACTGGCGAAGATCCGCGCGGAGGTCGCCGCCACCGGCGTGCCCGGCGCGCTGGGGTTGGTCGTGCGCATCGCGCTGCCGAAGGGTGGGGCGAAGCTGGATCTGTCCGGCAAGTTCGGCGCTGAGGCGGACGACGCGGTGGGGTTGCTGCGGGCTGCCCGCTCGTGTGCGGCGATGGTGGGGGTCAGCTTCCATGTCGGGTCGCAGTGCCTCGATCCGTTGGCCTGGCGGGAGGCGCTGGCGCTGGCCGGTGAGATTATCGCAGCCTCCGGTGTCGAGATCGATGTCGTTGATGTCGGCGGCGGATTTCCCGTGGCGTATCCGGACCAGGAGCCGCCGGCTATCGGTGCATTCTTCGCGGAGATCGAGGCGGGTTTTGAAGCTCTGCGGGTGCCTGGCGCTCGGCTTTGGGCGGAGCCGGGGCGCGCTTTGGTCGCGGCCGGAACGTCCGTGGTCGTGCAGGTGCAGGCTCGGCGGGGCGATGCGCTGTATGTCAATGACGGCGTGTATGGTAGCCTCGCGGATGCCGGGACGTTGGGGTTCCGGTATCCGGTGCGGCTGATCCGTCCGGAGGGCGCAGCCGCAGCCGAAACGATCGGGTTTTCCCTGTTCGGGCCGACTTGTGACAGCGCCGATGTGATGCGGGGTCCGTTTCTTCTGCCGGCCGATGTTGCAGAAGGCGACTGGATCGAGATCGGCCAGCTTGGGGCCTATGGTGCCTGTCTGCGCACCGCGTTCAACGGCTTCGACCGGGCCCGGATTGTTGAGGTCGAGGACGCGGCTCCGGCCGCCGAACCGCTTCGGGTTGCCGCCTGATCGTTGCGTTTGAAAGGAAATCGACCGATGAAACATGTCGCCTTCGACGGCCGTCTGGTCATGCTTGGATTTGGCAGCATCGGCCAGGGCGTACTGCCTCTGATCCTGCGTCATATCGATATGCCGGCCGGCCGGATCTCGATCGTGTCGGGTGACGAGCGTGGGCGGGATGAGGCGGCCGAGCTTGGCGTGGCCTTCACCGTCCGGCCGCTGACCCGGGACAATTTTCGCGATGTGCTGGCGCCGCTGGTGGGGGCAGGGGATTTCCTGCTGAACCTGAGCGTCGATGTGTCGTCGGTGGCGTTGATCGGGTTCTGCCAGGAACGTGACGCGCTGTATCTGGATACCTGCATCGAGCCGTGGGCGGGAGGGTACACCGATCCGTCGCTGACGCCGTCGCAACGGTCCAACTATGCGCTGCGGGAAAGCGCGCTGGCACTGGCCGGGGGCAGCGGGCCGACGGCAGTGCTGACGCATGGCGCCAATCCGGGGCTTGTCTCGCATTTCGTCAAGCAGGCGCTGTTGAATATCGCTCGCGATACGGGTGTGGATACGGCGGTTCCGGCGGACCGAGCGGGGTGGGCGGCGTTGGCTCACGGGTTGGGCGTGAAGGTGATCCATATCGCCGAGCGGGATACACAGACGGCGACGGTCGCGAAGGAGCCGGGGGAGTTCGTCAATACGTGGTCGATCGACGGTTTCGTGGGGGAGGGGTGCCAGCCGGCCGAACTCGGGTGGGGGACGCATGAGAAGACGCTGCCGGCGGATGGTTTTCGGCATGATTTCGGGGGTGGCGCGGCGATATACTTGATGCGGCCGGGGGCCTCGACGCGGGTGCGCACCTGGACGCCGATGGCGGGGCCGCTGCATGGGTTTCTGATCACGCACAACGAGTTCGATCTCGATTGCTGATTATTATTCAGTAACGGATGGCGCGATGGTCGCGTACCGGCCGACGGTGCATTACGCGTATCATCCGTGCGACGACGCGGTGCTGTCGGTGCATGAACTCGCCGGGCTGAACTGGCAGCAACAGGCGAAGCAGCGGCTGATGATGGACGAGATCCATTCCGGTGTCGACGAATTGGGTGTGCTGTTGATGGGGCATGCGCGCGGTGCGTATTGGTATGGATCGCGGCTGTCGATCGAGCAGGCTCGGGCGCTGGTGCCGCACAACAATGCGACCAGCCTGCAGGTGACGGCGGCGGTACTGGGCGGGATGGTCTGGGCTTTGGAGAATCCGCGGGCGGGGTTGGTTGAGGCCGATGGTCTGGATCATGCTCGGGTGCTGGAGGTGGCGGAGCCGTATCTGGGGGATATGGTGGGAGCGTATAGCGATTGGACGCCGTTGCTGGACCGCGGGCGACTGTTTCCCGAGGCGGTTGATGCGGCGTGCCCGTGGCAGTTTGGGAATTTCCGGGTGAGTTAGGGGGTGGCGGGGCGTCAGGTGTGGCGCCTAGGAATAGCTATTGCCACGCTGGGTATGCGGTTAGCGCGACATGACCCAGACCAGAGGCCGGGAGGCGTCGGATTTGCCGACACGCGATGTATGGAGGCTATGGGTTACTCCAACGCCAAGCCCTGCCGGTGCCATCCATCCGTGCCCCCGCGAAGAACTGTGACATCACGCAGTCCAGCCGCGAGCATTTCGGTTGCCGCGCGAGCCGATCGTCGATCGGTCTTGCAGACAACGACGATCGGCTGTTTTCGTGCGGTCAAGTCTGACGTGTGTTGCGCAAGCTCGCTGAGCGGCATGTTGACAGCGCCAGGCAAATGACCGGGCGGTCCGGCAAATTCTTCAGGTTGCCGCACATCGACAATGACAAGAGGCATGCCGGCTGCAAGGCGCTGCTGCAGTTCCATCGTCTCGATCCACGCCGGGTCCCTCGTACGGAACCCGCGAAACAGTCGCGACATGAAAGCGATCATCAAGCACTCCGAGACGAATCAGCGACTACGCAGCACCGGCAGACGCCGCGTCAGGCCATCTCAAAATCTTCGTCAGTATCTCCGAAGATGCCCCAACCGCCTCACCTGTGCGAGAAATCCGTGAACAGATAGTCTCTCGTCTGCACGATCGTGTGGCACGCGAACCCGCACTTGGCATCGTTCTCCTGCGGCGGAGTGTCAGCCGCGGTGCCAGGCCTGAACGTATCGGATGCAGCGTCATATACGAACGTGCCCCATCCCCACCCGCCGCTGTCCGCGAACCTCTTGCTGTCCTTCACCATGAAATCCATGTCGTGCTGGTTACCCGGCACCAACGCCGCGGGGAACGTATCCATCTGTTTCGGGTTCCAATGGATTTTCGCCAGCTTGGCGCCGTCGGGGACGGGCTTGCCGTTGCCAGGAATTCCGGCCAGGTAGGCGTCGATCATCACCGGATTGCCGAGGATCGCAGCCAATAAGTCTCCGTCCTTACTGATCGAGACAACCTGCCAGGCCTCGTATCCTCTGAATTCCGAGAACGCCAGCCCACCCGGCACTTTCAAGGTGTACTTGTCCTGCGCGGATACAGCCCAGCCGCCCACGACGGCAAACACTCCGGTAATAATCGCAATCGACAGTACTCTTTTGCGGCTCATCGTCAGTATCTCCCTCATGGTAAAGTGTAGCACAACTACTTTGCAGACTCAGGCGCGGAGCTGCGCGATCGGGCGCCGGCCCCTTGGCGAAATTTTGGTGCTCGGCCCAAGCGAGTTGATAAGGGGCGAGATGGTCCCATTTCACAATAGTCCCCGGGTTCCCAGCGGTGGTGGCGCACGAAGTACACCTTGAGGCGACAGCTTTCCGTCTTCGCTTAGGAAGTCGGAATATGGGTGACCAACAGAATTGAGGTGATCAAAGGATCGAAGCTCATAGCAATCTCCTTCCTCCCCGGCTACTTGAGTCACATAGTGGGTCATGCTGGCCGTATTCGGCAACCCTATGGGACTTCTTTGTGTTATTGAGGAACTTGACAACGAGTTACGAGTAAGAATCCTCGGGTATGCAAAGTCTGGTGCGGAGCTATCACGCATACCTTACCGAGCCTCGGTCCGCCGATCCCGCCATCACCCTGTTTGCGACTGGTTGCAGGAAGTCGGTCGCAACGGGGCATGATCGGTGCCCGCAATTCCAAATGGCAATAATCAGTGCGGCTCGGTGGCGCTCCACCTTGGATGCGTAGGCGAGCATGCCACCGGGGCGGAGTCCGCTGAGCGGCCGGTCTTACACTCATTTTCTGACTTGGCGCGCCTAAGCGGGTGATTGGACGATCATGACGCAGATGCTATGTTAATCGACGGGAGCGCTCTCTTCGGCGACCGAAAAGCCGCACAAAGCGGTGCCTAAGCACAAACTAGGCGGGAGGATAATTCGATGGCAAGTGGCGTGGCCGCAACCGGACCTCTTCCGGAAAACTATCACCGCGCGCAACTGCGCCGGGCAGCGATCGCCAGCACCGTTGGCACCACCATTGAGTGGTATGACTTCCTGCTTTACGGGCAGGTAGCCAGCATTGTGTTCGCCAAGCTCTTCTTCCCGACATCGGCGCCCTTGGTCGGCACGCTCCAGGCGTTTGGGATCTATTTCGTCGGCTTTGTCGCCAGGCCGATCGGCGCCGCGATCTTCGGCCATTACGGTGACCGGATCGGCCGCAAGGCCGCACTCATTGCGACCCTGCTGCTGACCGGTCTCTCGACGTTCGCGGTGGGCCTGGTTCCAACCTACGATCAGATCGGCATCTGGGCCGCTGTTATTCTGGTGGTGCTGCGCTTGATTCAGGGCATCGGGGTGGGTGGCGAGTGGGGTGGCTCCGTGCTGATCGCCATGGAGTGGGCGCAAACGAACAAGAACCGCGGCTTTCTCGCCTCCTTGCCGCAACTCGGTGGCCCGGCCGGACTGTTCTTGGCCAACCTTGCGGTCCTGGCCTTCAGCGCGCTCTCCGGCCCCGCGTTTCTGACCTGGGGCTGGCGTGTGCCGTTCTTTCTCAGTGCGGTGATGGTCGTAATCGGGCTTTACATCCGCCTCGGTATTTCCGAGACCCCGGTGTTTGCTAAGTTGGTCGAAGCAGACCGGCTGGCGAAGATTCCGACGATCGAAGTAATCAAACGCCAGCCGAAAGCAATAATTCTGACCGCTTTGGCTCGATCGGTCGAGCAGGGCCCTGCGTACATCTATTTTTCTTTCATATTTGTCTACGCCAACATGGTGCTGCATGTCTCACGTGAGCTGATACTCGGCGCTCTGTTGCTTGCGTCCTGCGTGGACTTTATGCTGATCCCCCTGACCGGCCATTTATCGGACCGTTTTGGCCGGAAGCGTATGTTTATGATTGCCGCCGCGGCGGCCGGTCTGTACGGGTTTCCCTACTACGCCATGATCAACACCGCGAAGCCGGTGCTGATCGTGGTGGCTACCCTGTTCGCCTTCGTGTTCCACGCCTTTGTCTATGGTCCGCAGGGGGCTCTGATCTCGGAAAGCTTCACCCCAAGGCTGCGCTACAGCGGCAGTTCGATCGGCTACCAGCTCGCCTCGATCACCGCTGGCGGACCCGCGCCGTTGATCGCGACTGCGCTGCTTGCAAGTTTTGGATCAGGGTGGCCGATCGCCTGCTACATCCTTTTCTATGGCGTCGTCAGCGTCGTCGCGACCGCCCTGCTGACTGACTACACCAATCGCGACATAGGGGAGGGGCAACACGGAGTTTAGCCGAGCCAGCGCTGGTGTGTTGCCGTCCACGTAGATAGTAACCGACCGGTCAGCCATGCCTTCGCGGGGCTGGCCTCGAATTGTGTCCTCGATGGCACTCGGCGATGAGTGGCTCCCCAGCCTTGGACATTAATTGTCAAGATGGGCCGCCGCAAAGGTCTTGGCAAATGGCGAAAGCCGCTTGGTAGGCCACTTCTGCTGCTGCACGGCCATCCCTCTCGTTGCAAGATGGTAGACGCTTCTCAACGCCGGAAAGGCCGGCTGCTCGACCCTCGGCGCCCGCCGGTGTAGCATTCCGCCGACGAGCGGAGGAACCCATGCTCACCAGAGCCCAAATCGAGGAATACAACGAAGTCGGCGCAATTGTTGTCCCGGATGTTCTGACGCCGGACGAGGTGCGGACGTTGAGCGACGTCACCGATGGCTTCGTCGAGCGCGCCCGTGGTCTGACCGGGCATACCGAGATCTACGACCTTGAAGATACCCACACTCCCGACAACCCGCGGGTCCGTCGCATCAAGGCCGCTCACCTTCACCACCCGGCTTACGCCGCGTTGACCGGGCATGCGAACATCATGGCCGTGCTGCAAGGCCTGTGGGGTCCGGATATCCGTTTCGATACCGCGAAGCTGAATATGAAATGTGCCGGGTTCGGCGCGCCGGTGGAGTGGCATCAGGACTGGGCCTTCTACCCGCACACCAACGACAACCTCGCCGCCGTGGGGGTGATGTTCGACGACATGGCGATGGAGAACGGCCCGCTGATGGTCATTCCCGGCAGCCACAAGGGGCCGATTTTTGACCACCACGCCGACGGCGTGTTCTGCGGCGCGATGAACCCGGCGAACCGCGATGTGGACTTCGGCAACGCCGTTGCGCTGACCGGGAAGGCTGGCTCGATCACCGTGCATCATGTCCGCGCGGTGCACGGATCGGCGCCCAATGTTTCCGACCGCGACCGGCGATTGCTGCTGTTCCAGTTCCGAGCGGCGGATGCCTGGCCGATCCTCGGCTTTCCCGGCGGGATCGAGGCGTTCGACGCACTGATGGTCGCCGGTCAGTCATGCCAGCCTCGGCTTTCGCCGGCCCCAGTGCGGCTGCCGCTTCCGCCGGCTGTCCTGCAGGGGTCGCTGTATGAAAATCAGAAGGGCATGAAGACGCGCTTCTTCGACATGGTGCCGGCGCAATGAGCCAGCCGCCGGAGTTGGAGCCGATCTTCGACCGCACGCCGCATCCGTTTGGCGGCGGCCCGGTCGATCCGGTGGTCTATGACGCCTCGCTGGCGGCGTTGCGGCAGCGGACGGTGAATTTCGCGGCGCGGCGCTATACCGATATGATGATGGTCAGCGGGCTGAACCGTGATACGGCGGATCGGCACTTCCGGCTGCGAGCGGCGACGGTGCCGGCGGGATTGGATGCGCCCCCGGTCGGCCCCGGCATCCAGGCGGAGGTCGATGCTGCTTTCGCCGCCGGCACGTTCGTGATCAGCACCGATGTCGCCGACAGCCGGGTGACGGTGCGTTGGGGGGACATCGAGGGCCTCGCGGTCGCGCGTCCCGGCTACGGCAGCATTCTGCTGCGTCCCGGCATCGCTCCCGGCTTCGACCCGGAACCCATCGCGAGGCACCTGTCTGACCGCGCCGCGTCCTGGCCGCGCGGCGATGCCGTAGACACGCCGGAGCCTCCTCCGCCTGCGCTTGCCCGGGCGCTGGATGCTTTTTTCTCCGGATCGCCGGGCGCCTACGGGGTCCTGGTCGCCTCGCCCGAGCGCGTGCTGGCGGAGCGTTACAGCGCGTTTGGTGCGGCCGATCGGGCGACACCAAGCTGGTCGATGACGAAGGCGATTATGTGCACCGTCCTGGGTCGAATGATCCATGAAGGCTGGTTGCGCTCGGTCTACGATCCGGCACCAGCGCCACTTTGGACTGATAATCGGGCGATACAACGGCTGATTACGTTAGACCATTTGGTGCGCATGCGGTCGGGTCTGGCGTTTCCGGTGCGGCATGAGGATGGCCGAACCAGCATCGGCTTCGAGAACATCGCGGTCTATCAGGACGCCTGCGACGCGTTCGAGGCCGCTCAGCGCTCGATCGTCGCAACCGTGCCAGGGTCGGTCTTTCGCTATATCAACAGCGGCATGAACGTGTTGGGCTCGATCGTCCGCGATCAGATCGCGCGGCGCGGCTTGCCGTACTATGAAACCGCGTACGGGCTACTGGTGGATCGGTTGGGCATGAGCAGCTACCAGCACTCGGCGGATATGGCGGGGAACCTGATCGCCTCCGGGGCTGGTTACGCGACGCTGCGGGACTACGCCAAGCTGGGCGTGGTGTATCTGAACGACGGCGTCTGGAACGGGGAGCGGCTGTTGCCCAGGGGCTGGGTCGATTACGCGTTGACCCCGACGCACACCGGCACCAGCTACGCCGCGTGTTTCCGCACCAATCTCGAGCGTGTGTTCCCTGATTTGCCGCCGGATACGGCGTGGGCGGCTGGTGCGTCAGACCAGAAGATATTCATCCTGCGCCGCCATCGGCTCACTGTCGCGGTGTCTAACGAGACCGACCATGCGATGGATATGGCGGCGCTGAACCGGTTGGTCGCCGCCGCGATCGATTGCTACGCATAGGAGGAAACGACCATGGCTGTCCGTAACGTCGCGCGCGAGAAACTGGAGCAGGGACAATTGTCTCTCGGGGTCGGCATCCGCACCACGCGCAGCGTCGAGGTGGCGAAGATGATGGCGACCGCTGGGTTCGACTGGCTGTTCCTGGATATGGAGCACGGCACGATGTCGCTCGACGCCTGCGCGCAGATCTCGGCCGCCGCGCTGGATGCCGGCATTGCGCCGCTCGCTCGGGTGCCGAACGGGCAGTATTCGATCGCCACGCGAGCACTGGACAACGGCGCGCTGGGCATTGTGATGCCGCATGTCGATACGCGCCGCCGAGGCCAGGGAGATCGTCGAGAAGCTGAAATATCCGCCGGTCGGGCATCGCTCGGTGGGTGGCTGGGGGCCGCACTATCAATTGGCGAAGTTGAGCACGGGTGAGGCGGTGAAGGCTCTGAATGCCGCCAACCTGACGGTGGTGATGCTCGAAACGCCGACCGCGATCGCCAATGCTGCCGAGATCGCCGCGGTGCCCGGGGTCGATGTGCTGTTGATTGGATCCAACGATCTGTGCGCGGAGATGGGGATCCCTGGCGATTTCGGTAATGACCGGTTGGCCGAGGCCTACGGCACCATGATAGCCGGCTGTGCGCGCGCTGGAAAATTTCCAGGGATGGCGGGCATCTACAACGAGGGGATCATGCCGCGGTATATCGAGATGGGCGCGCGGTTCATCCTGTCCGGGCAGGATGCGGCGTTCATGCTGGCCGGGGCGCAGTCGCGGACGGGGTTTTTGCGGCAGGCGCGAGGGTAGCATCCGTCTCGTCGGACGCGCCGCACCGGCGCGTCAACGGGTGCCGCCCCGGTGCGCCCTTTACGCCGCGAGTTGCTGGACGAAGCGGCGTTGGCGCCATTGCAGCAGATGCCAGGCCAGTTTTGTCGCGCCATTGGAAAGCCGACCGCGGGGCGGCAGACCTACCGTTTTGAGGATCATCCCGGTGCCGCGTTCGATGTGCCGATAGCGATAGAATCCCATCGCGCCGGCCATATAGGCGGCCGTGCAGCGATCATGCTGGAATGCCTGCGATTCGGGTTCGTTACCGCAGTGGTAGGCATAGGCGAGCTCATCATCCTCCGACTCCCCAATGCGGCCCAGCGCGATGCGCAGGCGCGTCATCATGCCGAGGTTCTCGCGCGACAAATACCGGCGCATGTGGTCGTAGAACAGCTTGAAATGCCGGTATTCGTCGGCGGCGATCAGCTTGCAGACCTGCTTCAGGACGGGTTCGGAGGTCGCCTCGCCCAACGCGGTATAGTAGCTGGAGGTGCCGGTTTCGACCATGCATCGGGCGATAAGTTCACCTGTGCGGGACCCTCTGATCGACGCGTCGGCATCGGTCTTGACGGTATAGCCAGCTCGATATCGGTCGAACGACGCGGCGTAATTCCACTCCGGATCGGCCAGTTCAGCCCATTTGGCCAGAGCGTCGCCGTGCTGCACCTCTTCTTCGGCCCAATAGTCGGCTGCCTTGCGGAAATCGGGATCATCGTAGAACACGCCGCCCAGATACCGGGCATAGTCGCGCCCATTACGCTCGACCATCGCCGCGGCTTTCACCAGCGGCACGAGCGCGGGGTCCACGGCCGCGGGATCGAACGCGTCCCAGGCAACATCTTCGATCCGCCAATGTTTCATCTCGGTGTCACGCCCGTCGGAAGTAACAGGGGAGGGGCTTCTGTACCCCGTTCGACCATATATGCATACCGAACCTGGCGTGAAACCTGCGTTGCACTCACGCTTGGGCGGCTGTGCTATTCGGCAACACTCGCCTTTGACCCGCAGGGTGGACTTCAGCGTCAAGTGCCGGGTTCGTCTCCATATGCCGAGGAACGCACGGTCGAGTCGAGCGGAGTTCGCTGCACAACCGCCGACCGCTGCGGCACGACGCGCTGGCGTCGCTCGGCTGGGATCGCGTTTCCCGCAGCTCAGATGGCGCATGCACGACTTAAGTGTTCCGAAGTATCCGGAGGTGCTGATCAAATAGCTGCGCCCGATTTTGGGTTCAGTTGCGCTTCGACTGCGCGAGACTGGCAATTTCGCCTGCAGGCTGTGGCCGGCAGCCCTAACGTTTCGATGACGGCGCGACTTACGACAACTGGCGCACGCAGGAAACAGCAAGGGACACGGGTGCCCCTTGCTCGTTCCACCCATCTACCCGGTAGACTTCCCTTCCATCACCGGGTGCCGGGGTAATGGTTAGCCGTAGGTGGGCGGGTTCGGCAGCAGCCCGTTTCTCATCGTTCCGTCAGGACGCGGCATGTCGGGGGCCGCGGGAATACCGACGGCACGACCTTCCGATTTGTTGCCCTCGCAGTGCGTCGCACACGTCTGAGTGCTGGTAGGAAATCCGGCTTGCTGCGGATTGCCTGCGATAGCCGGTGTGGCCAAAGCAGCGAGGGCCGTCAAGGACAGCAGGGAACGGCGGAACATGGTGCTTGTCTCCAGGTTTAAGAGTTTCTTCGACGCAACGGCGCGTCGACGGGACAGAAGCTAGCGATGCCGCGTGCGCTACCCTACGAAACGCTTCATACCTCAGAGTGCCAGGTCGGAGATCCGGGGGCTTGCGATAGTAAAATTGTGCGTCCCGTCGAGCGCTTCCTCACGTCTGCAGGGCGCCGGACACGGGTTGCCCGGTGGGCGCAGCAGGCCGTGGATGCCAGGCCTTCGCCCACCATGACGCCCGCATGGGCGGTGACGGTCGGATTTTCGGCCCTATCCCGGATGTTTGTGGATCGGATCGACCCAGTGGACGGCCTCAGGTTTCTCCACCGCCTCAATATCCAGGTTCACTACCACCGCCTCATTGTCGCTACGCACCAGCACACACTCCAGCGTCTCGTCTGCCGACGCATTGATCTCCTGATGCGGGACATACGGCGGGACGAAGATGAAATCACCTGGCTCAGCCTCGGCGACGTATTCAAGCTTCTCGCCCCAGCGCATGCGAGCCTTGCCGCGGACCACGTAGATCACGCTCTCCAGCGCACCGTGGTGGTGTGCGCCGGTCTTGGCATTGGCATGGATGTTCACCGTTCCGGCCCAGATCTTCTGGGCACCGACCCTGGCCAAGTTGATCGCGGCGGCGCGGTTCATACCCGGCGTCTGCGCCGTGTTGGTGTCGAGTTGGTCACCCTTGATCACGCGCACGCCGTTGAATTTCCAGTCCACTGGGTCGTGGTGATGGTCGTGGCTCATAGTCTTGCTCCATTGAACGCGGTATTGCTTGAAACGTTGGTCAGCCGCCCGCGACGAATTTTTCCAACCAATGGATCGTGTAATCGCCTGCCTGGAAGTCCGGGTCATCGACGATCCGGCTATGCAACGGGATCGTGGTCTGGATTCCCACCACGGCAAATTCGTCCAATGCTCGGCGCATGCGGTCGATCGCCCGCTTTCGCGACGGCGCGTGCACAATCAGTTTCGCCACCAGGCTGTCGTAGTACGGCGGAACAAAATACCCGGCGTATAGCGCTGAGTCGACGCGAACGCCTAGGCCGCCCGGCGCGTGGAAGGCGGTTACCCGGCCCGGGGTTGGCATGAATGTCTTCGGGTCCTCGGCGGTGATCCGACATTCGATCGCATGACCGTTGAAGGTGATGTCGCTCTGCGCATAGCCGAGCGGGGCGCCGGCGGCGACGCGGATTTGCTCGCGGACGAGGTCGACGTCGCAAAGCATCTCCGTCACCGGATGCTCCACCTGCAACCGGGTGTTCATTTCGATGAATGCGAACTGCCCATCCTGGTAGAGGAACTCCAGCGTCCCGGCGTTGCGGTAGCCTAGTTTGCGCAGCGCCGCCGTCGCTGTTTGACCCAACGCGTCGCGCTGAGCGGCGCTGATCGCGGGTGAGCCGGCCTCTTCCAGCACCTTCTGATGGCGCCGTTGCAGGCTGCAGTCGCGCTCCCCGAAATGCACAACATTGCCGTGGTTGTCGGCCATGATCTGCAGTTCAACATGGCGGGGCTGGTCGAGATATTTCTCCATGTACAGCGCGTCGTTGCCGAAGGCCGCGCGCGATTCGGCACGGGCCAGGCCGAACGCGTCCTCCAATTCCGAGGCATCCAGCGCTACCTTTAAGCCGCGTCCGCCACCGCCGGCGGCGGCCTTGATGAGCACCGGGTAGCCGATGCGGCCGGCGACAAACCGCGCGGTTTCGAGGTCTGAAACTGCGCCATCCGAACCGGGGACTAGGGGAATGCCGACGGCGGCCATGGCGGCTTTCGCGGCGATCTTGTCCCCCATCATGCTGATGTGGGCTGAAGATGGGCCGATGAAGGTCAGCCCGTGCGCGTCGACCATCTCGGCGAACCCGGCATTCTCCGCTAGAAATCCGTATCCTGGGTGGATCGCATCCGCTCGGGTGATCGCCGCGGCGGACAGGATCGAGGGGATGTTGAGATAGCTGTCCTTGGCGGGGGGCGGACCGATACAGACGCTTTCATCGGCGAGGCGGACGTGCATCGCCTCGGCATCGGCGGTGGAGTGCACCGCTACAGTCGAGATCCCTAGTTCCCGGCACGCGCGCTGGATACGAAGAGCGATCTCGCCGCGATTGGCGATGAGGATTTTATTGAACACCCAATTATTCCAGGACGATCAACGCTTCACCGTACTCTACCGGCGCGCCGCTCTGCACCAGGACGGCGGTGATCGTGCCGGCCTTCGGTGCCTTGATTTGGTTGAATGTTTTCATTGCTTCGATCAGCAGCAGCGTCTGGCCGGCGGTGACCTGCTGGCCGACGCTGACGAACGATGGGGCGCCGGGCTCCGGCGACAGGTAGGCTACTCCGACCATCGGGCTGACCACGGCACCCGGATGGGTGGCCGCTTCATGAGTGAGCGGCACGGTAGACGGGGCAATCGGAGCGGCTGTCGACGGAGCCACGATGGTCGTCGGCCCGATACCCCCCCGAACGACGCGAATCCGGCTGTCCTTGTCGGCGATTTCGATCTCGGTCAGGCCGGTTTCCACCAGCACCGCCGCCAACGCGCGTATGGTGTCGGGGTCAATGGGGATACGGGTCAACGGTGGTCCTCCAGGATATTGGCGCAGGGCCGGCATGGCCTCCAAAGGTCTCGCCCGCGATGTCACGCAATTGGCGTGCGCGCGTAGCATAGCCACCGTGCCGGGTCCAATGCTGGACGAACCACGGGAGGACCCGTGAAGCAACGGCGTGCCGGGGTCTGGCTCGCCGCATCGCGAAGGTTCGGCCGACGGGCCTCTCGATCTGGGCAGCGCCGTCCCTTGGCAATCGACGTCGCGCGATCCACCATTGCCAATCGACCGTGAGGGAGAATTTCTTATGGCCCGCGTCCGCGACATCGCGTCCGCCGAACTGCCTCCCGATCTGGCCGAGATCTACGAGCGTTTTGCTGAGTATGGCCCGTTCCGCAACCAAGTCGCGGTGTTCGCACATGTCCCGCCGGCGATGCACCATCTGATGTCGATGCTGATGGAACTGCGTGCGGCCGCGACGCTATCCAGGCGCTATGTGGAAATCGCCATCGTCGCGGTTTCCAAGCTGAATGAATGCCACTACTGCATCGAACATCATAAGCCGTTTCTGGCGGTGGAGGGCCTCTCGCCCGAGGGGATCGACCGGTTGCTGGATCAGGAAAATCCCGAACTGGACGATGTGGATCGCCTTGTCATCGAGTATGCCCAGGCGGCGTGGGAAGCCCCGAAGCGCATCAGGGACAGCCTGTTCGACCGGCTTCGGAGACACTTCTCCGAAGCCCAGATCGTGGAATTGACGCTGCGGATCACGCTCTGCGGTTTTTTCAACCGGTTCAACGACGCATTGCGGATCGAGCAAGAAGACGCAGCGCCGGCGATCCAGAAGGCCCAATCGTCGCCCGCATGAGGGAGGTCGTACCGAACCTCCCGCTCGGGGGCTTGCTGCAGCTTCTGGCATCGGTCGTGCTGCTTTCTAGCGCGTGGCCGCTGACCAAGATTGCACTTGCCGCGGGCTCGACGCCGTTGTGGTTTGCGGAAGGTCGTGCCGTGCTGTCCGGACTGACCGCTTTCGCTTTGCTGTTGGTCATGGGGCGCTTTCGGGTGCCGGCCCGGCCCGATCTGCCCGCGATATTCGCCATCGGCGGCTTGCAGCTCGGCGTCTACTTCGCCTTGGCGCACGAGGCGGTGGCCTGGGTGCCAGCCGGCCGCACCGCGATCCTGGCGAACACCACGACAATTTGGGTCGTGCCGCTGTCGTTGGTCTTCCTGCGCGAGCGCATACCCGCCGCCCGCTGGGTCGCTGCCGACCTTGGACTAACCGGCGTGGCCGTCCTGGTCAATCCGCTTGCAATCGACTGGGCGTCGGGGAGCGTCGTGGTCGGCCACGTATTCTTGTTGGGGGCGGGGCTGTCCTGGTCCGTCGCCATCATCGTGACGCGTGCCGCGCGGTCGCGGCTGACGATGTTTGCGCTGCTTCCTTGGTGCTTTCTGATCGGGTCCGTCGTGCTGGCGCCGATGGTCTGGTGGCACGCGCCGAATGGAACGTTTGGCGACTCGCCCGCGTCCTGGTGGGCGCTTGGCTACATCGGGCTCGTAGCGGGTCCGCTGGGGACGTGGTGCGTCATGGAAGCGACCGCGAAGCTGCCTGCGCTTGTGTCTTCGGTGGGGTTCCTGACAACGCCAGCCGTCAGTCTGATATTGGCGAACATCTTTCTGCACGAAAAGTTTACGTCTGATCTGGTGGCAGGGTCGGCGCTGATCATGGCCGGTGTCGCGTGTGCGGCCTGGCCAAAACGGAGAGCCGCATGATCCTGAACGCAAATCAGGCGGGCGAGGGTCCGCCGGTCGTCCTACTGCATGGGCTGTTTGGCGCGGGGCGCAATTTCGGTGCGGTGCAGCGTGCCCTTGCGCCTCGGTTCCGGGTCGTTGCGCTGGATATGCGCAACCACGGCGACAGTCCGCATGATCCCGATATGCGCTACCTTACGCAGGCCGAAGATGTGCGGGAAACGATGCGCGCGCTGGAAATCGATAAAGCCGCCATAGTCGGCCATTCGATGGGCGGCAAGGCGGCGATGGCGATGGCGCTGCGATGGCCGGAGAGCGTTGCGCGCCTGCTGGTAGCTGATATCGCTCCGGTGAATTACCAGCATGGCAACAAGGCGATTACCGAGGCCATGGCGAGTATTCCAATGACTTCGTCGCTCACCCGCCAGGAGGCTGACGCCGCGCTGGCGGCATCTGTTCCCCGGGCGGATATCCGAGCCTTCCTGCTGCAAAACCTGCGTCTCGGCCGCTCACCTCACTGGCGGATCGGGCTGGCCGAGATCGCCGCGGCCCTGCCCGACCTCGAAGGTTGGATTGACGTGCCCAGCAGCTACGCTGGGCCCTCGGTGTTCGTGACTGGGGCAAATTCGGACTATGTGCTGCCGGAACACCGGCCGATCATCCGCGCCCGCTTCCCGGCCGCCCGCTTCGTCGCGATTAAGAACGCCGGGCATTGGGTCCACGCGGACAACCCGAGCGGTTTTCTTTCGGTAGTGCAGGCGTTCCTCGATGAATGGGGAGTTCATCGCATGGCATGAGCCCGTTGCTTGTTCGCCGAATAGGGGGCTGTTCGGCGGATGGGAAGTCGGCGCGTAGTGGGTGGTCTGGCTTAGCCAAAGCGTCGGTACGGGGACTGGTCGAAGGTCGCGGCAGATTCGATTTCGAATACGTGGCCGGTGTTGTTTCATTGCTGTACTGTTCGAGCTATCAGAATAAATTAATATGTTAGATTAGGCGGCATAGGCCAAGGATTTGTGCGCCGAACGGGTGCCGGATCAGGCCGGCGCGAATTAGGAGGTCTCACAGCAAGGGTCTGCCGGCATGCCCAGGAATTCGTGGATGCCTTCATGAAGGTTCCGCGAAGCATGGCAGAAACGCGCGGAACGGTCTGTTTTCCCCTCGTATCCAGGCTATTTTGCGCCTAAGTGTGCGGCGCACCATGCAGAAGCCAGGACTATATGCAGATACGTAACGTTGCTATTATTGCCCATGTCGATCACGGCAAGACCACGCTCGTGGATAAGCTCCTCGGCCAGTCAGGCGCGTTTCGCGAGCATCAGCAGGTGACCGATCGGGCGTTGGACCGCAACGATCTGGAGAAAGAGCGTGGCATCACGATTTTAGCGAAGTGCGCGTCGGTGGTGTGGAAAGACACGCGCATCAACATCGTCGACACGCCCGGTCACGCTGATTTTGGTGGTGAGGTAGAGCGTATCCTGAACATGGTGGATGGCGCGATCGTCCTGGTCGATGCGGCGGAAGGTGTGCTGCCGCAGACCAAGTTCGTGGTCGGCAAGGCGCTGGCACGGGGCATCCACCCCATCGTCGTGGTCAACAAAGTGGACCGCCAGGACGCTCGGCCGGATGAGGTCCATACCGAGATTTTCGACCTCTTCGCCGCTTTGGGTGCCTCTGACAGCCAGCTTGATTTCCCGATGCTGTACGCCTCAGGACGCAATGGCTGGGCGGACGAAACACTGGACGGCCCGCGCAAGGATCTCTCCCCACTGTTCGACCTGGTCCTGCGGCACGTCCCGGCGCCCACCGTGAAGCCGGATCAGCCGTTCGCGATGGTGGCGAGCATTCTGGAATACGACAATTTCCTGGGCCGCGTGCTGACCGGCCGCGTTGAGCAGGGTGTGGCCCGGCTGAACATGCCAGTGAAGGTGTTGCGGCGTGACGGGTCCGTGGTGGAAACCGGCAGACTGACGAAACTGCTCTCCTTCCGTGGCCTGGATCGGGTTCCGGTGGATGAAGTCACCGCCGGCGATATCATCGCCGTTGCGGGACTGTCCGACGGGACGATCCCGGACACGATCGGAGCGCCAGACCTTTCTGGTCCGCTCGAAGCTATCCCGGTCGATCCACCGACGCTGGCTATGACCTTCAGGATCAACGATTCCCCACTCGCGGGGCGGGAGGGCAAGAAGGTTACCTCGCGCCAGATCCGCGAGCGCCTGTTCCGCGAAGCCGAGGGCAACGTCGCCATCAGGGTAACAGAACTCCAATGAGACGGATGCGTTCGAGGTAGCCGGGCGTGGCGAACTTCAGTTGGGCGTGCTGATCGAGCAGATGCGTCGTGAAGGCTTTGAACTGACGATCGGGCGGCCTCGGGTCCTAACACAGCGGAATCCGGATACCGGGGACCGTGAGGAGCCAATGGAAGAAGTACTCGCCGATGTGGACGAGCCGTATACAGGCGTGGTGGTCGAGAAGCTGAGCCGCCGCAAAGGCGAACTCCGGGACATGCGGCCCTCGGGTGGCGGTAAGGTACGGATGACGTTCAACATCCCCAGTCGCGGGCTGATTGGCTATCATGGCGAATTTCTGACCGACACCCGCGGCACCGGGATCATGAACCGGTTGTTTGCCGGCTACGGCCCGTGGAAAGGCCCGATCGAAGGGCGGCGCGCGGGATCGCTAATCTCGACCGAGGCCGGCGAGGCGGTGCATTACTCGCTGTGGTACATCCAGGAGCGGGGCACGATGTTCGTTTCGCCTGGTGAGAAGGTTTACCAGGGGATGATTCTCGGCGAGCACAGCCGCGAATCGGATCTGGAGGTCAATCCGATCAAGGAGAAGAAGCTGACCAACATCCGCGCAGCCGGCAAGGATGACGCGATGCTGCTGATACCTCCGCGGAAGATGAGCCTGGAGCAGGCGATCGCTTACGTCGAGGACGACGAGTTTGTCGAGGTGACGCCGACAGCGATTCGGCTCCGCAAGCGCTACCTGGATCCCAACGAGCGCAAACGGTTCGAGCGCAAGATCGACGCTGACGCGGCTGACTGAGCCATCGGGAGACAGTCGACGGATTTCGCGAGTTCAGGACTGCAGCCATTTGGACGGTCGGCCTGCGCCGACCACGACGTCGGGTACCAAATGCGCTTTCGCAAGCGATTCTGTTATTTCACAGCGGGCCCCAGGGATCCAGAAGAGCCTCGCCACCTGCGCTAGATTGTAATTCGGACTCCCAACTCCACCACCCGGTCGCTCGGGATCCGGAAGAACTCTGTCGCGGGCACCGCGTTGCGGGCCAGCACCAGGAATAATGCCCGCCGCCACCAGGACATTTTTGGCGCCATCCCAGGTACCAGGACCTCGCGCCCGAGGAAATAGCTCGCCTGCGAGACGCGCATCTTCACCTGATCGGTCAAATCTTCCAACGCACGCGGAATATTTGGGCTTTCCATGAACCCGTAGCGCAGCACAACTCGGTAGATACCGGGCGCCAGTTCCACGACCTCCGAGCGGCGGTGATGCGACACCTCCGGCACGTCCTCGGTCTGCACCGTCACGAACAGGACGTTTTCGTGCAAAACTTTGTTGTGCTTAAGGTTGTGCAACAATGAGGTCGGCACGTAGTCTGGGTTGCCGGTCATGAATACGGCGACGCCGGGCACCCGGATTATCCGTGACTGTGGCAACCGAGCGAGGAACGGAGCCAGAGGCATGCTGGATTGCTTCCAGCGGGACAGCAGGAGATCGCGGCCTTGCTTCCAAGAAGTCATCATCCCGGTCAGCGCAACGCCCAGGACCAGCGGCACCCACCCGCCCTCGACGATCTTCACGGTGTTGGCGCTAAAGAACACAACATCCACCATGAACAGCCCGCCAAACACCGAAACCGCCGCGGCTCGGGACCAGTGAAACTGCCGTCGGAACACCACCGTGGCCAGGACCGCCGTGCACAGAAATGTCCCCGTCACAGCGATCCCGTACGCGGAGGCGAGATTGTCGGACGTCTTGAACGCCAGGACCAGCAGCACGACACCCACCGCCAGTGCCGTGTTCACCTGCGGCACATAGATCTGCCCCTCCTCCATGTTCGACGTGTGGCGCACAGTCATGCGCGGCAGGAAGCCGAGCTGCATGCACTGCCTGGCCATGGAGAACGCGCCAGAAATCACCGCCTGGCTGGCAATTACCGTGGCTATGGTGGCCAGGATGACCAGGGGGAGCCGCAGCCAGACAGGTCCCAGCAGGAAGAACGGGTTTTGAATAGCCGAGGCGTCACGAAGCATCAGTGCGCCCTGACCAAAATAGTTCAGGATCAGGGACGGCAGCACGAAGGCCATCCACGTGATGCGGATCGGTTTGGCGCCGAAATGCCCCATATCGGCATACAGCGCCTCTGCCCCGGTGACGCACAGCACTACGGCGCCCAGCACGAAGAAGGCCATACCCTTGTATTGAACGCACAGCGCAAGCGCGTAGCTTGGGGAAAGTGCCAGCAGCACGTATGGGTGGGGCACGATTTCGGCCAGGCCAGTGAGCCCGATAATCAAGAACCAAACCACCATGATCGGCCCGAACACCCGGCCTACACCGCCGGTGCCATGATACTGCATAGTAAACAGGGCGACGATCACCGCGATGCTGATCGGCAGGACGTAGAATTTGAGGTCTGGGGCCGAGACCTCCAGCCCCTCTACCGCCGACAGCACGGAGATTGCGGGTGTGATCACGCCGTCGCCGAAGAACAGGCAGGCACCGGCGATGCCGACAAGGGCTATGGTGCTTCTGACGGAGCGGCCAACGGAGACGCGTTGCGCCAGCGCCATCAGCGCCAGGATGCCACCCTCGCCGCGATTGTCCGCGCGCATGACCAGGACGACGTATTTCAGCGTGACGATAACGATCAGCGACCAGAAGATGAGCGACAGCACACCCATGATTTCAACCCGTGTCGTCGCGGCGGCGTCGAACAGTTGCAGGCTCGCCTTGAAGGCATAGAGCGGACTGGTGCCGATATCGCCGTAGACGATACCCAGCACCGCCACCAGCACACCAAGGCTCGGCTTGGTTGCGCCATGAAGCGGGTGCTCATCCTGATCCTGGCTCAAATGGCTAACCTCATGTGCACGGCATGAAATCTTGGGTGACGCATGCATCCTGGCCGAACGCAAGCCTAATGGCGCCGGGTGCTGCGTCCTCACTCTGACGTCCACCCCGGATCAGGCAAGGGGTCACTACCATCCTAAGCGACCCGGTGCGCCGGGTCTTCCTCTGTTGAGCGAGGTTTTTCTCAATGGAGACGGCGAAAGCAAGTGGATCTCTCGAACCGACCGCCATGGTGGGACTGTCCGTTTTCCTGCGAACGGACGGCTCAGATCTGAAAATGCCCGGCAAACTCGGCCCACTCACGCCGGTTGAGGCCGCTGGTCTCTTGGGTGACGGCCTCGCCCGCGATCATTCGCTTCACTACAGTGAGCATCTGGGCGGATAGTGTGACGGCCCCCAAACGGTAATCGCGGAAGGCGGCCGCAGCGATCGGGACCCAGGCGTCGGTTATCCGCAGCATTTCATCGGCATAAACCCGGATTTCGTATTGTGCGTGCGCATCGGCGCGGAGCGACAGGAAATTAAGCAGATTGTGAAGGTTGGTCTTCCAATACCACTGCGTATACGTGTTGAGGGTGAGGTTCATCCGAGCCAACTCGCGGGCCAGTCCTTGGCGGGTGGGGTCGGCGTCATCATGCTCGTTTAGCATACGCGCGTAGTGATCGTAGCAGCGTTCCGCGTCGGAGCGTAACAGGTTCAACACCTCGGACGCTTCATCCCCGTCCAGGATATCGCCGCGGCCCTGGCGATTGGCCAGCGATTGTGCGGCAAGATGATCCGGGGACGGAATGTAAAACTCTCTATCCAGGACAGAATAGCGGGCAGAATACTCGTTGACGCTGGCGGTGCGGTGCCGGATCCACTGGCGCGCCACAAAGATCGGCAGTTTGACGTGAAACTTGATCTCGCACATCTCGAATGGCGTGGTGTGGCGGTGGCGCATCAGGTAGCGGATCAGGCCAGCGTCTTCCTGAACCCGCTTGGTGCCACGGCCGTACGAAACCCGGGCGGCCTGAACGATGGCAGAGTCGTCGCCCATGTAATCGATCACGCGAACAAAGCCGTGGTCCAGGATTGGAAACGGCTGAAACAACATCGCTTCCAGCGCTGGAACAGTAGGGCGGATCGTAGAAGCGGCGCCTGAGCGGGCGTCGGCAATCTCCGCGGCATGGTGCCGGGCGTGCGAGTCGTCAGGCAATAAGACCTCCCGTGATCGGCGGTCGGTCAATACAGGGGCGGCCGCTCAGGTCAAGAATTCTTACATCAAGGTCCGCGAGGACCGCGCACCGGTCGGCATGGCGTGTTGTGGCGACGGCCAACGAGCACGCGAACCGTGGGATCAGCTATGAAGGCTCTTCAGAGCGTTTAGCCGGTCATTCAGGCTTTGAGCGCCGGTCGGCTTGCCCGCGACCTGAGCGAGCGCAGCCGCGATGTTCGGATCGTCCTGCTCGGGGGCTGTCGGGCGAAGCATCCGCGCTTTGCTCATCTGCGCGTCCGCCGCGACAAGATCTTTTGCGGCGGCGTCCTGCATCGCCTTGAGCGCGACAGTCAGGCCGCTCGTCGTGCTTGCAAGTCCCGCCGCACGCCGGGCCGCCTCTGCCTGTCGATCGGCTTGCTGGCGCTGTTGAGCGGCACGGCTCATATCGCGCTGTGCCTGCTCTAAGCTCGATCGGGCGGCTTTGAGCTTTCCACCGGCCTCTGCGTAGGTTTGCTCCAGCATCTGCAGAAAGTCCTTGGCGTCCGCGGCTTCCTTCTTTTCGCGCTCTGCCTCCGGCGCCATCTGCTCCAACATGGTGACCAGTGTCTCCAGGCTCTTTTCGAGGCTTGCCTTGCGAGCAGGATCGGGTGCCGACGCGATCTGGGCCTCCAGTTGTTCGGCGGCCGCCATTCGCTGGCTGGTCAACGCCTGAATCGCCTCGGCCTCCCGGTTTTCGCGATCATAGCTCTGGCGTGCGAGGGCGACCTCACGGCCAAGGTCGTCGAGGTGCTGCTCCATCGTTCGCATCTCTGCCTCGCTTGCGGATTTGGGATCCCAGCGAACAAGTGCCTCGACGCCTGCCTGGGCCGCTTTGTCAAACTTGACCCCGATCAGGCTGCTCATGAACTTCAACATGTCAGATCCCCAAAGTGCAGCAGTAGTTTTCAGTTCGGCACCATCGCGGCTGCGTTAAGCAGTGCCACGGCGACCTGTGTCGCGGCGAGTCCGAGTGCAGCCGCGACGTTGCCGGCATCGATGGCGGCGCGAAGATTGCGAAAAGCCAGCGATACCACGCCCAAGGTAACCAGTTGTAGCACGAGGGCAAAGAGCCCCCACACCAGGATATCCAGTAACCAACTCGATGTGGCAAGGATTGCGGCGATTGGCAAAGCCAGAGCAAGTATCGCCCCGGTGAAAACAACGCCCCCGGCAACATTGCCGGCGGCCATCAAGCGGCGTTCGTGAAACGGCGTTACTGTGGTGTAGATCGCGACGCCGATCGCCAGCAGGGCAATGCTCGCCACAAGCTGCGTCAAAAGGAAGGGCATGCCGGCGCCGATCGCGTCGAGGATGGCAGACAAGGAGCCGGGAGCGGAGGATGCCATTTTGGTTCCGTTCAGCTAAAGCGGTCGAACAGTCACGACAGCGGCACGGGCGGCAGTGCCAGCGCAGCCGAATTAACATCGATACCAGAATAGACATCGACCCAGGCCTGGCCGCTTTGTTCGACCGACTCCACGAGTATGTACTCCGTGTTGGGAGCCGGGGACGCCGCGCCGGTAGCACCAGCGTAAAGCATGGCGTGTAGCTCACGCGAACTGTCTCCCGAGACATCCCGAAGGGTCTCGCTCTGGTCGCGGGGCGGCACCCGCGAACCGCCCGGCGCCCAGGCACGGCCGTAGACCTTGCTGTCTTTGGTTTGAAATTCGGGCCAGCCGATCATGCCTTCTGCAGGGTCGAGCCAAAACGCCCATTCGTCCCTGCTTGCCGGCGTGATTTGGTCGATTAACGAAAAATAGCGGCACTCGTCCGGCTGGCCGGAAGTTGCAAGATGTAGCTGGAAGAAGCTGTTTCGTCCGGGCAGGTAGAGACGGTGCAACGCGACGCTGCCGCTCGGGCTGGTGCCGTCGCTAATAAGACCGACCGCCTCGATACTCACCATCCCCCCCTCAGCAGGCGGTGTCACCTTGGTCACACCACTGGCCAGGATGAATGGGCTGGGATCGAGCGGGATCGTCATACCGACGCGAAAACGCGTCCGCACACTTCCGGAGAGTTGCGCGACCGGACTGGGAGGCTTGGCGGCGCGGCGACGCATCAGCCAGAGTCCGGCGAAGAGCGCCCCGCCGACAACGAGGATGATCAGCACCATCTCGGGGTCGTTATCGGAAGCGGTCGCCGGCGCGGCGGCGCCTGAAGGTCTTTGGCCAATCTGCCGGTCGATTTGGGCCAGTTTGCCGGCGATGGCCGGATCGTTCGCCGCCATGCGGTCGGCATCCGCGCGCCACTGCAAATACCCGGGGTCGGCCTGATTCTCGCGAAAGAAATTGTTGCTGCGGGTGCTGGTGACCGCGTTGAGGAGTGACCACAACAACGCTGCGTCCCATGCGCCATACTGGCGGGCGCCTCCCGGATACTGTTGCGCTGGCGTCGGATAAGAGCGGCTTTGCCCCAACCAGCTACCAGGCTGCGCCGGCGGTTCGGGACGCCGTTGGCTCCCGCTCCAGAACTCCGCTGGCCCAGGGATCCGACGGCTGTCTGTAGCC
The DNA here is from genome assembly GCA_963832865.1 of uncultured Pseudomonadota bacterium. Classification (GTDB taxonomy): domain Bacteria; phylum Pseudomonadota; class Alphaproteobacteria; order Acetobacterales; family Acetobacteraceae; genus Rhodopila. The sequence goes on from CAWHWH010000006.1 coordinate 40,750, forward strand.
GGAGGGTCCAGTGGGCGGCGGCGCGACCGAGGAGCGAAAGTCCTGCAACGACTGCGCGGAATTGCGTCGCGAGATCGCCATGTCGCCTGCGCTCTGGGAAGCTTGTCGTTGGGCCGCGGAAGATCCGGAAGGCCGCCCGTAGCCGCCGCTGCTCTGGGTTGACGGGCGGCGCGCAGGCGCTTCGCCGAAGGAGCCTGGTCGGCTGTAGCCCCCACTATCGGCCCACGCTGGGGCATGCCACGCGGCGCAGAGCAGCAACACGAGCGCCAGCGCGATGGCCAGCACACGGGTTGAGCGCGACTCCTCCGTGCAAGCTCCGTGGTCGCCCAACATCATGTGCCCCCGGGTCGACCGTTTTCCACGGCTGCCGTGGTGGCACAAGCACCATCGCCGATAAGTGACAGGGGCTGTCCACCAACGTAGCCGGAACCGGTCCGGAGTGTGTGTTGGGATCGACGAGGGCATCTCAAGTTTCGGCAGGTTCCAGCCGCACACCACTTGGGCGTGGCTATGTGCCAGCTTGCCGAGCCACGACACGCTGACGGCGTCGGTAAAAGTCCTTCCCAGCCCTCCGGTTTTGTTTATCATGCCGCGTTGCAAAACGGAGACGCGAATGCCGGCGGGTGGTGCGAGCCAGATTCAGGTCCAAAGCCAGTTGCAGCCTCAACTGCAGCCCCACGGGACGATGCAGGGTTACGATCCCAATGCGTTTTTCTGCGAAATGCTTCGGCCAGGACAGCCGCAGCATCCGACCCTGACACTGCTCATGTCGCGGCTGGCGGCGCTACCGATCGAGAGCCTGCGGCAGCGGGCGGCGGAGGCGGAGCGAGACCTGCTGGAACGCGGCATCACCTTCACGGTGTATTCGGATGCCACCGCGATCGACAGGATCCTGCCGTTTGACCTGATCCCTCGGGTGATCACCCCCGCCGAGTGGACCCAGATGGAAACTGGTGTGGTGCAGCGTGTGCGCGCACTGAACATGTTTCTCTATGACATCTACCACGAGCGGAAAATTCTCGCTGACAAGATCGTGCCGGCCGAACTGGTGCTGAAGAATGCCGGATATTGCGAGGCGATGGTCGGCTTCAACGTTCCCTTCAACACATATGTGCATGTCTGCGGCACCGATATTGTCCGCGATGAAACCGGCACGTTCCGGGTGCTCGAAGATAATGCCCGCACGCCGTCCGGGCGTGGCTTACGTGGTCGAGAACCGGCACATGAGCCTGCGCGTCATGTCCGACCTGATGACCGGCCTTAGGGTCCGTGGCGTGGACGAGTACGGGTTGCGTCTGCATAACGCGATGGCGGAGATCGCGCCGCCCGGCGTCGAGGATCCGCAGGTCGTGGTGTTGTCGCCCGGCATCTTCAACTCGGCCTATTTCGAGCATGTCTTCCTGGCGCGCGAGATGGGCGTGCCGTTGGTTGAGGGTCGCGATCTTTGCGTCGAAGGTGGCAAGGTGTGGATGCGCACCACCTCGGGCCTAGCGCAGGTGCATACAATCTACCGACGCATTAGTGACGATTTCCTTGACCCGGACGCGTTCAATCCGGAAAGCACGCTGGGCGTGAATGGGCTCATCGAGGCGTGGCGGCGTGGGGCTGTGGCGATCGCGAACGCTGTTGGCACGGGCGTCGCGGACGACAAGGCAATCTATGCCTATATGCCAAGAATCATTAAGTATTACTTGTCGGAAAAGGCGATTCTGCCGAACGTCGATACCCGCATTTGCTCCGAGCCCGATGCGTTGGCTTATACGCTGGACCATCTGCATGAGCTCGTGGTCAAGCCGGTGGCCGAATCGGGCGGCTACGGGCTCATCATCGGGCCGCATGCCTCCAAACAAGAACTGGCAGATTTCCGCGCACTGCTGAAGGCCGATCCTTCCAATTATATCAGCCAGCCGACGCTGCAACTTTCGGTGTCGCCGACGCTATGCGACGACGGCGTGCGGCCCCGCCACATTGATTTGCGGCCGTTCGCGGTAACCGGCAAGGACACCTGGGTGCTTCCAGGCGGACTGACGCGAGTGGCGCTGCGGGCTGGGACGCTGGTGGTGAACTCCTCGCAGGGCGGGGGTTCCAAGGACACCTGGGTGTTGGCCTGATGGACTTGGTTCCGAAGCAGCACAAAGTGCACCTGATAGCGCGGCATGCGGAAAGCACGCTGTGGCTTGCCCGGTACATGGAGCGCATCGAGAACCTGGCACGTATCCTGGACGTGACGAACACCTTTGCCCGTGACGCCGACGATACCCGCAACTGGCTGTCGATCCCGCGCATCAATGGCGACCTGACCGAATTCTACAAGAAGCACACCGAGGCGACGCAGCGCAGCGTAGGCGAGTTCTACCTGCTGGACGCGGACAACCCGACCTCCGTTCAGTCCTTCATCATCGCCGGGCGTGAGAACGCCAGAACGTTGCGCGCGCTGATCTCGACCGAGATGTGGCTGCAGATCAATGTGTTCTACGGCAGAATTCGGGCGCTGAGCGCCGAGAAGGTCACGCCGGACCATTTTACCGCGGTCTGTGGGATGCTGAAGGACGGCGCGCAGGCCCATACCGGCATCACCGAGGGCACGCTGTATCGCGACCAGGCTTGGCATTTCTACATGATCGGCCGGTATCTTGAGCGGGCGGACCAGACCACCCGTCTGCTGGATACGCGATTCCATGCGTTGGCTCCGCGGTCGGACGCTGTCGATGCCGATATCGATGCGGGGCAGTGGAACGCGTTGCTGCGAGCCTGCGCCGGATACCACGCATATCGGCGGGAACATCCCAGCGGATACAATGCGCCGGAGGTCGCCTGCTTCCTGCTGGCGAATACCGCGTTCCCGCGTTCAGTAGGGCTAAATCTGGCACAGATCGAGTGGCATCTGACAACCCTGCGATCGCGGTATTTCCTGCGGATGACGGCGGCCCTGGAGCGGTTGGATCTGCTCAACGGCATGATGAGCTATCAGCATGTGGCTGAACTGGCGGGGGGAAAATTGTCGCCCTTCCTGGACTATGTGCAGCGGGAGATCGGGTCGCTGCATCAGGATATCATCGAGACATTCGCGGGCTGAGGGGTCGTTGCGCGGCCACGCCTTCTCCGGATACGCTGGCGTGCCATGACACGCGCCATCAAGGGTTCGGTTTGCCCGCATGATTGTCCGTCCACCTGTGCCTTGTCGGTGGAGGTGTTGGACGGCGTCCGCATCGGCACGGTGCGCGGCGCGGAGGATAACAGTTATACTGCCGGCGTAATCTGCGCGAAGGTTTCGCGCTATGCTGAGCGTATCCATCATCCGGATCGCCTCACGCAGCCGCTGCTGCGAGTCGGGCCCAAGGGTGCGGGGCAGTTCAGGGGGATCTCGTGGGACGAGGCGCTCGACCGGATTGCCGAGCGATTTACCGCCGATACGGAGCGGTACGGTTCGGAAGCGGTGTGGCCGTTTTTCTATGCCGGCACGATGGGGCTGGTGCAGCGCGACGGCATCAATCGGTTGCGTCACGTGATGCGTTATTCTCGCCAGAAGATGACGATTTGCACGGCGTTGCCGGAGGCGGGATGGCAGGCGGGCGTGGGTGCGAGCCGCGGCGTCGACGCCAGGGAGATGGCGAAGTCTGACCTGATCGTGGTGTGGGGCGGCAATCCGGTCTCCACCCAGGTCAATGTCATGACCCATGTCGCTCGGGCTCGGAAGGAACGTGGCGCGAAGCTGGTGGTGATCGATCCCTACAAGACGCCGACCGCGGCCGTCGCGGATGTGCACCTGGCGCCAAAACCGGGGACGGATGCGGCGCTAGCCTGCGCTGTCATGCATGTGGCCTTCCGGGACGGCTACGCGGATCGGGACTACATGCGTGACTACACCGATTGCCCGGAAATTCTTGAGGCGCACCTTCAGGCTCGGGACCCGACCTGGGCGTCGGAAGTGACGGGTCTGCCGGTTGATGCGATCGAAGCGTTCGCCGAGCTGTATGGGAGGACCAAGCGTAGTTTCATCCGCTGTGGTTACGGCTTCGCGCGCAGCCGCAACGGGGCCGCGGCGATGCATGCGGTGAGTTGCCTGCCCGCCGTAACCGGCGCCTGGCAATACGAAGGCGGTGGCGCGCTGTGGTCAAATCGCGGCATCTATCACTGGAATAGGACGCTGATCGAAGGGTTGGATGCACTGGATCCGACCATTCGGGTGCTCGATATGAGCCGCCTCGGCAGCGTGCTGACCGGCGACCGTAGCGAACTCGGCGATGGGCCGCAGGTTCGTTCGATGATCATTCAGAACCAGAACCCGCTGGCGGTATGTCCGGACAGCAACCGCGTGAGGCGTGGTTTCGGCCGTGACGATCTGTTCGTCGCGACGCATGAACAGTTCCTTACAGAAACGGCACGCTGGTCGGATATCGTTCTTCCGGCGACGATGTTCATGGAGCATGACGACATTTATCAGGCCGGCGGCCACAGCCATGTTCAGATCGGTCCCAAACTGATCGAACCGCCGGGCGAGTGCCGTTCCAACCACGAAGTGATCCAGGGTCTGGCATCTCGGCTCGGCGCGAAACATCGGGGATTCGACATGACCGCGATGGAGATCATCGACGCGACCCTGCTTGCATCGGGCTATCCGGATGCGAAGACGGTGCTGGAGCAGCGTTGGATGGATGAGATGCCGTCGTTTCGGGCTGCGCATTTCCTCGATGGATTCGCGACGAAAGACCGCCGATTCCATTTTGCACCAAATTGGCACGCGCTCGGCGACAAAAATGGGGTGATGCCGAAATTGCCTGACCAGATGGACAATATCGAGGCGGCCGTTCCTGACGCGCCGTTCCGCCTGGTGACCGCACCGGCGCGTAGTTTCCTCAATACCAGCTTCACTGAAATGGCGTCGGGCAAGCGGCGGGAGGGGCGGCCGACCGGTACTGATGCATCCCGACGACGCGAAGCGCCTCGGTATCGTTGACGGATCGAAGGTACGCCTCGGGAATGTGCGAGGCGAGGTCGTCCTGCACGCGCGCATTTCGGATGGCCAGCAGCGGGGGATACTGGTTTCGGAGAGCATCTGGCCGAGCGAATGTTTCGAGGGCGGGATAGGGATCAACGCGCTGACCAGTGACGATCCGGGACCTCCTTGGGGTGGCGCGGTTTTTCACGATATCGCAGTGTGGATGCGGGAAGAGGTTGCGGAGGTAGCTTTGGCGGCGGAGTAGAGACAAGCGCGCCGACCACGGCACGGTTCGGCACCGCACAAAAAGGGGGGAATGATCATGAACGATTCCGAACTGACGCTCACCTGGGCGCCCCGCCTGCTGAGCGTGCTGCGCATCGTGACGGGTCTGCTGTTTCTGGAGCATGGAACGCAGAAGCTACTCGCGTTCCCGATGCGGGTGGCCGATGCTCCGGAGCTGTTGTCGCTTCTCGGCGTGCAAGGCTTGCTGGAAATCGTGGGCGGGGTATTGATCATCGTGGGCTTGTTCACCCGGCCAGTGGCGTTCATCTTGTCGGGCAATATGGCCTTCGCCTATTTCATGGGCCATTTCCCCAAGAACTTCTTCCCCGCGCTGAACGGAGGAGACGCAGCGATTCTGTATTGCTTCGTCTTCCTGTATATGGCCGCGGCCGGTGGCGGCGTCTGGAGTGTGGACGCAATGCGGGCGAGGTAAAGGCCTCTCAACCCGTGCCATTTTGGCAAGCCTCCCCATATCTACCTTGCCGCCACGAGATCGGCCGGCCTGCAATTACGGAGGAAAGCAAACATGGCTCAGATCAAACGACATGCATCGGCGAAGTGGCAGGGGTCGGGCAAGGATGGCTCCGGTAGCTTGACGACGCAGAGCGCCACATTGAAGGACACCCCGTATGGCTTCAATTCGCGGTTTGGTGATGGCAAGGGCACCAACCCCGAGGAACTGATCGCCGCCGCACATGCCGGGTGCTTCAGCATGGCGACCGCATTCCAGCTCAGCGGCGCCGGCAGCCCGCCGGACAGCCTGGACTGCGACGCCAACCTGACGATGGAGCAGGTGCCCGGCGGCTGGAAGATCGCGGCTATTCATCTGGTGCTGAAGGCGAAGGTGCCGGGCCTGGACAACGCCAAATTCCAGGAACTGGTCAAAGGGGCAAAAGAGAATTGCCCCGTGTCGAAGGTTCTGAACGCCGAAATAACTCTGGACGCCACGCTCATATAGTTGTCGGGGGCTGGCGTCACGACTGGCATGCCGGCGCGAGCCGGCATCCCGGAGTTGCCGCAAGGGGAAAAAATTCATTCCGCGCGCCACGTCGCCAGGGAGGACGGTCATGAACGATTACTGCTCGCCGTCCCCGAACCGCCGTCCCGTTGTTCGCCGCCCGTCGCGTCCCAAGCGCAGCAGGTGACGACCACGGATCAGCTTATCGGGACGTGGAGGGTCGTTGCGCTCAAAGCCACGAGCGGCGACAAGGTCAGCTATCCCCTGGGGGAGCGCCCTGCCGGCTATGTCACCATCACCCCAACCCGGCTTTGGTTGATGTTCGTTGACCCGGCGCGAAAAGCACCGGCCGCAGCGGCGCTGACCGATGTTGAAGCCATCGCATCAATGAAATCCCACGTGGCCTGGACTGGCAACTACTCGACCGCCGAGCAGACGCTCGACGGCATCAAGACGACGATCCATGTTGACACCGCATCGAGCCAGGCGATCGCCGGGACAGACCGCGTCTACTTTGTGCGGGTTGACGGCAATAAATTGATGATGAAGTCACCGGGTGTAATCGTTCCGATGACGGGGGCGACAAGCGTCGTTGAGATTGACCTTGTGAAGGCCGATTGAGCGGATCTTCGTGGGTCGACAGCTAGATCGTCCGGTATCGGTCCACTCCGGCGCCATCCGTCTCCAGACGCAATTCGTCGCGGCCCAGCATGTGGTTTACGTGCGCCAGCACTTCGCCGAATGCGAAGCCGGTCTGGTGGGCGTCCAGCGCCCGCGTGAACAGAAATGGCACGATCTCCGCCACCGACAGCGGGGAGTTCTTGCAAGCTGCAGCGATCTCCCCGCAACGCAGGGCGTGGTGGTTGATCAGTTCCTCGATCCGTTCGTGCAGTCCGTAAAACGGCAGCCCGTGCCCTGGCAAGACGAGCACGTCCGGGTTGACGCTCGCCTTGATCGCCCGCAGTGAGGCCAGATAGATCCCCAGCGCGTCGAGGGCCGGCTCCATCGGATGCACGCTGACGTTCGGCGAGATGCGGGCGATCACCTGATCGGCGGCCAGGAAAAGCCGCTCCTGCGGCCGGTAGAGCATCGCCTGCTCCAGCGAGTGGCCGCCGCCGGTCAACACCTGGAATGTTCGCTGACCGATGGTCATCGTGTCGTTGTGCTTGATCCGATGATACGACGCCGGCACGCCGGTGGTGCGCCTCAGGTATTCGTGGCCGCGGCTCAGCACGATCTCGGTTGCCTCGGCGGACAGTCCGTGCCGCTTGTAGAACGGGCGGATACACGTCCTCCCCGTAGTCGGCCGGCGCGAATTGCAGCAGCAGGGTGTGCAGGTATTCGGGCCGCGGCATCGTCATCTCCAGCCCGTGCGCTCACACAGCCAGCCGGCCAAGCCGACATGGTCAGGATGGAAGTGCGAAACAACGAGCGATTTCAGTCCCTGACCCTTCAGCGGGCCGGCGAGGGCGACTTCCCAGGCCTGTTTGCAATCGTCGGTGCCCAGCCCGGTATCGAGGGCGGTCCAGCCGCCGCCATTCTCAATGAGGTAGATGTTGACGTGGTCCAAACGGTAGGGAAGCGGCAGGCGTAGCCAGCGGATACCCGGGGCGACATCGATTAGGTCGCCGGGTGCGGGCGGGACGGGAAATGGAAACGTCAGCGTCGACGGATGGGATGGTTCCATTCGTTCTTGGTAGCAAACCCGCCGCCGCTCGCATACCGCGCGATCCGGTTCGCGCGTTGAGTCCCTGCAGCTCGCTGGGAGCTACGGTGGCCGACGAGTTCGCT
>CAWHWH010000007.1:0-24636 GCA_963832865.1 uncultured Pseudomonadota bacterium
GGGGTCGTTTGCGGAGGGGGCGGAATCTGACGTGAAGCGGATGACCACCTGTATTCGCCGGTCAGGTTGATATGCTCCCAGCCGAGCGGCGACACATGTGACAGCAGGTTGAGGGGAATTGGACTGCCCGTGGCGGATAGGCCGGCCACAGCTTCGCTCAGTTTCAGCGTGTTCCAGTATATGATCACGGCAGCGAGGAGATTTATGCCGGCGATCCGATAATGCTGGCCTTCGCCCGTCCGGTCGCGGATTTCGCCATGCCGGTGAAAGCTCACTGCCCGTTTTAGGGCGTGGTGGACCTCGCCTTTGTTGAGGCCGGCCTGGGCCCGACGGCGGAGGTCCGGATCGAAAATCGAGTCGATCATGAACAGGGTGCGTTCAATACGGCCGGTCTCACGAAGCGCCGAGGCAAGTTCGTTCTGCCGCGGATAGGACGCCAGCTTCCGTAGGATCAGACTGGGGGTGACGGTTCCCGCGGAGATGGCCGCTGACACTCGCAGAATGTCCGACCAGTTCCGCTCGATCAGAGGCTCGTTGACCTTCCCGCCGACCAGAGGCCGCAAGGTCTCCGGAACCGTCGCGGGGTTGAACACATACATCCGTTTCGAGGGGAGATCCCGGATGCGGGGTGCAAACACGTAACCCAGGATCGCGCAAACCGCGAAGACATGATCGGTGAAGCCGCCAGTGTCCGTGAAGTGCTCGCGGACCCGTCTGCCGGCATCATTCATCAGCAACCCATCCAGGATATAGGGCGCCTCGCTGACTGTGGAGGGAATGATCTGAGTGGGAAACGGAGCATATTGATCGGAGACGTGGCTATAGGCCTTGAGGCCCGGGATGGATCCGTATTTTGCGTTGATCAGGTTCATGGCCTCGCCCTGCTCGCCCGCGGGGAAGAACTGGCCGTCGCTAGACGACGATTTCCCGGCCCCCAGACCGCCGCCATTGGCAGTGCGGCCTGCGCCTCCACGACCATGGCCAGGGCGCGGTTATACGCGGTGCCCTCAACATGCCAGCGCGCGATGCGGATCAGTTCCCAAAAGCCGTGCGTGCTCGTGGCTTCGGCCATCTTTCGGAGCCCGAGATTGATGCCTTCCGCGAGGATGACGTTCAGCAGTCCGATCCGGTCGGCGCACGACGCGCCGGTGCGCAGATGGACGAATGCCTCCGAGAAACCCGTGGCGCCGTCCACTTCGAGCAGCAGATCGGTGACACGCGTGCGGGGAAGCCTGCCGTAAAGATCGAGAACGAGCTGCTCGACGCCCTCGGGTACAGCCGCTTCCAATTTCTCAATGTGGAGCTCGCCGTTTTCGATTGCTCCGCCCGGAATGGTTCCGGTGCGAGCGGCCTTGCCAAGCTCTTTCAGCCGTGCACTGAGGCGGTCACGTCGGTCCGCCAGCCACTCCTCAGGGCGCTTTGGCACCACAAGACGCATGCGCTCCATCACCGTTGGTGCTGGAAGCAGCGCATGCGTGAGATCGCTGTGGCGGTGCGAATGCTCAAGCCCAACTTTCCTACCGTTACGCATCCGACAGCCGGAATGCCCCAGAAAACTGCGGGCTTCTACGGCCGCTCTCGATTTGTGGTGCTAAAAATCACTGTCCTTTCCGAGGACATTTGGCATTGACCGGCTCGACGCTGATGTGCTGGCGTCGGTGTTCGAGGAATGCAGTTCGCACAGTTGGTCGTCGAAAATCAAGGCTGGACCGTCGATTTTCGCTCGGCGCACTTCAGTCAGAGCTTCCACCACCTTGGCACGTGTGGTGCCTAAATCGGTCTGCGCCCTACAATGCTTTGATTTCAAGTCATATTTTTTCGTCTAGTGGGAAAGTTGGGTCAAGCCAGAAGTCACCGGAGCGGAAGGCGTCACGCACGTGGAACAAAACCGCGACTTCCCACAGCCTGCAATCCCCGGCTGGTCGCGCACGCAATTGCCGGCGCCACTTCGATCCTTGCCGCAGGAAGTCCAGTGATTGCGCAGTGCTGGAACCACGAAGAATCTCGACCGCTGCCAGCAAAGGTGCTGATGCCGGAGCGGCGTGTATTGTCAGCGCGTTGAGCATTCTCGGCGCGTACCGCCGGAAGCGATGCCAGCCGCCGACAACATGACTAAGTGGGTCGTCCGCCAACGTGCCCGTCAGACCTACCGCGGCCGCAACGAGCGATTTCAGCTTGTTCCAGCCAGGATTTTTCTCGATCATGGCGTCCAGCGGTTCGCCACCATCGCGTGCGTCCAGCAGTGCCCCGCCAAATTCGGCAAATGACTTCAGCGTGTCGTGCACGGCGTCCTTTTCCGCCGCGATCTTCGCGTCACAAATCCGCCGCGCGGAGCGCCAGAGTTTGCCGACAATTCGGTCGTGAAGTCTCAATGATGGCATCCGTCAGCACCGCTCGCCATGCCCGTGTGCAAACCGCGAGGATCGCGAGCCGGCGAGTATCCGGCAGATCTCGCATGCCATCAGCATAATAGCGTTCGCCCTGATGCCGCAGCCGGGTCACGCGATGAGGTGGAACGCCGTCGAGCAAACCCGACGGAAGCTCCACGCGCTGCAAATACTCAAGCCGGTCCAGCAACTGGTTTGCCGCGGTGGAGTTGGCACCGGGCTCGAACTGGCGCAGCCAGACGAAGCGGGTCATACGGTCGTCAACCGTATCATTTAGCAGTGCCAGCAGCTCGCTTTGGATTTCGGGCACCAACCGGTCAGCGATGCGCGTTTCGATCTGACGTTCCGCATTGACGAGCGCGTCTGCGCACAGGCGTTCGATCGTGGTTTCAACGGGAGTATCACAAGCGACTGGCGACACCGCTCAACGAAGCGGACCACAAGATCCTCGGCCGACTTCGCCATCTCGGCTTCCCGCTCGACCCATCCCTTCAGATCCCGTGCCACCCCGCCCGCGAACGAACGGAACCCATACAGCTTCCGCAGTTCGGCGAGATGTTCGTGTCTGGTCTCCTCACGCACCGCATAAGGTATCAGCGCATCCGCATTGAGTCCCAACTGGGCACCGATGAACGCGGTGATCTCGGCGGGGATCAGTTCCCCAGGTGCAAGAAGGCGCCCGGGATAGCGGAGCGCGCACAACTGCAGCGCGAACCCGAACTTGTTGTGCGGCCGGCGCCGTTTGCCGACATGGCCAAGGTCCTCGTCGCTTAGGGTGTAATGTTTGAGCAGTCCGGTCCGGTCGGATGGCAGGCGCAAAAGAGCCTCCACCCGCCGGCCGGTTACGGCGAGCCGGCGCGGCATGTCTGTCCCTTAATCAGCTCCAGATAACGTTCAGGAGGCGTTGATTACGATGCTCGTTAAGATACAGTTCGGTATGCTTCCAGGAGCTCGAAGGCCGGGCCAACTCAAACGACCGTTTGTGAAAGCCAGTAAGCCCAAGGGCGCGGGGTTGTTGCTCGGTTATGCTCGTGTATCAAAGGGAGACGAGCAAAATAACGCCCTGCAAACGAAAGCACTGAAAGCCACTGGTTGTCGTCGTCTATTCGAGGAGGCCGCGTCGGGCGGACGATGGGACAGACCTGAACTTCACCGCCTGCTCGATCAGCTGCGCGAGGGTGACACCGTCGTGGTCTGGAAGCTCGATCGCCTGTCCCGCTCGCTGAAAGACGTGCTGCACATAATGGAGAAGATCGCCAAAGCTGGTTCGGGCTTCCGCTCCATCACTGAAAACATCGACACCACCACCCCGGCCGGTCGCATGATGATGCAGATGGTCGGGGCTTTCGCCGAGTTCGAACGCGCCATGATCCGTGAGAGGACCTCCGCCGGTCTCGCCGCCGCACGAGCCGAAGGCCGTGTTGGCGGACGGCGCAAGAAACTTGATTCTGGAAAGTGCAAAGAAATCGCCGATAGCGTCATCTCAGGCCGTAAGTCCGGCGCCGAGATGGCGCGGCTCTACAATGTCAGCGCGCCAACCGTGTCACGGATTGTCGCCCAGCATCGGATCAATCCGGCTTAGCGTGCAGTTTTGAACAAATCGTCTGGTGACCCCTCGAAGACCGAATCGCAACCCGTTCGCCCGATGGCGAGGCGCCACACGGAGCTGTTTCCGAAGGACGCCGGCGGGCCGGCCGCGGCTCGAATAGGCTATGCGTTCGGCGCTGATGTGTCGATCGAACAACGTCCTGGCTTCTTGAAGTTGCTCGATCGGCTGGAGCGCGACGACGTGCTGGTGGTGACGAAGCTGGATCGTCTGGGGCGCAACTCCATCGATGTTCAGACGACCGTCAAGCGGCTTGATGAAATGGGCGTCCGTGTTCACTGCCTGGCGCTGGGTGGTGTCGATCTGACGAGCCCAGCCGGCAAGATGACGATGGGCGTCATCGCGGCGGTAGCGCAGTTTGAGCGTGACTTGCTGATCGAGCGCACGCTGGCTGGGCAGGCGCGCGCCAGGGCCGAGGGAAAGCGCTTTGGCCGCAAGCCTGTGCTGGATGGCGAGCAACGGCAGAAGGCGTTGCAGCGACTGGCGGAGCGGCAGCGACATCACAAAAAGTCATGCCGGTGGGACCAATGTGACAGACCCCGCGCCTGAGACGGCCAGGCGGTAGCGCCCGTCAAGCTTCGGCCGTCGCCGTCAGATCGACACACCTTTCCGGCGCTATTGAGACGTCAACTCGCCGGCCGCCGCGCGCTTCTTCGTCTCATCGCGCAGGAAAGCGATGATGTCCCATACGTCATCGGCCGAGAGCGTCATCCCGAATGCTCCCATCTGGGTACCCGGCCGGCCGGCCACGATTGTGCTGAACAAAGTCATGTCGGTTCCGCCGCGCTTGAAATGACCGGCTGTGAGCGCCGGCCCCTTGCCACCCTTTCCATGCCCGCCATGGCAGAACGAACATCGTTCGGCAAATAACTCCTCGCCCTTTGCGATCGCGGCGGGGTCGCCCTCATGGGGGTTCTTCACCTCGTCCGCATCTTCCACTGCCACCGCGGGATGAAATCCAACTGCTCCGAGCCCGCTTCCCAGCGCTACCAGGATAGTCCCCGCCGCCAGGGTTAAACGTGGCGTCACCTGCCGCTTTTCCACTCCAAATCGCTCCCTAGTGCGCCGGACCATAGAACGGAATGCCATAGTTCTCGACGATTTTCTGGATCTCGCCACTTTTCAGGAGCTCGCCAATCTGATCGTCAAGGAACTGCTTCAAGCCCGGATCACCCGCCGGCACGGCGATAGCCATGTCCCATCGAAGTGTCGGTTCCGGCAGATACCCGGCAACCGGGTGGAACTTTACTCCGTTCGGAAAGTCCCGTTGGACATAGGCTAGGTCGCTCGACCACACCAGCGCTGCATTGATCTCGCCCGCATTTAGTGCCTTGAGAAGTGTCCGGTCGCGGAAGAACAAACTGCGATCGAAGTGGTTATCGAAAAGATAGGCATCGGCCGGGGTCGACATCCCGACACCCAGCTTCATACCCTTGAAATCGCTGATCTTGGTCTTGCCTTCAGCGGGACCCTGCACGACCAGCACGAAACCTAGGCTCATATACGGCCGCGTAAACATGAGGTGCTTTTCTTGCATCTCCTCCGCCGAATCGGGCCCCACACCCAAACCCATGAACAGGCTACACTTTTGCTGTGAGATGGAGGTGCGAAGCGCCCGCCCCAGGCCGCCGCGCGTCCCGGTATCCGGATAGACGTAGTCCAGCTGTAGCTTCGCCCGTTTGGCGATCGTTCGCAGAATCTCTATGTCGTAGCCGGGCGGGTCAGCGTCCTTGACCGAGGCAGGAAAATTATAGGCGTCGACGCATACGTTCAGGACGCCGCTGGTCTTCGCCCGCGCAATCGCGCTGTCCTGAGCAAATGCCGGTGTGGCCATGGGACAAATCAGGCAGACGGCGCACGCTGCGACTATTGATAAACTGTTCAATCGAACCTTCCTCCGTGGGCTTCTGAGCACAAAAACAGGAAAGGCGGACTTGCCGCCTTTCCGTCACCTCATCTCTATACGATGCCTCCTCAGTCGCTGAGGCCAAAAACGATCATTCCACCGCCCTTCGACTGCTTCTGGAACCAGTCCTTGTAGGTCAGCGGCCAGATGCCGCCGCCGCCCGGCCCAATCACGACGGCGACATATTGCTTGCCGTCAACAGTGTAGCTGGTCGGATTGCCGTGGATGCCGGTACCCGCATTATATGACCAGAGCGACTCGCCGGTATCGTCGCGCACCGCCTGGAACTGGCCTTCCGGGTTGCCATAAAACACCAGGCCGCCTGCAGTCGCGAGTAGGCCGCCCGTTGCCGGCGTACTCTGCGGCCGGATCCAGGCAAGCTTGCCGGTGGCTGCATCAAACGCCTTGACCGCGCCATTGCCCGGATTGAAGTGGATGACTTTGGCACCCAGGTACCACTGTCCCCGCTTCCACTCCATCTTCTTGGCTTGCAAGTCCATCGAGAAATTATAGGTTGGCACGTAGACCATCTTGGTCTTCGGGCTGTAGGCCATCGGATGCCATTCCTTGCCGCCATCTAGGGAAGGAGCGATATCCGTCGTGATCTTGTCGTAAGTCACGTCCTTGTCAGGATTGTAAATGGGACGGCAGTTCGGGCCGAACTCCTTCACCCAGTTGACACGCCCCAGCGGCACAACCCAGTTGCACTTTCCGGTTGTTCGATCAATCGAATACAGGTGGCCGTTGCGGCTGCCATGCAGCCAGATTTTCGAGTCACCGACATCGGCGAGGATCACCTCGTTGACGCCGTCGTAGTCATACGGATCATTCGGCGTGTACTGATAATAGAACTTCATCTTCCCGGTGTCGGGATCGAGCGCTAGCGTACTGTTTGTATAGAGGTTGTCGCCCGGACGGACGTGGCGGTCGAAGTCTGGTCCCGGATTGCCAACCGGCCAGAAGATGGTGTTGCTTTGAGCATCATAGGAGCCGGTAATCCACGCGGAGCCGCCACCGTACCTGGTCGATTCACCACCCCAGGTCTCGGACCCGGGTTCGCCGGCGGCCGGGACGGTGTACGTCTTCCACACCTGCTCGCCCGTGTCGGCATTCACCGCCTCGATCCACCCGCGGACCCCGTATTCGGCACCCGAAGTGCCGAGGATGATCTTGCCACGCAGGGCCATCGGCATGATGGTGAACGTCTCGGCAGAAGTGTAATCACCGAGTTGCTTGTCCCAAACAACCTTGCCGGTGGCATTGTCGAGCGCCACGAGATGGGCGTCTAGCGTGGCCAGATAGACCTTGTTCCCATACACCGCGACACCGCGATTGACCACGTCGCAGCACAGCTCGGGAAACACGTCAGCCGGCAGTTCGCGGTCATATTTCCACTTGATCTCGCCGGTGCGGCCGTCCAGCGCCCAAACGTGGTTGTAGGACGATGTGACGTAGACAGGTACCGTTAACCGCCACAGCCTGGCTGTCTTGGCCGTCAAGCACGCCGAACGACAGCTCCCACTTTGGCACCAGCTTTTTGACGTTATTTTGGTTTATTTCTGTTTGCAGCGCGTAACGTGTGGTCGCGTAGTCGCGGCCGTAGAGCAACCAGTTCGACGCGTCCTTGTCAGCGTTCAGCAACATGTCGTCGGTTACATAGTTGGGCGTCTGCTTGGGTGCGCTCGCGTCATCGAGACCCTGGGCCCGGGCGCCTGCGCCAAGACCCCAGCACGCAAGACCCGCGCACAGCGCGATCAGCCCAGGCAGTTTTGCCTGAGTAACCCTATGTTCTAACATCGGCGGCGGCCCCCTTCCCTGTTCGCATTATTGTTGGTCTCTGTAGGTGCCTACTCTGCGGTAGGTCAGCCAGCATATTTAGCCTTTTGGACGTTAAGAAGCAGCTCGGGCAAAGTCAACGACGCTCCGCCAATTTCACTGACGTTGCGGATATTTGCCTAAGGGAGACGTACATCTGCGGCGCGGAATGCCAGCCGGCGATGAAGCCATCCGGGCGTACGAGGCCACGACCGATGGTCGGCTCTGGTACAATTCATCGGCCTCCCTATCTTCTAGCGCCCTGACGGGTTTGGATGAACCGTTCGAAGGTCGCCACTTTGACCGCGGGATCATGGTGCTATGGGTGAGTTGGTACGTGCGCCTCAAGACAGGCGCCCGCGCCCTCGCGCGACCCACGGGGCTTGCCGCCGTAAAAGGCGGACGCCGTTTCGCGCTAAAATCCGCGTTCAAGGATGTGACTTTTCAATGACTTAGATCGATTGCCATATGCCGATGTGCTCATCTCACGAAAAATAGGGTTCCTGCCAATATCCAGCCAGACAACAATCGCCTCACTTGCAATCTGGATAGTCATACATGACTTCGCTCACGCGTACATTATTCGCTGCTGTTACAATCGCCGCTGTTGGACCAGCTCACGCAAAACCGCCGCCAGGTGCGGATCTAACCACCCCAACCGCTCAATGGTTCAAAGCGCAACACAGTATGGATGGAAATTGGTGCTGCGATATTGCGGACGGCCATCTGCTCGACGACGAAGACTGGCGCATGAAGAATAGCACTTATGAAGTGCGTATCAACGGAGAGTGGATCACGATTCCGGAAAAGGCAAAGCGTGATCCCAATGGCGGCCCCAACCCTACGGGTCATGCAGTCGTTTGGTACACCATAGAGGGCACATCAACCGGAAGACCATTCATCTTTTGTTTTGCTCCAGGCACAGAGTTCTAGTGGATCGAATTTAACGCTTGGTGCCCTCTTTTCACCGCGGCGATAATTTTGCCGGGGTCCTTTGTCCATCGGAACGGTCGTGGATCCAAGTTGGCCTCGGCAAGAAAGCGATTGATCGCGGCCTGAGGTTCGACAATCGAGCAAAACACCCCTCGTTTGAGGCGCCGCTTGGTGAGCTGCGCTTCAGCCATTGCCCCAGCCATTGTAACCAGGCCCAGACCCAACGGTCGTGTCACCAGCCGCCAAATTGATTTTGACCCAACTTTCCCACCAGACGAAAAAATATGACTTGAAATCAAAGCATTGTGGGGCGCAGACCGATTTAGGCACCACACGTGCCAAGGTGGTGGAAGCTCTGACTGAAGTGCGCCGAGCGAAAATCGATGGTCCAGCCTTGATTTTCGACGACCAACTGTGCGAACTGCATTCCTCGAACACCGACGCCAGCACATCAGCGTCGAGCCGGTCAATGCCAAATGTCCTCGGAAAGGACAGTGATTTTTAGCACCACAAATCGAGAGCGGCCGTAGAAGCCCGCAGTTTTCTGGGGCATTCCGGCTGTCGGATGCGTAACGGTAGGAAAGTTGGGTTTGACCGAGTTTCGAGTGGATTGGGGCGCGGAAAAGGCCAAACTTTTGACGAAAGGCGCATTTTGTCAAAAGTTACGGCACCGCGCCGCGGCATTCTGCGGGTTTGACCCGGGGAATCCGATCCGGTTCGGCGGGTAAAATGTCAAAAGTGCCGCATCAGAGGCATCTTCGGCCCTCCAAGGCCGCCATTTCGAGGATATTTCCCGATTTGGCGGCTGGTGACGCGACTGTTGGGTCTGGGCCAATCCCTGGAGATCGGCCAGTTAGGCCAGATTTCGAGAAGCCGTAACCTCCCGAGGCTTGCCGCAGCAGGGCGGATGGGCGCGATTTTTGGTGGCTTGCTATTGCCTCTTTTTATGCCAAAGCAGGCTGAACCGGTCGCGCCCCCGTCTTGGATAGCGGACGCTCCCAAAACGCCTGTAAAGCCCCAGGCAGTCCCGGGCAATCAGCCAGTTCGACCCTAACCGATCATCCTGAAGCGCCCGCCACAACTACACCGCCGCCTTCAGTTCCTTAGCCACCCGAAACGCCACCTTCTTGCTGGCCGCAATCTCGATTGACTCCCCGGTCGCCGGATTGCGACCCGTCCGCGCCGGACGATCTTTCACCTCGAGGATGCCGAGGCCGCTCATCCTGATCCGCGCTCCGCTTTGTAGATGCATGGTTATCGCGGCCACGAAGTCCCCCAGCAGCGCTAAGGCCTGCTTCTTCGTCAGATTGTGTGTCTCCGCGAGTTGTTCGAAGACGGATTTCAATGTGACGACGGGCACGACGGTGGCTTCTGGCTTCGGTATTGCCGGAGCTGACTTTTTCGCAGCGGCTGTTTTGGCCGGTGCTTCCTTGGCAAGTACAGGGCGGGTGGCCATCGAATCGGGCTCGCTAAAAGAGAGGAATTCCTAGGGATCACCGTTTTCCATTTGGTCTGCAAGGCTTTTTGCCAACTGTAGATCAGAGCGGTTAAGCCCGTATACTTACGACCAGACAACTTGTGATGCAAAATTCCGGTTAGCACCCATCTCACCTGAACGGAGGGCTCGAAAGGGTGACTGATGAGCTTCAAACTTAGCAAAGAGCAAGCGGCAGAGCGCGAAGCTTTGGCGGCCCTTCTTCGTAAAAGAGCCGCAGCGCTGAACATCGCCATTGCCGCATTTAATCGGGGAGTCGAGCCGTTTGCTGAGGCGGTCGCTGAAGCGCAAAGCGACTACAACGAGATTCTGGAGACGGCCCGCACCCTGGCCGGCAACATAGCAGAGGTCGCTCAGGAAGAATTTGATGCCAAATCCGAGAGATGGCAGGAAGGCGAAAAGGGCGTTCAGGTGCGGAGCTGGATCGAGCAGTGGCA
Source organism: uncultured Pseudomonadota bacterium (assembly GCA_963832865.1). GTDB lineage: Bacteria > Pseudomonadota > Alphaproteobacteria > Acetobacterales > Acetobacteraceae > Rhodopila. The sequence continues at coordinate 10,580 of CAWHWH010000007.1, forward strand.
GATGAGTCTGGATGATATCGATCTGGGACTACCCGAAGCGCTCGCGGAGATCGACCCCGAGGAGCAGGCTGGCGAGCTCGAAGACGCTCCCGCAAGACCCATGGAGTTCGAGCACGTGCGCCTGCAATAGCGCGCCATTGTAACATTAACAGGTGGCGGATCACGTAACGGCCGAATCGTTCAATCAATTGAAAAACGTCGATTATAAGATCTGCGACGCCACCAGTAGAGTCGGATAAAGGGAGTCTCGCGATGAGCACCCCGGCTGCCAATCGGCGCGTCACGCCACGAAACCGCGCGAGTTTCTGGAACAACTTTTACAAGTCGTTGCCGCCCAACAAGTCTCCGGTGCCGCATTCTTAGCGAATTGTCATGTAGGGAATGTCGGTCCACACAATGAGCGCTCCGAACAAATGGGAGGAAAGAGATGCCTGCAGCAGCTCTGCTTGATATCTTGGCTCTGTTCCAACAAAACCTAGTGGGTGACTGGGAAAACAAGCCCCTTCCGGGTGGAGCGGATGGCGCTGGGGGCCCCGCCAATCCCCTGTCCTACAACATCATGCCCCTACCCGAGACTGCCGACCCTGATGGCTACATTTTAAAGAACTTCCGTTACCACGAGAAGCTGCACTTCAATAACGCTGACCCGACGACGACTTTGGCCATTGCGGCCCGCGCACCGAACCGGGGCGGCACGGTCAACCAGGACGCTCGTGCGATCTTCTACGAACAGCAAGTCAAGTTTGCCGAGGGTCCCCAAGGCCCGAGAGCGACGTCGCCCGATGGCGACGTCGTGCATGTTGAGAACGGCGCCTGGTTGTGGCTGCCAAGGTTCGTTCAAGGGCAGGGTCCGTATCCGGCCGTTCCGACAGGCAGCAACAATTTTCCTCCGCCGACACAAATGGTCGCCCAATCGGTTCAGCAGCCCGCCGACATCCTAATCGCCAAGCAGATGTCGATACCGCACGGCAATTCGATCCTGGCGCTCGGCAGTTTCGACACAGTACCGACAGCAGCTGGAAAATCCGGCCCATGGAGCGGAAACCCTGTGATCGAAGGGAGCCCCGTCATTCCTGATGGCATGCCGCCATATCCTTTCGCCACGAAACGCGCCACTTCGCCTGACGGAACGCCCATCCCGCCGGCCCCGGTTTCAAACCTCAATGCTGACAACCGCTACTCCACACAGAAGACCAGCAGCCCCACCGACGCCAATGATTATCAGAACCCGCACCCGGACCTAACCTTGGCCCCCAACAAGCCGCTGCAGGAGGCTGTGGCGATCATCAAGCCGACATCCTACATGCACTGGCGCGTCACGACCGATCCTCTCGAGAACGGCCATGGCATGGTAACGAACATTCCCTTCGAGCAGCGGGTGTCCAACGTCACGACCTACAGCGCCGAATACTGGATGCTGTTCAAGGAGCAGGCCAAGTATCTCGCCTACACGCAGACGATCCTGATGGTTCTGATCGTGAAAGGGCAAAAATACGTATTTCCGCACCTCACCTGCAATACCATTACCTACTACTAGTATCCCCTGTCATTGATTCTGCGGCAAATCGGCGTGGTTCAAATGAGGGTCACACGCGCGAGGCCGGGTTGACGCTGGCAGAGCGGATGATGGCACGCTGACGTTTTTCGGGTGTGGTGCGAATATGGCTCAATGCGTTGGCGCAGCGGCGATGCTGCTGGAGAGTGACCGCAAGGACCTGGCCATTCAGGCGTTGGCACGATCGGCGACGATCAGTGATTTGTCGGTGCTACACAGCGTGAGTCGCAAGTTCGTCTACCAGGGCGATCCGTCCTGGTCGCTGCCGGTGCTGTATGCCGCGACGCGGCAGGCGCGGGCTGTTCGACGTCACGCGAAGCGAGCCGAGTTCGCGTCCCTCGCTGGTGCTGCAGCCGCTGCCGGGAATGATCGAGGGCTACACGCCGCATTTCATCGGCCGCCGACGCGAGCTGCAGCGGCTGCTGCCGGGGCTGCGGGCGGGCGAGCTGCAAGCGGTGGTGCTGACCGGCTTGGGCGGCACAGGCAAGAGCACGCTGGCGACGCGGCTGGCGCGCAAGCTGGAGGCGAACGGCTGGACGCCGCTGGCGCTGTCCTACCTCACATCAGCGCACACTCTGTCGCGCGCTTCCCACTATCCATCCAGAAATCGCTTGCGTGGCGTGGCTGATCGATGCATGAACGTAAGTGTTCGAACGCCACTAGTTAGTTTGCCACCGGCCTTCAGCCGACCCACCCTGGATGAAAAAATATCTGAGCAAGTGGCGATTTGAAGAAGGTCTTTCCTTTTTTCTTCCTAGGCCTTTCCGTCATATCCGTGCAGAAGGTGCCGCTAAGTAACCTATTAATATCATTGATAAATATATTGGGTCCAGGCCATAAGTTATTGATGTTTATTAACTCTCTGCTTTCGGGCAGATTTTCCGAGTTCGATGCGGTGCCGGTGCGATAATTTTGTGATACGCGGAGTTCCCGCTGCGTAGAACCGCGCGAACTACAGTATAATACCTGCCCACATGACCGTCTACCTGATCGATTACTTGGTTTCGGTCGTAGTCGCGCTCTCGTGAGCATGTTCCGGAGCGAAAAGCTGTAATTCCCGGGTTTACAATGACTTAAGGTCGGCAACTCGGCAACTATTGTTGTCATATCAATGACTTGCTTAGCGGCACTTTCTACACGGATATGGCGGAAAGGCCGTATTAGCGGCAAATTGCTCGACGCCGTCGGGGAGGCTTTGGGAGAGCGCGGCCCGGCAGCCTTCACCGAAAATCCCCTGGAGCAGCCGCAATTTGCCACTACAGAACGCCCTCTCCTTCTGATCTTCGACGGCCTCGACGAATTGGCGCAGCCCGGTCGCATCGCCGATGAACAAACGAGGGAGTTCCTGGGAGAGCTGCGCTTCTTCCTCGACCGCGACCGCTGGAACATGACGCAGTGTCGCGTCTTCGGCTTGGTTACTGGCCGCACAGCCGTCGTACAGGCCAGCCGGGACGTATTGAAGCTGTCGGAGCACCAGGAGCTTGAAGTTCTGGCCGTTTCTGGTGACCCGCGATGCAATTGAAGCCCGCAAGAGATCAGGATACCCGTTCCAGGATCCTGAAAACCGTCTGGCCTGTGATCAACGCGAACTCTGGTGGCGCAATTATACGACCTGCAAGGCGGCCGAGCCTGAAGAGATGCCTGTCACTTTGAAAGCAAAGGAGGTCGCCGACCTCTCTGTGGAACCACCGTCGCCCTGTTCCAGCGCATTCCGCCCCACAAACGGGGATGAAGTGGTCGCATTGGCGGCGTAATGAACCCCACAGGATTGCATGCTCCCGACAGCTAGGTCCGTTTCCAGGTAGGTTTTCTGCATAGGATCATGGGATAAGCGCCAAGGGATTAGATGAAGCCGAGGCGTTGTCCCTGATTTCGCGGCGCAGCAACACCCACCGCTCAGCGCGGAAGGCCTCGGGGCCGCAGCCGGCCGCGAGCCCAGCCGCCCGCGCCGCTGTGGTCAGCAGATAAGCGATGTTTGCGGCGTTTAGGCCAGGACCGCAGCCGTGCTCGAATAGGGTGCGACGCAGCTCAACGCGACGATACCAGGTAATGAGTTCGGCATCGTTCGTGGGTGCGAATTTCCACATCACCAGCGTGGGACGCCCGGTGCGGCGCTCGAAGTCCAGCAACAGCGGTTCAACATCCGGGTCGATCAGCACGACATCGCCAGCCGCGACCAAGCGCGTAATCGCCGAGACCAGGGTCCGCTTCTCGTGCTCAAGCGCCTCGCTCGCGGCAATCGTCCGCGCCAACTCGCCGCCCTGAGTATACAGGAAGAAAGGACCGATCGCCGCCAAAAGCGACACACGCAGGGTCCATGCCCGGCTTCCAATCATCATTGCCGGGACAGCGAGTGCCAGCAACAGCCACAAAAGCAGGATCAGCGACGAGGGACGGAACAGGTAAAGCTTGCCGAGCGCGCCGCTGTGCCGGTCGAGATACTTTGGACCCAGGACGAGGAACAGGTATGCCAGAAGGCCGGATAACCACACTGCCACAATGCGCACTCGTCGCGTCTCTCCACGCCATGCGACCCAAAGGCAAGCTGCCAGCATCGGTGCGGCCATGACATAACCGGGCAGCCATCGGTCGCGGAAATATGCCCAGGACAGGAACGGCGACTGGTGATGCGGCTCACGAATGATCGAATAGATCACGTCGGGCGGCGGGACGTCGGTCGCCCGCTCGGCACTCGCGTCGGCAAATCGCGACCACCCTATCAACCCCAACTGTGGCATTATCAGAAGCATGTACAGCGCCGCCGAGGAAGCGACCCGCCGAAAGTCGCGGGGCCTGTCCAGGAGTTGCAGCACCAGCGCGGCCATGCACCAGAACCCACCGACCAGAAAGTGAACATACGTCGCCACTGCGAACAGCAGCATAGCAGAAGTTAGTCGTTGCCTGACAAGTACAAGCCGCAGAGCGGCAAGCACCAGCACATAGGCGGCCACCTTGGCCTCATAGCCGCCGAACAGCCATTCGAGACCAATGATGTCCTGGCCGATCAATGCCATGCCCATCACTGCCAGCGCGGCGTCCAACGCCGACAATCCGAAGACACCGAAAAGACCAGACAGCGTGAACGCATAGCCCGCAACCGCCAACAGCCGCGTGATCACCTGGGTCGGTGTGAAACCAATGGCCGACACCAGGCAACCGAGCGTCAGATCACTCAGCATCCGATGCCGTGACGAATCGAAGACAGCGGTTTTCTGCGGCGACGTGCTGCCATCGACGAAACGCTTGGCGAGCGCGAAGTAATTCTCTTCGTTGTCGGAGAGGATGCCGTGTGGAGGGATCAACAAGAGCAGGACGAGGACCAGCACCATAAAGCCGGCCACTGCGCCTGCGTCACGCACATTCCAATCGAACCGTGGCCTTCGGGCTTCTTCAGAGTCGACCATGGCCACCTCTCGAATTCCTGTGAGGTCGTGACCCAACCAAACCCTTGAGCTAGTAGTCGTCGACGACCCTTGATCAACGCCGTGGCAAGGGCAGCTTGCAACCTGACGCGGCTCCCGTAGAAGCCAAAGCGACCCCCTGCGGGCCGAACGAATTGCTTGCCGCAACGGCTTTCCCTTGACCATGATCGCGCCAGCCTGAACCTTCAAGCCTGCGAATCATAACGTCACAGAGTAACGCGTCTGATGCCAGACACTCGGCATAGGGCTCCATCGTGTCAGCCCGCGCCGAGACCGGTGAAACAAAAAATTGTTGCGTCCTCGCTGTTTGACGTGGATAGCCATGACGACCCTCGCTTGGCCAATAGGTGTTTCCCACCCCGTGGTGTTTCTTGGTTCGGCTAAGCGTCCGGCTCGAAATCTCAAGCCGAACGAGGTAGCTGGCGGGTCAGCAGCATGACGCAAGCGGCGTAGAGAAAAGCCGTCGCCGAAGCGATGGTGGCCTCGAAGTCTTGGGCGATCCGTCGGTTGCGGTTGATACAGACGAAGAAGCGTTCGACCCACCCAGCGGCGCGTTAGAACCTGGAGGACCACCTGATCAGCGAGTTTGCGGACGATATCCACAACGATAGAGGTGGCGTTTGCGACTTCCTCGCCGACATAGACGATGTCGGCGAACACCTTGTGGATGAAGGGGAGCCGGTCCTGCCTTTCAGCACCGCCGTCGCGCCGTCGCGGCACGCCTGCCTCGGTGGTTCCCGCTACCCGGATCTGCGCAAATCGCTGCCGGCCTTCTGGTCGCTGCCCTTCACGTCAGACACCGGGCGAGACGATCTGCTGGCGGCGCTCAATGTGATCCGCCGCCTCGACCAAGGAGCCATCAAGGTCCTGCCGGAGGACGCAGTCAGCGGCGCGTCTCGACTTCAGACACTCCTCATACGGCAGTCGGCAAGCGGCGTGCACGGGGTTGGCCGATTCGGTATTCATACAACGCGGCCGCAGCGGGCGTCACGACGCTGGCGCGTCAAGGCTGCCGGGGCTGGCGAACCCTAGTAAGCCGTTCCATTTCCCAAGTCGTGACGGGATTATCTGCTGCATCTGGAATGCAGGAGATCGAACATGCAGACCCCATTAGACCTCGTGCCTCAGTGCCCGCCCGGCGGCTTCGGCGGTCAGCCGCGTGTTACGGCCGGGGTCACCAGCTGATGGCGAAGCCCCCCTGCCGGCGACCTGACCACCGACCAGTAAAGGTCCATCGCAGTTACTTAATCGAGGAGGCGGCCAACGTCCTCCACGTTCACAAGAACACGGTGCGAGCCTGGATTCGGACCGGCCTGCCGCTGATCGATCGCACGCGACCGTTTCTGATCCGCGGCGAGGATCTGATCGCCTACTTGAAGCGACGCCACGCACAGAACAAGCGGCCCTGCGGGCTGGGACAGATTTACTGCTTGCGATGTCGCACAAGCCAGACGCCGGCAGGTGGGATGGCCGACTATGTCGCTCGGACGGAGCAGACAGGCGATCTGATCGGCCTCTGCCCGCGGTGCGAAATGGTGATGTACCGCCGCATCAGCTGGGCCCGTTTCGACGAGGTCTGCGGGACTCTCGAGGTCCGGGTCACTCATCCGCACCTGCGCCTAAGCGAGGGCGCCTGTCTCTCCGTGAGCAGTGATTTCGACAAGGAGTAGCAAAGCAATGCCGTCGTGTGCCGAGAACGAACGGATCAAGCGCCAGTATTTTACCTATCTGAGGGAAGCCAAGCATCTGGGCGAGAGAACGCTGGATAGTGTGGCTCGCGGGGTGGCGCTGTTCGAGACATTCACCAAGGGCCAGGACTTCCGAAAGTTCCGCATCCAGCAGGCGATTGACTTCAAAGCGTCGCTTACGACGCAGACAAACAGGCAAGGGAGGGCCGGGTTGAGTGTAGCGTCCCGGCACGCGATTCTTCTGGTGCTGAAAAACTTTTTCCAGTGGTTAGCGCGACAACGCGGCTACAAACGAATCAGCTATTCCGACGCGGAATATTTTAGCCTATCGGCCAAGGAAACCCGCATCGCCACGACGCGTCGCGAGCAGCCAGTCCCGACGATCGAGCAGATCCGACACGTGATTCACAGCATGCCGACCGAATTGGAGATCCAGCGTCGGAACCAAGCAGTGGTCGCCTTCATGCTGCTGACCGGTGCCCGCGTTAGCGCCGTGGCCTCCCTTCGGCTCAAACATGTCGACCTAATTGAAGGCAAGGTCGTCCAAGACGCCCGTGAGGTGAACACCAAGGCCAGTAAGACGTTCACCACTTACTTCTTCCCGGTCGGCGGCGACATCCGCGCCATCGTGGCGGCTTGGATCAGCTATCTAAGGACCCAAAAGCTGATGGGGCACGACGATCCCCTGTTCCCGGCAACCCGCACGGGTGTAGGCAAGAATTCAGCAGCTCGAGCCTCAAGGGCTCGCAAGCACGCACTGGAGCGACGGAGAGCCGATCCGCAGGATCTTCCAGGACGCCTTTCGCGGCGCAGGCTTGCCATACTTTAAACCGCACGCCTTTCGCAAGACGTTGGCCATGCTGGGCGAGCAACTTTGCAGCACGCCAGAGCAGTTCAAGGCCTGGAGCCAAAACTTTGGGCATGACGAGGTGCTGACGACTTTCGTCAATTACGGCGAGGTTTCCAGCTGGCGGCAGGCTTCCATTATGCGGGATCTGGGAGGCGAGCCGAAACGCGCTCCGGGGCCAATTGATTGAATTCAGGCCATCTTTCGCGCCGATGCAGTGGGGAAAGCAGAAGATGCCCGATGGATCGATTGTGCCGGATCTGGCTGCACGCTTTCATCCGTTCTGTGATTTGTTCCCGGCGATGGAGCGCAAGGAGTTCTCCGCCTTAGTTCTGGACATTAGGACGCGTGGACTGCAGGTGCCGATCATGAAGATGGGTGACCTGATCCTCGACGGGCGTCACCGCTATCTGGCCTGCAGAGAGGCTGGCGTCGAGCCTCGATATGAAGAGTACAACGGCGCTGACCCGTTGGGCTATGTCCTCGGGGCAAACTTGCTCCGGCGCCACTTAAGCCCAAGCCAGCGCGCCATGGTCGCGGCTAAGTTGGCAAATATGCCGCAAGGCGCCAGAACTGACCGCGAACCTTCTGCAAATTTGCAGAAGGTTTCCCAATCCAAGGCCGCCAAACTCCTGAACGTGTCACTCCGTTCCGTTGCTGATGCGAAGAAGGTCATCGAGCGGGGAACGACAGAACTGGCGCGCCGTGTCAATCGTGGCGAGATAAAAGTCTCGACCGCCGCTAAGGTCTCGGGCAAGCCAGAGGAGCAGCAGACCCAAGTCACTGGGCTAGATCCGCGTGCCTTGCGCAGCGCTGTGAAAGCCGCTCTTGGCGAACGGGAAGTCGCCCTACCGGCCGCCAAGCAATCCATAACCGACAGGCTGCTATGGCGCGAGCAGCAGGCCGATCTGCTGCGTCGGCTCGCAGCCGGTGAGCGCGTCCACGACCAGGTCGACTTGCTGGACCTTGCTGAGGTGATCGAGGCGCCCTGCAAGCAGCTACGGCGAGAACTGGCCGATAGGATATCGACGGTTCTGAGGTGCTTGATCCAGCTGGGTCTGGCGACCTGGGATCGCGAGAACAGGGTCTGGCGCAAAACGGCTGACCGCGAGCTTCAAGAGATCGAGCGCCTGCTCGCAAACTTCTCAAGTCTGCAGTCCACCGTTCCTGCCGTGATAGGGACGGAGCTCGCCGACGCCAAAGAGGCAGCGCTGAAGGTACTTCACGGCCAGAGGTCATCTTATTTCTTGTTCGAAGATGGGTTTCTGAAGGCGCTGCCGCCGCCGAAGCTGAGGTCCAAAGACCCATATGAGGTCGATATGTGTGCGGCTTTTGCGGCTCAAAAGATAAAGTTGTGGGCGAGTAAGCTCTGTTTGCTACCCAGCGCCAATGCCATAGAGGGGCATCGCTGCAGCGACCTCTGCGGCTCCATCCGGACCCCGGAACTTGACCTGTGGCGGCGCGCAATCCGACGGGTTCTTCTGGCAGCGTTCGCGCCAACCCACCGGGTCGTTCCGGAATTTGAAGTTATCGAAACGCAACTTCTAAAGGAGAGTTTGGTTCCACTTCGGCAATATACGCTTTGCTTCGCCTATTTGACATCGTCGCGTCAACACGCTGCGTCGGCAGCTTGGCCAGACGGTAGAGAACCAGCCGCCATCGATCAGGTCGTTATCGCCACGTCCACCCGTCGGCTGATGGCGAGCGCATTTGAACTGACGGACCTTGGCAAATAGGATCTGCTGCCGACGCGCTGAAAGTTGGCCGCCTGTTAGGTGAACTCGAAACCTATGCATGCAGCCAGTCCGATATCATCGTCGATTTTGCAACGGCCAGACGACATGAGGAGCCATCTCGACGGCGGTCATCGAAAGCGCGGTGCGATGGCTGCTATATCGGGCGATGACGCAGGCAATGATAAATGGCCCGACGCGCAATAAAGGCCGGTTTCCGACGCACATTATCTGAGACGGAAGCAGGCGTCTGACGCACAATCGTTGAGACTCAACGCACGTTCGGTGAGACGGACGCGCAATAGACTATACCATGAACGCGCCCGGAGCGTCTGCTTCCGGTCGCCGGTCCCTGTTCAACCTGCCGGCGAGCGGGGGCTGGTTACCTAGATCGCCCGTTCCTGCTCGTGATCATTAAGGTTGATCGGCGGCGTTCTGCGCGATCACCAACACGTCCTTGTGGAAATGATGATCGTCGCCATTCAGCAACGGGAGGATCTCCCCGGCGCACGCGGACAGAATCAGACAGGCGCTTGACCTTGACTTTCCTTGAGCCGGTAAACGGCCGGCGTCGTGATCTGCGCTCGGGAAAGTTATGGCTTTGCTGCCCAAAACTGCCACTCCCCGCCGACCATCTCGCCGTTGATCCGGCCGGTCTCCCGTAGGCGCCGAGTGATCTGGAACACCTGCTGGTGCGTGTTGACGCTCGTGCCAGCGCGGATCTTCTCAATCGTCACGGCGTGGCTACGTAAGGGCGCAGTCGCCTTGATGTACGCTAATTTAGGATCGTGTCAGTGTTGCTCATTGCGAGCCCCCGACTGCTGTTGTAGCGCGTGAGTAGCCGCCTGGTTAATGGATTACCGTTGTCACAACCCAATGGACCGCCAATGACTGCCTCGACATCGGTATCGCGCTTGGATCGCCGGTTTCGCTCGACTATTACGCTAAGGCACCATTCAAGTTCAATGGTACGGATCGCCGTCGAGCCGCCCGATCAGCCCTGGCCAAACCTCCCCGGCAAGAATACCGGGGCGGGACCGTTTTACCTCGTCTGGGAGTTACCCCGAGCGCTCCGGCGTGATTTTTCCGAGCAGTGGCCCTATCAACTGGCAAGCCTGACAGCGGTCGAGAGCCCGACCCTCCGCTGGCCGCAACTGGCCGCTGATCCCGCGCTACCGCTCGAGGCCCCGCCCAAACATGGCCAGCAGGTGTTCGCGACCAACTGCCTGCCCTGCCACCTCCTGAACGGCGGGGGCGCCGGCGAAATGGGGCCGGACCTCGGCTGGCCGATGAACGCGACGGAGTATCTGACCGACCAGGGGCTGCGCGCCCTGGTGCGCGACCCGAAAACCGTGCGTACCTGGCCGCTTCAGCAGATGCCTGGGTTCGGCGCCGACACCCTGCCTGAGGCTGATCTGGACGCCTTGATCGCCTGCCTGCGCCCACATGGCACAGCATAAGGACGTCGCTTCGGGCCAGCGGTAATACGAGCCGACGTGATTTTACCCATCCCTGCAGAACCGTGAGAGGTGGACGAGAAGCGTGGCGCCGATGCGCCATCACGCTTCGAGCGGTGGCACTTGCAGGCCACCTCCAGCACCGGGAGGGGGGCGGCAACCTGGTCAAGGACGACACCAGCGGGCATGGGCGGATCCTCGTTGAGCGCGTGGCGGCACCGCTGCGTTACGCCGTGACGCTGAACCGGCTGTCACCGGGTGGGTGGCTTGTAGCGCCGAATCGGTCGCCGGCTTCTGAAGCGCCTCAACTTCAGCCTGCAAGCCAACTGCAAGACGCGCGAAGGTGCCAACCACCCCGATCGCAACGCTCAGTTCGAGCATATCAACGCCAAGGTTAAAGCATTCCAGGCCGCCGGGCAGCCGGTGATCTCTGTCGACACGAAGAAAAAGGAGCTTGTCGGAGACTTCAAGAACGGCGGCCGCGAGTTGCGGCCCAAGGGCAGCCTGAGCCGGTCCGGGTGCATGACTTCGCCATTCCTGAACTCGGCAAGGCGGTGCCGTACGGAATCTACGACGTTTCCGCCAATGCCGGCTTCGTCAATGTCGGCATCAGCGCGGTCAGCGCGGACACCGGCGAGTTCTCCGTCGCGAGCATCCGACGCTGGTGGTGTGAGATCGGGCTCCGCGTTATCCAAATGCAAAGCAGCGGTTGATCAACGCCGACAACCCGCCGATTTCCACGGCGAATGGAACTATACCATCGCCCCGAGGTGGCCAGACGGATGATGCGGTTATCCGGGCTCAGACCCTAAGCGGCCGCCTTTCTTGACTGCGTGAGCCGCGTGATTTCCATCACGACCCGTGCCCAATGCTCAATCAGGGCTGCGTCCAGCCCACGGGCGACACGGCTGTGCATCGCAAGCGCAAACCGCCGGGCATGCCTGCGAGAGGTCGCCAGCAGAACATGTGCGGCCTCAGTCGCTTGGTTACGGCAAATGGCCTCCGGCGCGTCGATGGAGCGCAGCGCGGTCTCTACCGCAATCGGGAAAATGTAGGCCATGGCAGCTCTCCTCGTCTGGTGCCTGACATTTGCACCTGAGGCAGGAAGCCGCTGTGACGTGGGCCACAAAGTGGAGAAGCAAAGAGATTTTTATGGCGAAGCCAAAGACAGGCCTGAACGAACGAAACGCTTCCCGGTACGCATAATCCGGTTTGACGGGCGGTGCTCACGGACGCGCGAGCGGCGACTTAACGGAATCCATCTTATGAGCGACAGCCTTTGACATGACCTGGACGTCATCGTCGACGCGGCGGCCACCACCAGCCCAGCCGCTATCACGATAGAAAATTGCGGAATGGCAAGGCGGCGCTTGACACGCGAGGGCGTCTGAGCGGCCTGAGACCGCCGTTCATGCGGTGTCGATATCCTCCCGCTGTTGGCGACCGATCTTCTGGTCCTGGACACGACCGCTCCAACAGGGCGATACCCCGCCTCCGAGCGTCACCGAGCCGGAGGATACGGCGGTGGATGTCGGAGCTTGGCTGCGAGATCTGGGTCTTGAACGCTACGAGGCGACATTCCGCGAGAATGACGTCAGCGCTGAAGTATTGTTCCATCTCACCGCCGAAGATCTCAAGGAACTCGGCGTTGCTGCCGTCGGCCACCGACGCCAACTGTTGGTAGCAATCGTCAAACTGTGGGATGAAGCCGCGTCACCGCCGGCGGTCGAGTCGACCAGCGATAACCGGGCGTCGACAGCGGCCGCCGAACGGCGGCAGATCACTGTGCTGTTCTGCGACATTGTGGGCTCAACTCCGCTCTCTACTGGACTTGATCCGGAAGAGCTGCGGGAAATCCTGACAGCATATCAGGCGAAGGTCGGGGCGGCGGTGACCGGCGAGCGGGGCTATGTTGCCAAATTCGTCGGCGATGGCGTGCTGGCGTATTTCGGCTGGCCGAGCCCGGACGAGTTCGCACGCCGAAAGCGCGGCGCGCGCAGGCCTGGCGATCATCGAAGCGGTCGCCCCCCAGCGGCTTTCAGTGCGCATCGGGATCGCTACCGGTCTGGTCGTCACAGGCGACCTGGTCGGCGTCGGCGCTGCCCAGACGATGACGGCGGTGGGCGAAACCCCCAACCTCGCAGCACGGCTGCAAGGCTTAGCCCAACCCGATACGATCGTGGTGAGCGACGCGACCCAGAGCCAGGTCGGCCAGCTATTCGAGTTGGAGGATCTGGGTCTCCACGCGCTGAAAGGGTTTGACACGCCGGTAAGGCCCTGGCGTGTGCTCGGGAAGACCGAGGCGGTGAGCCGCTCCGAGGTGGTCTACGCAAGCACACTCACGCCGCTTGTCGGCCGGGACGAAGAACTGGGTCTGCTGCTGCGCCGTTGGCACGAGGCGAAGGCCGGCGAAGGTCGGGTCGTTTTGCTCTCCGGTGAAGCTGGTATCGGCAAGTCGCGCCTGCTGGCCGCGCTGGAAGAAAAACTGGCCGGCGAGCCGCATGTCAGTCTGCGCTACTTGGCCTGTGCGGCTGAGCGGAACAGAAAACCGGCATAAGCCCATCCAAAAGTCCCATGCGGAAGTCCGGAACCGGAATCGAACGCGAGCTATGCGAAAAACGCAGGTATGCGGAACTCCTGAACCCAACTTTCCTACCGTTACGCATCCGACAGCCGGAATGCCCCAGAAAACTGCGGGCTTCTACGGCCGCTCTCGATTTGTGGTGCTAAAAATCACTGTCCTTTCCGAGGACATTTGGCATTGACCGGCTCGACGCTGATGTGCTGGCGTCGGTGTTCGAGGAATGCAGTTCGCACAGTTGGTCGTCGAAAATCAAGGCTGGACCATCGATTTTCGCTCGGCGCACTTCAGTCAGAGCTTCCACCACCTTGGCACGTGTGGTGCCTAAATCGGTCTGCGCCCTACAATGCTTTGATTTCAAGTCATATTTTTTCGTCTGGTGGGAAAGTTGGGCCTAAGTTCTGCGAGAGCCAGTCCGCACATGGTATTTCAAGGATTTAGGCGTCGCAAAACTCCGTGCGGAACCCCTCCTTTTGCAAGGACTTTTGCGAGGAGGCGGCGAGACATGAGATTACGTCACAGCGCGCCACAGAGGAATTTAGTTACGCAACACTGCCGCTGGTAGCAACAATCCGCCTTATGCTACTTTTCTGTTCCTCTCAGCCGCACGGGCCTACTTTCGCGCAAAGGTGGGGTGGGGAAGAGCCTGCTCGCGATCCACCTTGCAGTGGCTGCGCAAGCCAGCGGGCGTCGGGTGTTGTTGATCGATGCCGATCCTCAGGGATCAGCGGCAGCTTGGTGGAAAGCCAGGGCGGCGGCACGCGCCGGCCAGAT
>CAWHWH010000008.1:0-56805 GCA_963832865.1 uncultured Pseudomonadota bacterium
GCCGACAAACCCATAACATTGCTTTGCACTTATCCACTCACGTTGAGCAAAGCTGGTGACGCTTTTGATGTGGTCCGCGCCCACCAGTTTGCAATCGCCAAGCACCGCGACGAATGGGAAGTTATCGCAGCACCGGCCGTGAGCCGCGACAAGCACCTCGAGGCGGTGGATGCGGCCACCCGCGTTTCAGCGCTGAGCTTGCGCGAGCGCCAGGTGCTCGATGCGATCATCGGCGGTCATCCCAATAAGATGGTCGCCCACGACCTGGAAATCGACGTCCGGACGGTCGAGACGCATCGCGCTCGCCTGATGCGTCGGCTTGGCGTCCGCACCATGGCGGAAGCGGTGCGGCTGGGGACCTTGGCGAAATTTGCTACGTAGGCGTTACCATCTCAACCACAGAGCCCTGGTGTGCCCGGGGTTGAGACGACAGCGCTGGGGTGGCGTCCTCCCCTGGCGGATCGCTCCTTCAAGCGGTCAAGGCCAAGCGGCAAGCAAGCCCAGTCGCCCGGAGGGCGGCGCGGTTTCTTGCGCTTGACGGGCGAGCGGGCAAAGCCCACGCGGGCAATAGCGGACAGAGCTTGGCCCCCTCGGTGTCCGTCACTCGAGCGCATTTGGCTAGGAGCATTCACCCACCGCCAACACCTCGCTTCTACAATTTTACTTACGGCAATTTCTTTCCCGCAGTCAGGCCAGCAGCACCCCGCCCGGCGGAACGACAGAGCGAACGGCATTAGTTTCCTTGCGAAACGCCCTGCGCCAGCTGCCACGGCTGTTCAACCCGGCTAATAAAGAACCAGCTACTCGCTCTCGATTTGCTGCTACCGCTTTACTCGCGACGGAGCGAAAGCTGCTTCGCATTTCACTGCTTACATACAGCGAGGAGGGGAAGGGATGCTACGGACAAGAGTTGCGCGAACAGGTACTTGCCGAGCGTTATCGCGTCAGCCGATCACCGATTCGGGACTCACTGCTTCGTCTGGAACGCGAAAACCTGGGCGGTGTTGGGGATGGCACAAATTGACCCGACCCAAATATTGATCAGTCGACCGTTTGCTATGAACCGCAATCTTCAACTGTGTGGGTGCACCCTGCGCTAATTAAAAGCTGCCCGACAAGAATCAGCTACGGCAACCCCGAGCATGCGGGGTGCCAACCGGGAGCCTGCTGTCACGTTGCTTTCGCCGAGACGCGGGCGTTGTCCTCGATTACTCCAAGGACATCCAACTCCTTCATGATAAGTCGGTCCTCACCATTGATAATGACCTCGCTGCCGGACCACTTACCAAACAGCACCCGGTCACCCACCTTTACCTCGAGCGGACGCATCTTTCCGCAGTCGTCAGGTGCTCCTGGGCCGACGGCCAGTACCTCGCCCTCGACCGGTTTCTCCTTTACCGTATCAGGAATGATGATGCCGGCGGGGGTCTTCTCCTCTACCTCCACCCGCTTCAGTAGAACACGATCACGCAACGGCCGGAAATGTGGCTTCATGATATCGTCCTCGGTCTGTCATGTGATTGGCAACGACATTGGGCTGCTGACCTGCGGATCATGCGAAGACCTGGCACCTTGGTCGGTGCGTTCTGGAGAGACACCAGCAAGCCTCCGAAGTTTCGCCGCTTCGACGTCACGCTCGATCTTAATGCCCTGCCCAGGAAGTATTTGTCATGTATTGCGCTGATTAGGGCAGGGTCTTCACCGGCACCATGACGTCCGTCAATTTCGCTGATCGTTAGGGCGGGCCCGATCTGACATCTCCGTGTTCCGCATCGGACGAGGAAGATGCGCTCGAACCCGTAGCCCTGATGGTTGTCCAGGCGGCGGCAAGAAACGCGACAGAGCACAGCGTCGAATGGCCCTGTTTGGCGACACCCTCAAGGGGACAACATGTCGCCGGCGCGGCGGTTGCCATTGGCGCGGCATCATATCATTCGGGGATGGCAATAGGGAACCAGGTCCGATCGCTGTTACGGAGTACTAACAGAACCGCATACCCACGCTTCTCGGCCGAAAGAGCCTGTAGAAAATGCATTGCCTGATCAGGATCCGAAACAGGCTGCTGCTGAATCTGGAGGATGATGTCGCCTTTCTCGATTCCGCTGTCAGCCGCTGAACCGGAAGGGTCAACAGAGGCGACCGTCACACCGCCTTGCGGCGCTGACGCGAGTTGCAGCCCCACCGTCCGCGGTGCCAACTCGCTGATCAGGTGAGGTTGGGCCTCCGGCCACGCCTGAATTTTTACGTGAATGACCTGCTGCATGCTGCCCCGCCAGATAGTAAGCGAGGCATCGCTGCCGATCGGCGCGCGCGCCGCTTTCCGAGCCAGGTCACGTGGGTCGAGGACCGTCTCCCCATTGAACAACAGAACCACATCTCCGGGCTTGATCTTTCCATCCATCATCTTGTCACCCCCGGGCTCCAGTCCGGCAACCAGGGCGCCCTGCAGCCCCGGCGTGCCGAGTGCCTGTTGGATCATCCAGGTGACCTGCTGGGTGCGGATAGGCAACATTCCTGCCCTGACCTTCCCGTCCACCATCAGGCGATCCATGACGAAACGCAGATCGTTGGATGGTATGGCGAAGTTTACGCCGGCTGACCCGCTGTAATCACCCGGCGCGAACAGCACGCTGTTCATGCCGATCACCTCACCCGCCAGATTGAGCAACGGGCCGCCGGAACTACCGTGATTGATCGGGGCGTCGGTCTGGATGTAGTCATCAAATGGACTTTCCGTGATGTCGCGGTCGACCGCGCTGACGATGCCAGCGGTCACACTATCGTCGAAGCCGAACGGACTGCCGATAGCGATAACGGCGTCGCCGACGCGAACAACGTTGCTATCCCCAAATGGTAGCGCGGGAAGGTCTTTGGCCGCATCGATTTTCAGCAACGCCATATCGGCTTTTCCCGCCATTCCGATGATTCTTGCTCCGTAACGGATACCGTCGGGGGTTGCGGCGAACACCGCGACCGCATTTTCAATTACATGTTTGTTGGTCGCGATGTACCCGGAACGATCGATTAGGAAGCCTGATCCAATCGCCATCGTCCGCCGCACGGACGCCGCCGCGGCCTGCACCATCCGTTGACCCGTATTCTCTTCGTCATCTTTCGGTCGAACCACGACAACTTCGACCACGGCTGCCTTCACTTTGGCGACGACGTCCGCAATCGGCTGCGGCGGTGCTCCAGCCTGCGTATACTGTGGCGATAGGATGGCGCAACTCAGCGCGACCAAAGCGCAAAGGAAGCGTGACCCCACTGGGCACCAACCCCTCACGGGCGGCGCATTGCTGGCGGGGTTGATGATCGGGTCCGATCGAGTTTCGCCAGCAACGCCGGGCTTGATGTCACTGTCCTGCATAATATCCCCGCAGGGCGGTTTCCGCGGACCCGCCCGAGCCGCTGCTTGCGTCGCCACGTCGGGCTTCCCTGCAGGGAAACCGTGCCACCCACTTTCTGGGCTAAGGCGCTACCACTTCGGTCCCCCCGCCGCGTTGACCGTCGTCAAGTTCTAGTCACGGGCGGTCCGAAGGTTCGCAGGCAAGCGAATCTGACCGTCGTCAACGCCCGGTGGAGGGTCTGTGGTAGAGTGGACGCTTGAATGGTTTTCCGAAGGCGTCAGCCACGACAGTAAACGCCATGGTGCGTGCTCGGCGGTGAATGAACCTGGTCGTGGCCCCCGAGCCGCCCCGTTCGCCCGCCAAAAACAAAGGAGGCCAGCTTGGCAACTATCGACCACCGAGACGAGCGAATGTTCCCGAAGCTCACGCCCGAAGAGATCGACCGGATTCGCCGTTTTGGGGAGGTACTGCGCTACGCTCCGGACGAGCCGCTGTTCGTGACTGGCGACATCGCACCCGGTCTGTTCGCCCTGATCCGCGGCCGCGCAAAGGTTGTCCGGCGCGACGCCCTCGGTCATCTCGCGCCGATCGTC
This sequence comes from uncultured Pseudomonadota bacterium, assembly GCA_963832865.1. Classification (GTDB taxonomy): domain Bacteria; phylum Pseudomonadota; class Alphaproteobacteria; order Acetobacterales; family Acetobacteraceae; genus Rhodopila. Next base: position 3,941 of record CAWHWH010000008.1, read on the forward strand.
GAGATGGAACCCGGCGACATCGTCGCGGAGATCGGACAACTCTCCGGCCGTCCCGCCCTGGTTGACGTCCATGCCACCGAGGATGTCGAGGCACTCCTCCTTGCGCCCGATCCCCTGCGCCGACTAATGCTGGCCGAACCTGAGCTCGGCGATAGGATCATGCGAGCGTTGATCGTGCGCCGTACGGTCCTGATTGAGACCGGCGCTGGTGGCCCAGTGCTGATCGGGCCTGAGACGGCGCCCGACATGTTGCGACTGCAGAGCTTCCTGGCACGCAATTCCTATCCGCATCAGGTGCTCGACCCCATGTTCGATCACGATGCGGCAGATCTTGTGGCGCGCTACGCTCCCAACCCGGCCGATCTTCCGCTGGCCGTCTGCCCTAAGGGCACTGTCCTGAAGAACCCAACCGAGGCAGGCCTCGCGCATGCGCTGGGCATGGTGTGTGCCGACACGCCCGGCCGGACCTACGACCTGGCTATCGTGGGCGCAGGGCCGGCCGGCCTGGCCGCCGCCGTCTACGGGGCGTCGGAGGGCCTGTCGGTGATCGTCCTCGATACAAGAGCTTTTGGGGGCCAGGCCGGGGCGAGCGCGCGCATCGAGAACTACTTCGGCTTTCCCCTCGGCATCTCGGGGCACGACCTCACCGGGCGCGGCTTCGTCCAGGCGCAGAAATTCGGGGCCGAAATGGAGATACCCTTAGAGGCGGTCAGGCTCGATTGCGGCGTGACTCCATTCGGGATCGAGCTCTCAGACGGCCGCACCGTTCGCGCCATCATGGTGCTGCTGGCGTCGGGCGCTCGTTACCGGCGCCCCGATGTTCCACACTTGGCCGATTTCGAGGGAAAGGGCGTCTGGTACTGGGCCTCGCCAGTCGAGGCACGCCTGTGCCGGCAGGAGGAGATCGTTCTGATTGGCGGGGGCAACTCCGCGGGCCAGGCGGCGGTTTTCCTTCGTCAGTTCGCCGCGAAGATCTGGATGCTGGTGCGCGGACCCAGCCTTATGGAGAGCATGTCGCAGTATCTGATCGATCGGATCGCGGCCGCGAAAAACATAGAGGTGCTCACGCGGACTGAACTCGTGGCGCTGTCGGGATCACGCGAGGGGCAACTCGAACGTGCGCGCTGGCGGCATGCTCCGAGCGGCGAAGAGACGGAGAAAGCGATCCGGAGCCTGTTCGTGTTTACCGGCGCCGATCCGGCGACGGGCTGGCTGGACGGCTGCGGGCTCGAACGGGACGAGAAGGGATTCATTCTGACGGGCGCATCCGCGGCCCCGGGCACGACGGCGTCGGGCCGACAGCCCGGTCGGCCCTTGTCGCTGGAAACGAGCGTTACCGGGGTGTTCGCTATCGGAGACGTCCGGTCGGGATCGGTCAAACGTGTGGGCGCGGCAGTGGGCGAGGGTGCTGCCGTCATCCAGCAGGTGCACGCCGCGCGCGCGAGACCAGCGGAAACGGTTGGCCACTAGACCATGGTTGAGCGTCGGATCGATTTTGGCCGTGCGCACACCTTTTGAAAAATGTCAGTCAGTGGGCCGGCCACTGCGCGCGCTGCGGCGAACGCGAACGAGCCTGCCCAACTCGCCTGACCCGCCAGTGGCCGCGGCGTCACGCCGCCGTCGCCGGGGCGGTATCGCTGGTTCCCGGCGCATGCTTAAGCGCAGCCGGATCCTGGATTGTGGCACGACGCAAATCGCGGCGGTGATTTGCCTCATCATACGGCCTTCCCCGATGCATCGTGCAGCGGTTGTCCCAGATCACCAGGTCTCCTTCCACCCACCTGTGGGTATAGACGAACTGAGGCTGTGTCGCGTGCTCGATCAACTCATGGATGAGCATGCGGCCATCCGGCACGTTCCACCCCACGATGTGCGAAGCGTGCGACGCCAAGTACAACGTCTTCCGTCCCGACCCTGGATGCACCTGCACAACAGGCCGGTGCACCGGTGGCGTCGCTGCACGCTCCGCGTCGGTGAAGTCAGTGAACCCTAGTTTCGCGCGGGAACAAAAAATGGAATGTTCGGCCCATAGCTTTTCGACTTTGGCTTGCAGCTTTGGCGGCAGGGTGTCCCATGCTGCGCGCATGTCGACGAACTGCGTCTCGCCCCCCTCTGGCGTGACGGAATGTGCGTGTAGCAGCGAATACAACGCGGGTGTTTGCTTGAACGAGGAATCGGTGTGCCAAAGCTGATTGCCGAGAGCGAACATCCTCCGCCGGTCGGCCTGGTTGAGCACTGCGTTGTTTTCATCGAGGTTGGAAATATCCACGAGCTTCGGCGTAACCCGCGCCTCGCGCCCGGTACTCAGCACGCCATTCCGCGGTTCGAGCGTTCCGAAACCGGCGGCGAATGCGACCTGCTCCTCGGGAGTCAACTTTGGCCCCTGGAATACCAAGACGCCATAAGTATTCACGGCGGCCAGAATCGTTTCGAAATCCACGGGATCGATGGGGCGAAAAAGATCAACGCCATTGACCCTGGCTGCGAACAAGGGATGCAGCCGGTCGATCGAGATCGTCATGTATTTTGGGTTCCTGTGTAAGGTGATGAGCAACACTGGCAGGCCCTAGGGATAAAATCGAATTCATTGTTTTTGTCGCGCATGCCAAAATGTTATGGTGAACCATGCGCATCAACCACCGTCAGATCGACGCCTTCCGCGCGGTGTTTCAGACCTCCAGCATGACCGCCGCGGGCGCCCTGATGGGCATCACCCAGCCCGCGGTCAGCCGGCTGATTCGCGATCTGGAGGCCGAGATGGCGCTGACGCTGTTCGACCGTTCGGCGGGCAAACTGACACCGACGCCGGATGCAGTCGCCCTGTTCCGGGAGGTAGAGCGCAGCTATCAGGGGCTGGACCGCGTGGCGCATGCCGCTGCCGAACTTGGCCGGCGGCGTGAGGGGGAGTTGCGGATCGCGGCCTCGGTCGCACCGTCATTTTACGGTCTGCCGCCGGTGCTGACCCGGTTCCGGTCGGCGTGGCCGGGCGTGCGGTTGTCCTTGCACACAGCTTCCTCGCCGGAGGTGCTGGACCTTGTCGCGATGCGACATTACGACCTGGGTGTGGGCGTACTTCCGGCGGGAGGACCGGGGGTCGCGATCGAAGCCCTGGACGCGCAGAATGCCGTATGCGTCCTACCCGCCCGCCATCCTCTGGCTTCCCGCGCCGTGCTGCGGGCGAGCGATCTCGCCGGTGTGCCAATGCTGATGATCTCGGACTACAGCTACCTGCGGCAGCGCATCATGCAGAATTTCGCGGCGGCGGACGTGCAGCCCGATATCGTTTTTGAGTCATCCTTTTCAGCGCCCATTTGCGCGATGGTGGCCGAAGGTGTGGGCATATCGATTCTCGATCCACTGACAGCGCGGGCCTATGCCGGGCCGACGCTCGCAATCAGGCCTTTCGAGCCGGCGGTGCCGTACGAACTGAAACTCGTCCTGCCGGCCGGACAGCCGCGCAGCGATCGGGCCCACGCCTTCATCGTGTTGCTGCGGACGCATATGGAGCAGGCGGCTGCCCTCCGGCCGTAAGACCAGCCGGCCTGATGCACGACCCAGGCTTCCTGTCAGAGCCGATACGCCCGCTTCGCAAGGCCACGGGCACGGGTCTAGCGAGTGGCGGGCGCGACGGCAGCCTTCGCGCCGCGCCCAAACCCGTCGTCACGTTATGGGTTAATGGTGATATGGTTCTCGATCTTGGTGACCCCCGGCGCCCGCCAGGCGGCACGCTCGGCTTCCTGGCGCTCGGCCCAGGAGCGTACGCTGCCCCTGAGTATTACTTCGCTGCCATGCGCCTCGACAGTAATTCGGTGAGCATCGACTTCGGCGCTGCGCCGAAAGGCCTCCTCGATCTTCGCCTTGATTTCCGATGGTGCAACGGTGGGCTTGAGGAGGATCAGATTGCTGACCCCTTTGATGCCGCTGACACGGCGCACGGCCTCCTCGGCGCGAACGCGCTGATAGTTCCATTCCGCCGTGCCCTCGAGGGTTAGCCGGCCGTCCTTCACGATTACCTTCATGGTCTCGTACCAGTACGGCAGTTCGTGTTTGAGGGCCGCCACCGCATCGCGGGCGATTTCAGGATCCGGACGCTGGCTGGAAGTCGGGAGGCGAACCTCGATATCGTTCGCCACGCCGACCACGCCCAACACCCGCTTGGCGTCGCGCTCAGCCTGCCATTTCTCCGTGTAGCTGCGAACGAACCCTGTTAGGGTCACGACCGCGTCCTTGACGGCGACGCCGATGTCCGTCGAGTTGATGTCGGGATCCCACCTCAGCTCAGCTTCCACATCGCGCTTGATGTCGCTGTCGGCTTTCATCTCTGTCTCCCATGGTTGATTCGGGTTCCTGCGCCCCCAACGCTGGTCGGATGGACCCAGTGGGACCAAACATAGATCGCAGCGAATGGAGATGCCTTGACGGTGGTCAGATTCTCGCGTCTCAAGCTGTATGTCATGCACGACAGCAATGTCGGACCGCCAAGACAAATCCTACCGGCCAGCAGGTATAATCCGGCCGGATGGAGGTAAAGACGGACGTTGTATGGATGATTGCCGGAATCACTGCTTGTATGCGGAAAACCAAACCTTGCCGGTGCGGACGCCGGCTTTTATCACGCTGGAGGCCTGATGGACCATTGGCGACCGCTCAGGCAGCGGAAGCACCGATCAGCCCATAAACTGTAGAAACGGGCAGCGTGGCACACCAACGGCCACGCTGCCCTCGTTGCGTAACGCGGTGCTCAACAGGCGGTGAGAATACCGCTCTCGGCTCCGCGTCTGATTGTGGATTGCGCCAGATTATTTGCCGGCCGCAATCCCGATCAAGGCGACTGGACCGGAACGCGTTTTGCCTCGCTGCGGGCCTGAGCAGTCTTGGGGATCGTCACCGTCAAGACCCCGCCCTTGAACGATGCTTGCGCCGCATCAGGGTCCACACCCTCTGGCAAGGGTACCATCCGTTCCACGTGGCCGAAACTGCGTTCGCGCAAGATGTAGCCATCCTCCTTCGCCTCCCGCTCGGCGTTCTTATCTGCGGAAACGGTCAGCATGCCGTCGCTGACCCGAACGTCGATATCGCCGCGCTTCGACCCCCGGCAATTCCGCCGTGACCTGAACGTCCTTGTCGTGATCCACGACGTCGACCTGAAATGCCCCACCTGTGTCCAAAGGCGGAGTCTGCCAACTTGAAAGCGGGATGGGGAACATCCGCAGGAAGTCATTGAAGGCACGATTAACGTTACTTTGAAGTGCGGCGACGGGATCTTCCCCCCTTCGGGAGACGGGCTGATCCCTCCGCTCTGCGCTCCAAGGAATGAGATCGGTCACTCTCATGGTCGGGCTCCTTCAAGCTGCGTTGACGGCGATCTTCTTGGCTGCGGTGTCAGGCGCCTTTGGCACCATCAGCCGCAGTACGCCGTCCTTCAGCGTCGCCTCGATGTGCTCACCGTCCATCTGATCGGAAAAAATCAACCGGCGCTCGTAGGTGCCATCCTGGAACTCGATATGCGCCGGCGCATAACCCTCCGGCGCCGCAGAGTTTACCTTTGCGGATATGCTCAGTACGCGTTTCTCCAAGGTGACGTCCAGACTTGCCGGATCGGCACCTGGAAGATCCAGCAACATAATGACGGTGTTCCCTTTCTCGATGACATCGCTCGGGGGTATGAAGATCGGACCTGAAGCCGACGCCTCAGTCGAATTGGTGGGTCCATTCGACAACGCTTGATCCATCATAATCTCCTTCCAATGGCGGGATCTCAGGTCCGCGCGATGTTGATCCGATGCGGCTTGTCTTCCGCAGGCCGCGGCAACGTCAGCGTCACCACGCCGCGCTCGAATTTCGCCGCAGCTTTGTCGGCATCGACGCGGAACGGCAGGACAATGTTGCGGGCAAACGGACCCGTCACACGCTCCTGACGTTGGACGGTGACAGAGTTGTCCGTCGGTTCAGCCTTGCGTGTTCCGCGCAGGGTGATGGTGTCGCGTCGTATCGTGATCTCCAGATCCTCTGGGCTGACGCCCGGCACTTCCGCGGCGACGACTGCGCCATCTGGATTTGTCCATAGGTTCACGAGCGGAAATTCCGCTGGCGGATAGAACCGCATGGTGCCGAACATTCGGTTGAGATTGCCCTGAGCCCGCTGCATCTCGGTAATAGGATTGTAGCCACGGCTTGCTAACGCCATTCCTCTCTGCATCATTCGTCTCCTTTGCCTGAAAGCACTGGAACCGCACAAGACTGAACCAAGGGAATGTTGGCGTCGTTGACGACCGTCAATTCATCGCTGATCACGATTATTTATCCTCGCAGACCTGAGCGTTGGCCAGTCATCGGAAAAGGAGTTCATCACGATGACCAGCACCGATCCTTACGATCTGTTGGGTGTGACAAGAGGCGCTTCGCAAAAGGACATCCAAAAGGCCTATCGCCGGCTGGCCAAGAAGCACCATCCGGACTTCAATCCCGGGGACCAGGAGGCGCAGAGAAAGTTCCAGGAACTGTCGGCTGCATATGATATTCTTGGAGACGAGGAAAAGCGCGCCCGCTTCGACCGGGGCGATATCGACGCGTCAGGCGCGGAACAGCGCCGCTACTATCGAGACTTTGCCGATGCCGAGACTGCGTCCGATACCTATGGCGGAACCGCGGACTTTGGCGGTTTCGGGAATTCCGATGACATCCTCTCGGCCCTGTTTTCGCGCCGGGGGAGGCGCGGTCTGAGAATGCGCGGCAATGACCGCCATTACCGCCTGGAAGTTGGCCTTCTGGATGCCGTAAATGGCGCCACACATCGGATCATCTTATCCGAGGGCACCTCACTCGATGTCGTTATTCCACCAGGCGCACACGATCACCAAACGTTGCGGTTGAGGGGGAGAGGGGAAGCCAGCACAAGCGGCGGCGACGCAGGGGATGCCCTGATCGAAATAACGATCCGGCCACACCCTTTTTTTAAGCGCGACGGCAACGATATCCGTCTTGACCTACCCATTTCCCTGAGCGAGGCGGTGCTTGGCGCCAAGATCGCTGTTCCGACCCCCGGCGGCCCGGTGACCGTGACGATCCCGAAGAGATCCAACACCGGGAGGGTGCTACGGCTTAGGGGCAGGGGCATGCCGGGTCGAGGCAATCAGCGTGGCGATGAATACCTGACCTTGAAGATCATGCTGCCCACAAAACTGGATCCCGACCTGGAGACGTTCGTTGAGCACTGGCCGGCTGGAAAGACCTACGATCCGCGCCGGAAATGGGCGTCGCATGACCGATGAGTTGACCGCGAAGGTGACTCAACCGTCCGTCTCAGTATCGGTCTGGCCGGAAGCCGGGGTCGCTTCGGGCGATTTGCTGACGCCCACGAGCGCGGGCCGCAGCAAGCGTTCGTAATGCAGATATCCGGGCTGAAGCACGCTCGCCACGACGCCTGGCGGGTGGCGTTCGTCGGCCAGTTCGAAGCTCGCTTCGTGCCAGTTGGGATCAAATCTCTCGCCGATCGGATCCAGCCGGCGCATACCATGTTTGGCAAACGCCTCAAGCAGAGCGCGACGCGTCGCCTCGATCCCCGCGATCAGACCACTGACAGTGCTGTCCGAGAACTTCTCCTGTGGCAGGCTGGCAATTGCGCGTTCCAGATTGTCCGCCGTCTCCAGTAGGTCAGCGGCGAAGCGGGACGCGGCATATTTCACTGCCTCATCCCGATCCCTCTGGGCTTGCCGGCGGATGTTCTCTTGGTCAGCAAGGCAGCGCAGCAGGCGATCCTTGGTTGTCGCCAATTCCGCCGTCAGGTCAGCAACGTTCTGCGGAGGGCTGGGGTCGGACCGGGTCGGCTGATCCTGATCGGAACCAACCTGGCCTGAAGGGTCACTGGTTTCGGACATGGACAATCTCCGTTTCGGCGTTCGCCGCGAGTGCCTACCGGTGCGCGCGCTTCTGCGGCTCGACTTCCTCGAATTCGGCGTCCACGACATTGTCATCGCCTGCGCCTTCGGGCGTTCGGCCCGCGGTGTCGCCGCCTGGCGACTGCGCGTGCTGAGCAGCAGATTCCGCAAGCTTCATGGATACCTGCGACAGGGCCCGACTCTTGGCCTCGATCTCGCCAATATCCTCGCCGGCAACTGCGGATTTGAGCGCGTTGAGTGCAGTCTCGATCGCGCTCTTGTCCGTTGAACCAAGCTTGCTGCCGTGCTCGGTCAGCGACGTCTCGGTCGCATGGATCAGGCTCTCTGCCTGGTTACGGGCTTCCACGAGCGCGCGTCGCCGCTTGTCCTCCGCGGCATGGGCTTCCGCTTCCTTCACCATTTTTTCAATCTCGGCTTCGGAAAGACCGCCGGAGGCCTGGATGCGGATTTGTTGTTCCTTGCCGGTTCCCTTGTCCCGTGCCGATACATTCACGATGCCATTGGCGTCGATGTCGAAGGTGACCTCGATCTGCGGTGTGCCACGTGGCGCCGGTGGAATCCCGACCAGGTCGAACTGGCCAAGCAGCTTGTTGTCCGCAGCCATTTCGCGCTCGCCCTGGAAGACCCGGATCGTCACGGCCGGCTGATTGTCATCAGCCGTCGAAAAGGTCTGGCTCCTCCGAGCGGGAATGGTGGTGTTGCGGTCGATCAGGCGTGTGAACACGCCACCCAAGGTCTCGATCCCGAGTGACAGCGGCGTCACGTCCAGCAACAGCACGTCCTTCACGTCGCCTTGCAACACGCCAGCCTGGATCGCCGCACCGACCGCGACGACTTCATCCGGATTGACGCCCTGGTGCGGGGTCTTGCCGAAGAACCGATCAACGATTTGTTGGACTTTGGGCATGCGCGTCATCCCGCCGACGAGCACGACTTCGTCGATCTGCTTGACGTCCACGCCGGCATCCTTCAGGGCCGCCGCTGCACGGTCCGACCGTTCTTTGCACGAGGTCATCAACCAGGCTCTCTAGCTTGGCGCGAGAAAGTTTGATATCGAGGTGCTTGGGGCCGTTCTGGTCTGCGGTGATGAAGGGCAGGTTGATGCTGGTTTCCAGCGTCGAGGAAAGCTCGATCTTCGCCTTTTCGGCCGCCTCGCGCAGTCGTTGCAGTGCCAGGCGGTCATTGCGCAGGTCTATGCCCTGCTCCTTGCGGAACTCGTCCGCCAGGTAGTCCATGATCCGCTTGTCGAAGTCCTCGCCGCCGAGGAAGGTGTCCCCGTTGGTAGCTTTCACCTCGAAGACACCATCGCCGATATCGAGAATGGATATGTCGAAGGTGCCGCCACCGAGATCGTAGACGGCGATCTTGCCCTGTCCCTTTTTTTCCAGTCCATAGGCCAGAGCTGCCGCGGTCGGTTCGTTGATGATACGCAGCACTTCCAGGCCGGCGATCTTGCCGGCATCCTTTGTTGCCTGGCGTTGCGCGTCGTTGAAATAGGCCGGCACGGTGATGACCGCCTGAGACACCTTGTCGCCCAGGTAGCGTTCGGCTGTGTCTTTCATTTTTTGCAGAATGAAGGCCGAGATCTGCGACGGTGAGTAGCGCTTTCCGCGGGCCTCGACCCACGCGTCGCCATTGTCGCCGCGCACGATCTTGTAGGGGACGAGGGCCTTGTCCTTTTCAACGATCGGATCGTCGAAGCGGCGGCCAATCAGGCGCTTGATGGCGAAAATGGTGTTTTCGGGATTGGTGACGGCCTGGCGCTTGGCGGGCTGTCCGACGAGAACCTCGCCATCCTTGCCGAAAGCGACCATCGACGGCGTTGTCCGCGCGCCCTCTGCGTTTTCAATGACTTTCGTCTGCGTGCCTTCCATCACCGCGACACAGGAATTGGTCGTGCCGAGATCGATGCCAATCACCTTGCTAGCCATGTTCGCCTCCATTTGCATCGCACGGGCCGGTGCCGTCGCACCACCCGCACTGGTATCGGCAGTAAACGCCTATTGGAGTGGTAAGACCTTGACGGTCGTCAATAGACCGGATGAACAAGTGTACAGATCCTGTTGAGCAACAGCGTTTTTGTGTAACGCTATCGACCAGAGGCGGGGATGCACTCGCCGGTATAGACCCCGCGCGCTCGAAAGAACAATGCGCTCTCGACAAAATGGCGTCCGCCGTGGTTTCCGCCGCTGACCCAGTGATCCGTCAGCTTCCGACGCGAATGTCGTTTTGGACGTGAGTGATCCCCGCCAGCTCCCAGGCGACCCGTTCCGCCTCCTTCCGCTCGAAAAACGACCGGACGGTGCCTCGTAGCGTGACCTCGCTGCCCTTCACCTCCACCTCGACCTGGTCCGCGTCGATCAGGGCGTTCCGTTCGAGCGCTTCCGCAACCCGTCGCTTGACCTCGTCCGGGAGAGGACGTGGCTTGAGCCGGATGAAGTTCCTGATGTCCTTGACGCCTGGCTGCAGGCGGATCGCGAGTTCCGCCTCTTTTCGCTCGGCGTCACTACCGAGCTCTCCCTCGATAACCACAAAACCGTCATCAACGGTGAACTTCAGGTTCTCCACCGCTTCTGGTAATTCCAGGCGAAGCGTCTCGACTATATTGCGAGCGATCTCCGGGTCGGGTCGCCGATGCAGAACAGGCAAACGCACCTCGATATCGTCGACGATCCCTGCAACCCCGATCACGCGCTCCACGGCCGCCACTGCCCTCCGGCGCTGTCGAAAGCTCCGGGCAAAGCCTGCCAGCGTGACCACGCGATCTTTCACCGCCACGGCTATGTTGGCCGAATCAAGTATCTTGTCCGACTGAAGCTGCGCTTCCACCGCACGTTGGAGTTCTATGTCTTGCGTGTCCTGAGTCATGGCCGCTCCTTGAATCGCCAGTCCACGCCGTCCTCGGCTGGCACGAATAATATCAGCTGCCACGCATGAGCAGCGACGGAACCAGTACGCATCTTCCTCATACCGAAAGTCGAATGCACTACATCAATGATGGCACGGTTTGGCGGCTGGACGCATTGACAGGCGTCAAGTAGTTCCGGTCAGTTTCGCGAATGTGCGGCGTCGCCGGCATCCTCACCCCTCCCCTCATTTCGTCTCGGCAGAAACCCGCCAAACAGCCCGCTGCTGACCAGCATTTCCGCGAACCGCTGCATCAGCGGCAGCAGCCGATGCTCGGGCATGTTCGGGATCAGTTCGTAGAGCATGCACCCCTGGCGGAACAGCGAGTGTGTGCACGTCTTTGATGTGTTGGACTTGAGCAGCCGGTCCATCCCCAGGCTCTCGCCCGCCGTCCCGAGCATGGTCAGCAGCGCCGTCGCGAAGGCGCTGATCAACAGCAGCCGATCCCGCCGCTCCGGGTCGGCGTGTGGATCTCGGCCATCCCCATCCCAAAGCGCAGGTCCTTGGTGTCGCGGAAGCTGGGCTCGATCGTCCAGCGCTGGCGTATTGCTTGATCAGCGTCCCGGCGGCGCTCGGCGTCACTGGCCGCCAGGCACCACGGCTCCTTCATGTCACGTGCGTGCACGCACACCACGCGCCGACCTGAAGGCGTGCGAGGCGGTGACGCGGGCGCCGCGCAGCTTGCGCGCCCGGCCCGATCGGCCGACCCAGTCGCCGCGGTTCGCGTCTCGCCGGAGGCGTCGGTGACATGGATGTTGCCGCGGAAGCGAATGACATAGGCAAAGCCAAGATCAGCAGATAGGCGAACAGCTTGTGGTCGCCGAAGCCGCGATCGGCCAGGATGGTCACCCGGCAGCCGGGCGGGAGGACCTCCGACAAGCGCCGCAGACAGGTATCCTCGATGTCGTTACGCTGATCCTTCAACTCGTCTTTCCACACCGACAGCCACAACAGCGGCATCGCCCGACCATGCTCGGTCACCAGATTGAGCGCGAGCGTTGCCTGGTCGTCGCCGTCGAAGTCGGTCCAGTCCATGGCGACGACGATGTCGTTGCGCGATCCTACCAGATGCGGCACCCAACGCGCGAAGCTCTCCCAGACGTCGATGCCGCTGTTGCTGAGCAGGCGATCGACCTGCTTGATCGCGTGCTTGGTCACCAGGTCGCGCGCCTGGGCCATTCGGGCTTACCAGTACGCCATCCAAGATACAGTAAACTTGCCCAATCGTGGACGAGGCTGAACACGCCTCACACACAGAAAATCTGACCCTCCCGCCTCGGGGTTCTGGCAAGCCTGCGGTGAAGAATTTGACGCCTGACATGGCCCTGGTGGTCGGCTGCAACTACAAATCGCACCATGTCCGACCGGGACAGCATCGCAGACCAGCGTGAAACCCCTTCGCCTGCGCGGGTGGAGGCGTTCAGCGACGCCGTGTTTGCCATCATTATCACTCTGCTCGTTCTCGATCTCCACGTCCCACGGAAAGAGGACCTTGACGGCCACTCACTTGCAGAGGTGCTGCTGCAGCAATGGCCCTTGTACCTGTCTTATGTGCTCAGTTTCCTCCAGGTGGGCGTCGTCTGGGCGAACCACCACACGATGTTCCACTACATCCAGCGCAGTGATCACGTCCTGCTATTCAACAATCTCGTGCTGCTCCTTTGCACGGCCTTGTTGCCATTCACGACGGCGATCTTCGCGGAGTACGGGCTCGCCGTTAGATCGGACATACAGGTAGCGGCATTCATATACAGTGCCGCGCTGGGCGCGGCTGGGGTGTTCTTCAACCTTGTGTGGCGACACGCGTTGCATGCCCACCTGGTCAACCCTCGTGCTGACCCGCATCGCCTGCACGCACTGTCCTTGCACTGGATGTTCATGCCGGTGTTTTACGGGGTCGCCTTCGCACTCACGCTGATAAGCCCCTATCTCAGCGTGGCGATGTACGCCTTGCTGCTGTTCTATTACGCACTGCCTGGCCCATCCGTGATCCGATGGATGACGGGTCGGCGGGCGCGCGGATGCAGATGAGCCTCATCCGAGCCGACGAACCTGCTGTGCCAGTCGCGATAATGGCTCCGACGGTCCACCGGCCTAACGAACAGTTCACCGCGCTACTCCATCACATCAACCCGGAAACACTGCGTCTGGCGTTTAATGCCCTCAAAAAGGGACGCGGCACCCGGAGTGGATGGAACGACCTGGTCAGACTACGAGGTAGACCTTGAGCGGATGCTCGAGGCGCTACACGATCGGGTTCACAGGGGAGCGTCGCCCAACTGGCTGAGGAGTGGCTCCCTAAGCCCCGTATCTACACCTTGGCCAAGCGTTCGCTTCGCCGTCAAATACTCGAGGTGGGAGCCGTATGCGGGCAAGCCGCACGTACGGATCTGAGTGGGGGCGCCCAGCAATAGGCGTTCCTACCGCGATAGGCCGGCATCCTGTTGCATTACTTTCCCGGAGTCGATCGCAATATGACCGTTGTCAACGCGCCGCCGGTTGGTCGCGCTTATAGTAGATCGCGATTGGTAACACAGGGAGATCGGCCCATGAGAGCAAGCATAATGACGACCGCAGCAATCGCCGCCTTGCTCGCGAGCAGCGGCGCGCCGCATCGGATATATGGCCAGACACCGCCCAAGCCCGAAGCCGCCGCCGCCGTGGTGGCCAGCGAGGCCACTGCCATCGTCGAAAGCGTCGATAAGCACGCTCGGCAGGTCCTGCTGCACCTGCCGGAGGACACCCTGCTAACGCTGACCGTCCCGCCCGACGTGAAGTCCATCGATCTGCTTAAGCCCGGCGATCATGTCGCCGTGAAGTACTTTGACGCTACCGTAATCCATCTTGCTAGAACCAACGCGGCAGCGACCGAGAAGCCAGCGCGAGGAACAACGGAGAATGGTGAGATCCAAGGCGTCAGGACTGTGGTGGGCGTTGACCCGTCGCGTGGCACCATCACGCTCGCGGACTCCAAGAACCACGTCGAGACGCTTGGCATGCCCGACCCGTCGTTGCTGAAGACAGTAAAGCCGGGCGACCATGTCGATGTGACCTACAGAGAAGCGATCGACGTCAGCCTCGAGCCCGCGTAGCTATGTGGCTGATCGACTGCGAATAAGCCTGACGGTCCGCTGCCGTGGTGGACCCCTTCAGCTTGTCGCTGTTCAGCCTGGAATGCCCAAGCGTCTGGGCTGAACAATCTCTTGTGGAGCGGCTTATCGGCGATCGCCCCAGAGGCGCTGCGTGCGCGAGCGGGGCCCGTTGCCCATTTGTTGACCTCGCCGGAACCCATTCCGATTCTCCCGAATCCCCCGCTTCATAAAACCCCTGTGCATCAACGATTGTAGAGGAAGACAGGCAGCTTCTGCAGCGCCGCGCGACTGGCGCCGGGCAACACCATCGGGCCGGAGGGATCATCGAGCTTGAGGCTTCGCAATGGAACGGCGACCAGATGCCCGCTCGACCCGATAAAATCTCCGACCGCCAGAACAGCAAAGATGTTGCAATCGTTTCGGCTGAAGATGAAATCGTCGATCACGCCAATCGCTTCTCCTTTATCGTTGACAACCGGCTTGAGCTTCAACGCTTCAGCACGGTATCCTTTCGCGACTTCTTTGGCATCCAGGGTCACGAGGCCGACCTCCTGTGAGGAGGCCCCCGATGCTATCAATAGCAATAGCAGGGCGGAGGACGCCAGGACTGGCGCCAAACCAAAATATGTTCGCATCATGCACCTCACCCTGTTTCGCCCCTCGGTGGTTACGGAAAGCTAAGGTGTTGCAATAGCGCGGCCGCCATGCGCGACGGCATGATGTCGGCAGTCGGCGGACTTCTTTATCGACGGTGATTTCCAAGATGCGAAACCCCTTGGCTATCGCCGGCGATGATGCCGACCAAATTCAGGCTAGTCCGGCGTTGAGTTCGGTTCCTTGACGGTCGTCAAGAAGAATGCATCACGTGTCAGTGTTGCGCTCTTGTCGCTTCTGAACAAAACAATCCCTGCCAGTCAAATAGAAAAGAGCCCTGCCGGTTTAATACCAGCAGGGCGAGGCAGGGAAGGGAGGAAACACCGCACATCTTAAGCATTCTCGAACGCAAGGCATTGACTTCCGTCAAGGTGCAGCCAATTTCCGCAAACTTAATTTTCCATACTGTCACCATTGGTGCAGATTGACCCGACAATCCCCCAGCCGCAGCTGTTACCATCGCTTCCGCGCACGCCCCTTGCTCGAAGCGACCCAAACTCAACCTCCCGGTGCCGAAGCCGCCCCAATCGGAAGCCAGCGGCTGCACTGACGCTGCTGCGGCAAAGGAAATTGATTTTCTTCACAACGGAGCCGGCGACTTCGTCGCTGCGGCGAGGGATCGCGAGGTCGTTTCGACCGGCACGGCTCCGGCTTGCCACGGCTCTGAAGATCAGCGTGCTTACGGGATATCACGTAAGTGCTCCTACGATACGTACAATTTCAGAATTTTCATTCCAGCGATTGGCCCCAATGATCCTCGCCATGGTCCAGAGCACAGTCAGCCAATCGACGACCGTCAATCGTTGGACCTAAATGGAGGTTTGCGATGAAAAGGCATCAACCAATCTCTCCCGTCGCCGATCCGGTATCGCCGGTCCGACCCATCACCACACCTTTCGAGGCGGTCGCTTCGCTTGCGGTGCCGGTCAAATGCCGCCGGGGGGGGGAGATCTACAGTGCGGAAACGTCCGTTGACAGCTGGTATCGAGTCCTTGCCGGTGCGGTGAGACGTTTCACACTGCGCTCGAATGGAAGACGACAGATCGTAGACCTGCTATTGCCAGGCGACGTATTTGGTTTCGGCATCGGTGGCAAGCATTGCTTCAGCGCCGAAGCAGTCGTCAAAGGCACAGTGATTGCACAATACCCCTGTTCGTGCATCGAGATGAGTGCTTCCTCCGATAGCATGATTGCGAGGGAACTTCGAGAGATGGTGAGGCAGGAGACGTCTCGTCTGCAAGCGTTAATTCTTATCCTTGGAGGAATCACCGCGGAAGAAAAAGTCGGAGCCTTTCTGGTCAATCTGGCTGATCGATTGTCGAAGGACGCCCCCGGGCCGGTGTCGCTACCGATCAGTCGCTACGACATCGCCGATTTTCTTGCCGTTTCAGTCGAAACCGTGAGCCGTGCGCTGACGAGCCTCAAAGAGCGTGGCATGATTACTCTGATGGGACCACGGAGGGTCAACATTGTCGACCGTGAACTGCTCGCCGGTGGGGATTTCAAAGCCCAATCGAGCGCCTCGTCTTTCGTCTGGCTGCCATCTCAGACCAACGGCCGTGGGGTCAAAGCGGGGGCTGGTGGCCGAGCATAAGATTCTGCCGCTGCAATGCTTCGCGGATCCCTTCTAGCAGTTCTTCCTCCCCGAAGGGTTTGATCAGGTAGCGACACGCGCCCGCCGATAGCGCCCGCACCCGCACAGCTTCGTCCGCAAAGGCTGTGATGAAGATAATAGGGATGTGATAGTGTAATGCAGTCAGGTGTCTCTGGAGTTCGAGACCGCTCAATCCAGGCATGTGTACGTCCAAGACGAGGCACGCAGTCGCGTCGATCCGTCCGGAAGCCAGGAAATCATCAGCCGAGGCAAAGCTGTCAACGGCCAGTCCGAATGACTTTATGAGACGGCGGGCGGCCCTGCGGATCGAGTCGTCATCGTCGACGATCATGACAACGGATCGTTCCACGCTCACAAGTCAGCCCCCCCGATTGCCGGCAAGCTGAAGCAGAAAACGGCTCCATGCGGCGCTCCGGACGCGGCCGATAGGCGGCCCCCATGAGCACGCACGATCGAGTTGCAAATTGACAGACCCATTCCCATCCCTTCAAGCTTTGTTGTGAAGAAGGCAGCAAAAATATGTTCGAGATGGGCCGGATCTAGACCCGGCCCGTTGTCCGTCACGGTGACGATAACATCTTGGTGACCGCCGGACCTAGACTTGAGGCTCAGCGTCCGCTGGCGGTCGTCGGTTTCACGCATCGCCTCGATGGCATTCATCACCAGGTTCAGCACCACCTGCTGCATCTGAATCCTGTCAGCCTGAACAAACGGAAGGTTGGTGGCGAACTCGGTCTGCACTGAAACCCCGTATCTCTGGATCTCTCGCCGCGTAAGCGCCAGCACTTCGCCGATTACCTCGCCGATGTCGAGCGGTTTTCGGTCCGGCGGGGTGTTCTTTGCCAATGTGCGGACACGCTTGAGCACTTCGCTGGCGCGTTTGCCGTCGCTGATCATTTCCGCGACGGCCTCTCTGACTTCCTCGATGTCTGCCGTCGGCTGGGCAAGAAAGCGGAGACAGGCCTGGCCATTGGCAACGATCGCTCCAAGCGGCTGATTAATCTCGTGAGCGATCGAGGCCGATAGCTGACCCATCGTGCTGAGACGCGCGACCCGCAAGAGTGTGTCACGCGCTTCATGCATGGCATCCTCTGCCCGCCTGCGCTCGGTGATATCCTGTATGATGGTGGGGATTCCTCGCAATTTGCTTTTGGGGTCCGCCGGTCGAGCAGTACTGACCCTGGCCCAAACGATCGTCCCATCCTTACGCCTGTAGCGCTTCTCAACGTCGTATCCGAACCGGTGGTTCGCCAGCATCTCATCAAGCATGTCTTGGGTCGCCCGCCGATCATCCTCGTGCGTTATCTCTGCTGGCCCCAGTGAGCAGAGCTCCTCGCTGCTATAACCGAGCATTTTCTGAAAGGCTTCATTGGCGGCAACGAAGCGCTGGTTCTCGTCGATCAATGCAATACCGACTGCTGAGGCCTCAAACATGCTGCGCCAGCGCTCCTCGCTTGCACGGAGCGTTTCCTCGGTTCCGCGCCGCTGCAAAATTTCCGTCTCAAGCTCGGCCGTACGTTCGGTGACGCGGCGCTCGAGTCCAGCGTTCGCGTCACGAAGCGCCACTGCGATGCGTTGCCGCTCGCCGATCTCGTGCTCGAGCAAGTTGTTTGCTCTCTCAAGCTGTGCGGTGCTTGGGAGCGCGAGCGCCAAGGGGACCACCTGCCACATCGCGAACGCCGTTCCAATTGAAACCAAAGCAGTCGCAAGGTTGATCACGCCGTCGGTCCAATAAGCGGGATACCACAGTGTCACAACGCCCATGACATGGGTGGTCCCACATGCCAATATAAAAGCGCCGGTAAGGACAAAAATTCCACGAAATGCCATGTCGTGGCGTCGCGATACGAAATAGATCAACGCGACCGGAATGGTATAATACGCGGCAGCGATGACAGTATTTGACAGGACGTCCAGCCAGAGCAAACCTGGTTGCCAGAGTAGGCACATGCCATGGGGGATGTAGTTCTGCGTCGAGAACAGCTGAGAAAGTGGTGTCGCCATTGCATTCTCGCCAATGTCTGAGGCAGGGGAGATTAACGTCAGTTGATCATGACTACGGCCGCCAACACCGCAGTTCGGATGGCTTCCGCTATACTATGTGTACCGAGCCGGAACATCAGGCGGGTTCGGTGTACTTCGACTGTACGGACGCTGATCTTGAGGTCATAGGCGATCTGCTTGTTCGGTTTGCCGGAGACAATGCCCTCGAGGACCTGGCGCTCACGTGGGCTAAGCGCGGCCATGCGCTGAACAGCCTGCATCGAACTCGTCATCGCGGTTCTTTCGTGCTCCCTCCGAGAGGGCCAATGCGACGGCGTTCAGAAGCCGGTCTTCGTCGATCGGCTTCTCAATGAAGTCGAGCGCACCGGCCTTCATCGCCCGGACTGCCGTCGGAACGTCTCCGTGCCCCGTGACGACAATGACGGGCAGACGAACACCGCGCGCGACGAGCCGCGCTTGCACCTCCAGCCCGTCCATATCGGGCATTCGAAGGTCCAGCAATAAACATCCCGATAGCTGCGGCACCGCCTCGATCACGGCGGTCGCCGTTCCGTAAGTAATTGCGTTGTAGCCAGCCGAACGGAGCAGTCGGGACAGTGCCCGACGAAGTAATTCGTCATCATCCACGATATGGACGACGGCTTCATCTCGCATTGCCTTCCCCTGCCTCGCAGTAAGTTCGCGTGGGCGTTCACCGGAATTTGTTGCTCCCGAAGGATCCCCGTTCCTCCGGAGCCCGTACAAGCCATTCTCGACTATCGACGGCTATGCCGCAATTCTCTCCCTTTCACTGACCTCGTATTCAACTACGCAGAGCGGTTTGCTGTTCCTATAGCGGAGGACAAGCTCGCCGAGGTCTTTCCCATCCTTTTGGAATACGCAGAACTGTAATTGCCGCAAGGGGTAGTGCATCGTTGGGACCAGTGACTATAGCCCTTCGGGGGCGACGGTCCCGCGTGATCTCACACGCCGATGGTGATCCGATTGTCCACCGAGGTAACGCCAGGAGCGTCCCACGCTACACGTTCGGCCTCGTGCCGCTCGGCCCGGGATCGAACGGAGCCATGCAAGATCAAATGACCGCTATGTGCCTCGACGATGATCTTGCCAGCGTCTATCTGTGCGTTTCGGCTGAATGCTTCCTCGATCCTGTGCTTGACTTCCAAGGGCGTAGCGCGAGGTCTCACCTGGATCGAGTTGGTGATCCCTTTCACACCTCTGATGCGCCGCACGGCGTCCTCGGCTCGCTCTCGCTCGTAATTCCATTCGACCTGCCCTTCGAGAGTAACCCAACCACTCTTGACGACTACCTGAATGCCATCCCAGCTGTATTGCAGTTGCGCTTTCAGTGCCGACGCTACGTTGCGCGCAATTTCCGGATCCGGACGCTGATGGATTATCGGCAGGCGCACGTGGATGTCATTGGCTACTGCTACAACGCCTGCCACTCGCTTCGCATCGATCTCAGCTTCACGTCTCTGGCTATAGCTGCGCACGAACCCGGTGAGCGTGACGACCCCACCATCAACCGCTACAGCGATGTCATCCGACTTGATGTCCGGATCCCAGCGGAGTTCGGTCTCAACATTTTGCCTGATCTCGCTGTCGGATCTCATCGTATCCTCCGACTAGTCCGGATAGTGGATCAATACGGTTTTCATCGGCCAGCGCCGAGCCGCCGCGAAGCTTCCGCAGCTACCGAAGCAGGTGCGCGGTTATGATTGGAAGCCCCGTTACCGACCGCCATGACAGGTGTCAATTTTCGATAGGAGTTCCGACACGCGCGCGCCACTTAGCCTATTCTTATTCAGTGCGCCCTGCTGATGGCTGGCGAGTGCCTCGTCGAGAATTAGTCTGGCCGAAGCTTCCTGAAGTTGCCGCGATTATCCGAGACCACACACGTCTACATGAGAGTTTTCGGCCATGGCGAGGCCGGTCCAATCCACAACGGGCATTCTAGCCTGTCTGCTGGAGCAGACCCCGCACGTGACGACCGCGCGTCTAACTGCTGTCGCCCGATGGCAACGACGGCTTCAGCTTGGCGGCTGTGGCAAGGAGAATCGCTTCGGG
This sequence comes from uncultured Pseudomonadota bacterium, assembly GCA_963832865.1. Taxonomy (GTDB): domain Bacteria; phylum Pseudomonadota; class Alphaproteobacteria; order Acetobacterales; family Acetobacteraceae; genus Rhodopila. The sequence goes on from CAWHWH010000008.1 coordinate 24,181, forward strand.
TAGGGTGCGCGCGCCGATCCGATCCATGACGTGGGCTCGGTGGAGCTCTACGGTACACGGGCTGATTCCGAGCGCCTTAGCGATCTCTTTGTTGGTTGCGCCAGAGAGCAAACCCTGGAGCACCTCCCGCACGCGCGTTGGCATCTGTGCAATCTGCGCGCGTGTGAGTGCCACAGCGCGGTCGCGGTCTGCCGCGTCCTCAACTTCGACCAGTGCGGACGCGACCGCCGCCAGGAGCGGCCCCGAGCCGGCGTCGGGGGCGGTCAGGTAATCGACCGCACCCGCCTTCATGAGTTGCACCGCGCGCCGGACGTCGCCGCGACCGCCCCCCACAACGACCACGGGAAGACCGTCCCGTCGAGCCGCGATCGCCTGCAGAAGCGCGACGCTATCGGCGGTCTTGATTGTCTGAACATTGAGCAGCACACAGCCTGCGGCGAGGACGGATGCCATCTCCATGAAAGCCCGTGCGGTGGCGAACTCCTGGACCCGATAGCCTGCATCGCGGAGCAGAAGAGAAAGGCGCTCGGGCGCGGCACCACCAGTGCCGACGACGTAAACCAGAGCCTCGGCCTCGGGCGTGATATCCTGTGCGATGCCGGCCACCCGTCGCAACCGTCCGCCGTCGTCGCGTATCGGGAAGCAGGTGTCGCGGATCAAGCGAACCGAGCCGTCCGGCCGGATGATGCGGTATTCGTGGGTCACGGCGCTCTCGCCGCGCAGGATCCGCGCAAGCGCGTTGCGCGCGGCTTCCTGGTCGTCCGGGTGCAGGTTCCCGTTCCAGGGGACCGGGTCCCCCGATAGGATTTCAGCGGGCCGGCCCCAGACCCGCCTAAAGGCCGGGCTGCGATACTCCATCGCATCTTGCTCGACGCTGAGGATCCACAGAACGTTCGTCGAGTGTTCGGCGAACTGGCGGAAGCGCTCCTCGCTTTCCTGCAGCCCCGCCTGAACGCGCGCCCATGCGACCGCCTCTCGAGTGCGCGCAGCCACTTCCTCGATCAACGCCGTTTCGTCGTCGCGCCAGCGGCGCGGCTCCGCATGGTTGACGTAGAGCGCTGCCGTGACGCGGCCATCTTCTATCATCGGGACTGCGATCCCAGCGCGCATGCCGACGCGAGCGAAGGCAGCGGCCGTGCCGTCGCCCGTCGTGCGGGGGTCGGACAGGACGTCGTCGACGCGGATCGTGCGCCCGGCCCACAAGTCGGCGATGAGGGGCGGGCCAAAGTTGTCGAGGCGGTGGCGCCCAGCGAGGCTCGGCATCGTGCCATCGGTCCAATCGCGTTCGACCTCGAAGAACTCGCCTGTCGCGTCGACCTCACCATAGCCGACACGGCCTGCCCTTAGATGGCGCCCCAGCAACTCTGCCGCGGCTGCCATGATCGCGCGTGGGTCGACGAGGCCATGCAGGTGTTTGCCGAGATCAACCTGGAAGCGCAGCCGCCGCTCAGCGAGCACCCGCTCAGTCGTCTCAAGAACCGTGCACAGAATGCCAGCGACCTCGCCCGTCTCGCCGCGAACGGGCGAGTAGGAGAAGGTCCACCAGCTCTCCTGAAGGCTGCGGTTGCGCTCTATCACGATCAGCAGATCTTCCAGGTAACTACGCTCACCAGCAAGCGCGCGCGCCGCAATCGGTCCGACGGTCTCCCATGCCTCGGACCAGACCTCCGGAAAGGGCCGCCCTAGACCCTCCGGCTTGGTCCCGAGGATCGGCATATAAGCATCGTTGTAGAAGCTGATGAGGTCTTGGCTCCAGGCCAGGAAGGTCGGGAAGCCGGAGTTCAACATTATGCTCAGGGTGGTGCGCAAAGATTGCGGCCAAGCTTTGATTGGGCCCAGCTTCGATGTGGACCAATCGCGCGCCTGCACCCGCGCGCCCATCTCGCCCCCGCCGGTCAGGAACTGAGCGACACCGACCATGGCCGCCGTCCTCCTTCAAGAAGCCCCTCGGAGCTGCGCTATCTAACGAGGGGAAACGAAGGGACCCGCTCGGCCGCGGTCTTCCTGGGAACAGGATCTGCCGCTGAAGGTCCGATGTCCAGCACAACAGGACGGTGCACAGCTCTTTGATGAGAATCGGCAGCTGGAACAGACGTAGCCCCTGACGAGTGGAAAATCGGACTCGTTGCGTCCTTCGCAGCGATCGCATTCGCAAGAGCCCCAGCGATCCGGTCAGTTTGTTCTACTCTCACGCCAAAGAAGGCTACCATGACCGACCCACATGGGAGAGATCAGTGGGTCTTCGCTTTTCTTTGTTTGGTTTGGCGTTTTTTCATAGCGAACCTGATGGAACCGCTTCATCCCCTTAGTAGTTGGCCATATATGCCTCTTTGGAGTCTACCGAAACGGGCTCATGTTGGAAAATCGTAGCCATACACGAGCTCGCTGATCGTGCGATGCGCCGGCAATGCTCTAGCGTTTGGATGAGACGCATGATCGACGGACCCGACTGAGCAAGTACGTCATCGGCGGATCGCCAATGCCTGCTGCGGCGCCGAACGGCCGTTCACGAGACATTCCAGTAGTTTGAGTCTAGCAAGAGTGCCGACAGAGCCGATCCAAAAGGGGATCTATATAAGAGAATAGGGGAAGTCTAAGGCTTGTTTGGCGAGGAATCGTGACGATCAAAGTTAGCGTGAGACGCCGTTCCGACGCGTCTGGAATTATCGACGATCTTGGAGAGTGTGAGTTCGTTGTCATGCCACGGGAAGGGGAAATAGTGATGATCGACGGAGCTGAAGGCGAGGTCCAGCGCATTGAACATCTGATAGCCCCGGGCAAACCGCCAGAAGTTGTAATTTTCATTGACCACTAATCATCCCGACGGTCCCCCGCATGAAACAGCGGGGTGTGTCTGGAAGCTCGGGTACCGACTCCATGCACTCGGAACGGGTGATGGAACACTGAATCTATATGGGCTACTCTAACCCCCACTCCAACTCAGTTCCTCGAGCAGCGGAGCAGTGCGTCCAGTTCGGCACCGAAACCGCTGCAATCCCCGACCCTCAACCGATCAATTGCCCGATCATAGTGCCCGAGTGCCTCGCGGGCTCGCTGGTCTGCGGGGCCCGGTGGCGAACCTCCGGCGCTCGGCACCGGGCGGAAAACCCCCGCCAGGCCGTCTCGTAGGCGCGCCACGCGTGGGAGGCCGGGATGCCATGGGCGCTCGGATGCGCGAGGACGTCGAACTCGGCGGCGCGGTGACCCGTGTTAGGATCAGGCGACCTACTCGATCGCGGTGTTCGACGGAACCGTGCGCGCGGCGCTGCCGCCCGCGGGCGCGTGATGGGGGCCTGCGCGCAACCGCGATCCGCCACCGGATCCAGGCGAGCGAGCGCGCCCCCGCCATCGCCGCCGATCTGGCTTGACGCTGAGCGCGCCGGGCGGATCGCGCCCGATGCCATCGCGCCGAGATTCCGCCGCCAGGGCGGAGATGGCGAGCGCGCCGTCTGTCCACGCGCGGCCAGCGCCACCAACGCAGTTCGACGCACGTGCTCACTGCCGTCCTTGGCAGGCAGCGAGCAGCGTGGCGCGCACCGTGCGGTCCGCGCACACGGCACTGGTCGCCGCCGCTGCCAGAAGGGTCGCCCGCTCGGTCGCGCGGTCGTCCGGATCGTTTGCCTAATCCTTCTGACCTTTGTTCTGCTGCGCGCCGATATCGTTCCTTACCAGCCGTTGCAACCCCAGCGCGCCGATCCGCGGCGTCATGCACGCCGATCTGAAGATTGCGTGGTGGCTGTGGCGTAACGCTGTTCAGCAGCATGGTCGGCACCGGCGAGGGCCTTCAGGAGTGCGTCTGTCGCTGTTGCGGTGTTGAGGTCAGCGCCGTTCGCTGTTTCGTTGGCTTAATCCGCCCCGCCAAGCCTGTCATATCCGCGCCCCGAACAACGGCATCCTGCACGCTTCGAACTTCCGAGATATACCGGACGCCCAGGGTCTCCTTGCGGGCAAAATCAATGCTGGACTCTTTGTCGGCTACCATTTGGTACCCAAGATAGCCAATTGGAGCCAGGAAAAGACCATATGCAATCGCCAGTTTTGCTGCGATCGTCAAGTTGAACTGCACGGCGAGCGGCTCCCGGTGTCTGAAAGACGGCAATGGCGATTCGTTCAGCGAACCAGTGGAACGGTCCACCAATCACCTTATCGACCGAATTCTTTAACAAATGGTTTCCTAACGATGGGGTATGCCGGCATGGTTCTCTGATAGACGGCAGGTGCCCGATCTATTCGCGCCATCGATTGGATTGATCACCGGGCAACATCGCCATTGGCGAACCCGCCCGTCCCGCTTCCGCAAATCGTGAACAGGCCGGCCGGGATTGCAGTGTATGACTGGGCAAAGTCCCGACAAGGGCCGAACTGGACCAGGGGGGTAATGAGCGATGGCGACATCGTTTCATGACGGCCAGGTTGCGTGGTGGCAGGAACCAACTCGGGACCAGTGGCATGCCTGGATCGCCGCATGGCTGGGTTGGACGCTCGATGCGTTTGATTTCACAATCTTTGTCTTCATCATGCTGCCGATCGCTCAAGAGTTCGGTGTTCCGCTGACGGCGGTGACAGCGGTTTTCACCGTCACCCTGTGGTTGCGGTTGGTTGGCGCGACCGGCTCCGGCTGGCTGGCCGATCGTATCGGACGCAAAACCCCGCTCATGATCTCGATCGCTTGGTTCTCTGCCTGCAACTTCATCGCGGGATTTTCCCCCAGCTTCGCCTTTCTGTTCTTTTTCCGCGCGCTGCTGGGCATCGGCATGGGCGCGGAGTGGCCGGTGGGAGCCTCCCTCGCGATGGAAAGTTGGCCGATCCGTTCGCGCGGCTTCATGGCGGGGGTGATGCAGGGATCATGGGGCCTGGGCGGCCTGTTGTCAGCCGCTGCCTACGGGCTTCTGTACAACTCGATCGGGTGGCGTGGCCTGCTCTGGATCGGCGTTTTACCGGCACTGGCGATCCTATACGTGCGCAAATATGTCAACGAGCCGCCAATCTGGGTCGAGAACCGGCGGCTACAGCGCGCTCAGGGCCGCGAGGTTCGTCTGCCGCTGATGTCCATCTTCAGACGCAGTGTGCTCGCCAATACGCTCACCGCATGCTGGTGGATGGCGAGCAGTTTTGTTGTCGGATACTCGATCGGTACGCTGTTCGCCACACATCTACAAAGCGATCTACACCTCAGCCCCGGCTTGGTCGCGCTGCCGATCATGCTGCAGAACCTGCTGTTCTTCCTATCATGCTGCTGCTGGGGCTGGCTGGCGGACCACATCGGGCGGCGCTGGGCGATGATTCTGCCGGCGCTGTTCGCGATCCCGGTCACGCCATTATATCTGCTGACTGATAATTACACGATGATCGTGGTGTTCTTCGCGTTGCAAGGGTGCTTTGGCGCCGGTGGCATCTACGGGCAGAACGCGAGCTACATGACGGAGCGCTTCCCGACCGAAGTGCGGGCGACGGCAAGCGGTTTCTGTTATCATCAGGGCGCCATCTTCGGCGGACTAGTGGGGCCGATCATGGCATATGCCGCCCTCACGTGGCACGTAGGATTCGCCATCCCGATGCTCATCGGTACCTGGGTCGGCCTGGCTAGCTTCATCCTCGCCCTATTGCTCGGCCCGGAGACCAGGGGGAAACAGATGGTCGCGGACTTGACCCTGGCATGACGGCCCGGTTTCATCCATCCGAGCGCCTTGGTGACCGCCGGGAGGTCGTTGACGCCGACGTGCTATTTTAAAGGCCAATCCTGCTCAGCCCATCATAACGCGGGGCGCGCAGTTTTGTGTGGCCGGAATGAATCGGCCACATAAGAGGGAGTGAAACGAAATGAAACCTGTGTATCTTGGGGCCGCCGTCCTGTCGGCTAGTCTTGCCTGGCAACTTCCGGCATGGGCGGCCGATCGGACGGAAATCACCTTTCCTGGCGAACATGCCTATCCCGAGAGCCTCACCGCGACCTCGGACGGCACGATCTATGCCGGCAGTCTTTACGAGGGCGGAATTTTCCGCGTGGCACCGGGGGCGGCGACCGCGGAGCAATGGATAAAGCCGGGCGCGAACGATTCCATGAACACACTGGGTGTGTTCGCCGACGAGAAGGCCGGGACGCTGTGGGTGTGCTCGAGCAATCTGTCGGGGTTCGGGGTGAAACCGCCCGCGGGCGTGAAACCGGTGGCGCTGAAGGCGTTCGACCTCAAGACTGGGGCCGGGAAGGGCAGTTGGCCGTTGCCGGGCGAAAAGTCGCTTTGCAACGACATGGTCGTGGGGTCCGACGGCTCGGTGTATGTCGCGGAATCGTTCCAGCCGCACATCTTGAAGCTTGCCCCTGGTGAGACCTCCCTTGAGGTTTGGGCCACCGATCCGAAGTTTAGCGGCGGCGAGGGTCCGGGCCTTGATGGCATCACGATCGGCCAAGATGGCAATCTTTACGTTAATACATTCGCCACCGGACTGCTGTTCCGCGTCGAGATCGGCCAAGGCGGCAAAGCGGGCCGGATCACGCAGCTCAAGACCACACCCTCGAGCTTCGAGCATCCGGACGGGATGCGCGCCTATGGCAAGAACGGACTGCTGGTGGTGGAGGGCGCCGACGCGGGCCGCTTCGACATCATCGAGGTCGATGGCGACAACGCCAACGTCAAGACGGTGAAGAGCGGATACAAGCAGCCGGTCTCGGTCTGGCAAATCGGCCAGACCGCGTGGGTACTGGAAGGTCAGTTGGGAACATTGTTTGATCCGCCGGAGAAGCGGGGCAAGCCCGGACCATTCCACGCATACGCGGTGGAACTGCCGAAATAGTCTACACAGCACGACGATGTTTTTCGGCTCCTTCCCTCTGGTCGAGGGAAGGAATCGGAACCGGGAACATTCGCCGCGGGTCTGATGGAGAAATCCCTTACAAGAGGCGATATCACAGGCGGCCATCGCCTACTGCGACTTTGCTGCATAACCGGTGACCTTCAGATCCGGGCGAACCACACGCGCTGCGTCGGCCATTCTACCGGCCGTTCATGCCGCCAGGCTGGCTTCGAGAGACGAGTATGCCGTTTGGCTGATCTTCAAAAACGTGGCCGAAGCGTGCGACCCGACCTGTCTCGTAGAGCGCGCTGCTTCCCCGCTGTGCTATGCACAAGATCAACGGAACTTGCGCAAGCCTCGCCAGAATAAGTGCACGCCAGCCGGACATCGGTGCGGGCTTGCGAAATAGTTGCGGGTTTGGCGCCTGGCACACCATCCGGACGACCCATCGACGCTTGCAATGACCTCGATCACCGGCACAGATTCGCAGCGCCCGGTATCAAACCACGGGTCCGCGTGCTTGGCACGATCAGGCCCGGTGCAGTTGGTGAATCCTGAGACCTCGACCTCTTCCTCTCGCCCGGCGCCACCGTCGTCGTCGCCTTCCGGCTTCGGCAGGGCCGGCAGCGACGCCTCGGTGATCTCGAAGTCCAACTTGTTGTCTTTCAGGGTTACTTTGACCGCGCCGCCCTTGACCAGCTTGCCGAATAGCAGTTCCTCAGCCAGCGGCTTCTTGATGTGTTCCTGGATCACCCGGCCCAAAGGACGAGCCCCATAAAGCCGGTCATAGCCACGCTCCGCCAACCACTCCTTTGCCGCCGAGGACAGCTCAATCGTCACGTTGCGATCCGCCAGCTGGGCTTCCAGCTGCATCACGAACTTCTCGACGACGCGTCCGACGATCTCCGGCGTCAGGCCGGCGAAGGTGATCGTAGCGTCCAGGCGATTGCGGAACTCCGGAGTGAACAGGCGCTTGATCGCATCGTCATCCTCACCCGTGCGCACATCGCGTCCGAAGCCGATGGCTTCCTTCGCCATGTCCGACGCCCCGGCGTTGGTCGTCATGATCAGGATGATGTTGCGGAAGTCGACCGTCTTACCGTTGTGGTCAGTCAGCTTCCCGTGGTCCATCACCTGCAGCAGGATGTTGAACAGGTCCGGATGGGCCTTCTCGATTTCATCCAGCAGCAGAACCGCGTGCGGGTGCTGATCGATTGCGTCGGTCAACATTCCACCCTGGTCGAACCCGACATAGCCCGGCGGCGCGCCGATCAGCCGGGACACGCTGTGGCGCTCCATATATTCGGACATGTCGAACCGGATCAGTTCGATGCCCATGGTGGAAGCCAATTGACGAGCGACCTCGGTCTTGCCGACGCCGGTGGGACCCGAGAACAGATAGTTGCCGATCGGCTTCTCCGGCTCCCGCAGGCCCGCCCGGGCCAACTTGATGGCGGCGCCGAGAGCTTCGATAGCCTTGTCCTGCCCGAACACCATCGACTTCAGGTCGCGCTCAAGGTTGCGGAGGGTCTCCTTGTCGTCAGCGGAAACAGACTTCGGCGGAATGCGGGCAATTTTCGCGACGATCTCCTCGACGTCCTTCAGAGTGACGGTCTTCCGGCGCTTGTGCTCCGGCAGCAGCATGCGGGAAGCACCAACCTCGTCGATCACGTCGATCGCCTTGTCCGGCAGCTTCCGGTCATTGATGTACTTCGCGGATAGCTCGACCGCCGCCCGGATCGCCTCATCCGTGTAGCGGACCTTGTGATGCTTTTCGTAGTTCAGCTTCAGCCCGCGGAGGATTTTAACGCTGTCTTCCAAAGACGGCTCGTTCACGTCGATCTTCTGGAAGCGGCGGACCAGAGCGCGGTCTTTCTCGAAGTAGTTGCGAAACTCCTTGTAGGTGGTGCTGCCGATGCAGCGCAGGTTGCCGGATGCTAGCGCCGGCTTCAACAGGTTGGAGGCATCCATCGCCCCGCCGCTGGTGGCGCCGGCGCCGATGACGGTGTGGATCTCATCTATGAACAGGATGGCACCGGTCTGATTTTCCAGTTCGTTCACCACCGCCTTCAGCCGCTCCTCGAAGTCGCCGCGATAGCGGGTGCCGGCCAGCAGAGATCCCATGTCGAGCGCGAAGATTGTGCACTTGAGCAACACTTCAGGGACGTCGCCCTCCACGATTCGCTTGGCCAAGCCCTCCGCGATCGCGGTCTTGCCGACCCCCGGGTCGCCCACGTAGAGGGGGTTGTTCTTGGTGCGGCGGCAAAGGATCTGGATGGTCCGCTCGATTTCCAGATCCCGCCCGATCAGCGGATCGATCTTCCCCGCCATCGCCTTCTTGTTCAGGTTCACGCAATAGTTGGACAGCGCGTCTTGGCTGCGGCGGTTGGGCTTTTCCTCGCGCTCCTGCTCCGGCTGGTGGCCCTCGGGTGTTTGGTTGTTGGTCCCAGCGACCGGGCGCTGAGCAGACCTTCCGGGCGCCTTGGCGATGCCGTGGCTGATGAAATTCACTGCATCAAGTCGAGTCATGTCCTGCAATTGCAGAAAATAGACCGCATGGCTCTCCCGCTCACTGAACAGCGCGACGAGCACGTTGGCGCCGGTCACCTCGTCACGGCCCGAGGATTGAACATGAATCGCAGCACGCTGAACGACCCGTTGGAAGCCGGCGGTGGGCTTGGGGTCCCCCGGCCGGTCGGTGGCAAGTCCGGCGAGATCCTTGTCGAGGAACTCGGTCAGATCGCTTCGCAGCTTGTCAAGATCGACCCCACACGCCTTGAGCACCGTGGCGGAATCGGTATCCTCCGCCAAGCCAAGCAGTAGATGTTCCAAGGTCGCATACTCGTGCCGCCGTTCGCTCGCGAGCGACAGGGCCCGGTGAAGCGTCTGTTCTAGGTTCCGTGACAGCATATCCGACGCTCCTAAACGCTTGCGGTCCGTTCAAGGACCTGATCATTCCCGGGTGGAGCAACCGCCCTGCCCGTCACGCTGACAATGATGACGCCAAATCCGCCCAACAGTGTCATCATTCCTTCTCGATCGTACATTGCAGCGGGTGCTGATTCTGCCTTGCCAGGTCCATGACCTGCGTCACTTTTGTTTCCGCGACCTCATATGTGAAAACTCCGCAGACCCCTACGCCACGGCGATGGACATGCAGCATGATGCGGGTGGCTTCCTCGCGATTCTTCTGGAAGAAGCGCTCCAGAACATGCACCACGAACTCCATTGGCGTGTAGTCGTCGTTCAGCATCAACACTTTGTACATCGCAGGCTTGCGCGTTTTCGGCCGCGCCTTGACGACGACGCCTGTGTTCGGTCCCTCCGTCGTGCCGCCGCGTTTGTCGTTCTCACTCATGTTGATCAAATCCATTGCCGTCCCGCGCCCGAGCCTCAGACCAACTCGCCGAACCGTCTTCGCCACCAATCAGTCCTCTCCAGCCAAGCCGTCGATGGCGAGGGCTGCCTGGGCTACCCGCCCAGCCAATAATCGGTTGCCATGCTTTCGCCGACCTCTCGACCTTGGCTATTGGCGATCTAGCATATCGGTAAGCGGTGGTCCGATGGAAGGGTGTTGGCACTGATCACACCGGGACGATTGCGCTGTCCGGCGGCGACCGCAAGCGAGTTCTTTATCCAAACGCCAAAAGATGCGGACATCACCGTTCGGCGCCCCCAGAAGTTGGGGGCGCTCGTCTGAAAGCAAAAGCCCCAAAGCAAAAGGCCCGGACAAATGTCCGGGCCTTCCGCTAGATCAGGAGGATGGAGTTATGAGCGAGGCCGCCGAAACTCATCCCCCTCAGCACGCCCTGATAGGCGCGGGCGTCTGGTTACGCGGCCTTCGCGAACTTCTCGACCGCGACGTTGACGCGCGCCGTGATCGGAGCCAGGGCCTGTTCCGTAAGCTTGAAGGAAGCGTCAGTCAGCTTGCCCGACTCTGTCAGGGACTTCTCTAGCGCCGCACGAGCGAAGGAAGACTGCAGCTCAAACGCGTCCTTCAAAGACTTCACGCTGGTAAGCGCCTTGAAGGCCGACATGCTCTCGTCCATGGACGCTTGCGCCGCAGCGGCGATGTGCTTGGACAGGTCCTGCATACCGGTGGCCCAGATCTGGCCGGACTTCACGATGGCTTCGAGGTTGCCCTGGTTGAAGGCAACGAGCTCTTCGGCGGTTTTCATGACTTTCTCAACTCCTTCTTTCATTTTGGCTTGGGTCGCTTCGAACCCAGCGGTCGCCTTCTCTACGCCCGCCTTCAGATTCGTCACGGTGGTCTCGATGTTCTTGGTGGTCTCAGCCTCACCCGCTGGGTTCACGTCCAAGATCTTCGGTTTGTTCGTCGACATCGATTTGTCTCCTTCTCGTTCAGTCGGTAAGTTCCTCAGTCATTCGGTTCGGAGAGACCAAAGCCCGATCAGCCTCTCGATAATTGAACTTTCCTGTTGCAGCGGCGCTCGCTTCGCTTTGTTGCACCGCAGCACAACTCCGATATAGAATTCCTGTGAGCTCGGATCAAGAGTAATTTTGTGCACTGCACAAAAAATCCTGCGGCTCGTCAGCTCGGTATTTGCTGTTGCGCGCTAAGCTCTCGACACCGTGCGAGCGTAAGCCCGTAACGCGTTCAGATTTTACGGTTTATCGCACGTGTTTGGGCTGGACATTTCGCTCATGGAAAACATAAGGTTCTCTGGCCGCTCTGAGAGGGACATAAATGGCCAGCGTCGCGTTCTGTTCGCGCAAGCCGTCGTTTCGTTGCCTATTGGCCTCCGCTGGCTTGGCGCTATGGATCCTGATCAACCCGGCGCACGCGCAAATCGGTTCAGCCCGATACAGTTCCATCATTGTCGATTCCGCGAGCGGAGACGTGCTGGAGGAGGTGAACGCGGACGAACCCCGCCACCCCGCCAGTCTCACCAAGATGATGACACTCTATCTGACGTTTGAGGGATTGCGCGATCGTCGGATTGCTCTCGATCAGTCCGTTCCGGTCTCCCCTCATGCCGCGTCGATGGAGCCATCCAAACTCGGCCTGCTGCCAGGCTCGCAGCTAACGGTCGAGGAAGCGATCCTGGGGCTGGTGACGAAATCGGCCAATGATGCTGCATCGGCGCTGAGCGAATTACTCGGCGGCAGTGAGGAGCGCTTCGGCCAGATGATGACCCTGCGCGCCAGGGCGCTCGGTATGAGCCATAGCACGTTCATGAACGCCTCAGGCCTGCCGCATCCGGACCAGTGGAGCACCGCCCGCGACTTGGCGATCCTCAGCCGCCGGCTGATCAACGATTTTCCGGTTTACTACCGTTATTTCTCGACACCGAGCTTCGCCTGGCACCGGCAGATCATTTTTAACCACGACAGTATGCTGCGGACCTATCCGGGGGCCGATGGACTGAAGACCGGGTATACCGAGGCTTCCGGCCACAACCTGGTCACCAGCGCCGTGCGCGGCGGAGTCCGTTTGGTGGGCGTGGTGCTCGGCGCTGCATCAAATGGCGAGCGCGACCTTCACATGGCCTCGCTGCTCGACCAGGGGTTCGAGCAGATGGACGTGCCGATTGCGCACAAAGCGATGCAGGTGGCGTCGCGTCTGACGTTGATTTCCGTCGCACACGCGTCAGAGGCCGCGCGGCCGTCGCACATGCATGCGGCAAATTGGTCTGTTCAGGTTGGAACCTTTTCCAGCGAGGCCGCCGCCCGAAGTGCCGCGACAGCAGCGCGGCATGACGCCGAGGCCGGAGAGGTCCGGATCGAACCCGTCAGGCTGCGGGGTAGGACGATCTGGCGGGCGCAGGTGATCGGGTTGACCGCAACCGACGCGCAAGACGCCTGTTCGGGTCGCCGCCGGGGCAACTGCACGGTGATCCGCCCTGAGGCCGGGCAACTTGCGAGCCGCTGAGCCAAATGCTCACTTAGTCTTCTGGTAGTGACTTCAACGAGGGGCGATCCAGCCTGATGATTCCCCCGGGCGTCGCCACCAGAGCCGTAGTGGCCATTCCGATGAACAGTCCCGTTTCGACCACCCCCACCGTGCCAGATAAATCCGCTTCCAGCGCTGCCGGATCCGCGATGGCGCCGAAGTGGCAGTCCAGAATGAGGTTGCCGCCATCGGTGTGAAAGGTAGCGCCATCCGCGCCCTTTCTGAGGACGGGTCTGCCGCCGATTTTCGCTAACCGCAGTGCCGTGGTTTCCCAACCGAAACTGACAACCTCGACCGGGACGGGCATCGTGGCGCCTAGGCCAGACACCAGTTTTGGCTCGTCCGCTATAATCACCAGGCGGACGCTGGCGGAGGCGACGATCTTTTCCCGCAGCAGAGCCCCCCCTCGACCCTTGACCAGGTCCAGCGTGTCTCTGGCAATTTCATCGGCGCCGTCGATCGTCAGATCCAGCGTGGTGTGATGACCAAAATCGGTCAGTTCGATCCCACCCTCGCGAGCCTGACTCGCACTCCGCTCGCTGGTCGGTATCCCGACGATCCGCAGACCGCCGCGGACCCGGTCAATCAATGCCTCTATGGCGAATGCGGCCGTGGACCCGGTGCCGAGGCCCACGACCATGCCGTCTTCTACCATCGCAACGGCAGCTAACGCAGCCTCCCGCTTGCGATCATCGCGATCGTCGGTCATGCCCGCACTGCTTTCGAGACGCGCAATCGTTTTTTGTCACGCATCTTCTTCAAACTCCTCCTGCTGCGGTCGCGTTCGACACCCGTTGTCGTGGCAGGTCAGCCGGACGTTCCCGATGGTGACGGGATGCCTTACATCGGTTCGGCTGGGACCGCCCGCATACGGCTGCCTATCGATAGTCATATCCACCTTCTAACCGGAGTCATAACCACCTTCTAACCGGAGTCATAACCACCTTCTAACCGGCCGAAGCACGCTCGTCACCCTCGGTTGCAATGTGGGTCTTGCGCCCGGCGAAGCGGTTGCGCATGTTGCAAATGAATAGGCTGCCGATGACGTCTGCCGATAGAAGGGGACAGCGGCTCGACGGCCGGCAAAATGGTGGACTGGGCGGAAAAGGCCGAGGCGGAGCAAGGTTATGGACGGCGGAGCAGACTCAAGGCGCATCACGATCCACGCGCCGGAAGATTTCGCCGGAATGCGGACCGCTGGGCGCCTCGCCGCCGAGACCCTGGACATGATCGTGCCGCATGTGAAGCCCGGCGTTTCGACCGGCTTTCTTGATAAATTGTGCCATGATTTCATTTTGGACCATGGCGCGATTCCTGCCCCACTAAATTATCGTGGCTATCCAAAGTCGATCTGCACCTCCATCAACCACGTCGTCTGCCACGGCATCCCCGGGGAGCGGAAGCTGGAGAACGGCGATATCCTGAACATCGACGTGACTGTGATCCTGGACGGCTGGCACGGGGACTCGTCTCGAATGTATGGCGCCGGGACGCCGAACACGCGGGCCCGAAATCTAATTGATGTCACCTACGAGTCGTTGCTGCGCGGCCTGAAGGCGGTGAAGCCGGGTGCCACTTTGGGCGACGTCGGGCACGCAATCCAGACCTTCGTGGAGGGTCACCGCTTTAGTGTTGTGCGCGACTTCTGCGGCCACGGCATTGGACGGCGCTTCCACGAGCCGCCGAACGTGCTGCATTTCGGGCGCCCAGGCGAAGGTCCGGTGCTGCGCACGGGCATGTTCTTTACCGTCGAACCCATGGTAAACGCTGGCCGGCCGGAGGTGAAGGTGCTCGACGACGGCTGGACGGCCGTGACACGCGACCGCAGTCTGTCGGCCCAATTCGAGCATATGGTTGGCGTCACCGGCGACGGCTGCGAGGTATTCACGCTCTCGCCTGCCAGTCTAGACAAGCCACCGTTCGGCGTTAGCTGATTGGCAACATTTGGCGGCTAGCCTCGGCGTGAGATTTCGCCGCGAGCATCATGTCCAAAACGACCAAGCCGACCGGTATGGCCGAGTTCTCGTTTCTGCCGGACATGGCCCCGGAACAGATGGGATCGGTCGGTGCCGAAGGGCATCGCGCGCGAATGCGGCAGAGGTTGCTGAAAGCCGGCCCGGACGCACTTGCGGATCACGAGATGCTGGAGATGATCCTGTTCATCGCCCTGCCCCGCCGCGACACCAAGCCGATCGCTCGAGAGCTTCTCGCACGATTCCGAACCTTCGGCGGTGTGCTGGGTGCGCCGCAGATGGAACTGCGGGCCATCGAGGGTGTGGGCGAGGCCGGCGTAGCGGCACTCAAGCTGGTGCAAGCGGCAGCGCTGCGAATGATGCGACAGGATCTGAAGACCCAGCCGATATTTTCAAACTGGGACAAGCTGACCGATTATCTCACGGCGGCAATGGGCTACGAACGCACCGAACAGTTCCGGGTGCTATTCCTTGATGGACGCAACAAGCTGATCGCGGATGAAGTTCAAGGGACAGGCACGATCAACCACGCTCCGGCCTATCCGCGCGAGGTGGTCCGCCGGTGCCTGGAGTTGCACGCCACCGCTGTGATCCTGGCGCATAACCATCCAAGCGGAGAACCGGCGCCGTCACGGGAGGACGTGGCGCTGACGACGGAGATCGCCAAAGCGGCAGCGGTGATGGGGATCGCGGTGCATGACCACATCGTCGTCGGACGTGGGAAGTGGCTGAGCTTCCGAGCCGAGAAACTGCTGTGACCCTCCGGGCGACGAAGCTCCAAGCGGGTGAAACGTGCCGGCGACAACTCGGGTTGATAGGCAATGGAGATTCAGCCGCTCGGCTGGGCGCCGCCAAACCGGGCGCGTAATTGGAACTTCAACACCTTACCAGCCGGATTGCGCGGCAGGGCCGTGACGATCTCCAGCCGCCGCGGCAGCTTGTAGCGCGCCAGGCGGTCGGTCCCGAAAGCGCGCAACTCCTCGAGATCCAGCATCGCTCCTGGTTTAAGCGCAGCGATCGCGACCACTGCCTCGCCCCACTTTTCGTCGGGAAGACCAATGACCGCGATCTCGGCGATGGCCGGATGATCGTAGAGGGCGCTTTCGACCTCGGCTGGATAGACGTTCTCGCCGCCGGTGATGACCATGTCCTTGAGCCGGTCGGCGATATATAGAAATCCGTCGTCGTCCAGATAGCCGATGTCGCCGGTGTGGAACCAGCCCTCGCTGTCAATCGCTGCTCTCGTTGCCTCGGGGTCGTTCCAGTAGCCTTTCATCACGTTCGGGCCGCGGATGATGACCTCGCCATTGACGTGCGGTGCGCCGACGTCGCGGCCGTCGGCGTCGACGACCCTCACTTCGGAGAACATCGGCGTTCGGCCGGCCGATCCGAGTTTCGCCATGCCCCATTCCGGTCCCAGGAAGGTTATGAAGGGCGAAGATTCGGTCATGCCGTAGCCCTGATTGATTGGTACGCCGCGTTCGGCGTAGAGCCGCATCAAAGGCTCCGGCACCGGAGCGCCCCCACAAAGGATGATGTCGAGGCTGGACAGGTCGGCGTTGGCAAAGCCTGGCTGCTGGCTGATGAACAGCAGCATCGCGGGCACTCCGAACAGCGTGGTTATGCGGTATCGCGCGATGTCATCGAGGCAGCGCGCGGCATCGAAGGTCCGGTGCAGGACGATGTGGCCGCCTTTTTGCCAGATCACGATCGAATTGACGTTCAACCCGCCGATGTGGAACAGCGGCGCGATCAGGAGGGAAATATCGCTCTCCCGCACATCGTATGCCAACAGAACGTTGATGTTGTTCCACCAGATATTGCCGTGGGTCAGCATCGCGCCCTTGGGGTGGCCGGTGGTCCCGCTGGTGTACATGATAATCGCGGTGTCGTCGTCGACGACGACGGTGCCCGAGCGGATCGGGGTGTGCGCCTCGATCATGGCCTGGATGGTGGGCCAGCCCTCGGTCGCGTGATCAGCGGAGAAGAAGCGGCGGCAGGGCAGTTCGTCACGGATCGGATCGATCACGGGGCGGTGCGGTGCGTCGGCGATCAGCGTGTGGATGCCGGCGTTGGTGATGATGTAACTGAGTTCCGGACCGGTGAGGCGGTAGTTCAACGGGACGAAGATAGCGCCGAGACGGGCCGCGGCGAACATGGTCTCGAGGAAGGCGGGCTGATTCAAACCGAGAAAGCCGACCCGGTCGGCCTGACAGATCCCGTTGGCACGCAATGCGCTGGCCAGGCGGTCTACTCGGTCCTGGATTTGAGCATAGGTCCAGGTCGTGCCTTCGAACGTCAGGGCCTTGCGGTGCGGGGTGCGCAGCGCCCGCTGGTACAGCCAATTGCCGAGCCCGATGTCGGGAGTCATGACGATTTCTTCTGGTTGGACGAGGCTTCCGGTCGCTGGCGGGGGGCTTGGCCTCACGCTGGTTCGAAGTGTTACACATCTTTGACGAGTGCGGCAACGAGGTTCGGCTCTGGCGCCGCAGCGCAGACGACGTTCCGTCGTTATATCGCGGATTACCGGGGCAACAGGATGGCGTCCGCCTCGGCAGTGGCGCTGACAGGGACATCCTCGGGCGCGGCCGAGGGCGGCGGAGCGGATCCCGCGCTCATTGCCATTGGTATGGCCATGCCGCGGGGCATCGGCTGCTGGCCGGGCGTATCGAGGCGCACTTCCTTAAACTGGTCGAAGCGGAGGTCGAGCAAAGCGGCGGCCTCCTCCACACGACCACGGAGACCCGACAGCGCCTGCTTGGTCGCCGCCCGGTGCGACTGGCGTTCGGCGGCAAGCGATAAGCGCCAGCCCAGGCTACCTACGGCTAGGCCTTGCTGCTGCAAAACGCCGACCAAGTTTAGCAGCGCCGGGCCGTCGTGCCCGGTCAGGCTGAGAGTCTGGCTGACCTGCCAGCGCTCGTTGCGGTCCGCCGAGGTGGGGCCGGTGCGCCAGACGCCGTAGCCGCCGGTGGATATCACAAGGCCATCGATTTTGTGCGCCTGGGCGAGCGCCTGCTGCATCGCCGCGTTCACCCGCGCCTGCGCGTCGCTGGCAGATGCGCTGGTGGCCTCCGCGCGTAGATTGGCGGCAATTTCGTCAGGGGCAGCCATGACCGTCGCGGTCTCGGCAAGATGTAAGACAGTCTCGGCGCGGGCGAGCGTGGCGAGTGTGAGCCAGCCGAGCAGTGTGGCTAACCCGACAGGCGCACATCGGCAGAACATCGTTGGCCTCGGTGAAGGAGGCACGGCCACTGTATCGAGCCGGCTGGAGGCGCCTGTCCTCACTGGGCTTTGCACGGCAGGCGCCGAAGTTCTATTGGAGGAGGCGCCGGGGCGGGGGCGCCTCAGCCGACCGGCAATCGGCATGTGGCCGGTGCTATTATTCATCAGTTCGAAAGGGCGGTATGGCCGGCGCGGCTTCCAATACGTGGAGCCGTCGGACTGTCAGATCGTCGATTTCAACCGACCCCAGCTTGGCCTTGCGGACGGCGAGGCCGCCGATCGCCAAACGTCCGATCGCTATGGCGCCGATGGCGAAGGCCCCTAACGCCGCAGCGCCTACGGCCAGAGCCCCCATCTGTGCTGCTGATAACTTTATACTTTTGATAGTTCTCATCTGCCGGCCTCTGGGGACGATCGACGATCCGACGCGGCGACAGCATCACGGTCGGGCATAAATGGATTTTTGGGGATGACGGTCGCGAGCACCAATTCCCAAGCTCCATCTCTAGCGTGCTGTCAACGGCGTGTGCTGCTTGAGAAACGCAATGACCTGTGTCTCCTGTTGCTTCAGGAAATCCGGGCCGCGCCAATCGGTAAGCACCTCCACGCCCGGCAGCAACGCCGCAAGCTGCGCGCTAGTAGCGGCCGGATGCGGGATGTCCGTCCCAGGCAGGAGGAACGTCGGCACCGGGCAGGTCCGAACGAAGTTGCCATCGACGCAGAAGACAAACGGATGATCCCACATGTTTCGGCCGAACGCGGCTACCGCCTCCGCATTCAGGTCCGGCCTGGCGGCAAGCTGCTCCTTGGTCCATTCGGCATGGCTATTTGGAAAATATTCTGGATGTTCCGGGTGCAGGCCGATCGGGTTCTGCAGGACCGCCGACGTAACGCGATGCGGCGCCGTCTCGACCGCCTTCAGGCAGAAGCTGCCGCCGATACAGCCGCCCAGGACATGGAATTTTTCGAAATTGAGATGGTCCATCAGCGCGATATGGTCAGCGGCGTAGGTGTGCCAGCCATGGTCTGCCTTGATGTCGGTGCGGGAGTTACCGGCATTGCGTTGGTCCATCGCCACGGCCGTGAAGCCGGCTTCCGGAAGTGCGGTAGTCCAGTCGACCCAAGGTCGCGGCGGACCGCCTGGCGGGGCCGGCCACATCGCCATGCGGGAGCGTAGGCCGCCGGGGGCGAACAGCAGCACGGGGAAACCGTTGCCAAAGGTCTGGTAGTGGATCTCGCCATCCGGGCGTTTCAGAATGGCCATCGCGTCCTCCTGCTCTTTGCCGTCAGGCTGACTCGGCCCCGCGATCAACGCAAGATCAGGCGAGCCTGCTCGGCGTCTGAGGCAATTTGGGCCTTCAGCGCGTCGAGACCGGAAAACTTCACCTCGGCCCGGATGTATTGGTGCAACGCCACGGTGATTTCGGTGTCGTAGATGTCGCCGTGAAAATCGAACAGGTTGACCTCCAGCCGGCTTTCCGTGCCCTCATTGACGGTCGGGCGGCGGCCGATGTTCGCGACGCCCTTGTGCATCGCCCCGCCCTCCAGCCGCGCCGTCACCGCGTACACCCCCCTGGCCGGCTCCAGATGACGCCCGAGCGGCACGTTTGCGGTGGGAAAACCGATGGTGCGGCCACGCTTGTCGCCGTGGCTAACGACGCCGCGGATGGCCCATGGCCGGCCCAGTTCATCGGTCGCCCGTTCGGGATAACCATCCTGCAGCGCCCGCCTGATGCGGGTGGAGGAGAGCGGTCCCTGTGAGTCCGTTACCGCGGGGACCAAGGTCAGGCCCATGCCCAGTGCCTCTGCGCGGTCCGCGAGAAAGCGGGTGTTGCCACCGCGGCGATGTCCAAACGCGAAATCCTGCCCGGAGACCAGATGACGGGCGCGGAGACCGTCGTGCAACACTTTCCCGACGAAGTCCTCGGCCGTCATCAGGCTAAATTCATGATTGAACGGCAGTTCGTATAGCAGATCGACACCCAATCCGGCCAAGGCGTCGGCGCGTTCGGCGGATAGGGTCAGCCGGAAGGGCGGGTCGTCGGGGCGGAAGACCTCGCGCGGATGCGGCTCGAACGTCAGCACTGCCAGCGGTGCATCTGGGCGCGCCGCATGCGCGGCTCGAATCACGCTAGAATGGCCGAGATGGACGCCATCGAAATTGCCGAGTGCGACCGTGGCGCCCCGGGCATCAGGCGGCAGCCCCTGCCAGTTAGAGAAGATCCGCATCAGCCGCGCATCGGCACCAGGACAACCGATTCGTTTTCAATCACCACATCCTCCTTCGCCCCATGCAGATGGTGCATAGGGTGGCGCTTTTCCGAGGCCGGTCAAATCGGTAATTTCGACGGTGGCCTTTCCCGTGTGGCCGATCTTGTCCTCTGCTCATTTCCCGCCTTCCCGGATTCACTCTACTGTCTAGGGCGGACGAAAGCGGAGATAACCGGCTGGCTACCGCCGCCGACCATTCGCACAAAGTATTTTATCCGGAACGAGAGGGCATGATGCCGGCAACAGATGTTGGGACTTCGGAAGACCTGCTGGCGGAACTGTCGAGTTGGGTGGAGATAGAAACCCCGACGACCGACGGGTTGGCGGTGAACCGACTGATGGACGTGGCAGAGCGGGAGTTGGCGCGGGCCGGGGCAGCGATGACGCGAGTTCCCGGACGAGACGGCTATGGCGACAACCTGATCGCGCGGACACCCGGAGAGGGAAAGCCCGTCCTGGTCGCCGGGCACCTGGACACGGTGTGGTCGCACGGCACGCTGAAGAGCATGCCCTACTTGGTTGATGGCAAGAAGGCGCACGGCCCCGGCATCTACGACATGAAGGCCGGGAGCTTCCTGGCATTCCACGCCGTTCGGTCGATTATGCGGCAGGGCATCAAAACGCCCAGACCAATCGTGCTGCTGCTTACGCCGGACGAGGAGGTCGGCAGTCCGACGAGCCGGTGGTTGATCGAGCAAGAAGCGGCGCAAGCCGCTATGGTCCTGATCCCGGAACCCGCCGGCGCCGGGGGCGCCTGCGTTACCGCCCGGAAGGGTGTCGGGCGTTTTACGATGCGCGTGGAAGGCCGAGGGGCGCACTCCGGCACTGCGTTCGAGGATGGCGCCTCGGCGATCGTGGAGTTGTCGCATCAGATCATCGGGCTACACCGAATGGTAGACATCGAGCGCGGCATTACGCTGAACGCCGCACCGATCTGGGGAGGAACGCGGCCGAATGTGATTTCCCCGGATGCGGGGTGCGAAATCGATCTGCGGGTGAACTCCGCCGCCGATGGGGTTTTGATGGAGGAGCGGTTGCTGGGTCTGACCGCGAAGACCCCGGGCTGCCGGGTAGTAGTCAAGGGCGGAATGAACCGGCCGCCGTACCCTGAAAGTCCGGCGATCACAGCGCTTTACGCACACGCGCAGGAGGTTGCGCAGCGGGTCGGGCTGACGTTGCCCAAGCAGCATCGCGGCGGCGGGTCGGATGGAAATTTCTCCGCTGCGCTTGGGGTGCCGACGCTGGATGGCCTCGGTTGCCCCGGGTCGGGCGCGCATGCCAGCCACGAGCACATTCTGTGGGGACATCTAGCGCAACGGGCAGCGCTGATGGCGGGGTTGTTGGAGACGCTGGCGTGAGGGGTGGTTGGCGTAGCCCGAACGGACCTGCCTCGAGAGCCGGTCTAGGAAGAAAAAAGGAAGGACCTTCTCCAAATCGCCAATTGATCAGGATTTTTTCATCCAGGGTGGATCGGCCGCTGGCCGGTGGCAAACTTGCTAGATCGAAATTATCAGAGGGGGGTCCCATTTGACAAGCATGGGCGGCAGTGTCCTGTCGGAGGGGAGAACCTGACGCTCAATGTATAGCCTGATCAGCGTTGTGGTATAGGGATGGAAAAAATCGAACTTCCGCAGGCTTTCCCCTTTGAACGTCAGACAAGCGTCCCACGCTCGCCCATCAATGGCAGGACCATCAGTCAGCTTTTCGAACCCGTATCCCAAATAGCCGACATAGTCTGTTCCCGAGTTCGGCCATCAGCCGAACGCGGAGCCCCGGTGAATTGCGCCCGGCCCCAGACAGGAGGGCAGTTATGTCGACGTGGAACGACCGGTAGCTCTTGTCACCATCGTAAACGTCAACTTCTGCTGTAAATGCCGTTAGACGTTCCTCGGCACCTGTTTCGTCCACCCGAAAAAGCTGGAGATTGTAGTCGGTCACTAAATCGCCGCGCTCATCAACGGCGTGGATGATAAATTGCTGAAACTTCTGCGCCATCGCCTGGATCCGGCCGGCCGCGTCGGCGTCCTTGAGCCACGTTGCGTATCCTGCCGTCGCGGTGCTCGGATTCTCTGTCTGTTGGAATGCAGAAACGACTAGGTCTTGTAACTCAAGCGGCGGGTCGCTGAGAATCGTTGCATGGTTTACGCCATCGGAACCGTCCGGCTTGCCGACGAGATGAACGGGTATGTCGGCGTATAGCCACTGGGTCAGGATGATACGGTCAGCTTCAATGACCGCATCGCTTTGGGCGCGGGCAGGATTCTTACGCCGCACCATCAATGCCTGGTCCGTCAGATCAACCTCGATCTTCCGCGCGCTCATGCCGCATCCCGCCCGACGCACCGTGCCGTCGGTTCCAGGCTTATCCACCAGTTCCCTTACCCCATCGTATGTGCCGGTGCCGCAGAACACGAAGACATAGGGCGTGTCCGGCCCTGCGTCGTAGCGGGTTTCGCCGGCAAGAATGTCACTTTCCGCGAGTTCCCAAGTGAAAACACTGGCGGGCTCCAGATTGTCCAGAACGACATTTCCTGCATTCAGGAAATCGGGCCCTGGCTGCTTGTTCGACTTGAAGATCGCTCCGAGCCAGCTTCTGCCTTGCTTCGCAAGAGGTGAACCAAAGGTGGCCGGAGCAAAGGCGATCAGACGCTTCAGGCGTACTATGCGTCTTGGGTCGGCCCTTACCCACGAGCGTACCACCTGCATTCCCGTGGAATGGACGATGGCATCGAACTCCTGGCCTGCCTTGAGGCCACCCTGAACGCTGAGTGCGCGGTCAAAACCCTCAGCGATGTCTTTGATGTTTATTTCGTTGTTCAGGCTCACATAGGTGACGGTGCGCAGGTCAGCCGTGGCGAGGCCAAGCCGACCGGCCAGGATATCCTCCCATTTCTTCCAGGACGCGCCTTTGTCGGAATAACCATGTACGAAGATGATTGGTCTGTGCGTCGGCATCGCTAATATTCCTGGTTTAGC
Source organism: uncultured Pseudomonadota bacterium (assembly GCA_963832865.1). Classification (GTDB taxonomy): domain Bacteria; phylum Pseudomonadota; class Alphaproteobacteria; order Acetobacterales; family Acetobacteraceae; genus Rhodopila. The sequence goes on from CAWHWH010000008.1 coordinate 47,329, forward strand.
CCAGCATTCGAGAGCAAGCCGGCATGCTGCGAAAGCCGCTGATCAAGCGCCTTCTGCATGTCCTCCAGAAAGCAGAATACCTCGGGAGATATCGCGCGAGCAAGACGGCATTTGGGATCCGGCCTGCAACACCTACAAATCACCGGCCCGCGGCCTTGCCGATTCAGGCTGGACCGCCGAGCGTGGGCGACCTGTGCCGGCCACAACGTAGGGCTCCGTCATTACCGTCTGCGCCGGCCGGGGAAAAGATTTGAAAGAAAAAGTTTGAAACAGAAAAGCAAGTCTGAAGATCGAACCTTGCCAACCGGCAAGTCCGGCTACAATTACTCCACGCCCTCACCCGACGACGTTCGGCGGCGTTTCGCCCGCCAGCAGCGCGGCTATGCCCGACAACACGACGCGCCCCATGGCGTCGCGGGTCTCCGTCGTGGCGCTGCCCAAATGCGGCAGCAGGACGACGTTCTCCAGGGCCAAATACCCCGGGTCGAGCCGAGGTTCGCCATTGTAGACGTCCAATCCGGCAGCGGCGACGTGGCCTCGGCGCAGTGCGCCGATCAACGCGGCATCATCCACCAGCGTGCCGCGCGCCGCGTTCACCATCACCACACCGGGCGGCAACTTCGCGATGCGATCGTTATTCAGCCAGTGCCGTGTGCCTTCTCCGCCGGGGGCGTGCAGCGACAGGAACTGGCACAACGGCAGGAAACTGTCATCGCTATCATGGAAGATCGCGCCCTGCTCAAGGTCCGGCGGCAGTCGCGCCATATCGCGATAGTGGATTTCCATTCCAAATCCCTGCGCCATCCGAGCGAGTTCCCGCCCGATGCGCCCCATGCCGAGGATACCCAACCTGCGGCCCGAAACCTGTGTGCCGAGCAACTGAGTCGGCGCCCACCCTTCCCACTTCCCCGACCGGACCAGCCGCTCGCCTTCGCCTGCCCGCCGCGCCGCCGCCAGGAGCAGCAGCATCGCGCATTCGGCCGTGGCGACGCTCAGGACGTCGGGAGTATTGCAAATCCTGATGCCGCGGGCGGCGGCGGCAGTCAAATCGATGTGGTCATAGCCGACACTGAACGTGCCTATGACTTTCACGCTGGCCGGCAGATCGGCGATAGTCTTCGCATCCAGTACATCCCCGGGGCAGCACAGCACTGCATCAGCGCCCTCGGCCCTCGCAACCAGATCAGAAATCGCAACATCGGACGGCGTCAGTCGCGCCTCGAAATCCCGGGCCGCCAGCGCTTCGGTCGAGGCCGGCATGCGCCGCGTCACCAACAAAACGTGCATCGTCAGTCCCTCCAGAGCGAATCGATGGCCGGCCTGCCATCAAGCACGGCGGCGATATTGTCCAGCGCTCGGTATCCCATCGCGTCGCGCGTTTCTTTCGATGCACTTCCAACATGAGGCGACAGGACCACGTTGTCCAAGCCGGCAAATCGCATATCGAAGTCCGGTTCGTCGCGGAAGACATCCAGGCCGGCGGCGAACAGTTGGCCTGATGTCAACGCGTCGTACAACGCATCCTCATCGATTAGAGATCCCCGGGCGACATTTACCAGCACCGAGTTGGGCGGCAGTAAAGACAACGCATGCGCGTCGATCATCTTGGTGGTCGCGGCGCCCCCCGGTGCGTGAATCGAGAGAAAGTCGCAGTGCGGCAGCATGGCGCGGAAGTCGGCGAAGTAGATCGCACCCTGTTCCAGGTCAGGCGACAGTCGATTTCGGGCGTGATACAGCACCGTCATGTCGAAACCGCGTGCACGCTGGGCAAGCGCTCGGCCGATCCGGCCCATTCCAAGGATCCCGATGCGTTTTCCGGTTACCCGAACCCCCAGCAGATCGCCTTGCCCGATGCGGTAGCGCCATCCCTGGCGCATGATACGGTCATATTCCATGCCCCTCCGAGCAGCGGCCAGCAGCAACATCATGGCATGGTCCGCGGTGCATTCATCGAGCACGCCGGGGGTGTTGGTCACAGCCAGGCGACGCGCCCGCGCAGCCAAAAGGTCGATATGATCATAGCCAACGCTGATGGTGGCACCGACCCGGACTGGGCCCGGCAGGGCAGCGATGGCGGCGGCGTCCAGCGGCAGCGTGTTGGTGAACAGGATCGCCTCGGCATGATGCACCGCAGCCGCGTGGATCACCTCAGGGACGGTCATGTCGGCGGGGCCCTCGGCGACGACGGCATCGAATTCAGCGCAGGCGCGGGCCAACACGTCGGTCGTCGTCAGACAGGCCAGCACCAGACGTCGCTTCATCGTCTGCTCTTTCGGCTGTCGCCATCAACCAAAGGACGCTCGGGTGATGGACGGAGGAATTCAATAGATCGTCGCGCGCAGACGCTCCGGATAGTCGCGATCGTATAGTTCGCCATTGATCAGGCCAGCGCTAACATCGGCCAGGATGGTGCCAGTGCTCGGCAGATCCTTGCGACTGAGGTGGTTCTCCGAGTTCCACAACTCTGACCGAACGATCGCCTTGGGGCACTGAAAATACACCCGCTCGGCCGTCACCACGATCACCGAACGAGGCAATGTTCCGCGGAACGGAAATCGTCCGATCAGTTCCGGTGCAACGGAGATCACTGCTCTTCCGTTTACCCGCAGCGTTTCCCCCATGCCGGGGATCAGGAAAAGCAGCGCCACCCGGTCGTCACGGACAATATTTCGCAAACTGTCGACGCGGTTGTTGCCACGCCGGTCCGGGATCAGCAGGGTCTTGTCGTCCAGTACATGCACAAACCCGGCCGGATCCCCGCGGGGCGAGGCATCAAGTCCTTCCGGGCCACTGGTGGCCAACACCATGAACGGCGAGGCTTCGATCATTGCCCGGTAATGCGGGTGAATGTAGTCGATCTCCTTGGCGATCGCGCCGGGGGAAGATTCGCCATACAGTGCGCTCAGACCCGCTTCGTCCCTGATCAGGCTGTCGCCGCTGATCGCATCCATTCTCCGCCCGCTCCTGTCCCGTCTTGGCCGAAGTGCCTATATTCACCCGGAATAACACGAACCGACAAGGAGGGAACGGTCAGGTGAAGACGAAACTACGTGCCCGCCGTCGCTTCGCGGATAGTCGGCCAGGTGCAACCGCACGCCACTGCGTGTCAACCCCGGCGTGCCTGCCAGCAAGGCGAGCGTCAATCCTAAACGGGCTGAGCGTCAGGCCGGGCAGAGAATTCCAGCATTGGTGACGGTGGACGAACCGAGGTTCTTCAGGCATCGGTTTATCGCCAGTAGCAGAGGAGGAAACGACAATGCAGCAACGAAACAAGTCCGTAATCGTCACCGGCGCGGCGAGCGGAATAGGGCGGGCCATGGCGATGGGATTGGCGGAGGCCGGGTTCGATGTCGTCGCCGTTGATCGTAGTACGTCTGGGCTGGGCACCCTGCCCGCCTCGATCAAGCCGGTCACCGCCGATCTGGCGCGGCCTGATTCGTTCGACAACATCGTTTCGGAAACCCTGTCGGCGTTTGGCCGGATCGATGTCCTGGTCAACAACGCCGGCATCGGCCAGGCCGCAATACGTGCCGATCAGCGACGGAAACCGTTACGGTTCTGGGAAGTGACGCCGGAACAATGGAACCAGTTCGTGACGGTGAATGCGACGGCGCCGATCATGATGTCACGGGCGGTCCTGCCGCATATGCTGAAGAAGAACAGTGGCCGGATCATTACGGTGACGACCAGCCTGGGGACGATGGTGCGCGAGGGCTACCTGCTGTACGGATCGAGCAAGGCGGCGGCGGAGTCCGCGATGGCCGTGCTGGCCGCTGACCTTGCGGGAACCGGGGTTACTGCGAATGTGCTGGTCCCGGGTGGTGTGACCGATACGCCGCTGGTGGGCGATGCCGGGGACCGATCTAAAATGTTGCGGCCGCAAATCATGGTGCCGCCGTTGCTATGGCTGGTCTCGGAGCAGGCGGCGGAGGTCAGCGGCCGGCGGTTCATTGCAGCGGACTGGGATATTCGATTGCCGCCAGCCGAGGCCGCCCATGCCGCCGGCGCCCCTGTCGCCTGGCTCAGCATCGCTCGGATGCCGATCGAACCTGGATAGCCGCGTTGCCGGATGGCGATGTCGGAGAGAAATGGCCTGTTTGGTGGGTTGACGAGGTTAGCTGTTTCACTTCGCCAGGATGCACCTCCTATTGAACATCGACCGAATGGTGGGTTGGGGTATGAATCGCGGTCTACTAAAGGAACCTAGTATGCGCCTCGCTTTGATCGCTTTGTTGCTGCCGCTTGCTCTGGCCGGCTGTTTGTCATTCAGCAGCAGCGATCCCTCGCCGCCAGCAAGCAACACCACGATTGTGACTCCCAGTCAGTAAAGCAGGTTCGGGGCGTCATGGATATCGCGACGAGGGGGATTACTGCTTCGCTTCCCTATTCGCGATGACGCTGGGTAGCGAGGCCTGATGCGCGCCGATCCAGTTCGCCGCGCCCATGACCTGACCCGCGAACAGCACGCCGGCGGCCGGGATTGGAAGGCCACCGGCTCGTAGCATATCGGCGGTCCAGGTGTTGCAGGTGTAAAGCCCATAATAAGTGTCACGGGCAGCGTAATACACGCTGCCTTCGTATGGGCCATCGGCCAGCAACCTCGGTTCGCCGGCCGCTGAAAGCTCAAGTTCATGCCACAAGGCCGCCTCGATCTGATGAAGACCGGCACGGGAGACCCGTAGGTGCGACGACGCTCCGCGACCCGAAGGCCTGTTCGGGCGTGGCGGCCAACGCGGTCATCAGGAGCGCACTTTGGCTCGGCAGGAGCGCGCCTAGCATGGCGACAACGCTCTTCTCGTGATTCACCAGGAACTGCCGCTCGCCAAAACCGAAGGTGAGGAAACGCACGCCGGGAAAGGGCTTTTCCAATATCGCCAAGGGACCGGCAATTTCCTCGACCGGGAGGCCGATGTCGGTGTGCCATTCACGACGGATCACATAAACCACCGCGTCGTTCGCTGTCGGGACGGGAATGGGTGCCGAACAGGCGGCAACCAGTGCGGTCAACAAGAGGTAGAGGAGGCGGACTCTGGGTAAATATTTTCAGGACCCAGCGCCAGTGTTTCAACCGGGTCGACCTGACGGCCACTGGGAGGAGGGCATCAGGGCGCCTCCCGCATCTCGGCCAGGACCCCGGCGTAGGCGTCGGGCGTAATGGTCACCGTTCCGTGAAACGGTGAACTCAGTCCGACGATCAAGAGCAACACGAGAACCCCGGAAGCAACGAGCGCGGCGGTCATTAGCAGGTGGAGGGCGGGCGCGGGGGCACCGAGCATGAAGCTGAATCCGACCGCAAGAACGCCCCCCGACAGGAGCACCATCCAAACCAGATCGGGGATATTCCCGTGAGTCGCAAGCCTCCGATCACGCCGTGCCATCGCGACATCGCTCAGGGCACCGATCAGGAAGCGTTGAATGTTGGACGGGCCTTCCCCATTCGGGGTCATCCCCAGCACCGCCCGATCGAGGTGCACCAGCAGCGGTTCGGTTGCCGGAACCGTTCGTCCAGCGATCTGGGCAGGCCATTCGATATCAATAACGTGCGCGAGATAAGCCATGAGATCATTGCGTATCGCCGTTCCGGTCGGTTCGGCGACGCCGTAGCTCACGTGGTAGATGCTGCCGATCAAGTCTGCCTCGTGACGGGCCAGAGCCTCGGCCGCGCTGTATTGCTCCCACGCCGTCGTAGCCATGAACGCCAGCAGAACCGCGTAAGTGGTGCCGATGACCGCAAAGATCGCGGCCCCTAACTCGGTGTGTGCACGCCGCAGGTCAGCCGGCAGCAGGCGCTGCACTAAGATCTGCATAATCAGGGCACCCGCGACCCCGGCGACCAGGATGATGGCACCAGACTGCCAGATCGGGTGCATCGTCACCGACATCGACATCATCGCTTGCGCTTCCCGCCCGTGGGTTAAAAGATAGCGTGTCCAAGAGTGTCGCCGATGATACCACGTATCGACTTTGACCCAACCGCCCCCGCGCCGCTGGATGGCGTTCGTGTGGTAGATCTTTCGCGGTTGGTCGCGGGCAACATGGTGAGTCTGCAACTTGCCGATCAGGGGGCCGAGGTCATCAAGATCGAGGACCCGAAGACGGGCGACCCGCTGCGCGCCTGGCGCGTGATGGGATTATCGCTGCACTGGAAGGTCTATTCGCGGAACAAGAAGAGTCTGGCGATCAACCTGCGTCATCAAGCCGGGCGCGACGCGCTGCTGGATCTGCTGGCGACCAGTCAGGTGCTGATCGAGAACTACCGGCCGGGTACGCTCGAAACAATGGGGCTTGGCCCGGACGTGCTGCATGCGCGCAATCCGGATCTCGTCATCGTGCGCATCACCGGATTTGGGCAGGACGGCCCGTATCGGGACCGGCCCGGGTTCGGCACGCTGGTCGAAGCGATGTCGGGGTTCGCGGCGAAGAATGGATATGGCGATCGACCGCCGGTGCTGCCGCCGTTGGCGCTGGCCGACATGGTTTCGGGGTTGTATGGCGCCTATGCGGTGATGGTGGCGTTGCGGGTGGTCGAGCGTGGTGGGCGCGGCCAGGTGATTGACCTTCCGCTGTTGGAACCGATGATTTCGGTGCTGGGCCCAGACGCGGCGGGATATCGGGTGTCTGGGGCAAAACCGGAGCGGACGGGAAGCCGATCGCTGACAACCTCGCCGCGGAATGTCTATGGCACCAGCGACGGGCGGTTCGTGGCGATCTCCGCGTCCATACAGGCGATGGCGGAACGGCTGTTTCGCGCGATCGGGCGGCTGGACGTGATCGACGATCCGCGGTTTCGCACCAATACCGATCGGGTGCGGAACATAGAAGCGTGCGACGCGATCGTTGCCGGGTGGATCGGCGAACGGACGCTCGCGGAGAATATGGCGGTGTTCGAGGCCGCCGAGGTGACCGCGACCCCAATCTTCGAAATCGACCAGTTGCTTGACGATCCACATGTTCAGGCGCGCGGCGTTATCGTCGAGGTGCCGGACGACGAGGCTGGATCGGTACTGATGCATAACGTGATACCCCGCCTGTCGGAGACACCCGGGCGGTTGCGGTCGCCGGCACCGTTGCTCGGGCAGCACACGCGGGCCGTCCTGGAGTCGATCGGATACGGCGCGGATCGGTTGGCCGCTCTGGCTGCCGACGGTGTGATCAAGGAGGGCTGACGGTGCGCGACGATTTGCCGGTGTGGCGGTCCCTGTTGTTCGTTCCGGTGACATCGGAGAAATTTGTCCGAACGGCGGCCGAGCGAGAAGCGGATGCGATCATCCTGGATCTGGAGGATGCGGTTGCGCCGGCGCAGAAAGAGCACGCTCGGACATTGATCGCGGGGGCAATCCCGCGGGTGTCGCGCAGCGGTGCGGATGTGGTGGTGCGGGTGAACCGGCCGTGGCGGTTGCTGGTGCGCGACCTGGAGGCGGCGGTCATCCCAGGCGTGACGGCGGTAATGCTGACCAAGGTGGATAGTCCGGAGCATGTACAGGCCTGCGCCGAGGTCGTTGCCGAACTGGAAGCCGAACGCGGGCTGCCGGCGGCCGGTCTGAAGTTCATCGCCCTGGTGGAAAACGCTGCCGGTTTCTTTCGGATCGAGCAAATCGCGAAGGCGCATCCCCGGCTCATTGGGTTGAGCCTGGGATCTGAGGATTTCTCGGCCGATGTAGGCATGCGATCCGAGCCCGAGGGATTGTTCTATCCGAAACAACAGACAATCTTCGCCGCTCGCGCCGCCGGGATCATGCCAATGGGGTTCATCGGATCGATCGCGGATTTTCGTGACCAGGAGGCGTTCAGGGCGATTGTGCGGCGGTCCCGTCGACTTGGGTTCATGTGCGCGAGCGCGGTGCATCCGCTACAGGTGTCGGTACTGAACCAGGAGTTCTCACCCGATCCGGCCGAGGTGGAGCGGGCCGAACGGATGATCGCGACGTACGATGCGGCCTATGCCGCCGGGCTGGGGGCAGTTCAGTTCGAAGGAGCGATGATCGACGTCCCCGTGGTTGAGCGGGCACGGTCGGTGGTCAAGCGAGCCGTGGCATTGCGAGGGAAGCGGTGATCGCGCGCCAGTAGCTCGGTTCCGCGGCATGCTGTTCATTGTCAGCGTCCGCCCGTTAGATACTGAGGGAAATCCAGAGGAGACGATATCGTGGCGTATACTCCATTCGACCTGACCGGCAAGGTCGCGCTGGTGACCGGCGGCAACAGTGGCATCGGCCTTGGAATGGCTCGGGCTATGGCTCAGGCCGGCGCGGACATCGCAATCTGGGGCACCAACGCGGCAAAGAACGATGCGGCGGCTGAGATGTTGGCACCGACCGGACGCAAGGTGTTGACGGTCAGATGCGATGTCGGCGACGAGGCGGACGTGCAGGCGGCGTTCGCGCGCACCTTAGGAACGTTTGGCCGGGTCGATGGATGCTTCGCCAATGCCGGCGTATCCGGGCGAGGCGGGCACAGCTTTCTGGAGATGACCAAAGCCGAGTGGCACCGCGTGACCCGCGTCAATTTGGACGGCGCGTTTTACACGTTCCGCACGGCTGCGCAGCATATGGTCGAACGCGGCGACGGCGGCGTTCTGGTCGGTACCGCATCCCTGGCGGCGATCGAGGGAGCACCCCGCAGCGAGCACTACGCCGCAACAAAGGGCGGCATGATCTCCATGGTCAGGGCGATGGCGGTTGAGTTCGCGCGATATGGAGTGCGGGCACACTCGATCCTGCCGGGCTGGATCGAGACGAACATGACCGCCAATGCGGTGAGCACGGAGGGGTTCAAGACCAAGGTGCTGCCGCGGGTGCCGATGCGGCGCTGGGGCGAAGGGGACGATTTCGGGGGTATCGCCGTCTATTTGATGAGCTCGGCGTCGAAGTATCACACCGGCGATACGTTCGTGATCGATGGCGGGTATTCGCTGTTTTAGGCTGGATTGGGTGTCTGCAGCGCGGCGGCGGCGCAATTTTTAGGGCTGTGGCCGATCTCCACGACCTGCGCCTGCAGCCGTCTCCGGAAGACGGTGTTGCGTCGACGGTTCGTCATGTCCCGGGCGACCCCGGGGGCATTCTAACTTCGCGCTAAAGGATATCGCGCGTTTGCCCGACCAGGGCCGCAAAAGGGCCTTGTGGCCCGTGCCATTGAAGGATACCCTGAATACGCACCAATCGGGAGAAGCTGCCTCACGAAGCCTTGATTTCCTGGCTTTGGGTGATATCCAGCCACGGCAAGGCTAAACGGAAGCGTGCGAGCAATCTCCTTTATTTTGGGCAAAGGGGAGAAGAAAACAAATGAAAGTCCATTCGGTCCGGAAGACAATCCTGTTAGCATCGACGTTGCTCGCCTCCACTTGCCTTACGGCAGTGGCAGCCGATGTCACTTCACAACGACTTATGAATCCCGACAAGGAGCCGCAGAACTGGCTGATGGTCAACAAGGACTATAGCTCACATCGCTATTCCGAGCTTGATCAAATCAACAAGGACAACG
>CAWHWH010000009.1:0-101641 GCA_963832865.1 uncultured Pseudomonadota bacterium
AGCGGCCTATACGTCGGGGAACGCGTCAGGGCTAAGTGCGTCCGCCTCGGTGCTGCAGAGCATGAGCGTGTAATCGCTTACCCGCCACTGCGAGGAGGATAGCTTCGAATTCCGCTTTTGCTTGCCTGAGCGGTATGCAGACCCTCCCGAGCCTCCTGACGCTCGCCGCTCAGTGCGCTTCCCCGCGCGAGCCGATTTTTCTCCCTGGACATCAACTCATCGGCCGCGGCGGCGGTCGGTTTTTTTCCATGTGTTCCTATTTTGTCTGGCTGGCGGTCGGCCTGGCCAGTCGCAGGGGACTTCGGGAATGCGACGCTTGCCGTCCGGCGTGGGCGCAACAGCGCGGGCAGCGCACGCTCCCACGATCGCCGCCGGCTGGGCTGGGTTCTCGGCGACGCGCATCGCCCATGCCTCGCTTAATCGTTCGCCGTTATCCTTCGACGACATAGATCGAAATTATATGCGGTCGCGCCGATATCCCGGCTTGCCACGACCAACACCCATCAATGTCGTCGTCCGAGACGCAGGGTAAAGCGCTTCGGGATAGACATGGGCACGTCTCCTCGGTGTCGGGTCTGGCTGCGGTGGCGGTCGTGAAAACCACGGCAAGTAGCTAACCTGCATTTCCCCGATAGAGGATGATCGCGGCCATTGCTCATCTCGTTGCGGGCCGTCGCATTTGCGTTTCAGCAGACCGGCTTGCACCGAACACGGAACTGCTCTACCAGCCGGTAGGGTTGTTGAACGATCCCTTTGTTAAAGTCAGAAGTGCTGCCTCAAACAATGTGTGTTTGATCCCGTCCACCTCATCCTGGAGAACGTCAGTGGATCGCATCGAATTCGAAGGCACGCCACGAAGGTGAGGCGGCCCGAAGGCGTCGCCTATATCGCGGGAAAGGCGTACCGGCAGGCGTCGATTAACTAAATTCCCGACTAATTGGGTGGTCAGGGATTAGGTTCTGGACACCTTTACTGCGCGCCTTCAATAACCTGCATTGCTATAAAACGATACCCGGGAGAACGAAATGGCCACTACCATTACTGTTCTTTATGAAAATCTTGATGATGCTACGTTCGATCTCAACTACTACTTGGCGAAGCACATGCCCCTCGTCGGCGAGAAGTTCAAACGATTCGGCATTAAAGGGTGGCGCGTAGTAAAAGCGGTCGGGACGCCATCTGGCGAAAAATCCCTGTATAGCATCATAGCCACCCTCGAATTCGACACCCCCGCCCAGTTCAAGGCCGCCGTCGCCGCCGAGGGCGGCCCGGTGTTCGGAGACGTGCCCAATTTCAGCAACAAGGACCCGATCGTGGTGATCGGAGAGCTGGTCGGCTCAGCCTGACAGCATCGGCGCGCTTCATTGGACCATTTTCGGCCCGACTGCGCAGGCCGAAAATGGGCCGGATCCTGTGTCGATGTTCAGCCGAGCGGTGCCGGAATCGGTATTGCACGCGCTCCCGCGATAGCGTCACCGGCTTCGACCAGCCAAAAAGGCGCGTTTGAACGGTTCCTCGAGCCACATCACCGCGTTGTCCTCGCAATAGCGGATGACGCAGCGCATGTCGGCCCGGAGGTAGCGCGTGGCCGCGTCCACGGCGATGTCCAACTCCAACCCGAAAGCTTTTCGGATATGACGCACCCGGCTTGCGTCGGCCCCCAGTTCCTGCCCCACCCGGAGCTTGATCGCGCTGTAGCCAGCCTCCATTAGGCGCCCCACTTCGCGCTCCAACTCCGTATCCGGCTGCCAGCCCAGCCCCATGCCGCCGGCATAGGCGCGGATCTTGCGCCGCGTTCCGCCAAGCAGGCGGAATACGGGGGTGCGCAGCAGCTTGCCACGCAGATCCCAAAGAGCGATGTCGATTCCGCTCAGGGCGATGACGCTGCCCGCGCCGAGCCCATGCGTCACGATCTGATGGCGGGAGATGCGCTCCCAAACGTCCTCGATCGCGAGGGCATCCGCGCCTACTGCGAGGGGCGCCATGCTGTGATTGATGACCTCAGCGACGGCATTGGGATTCAGCCCATGATGCGCCCCCCCTCCCCCCGTATCCGACTGTCCCCTCTTCCGCCGTCACGCGCACCAGCAGCGGGGGCGCGGAATCAGCCGCCCCAGATCAGTGGACGTTCGCACCGATCGTGTGAACCACCCCACAGCACTGCTCCGCCATGCGTGAAATATTGGATCAGGACAAGGGAGGTCTGTACTGATGGCACACGTGGCTCCGATTTCAATTGAAAGAACGCCGGTGTCAGCCTCTTTGCCGCGATCCTTCATGGCCCTTGAAACGGCGATGCTCCTCGTTACGGCGAGCCCGACCAAGGCAAGGGAATTCGCCCTGTCGATGTACGAGCGCGCGGCTTGGGGCCTCGATGTTGATCAAATTGAGCACTGGGCACGTATCGTGACACAGCTAGCGCAGCCAACGCGGGCTCTTCAGGCGGATTAATCACCCATTCGATGTCTCGGGTTACCAGATGGTCGTCTTCGTAATCGTCCATGCGCCGATCGACGTAACCGAACTCCTGTATCTGCTACTGCTTGAGTGCCGAGGTGTATTGCGGCCTCGCCTTATTTCGACGATGCACTCGAGCGGCCAGCCGTTCGGGCGCTAAACACCTTCGCGGCACCAAATGCGACAAGCGTCGTCACGAGTACAAAGCCTGTCACAATCTGCTGCTCCTCTGGCGGCACGCCGGCGAGGCCGAGCGCGTTCTGTACGAACGCGAGCACGAACACCGCCATCAGCACGCCGCCGAGTGTGCCGCTGCCGCCGAAAATATCGACGCCGCCGAGCACGACCGCCGTGATCACCGGCAATTCCAGCCCGATCGCTGTGTCGGAGCGGGCGCTCGAGAGGTACGAGGTCAGCACCACGGATGCCACCGAGCACATCATGCCCGAGGTGACGAACACTCCGAACAGAGCACGCTTCACGTCGATGCCAGAGAAGCGCGCGGCCTCACGGTTGTTGCCAATGGCAAACAACGCCCGTCCCCGGTAGCTGGCATGGAGGAACACCGCGAAGACCGCAAAGAACGCCACGAAGATCAACGAGCTCCAGGGGATGGGTGTGTTGCCAACAGTGCCGAAGCCAATTTCCTGGTACCAGTCGGGAAAGCCGGTGACACCACGCTCCTTCAGAAGAATCTGCGCGATTCCGCGATCGAGGGCGAGGGTGCCGATCGTGACGACCAGCGACGGTAGGCCAATGAAGGCAATGATTGCGCCGTTCAGCGCACCAGCCAGCGTGCCGACAATCAGGCTCGCCAACATCGATGTCTCGATGGACAGGTCCTGCTCTCGGCAAATCGCGATCGTCACCGCGCACAGCCCGACCATCGAGCCCACCGAAACGTCGATCTCACCGCATACGATCACCAGTGTCATCGGCAGCGCCACGATCGCAGCCGGCATGACACCGGCAACCGCGATGGAAAGGTTGGAAGCGGTGAGGAAGTATTTTGAGTTGCTTGCGCCGAGCACGAGCGTGATGACGAGCACCAGCAACAGGAACGCCTCCCAGCGCACCAGGTATGGGCCCAGTCTGCTCATTGTTCTCGCCTGGCAAGGCCAAGACCGACAGGCTGGTGCCGCGCCTCGCGTTCTACCCGCTCGGCGTGGCGGGTGAGCAGACTGTAGAAGATCACCGTGCCGAGGATTGCTGCCCCTGTCACCGCTTGCAGCCAAAACTGGCTGATTCCGAGCAGTTGCACGCCATTCTGCAGCACTGCGAAGATCACCGCGCCGAGCGCCGCGCCGTACACCGAGCCGCTGCCGCCGAAGATGCTGACGCCGCCGACCACCACGGCCGAAATCGCTTGCAAGTGCAGGTCAGGCGCCAGCACCGCATCCACTGTGCCGAAGCGCGCCCCCCATAGCACTCCGACGAAACCGCAGAGCGCGCCGCAGACGATGAAGACGAGTGCCAAGTGCCAGCCCTCGTTGATGCCGATGATATGCGCGCTCTCCGGGCTGCTGCCGAGTGTATACAGGTTGCGCCCCGTGCGCGTGAAGCGCGCGACCCAGCCGAAGGTGATGGTTAGCAACACAGCGATCCAGACCAGAAGCGGCACGCCGGTGACATGCATCTGCGCGATCGCCTGGTAATTGTCAGGCAACACGGTGGCCGAGATCTGTCGACCACCCGCGATCATGATGACCGCGCCACGGTAGATCGCCAGAGTACCGAGCGTGGCGACGATCGCCGGGACGCGTGCGGCAACGACCAGAAGCGCGTTGCCGATCCCCATCACCACGCCCGCGCCGATACCGATAACGAATACGATGGCGATGGTGCCGTCCGGGTGCGCCTCCAGCCAGTCCGCCGCGACAAAGGCGCTCGCGGCAACCATCGCGCCAACCGAGAGGTCGATCTGGCGCGTGATGATGACGAGCGTCTCGCCAAGCGCGACGATGCACACCAACGTCGCGGACAGTCCGACCTGTTCGAGATTCTCTGCGTTGAGAAAGCGCGGCTCGCGCAGTGTCACAGCCGCGCAGATCGCTAGTAGCGCGGCGACCAGGCCGAGTTCCCGGATGCGCATCAGCCGGCTCATGTCGCCGCCGTTTCCGCCAGCGGGTTGTGATCCCGGGTGGAGTGCGCTGCGGCCAGCATCAGGGCTTGCTGATCGACAGCATCGCGCGTGAACTCCGCGACCAGCCGTCCCGTCCGCAGAACAAGAATCCGATCCGCCATCCCGATCACCTCGGGTGCGTCGTCGCTGATCAGGATGATGGCCATGCCCTGCGCCGCGAGACGCGAGACGATGCGATGGATCTCCGCCTTGGCGCCGACATCGATGCCGCGCGTGGGTTGGTCCAGGATCAGCACGCGCGGCGCGGGGATCAACCACTTGGCAAACAGCACCTTCTGTTGATTGCCACCCGACAAGGTCGATGTCAGTTGCTCGATCCCGCGCGCGATCACCCGCATCTGCCCGGTGAACTCGCGCGCGACCCGCGCCTCCTTTGCCCGGTCCACCAAGCCGAACCGGTCGGCGAGCCGCCTCAGGATCGGCAACGTCTCGTTGGCGCGGATCGGGAACTGCAATACCAGCCCCTGCTGGTGCCGGTCCTCCGGCAGAAGCGAGATGCCCAGCCGCATCGCATCGCGGGGCGAGCGCAGCTTCACTGGTCTGCCGTCGATCTGAATCTCGCCCCGCTCCAGCGGCGTGATGCCGAACAACATCTGCGCCACTTCAGAGCGGCCGGCGCCGACCAGCCCGAACAAGCCGAGAATCTCGCCGGCCTTGAGGTCGAAGCTCACGTCATCCACAAAACTGGCGCCCGACAGGAGGCGCGCGCCAAGCACCGGCCTGCCGATCGTCCCCGCCTCTTTCGGAAACAGCGCGCCGGGCTCGCTGCCGATCATGTGACGCACCGTCTGCTCCGGAGTAAGCGTCGCCGCGGGGGACGAGATAACCCTGCGCCCGGAGCGCAGGATCGTGACGTCGTCGCCCAGGCCGAGCACTTCGTCGATGAAGTGACTGATGAACAGGATCGCGATGCCCTGTTGTTTCAACTGCCGTACGATATCGAATAGCCGGTCAATCTCCCGGGCCGAAATCGTCGAGGTCGGTTCGTCCATGATCAACACGCGTGCGTCCAGCGATAGCGCCCTGACGATCTCGATCGCCTGCCGCTCAGCGATGCTGATAGCCTTCACCGGCAAGCGCACGTCCATCTGCATGCGCAGTCGCTGCAGCAATTCCTCCGCCGTGGCCTGCATCGCGGCCCAGTCGATGCGGGCACCCCGGCGCGGCTGACGGCCCACGAAGATGTTCTCGGCGACCGACAGGTCGGGGAACATAGCTGGATGTTGATGGATCACCGCGATCCCATGGCGCCGCGCGTCGGCGGCGTCGTGCATCGTGATCGGCTGGCCGTCGAGCAGGATTTCGCCGCTGTCAGGTCGGTAGATGCCGGCGAGGATCTTGACGAGCGTGCTCTTGCCCGCGCCATTCTCGCCCGCAAGCGAGTGAACCCGCCCGTGGTGCAGCGAGAGATCGATGTCTGTCAGCACTTCGATCGGGCCGAATCGCTTGACGATGCCGCGCATTTCGACGGCCGGGGTCACGTCGCCCGGTCCGGTCTCGGCGTAGCTCACCGCGGACGGGCGGGGCGACGCGGCCCCGCCTGCCGTGCAGGCATCAGAACTGATAGTCCTTCACGTTCTCCGCCGTGAAGCGCAGCGGTTCCCCCGTGATTATCTCGTGGCTCGGTAGAATCGTGTAGGTGCCGGGCCACTTGCCCTTGTCGATCTTGAAGCTGTCGCCCGGATTGCCCTGGATCTTGCCCTCGGCGAAATACTTGGCGGCGTAATAGGTCACATAGCCAAGGCGTATCGGATCCCAAAGGTGGAACCATCCGATCGTGCCGTCGAGCATGTATTTCGTAGTGATGCTCGGCACGCACAGCCCGGAGACCTTGACGGCACCGTGGCCCTTGTTCACTGCCTCCAGCGCCCGCGCGACCGCTGGCAGACCGGGGCAGGTCGGCGCGTATATGCCGGCGAGATCAGGATACTTGGTGGTCAGCGCGATTGTGGCGTCGTAAGCTTTTTGCTCGTTATCGTAGCCATAGACTTCGTCGACGATCTCGATTCCGGGATACTTCTTGATCTCGTCACGGAACGCCGCGATCCAGGCGTTCTGGTTGGCGGCCGTTGGCTGAGCGGAGACGATGGCGACCTTGCCTTTTTCGCCCATGATCTGCACAAGCCCGTCGGCGCCGAACTTGCCAACGGACTCCAGCGTCGCCTGGTTGACCAGGAACGGCCGCGCCTCCGGCTCAGAATCCGCGTCGAAGGTGATGACCTTGGCGCCCAACTTGGCTGCCCGCTTCATCGCCTGGACGACCGCCTTCGGATCGCTGGGCGCCACTGCGATGGCTGGGATGTGCCGGTCAGCAAGGTTGTTGATGATGTCGATCTGCGCCTGTGGGCTCGATTGCGTCGGGCCGTAGTTTTTCGCCGTGCCGCCGATTTCGCCCGCGGCTATCCGTGCGCCAGCCAGCGTCGCGTTGTAGTACGGGTTGGTCGTTTCCTTGATGACCATTGCGAGTTCGAAGTCGTCGGCGAGCGAGGTGGTGGCGCCGCCCAACAAACCCGCCGCCGCAAGTGCGGCGATTAGGATGCGTCTCGTGGTCATGGATCCCCCCGGTGCGTCTTATTGTTCCGGAATTCCCGGTCTGTCGTGTCTTCGAGTTGTAGGATCGCGCATTCTGGGCCGATTTACAACGGCGGCCAGCCGCTCTCGACCTGGTCAAGCAAGTGTTGGCCACGGGAATTCTGCTCGTCGCGCCGCGTCGACCGGGCGACACCCGGCGAATCTTAGCGAGCAGGCTCCGTTGCGCGCCATCCCGCTTCGACGCGCGCGGTTGCGCACATGGCCCCCAACCCCCGCCCCGCCGAGCGGAGCAGCACCGCGCGCACGGTGCCGTCGAACACCGCGATCGAGCGGATCGATTTATTCATGCGCTTGGCTTGGTCGGCGATGGCGCGCAGCATGTCGTCGTCGGCGATCTCCAGCCCGTCGCGCATCCAGCTCCCCAATGGCGTCCCAGTTGCCCCGCCAGGACGGTGATAGGCCCAGCCTTGTCGGCGATGTCCTTGGCGGCGCTGACAACCATCCAACCGTTGAGGCAGGCGCCTGGGATGCCCATGGCGTCCGGCTTGACCTCGGTGTCGGGTTGCCGGGCGATCCAGGCGTTGATGCCCCACGGGTCATCCGCCGCGCCGTTCGGTTGCTCGGGCAACAGCGGCCGCGCCGCAAGCTTGCGGTTGGGCCCCTCGGCATGGCGGGTGAACGTGCGCAGGATGGCCAGCCCATCCCGCCAGAGTGAGTTCGTCCCGGGTGCGCGCTACCATCGCCGCGCAGACGCTGCCTGATTCGAGACGTAGGCGCGCGAGCCCGAGCCTCGGTGACGGTCGCGGCGATTCGGGCGGTTCGTCGGCTCTTCTCACCGCGTCGCCGCGAGCCGCAGCGCCCTGGTGACCCGCTCTAGTGCGGCTTCCGCATGCTCGCGGGCAAGTCGAGAGGCCCGATCGGCATCATGAGCCTGAATCGCGTCGATTATTGCTTCGTGCTCCCGACAGTCACGACGCACGGCTTCGTGGTCGATACTACTTAGTACGATCCGCACCACGCGCTCGAATTGCTGAATGAGGTCTAGAGCAACACGCGCCATGCGCTTGTTGCCCGATAAGTTAGCGACCGAGCGATGGAAGGCCTCATTATACTCGACGTATCTCGTTTCGTCGAAATCTCGATCTGCAAAGCCGCGAAAATGTTCCAACCCTCGCACGGCCGCGTCATCCGCCCGCGCGGCCGCTGCTGCACAGGACGGTTCTATCAATGAGCGGAGATTGATAATGTCTTCGACATTGGAGATGGAGATTGGGTTCACCAGGTAACCTTGCCGAGGAAACACTGTCACCAAGTTTTCCTGTTCCAGACGGAGCAACGAATCCCTAACGGGCGATCGGCTAACACCATACCGTTCAGCGAGCACCTGTTCTCGCAGCTCCTGTCCCGGTTGAAGCTCACCGGCGAGGATCGAATGTCGAATCGCTTGATAGATCGAATCGCGCAGCAGCACTACTTTGCCATCCTCGTCCGCGTGCCAGCTCGCCGCCGACACGTCGAAGATGCTCCGCTCCTCGTTGATCCCGACGCCCGGGAGTGGTCACTCGGACAGTTCACGGCCAGGCGTCGAATTCTCCAGTGACATCAGGAACACTTCAACGCCTTCCACTCGGCGGTGTCAATCATCCAAGTTTTGAAAAAAGAAGACTTTTGCGCCCTCTAAGCTCTTTGTCATGACTATCCGCTGCTGAAATATCACCAAGTACACAAGCGCGATTCAGACGACCACCCCTTTGCACCCGAAGTGACGCCCCTTTCCGTGACGCCAAAATTCCGAAACAGCTGGGCACCGTCAAATACGGTTGGTCGTGCCTTGATCCAAATATGGACTCGCTGACGTTGACATAGGGCGCCGGAACTCGTCTCCTATAGACATGGACATTTTTCTCTTCTGGTCCGAGGCGGACCCTGAGGTTTTTGCCTTAGCGCTCGACCGAGATGGTGAGAGCTTACCCGTCGAATATGGTCCCTGGTCAAAGAACGGCCACGGCGAGGCGCTTAACGTTGGTCTAGGCGAAAGCACAACCGCGTCTCGCGTATCTAACGCGATCGTTCGGGCCGTTCAGCGCGACGGATTCTATCTTGCAGAAATCGGACGCTCCAGGCGTGTGTCATTGAGCGACCAGACTTACCATGTATCAACGAGGCTGGACGTATTAGAGAATAAGGCAGCGCCGTCTCGTCGGGGATCAGCAAAAGGGCCCACTTAAGCGAATTGCGGCAGTACCTGTGTGGGTTGTGTCCGTGCCGGCTACGGGATAGAGGCCCCGGCGGCGGCCATCGGTTCGGCACTCGAATGATTTATTCATTTCCAAGAACTCCCACTCATAGAAACAGCAATCTGATCACCTGAACCTGTGGTGCTTAAATCGCAGCGAGGCCTCTATCGCCTTGTTGCCAATATTTTGAAAGGCGGTGCGGAAGTATGCAACGATTGGCATCTGGGCACCGGTCCTATTGCTGGTGCTGCGGCTACTGCAGGGCTTCGATGCCTGGCGCCGAATAAGGGGGAGCCGTCATCATGGCAGTGGAATTCGTGCCCCGGGGCAAACGCGGCTTCTACGGAAGTTTTGTTATGCTTCGTGTCACAGCGGGCAATACTTGCGGCCGGCGTGTTCTACCTTGTCGATATGATGTCGCAGAACAACCCGCTGCTGGCGCATCCAGTTCCTGATCTCGCTGCTGCTAGTGGTTCAAATCAGACAGATAGTGCCGTCCGATTTGAACCGCTAGCCCTTGTTTTGGTGGGCCGATTCACCCGACCGCATGGGATGCTTCTGTCGGGATCGGACCACTAGGTGGACTCGGTGTCTAAGTCAGCGCTCGTGTTACCGAGACGCCCCGGTGTTCGTCGAGGCGAATTCGAGGCGTGCCCCCTGCGCGCCCGTGCGATTGAGGCGCTCCCGCTGCCCCCCAATATCTTCGTCGTGGTTGGCGCGCGTCTCGCCGAGAACGGGCTTGGCTACCTGTTCCCGGTGTTCGGCCTCAGCTGTGTCATCGACACTCTGCACATGCCGCGCGGGGGGGTGGCGATTTCCAGCGTGATGCTTGGCAACGTGGCGGAGATTTTCGGCATCGTGTTTTTCGATGCGCGTCAAAGACAATAGGGCTGGAATTTCAGTCGATAATATGCAAACCCCCGCCTTGACGTTTCTCCAACGATCCAGGGGACCTCGGGCATCCAACTGGTCAGTTGGTTGATCCAGATATAGGTTTAGAAGCTCCGCGATATCCCGAACATCCGCGTCGCCTGGCAGCTGCCACGATTTCGGGCTCGCGAGACGAAACCAATCTCGGACTTCAGTCTCGGCTATAGAATTCATCATCTGGCGCTCACTGCCTCGGCGCAGCGGCACGACGTAGCCGCTCCGCGACTCGCCCATTAATTCCGCCTCCATCGCCCAGGCGACGAATTCATCGAACGTCATATGGGGGATGCGAGGTCGGGCATGCGCGGTCCTGCGTAGGCGTCATCCCAATATACGCCATAGCTGTCCGCGTTGGACGGCGGGACCGCTACAACACTAGACGCCCGCCCACGATGCAGAGCACCGCGGCCAGCAGTGGGCGCAACACCGCGTCGGGGACGTGTGCTGACAGATAGCTACCCAGGATAATGCCAGGGATCGACCCGCTTAGCAGTGAGGTCAGCAGCGGCAGGTCGACCGACCCTAGCCACCAGTGCCCGGCGCCAGCCACTAGCGTCAACGGCACGGCGTGAGCGATGTCGGAGCCAACAATAACCTTCATCGACGCTCGCGGGTAAAGCAACAGCAGTGCCGTTACGCCCAGTGCGCCCGCGCCGACCGAAGAAAGCGTGACCAGAACGCCCAGGATGGCTCCCGCGATCGTGGTGAATCGCGCCGCCTGGCGGGGCGTGACCCGCTCGATCGAAGGTCCCATAAGATGAATAAAGCGCTGCCGGAAAATCAGCGAAACCGCCGTCAACAGCAGCATGATCCCGAGGACCAGCGATATGATCCGACCGCTCATGGGACCGCTGATGCTGTATCGAGAGATTGCCAGCAGGGTTACCAACGTTGCCGGGACGCTGCCGGATGCCAGCCGTCGAACGATCCGCCAATCGACCGTGTGGTTTAGGCCATGCACCAACGTTCCGACCGTTTTCGTCGCCGAGGCATACAGCAGATCGGTCCCAACCGCGGTCGCCGGGTGGACACCGAACAGCAGCACCAGGATCGGCGTCATAAGCGAGCCGCCGCCGACACCGGTTTGGCCAACCAGCAGGCCAACGAAAAACCCTGAGAGCATGAACAGGGGATCGATGGCGGCAAACGAATTCATTAGCCCTCACTTGATGATACGGGCCAGTTTAACACACCGGCGCCTTCGGCATCAGTGTTCTGGTCGCCGTGGCTTATCCGGCGTCCGAGCGGTTCGTCATAGCCCCCCCGGCAAGAAAGAACGATCGCTCCTGACCGACGCCGCTAGCGATGCGAATTATCTTCCCCCGCCACGGCGGCGAGAATTCCCTACCACGTCTGGGCCTCATAGCGCGCGCGACCGCGAGCCACTTCACGCTTCCCCGCGCCCAAATCCGTCCAACATCCCCCGAATCCGCTCCGGATCGCTCTGCTCCATCACCCGGCGGGCAAACCGGACACAGGCGTCGATCGCCACCGACCGGATCGCCTGCTTCACCTTCGGGACAGCCGAGGCATTCATGCTAAGCGACCGCACTCCCAAGCCCAGCAGCAACGGAGTGACTTTCGGAGCCGCTGCCAGTTCGCCGCAAATTGCAACCGGCATCCGCATCCGCAGTGCCGCCTCGGTGGCGAACTGCACCAACCGCAGCACGGCCGGGTGGATCGGGTCGTACAGCTCCGCCACGTCGCTTTCCGCGCGATCCACCGCCAGCGTGTATGCTGTCAGGTCGTTGGTCCCGATCGAGAAGAAATCCGCTTCCAGCGCCAAGGCATCGGCGGACAGCGCGGCTCCGGGCGTCTCTATCATGATCCCTAACGGCGGCAGCTTCTCCCCGATCCGCTCGCCCCTTCGCCGCAACCGCCGAGCCACGCGTTCATAGACCTCTCGCGCCGCCCTAACCTCGCCAACGGTGGTCACCATCGGCAGCAATACCCGGACTGGGCCGGTCATCGAGGCCCGCAGGATGGCTGCGAGTTGGGTCTCCAGCAGTTCCGGCCGCCGCAGCAGCAGCCTGATCCCCCGCAGCCCCAGTGCCGGATTGGTGTCGGCGATCTCCGGCACCACGCCGGCGAGGGTAAGCGCCTCGATTTCCTTCTCGCCGCCCCAGTCCAGAACTCGGATAGTCACCGGATCGCCGTGCATCGCATCGACGATCGTGCGATAGCTTTCGGTCTGGGTGGCCTCGTCCGGAATGGTCTCCCGGTTCATGAACAAAAACTCAGTTCGTAGCAGACCAATGCCCACGGCGCCGGACTGCACGATGAGCGGCAACTCGACGGGCAGTTCCAGGTTGGCCTGTAACTCTACGACCACTCCGTCCTGCGTGACTGCCGGAAGTCGCCGCAACCGAGAGTAACGCTGCCGCTCTCGCGCGAAGGCCGTCACGGCCTTGCGTGCGGCCAGCATGGTCGGGGGTGCCGGGTTCAGCGTTACGGTCCCGGCAATTCCATCCACCACTGCAACATCGCCCGGCTGCATCACATGAGCCAGGCCAGCGGCCCCAAGCACCGCCGGCACGCCCAGCGCTCGCAGCATCACTGCGGTATGGCCATCAGCGCCGCCTTCCTCGGTCACCACCCCCGCCAATCGGGACGGATCGAGCAATGCCGCATCAGCCGGCCGCAGCGCCTCAGCCACCAAAATCGCGCCCGCCGGCAGGCCGGCGAAGCTGCGGAACGGGGAACGGGTCAGGTTGCGCACCAGCCGCCGCGCTATCTCCCCGATCTCGTCAGCGCGCCGCTGCAGTCCCGCCAGATCCTCGGCTGACAAAGTCGGCTCGGCCTGCGCCATGATCGCGTCGGCGATCGCCTCGGCCTCGGTCATCACCGCGGTTTCGGCGGACATCAGGGTTTCCTCGATGCGCGCGCGAACGCCCCGTACAAGTCTGGACGGACCCAGCATGCGGATATAGGCGTCAATCAATGGGGCAATTTCGGACTGACTTTCCTCCGGCAGCACGGCAAGTCTGGCGCGGAGCTTGGCCAACTGCTTGCGGGACTGGACGATGGCGGCCTCCAGGCGAGCAGCCTCGGCGCCGATGTCGGAAGCATGGATCTTCTGCCGAGTAATGACCGCCTCCGGCTCGGTGGTACCGAACACCGGCCCAATGGCAACTCCGGCCGATACGGGTATACCCTGAAACAGGCGCTCGACACGTGGCTGGGGAGCAGCGAGGGCGGGTCGGGCCAGTCGCTCGTGTTGTGGCGGTGGTGGCTCAGTCCTGTTCATCGAAGCCGGCCTCGACCAGGGCTACCAGAGCGTCCAACGCTTCCTTGGCATCCCAGCCTTCGGCACGCAACTCGATATCAGCGCCACGCGCCGCGCCGAGCATCATCAGGCCCATGATGGAGCGGGCCGAGATCACCTGGCCGTCCTTCAGCACATCGATCGACGCACCGAACCGCTCGGCAAGCGTTACAAAGCGCGCGGCGGCACGAGCATGTAGACCGCGCTTGTTGCAGATCGTGACGACACGTGTCAGGACAGTCTCACCGGACGACGGCGAGTCTGTCACTCAGCCTTTCCATTCCCGCAGGATCCGTTGGTCCCGTTGACCTTGCAGCCATGCAGCACGTGCGACGCCGCCGCGATGTATTTTCGGCCGGCGTCCTCCGCGCAATTAACCGCGTCGGCCAGGGGTTGCTTGGATCGGACTTTCGCCAGTTTGACCAGCATGGGCAGGTTCACCCCCGCGATAACCTCCACCCCCTTCTTCTCCATCATGGAGATGGCGAGGTTGCAGGGCGTTCCGCCGAACATGTCGGTCAGCAATACCACCCCATCGCCGGTGTCACACCGGCCGATACAGGCTTCGATTTCGGCACGCCGGTTGTCGATGTCATCGTCCGGACCGATACAGACCGTGTCGACATTCCGTTGTGACCCGACCACATGCTCCATGGCGGAGCGCAGCTCGATCGCGAGCCGCCCGTGCGTCACCAGGACCATTCCGATCATGAGCGGACCAGCGTGTCCCGCAGCGTCGGTGAGCGAGCTTTTGCATACCTGTTCGACGTTGCCATCGTATTGTATCAGGCCTCCTATGCCTGAACCGACAAAGCCTGCGCAGCCTTGTCTATGTCCGTTTGATCCCGGCGCGCAACCGGGCGGTCCATCAGAAAAGCATCGACCTTGCCGTCCCTCGCCAACTCCCGGTGGGTGACCAACACTCGCCAAAGAGCTTCGCCGGCACCATCCGTCGGACCGGGTCACGGCCCGGCTGGTGAGATGATTCGCAAGTTTTTCAATCAGATGAACGGACCTATGTCGGCCGCCCGTGCATCCGATCGTAATCGTAGCGTATTTTTTGCCTTCCTGCACAAATCGGGGCAGAATGAATTCCATCAATTCCGCGATCCGTGAAAAAAATGTCGGATAATCCGGATCGGCCTCGATGTAGCTCCCGACATCGGGATCCAACCCGCTCCTGTTGCGCAATATGGGATCGTAGTACGGGTTACGAAGGAAGCGTGCATCGAATACCAGATCTGCTTCTCGTGGCAGGCCCTTCGGATAAGCGAAGGACACCAGCGAGATCGCCATCTGGGCGTGGGTGGCATCCGCGCCGAAGTGCCGCTCGATCAGGTGGCGAAGGTTGGCGATCGGCAGGTCTGAGGTATCCACCACCAGGTCCGCTTCTTCGCGCAGAGGCTCGGTCAGGGCGATTTCGGCGGCGATCCCATCCGCCACGATGCCGAGCGGCGCCAACGGATGACGGCGACGGGTTTCGGTATAACGACGCAGCAGGGTGCTTTCGTCGGCCCACACATAAACCAGTTGAAGGCGCAGCGCACGCTTCTTACGCAGCCGGGCGAGTGCCTCCAGCACGGCGGCGGCGTCGAAACCGCGTGTGCGGGCGTCGATACCCACAGCCAGCTTACGGTCACCCGAAGTCGCGCAGCCATCGTGAGGGATGGCGCCTTCGGCTGCCTCATCACCGCTGGCGATCATCTCCTCCAGCATCGTCACCGGCGGGTTATCGACCGCTTCGTAGCCGACGTCTTCCAGCGCCCGCAGGATCGAGGCCTTTCCGCCGCCCGACAATCCAGTGACGATCACGACGCTCAGGCTGCTCATGCAGCGAATGCCCCAGCGACCTGGCTGATCCGGCCAAGCGCGCACTCCAGCGCGAGGGCGACGCGCTCCGGTGCGGACGGCGCGGCGGCGTCGATATGTACCACCGGCAAATTCAATTCGGCATGGTTGTAGGGCTTCGGCATTCGGTCGGCACGCCCATCCAGTTCGACCACAAGAGCCAGCCGAGCGCGAGCACGGTACGGCAGGCGCACGATGCCAAGCCCACGCACTTCGAGCAACCCAGCTAATTCCGCAGGGCCGGAAGCGACGCCGTCGGTAATTGTCACCTGATCGTCTGCTACCAGTTCGAAGCCGCGAGAAAGAAGCCGCAGTACAAGATCCGATTTGCCGGATCCCGGTGGACCGAGCACCAAAACCGCATCTCCATCCCTCGATACGCAGCTTCCGTGCATTCGCCGCTGGCTGTGCATGAGGCGGCACTCTGAGCGCATCGCACAGGAAAAGGAAGCGACTTGTCTGGGGTTCGCCGGCATGCCAGCGTCCGAGAATTATGATTGATCGAAAATTGGTCGCTGCGGCTGCAGCACGCATATGCCCAAATGTTCGTCGTACCCCGGTCCTGAAAGGCGATCTTGGTATCGGAGCGCCGGTTACGATGAAGCTGGAGTTGCTCCAGCATACTGGCAGCTTCAAGCCTCGAGGGGCGTTCAATCGGCTGCTGACGGCGACGCCCCCAACGGGAGGGGTGGTCGCCGCATCGGGCGGGAATCACGGCGCCGCGGTCGCATATGCGGCGCGTAGCTTGGGCATCACGGCGGAAATCTTTGTGCCCACCGGCATCCCGGCGGCCAAGCTCGCTCGGCTCGCCGGTTACGGCGCCCGTGTGGTACGCGGTGGCGACAGCTATGCCGAGGCCCTAATCGCCTCCCGCGAGCGCCAGGCAGAAACCGGTGCGCTGGAGGTCCACGCTTACGATGATTTCGACGTATTGGCCGGTCAGGGCACCGTGGGGTGGGAGTTCGAGCAGGATGCCCCGAACCTCACCCACGTCCTGGTGGCGAGCGGCGGAGGTGGATTGATCGGCGGGATTGCGGCCTGGTACGCAGGAAGTGCCGAGATCATCAGCGTCGAGCCAGAGGCCTGCCCTTGCCTCCACGATGCGCTCCTGGCCGGTCAACCGACCGACTCGCCGGTTGGCGGCCTGGCGGCCGACAGCCTCGGTGCGCGGCGGGTCGGCGCCCTGATGTTCCCCGTGGCCAAGCGCTTCGTAAGCCAGGCGGTGCTGGTGCCCGACGAGTCTATCAGGGCGGCCCAACGGGAGTTATGGCACCGTTTTTGCCTTGTCGCCGAGCCCGGTGGCGCCACCGCCGCGGCGGCGCTACTATCGGGGCGGTTTCAACCACCACACGGCGCTCGGGTTGGAGTGGTAATCTGTGGGGGGAACACCGACCCAGCGACGGTGGCTGGCTAGTCAATCAAGGCCGCACCGGCGAGGGTCCGAGATCTCAGTGCTGTTTGGTCGCGTCGTTTAGGGCCGGATCAGCGTGGCTCAGGCTCTGCGTGGCCTGCTTGGTGACCTCGGGATGGCTCAGACTCTGAGCGGCTTGTTTGCTTGCGTCGGAATGGCTCAGGCTTTGCGCTGGCTGCTTCGAATATCTGCGTGACTCAGGCTTTGCGTCGGCTGCTTGGTCGAATCCGGCGTGGATTGCGCGAATCCCGGAGCCGCGGCGAGCACTATAGCGGCCACGGCGGTTACAGCGATAATCTTCATTTACAGCTCCTCGTTTGCTTTCAAGCGATTACCGGAAGGTTGGAAGAATGGGATGACTTTATCATGCTGACCACAAAATCTGGTGCTAGCCAAACACCCTGTAAGTGGGAAACCGAGGCTTATCCTTGCTGGACTGGGAAAAGTCCCTCTTCCCCAACACCGTTATTCCGCTCCCAACAGTCAGCGCCAGCCCCGACAAATGTATCACAGCGGCGGTTGCGACATCGCTGCTTGCGTTCAGGCTGAGGTGCGACAAAGAGGCGATGCCTTACTCGGGCTTATCCCCGGCGCCCAACGAAATTTGGAAGCCGAGCGATCATCTCTCCACCGCGCCTATTATGATCTCCGGAGCAAGTTTCCAGACCGCGTCCGCATCGCTAAACTACCTTGCTACCCGCCCATGCACCACGTCGTGCACGAACGCGAGCTTCGTCACGACCATCGGTGAGAGGACGAACGGATAGAGGTCAGGGCTGCCCATGGCTCGATTGAGACTGTTCATCGCGAACGTCAGGGGCAGCCAGGCATCGATGATCTCCTTCATTTCGGCATCCGCCGCGTATGGGTCGAGGTCGATTACTGCGCTCAGAGTCTCATCCCGGGTCAGCCGGGGCTTCACGGTGATGCCAAACGCACTCGCCATCTCCAGCGTATCGACGATGTGCAGGTAGTGCGCCCACGTTTCCGCCCAGTCTTCCCACGGATGAGTGCTGGCATACTGGCTAACGAAGTGTTCCTGCCAGTCAGCCGGTGCGCCGTTCTGGTAGTGCACCTGCAACGCCGCATTGTAGTCCTGGCTGTCGTCGCCAAAGATCGCCCGGCATTCCTCCAGCCGGCCACCGTCGCGAATCAGCACGTCCCAGAAGTAGTGGCCGACCTCGTGACGGAAATGACCGAGCAGCGAGCGGTAGGGCTCGCGCATGGCGGTGCGGCGGCGTTCGCGTTCTGCATCGTCCGCCTCGATCAGGGCGATGGTGATCAAGCCGTTGTCGTGGCCGGTCATCACCTTGGGGCTGGCGTCGGGGCTGTCAGCGAGAAAATCAAACGCCAGGCCGTGTTCGGGGTTGTCGATCCGGTTCTCCAGTGGCAGCCGCAGGCGCAGCAGCGAGTAAAATAGATGATGCTTCGCCGCCTCCATGCGCTTCCAGCGCTGCAGGTTCTGCTCGATCGCCAGGTCCGGAATAGTGCGGTTGTGACGGCAGGCGAAGCAGAGGGTGGCCACGCTATCGGCCGAAACCAGCCAGTTGCATGCGTCGTGGCCGGCGTTGTCGCACAGGCGCACCGAGGTCTTCGGCGCGGCGAGGGCACGGAACGCGTCATTATCTGGCTCCAGCGCGGTCACTGTCATCGCCTCGGGCAGGTAGCCAAGGGAATGGCCGCACGACTCACATTTGGTATTTTCGAAATAAACCACCTGGCCACAGTTTTGGCATTTGAACAACTTCACGCGGGTTTTCCTTCTCGGTTCGCGGTTCGGCGCCAACCCAGGCCCAAACGGGCATCTGCCCGATCCATCCCGCTCAGCCACCACAATAGTCGCGTTGAAGCGCACGAGACCACGTGACGTTCCATGACCGAACGCCGTCCTGTCTGTTATGCGATCACGTCACCGAAAGGTGGTGCGGCGTGCCGGCTTTATGCAGCAGCGAGGTTAGTGACGAAGCGATGTCGGCTCAGCTTGTGGCGAACCCTTCGTAACCCTTGACCGCGATGTCCGCGCAAAGCTGCCGATAAGCGCCGACGCCCCCGGCGTAGGGCATAAAGACACGCGGCTTGCCGGGTATGTTCGCCCCCATGTACCAGGAATCTGCTTGCGGGAACAACGTTGTGTGGGCCACCTCGTTGACGTGGGCGTCCCAGGCCTGCTGCGCCTCCTCCGTCGCCTCGATCGAATGAAGATTTTGGCGCCGCAAATGCTGAATGCAGTCGGCGATCCATTCCACATGCTGCTCGATCGACACCGGCATGTTGCTGAGCACCGAGGGACTGCCGGGTCCGGTGATGATAAACAGGTTCGGGAAGCCGGCCGTCGCCACGCCAAGATAGGTATGCGGCCCATCCGCCCAGCTTTCCTTAAGTGCGACACCGCCGCGGCCCCTAATGCCGAGATTGAACAGCGTCCCCGTCATCGCATCGAAACCGGTCGCGAAGACAATGCAGTCCAGCGCATACTCACCATCTCGGGTGCGGATGCCCTTCTCGGTGATCTCCTCGATCGGCGCGCTTCTGATGTCCACCAACGTAACGTTGTCACGATTGAACGTCTCGTAATAGTCGGTGTCGATGGGCGGCCGCTTGGTGCCGATCGGGTGCGTGCGTGGCGATAGCTTCTCAGCGGTGACGGGGTCCTTGACGATCTCACGGATCTTTCCCCGAACAAATTCGGCGGCGGTTTCGTTGGCTTCCCTGTTGAGGATCAGGTCGCTGTAGCTCGACAGCAGAAACTTGAAGCCACCATAATCCCAAAGTTCCTCGTAAAGTCGATCCCGCTCTTCGGCCTGCACTTCGAGGGCCGATTGCTCGGCCGGATCAAACGGGATGCCAAAAACAAACTCGCGCATTTTTTGCCTCATTGGCGCGTAATTGGCCTTCGCATTCCGATGGGCCTCCGCCGTCAGCGGATGGTCCTTGGCCGGAACGGTGAAATTCGCCGTCCGTTGAAAGACGGTTAGATGATCGGCCTGCGAGGCAATGACCGGAATGGCCTGAATAGCGGTCGATCCGGTGCCGATGATCCCAACCCGCTTGCCGGTGAAGTCGACGCCCTCGTGAGGCCATTTGCCGGTATGGTACCACTTGCCCTGAAAGGTCTCGAGACCCTTGATGTCCGGCATTTGCGCGGCCGAGAGACAGCCGACCGCGGTAATCAGGAACGTGGCGGAGACACGTTCGCCGGCATCCGTTTCTATATCCCACCGATTGGTTTGCTCGTTAAGCACGGCGGCGGTAACCCGCGTGTTGAACTTGATGTCCCGGCGCAGGTCCAGCTTGTCCGCTACAAAATTCAGATAGCGCAGGATCTCCGGTTGTTCAGGATAGCGACACGTCCACTCCCATTCCTTTTGGATCTCTTCAGAGAATGAATAGTTATAGTAATGACTTTCCGAGTCACAACGTGCCCCAGGATAGCGGTTCCAGTACCAGGTACCTCCGACGCCATCAGCCGCCTCGTAGACGCGCGTTGAAAGTCCAAGCTCTCGCAGGCGATGGAGCATGTAAAGCCCGGAGAACCCGGCCCCGACGACAACCGCGTCCAACTCCAATCCACTTTTGCTACTGCTGCCCGAAAGCGGTGATGACACGCTCATACCAAGCCTCCCCTATCAAGGGCCCCTCGTTGATGCCGATCTGCGTTACACGCTGCTTTGCTTCTGTAGTTCGTTGCCGACTTCGGCGATCAGTTGTTTTCCGGCATCCAAGGCACCTGCCATCCAGAAAAAGCCGTGAATCAATCCCTCGTAATGCGATGACTTGACGCTCACACCAGCGTCTCGCAGCCGTTGCGCATAGGCTTGCCCCTCATCGCGCAGCGGATCGAACTCCGCCGTTATCACCATGGCGGGCGGCAAACCCGCAAGGTCAGACGCATGCAGCGGCGAAGCATAAGGGTTCTTTCCGTCACTTGGCGACGCCAGGTAATGATCCCAGAACCACTCCATGCCTGGTTTCGTCAGCAAATACCCGTCGGCGTTGTCGCGATACGACGCGAAGGTATTGCCTGCGGCGGGCGCCGTTACCGGATAGAGCAACAACTGATACGTTAGTGCCGGGGCGCCACGGTCGCGCGCCATCAGCGCAACCGCCGCGGCCAGATTGCCGCCCGCACTGTCACCCGAAACGGCGACAAACCGACCATTGGCTCCCACTGTTTGCGCGTTCTCCGCCAACCACCGCGTTGCAGAATAGCAATCCTCGACCGGCCCGGGGAATTTCGTTTCTGGGCTGATCCTATAATTCACCGAAGCGACAACGCATTGCGATGCGTTCGCCAAGGCCCGGCATGGCTTGTCGACGATCTCGATATCACCGATGACCCAGCCGCCGCCGTGGAAATACACCACCAGCGGAAGCGATTTCCCCGGGGAGGGATGATATAGCCGCACCGGCAGCGCGCCGGCCGGACCGGGAACCAGGATATCGCGGACCTCGGCGACGTCTTCCGGCTCGCCCTGCAGATCGCGGAAGCCCATCGCAACGAGGCGTGCCTGCGTGGGGCTCATTTGTTCGAACGGCGGCAGCCCCTGCTTTTCAAACTCATCGAGAAGCGCCCGAACTTGGGGATTTACCGGCATGTCATGACTCCGAGTGGGGACCCAACAGGGGGTCGGTTGCGGGTGAAGCAGAAATTCCGGCGGACGCCGGCCGCGAAGGTTGGGGATTGGGGACTTCCGGCCAAGAGAGCGAACCGCTCCTGCGGATGGCTGTGTCGGTCATGCACTGGTGCCGCCGCAAATCACAGTTTCGACGCCACCCAAATCGGCCAAAAAGCCTTGAACTGACGGACGCGGTTCTTCGACCGGTTCACTGCCAACCTCCCGTTCTGGCTTACCCAACACGACGTTGGGATGCTCGTCAAGCAGCCGACGGCTCGGCGTGCGCTGCGTTGGGCAAGCGAATCGGCGGGGTTACGCCAGAGAAGATTTCAGGCGCGCTGCGCGAACGCTTTATCTTGCAATCGCTCGGTCGGTGGTCAGTGTGGGCGTCAGAACACACGCAGCAGCCAACCAAGCATTAGACCGGCCACGAAGACCAAGCCGAGTGGGACGGCAAAGTTATTCCGGAGCCACCGGCGCAAGGTCCAAGGTTTTGCAACAGGAGGCATCTTGAACGTGCCGCGGCGCTTGAGCCATTCAACAATCGCGGCGGGCGTAACCTGAGCCATTGTACGGTGGGCTTCCTGAAAGCTCGGGTCTTGGTAGGTCCGCATGAAGTTCGCCATCATCAGTTCGGAACCGTGGAACTCGCCGATATGAAGATGCATGTTGCGAACGTGTTGTGGCGGCCAGGGGTTCTGCCGCAGCCCATCAGCAACGGCCTTACCGAGTAATGCCTCGATAACGCCGTAGCAGTTGTTTCGTCGATCAGCGTCTGATGGCTTTAATGCTTCACAGCTGACGGCCATCAGCGCAAAGCTCAAGGAGGGGCGATCCTGGAAATGGATCATCGCCTCTTGCCATTTGGCGGCAGCTTGACATCGACGGACGTGCACTCGATACGCTCGTAGACCTGCTGTAGGGATTGCACCGCGTCGGGAAATACCGCCGCGCATTTCGGGCAGGTGGCCAACCGTTGGTCGATCGTGCGATCCGGGTTCGGATGCAGTGTCCGCCCGACGCCGGGGCGGCTTTTGCGAGGCGGGCGATCCGTGCCGGGGCCTGGCAGGTCCGGCTTCTGTCCTTGCGATGGGGCTTCGAAGAGTTGCCGGGAGTTTTCGGCGGCTGGGTCTGCTGGTTGAGCCGCGCTTCCAGGGCGGCGATGCGGGCGTCCTGCGCGGCGATCCGTTGATCCGCCAATGCTAGCCTGGCAGTCAGCGCAGCGATCAGCGCGTCCTTCTCAGCATGGCTCAGTGCGGGCGTCGGGAGCAGAGGCACCCGTCGTGTAGACTCTACTCGGGCGTTACCGTGTCAAGAAGTTTCTGACGCTGAACCGTCAAGCCAACTGGAAGCGGCCCCGTCTTCAGAAGACAAAAACTGAAGACGGTGCTCCGCATCCAAAAAGCGGAACGAGGTCCATTATTCCGATATGTCGTCGCGCAGTGAAACCTCTCCCACGTCCAGCGCCCACTGGGGAGGATTATCTGGCGTGTGCAGGGGGACCTGTCCAACGGAACCCCGTGCCGGCATGCTGGGCGGATTGGTGGACTCAAGGTAGCCGAGTTGCCGTACTTCGCATCCTTTCCCGTCTGCCGCAAACGTCCAAACCCGTCCGACCTGCAGTAGTCGGATGTCGGTTTTCATCATGACGCTCAAGAACAAGGATCTTTCGTTGAGCATCTGCTGACGCATGTAGGGCACATCTGGCTCGCCAACGCATGGCAATAGCGCGTCTATGTGAACAATCCTTGCCCCGTTGTGGAGTGACAGTTGGTCTTGCAAAGAAGGGGGTGCCAGACGTGTCTCATCGTCCAGCCAGTGTTCTCCCACCCATGCCAGCCCCCTGTCATACTGCAGAATACGAGGAGGAGGATAAGGATAAGAAGGCCTCAAATGTCGCGTGGTTTCAGCATCAGCAGGCGCTGCAGGATGCGAAACCACCCCGCCACGACGTGCGCGAGTTCCACATTACGAGCACCAGGGCTCTTTTCTGTCGCGATCCGAATGCGGTCCTGGCGTTGTCAGAACCGAACGCCCGTGAACGTTTGGGGGACATTAACTACGTCCGGATCGCGACAGACGGCCAGTGCGCCGAGGTCGGCAACACGCGCTCCCTCATGATCTGCTACACCTCGCCGCGGGTCAGCTTCATGGCGCAGCTTTTCGATGGGACGCCGGGGCGCTGTTACTTTGTGCTCACGTCGATTCTGGCAGACGAAAACGGCAAACCCCCGCCACCCGGGATCACTAACTAACTTAGTTCGCCACGCCTTCGTCCGCGCCACGCTGGATGAAAACATTCTGACCATTTGCGACTTTGAGAAGGTCATTCCTTTTTTCTTCCTAGGTCAGCATAAAAGCTTGTGGCCGCCCCGTCGTCATCGTCGGGTCTCGCCACGTCAGGTTACGAGCTTCGGACATCGTCGCGGTTTGACCGGGCGTCCCGCACCAGCCTAGAGTTGTAACGGGCAAAAAAGGGGGTGAAATCGATGAACAGAACCGAATTCGAGGCCGATGTCCGCCGGGAAGGCTATGAGGTCCGCGAAGGCGAGATCAAGCCCAACGAGCATCGCGAGGCGCACGCCCATGGCTTCGACGCCCGCCTGTTCATTTTGGACGGACACATCACTCTAGTATTCGGCGAGGACCGCGTCGCTTATGGCCCGGGTGACTCCTGCAGCGTCCCTGCCGGTACCGTGCATGAAGAGCATACCGAAGCAGACGGCGTGCGGTATCTGGCGGCCCGACGCTCGGCGTCGCAGGCGTCCGCCGCCGAATAGCGTCCGTCCCTGATCGAAACCGCGCGTCGAAACCCCGCGGCCGCGGCTAGTTGATTTGCGGCTATTGCGTTGGCAGTGGCGCGCGGAAATTGCTTCGCCAAACAGCTACGACCGCACGACACCATCGTGCTCCAACAGCGCCAGCAGTCCCTGCAACATCTGCTTCGGCGTGGGCGGGCAGCCTCGGATCACCAGATCAACCGGCACGACGGTCGAGACACCGCCCATCACCGCGTAGCTGCCCGCGAATATCCCGCCATCCGCGCCGCAATCCCCGACCGCGACGACCCATTTCGGGTTCGGCGTGGCACGCCACGTGCGCTCCAGCGCCTCGCGCATGTTCTTGGTCACTGGTCCTGTCACCAGCAGTACGTCGGCGTGGCGAGGAGAAGCGACAAAGCGCAGGCCGTAACGTTCCAGATCATTGAATGCGTTGTTCAACGCGTGGATTTCCAGTTCGCAGCCGTTGCAGGAGCCGGCGTCTACCTGCCGGATCGAGAGACTCCGGCCCAGCCGAGCCCGGGCAATCTGGTCGAGCGTGGAGGCCAGCGACTCGAGTGCCCTATCCAGCGGCGGCGACGGCTCGGTAAGGGGCTTCCTAAGTCCCTGAAGCAGGTGGTGAAGCATCAGGTGGTGCGCCCTTCTGTTTCCGAACCGACACCAGCAATGCCGCGCACCGCCGGCCGCACTCGGCCCAAGAACCGGAGGGACGGCGCCTCGGCACCACCCTATAGCATTCGCTGCAGAATCAGCTTCTGCACATCCGACGTGCCCTCGTAGATCTGACACACCCGGACATCGCGATAGATCCGCTCCACCGGGTAATCGGCGAGGAACCCATACCCGCCTAGCGTCTGGATCGACGCGGTGCAGATCGCCTCGGCGGCTTCCGACGCGAACAGTTTCGCCATGCAGGCCGCCTCCAGCGCCGGCTTCCCCTCGGCCTTCAAACGCGCGGCGTAGAGTGTCAATTGCCGCGCCGCCTCCAGCCGCGTCTTGGCCTCCGCCAGCCGGAACCCGACCGCCTGGAAGTCGATGATCGCCCCGCCGAATGCCTTTCGATCGCGCGCGTACCCGATCGCGTATTCCAGCGCCGCCCGAGCCATCCCGACGCTCTGCGCCGCGATCCCGATGCGGCCGCTTTCCAGCGTCGAAAGCGCGATCTTGTAGCCCTCGCCCTCGGCGCCGATGCGCTGGTCCTCGGGCACCTCCATGTCCTCGAACGTCAGAGCGCAGGTGTCCGAGGCCTTCTGCCCCAGTTTTTCCTCCACTCGCGCGACCGAGAACCCTGGATGGGTCTTGTCGATCACGAACGCCGACAATCCCTTCTTTCCCGCACCCGGATCGGTGACGGCGAAGAACACCAGGCTGCCCGGATGCGCCGCATTGCTGATGAACTGCTTGGCGCCGTTGATGACATATCGGTCGCCCTTCTTCACCGCCCGGGTCTTCAGGTTCGACGCATCCGACCCCGCCTGTGGTTCAGTCAGCCCGAATGATCCGACATGCTCCCCGGTCGCCAATTTGCGCAGCCAGCGGTCTTTCTGGGCGTCGGTGCCGTAGTTGTTGACAACGATGCAGGTCGGCGAATTGTGCACCGACACCATCGTGGAGACCGATCCGTCCCCGGCGGCGATCTCCTCCAGCAGCAGCGCATAGGTCACCGGGTCGATCTCGCTGCCGTCCCACTCGGCCGGCGTCGTGGCGCCGAACACCCCGAGTTCGCCCAGTTCGGCGATGATCTCGGGTTCGATCCGCTTCTGCCTCTCGCGCTCCGCCGCCAACGGGGCCAGCCGGTCCTGCGAGAAGCGGCGGATCATGTCGATGATCAGGGTGTCGCCGTGTGGCGAGATACTGTCGGGCATGGTGATTGCCTCAGGTTGCACGATCTCTGCACGGTCTACACCCGCGTCGTGGCCCGGTCCATCGCGGGATCGGCCGCGTCAATGCGCCAGGGCGAACACCGTGCTTTCGAACCGCACCTCCATCCCCGGCGTCTGCTGGTGATCGGTCAGATCGGGCACGTGCTGGTGCATAGTAAACCGCCAGCGAATTCGAGCTGATCAGCCCGATATGGCTCGGATCGGCCATCGGATCGCCCAGCGCGTCCAGCAGCGCCCGGGTGAACGCCCCGTGGCCCCATTTCTCGTCTTCCCGGGAGAATTCGCTGCCGCTCGACGACGTCAGCACGGTGATATTGGCCGCCGCCAGGCGCCCTTGAGCGCATCCTGGTTGTTGGTCAGTGCCTCGCCCGCCATGGTCGTGGCGCCGGAGTGGCACGCGTCCAGCAGCACCAGCACCCGCCCGTGTTTGGCGAGCTCCAGCAGCGCGTCCCGCAGCTCATCCACGCTGATCGCCGAGGCCCGCAGTCTGGCGTCCTCCCGCACATCGGCGTCATACGGCAGCAGGTACAGCTTGTTCGCGCCGACCATCGCGCCGTGCCCCGAGAAGAACACCACCGCGAGGTCATTGCCGCCGCCGGCTTCCATATGCCGGCCGATCGACTCCAGTGTGCGTCCATGATCCCTTTCTTGTTGGCGTCCTGATTGAGCAGCGACCTTGCTTCCACCGTATAGAGCGGTTCCTGCGTCGTCTTGATCGCGCTCGCGAGGCTTTCCGCGTCGTGGTCGGCGAATTTCAGGTGCAGATGATCGTCCTGCTGGTAGGTGCCGACGCCGACGCTCAGCAGATGCAGCCGCGTGCCCGGCGGCACGTGGCTGTTGGTCCTGCGCCTGACCTCCTCATTGTGTTCGGCCAGCACCGCCAGCCCGAGCGCACGCGGCGTTTCGAGTTGCTGCAGCACCAGTGGCAGCACGTTCGGCCGATAGGAACCGGGGATGTCGGTGACCGGCACATCGGTGGCCGGCGCATCCCAGCCATGGTTCACATGCCAGCGGAGCACGCCCTGAGCCCCGGGCGTGGCGTCGTAAAACCCTTCCGGCGTCCAGGCGACCCAGTCCTTCTGGTTGGCCAGCGGCATGAAGGCGAGCAATTCGACCCCATCCGCCATGCGGTGCCAGCGGATGGTGCCGTCCTGGTAGGCCGCGACGACCAGCCTGCCGTCGCCGGTGATGTTGACCGCCCAGACGGCGCCGGGCGCGGCGCGGGTCCAGAGCGGCGTGCCCTGCGCATCGAAGGCGCGCAGAAACCACTCGGTCCCCAGCACGAAGCGGTCGCCGTTCGGATGGATCGCGAGGCTGCGGGACGTCTCATACGGCGCCAGCGGCAGCGGTTTGCCGCCAAGCGTCGGGTGGTCCTGATCTGCCAGCGTTCGATCGGCAGGCCGGTCTGGCGCGGGGCGGCCAGTTCGTGCGCCGGTGGCGGGTCCCAGGATCAGCGTCCGCGTCGCGAGGTCGAAGCGCGCGGGCGATTCGCCAAACACCTGGAAGCCGAAGCCGACGCGGGTGCCGTCGGCCGAGACGGTCAGGCGGTCGAACTGGTCGGCGAAATCCGCCGCCGGCGCCGGATGCCGCCAGCGCGGCGTGCCGTCCGGCGCCAGCCGGGCGAGCCAGGGGTCGCCGGCGGCGACCAGTAGATCACCGCCGGGCAGCGGCACCAGGCTCATCACCGTTTGCTGCCCGGCCGGCAGAACGCGCTGTGCGCCCGCGCCGCCGCTCGGCCCAGGCGAGCACTGGGATGCCCGCCGCGGTCTGGTAACCGACCCGCCGCGAACAGGGTCGCGCCGTCCCGCGACCAGGCGACGCTAGCTCAGATTACCCTCGTCGATGCCGTCCAGGTCCGGCCGTTGCAGTGGCGCCAGCGTGCGCGCGTCCAGCAGATCGACCCTGCGTGGTGTCGTCGTAGCCGAGGGCCAGCCGCGCCCCGTCGGGGCTGAACGCGATCCCGTAGGGCTGCTCACCGCCCGGCGCCTGGATGACGCGGGCGGGCCGGATCGGGCCGCGCAGCGCGCCCGGTGTAGAGCCGGACCTTGCCGTCCAAGGACGTGGTGGCCAGCGTGCCGTCGGGGGCGAAGTCGGCACCGTAGGCTGTGATCGCCGTAGGTCTCGTCGCGCGCGACCTCCGCCCAGCCGGTCTCGGCCGGTGTAAACGCGCAGGCCCTCGCCGTCGCCCAGCACGGCAGCCAGGCTGCGTGCCGTCCGGCGAGAAGGCGAGGTGGTTCACGACTGCTCGGCAGGCCCTCGATGCGCTGCTTCAGCGCCCCGCTTTCGCGGTCGAACAGATAGATCTGCTCCTGCCGGTCGGTGTCGGTCCAGCGGGTCCAGCCGCCGGCGGCGATCAGCGTGCCGTCCGGGCTGATCGCCACGGCATAGACCTTGCCGACATTCCCGGGCCCGGCCGGCACACGGATCGTGCGCGCCAGCGAGCCGTCCGCCAGCGACCAGACCCGGATCGTCTTGTCGAACGACCCGGTCACCGCCCAGCGCCCGTCCCGGTCGGCCGAAGCCCGCGTGATCTTCGCCGTGTGCATGCCGGGATCGATCACCAGCACCGGCCGGTCGTACAACCCGTCGGGCGTGGCGGGCGCATCCTCCGCCCGCGCGCCGAAGCCGCCCCCAAGCAGGATCAGGGCGACGGCGAGACAGACTCGAAGGACGGCCATTTCGCATCCTCCAACTGCAGCTTGATTGTTTCGTTCGTCTGGGCGTTCGCATCCATCTTCCGCAGCCAGATCGCCTTCACCGCGTCCACCAGCGGCCCGACCACGGCCTTCACGATCGTCGTCCACCGGCCCCTTCTGCCCGGTGGGTGGTGGCGGCATCACCGCCCGCGCCGACTCACAGAACGAAGTCCGCTTCTCGAACCCGCGCTGCAGCCGCGCTTCCAGGTCCGGCAGGCTGACAGGCCGCTCGCCCTCCGCCAGCGCGACGATCAGCCCGGCGATCACCGCGTCATATTCGGCCTTCGCCTCGTCATACACCACCGCGCCGCGGTCTTTCGCTGGCTTGCTGCCATATTTCTTCAGCATCGCGACGCAGGTCTTCACCTGGCTGCGCTCATAGGTCAGCCGCGCCACCGCCTCCTGCCAGCTGACATCCTCCGCCCCGGAGGCTCCCAACCCTACGCATACCATCAGCATTGCCAGGAACAACGCAGGCCAGCGCATGGATTTTTTCCCTTCGGCACGACGATACTCAAGCATGTCACGACAAAGCAACGGCCATGCGACGCCCCTACGCCCCAGTACTTCACAAAGATGGGGGCGCGGCCTTCGTTTATATGGACGAACTTGCGATCTTGTGCGGCCTACCGCCGAGCCCCGATCAGCAGGAACATCGGCCGCCCTCGTTCCTCGGCCAGTTCCGGATTTGCCGCGATCTACTCATCGGTCGCGCTCCATTCCTTGAAATAGCCGATCGCGTAGTCCAGTACCGCCCGAGCTATTCCGACACCCTGCGCCGCGATCCCGATCCGGCCGCTTTCAAGCGGCAACCACAAACGCCGGCAGACCCCTCCTCCGGCACCCGGATCGGCAACGGCGAAGATTACAAGCCTGCCCGGTGCGGCGCGCGTGACGAGCCCGATCCATCGCCAGGCCTCATCCGAAACAATCCCGCAAAGTGAACGCGGTTTAATCGCGCGAGCGTGGGTGAGGGGCGGATTCGTCTATGCGCGGCCGGTTCTCCCCCCACATCATTAGTCGCTGGAGGACGGCGTGCGGGCCGTGCTATCCGGCGAAGCGAAGCGGGAGGCCGCGATGGCAAGGCTCAACTACATGCCGATGTGCTGAAGAGTCCGTGTGTCGAGCAGACCGAGCTGAACGTCCTGGAGTAGAGTAACCTGAATGCTGATCTGCCAACTCACCGACCTGCATGTCCATCCGGACGGAGCGGCCAACAAAGCGTCGGACACCAATATGCTGACCGAACGAGCCTGCCGCGTTGCTGCCGCCTTCACGCCGCTTCCCGACGTGGTGATCATCACCGGCGACCTCACGGACAGCGGCCAGGAAGCGGAATACGCCAACCTATCGGCGATCTTGGCCCGCACCCTCTCGGTTCCAGTTTACGTCATACCCGGCAACCATGACCGGCGCGAGACCCTGCGGGCCAGCCTTGCCCATCTTCCTGGCGTCACCGCGGACCCTCACTTCGTGCAATACGCGGTCGAAGACTATCCGGTGCGCCTGGTCATGCTTGACACCCTTGTGCCCGGCAAAGACCACGGCGCCCAATCCGCCGCTCAGTTGGAATGGCTGGACGCTACCTTGGCGGCGCAGCCGTCGAAGCCGACCCTGGTGGGCATGCACCACCCGCCTTTCATCACTGGCATTCCGCACATGGACAAAATCGCTTTACTCCACCGGGACGCCTTCCGCTCCGTTATCGCCCGCCACCGGCAAGTCGAACGCATCGTCTGCGGGCACCATCACCGCCCGGTTATCGGACAATGTGCCCACGCAATTGTATCCATTTCGTCTTCGATCGCACACCAGGTGCAGCTTACATTCGATCCGCACGATCCTGGCGCCTTCAACTTCGAACCGCCTGCGTTTCAGTTGCATTTGTGGTCCCGACAAAACGGTTTCGTGTCCCATACCGTCTACACTGATTCCTATCGGGGACCATTTCCATTTGTTGCGTAAGCAGAGTATCCAAGTTATCCACGGGTAACATACGAAGGTAATGCAACCCACATCAACACGGCCTCTTGTTTACCTCTTGTTAAGCTCATGCTGCTACGAATCATTCGTAATCTTCGGGTTAGGTCAGCGTGATTACGATTGGGATAATATACTCCTTGGCCGCCGCGGTTGCGTCGATTGTCTTTTCATTTGCGGGTTGGCAAAGCAAACAGACGCGCGGCTTTTCGTCCCTGCTCGACGGTCATCAGCAGACGGCTGAGATCGACCTCTCCGAGACCAACCTCCAGGCCGATGCGGGCGCAGCCCTTCGGTTGGCCTTGAAACGTCTCGCCCCCCTGATGGCGAACCTGTCGGTCCAGGCTGACATCGCAATCTCATTCGGGTTGATGGTCCGAATGGGCGGGGCCGCCCTGGTGGAACTGCTGGAAGAAATGCTGACGGTGGTAGTCCATGCCGCGCCGGTCAGCCGAATTTTGCTGACCGCGGCCGCAGATGGCGCAAATATCTCGATTTCGATGAGCGACGACATCCCGAATGCCAATCAGGATGTGCGCAGAGCCAGCGTGCGGGGCCTGATGCAGCGCGTCGCCTCGCGCGGCGGCGCACTTGATGTCGACGTGCAGCCCGGTGAGGGGACTACAATGACCCTGCGCCTGAGTTCTGTCTGTGAGGATAGGGAAGATCGAGCTTCGCTCGAACCCATGAATGGCGCGATGCTCTCCTTTGCTCCGTCGGTCAGATCATGATGTCCACGCTCAAGCGAAAGCGTCGAAACAGGCTGAACGGCCTAACTTCGGTATGAGCCGTTGATGTCTATATAGCCGTGCGTAAGGTCGCAGGTCCAGGCGGTGGCCTTGCCCTTGCCCAGACCGATGTCGATCGTGATTTCGACTTCCTCGCCCTTCATGTGCTCGACAACCGGCGTCTCGTCGTAGCCGGGGATAACCGCACCCTCCCTGGCCATCCACACCCCGCCGACACCGATCGAAAGTCTGTCGCGATCCGCGGGCTCCCCTGATTTGCCAACCGCCATCACGATGCGGCCCCAGTTGGCGTCCTCGCCGGCGATCGCCGTCTTCACCAGCGGTGAGTTTGCCACGGCCATCGCGATCCGCTTGGCCGACCTGGCGTTGGCAGCGCCGGTGACGTCGATCCGCACCCGCTTTTGCGCGCCCTCCCCATCTCCTACGACCTGCAACGCCAGATCCAGCAGCACGGCGTCCAACGCCCGGGCAAAATCGGCCAGCATCCGGTTGCGCGCGGCATTCCCGTCAGCGGACGGAATCCGCGCGTGCTTCGCCTGCCCCGTGGCGATCAGCAGCACCGTGTCCGACGTGGACGTATCGGAATCCACCGTCGTGCAGTTGAAGCTGGCATCGACGCCTTTCCTCAGCATCGTCTGCAACGCATCGGCGGGGATCTTTGCGTCGGTGAATACGAAGCACAGCATCGTCGCCATATCCGGCGCGATCATGCCGCTGCCCTTGGCGATCCCGGTGATCCGGACCGTCCCGTCGCCGATCTGCGCCGTCCGGGTCGCCGCTTTGGGGAACGTGTCCGTCGTCATCATGCCACGCGCGGCCGCTTCCCACGCGTCCTCGGCCAGGCTCGCCTGCAGCGCCGGCAACACCGAGATCAGCTTATCGTGCGGCAACACCTCCCCGATCACGCCGGTTGAAGCGACGAAAACCTGCCTCGGTGGACATCCCACCAGCTTGGCCGCCGCCTCGGCCGTTGCGGCACATGCGTCGCGCCCCGCCTTGCCGGTGAAAACATTCGCGTTTCCCGCGTTCACCACCACCAACCGAGCTTTCCCGCCCCTCAGCGACGCTCGGCACCAGTCAATCGGAGCGCCGGGGCACTTGTTCGAGGTAAAAACCCCGGCAACCGTGCTGTTCGGCGAGGCTTCGATCATCACCACATCGGTGCGGTTCTGATAGCGTATTCCCGCCGCGG
Source organism: uncultured Pseudomonadota bacterium (assembly GCA_963832865.1). Classification (GTDB taxonomy): domain Bacteria; phylum Pseudomonadota; class Alphaproteobacteria; order Acetobacterales; family Acetobacteraceae; genus Rhodopila. Next base: position 32,720 of record CAWHWH010000009.1, read on the forward strand.
TGGCGGAGAGGCGAACTCCCGCCACCGGCGGCAGCTCAGGCAGTGGAACGGCAAGCGGGGAAACGGCGGTCGCCATCGATTACTACCGCGATCGAGACGCTACTTCGGCGGAGACTCCGTGGCCGGAGGAGACGCTGGCTGGGACTCGGCGGCCGGTGGGGATTCCGCGGCCGGTGGTGGCTCCGCCGTATCGGTCGCCTTGACCGCCGAACCATCCGGGTTGAACCGCTCAATGGAGACCTGACCGCGTGCGTCCGCGATCTCCTTCTGCACCGCCGCCTGCACCATCTGTTGGCGCAGTTCGTCACGCACCTGCTCGAACGTCGGGGGCGCCGTGGTCCGATGCTCCATCGTCTGGATAACGTGCCAGCCGAACTGGGTTTTCACCGGAACCGGCGTGACTTCTTTGTCCTTTAGCGCGAACGCCACGTCGGCGAATTCCGGCACCATGTCGCCCTTCTTGAAGAAGCCCAGATCGCCGCCTTGCTGCGACGCGCTCGGATCCTTGCTGTACTGCTTTGACAAGGCAGCGAAGTCACCACCCTTTTTCAGTTCGGCGATGATCTTCTTGGCGGTCGCTTCGTCGCCGACCAGGATGTGCCGCGCGTGCACTTCAGGGTCGCCGGATTTGCCTCCATATTGTTCATCATAGCGCGCCTGGATGGCCTGGTCGGTGACCTGCGGACGCACAACTTTGTTCAGCAACGAGGACTCCAGCGCCCGGTCTTGCGCCATCTGCATGGTGCGCTGCACATCCGGCTCCTTGTCCAGCCCGGTTTTTTTCGCTTCAACCAGCAGCGCCTGAGCGTCAACAAGTTGGTCGAGCAACATGGGATACAGCTGCTGCGGCGGCATGGAGCGAGCCTGGGCCGGCAGTGTCTCGGCAGCGGCCTTCAGGTCGCTGGCGTGGATGGGTTGGCCGTTGACCTTGGCCAGCACTGGATCGGCATCCGCTTGCGCTAGGGCTGGTGCTACGAACATCGCTCCCAACAGGGCAGCGGCGGCAATCAAGCGGGACGGCCCGCCAAAAGAGCAGTCCGGAAATATCGACATTGGAACCCCTGATCGAAAAATCGCGCTGCTTATGACCGAAGCAGCGATGGCGGACAAGGCGGCCCCCTTCTGGGCGCTGATAACGGCCGCTCCCGCCGCCCGATCGGCCGGCAGGGGCCAGGTATCTGCGTCGCGAAGTCAAGCTTCGTCGCCTGGCCCCAACGCTTCAACCATACTTCTCTTGCGGCGGTCCGTATTCAAACGACAGCGATGGGATCAGCCGCTTCACTATCACTCAGACTCAATTCTTTCGCATCTGCTGACACGAAAGAGGCGCGTAGTCTGGTCCATCGTACAACAGCTTGTTATCGGTGTAGGCGTACAGTGGGAAATGGAGCCCAAGCTCTAACCAGGGCACACCCCGCGAAGGTGATAATCCCAGGAGCAATAATAAGCCCCAGCATTAAGCCGCCATGCCGCTACAAAGCAAAGACAAAACCCTCTTGGAGCAAGCGAGTGGGTCCAAGTTAGGCGGGCAACTCGGTGGTCTCACACGGAACGGCGGATCGCTCAAGAACACGGATAGCGGCTGCCGACTAGTTTTGAGCGTCCGGCCGGTGTCAGGTCCCGCGGCGAGGCCGCCGCCTGAACGGCGGGGGATGATTTGACGTGTAAGAGGTCAGCCGACCGCGGATACCGCTGGGCCATCGACATTCGCGTTCATCCGAAGCATTTTGCTCGTCTAAACGGCCACTTCGTGGGCCGTTTTCACCTCAAATCCGCCAGTTGGAACGGCTGCGCCATCTCGATTGCCCGGGCGGCGCGGAGCACGAGATCGTCGCGAAACTGTGCCGCCGCGATCTGCACCGAGTTCGGCATCCCGTCCGCTCGCGGCCCCATCGGCACGGAGATCGCGGGTTGGCGGGTCAGGTTGAAGGTGAAGGTCCACGGTGCCCAGGCGGTCCACAGGGCGCGCACCGGATCGATGGTTGGAGCATCGGCCAAAGGCGGTCCGGCCGGCACCGTAGGGCACAGCACGAGGTCGTAGCGCTGGTGCAGCCGAGCCATGGCGTGGGCGGCGGTGGCGCGGGTGGCCTCGGCGTCCATGAACTCGATTGCGGTCATGCCGCCCAGGGTTTCCGCGACCTCGCGGATGCCAGGGTCCAGCAGGCCCGCCAGTTGGGTGGGTGTGTTGGCGACGAGGCGGGCCAGGGCGGCGCCCCATACGCGGCCGAAGACGAGGCTGGTATCGGGCAGGTCGGCATCGGCTTGTTCCACGTGGGCGCCGGCATCGACGAGCAGTTGTGCGGCGCGCTCCACCGCCGCGATGCCGTCCTGGTCGACCGGGGCTTCGAAGCCGGGGTTGTTGAGGACGCCGACGGTGAGGCCGGCCACACCGGCCTCGATGCCGTCGGTCCAATCTCGAGGTTCGTCGGGGAGGCAGAACGGGTCGCGCAGGTCCCAGCGCGCCATGGCGGACAACATAAGCGCGGCATCGCGCACAGAGCGGGTCATCGGGCCGGCGACGGCGACACCGGCGAAGGCGCTCGCCGGCCATTGTGGAATGCGGCCGTAGGTGGGTTTCAAGCCGACAAGCCCGCACCACGCGGCGGGGATGCGCACCGACCCGCCGGCGTCGGTGCCGATGTGCAGCGGCCCGAACCCGGCCGCGCCGGCCGCGCCCGCGCCGGAGGAGGATCCGCCGGTGGTGTAGGCCGGGTTCCACGGGTTGCGGGTGATGCCGTGCAGCGGGTTGTCGCCGGGGGATTTCCAGCCGAACTCGGTGGTCGTGGTCTTGCCCAGGATCACCGCGCCGGCCGCTTTGAGACCCGACGACCATCGGCGCATCGTCGGGCACCGGGTCGACGCTGGTGGTGCGGCTGCCTCGGCGGGTCGGAAAACCCGCGAGGTCGACGAGGTCTTTCACGGTGCAGGGGACACCGTCGAGGATCCCGATCGGGCGGCCGGAGCGCCATCGCGACGTGCTTTCTGCCGCGGCTTGAAGCGCGCCCGGGTTCATCACGGCAAACGCGTTCAGACCAGGGTTCAGTCGTGCCACACGTTCGGTGATCGCCTGCAACACGTCGATCGGAGTGAGTTGGCGGCGGGCGAAGGCAGCCAGCATGTCTGCGGCGCTCAACAAGTCGGGGGCGCTCAACAGGGCCGGGTCTACGTCGGGCATGGGTGCTCTTTTCCGATGAGGCGAACCAAGTGCAGCATGGCGCCGGCAGCACACGGAGGGAACCCCGGATGAGCATTGAACCGTGGCAATGGCAGGAAGAGACCTGGCGCACGATGGTCGGCCGCGCGCGGGCGGGACGCAGCCTGAAGCCCGCGTCCTGGCCACATGGCGCACGCTGCGCGGTGGCGATCAGCTTCGATGCGGATCACGAGACGATTCCGCTGCGCGACAATGACGAAAGCCCGATGCGGATTAGCCAGGGACAATATGGGGCGCGACAGGCGATGCCTCGGATCCGCCGGTTGCTTGAGCGGGAAACGGTGCCGGCGACCTTTTTCTATCCGGCGGTGTCGGCCCTGCTGCACCCGAATGAGGTGCGGGCGGTCGCGGAGGATGGCCACGAAATCGGCATCCATTCGTGGATTCATGAGGTCAATACGGCGTTGCCTCGGGAGGCCGAACGCGAACTTACGTTCCGGGCGCGGGATACGCTGGCAAAGATCACCGGGGTCGAGCCGGTGGGGATCCGGACAGCGAGTTGGGATTTCTCGGTGAACACGTTGGATATCATCCGAGAGATGAAGCTGCTGTACGACAGCAGTTTGATGGCCGATGATGATCCCTATGAACTGGAGGATCAGGGGGAGCCGACGGGGATTGTCGAACTGCCGCCGGAATGGATTCGCGATGACGCGGTGTATTTTAATATGCTGCGGTTCTCAGGACTGCGGCCATACACGCCGCCATCGGCCGTGGCGGAGATTTTTACGGCGGAATTCGATGGGGCGTGGGACGAGGGCGGGATGTTCCTGCTGACGATGCACCCACACATCGTCGGTCACAGGTCTCGGTTACCGTTGCTGGAACGTTTGATCGGGCACATCAAGGCGAAGGGCGGCTGCTGGTTCGCGACGCATGCCCAGGTCGCGGCGTGGTGCCATAGCAGCATCCCATGACGTTGGGCCAGCGGATGGTGCGAAAGAGGCGCACTACATCGTGGAAGCGCAGCTGGATTACAACCTCTGCAAGAAGCTGATCACTGCGGCGTTCACTTCCTCCGGCCGCTCCTGCTGGGTCCAATGCCCGCAGCCCGGCAGCATGATCGTCTCGCGCAACCTTGGAACAACCGTTGGCAGGTTGGCGACCATGTCGGCTGCTCCTGGAAACGCCAGCACCAAATCCCGTTCGCCGGTTACATACAAGGCCGGAACTGTCACCTTCGCCCCGGCGAACGGCGCCAGAATCTCCCAGTTCCGGTCGATGTTGCGATACCAGTTCAACCCACCGCGGAACCCGGTCCGGGCGAATTCCGCTGCATAGAAATCAACATCCGCCTCGGTCAGCCAATCCGGCAGCGGCGCCGGTGTCTCCGTCGGCGTCCGTGCCCGCATCCCTCCGTCCAGAGGCACCATGGCGAAGCCGCTCGGCGGAACGGTCGCCTCACCCGCGACCCGCAGCAAAATTCCGCGAACCGAGGCTCGGACATCGGTCTCTAGGTCTGCCTCCGCCACGCCGGGCTGCTGGAAATATAGCTGGTAGAATACCGCATCGTTGGTTCGGGGCATCACCGTCGTCGGCCTCACTTTGCCGCGCGGCCGGTATGGCACGCTGAGCCCGATCACGGCACGAAACCGGTCCGGTCGCAGCAGCGCGGCGTGCCAGGCGACCGGCGCGCCCCAATCGTGACCGACGATGACCGCGGTTTCCGCACCGAGCGCATCGAGCACACCAACCATGTCGCCGACAAGATGCAGCAGCGTGTACTGGTCGATCGCCTCCGGAGCCTCGGTCTGGCCATAGCCGCGCATATCCGGCGCCACAACGTGAAAGCCGGCGTCCGCCAGCGCACCGATCTGATGCCGCCACGAATACCAAGATTCGGGAAATCCGTGACACAGTAGAACCAGCGGGCCAGAGCCTTGCTCCGCGACGTGCATGCGGATGCCGTTGGTCTCGATGAAGCGGTGGCTGACTTCGGTCATTTCAGTCTCCCTTGGCAGCATAGCATAGGCCGGAACCCTTTGCGCGCAACCGATGGCTCGGAAGGATCGTCACCTACTGCTCTTATGGTCAAGAAAATGCAGTACGTCCGTGTTAAGTTGTTCAGGATCCTGCGGGAATGAAAAGTGGTTGACCTCGGGTTGCAACAGTAGGCCGGCGTTCGGGATATGGGCAGCTATGAACTCGGTGTTCTCGCGCTTGATCGCCTCATCGTGGTCGCCATCGACGATCCCGGTTGGGGCGGTGATCGTGCGCAACTGATCCGCCGTCCAGTTCGGTTGTGATTGCCACATCTTTTCGATTTGTGCCAGAAAGGATTAGTATTGGTTCGGCGATAGCGCTCAAGCGAGATAGCTGCACTTGCCTAATAGCAAAATCCCCCCTTGTGGCACGCCCTCTTACCAACCAACTTTATGCAACTGCATGTCCGGGCGCTGCGCAGGCTGTTTCGGCGAGCGTCGTGCGCGCGGTAGAGAGCCAGCATGGTTAGAAAAAAGGCTAGGTCACAGATCATGGTCGCCGATGCGGCAGGCGGCATGATGAAGCTTGAGGATCGGCGCTTTGAGAAGGGCGATTGGCCGATCAGCTTTGAAATCCCGGTCGCAGGCGAGCAGGCCGAGAGCTGGTCACGGTATCTAAAGTGGGGATGCCATAAACGGGGCTGGTCGGCGTCGAGCCTTGGGCAGCTAGAGCGTCAGGAGAATAGTGGGACCACTACGGTCACTGGGGATGACGGCGCTCCCAAATTAGATATTGTCTGGGAACACAGACGTGACGGCCCCTTGAAAGTGAGAGCGCGCTTAGGCGTGACATCGGGCCTATCGATCGCCGACGCAGAGCAGTTCTTCCGTGACATCAACAATGACTGTAGCGGAGCGGTGACCACGAACCTCTATGTTCGTGGCACCCTGCAGTATGACCTGGCATCGCCATGCCTGCACCTCCCGCATATTGCCCACATTGTTACTGCTTACTCTGCAGGGTCAGTATTTCAGCATATATGCATACTTCATGGTGCATATGGCAGATGTCAACTTACTTCCTCCTTTCAGCCAAGAGGTCTCCGCACTGGCGGAGATGCGTATGAACGACCGGAAGCTACGTTCCATGGTGCCGCTATGCTGTGGTGGCCGTTGTTACACACTACCCCGTTTGGGCGAGGAACCTTAACAGCTTGACTGTCTTATATTAGTCAGGCTGCTGTCGCTCTAGCCAGGTGGCCGAAAGTGAGTCTGCACCACACTTCCTGCCGCGGCCGATGATGCACCGCTAGGGTGATCCGGGTCAGGTGCCGGTGTGAGATCTCGATGCATCTCCATTTCAACCTCTTGCGTCGGGAGAGCAACATGAAGACATCATTCACATTTACCATAAAGGTGAAAAGCGGAGGGCCGGGAGCAGTTTGACGGATGTCGATGAAGTTGAATCCGCTGCGAAAGCAATCAACAAAAGATACGGTGTTGTCCACGAGACACTGCTTGAAGACCCCGCACTGCCGAGTGCCGACGGCCGCATCGGGAGCGGGCGAATAAAGTGAGTGCCGCGGCGCTTGTAGTTGTGGTCATCTTACCCGCAAGGGACCTTCTTGAGCGGCAGGCTGGGCCGGCACGTTCTTGGCCAGGCGTACGGGAACTACTGGTCGATCGCGGCCAAGGCGGTCCTCGCGGCCGACTGACCGCTGATCCAGGCGCCCGCAAGGGTTCCGCCGAAACCGATGTGGCATGCCTCGCCGGCGAACGTCAGGTGTCCGTCAGCGACCGGTTCGGTCAGCACATCCCGGGCCGTCGCGGAGCCGGGAACGGCGTAGCAGTATGCGCCTCGCACCCAGGGATCGGCATCCCATCGGGTGACCAGCGAGGCGCCCCCAGCGAATAGCCGGTCCACCCTGCCGCCGAACGCCTTGCGTAGATACGATAGCGCATAGTCCACCGAAGCCGCTTCGCCGGCCCGCGCGAGATCCCAGGCGACCGACCCGCCGATCCAGCCTTGCACGTAATCCCGTCCAAACGGCCAGCACTGGAATGGCATCAAGGGCTCGCCCTGCCGATCGAGGATGCGGTCCAACGAACAGTGTAGCGGCAAGTCCAGACGGTCGGGCCCGGTCGCGCGCAGGGCGACCTTCATCGCCAACCCCATCGGCAGGCAGTGGATCGCCTCGGTGGTCCGCACCGGCAGCGCCGGATCGAATCGCAAGGCCCCGGAGGCGAGAACGCCGGTGGACACCGTCACGATACAAGCCTTCGCGGTGATCGATCCGCTGGCGGTTTCGATCGTGACCGTGCCGCCTGGACGGCCCCAGCGAACGCGCGTGACGGGTGAGTGCAATCGTATGTCCAAGCCGGTGGTCAGCCGTCTTTGAGCGAAGGCGCCGATGCCGCCGTCAGGCAGAAGGTTGCCGCCGTTCAAAGCATTGCGCCGCCAGTCTCGGGCGCTGAATTTGTCCGCGTCGGCGGCGCAGATCACCGGACCTTCCCAGGCTTCGACGGTCGCCGCCCACGGGTCATCCGGCAATTGGCGCGTCACCTCGGCCAGGGAGACATCGTCCTTGGTTGCCAGTATCGCGTCGGCCGCCGCCTCGTAGCGGGGCCAGGCGTCGGCGAAGGCGGTCAATTCCACCTCGGTCGCCATCCGATCGCCGATGAACGGTACGCTCCTGGCGGATCTCGTCGGACCTGAGCAGCGTGTCTCCGGCGGCACGGGCGAGCGGCACCAGCGGGTTATGCTCCGCGTTATGGAACCAGATCGCGCCCATGTCGAACCAGATCCCGCCGAACGCCGCGGGATAGTCCGTCCAGGCACGTCCTCCGACGCGGCCGGAGGCCTCCAGCACGACGGCGGCGCGGCCCGAGTCGCGGCACGCCGCGGCTGCGCCCAGTCCGGCGAGACCGGCGCCGATGATAACGACGTTGGTGTCGGTCACTCGGTATTCCTCAATATCATGCTACGCATCGCCGTCATGGCCAGGCGCGGTCCGATGCGCATCAGGGTCTGCCGATGGCCCAGCAGGTTGGTCTCCTACCATGGGCGGACGCGGTGCGGCCATGCGCGCTTTCGACGGTTGATGCGCGCATGGCCGGGACGCGCTCAGGCGACGATCCGGGCGACCTCCTCCGGAGGCTGTTGTACCAAACTGTCGTAATCTTTCATCAAAGTCTCGGTGATGGTCCCGGGCGTGAACCGGTGCGGGCCGATCTCGCGCACCGCTGTCACCTCGGCCGCGGTTCCGGCCAGAAACACTTCGGTCGCGCGCGTCAGATCAGAGGGCTCGATCTGCCGCTCGATCACCTTCATCTGGTGGCGGTGGGCGAGGCTGATGACGGTCCGCCTGGTGATCCCGTCAAGGAAGCAATCCGGATCCGGCGTATGCAGATCGCCGTCGATCACGAAGAAAATGTTCGCCCCGGTCGTCTCCGCCACCAGGCCACGCCAATCGAGCATCAGCGCATCCGAGTAGCCATCCTGCTCCGCCTTTACCTTGGCCAGCGAGGCGATGACATACAGCCCCGAGGCCTTTGCCTTGACCGGTGCGCACTCCGGCGGGGGCCGCCGCCAGTCCGCCTCGGCCACCCGGATCCCCTGCATCCGCTCCGCCCCGAAATAGCTTGGCCACGGCCACGCGCCGATCGCCAGGTGGACCGAGGTGCCGGTGGCCGACACGGCCAATTGCTCCGACCCGCGCCAGGCGATCGGTCGCACGTAGCCCTCGGTCAGCCCATTGGCCTTGAGCACGGAAGCGCTGGCGGCATCAATCTGTTCGGCTGAGTAAGGAATCTCGAAGCTCAGGATGCGTCCGGAATTGATCAGGCGATTGGTATGGTCGCGCAGCCGAAAAATATTACCAGCGTAGGCGCGCTCGCCCTCGAACACTGCACTGGCGTAGTGCAATCCATGCGATAAAACATGCAGCCTCGCGTCCCGCCAGGGAACCAGGGAACCGTCCAACCAAAGCCAGCCGTCGCGGTTGTCGAAAGGAAGAAGCGTCATGGTCGCCTTCTCCGTAAGTTTATTGCTCTCAATGGCTTGGATTTAGAACGCAGTGCTGATTTAAGTCAATAATGCTGACCTATTGGGAAGCGAATATCAGGCATGCTGAAAGCCAGGTCCCACTTCGTCCCGCCGCCCAAACTGCCGCCCCCGACGCCGGTTGTGGATGTCGGCGACCCCGAAATGCGGATCGCGCAGGATCTGCTGTTCTTCGCCTATCGCGACTTCACCAACGTCGCCGACAAGGTGCTGGAGGAACTCGGTCTCGGGCGCGCGCATCACCGGGCGCTGCACTTCATCGGTCGCAACCCCGGGATCACCGTGTCGGGCCTGCTGGCTATCCTGCGCATTACCAAACAATCCTTAGCGCGCGTGCTGAACGCGCTGGTTGATGAAGGGTATGTCAGTCAGGCCCCGGGCTACGAGGATCGAAGGCTGCGGCTGCTGACCCTGACGGATAAGGGCAAGGCGCTGGAGCAGCGCCTGTTCGAATCGCAGCGGGAAAAGCTGTCGCAGGCGTATCGGTCCAGTGGTCCTCAGGCCGTGCAGGGGTTCCGGACTTTGATGCGCGCCATGATGGACAAGGGGGCTCGTGCCTATATGGATGGCACTGGATCGGCGGAGGACGCCTGACAAGATGCCCGAAGATTGCCACATCCTGGTCGTGGAGGATGATCCTCGGCTGCGGGAGCGTCTGGCGCGCTACCTGAGCGGCGAGGGCTTTCGCGTGACCGCGGCCGGCGATGCCGCCGAGGCGCGGACGCAGTTGCGGGCGATCAATCCTGATTTGATGGTGTTGGACGTGATGATGCCGGGCGAAAGCGGCCTCGATCTAACTCAGTCGCTGCGTGTAGAAAGCAGGGAGAACATGCCGATCCTGCTGTTGACCGCCCGGGGGGCGCCGGAGGACCGTATTGCCGGGTTCGAAGCCGGGGCGGATGACTATCTGGGCAAACCCTTCGAGCCACGCGAGTTGGTGCTGCGCATCCGAGCGCTGCTGCGGCGAGCACCACCGCCTGCGGCAGTGGCTGCGCCGGCCGGACCGGTGCGGATCGGCGAGGCGGAATTCGATATCGAGCGCGGCGAATTGCGCGATGCCACCGGCCCGATCCGCCTGACCGGCGGGGAGGCAGCGCTGCTGACCGCACTTGCCAGCAAGCCCAATGAAGTGCTTTCGCGCGAGGATATCGCCGAAGCTCTGGGGATGGACGATTCCGGCGAGCGCGCCATCGACGTGCAGGTCGTTCGCCTGCGCCGCAAGATCGAAGCCGATCCGCGCGAGCCGCGCTTCCTGCACACCGTGCGCGGCCGGGGTTACATCCTGAAGCCAGGCGTCTGAAATGCGCGCGCGCATTCCGCTGCCGTTCGGGGCCTGGATCAAACCCCTCATGCCGACGTCGCTGTTGGGGCGCACCCTGCTGATCATGCTGGTGCCGCTAGTTGTGGTGCAGGTTATCGCGCTGCAAATATTTTATGGCAGCCACCTCGGGATCGTGTCGCGCCGGCTATCTAGCGCGATCGCCGGCGAGATCTCCTACACGGTCGAATTGTTGCGCCAGTTCCCCGAGGACCGCGAATGGGTGCTGCAAACGGCGCGCGAGCAGTTTACGCTGGACATCACGCTGGAACCCGGGGCGTTGCTGGCCCGGCGCAAGCGGGTCAATCTCCTCGGCCCGATGGACGACGACCTCGCGGCCGCCCTGACTACCAGATTCAACGCGCCTTTCACCATGGACTGGACGTCTGACCCCCACTCCGTGCTGATTCACCTGCAATTGCCAGATGGCGTGCTGAACGTGGTGGCACCGCGCAAGCGCCTGGCGATCGGCACCATCTTCCTGTTCGTTGGCTGGCTGGTTGGGTCCGCGCTGTTGCTGTTCTCCATAGCCGCCCTGTTCATGCGAAATCAGGTGCGCGCTATCCACCGTCTCGCCCGGTCAGCGGAGGCATTCGGGATGGGCCGCGACGTGCCGGCGATTCGGCCCGAAGGCGCGTCGGAGGTGCGTCAGGCCGCGGCCGCGTTCAACCGGATGCAGGAGCGCATCCGCCGCTTCCTGGCGCAACGGACGGAGATGCTGGCCGGCGTCTCGCACGATTTGCGCACGCCGCTGACCCGGTTGCGGCTGGCGCTGGCGATGCTGCCGCGTACTGAGGAACTCAGCCAGGACGTAGTGGAAATGACCGCGGATGTGGAGGAGATGGAGCGCATGATCGGCGGCTATCTGGCGTTCGCGCGCGGCGAGGCGACGGAGCAGGCCGAAGCGGTCAATCTGGCGGCGATTTTGGACGACGTCGCGGCGAGCGCGCGGCGCGCCGGGGCGTTGCTGGAGTTAAAGGTTCCGGCGGACCTGAAAATGAAGCTGCGTGCCGACGCGATTCGCCGAGCGGTCACCAACCTTGTGGATAATGCGCGCCGGCATGGAGGGCATGTCGAATTGGGGGCGCAGACGCAGGGGCGTTCGGTGCTGGTAACAGTCGACGACGATGGACCGGGTATTCCGGCCGACAAACGCGAGAGTGTTTTCCGCCCGTTCGAGAGCGGATCGTCCGGCGGCACCGGCCTCGGGTTGACGATCGCGCGCGACATCGTGCGCGCTCATGGCGGGGAGATCGTGCTGGAAGACAGCCCGCTAGGCGGGCTGCGCGCAAGGATTCGGTTGCCGGTCTAAAGATGGTCGAGAGTCTAATCGCCCAAAGCGTCGGGGCCGTCGCTTAACCCAGATCATATCCACCGCGGTGACGCGATGCCAAAAGTCTAGTGACCCTTGGGGGAGTTGCACCCATGACCAGCACGGCGACGAGCGTACGGCTCGAGCATACCCATACCAGGGAAGCAATTCGGGAGCGCCTTTCTCAGGATACGCAGAGCAATTATCTCCGTGATTGGATCTATGGCGGGATCGACGGCACCATCACGACGTTCGCGATCGTTGCGGGAGTGGTCGGTGCGGACATGCCAGGCAGCGTCGTGCTGGTGCTCGGGCTCGCAAACCTGATCGCGGATGGGTTCGCGATGGGTGCAGGCAACTACAGCGGCACAAAGGCGGAAATCGACGACTACCGGCGCCTGCTGGCAGTCGAGCGGAAACATATCGAAGCAGAACCGAGCGGGGAGCGGGAGGAGGTCAGGCAAATCTTCGCGGGGAAGGGGTTCGACGGTCCAGACCTGGAACGGATCGTCGACGTCATCACCGCGGACAAGGAGCGGTGGGCCAAGACCATGGCGGTCGAGGAATACGGGTTGTCTCCCGCTTTGAAGTCGCCGATCCGAGCCGCGCTGAGTACCTCGTCGGCGTTCGTGCTGAGCGGGTTGGTGCCGCTGATCAGTTATCTGGTCGCCTACAGCCTGACGGAGTGTGTAGTGGCCACGGGATTGGTGTTCTTCGGAATTGGCGCGGCGAAAAGCCGGTGGTCGCTTGCCGGGTGGCTTCGATCCGGTATGGAAACGCTGGTGCTCGGCATGAGCGCAGCTGGATTGTCGTTCTGGATTGGATACGCGCTGCGGACTCTGGCGCATGGGGCGGGATGAGGGGCGTTATTTCATTGCGAAGTCGCTGATCCGCGAGGCACCCCTTTTCCGACTGAATGACAGCGCAATGCGGAAGTAGCTCCGGCAGCGCCGCCGCCATTGTCGCCCGATCACCCTTCTCCCGCGCCATATCCATCGGATCCCGGCACGACCGGCGGAACCGTTGGCGGGCGTTAGTTCACACTCCTGCCCTGCTCTCCTTACCCGAGTGCTCCGGCACCCAGCCGCTGTAAGCCCTCCATTTCGAATGCTGCGCATTGTATTGCAATACGTCATCTGACGTATTGGCACGTTTGAGCCACCCTCCATACTCGTCTGCTTAGAGTGAAGGCGCCGAAAATCGGTGGCAGCCGCCTATTTTAGGCGCGGCGGATAACAAAGCATGCGGAGAATAAAATGGACGCAAAGCCTAGGAGCGGTCCTTCAGGTGTCGGTCGGCGTAAGTTACTTAAAGCTGCTTCCGCCATTGCGGGAGCCGCCGCCGGATCCAAAGCTTTCACCGGTTTCCCGACGATCTGGGCGCAGGATATCAAGGACATAACCCTGCGGCACATCGGCGTCTCGTATTCTGTTGTGCAGGCGATCGGCGATTAGGCGTCGAAGGACCTCGGTTTCAAGGTCGCGATGCAGAATCTCGACACATCCACAGCCATCACTCGCTTCATCACCCAGCCAAACAGCGTGGATATCCCCGATCTTGAGGGATGGCAGGCCAAGGTGGCGGTTCCGCGGGGGATCCTGCAGGGCATCGAGGTGAAGAAGATCACCCGCTTCAACGATATGCTGCCGATCTTCACCAAGGGCGAGTACGAGGGCAAAAAAGTCTCGCGGCAGGGCATTTCGCCGTACGAGGCGATGTATTTGGACAGCAAGGACTCGCTAACGATCGTTGAAGGTCAGCATGATTATGCGAGTTTCCTGCCGCAGGTCTACAATGCCGACTCGATCGGCTACCGGCCGGATTTGATCGACCATCCGGTGACGCAGTGGAAGGAACTGATCTCTCCCGCCTTCAAGGGCAAGGCGGCGATCCTCGACGTGCCGAATATCGGCATCATGGACGCCGCCCTGGCGTTCGAATCGCGCGGCGATATCAAGTATAAGAACAAGGGCAACATGACGCGCGAGGAGATCGACAAGACGATTAACGCGCTGATCGCTCTCAAGAAGCAGGGCCAGTTTCGCGCGACGTGGACCACCTTCGAGCAGTCTGTCGAACTCATGGCGGCGGGCGAGGTGGAGATCCAGTCGATGTGGTCGCCGGCGGTAACGGCGGTTCTGGCCAAGGGGATTCCGTTTATCTACGCGCCTGTCAACCAGCGGCCAGACGGCCTCGAGGGCTACCGCGGCTGGTGTAACGGAATGGGCCTGATGCGCCATCTGACCGGCAAAAAGCTAGGCGCTGCTTACGAGTATCTGAACTGGTATTACACCGGCTGGCAGGGGGCGTTTGTCGCGCGGCATGGCTACTACAGTCCGGTCCCGGCAACGGCTGAAAAATTCATGACGCCGAACGAATACGGCTATTGGTACCTGGGCAAGCCCGCGGTCGAGGAGATCAACGACCCCTATGGCGCCGGCATTGCCAAGCCGGGATCGGTGCGCGATGGCGGCTCGTTCATCGAGCGCTTCACCAACATTTCCTGCTGGAACACGGTGATGGACGAGAACCAATATATGATCCAGCGCTGGAACGAGTTCAAGTCGGCCTAAAGGCATGGCGGCTACGTTGGCGGCTCGGTGGAACAACCTGACCCGGGGGGCTTCGTCGATGCTGCTGGCGTCGCCGCTGGCCGCCATATTGCTGCTGTTTGTCGTGGCGCCTCTGCTGGCGGTGCTGACCGTCAGCTTCTTCCGCTATGACAACTTCGCCGTCATCCCGGCCTTCATCCTTGAGAACTACCAGAGCGTCCTGACCTCCCGCCTCACGTTGTCGCTGTATCTGACGATGATCAAGCTGGCGGCGCTGACCTGGGCTTGCACCTTGGTTATTGGGTGTCGCCTACTTCCTAGTGTTTCACGTTCGCAGCAGGCTGATCGCCATCGGGCTGTTCCTGGTGTGCACCGTACCGTTCTGGACGTCAAACATCATCCGGATGATCTCGTGGCTGCCGTTGCTCGGCAAGCAAGGTGTGATCAATCAAGCACTGATGGCGACCGGAGCGATCGATCAGCCGTTGCAATTCCTGCTTTACTCGGATTTTTCGGTAGTCGTTTCCTATGTTCATCTGTTCACCATCTTCATGATCGTGCCGATATTCAAATGAGCCGGATTGACCCCGCGTTGTTTGAAGCCGCGTTGGACGCCGGGGCGGGACGGCTGAGGACGATGATCCTGGTCGTGCTGCCGTTGACGAAAAGCGGCATCGTGCTCGGGTCGGTTTTCGTGGTGACGCTGGTGATGGGCGACTTCTATGTCGTTAAGATCATGAGCGGCGGGGGCGATGCGTCCGTCGTGTCCGCCATGGTGGACGACATCTCGACGCTGTTGTTTCCGCACGCGGCCGCCAGCGCCGTGATTCTGCTGATCGTATTGAGCGTGGTCATCGCGGCTATCATGCGGGTGGTGGATGTGCGGCGCGAACTGGTCGGCGATCGCTGATATGGCAGTGATGTCGGCCAATGGCGGACGGCCTTGGACATTCTATTTGCTCGGCACCATCTTCACGCTTTATGTGTTGTTCCTGTACGGCCCGATGCTGTGCATCTATATTTTATCGTTCCAGGGCCCGCAGGGCGGCCTCAGCTTTCCGATGCGGGGGATCGGCCTGCATTGGTTCGCGCAATTGATCGACCAAGGCGATACCGGCGATCTTATGGGTGCCATCTCACGCTCCTTGCCGCTCGCTGTGCTGGTGATGGTGCTTACGGTCGCGATCTCGTTCGCGGCGGGCATGGCGTTTCGGACCCGCTTCTTTGGCAGCGGCCCGCTATTTTATCTGGTCATTGCCAGTCTGGTCGCTCCCGGTTACGTTCTCGGCATCGGCATCGGGCTGATGTTCCAGCTTTTGGGCTGGGACACCGACTGGTACACTTCGGCGCTCGGTGCGCAGTTGTCATGGACCCTGCCGTTCGGACTGCTAATCATGTTCGCGGTCTTTGGCCGCTTCAGCCGATCCTATGAAGAGGCTGCGAGAGATCTTGGCTCTCACCCGCTGCAGACGATGCGCCTGGTGGTGGTACCCATCCTGCTGCCAGGGGTAATCGCCGTCGCGCTGTTCGGCTTTACCCTGTCCTATGACGAGTTCGCGCGGACCCTGCAGACCGTTGGCTCCAACAACACCGTCCCGATCGAGATCTGGAGCATGACGCAGAACGTTACTTCGCCGTCGATATATGCGCTCGGCACGCTGACCACCGCACTTTCGTTTTTTGTCATCGGCATCTCGATCGGCTCGATTGCACTGATCCAGCGACGGCGGTTGGGTTCGGTGACGAAGCTTTAACGGTGACAGGGCCCAGAATGGACAATGCCAGGGAACTCTCGCCCATCGCCACGGTTCAGAAAGGTGCCGTGGAGTTGGCTGGAATTGCGAAACGCTATCCGAACGGGGCGCTCGCGGTGGACGGTATCAATCTGCAAATCGACGGCGGGAGCTATTGCTGTCTGCTGGGACCGAGCGGCTGCGGCAAGACGACGATGCTGCGGATGATCGCGGGGCATGAGAACCCGACCGATGGCGAAATTCTCATCGATGGCATCAACGTTGTTGGGCAACCGCCGCGGGTTCGCGGCACCGCTATGATGTTCCAGAACTACGCGCTGTTTCCGCATCTTTCGGTGCGGGACAATGTCGCCTTCAGCTTGCGGGTGCGCGGGATTTCGCGTCGCGAACGCTACCGCGAGGCCGACCGGATGATCGAACAGGTGCAGTTGACGGAGTTGGCCACCCGCCAGCCACTCCAGTTGTCAGGCGGGCAGCAGCAACGGGTGGCGCTCGCTCGGGCGATCATCACGCGGCCGCGCGTGCTGCTGCTTGACGAGCCGCTTTCGGCACTGGACGAGTTCCTGCGTCTGCAGATGCGGGCGGAACTGAAGGAGATGCAGCAGCGGCTGGGCATCACCTTCATTCATGTCACCCACACCCAACTAGAGGCCGTCGCGGTCGCGGATCAGGTGGTGGTAATGGCGCAGGGGCGCATCGTTCAGGCGGCCAACGCGCGCGAGATCTACGCTGAACCTAACAGCACCTACGTTGCCCAGTTCATGGGCGGCCAGAACGTGTTGGCCGGAAAGCTGGAAACCGTCGCCGGCGGTCTGGGCACTCTGATTGGGGAAAATGACGAGCGCTTCGCGGTGCGGATGGATGGGCTGCGTGCGCTGGTTGGTCAGACACTATACTTTGCCGTGCGCCGCGATCACGTTCGTTTAGAGCCCCGAACGGCTGAGGAAGCTCGACCGGTGAATTCGGTCACCGGCAGGGTGCGCGCCATCGAGTATCAGGGGACTTTCGTCAAGGTCACACTTGAAAGCACTTCCTCGACCACAGGGAGCCAGTTTGTCGCTTATGTCGAGGAAGGCAACTACTTCCGATCTCCGATCGCGGTCGGGGAGCGCGTGACGGCGCGCTGGAGCGTCGGCGACGTCCATCCGGTAACCAACGAATTCAAATGATGCTGAGAAGGATATGAACATGGCTGACTACGAAATCTTTAAGCTGGGGGACGTGGTGCTGCAATGCAAGCAAACGCTGCGAGATGCCAAGCTGGCATACAAGACTTATGGACTTATGGGACGCTGAATGCCGCGAAGGACAACGTGATTGTTTACCCTACCTGGTATTCTGGGCAGCATTATGAAAATGAATGGCTGATCGGCGAAGATATGGCTCTGGATCCGAGCAAGTATTTTATAATAGTGCCTAATATGTTCGGGAATGGTCTTTCGAGCTCCCCGAGCAATACGCCGGCGCCGTTCGATCGGGCTCGCTTTCCCAACATCACAGCTTACGACAATGTCAGGCAGCAATACCGGCTGTTGCACGATAAATTCGGTATAGACACGGTGCAGCTTGTGACGGGCTGGTCGATGGGCGCGCTGCAGACATATCACTGGGGCGCGATGTATCCAGATATGGTTAAGCGTATTCTGCCGTTCGAAGGATCGGCGAAGTGCTCACGCCACAATTTCGTGTTTCTGGAGGGCGTCAAGTCTGCGCTGACCGCCGATGCGGCGTTCGCGGCCGGCTGGTATGATACTCCTCCTGTTAAGGGGCTGCGGGCACTCGCGCGGGTTTATGCCGGTTGGGGTTTCTCGCAGGCGTTCTATCGTCAGGAACTGGATTTGAAGGACATGGGGTATGCGTCGCTTGAAGACTTTCTCGTTGGCTTCTGGGAGGGGATTTTCCTGCCTCGCGATGCCAATAATCTGCTGACGATGCTGTGGACCTGGCAGAACGGCGATATCAGCAACAACGATCTGTTCAAGGGTGATTTTCCGAAGGCGCTTGCGGCGATCAAGGCGAAGGCGATCGTCATGCCGGCCTCGACCGATCTGTATTTTCCGCCTGAGGACAATGCTTTCGAGGTGAAGCATATGCCGAACGCGGAACTTCAGGTGGTTGACACAGTATGGGGTCATTTCGCCGGCGGGCCGGGGACCAGCCCCAAAGATGTAGCGACGCTGGATGCGGCTCTACGCAAGTTGCTCGCGAGCTGAGGCGGCGATCCGGTATGCAGTGCCGCCCTCACTCCAACCAGGGCGGCACCGGCAATCCCTTCTCTCGCAGGAACGTCGGGTTGAACAGTTTCGACTGATACCGGGAGCCGCCGTCGCACAGGATCGTCACCACAGTATGGCCTGGCCCCATCGTCTTGGCCACCCGGATGGCGGCCGCGATATTGATCCCGGAGGAGGTCCCGACCGATAGGCCCTCGTGGATCAGCACCTCGAAGATCTGTTCCAGTGCCTCGGCGTCCGGGATTTGTTCGGCGTCGTCGATCGCCACCCCGGACAAGTTCTCGGTCACCCGCGAATTGCCGATGCCTTCAGTGATCGACGAGCCCGCGATGGTCAAATCCCCGCTCTTCACCCAGCCATACAGGCCGGACCCAAGCGGATCGGCCAACACGATGCGGACAGCGGGATTGCGCTCCTTCAGTGCCAGGGAGACACCGGCCAGCGTGCCGCCAGTGCCGCAGGAGCACGTGAATGCATCGACCTTGCCGCCGGTCTGTTCCCATATCTCCGGCCCGGTGGTCATGCGGTGGCCTTCCCGATTAGCCACGTTGTCGAACTGATTGGCCCAAATGGCATTGCCGGTCGTCGCGGCAAGCTCCTCGGCCAGACGGCGTGAGACGTGCACATAATTGCCTTGGTCGCGGTAGGGCTTGGCCGGGACCAGCCGCAGATCGGCTCCGATCATGCGCAGGAAGTCGATCTTTTCCTGCGACTGGGTCTCCGGCATGACGATCACGCTGCGGTAGCCGCGGGCGTTGCCGACCAGGGTCAGGCCGATGCCGGTGTTGCCGGCCGTGCCCTCCACGATCGTGCCGCCCTCACGCAGGGTGCCGCGCTGTTCGGCATCGATGATGATCGCCAATCCCGCGCGATCCTTGACCGAGCCACCGGGGTTCATGAACTCGGCCTTGCCGAGGATAGTGCAGCCCGTCGCTTCCGAGGCACGCCGCAGACGGATCAGCGGCGTGTTGCCGATCGTTTGAGCCAGGTCGTCTTGCCAGGACGTGCCGTGATATAAGTCTGTCATCGTAAACCCCAATCGCCCCAGCGGAGTGTCAAGCATGGTCGAGAATGTGGCGCCAGCCCAGACCTGGGAAGCCCTGAAAGCCGACGAAGATGCGCAGCTGGTCGACGTCCGCACCGACGTCGAGTGGACTTTCGTCGGGCTGCCTGACCTGAAGGCGGCTGGGAAACAGACGCTTCTGATCCCTTGGCAGGTGTATCCGACAATGCAGCTCAACGGCTCGTTCGAGGAGAACTTGCGCGCCGCCGGCCTGACGGCTGGGCACAAGATCTATTTTATCTGCCGCAGCGGCGCGCGCAGCATGGCAGCAGCCGAGGCCGCTCGGTCCGCCGGCTTTCCTCACGTGTTCAACGTCGCTGACGGGTTCGAGGGTCCGCCGGACGTCGAGGGCCATCGTGGGACCACCGCCGGCTGGAAGGCGGACGGGCTGCCCTGGCGGCAACGGTAGTGGATACAATCCGACGGAAAATGCCGCCAGATCATATCCACTGGCCCTTGTTCGGTGGGCCAATTCACCCGACCGCAAGGATGCTTCTGTCGGGATCGGACCACTAGCATGTACACCTTCTATCACGCCCCCGGATCGAGCTCGATGGCCGTGCATATAGCCTTGCACGAAGTCGGCGCCACTTTCGAGGGCCGCGTGATCAAGTTCGCCCATCGCGATCAGGACCCGCCCGAATTTCGAACAATCAATCCGGAAGCCAAGGTGCCGACGTTGGTCATCGACGGCCAGCCGCTGACCGAGGTCGCGGGCATTCTTTACTACCTCGCCGGCCGGTACCCGGAGGCGAAGCTGTTTCCATCTGGCGATATCGATGCCGCGTCGCAGATCATCTCCTGGATGTCGTTCATTGCCTCCACCCTACATCCCGCCCGGCAGTATGGCGGCGAGTATGCGCAGAAAGCGTGGGGTATAGCTGAACAGAAGCTGGGGGCGAAGACCTGGGTGGCGGGGGCGTATTCGATCGCCGACATTCACCTGTTTCGCCTGTTCTGGCGGTTCCGTGGCTCGCTCGGCGCCGATCCGGCGAAGTTCCCCGGTCTGAGCGCTCACCACGACCGGGTCATGGAGCGCCCCGCGGTGCGCAAAACATTCGCAGTGGAGGCTGCTCTGGGATACGCCCTGCCGGCGTGACCGGTTGTCGGGAGGGAAGGGGCCGCGGACGCGGATCCGCGCGAACAGATGGTGCGGGGACTGGCGTGGAACCGGCGTTGCCACAAACATCAACGTCGTGGAAAACGCTCGCAGGTTGAACCCTTTCTGGCGCGTCATTAACGGTTTCTTATCACCTGCTGTGCCATCCACCGGGTATGTCGCACGCGTCCCGCCCGATCCGTACGTTCACCGCTCGCATCCGGTTGGCGCTCATATCCTCGGACCAAGGTTGGCACTGAATGCCGCTGCGGCAGCACCTGCTTATCGTCGACGACCAACGGGTCGACCGTGCCATCGGGACGCACGCTGCCACACAGATCGGTTACAAGGTCAGTTGCGCCGCATCGATTGACGAGACGAGGGCGCTCCTCGAGACCGGCAATCGCTTCGACTTCGTCGTGCTCGACTTGGCGCTTGGCGCTGAAGATGGCCTGGAAGTCTTGCCGTTGATCGCCCGCTTCGATCCAGCCGCGGTCGTTGTCCTGGCATCGAGCTTCGATGGTCGGATCCTGGCTGCCAGCCAACGCCTTGCCTCCGGCCTCGGACTTCGGGTGGCGGGCGTGTTGCGCAAGCCGATCCTGCCGACTGCGCTGCAACGATTGCTAAAACTGTCACCGTGTGCCTTGGGCCAAAGCGGCGCTGACGCGCTGTCGATCGCGCCCGAGCAGCTTCGCCATGCCATTGACATGGGACATATCTCGGCCTGGTTCCAACCGCAGATATCGTTGGAAACCGGCCTTGTGGTCGGCGCGGAAGCCTTAGCTCGTTGGCAAGTTCCTGATGGAAACTGGATCCCGCCGTCGACTTTTGTTCGGATTGCTGAGCAGGGAGGCATGGCGGCGGCATTGACCGATTTGATGCTGGATCGGGCACTCCTGGCTTGCGCGGGCTGGCGTGACAAACGGCCCGATTGCTGGGTTGCCGTCAACGTTTCGCCGTTGCTGCTGGGCGACCCTGGCATCGCCGATCGGATCGAGCAGAAGCTGCAGAAGCATCGCGTGCCACCGGGTGCGCTGGTAGTGGAAATCACTGAAACCAACGGCATCCCCGACACCCCCTGCGCTATGGCAATTCTCACACGCCTGCGCATCCGGGGAGTAAATCTGGCGGTGGACGATTTCGGCACCGGCCATTCCAGCCTGCTGTCGCTGATACGTACTCCGTTCAACGAAATGAAAATAGACCAGGCGTTCGTGGCCGATGCGATTTCCAACCGCGACGCCCGTAAGGTGGTCCGAGCCAGCGCTTCCTTGGGGCGAGAACTGGGGTTGAAGGTGGTGGCCGAGGGTGTGGAAACCGAGGCCATGGCGCGTCTTGTGCAGGATGCCGGATGCCAGGTCGCGCAAGGCTGGTTGTATGGACGCGCAGTGCCGCCGGAAATATTCCAAGCGAACCTCGAGCTGTCCCCCGAGATTGCCGGCGTTGAGCCGTTGACCTGAAACAGGATGCGCCTCCGAACTGCCCTGGCTGCCGTACCCATTCTGCTCCTGGTCTGGCTCGGGATAGGCGCTTATCTTGTCCAGAGACACAACTCCGAGATCGCTCGTGTCCAGCAGGAAGCTGGCATTCTCGCACAAGCGTTTGAGGAAAATATCCGCCGCGCGGTCGAGTCGATCGACACCACAATCCGATCGGTTCGGGCTGCGCGGGCGCGCGATCCGGCGGGTTTCGATCTAGCGTCCTGGGAACGCGAGAGTGGGCTGAAAAGTGAGCTGACGCTACAGATTTCGGTGTCGGATCGCGCCGGCGACATCCTCGCGAGCAATGTTGACCCCATCACCGACCAGCGCACCAGCATCGCGGACCGCGAGCACTTCCGCGTGCTCCGGGACACGGCCGGCGATGATCTTTTCATCAGTCGTCCTGTGATGGGGCCTGTCACCCGCCGGTGGTCGGTGCAATTCGCACGCAAGCTGTTCGATGCCAGCGGCGCGTTCGATGGCGTCATCGTCGCCTCGCTCGACCCGGCCTTTCTGTCACGCTTTTACACCTCCCTCGATATCGGCCGCGGCACGATGCTGCTGCTCCTGGGCCGGGACGGGATCGTGCGATCGGTCGAACCAAGTACGGCAGCCGGATTGAGCGATGATCTATCTTCGTTGGGGCTCGCGGGCTCTGCCTTGGCCGAGACGCACGGTCTCGTGCGTACGAGTGCCACTACGGACGGGATCGAACGGGCATATGGCTGGCGGCGGCTCGATGCTTATCACCTCGTGGTGGTTGCTGGCCTGTCCATTGAAGACGCACTGGCGGGTTATCGGGAGGATTTGAAGGCTTGCGTGGCGATCGGTCTTGGCCTGACCGCGATGACTTTATTGGTCAGTGCCGTCCTCGCCCATAACCGGATCGATAGCATGCTGTCGCGCCAAGTGCTGCGGGCGGCGGTGGACAACATCAGCCAAGGCCTGATGGTGATCGCCGCGGATCGCCGCGTGCCGTTGCTCAATGCGCGTGCTGTTGAACTACTGGACCTACCACCGCATCTGACGCTGCCCGGATTCGAGTTCGACTCGCTGCTGGAATGGCAACTCGAGGCGGGCGAGTTTGCCGACACCGACGCGACCGCGGTGCGCACTCTGGTGGAGTCGGGCGGGATCGAGCGTAGCAACGCTGTTTACCGCCGCACCCGGCGCAACGGCACGGTGCTGGAAGTCCGCACCAAGGTGCTCGCTTCGGGCCTCGCGGTGCGCACCTTCACCGATATCACCGAGCAAGAGCACGATGCTCACGCCCTGGCAGATGCCCGTGACTTGGCGCAGGCGGCGGCCCGCGCGCGATCCGAATTCCTGGCCGTCATGAGCCACGAAATCCGTACGCCACTGAACGGCGTGATCGGCGTCGCGGCGTTGCTGGAGGACACGGAGCTTGGACCTGTGCAGCGCGACTATGTGCGGCTGCTGCGGCAGTCGGGTGATCATTTGCTGGAGCTGGTCAACGACATCCTGGATTTTTCCCGTTTGGAAGCGGAGCGGGTGGTACTGGAGGAGGTCGATTTCGCCCCGTTGGCGCTGCTTCAGAGTGTCGTGGAAATGTTCTCGACCCAGGCCGCCGCGAAGGGTTTGTACCTGTCAGCCATGACTGACGACGAGGTTCCAGCCATGGTCAATGGCGATCCCGGCCGGCTCAAGCAGATCCTGCTCAATCTTGTCAGCAACGCGGTGAAATTCACCGACAAAGGGTGGGTCAGCGTAAATCTGACGCACGAATCCGTTCCGGGCGAGCGCATCAAGTTGCTGTTCAGCGTGGCGGACAGCGGGATTGGGATCGAGCCGGAAGCCATCGACCGGATGTTCCAGGAATTCACCCAGATGGACGGTTCGATATCTCGCCGGTTTGGCGGCAGCGGCCTGGGTTTGGCGATCTGCCGACGCCTGGTGGAGCTCAAGGGTGGCAGCATTGCCGTGGAGAGCCGACCGGGAAGCGGCAGCACGTTCAGGTTCGACGTAGCGGTAAGGCCGGCAAAGGTGGTGCTGCCGGCGGAGACGGTGGCGGACGTCAAACTCCCCCCTGTTCCAGCGATGCGAATTCTACTCGCCGAGGACAATCCCACTAACCGTATCGTCGCCCTTCGCATGCTCGAGCGGCTTGGGCATAAGGCAGATGTCGTCGCCAACGGTTTGGAGGTTATCGCCGCCCTGGAGCGCACCCGTTACGACCTGGTCCTGATGGATGTGATGATGCCGGTCATGGACGGGCTGACCGCCACGCGCAAGATCCGGGCTGCGGAGGGCGTCGGCGCACGGATCGCTATCGTCGGCCTGACCGCCGGTTCAGGTCCGGACAATCTGGCTTCCTGCCTAGCGGCGGGGATGGATGCCTTCACTACCAAGCCGGTTACCCCCGAGCGCCTGCGGGCGGCGCTGGCGGAGGGGCTGGGCACGGCCGGGCGAAACCGCCCGGTGATTGGTCCGGAGCGGTCAACCTCACGGTTGCGCGAATTGGCCGAAATGCTCGGGGAGGAGGCGGTGACGGAGATCGTGCGCACCTTCGCCGAGGACACGAACGCGAATTTGGAGACGATGAAACAGGCGGCATCGAGCAAGGACCTCCAGACGACCTATCGCTTGGCACACAGCGTCACAGGGGCCGCGCGGAATGTCGGCGCCGATGCGCTGGCGGAGCGCGCGTCGGCGCTGGAACAGACCATCGGGTCGTTGAGCGCGACGCAGATCGCCGCAGAGATCGCAACGATGCAAACCGAATTGGACATGGTTCTGAGCAGGCTCGGGACCAGCATCGGGCCGACGGTGCGGGAGGTTGTGGGTTTAGGCTAAGGGGACGGTCGGCTGGCGTCGTCTTTACGCTGATCCTTGCGCGGACTAGATCATATCATCCTGACTGTGCAGGCTGAATATGGTCAATACCTTTGCTGGCTCGCATGATTTCTGCGTCGGGGATATTCCGCCCGGCGCGGCTTCATGACTGGAATATCCACCAAAATTCCCAGGGCCGCGCTTGTCACCGGTGGCGCCCATCGCCTTGGCCGGGAGATCGTACTGGCACTGGCGCGGCAGGGCTTCGACGTAGCCATTCATTTCAACAGCAGCCTGGACGAAGCCGAAGAGACGCTGACGGACGTTCAAGCCCTGGGCCGGCGAGCGGTTCTTCTCCGAGCGGACCTGGCCGACGAGGTGCAGGTGGAGCGGCTGATCCCCCGAGCGACGGAACAGCTCGGGCGGATTGGCGTGCTGATCAACAACGCCAGCCGCTTCGATCGGGACGAATGGCATGACGTGACGCGCGCCTCATGGGACGCCCATATGGACGCCAACCTCCGCACGCCCTTCGTTCTGATCCAGGCGTTCGCGCGGATGTTGCCTCCCGATGCTGAAGGTGTCGTCATCAATATGATCGACCAGCGGGTCTGGTCGCTGACGCCGCATTTCGTATCGTATACGGTCTCGAAGGCAGGGCTGTGGGCGTTGACCCAGACCATGGCGTTGGCGCTGGCGCCACGCATTCGGGTCAATGCGATCGGTCCGGGACCAGCGCTTCCCAGCCCCAGGCAGACCGAGGCCCAGTTCGCCCGGCAATCGGCGTCCGTGCCGCTGGGCCATGGCACCAGCGCGACAGAGGTGGGACGGGCTGCCGTGATGATCCTGGCTCTGCCGGCGATGACTGGCCAGATGATTGCGCTCGATGGCGGACAGCACCTGCAATGGGCGGCCGTGCAGGACGCCGCGGGCCCCGAGGAATGACGTCGTCCGGCGGCGGCACCTTGCCGGGGCCCGGCATCCGTCATGTCTTTGTCCGGGACATGGTGCTGACCGCCAGTATCGGCATCTATCCGCACGAGCATTCCGGCCGGCAACGCGTTCGCATCAACGTCGATCTCGCGGTCGATGACGAAAGCGCGTTAGCGGGTCTTGCGGTCGGCCCGGACGAACTGAACCGGGTGGTTAACTACGAGAAGATTGTTGTCGCCGTGCGGGCGATCGTGGGACATGGGCATACGCGTCTGGTCGAAACCCTGGCCGAACGGATCGCCGAAGCGTGCCTGCGGGACGCGCGAGTCAGGACCGCCAGGATTCGTGTCGAAAAGCTGGATGCTTTCGCCGATGCGGCGTCGGCTGGCGTGGAGGTCGAGCGGGAGCGCCAAGGCCGGTAGGCGTTTGCCGTGGCACCGTCATATCCGTTGCGCGAGATCGGATCCCCGGATGACCACGGCGTCGAACGTTGCTTGTGCGGTTTCCCGGTCATTCCAGTCGCTATCGTCCAAAATTCGGCGAGCCGCGGACAGGTCCTTCGCAGGAATGCCATCACGCGCTTTATCGTGACAGTTGTAGAGGTGATCTTCACGCCGCTCAACGACAGCGTATCGGTCGCCGTCTGCGATTAGCAGATGACTACCTTGCTCCGCGACGACTGTGACTGTCATGGCATTCTCCTCGACCATTTTCAAGCTCGCCGGTGCAGGGGGGAATGGTCTATCGGATTGTCTGATGGTGTGATTCAGACGTAGGGGACGCACACTTCGGCGTGATCATGCGCCTCGATCAAGCAGACGGACCTGTGACCATACGGTCGAGCTTGGCGGCCATGATGAAGTCATTCTCGTGCAGCCCCTTAATCTTCTTCGTCCGCAGCGACACGGTCGCGTATCCCCATCCGAACGAGATGTCCGGATGGTGCGCTTCGGCCTCGGCCAACTCAGCCGCGCGCCGAACGAACGCGGCTGCCTCGGCGAAGTTTGTGAACCGGTAGGTGCGGTCGATGCGGGTGGCTTCATCGCGCAGCGTCCATGCGGGCGCCTCGGCTTGGTATGCCTCAGCCTCCGCCGGGGTCAACGGCGGCACGCCGCCGCGGCAGGGGGTGCAGGTCTTCTCGGCGAGCGTGGCTGTCATCGTATGGTCTCCTCCATCAGCATAATCCCATATGGAGCGCGCGGTCTGCCTTCGCACCATCGGAATCATCGCGGTAGGTGGAACGCCGAGACCTCAAGGTGGATCCCGAGAGATCGTCTACTTGGACATCCGCGGACCAAAGGGTGCAACCCGCGTCGACGGGACGACCGCCTGTCAGGGCTATGCGTAAGATCCCGAGGCCGCGGTCCTGGCGCCGCAGGTCTGGTCGAGACCGTGAGCCATTGCCTATAGAGGTCTATTTCCGAACAGCATGAAAGAGCAATTGACCAAAACTCGGGCATCCCCCGCTTATTCCGCGGCGCAATTCCCCCGAACTGGGTGCTGAACCGCCGCATTCCTTCGGGTTGGCGAGGAAGGTGCGATCGGTACGAAGTTTGCAGCACCCAATTTGGCCGCGGGACCGGGCGGCCCCGCGCATTGGTATTTGATGCTAACCGCGCTTGGTGTCCGGGTCGCAAGAACAGGGGTTGTGGGATGGCGAGCAAAACAATCGGTGGGAATGAGTCGGGCCTGTCGCGCCGGGGCTTACTCAAAGGGGCTGCACTCGGCGCGGGGGCGGCGATCGGATCGGGGGTAGTGACCGGCTTCCCGACCATCTGGGCACAGGAGATCAAGGACGTGACGCTGGTTCACATCGGTGGTTCCTATGCCTGCATCAAGGAGATCGCCGATCAGGCCGGCAAGGATCTCGGCTTCAAGATCCAGATGCAGGTGGTCGACCCTCCGACCCAGCTCAACCGTGCGCTGACCCAGCCGAAGAGCTTCGATATCAACAACATCGACAGTTCACAAATTGTGTACATGGTCGGCAAGGGCGTGCTGAAGCCGATCCCCGTCAAGGATTACAAGCTGTGGGACCAGACGGTACCGATCTTCACCACCGGCAAGTTCCCGGACGGCAGGCCGATCGCGAACCAGGGCCTGTCGCCTATGAAGATTGGCTTCTGGACCGGGCCGGATGCCAAGAAGCTGGCCGACAAGCCGACCGATTTCCTGACCATGGTCCCCAGCCTGTTCAACGCCGATACGCTCGGCCTACGCCCCGACCTGATCGGCGGCCGGGACCAGGTCAAGAGCTGGGGCGATTTCCTGGAGAAGAAATACCACGGCAAGACGGCGCTGGTGGATTACGCCCCGGTCGGCATCATCGACGTCGCCATGGCGTTGGAAGCCCGCGGCGAGGTCAAGTACGTCGACAAGGGCAACATGACCAAGGCCGAGATCGATCAGACGATCAAGATCATGGAGGACCTGAAAAAGTCCGGTCACTTCCGGGCGTTCTGGAGCAACTTCGATCAGTCGGTCAACCTGATGGCATCCGGCGAGGTGGTGCTGCAGTCGATGTGGTCGCCCGCGGTCACCGCTGTGCGCTCACGCGGGATCGACTGCTACTACGCGCCGCTCAAGGAAGGCTACCGCGGCTGGACCAATGGCCTGACGCCGATGGCACACCTGACCGGGCTGAAGGCCGATTGCGCGATGGAGTACCTCAACTGGTACAATTCCGGCTGGCAGGGCGGCTTCATCGCCAAGCAGGGCTACTACTCGCCGGTTCCAGAGACGGCGAGGAAGTTCATGACACCGGAAGAGTGGGATTACTGGTACGAGGGCAAGCCGGCCGCTGTCGACATCAAGGACCCTTACGGCAACCTGATGGAGAAGAAGGGCGTGACGCGCGACGGCGGCTCGCTCTGGCAGCGTGAAGGTAATGTCACCGTCTGGAACACGGTCATGGACGAGGACCGCTACCTCACCAAACGGTGGAACGACTTCGTTTCGGCGTGATCACGTGCGGGCCAGCCTTCGCGGATGGCCCGCCAGTGGATCTAATCCGACCGATAGTTTCGCCAGATTATATCCACTAGCCGTTGTTTTGGTGGGCCGATTCACCCGACCGCAAAGATGCCTCGGTCGGGACCGGACCACTAGCCAGCCTCCTTTGTTTGGACATCGCGCATCGGCATGAAGATACGTCCCGCGTTCGCCTCCTGGCTGCAAGTTGGCCCACTTGCAGCTATTCTTGACGCTGTTCTTCGGTATTCCGGTCCTCGTGGTCATCGTCGTCAGTTTCTTTGACTTCGATCACAGTGATATCGTTCCGACTTTCATCCTCGACAACTACACCGACATATTTACCTCTGACGTGACCTGGCGGCTGTATTTGAGTTCGCTGAAGTTCGCGGTGATCGTGTGGGCGATCACGCTGGTGGTCGGCTTCACGTTGGCCAACTATCTGGTATTTCACATCCGGAGTTTGCTGCTTAAGATTGGGCTATTTTTACTGTGTTCGGTGCCGTTTTGGACCTCAACGATTATCCGAATGATCTCTTGGATTCCATTTCTTGGTCGCAATGGAGTGTTCAACTCCGTGCTGATGGACGCGCATCTGATCTCGCACCCGTTGGATTTTCTCCTGTTCTCGGATTTCGCCGTGATCGTGGCCTATGTCCACCTGTTCACGCTGTTCATGCTGGTGCCGATCTTCAACTCGATGGCCCGGATTGATCCACGGCTGATCGAGGCGGCCAAGGATGCCGGCGCCTCGCGGGTCGCGATTCTGCGCGAGATCGTGCTGCCGCTGTGCAAGAGCGGTATCGCTCTCGGCTCGATCTTCGTGGTGACGCAAGTGATGGGCGACTTCTTTGTGGTGAAGGTCATGAGCGGCGGCCAGAGCGCCTCGGTGGTGTCCGCGCTGCAGAACGAGATTGCAGCCCTGCAGTATCCGCCGGCGGCGGCGAGCGCGGTGATACTGGTGATCGTCGTCGTGTTGATGGTCTCCGGCATTCTCCGCGTGGTTGACGTACGCAAGGAACTCGCGAGCTAAGGACTGTCCGTATGCATACCACCGTTTCCGACGGCCGTCCCTGGACGTTCTACGCGCTGACGCTTTGCTTTGCGCTGTTCTTGGCCTTTCTGTACGGGCCGATGCTGGTCATCTATGTGTTGTCGTTCCAGGGACCGGAGGGCGGCCTGACCTTCCCGATCAACGGGTTTTCTACGCGTTGGTTCCACGAGCTGATCGAAAATGGACGCAGCGGCGACATCGCTGGGACATTTACGCGCTCGATGGAACTGGCCGCGGTTGTTGCCGTCGTCACTGTGGTGCTGTGCGTGAGCGCCGGCCTTGGCTTCCGCCGCCGCTTCCCCGGTTCGGGGGTGGTCTTCTACATGGCGATCGCCAGCTTGGTGATGCCCGGTCTGTTCGTGGGGCTGGGCGTTTCATTGGTCTATCAGTTGCTGGGCTGGCAGACCGATTGGCGAACCTCCGGTTTCGGCACCCAACTGACGTGGACCTTGCCGTTCGGCCTGCTGGTGATGTTCGCGGTGATCGGCCGCTTCAACCGTTCCTACGAGGAGGCCGCGCGCGATCTGGGCGCTACCGCCTGGCAGGGGACGCGCGAGGTGACCTTGCCGATCCTGCTGCCCGGCATCATCGGCGTCGCACTGTTCGGCTTCACCCTGTCCTACGATGAATTCGCACGCACCGTGCTGACCGCGGGAAGCCAGAACACGTTGCCGCTCGAGATCTGGGCGATGACGACGAATGTCACGTCGCCGGCGCTGTACGCGGTGGGCACGGTCACGACGCTGGTGTCGTTCACCGTGATCGGCACCGCACTGGGGTCGATCGCACTTATTCAGCGGCATCGCTCGCGACACGCGACCTCATCCGACATGGGCCTTCCCGCCACGCCCGCGCTTCCCTCTGATAACGGACCAAATCCCGCCATGGCCCCAGTTGTTCCCAACGGCAAGATCGAGCTCATCGATGTAACCAAGCAATATACCCCGGGCGCTCCGCCGGCGGTGGCGGACCTCGACCTGCGTGTCGACCACGGCGCTTACTGCTGTCTGCTTGGGCCGAGCGGCTGCGGCAAGACGACGATTCTGCGGATGATCGCGGGGCATGAATTTCCGACCTCCGGCGACGTGCTGATCGGGGATCGCAACGTCACCAACCTGCCCCCGGTAGAACGCGGCACGGCAATGATGTTCCAGAGCTACGCGCTATTCCCGCATCGCAGCGTGATCGACAATGTCGCCTTTGCACTGAAGATGCGCGGCGTCGGCAAAAACGACCGCTACACCACAGCGCGCGAGCTGCTGGAGAAGGTGCGTCTGGAGGCGTTCGCCAACCGGTTGCCCTCTGAACTCTCGGGCGGCCAGCAGCAGCGTGTGGCGCTGGCTCGGGCTCTGATCACCAATCCGCGGGTGCTGCTGCTGGACGAACCATTATCGGCACTCGACGAATACTTGCGTCTGCGCATGCGGGGGGAGCTGCGGCGTATTCAGCGCGAGCTTGGCATCACCTTCATCCATGTCACCCACACCCAGCTTGAGGCAACGGCGGTCGCGGATGTCGTAGTGGTCATGGAACAAGGCAAGATCGAGCAGGCGGCTTCCGCCCGGGAAATCTTTCTGCACCCGCGCAACGCCTACGTCGCGCGCTTCATTGGTGGACAGAACGTCCTGTCCGGTTCGGTCGAGCGCCTGGCCGACGGACGGGCGGTGGCGCTGACCAGCACCGGCGCGCGTGTTGAGGTGCCGCTTGCGGGGAAACGTATCGTGCCCGGAGAGACATTGTTTGCGTCGCTCCGCCGTGATCGCATCACGGTGCGGCGGCCCACGCCGGGCGAGCCGCGCCGCGACCCGCTGAACAGCGTCGCGGGTGAGATCCACGCGATCGAAAATCAGGGCTCATACGTGAAGGTGACGATCGATCTCGGAGATGGTGAGGAGTTCGTCGCCAACGTTCTCGACGAGGACTACTTCGTTGACCCGATCGATATCGGTGATCGCGCGGTGGCAAGCTGGTCACCGGGCGACGTGCGCATGCTGGAGGATCGTGTCCCAGCCGAGCCCGTGAGGATGGCGGAGACAACGACCGTCGCGGCGTGAGGTGGCGGCTCGGTAAGCATGGAGTTGAACCATGGATATTGGCGTATTCATTCCGATCGGCAACAATGGCTGGCTGATCTCGACAGCCTCGCCGCAATATCGGCCGAGCTTCGCGCTGAACCGGACGGTGGTGCAGAAGGCGGAGCAGTATGGGCTGGATTTCGCGCTATCGATGATCAAGCTGCGCGGTTTCGGCGGTCAGTCGGAGTTCTGGGACCACAATCTGGAATCGTTCACGCTGATGGCAGGGCTTGCTGCGGTGACCAGCCGGATACGGCTGTATGCGACGGTGGCGACGCTAACGATCCCGCCGGCGATCGCCGCGCGGATGACCAGCACGATCGACAACATCGCTCCGGGCCGATTCGGGTTGAACCTGATCACCGGATGGGCCAAAGCCGAATATGACCAGATGGGTCTGTGGCCGGGCGACGAGCACTACGAACGCCGCTATGACATGCTGACCGAGTACGCGACTATCCTGCGCCAGCTTTGGACCGAGGGGCGCTCGGACTTCAAGGGTGAATTCTTCACCATGAACGACTGCCGCCTGAGCCCGCGCCCATCAGGGCCGGTGCCGGTGGTGTGCGCCGGTCTTAGCCCTCGCGGCATGGAGTTCGCCGCTGCATTCGCCGACTATAATTTCTGCGTCGGAGCCGGGCTGAACACACCCGCCGCCTATGCACCCAACAACGCGCGGCTGCGGCAGAGACGGCGAAGACTGGCCGCACCGTCGGGTGCTACCCGCTGATGATGGTGATCGCCGATGAGACCGATGACGCTGCCTTCGCCAAGTGGCGGCGCTATGTCGAGGGGGCGGACGCCGAAGCGCTGTCCTATCTAGGCCTTCAGGCCAATGCCGACACCAACGCTGATGCAGGGTCTACCGCGCGCTGGATGGCGCAGGCGACGTCGGCAGTGAACTTCAACATGGGCACGCTGGTAGGGTCTTACGCCAACGTTGCCCGCATGCTGGACGAGGTGGCATCGGTGTCCGGCACGGTGGGCATCATGCTCACGTTCGACGATTTCGTCGCCGGTATGGATCAGTTCGGCCAGCGTATCCAGCCACTGATGTCCACTCGTGCCCATCTGCGCGCGGCGGCCTGAGGCACGGACGACGCGCCGGACAGACTTACGACCCCGGATCGATCCAGCCGATATGCCCGTCGTTGCGGCGATAGACGACGTTCAGCACGCCACTCGCGCTGTTACGAAACATCATCACCGATTGATCCGCGAGGTCCATTCGCATCACCGCCTCGCCAACTGATAGGACGGCGATTTCGGTCTGGGTTTCAGCGATGACGGTCGCATAAGCCTCGTCCAGGCTGCGACCGTCAGTGGCCGTTTCGGTGCCGTTTAACTCTTCCCGGAGGATATATTGCCGAGCCGCTTCGGGGGGTTGGCGGCTGGCCATGTCTCGATGGTGGTCGTTGACCCGGCGACGATAGCGGCGCAGGCGCTTGGCGATATGCTCCGCCGCGTCATCGAACGCCGTGTTGGCGTCGGCGGCCTCGCCTTCACCGCGCAACTGCAGACCTCGCCCCGCGTGTAGATTGATATCGCAGGTGAAAAAACTTCGCGCTCGGCTAAATGTCACGTGCGCTTCCAACGCATGGTCAAAATACTTACCAGCGATTGTGTCCATCTGAGTGGACACCCGCGTGCGCAACGCATCCGACAAATCGACCTGTTTGCCGGCAACCGTGATCTGCATCGTACTCTCCCGACCAGTTCGCAAGCCGCTCAGGACGATTATAGAACCGGCGCCCTGGCGACACTGGCATTGGGCACCCGAAACCCCGGCCGTGTCCACTACGGAAAAGCCCGTATTGTTTGCAAAGCAAACGGTTTCCAATGCTGTCCCGATAGCCGGGCGGATTCTCGTTGTTTGATCGCACAATCCCCGCATCTGGGACGTTTCGCGCCGCGCGGGTTAGCTTCGAAACCACCCGGAAACGCGACACGCCCACCCAGGCGGCCCACTGTTTAGGCCGAAACTGCTTTGTCCCGGCGCCGCTGCACGGAGTTTGGTATCCGCAGCGCCTCGCGGTATTTCGCAACGGTCCGGCGCGCGATGTCCACACCCTCGCGCCGGAGTACCGAGACGATCGCGTCATCCGATAGGATGTCGGCGGGTGCCTCAAGGTCGATCAGACCACGGATGCGATAACGCACCGCCTCGGCGCTGTGGGAGTCGCCGCCGTTGGTGCCGTGGATCGCGGTGGTGAAAAAATACTTCAGCTCGAATGTGCCGCGGGGCGTGGCGATGTACTTATTCGCGGTCACGCGGCTGACGGTACTCTCATGAAGTTCAACCGCCTCGGCGATGTCGCGCAAGATGATCGGACGCAGATGCGCAACGCCCAACCGCAGGAATGCGTCCTGCTGGCGAATGATCTCCGCGGCGACCTTAAGAATGGTCTGCGCCCGTTGCTGGAGCGAGCGCACCAGCCAGTTGGCATTCGCGAGGCGCTCCGTCAGGAACACCTTCTCGTCTTTTTTCGCCCGCGGAGCGACTTTGGCGTAAAATCGATCGTTCACCAGCACCCGTGGCATGGTTTCCGGGTTCAGCTCGATGATCCAGCTCTCATCCGGCAGTTGCCGCATGAGCAAATCCGGCACGACCAACTGCGGCGGCGTGGTATCCCAGGTCGCCGCGGGCTTGGGGTCGAGCGCCTTGATCTCGACGATCATGTCACTCAGGTCTTCGGCGTCGACGCCGCACAGCGCCATCAGCCGCCGGTTTTCGCGCTTCGCCAGCAGGTCCAGGTTGTCCAGCAAAGTCTGCATCGCCGGGTCGAGCCGGTTGCGTTCGGCCAACTGCGCGGCGAGACACTCCTTGAGATCACGCGCAAAAAGGCCGACGGGATCGAACCGCATCATACGTGCCCGAACGGCCTCGATCCGTTCCAGCGGGAGGGCCATGGCGGTCGCAATGGCCAGTGGTGCGGCGGTCAATCGGCCGGCCGGGCAGAGCAGGGCGATCAGATGCGCCCCGATCATCCGGTCCGCCATGTCGGAAAAATTTAGCCGCAACTGCTCGCCCAGATGATCCCGCAGCGACCGGTCGTCGCCGGCGAAGTCGTCTATGCCGCGGTCGTCGCCCTCGAAACTGTGGCTGCCGCCCCTGCCATCCATCCGTCCTAGCAACGGTGCGCCATCGCCGGCACCGCCGGGATCGTAAGTCTCCGCATGTACGTTATCGAGCGGCGAGCCGGCGTCTGCCGGCAAGGTGTCTGCTCGCGCTGCATCGGCGGAGTCGATCACCTCAGGGCTGCGCGGCTCGATCTGGTCCAGGGCCGCCCGTTCGCCGACCGGCGGTTCCGGGGCGTCGTCGCGTTCGAGGAGCGGATTGCGCTCCATCTCCTCGTCGACGAATGAGTTGACCTCGATGTTGGAGAATTGGAGCAGCTTGATCGCCTGACGCAGCTGCGGCGTCATGACGAGTGTCTGGCTTTGGCGTAGGTCGAGACGGGGGGCAATCGCCATAGCGGGCGATTATCTAGCCATTCAGTCTGGGGTCAAATGGTTTCAGCGCGTTAGATGCAAAATTCGTGCAAGTTCGGTTCAAAACGATTGCCTTAAGTCAATAAAATTCTTACATACTGAACTTTTCCCCCAGGTACACCCGCCTCACATCTACGTGAGCAACCACTTCGTTCGGTTTGCCCTCCATCAGCACCTGACCATCGTGCATGATGTAGGCTCGGTCAATAATATCCAGCGTTTCCCTTACGTTGTGGTCGGTAATCAGGACGCCGATGCCGCGATCCTTCAGGTGCTTGACTAGATCGCGGATTTCGCCCACGGCGATCGGGTCGATGCCTGCCAGGGGTTCGTCCAGCAGGATGTAGGACGGCTGGGTCGCCAGGGCGCGGGCGATCTCGACGCGGCGGCGCTCGCCGCCGGACAGGGCCAGCGCCGGGGTGCGGCGAAGATGGCTGATCCCGAATTCGCCCAGCAACTCGTCCAGCATCATGTCACGGGTGGCGGCATCTGGTTCGATGACCTCGAGCGCGGCCATGACGTTCTGCTCCACGTTCAAGCCGCGGAACACGCTGGCTTCTTGCGGCAGGTAGCCGATCCCCAGACGAGCGCGGCGGTACATCGGCAATCTGGTGATGTCGGCGCTGTCGAGGCTAATGGACCCGGTATCGGGCCGTACTAGCCCGACGATCATGTAGAATGTCGTGGTCTTGCCGGCGCCGTTCGGGCCCAGTAGGCCGACGGCCTCGCCCCGGTGCAATGTCACGGTAACGTTCCGCACGACGGGGCGGCCCTTGTAGGTTTTGCCAACGCCGCGAGCGCTCAGTCCGCCGCCGCCCGCTACCACTGTCAACCCGCGGGCCGGCCGCATTGGTCGTACCACATTCATGGTTTTTGTCCTGAAGCCGCCGGGGAGGCCGTTTTGGCTGAGGGAGGCTTGGCCGACCCGCCCGGGGTCGTTGCGGCGGTCGTGTTGCCGAGCGACTTGCTGCTCTCATCATTCGGCACGACCAGGCCGTGCACTCGGTCAGCTTTCTGCCCGACAGCGGCTTTCTGCGCCGCCAGGGTCGCGATGCCGGTCTTCATGTTTACGTCCGCTTCGGCGCCGTTCAACTGGTTCTGTCCCCGCGTGATGCGCACGTTGCCGCCCAAACGAGCCATGCCCGTGTCGGGAACATAGACGCCGCGATCGCCGGTCACGGTGTCGGTGGGCGTGCGAATCGAGACATGGCCGAAAGCTTCCACCCGCTGCAGCTTGCCGCTTGACACCAGTGGATCGTTCGATGGTGTGGGCGGGGTCGATACGCGGGTGGCGGTGGAAGAGGCCGCCGGGGAAGAAGCCGACGGGGCGGGCTGCGAATTGTCGCTCGTGTAGGCGACCAGAGTGTCGGCGGCGACGCGCTTGGCGTCGGAGGTCACCACGACGGCGTCGCCTCGCGCCACCGCCATGTGTTTCTGCGGCCAGTATTCCAGGTCGTCCTTAGCGGTGATGACGTCATTGGGCGTAGTCAGTTTCAGATCGCGCCCAGTCATCACCATGACGGATTGATCGAGATCGTAGGTTGCCTTATCGCCCTGCGCCCGGTCGGTCGCGGTGAAGATGTTGACGTGGCCATCGGCTTGAATGCGGTAGATCTCGCTCCCCTCGGTCGAGGGGTCACCGGTCAGGCCCGACACCGGCGTCGGTTGGGCGGCCTCGGTAGCGCCCTTTTTGCGATACCACGCAGTCAGCCGGTCAGCCGTCACTGTAACATCGCCCCGGATCGCCTTGGCGTTGCCGCGCGCGATGACCTCCTGCTCCACTTGCCGCCATTCTATTCCGTCGCGGGCGGAAATATCGATTGGGCCGCCGTGCGAGAAATCAAG
Organism: uncultured Pseudomonadota bacterium; assembly: GCA_963832865.1. Taxonomy (GTDB): domain Bacteria; phylum Pseudomonadota; class Alphaproteobacteria; order Acetobacterales; family Acetobacteraceae; genus Rhodopila. Next base: position 69,894 of record CAWHWH010000009.1, read on the forward strand.
CTGTTGCGCCACGGCCGGCGCCGTCAGCGATGAGACGGTCAGGCAAGTCATCGCCGCGGCGGCCCAGATCCTCTTCAATGACCAGCCCCATTCAGCACAACGTGCGCGGGGCCAGGGAAATCGATCGCGTTGCCATTGTCCATCACGGTGAAGCCCCGCGCATCCAGCACGCCGAACGGCCCTTCCACGTGCACCGGATCCGATCCCGCCGCAGCACCGGCTTTCATGTCGATCGAGGCACTTTCGGTGCGCATCGTGGTGCCATCATCCCGATACAACGTCACTTCCTTCACCAGATCGAGCTGATTCAATCCCCGAATGAACGTGCCCTCCTTCGAGTTCAGCATCAGCCAGGTGCCATTCTTCAGCGTGATGTCGCCTTTCGGGAGTGTCAGTCCGACTTGCTGGGCGTTGATCTGCCAAGCGGTCGCGGCGGTGAGCGTATAGGGGCGGCCTTTCTCATCCACGCCATTGTAGCGGGCCTCGATCACCTTGCCGCCTGATACCTCGCCTGAGACGTGGGCCATCGCCAAGCGAGCCTTCGTCGCGGCAGCATTGATCTCGGGCCACAACGCGATCAGGGCCAGCAAACCCATCGCCGCGAGCGGCAACACCCATTTGGTCAGGTTGATCACGAATCGGCGCCGAGCAATCCGCCCGGGCGTGGGAAGCACGCGGTCGCGTGTACTCGCGCCGCCCAGGAGGTAGCCGCCGGTTCGATGCATCTCGTGGCCGCCGGAGGGAAGCGGGCGGCTGCTCATGCCCGGACCGTTTTTGGCCGATCGCTGGGCCTTTTGGATAATCGGCCAGTGTTATTGGCGACACCGTGATTGGCGACTCCGGCCGTCGCCCACCGGCCCCTGGCAACGGGAACGATGGAGGTCGCGAATCGCCCGAAATCGCGAAGGAGGAGGGGATCAACCAAGATGTGTGGGCCTCTGTGCTTTTCACGCTTTTCTATGGGCCGGTGAGATGTGCCTGGTCAACCGGGACGATATTATCAAAGAGTTACCTGCGCGTGTTCAGGTGTTCAGGTTCGCTTATACCATTGAAAGTCGATTCCACGGTGAATTTCATGAGGCGCCCATGTCGCGCCGTCAGAATTCCGCATGCAGCCTGAGAGCGAAGACCGACACTGGACCGCGCTGCCGATTGTAGGCCGGGTTGTTAACGAACTGATAAGTCGCCGGTGACCTTGGCGAAGCTGAAAGCCGCGAAGCTGTAATAGGTCTCGATGATCTGTTCGGGACCAGCCTCGGGGAGTTGCCCGTCGCCGATGATCCCGCCCAGCCCTCTCGCCGCCAGATACGCCTTAACGTCGTCGAGAGATCTGGTTGGCAACGGCGGCTAGCCCTACCGTGTCGTCCGGCCGCCCCCAGCGGGTGCCCTGGAGGGACAGGCCGATCTGCAGCGACTGGTCGATATCGGTGAAATCGTACTCCGCCATGCCGCCCTGCGTCCAGCCGGCGCGGGCAAACATCCCCAGAACCGGCGTCAACTGTTGCTCCAGATTCAGCACGACGCCATACTTGCTACGATAGTTGCGAACGGCGTCGGTGGACGGTGTCGGGCCGGTGGCGGCGGCAAGAGCGAGCGCGTCCGAGTACGTGCCCATGTTGGCGCGCGTGAGCCCAGTAAAGGAACTTGAGCTTGCCCGGCTGATCCCACGGCGTATGCCGTTCCTCGACCTCCGCGACGAACTGGTTCTGATGGATCAGCGGCAGGCTAAGAGCGATGCTGTTCGGAACATTGGACATGTCGAACAGGCCAACCCTGGCGGTCCACCAGTCCTGGTACCATTCGGCCGCGGCTCGCCCCAGGCATCAGCCGCATAATCGACGGTGCCGACGTCAAGCACCGACCAGTTCAGAAAGTCGTTGCGTGGGTCGTGGGCGTATTTATGAGTACTTGCCGATCGTGATGACTACCCGGTTCGCCGTCTGAGAACCACCGAGCTGGTTAAGGTCCGGCTCGACCTTCTGGGTCTCGCCGCCCAGATTGATGGTCTGGCGGAAGAACGCACGCGACATCCGGTAGTAAGGTCGTTTTGGCCGAGTTTATAGGCCTCGCCGCTGACATAGCCGGCGACCCCGAAGCTGTTGCCCAACCCGAAGCCCTGATCGACCTCGGGGTTGATCCAGATTTCGGCTCCCGGCCAAGGGCGAAACCCGCCATAGATGGTGGCATCGAAGGTCTCGCGCCCGTTCGCCGGCGGCGGCAGGCTTTGTGGCCCTTGATAGGGGGAGCGGAATGCCGGCTGGAATTCCTGGGTATAGGTGCTCTGACCATGGATCGCCCAGTTTTGTTCAAGCGGGGCCGTCGTATCGGTCGCGTTGGTTGTGGGCTTGTCCGCAGCGTAGCCGCGCTGGGTCGCCAGGACCGAAAACAAGATGGCGGCGCAGAAGACGTGGTAGCGATATTCCGGCGCCTCATTTTGACGCCGGAGGGAAAAGACCATCTTCTGCTGTCTCCCCTCACCTCCAGAGGCAGAAGAGTGCCCGGATGGATCCAAGGCCGCGACCGTCATGCTCGCGTGAAGTTTGCCGGCGGCGCACGCCCCGGACGCAGGCTTCCGGAACCGTTCAGAGGGCGGCGAGCACGGCTTCAGCCTTGCTCACTTCGAACCCGCCGGGTGCCTCAACGCCCAGATGGGTAACCTTGCCATCCTCGGCGATCAGGGCGTAGCGCTGGCTGCGCCACCCCATGCCGCGGGCGTTCAGGTCGAGTTCCAGGCCAATGGACTTTGCGAAAGCAGCGGCGCCGTCGGCCAGCATCATCACTTTATCGCCTGCACCTTGGTCCTTACCCCAGGCGCCCATAACGAAGACGTCATTGACGGCAATGCAGGCGATGGTGTCGACACCCTTGGCCTTCAGGGCGTCCGCGTTTTGTACGAAACCGGGCAGATGCTTGGCGCTGCAAGTGGGGGTGAAAGCACCCGGGACCGCGAAAAGGACCACCTTCTTTCCCTTGAAGATCTCGTCTGTGGAGATCTCTTTCGGGCCGTCCGCCGTCGCGACCATCAGTTTCATGGACGGAAGCGTATCGCCGACCTTGATCGTCATGGGTGCTTTGCTTTCTGCAAGGGTTTCTCGGATGTCGCACGAGACGCGACAGGATCGGACTCCTAGCCGGACATGAATGGTAAGTCACCCCCGCGGGCCGCAGGTGAAATTCTGCGGATATGCCCCGATTATACCCTAAGTTCGCGTTCCGGCGGGATATTGCCCCGGCTGCGGGCTGCGTCGGGGGCTATTGTCCCTGAACCATGACCATCCAGCCGACGCCGAACCGGTCACTCACCATCCCGAAAGAGGAGGCGAAAAACGTCTTTGCCAACGGCATGGTGACCGTCCCACCGTCTGCCAAAGCGGAGAACACCGAGGCCGCCCCGGCATCGTCAGCCGGGTTCAACGACAGTGAGATCCCCTGAAATGTGGGCGCCCCGCTGCAGCGGCCATCGGACATGAACACCTCGGTCTCGCCAATTCGCAGGGTAGCGTGCATCACCTTGTCATCCGCCCCGGGTGGCTGTCCCGTCGGTTCCGGACTGTCCTTAAATGCCATTTGCATCACGACGGTGGCGCCGAGGGCCCGGCTGTAAAAGTCGATCGCTTCCTGGCAGCGTCCCTCAAAAAACAGGTATGGCTGAACTTGCATCGATCGTTCCTTCCCCTGGAGTTCGGTCTAAAATAGGGAGTCCGAAGCCTCGGCAACAGACCCAGAAATCTTACATTGAGATGGCGGTTGCCAGCGAGGAGTCGCTTCGCCACCCGGCATCCCAAGGAAGGCTCGGGGCGCTCCAGGCAGGGTAAGGCGTTTTGGCGGGCCCATTCACCCGACCGCAAGGATGCTTCTGTCCGGATCGGACCACTAGCCGTCGGCGCGCGGCACCCAAGGGATTTTGGCAACTGCAATGCCTTCCTCGGAGAGAGTTTCGGCCTGCTCCTCGGTTGTTTCTCCGTAAATGCTCTTGGGTTCCACTTCGCCGCGATGTATTGCCCGAGCCTGATCGGCGAAGTCCGGTCCGACATACTCGCAGTTTTTTTCGACCTCGGCCCGCATGCGCTGGAGCGCAGCCATTACTTGCGCCGGCAGCCGGCCGGTGGTTGCCTTAACGGGTGGTGGGACCGGAGCGGGCGCCTCAGGTCGGGCGACCGGAACCGGCAGCGATTCCCGCTTTGCCACGGCGGGGGCCATCAGCGCGCGCTCGACATCGGTGCCACCGCATTCGGGGCATTCTATCAAGCCACGCTTCGCCTGCTTCTCGAAGCTAGCGCTATCCTTGAACCAGCCGTCAAACCCGTGCAACTGGCCGCATCGCAACTGGTAGTGGATCATTCCCAGACCTGACAAAAATCCGAACTAATATCGCCAATTGGCACGCTCTCAAAAAGGTGTCCAACAGTTTTCATGCAAGTCCGAGCAGCGAATTCAACTTTCCGGCGCGGTCGAGTGCCAAAAGGTCGTCGCAGCCACCAATGTGCGTGCCGCCAATGAAGATCTGTGGCACAGAGGTCCTTCCGCCGGATCGCTCGCGAGCTTCCCGCCGGGAGGCGGATCCATGCGGCGCGTCGATCTCGCGGAATTCGACGCCCTTGGTGCTAAGGACGTGCGTGGCACGTTCACAAAATGGGCACCACGGTTGCGTGTAGATTTCGATATCCTGCATCTTTTTCACCTCTGTCCGCTCATGTTGGGCAGATCGGCCGTGCGCGCAAGTTCCGCCATGCAGGCAGCACGATCGGCGACGCAGCCGCCATCCAGCCACCATCGCCGCACGTGGCGCAGGAGCTCGCCAACAAATGGGCCGGGGGGGACGCCGACGGTCAGGACATCACGTCCCTCCAATGGGAAAACCGGCCTGGCCATGCTGCTCAGCCGCCGCCTTGTGTCCGCGGCACGGTCGAGCCACGTCCGATCGATCAGATCGGCCGGCAAATGATCCGCCAATAAGCGCCGCAGATCCGCGTCTGTCCCCTCAGGGCTGGGCGTCCCGAGCAGACGCACCAGCCGCTCGCGGTCCTCGTTCGACATTTTCAGCCGCGCCGCCAGCGCGAGTGGATCCCCGGTCAGCGTCGCGGCCAATCGCAACACCGGATCAGCTGGAAGCCCCGCCAGCCGAGATGCCGCTTGCGCCTCCGGCAGCACGGCAACCCAAATGCCGAGGCGCGCCATCAACTCGACTGCTTCCTCCGGGTTCGGCGCGGCCAAGATGCGTCGTAGCTCCATCCACACGCGCTCGACCGAAAGGCGGCTCAAACCGGGGATGCCGTTGCGCAACGCCGCCAGCGTGGCCGAATCGGGCGGGACGCGGCCGTAGCGGGCATAGAAACGGAAGAAACGGAGGATGCGCAGGTAGTCCTCGGCGATGCGGGTTGGAGGGTCACCGACGAAGCGCACCCGCCCGACTTGGAGATCGGCGGTCCCGTCGAAGTAGTCGAATAGTCCCCCGTCGCGCCCCATCGACATCGCGTTGATGGTGAAATCCCGTCGTGAGGCGTCCAACCGCCAATCCTCGGTGAAGGCGACGACGGCATGACGGCCGTCGGTCTCGACGTCACGCCGGAGGGTGGTGATCTCGAAGCCGCGTCCGTCCACCACCGCGGTGATGGTGCCGTGCCCCAAGCCGGTCGGAACGACCTTCACCCCAGCCTGCCGCAGGGCTGCCATTGCGTCAGCGGGCGGGCGAGACGTCGCCAGATCGATATCCACCACGGCTCGGCCCGCCAGCGCATCACGGACGGCGCCGCCGACCACCCGCGCCTCCGGTAGCACATCCCACACCTGGCTCAATGCCGGATCGGTCAGGAACGCCGGCTGGGTCATTGCGGCGGCGCCCGATGTGCCGGCACGACGCGCCCGTCGATCAATTGGGCGGGGACGTAGCCTTCCTGGGCGTCGCCGGCGTCGAATTGCCGCGACCAGACTAGCGCCAGCAGCATGAGTACCAGGAAACCGGTCAGGCTGTAGATCAGCCAAAGCGGCGGCAGCGGCGAGGGAAACAGCAGGCGCCACGCGGCGAAGCTCAGGAACGGAGTTATGAAAAGCACGATCTCGATCATACGCGACATAGGTTGCCGGTCCCCCGATAAATCGGCGTCGCGGCTTCTGCGTTGGCAGGGCGCGCGGTGATCGTCCTCGGATCGTATTTGATTAGAGCATGATCGCGCTGACTGGAACGTCCCGTGCCGGCGCAAGATGGTGTCATGCGCGCGCAAAGTGCGATAGGTCCCGGCTTTGCGAATGCACATGTGCTGCCGCTCCATGAATCAACTTGGGGCGTCAGGATCGGACGGGCGACGCGAGCCGCCACGGCCGGTCGACGGATGCGGTGGTTGTCGCTAAAATCCTGTCGTCAGGACCATACGGAATCGCGCCTCGCCGCTCATCATCCGATCCTACGCCTCCGATCCTACGCCTCGGGCGCACGTTCGAGGGGCATGGTTTCGATCATCGGCCGGATGTCGGTCGATCGAGGTGCCGGAAGGCCGCCCCTGGATTGCTCGCCGATCCGAGATCAGCAGCAGCGGCGATACTTCAATCGGTTCAGGAGACGCGCCGAGAACGATCAGCTTTCCGTCCACGGCCAGGCCACCAATCGCGGCACTCATCGCGTTGGAGTTGGTCACCGTCGCCAGAATTACGCGTGCACCGCCCAACTTGCCGACCGCGCTCGCCACGTCCTGCGGGCTGTTGTCGATGCAGTGATGGGCGCCCAATTTTCGAGCGAGCGGCTCCTTGTCTGCTCCGCGCGCGATCGCGACCGTTCGGCACCCCATCTTCGCGGCAAATTGCACGCCAAGATGCCCCAGGCCGCCGATGCCGAGGATCGCAGCAAGATCACCCGGTCCGACACCACTATTGCGCGGCGCGTTGAATGTGGTGATGCCGGCACATAAAAGCGGAGCGGCTTCGGCGGGCCCCAGGTCATCGGGCACCGACGCGAGCGCCTCGAAAGGCGCAATCCCGTAGTCGGCACAACCGCCATCATACGAAATCCCTGGGATCCGGAATCGCTCGCTCGACCAGTTCGAATGGTCCGTTCGCGCTGGTTACCTGCACTGCTCGCATCTGGGACATCTTTGCCTCCGACTTCGAAGTATCCGACGTCACCTAGCGTCATTTTCTTGCCGTGCCAAACGCACACGCTTCCGTTTAGACCTGATCTTGATAGTCGACGTTAGAGCATGCTCCGCGCTAAGTATTCATTGCGTCAAAGAAGTCGTTGTTGGTCTTGCTGTACTTCAGCTTGTCCAAGAGAAACTCCATCGCATCGACCGTGCCCATCGGATTCAGAATGCGCCGCAGCACCCACATCTTCGACAGCACACTGCGCTCGACCAGTAATTCCTCCTTGCGAGTGCCGGACTTGGTGATATCGATCGCCGGGAAAGACCGTTTGTCAGACAGTTTGCGATCCAGAATGATTTCCGAGTTGCCGGTACCCTTGAATTCCTCGAAGATCACCTCGTCCATACGGCTGCCGGTATCGATCAGCGCGGTGGCGATGATGGTCAGCGAGCCACCTTCCTCGATATTGCGCGCCGCACCGAAGAAGCGCTTGGGCCGCTGCAGGGCGTTGGCATCGACACCGCCGGTCAGAACCTTGCCTGAGGACGGCACCACTGTGTTGTAGGCCCGGGCCAGGCGCGTGATGCTGTCCAGCAGGATCACCACGTCCCGTTTGTGTTCAACGAGGCGCTTGGCTTTCTCCAGCACCATCTCGGTGACCTGCACATGGCGGGTCGCCGGTTCGTCGAAGGTGGAACTGATGACTTCGCCGTTTACGCTGCGAGCCATGTCGGTGACTTCCTCCGGCCGCTCGTCGATCAGCAGCACAATCAGAAAGACTTCCGGATGGTTGGCGGCGATGGCCGCGGCGATGTTCTGCAGCATTACCGTCTTGCCGGTGCGGGGTGGCGCGACGATCAACGCGCGCTGGCCCTTGCCGACCGGGGAGATCAGGTCGATCACCCGAGGCGTGAAGTCCTTAACCGGCCCTTTGGCGACGGACTGGAAATTCTCCATCTCCATCTTCAGGCGTTCTTCGGGATACAGCGGCGTCAGGTTGTCGAAGTTGACACGATGGCGCACCGCGTCGGGCGGCTCGAAGTTGACCGTGTCCACCTTCAGCAAGGCGAAGTAACGCTCTCCATCCCGTGGCGCGCGAATTTGGCCATCCACTGAATCGCCAGTGCGCAGGCCGAAGCGGCGGACCTGACTAGGACTGACATAGATGTCATCCGGGCCGGCCAGATAGTTGGCCTCAGGACTCCGCAGGAAGCCGAATCCATCGGGCAAGATTTCCAGCGTGCCCTCGCCGTGGATCGCCTGATCCTTGTCGGCGAGGTTCTTCAGGATAGCGAACATGATGTCCTGCTTGCGCAGCGACGATGCGTTCTCGACTTCTACGGACTCAGCGTAATTCACCAGTTCGGCTGGCGTTTTTTTCTTCAGTTCAGCAAGGTGCATGGGGATGCCTGGACGTGAGGGTGCGGTATGGGGACGTGACAAGGGCTTGAACAGTTTTTGGGCGCAATACCGCCCAGAGGTTCGTAGCCAGTCAGGATGTTGGACTTAGGACGTTTAGCGCGTGCGCAAAAACGCCCGACTATCAGAATGGAAACTTATAATAGGAAGCCACCGCCCGGTCGTCAATGGTCTTCGTCCGTCTCGCCCGCCTAGACCGCGCCGCTTAACGTCATCCCAGCCGATCTAGAGCAGCCTGCAGCCGAGCAATCTCGAGTTGAGCGGCCTCCAGGCGTTCGCGGTTTTCGGCCACGACTTCCTCTGGCGCCCGGCTGACGAAATCGGCATTTGCCAGCTTCTGCGCGGTCTTTTTTGCCTCAGCCAGCAACTTGTCGCGTTCCTTGATCAGACGCGCTTGTTCCGTCGCGATATCGATCAGTCCTTCCAATGGCAGCACGATCGTGGCCTCGTCCAGCACCGCCTGGGCGCACCCTTTCGGCACATCCCCAACCAGAGCCGAGACGTCTGACGCGCGCGCCAGCCGGCGAATGGCGTCCATCCATCGATCGACCCGGCCCATCGACTGCGCCGAAGCCCCCTGCAACAGAACCGGCGACGGCTTTGATGGTGGGACATTCATCTCGGCCCGCACTGATCGAACCAGAGTTATCAACCGCACCACCCAGTCAAGTTCGACGCGGGCCTGTTCCGCGCCCGGCGCCACGACGGGCGACGGCCAGGCGGTGCCGATCAGACTGGATGGCTCACCGTAGCCGAAACGATCCCATAATTCCTCGGTCACGAACGGGATCGCGGGATGCAGCAGGCGCAGGATCTGGCCCAGCACATAGGCGCCCACGGCGCGGGTTTCACCGGCAGCGGCGGGGTCCGCACCGGCGGCCAGCAGCGGTTTGGCGAATTCCAGAAACCAGTCGCAGAACGTGTTCCAGACAAAACGATATGCCGCCGAGGCATATTCATCGAAACGATAGGCCTCCAGCGCATCGGTGGCAGCCTGGATCGCTGCATTGGTCTCCGCGAGCAGCCAGCGCGACAACGGCAATACGACGCGGCTTGGATCGAACGCGGCGTCAGGACTGATCCCGTTCATTTCGCAGAAGCGCGCGGCATTCCACAGCTTCGTTACGAACCCACGGTAGCTCTCCACGCGCGCCGCGCTGAGTTTCACGTCGCGGCCCGGACCGGTCAGGGCGCAGATGGTAAAGCGCAGGGCGTCGGCGCCGTAGCGGTCGATCAACTCCAGCGGGTCGATGACGTTGCCGCGGGATTTCGACATCTTCTGACCGCGTTCGTCGCGTACCAGGCCATGAATGTAGATTTCCCGAAATGGCACGTCGCCCATCATATGCAGCCCCAGCATCATCATCCGGGCGACCCAGAAAAAGATGATGTCGAAGCCAGTGACCAGAACGTCGCCGGGGTAGTAACGCGCTAGTTCCCGGGTTTTTTCGGGCCAGCCCAGGGTGGAGAACGGCCACAGGCCTGAACTGAACCAGGTGTCCAGCACGTCCTCGTCCTGTATCAACGCTTCGTCCTGGCCATAATAGGCGCGCGCCTGCGCGGCGGCGGCGTCCGGGTCCTTGGCGACGAAGACCGTGCCGTCGGGTCCGTACCATGCCGGGATGCGATGGCCCCACCAAAGCTGGCGCGAAATGCACCACGGCTGAATATCGCGCATCCAGGCGAAGAAGGTGTTCTCCCACTGCCTCGGCACGAACACGGTCTTGCCGGTCTCCACCGCCTCGATCGCAGGCTTGGCCAGGGCGCCGGCGTTGCAATACCACTGGGTGGTCAGCAGCGGCTCGACCGGGACGCCGCCACGGTCGCCATGCGGTATCTGATTGACGTGCGGCTCAATCCTGTCGAGCAGTTCCAGGCGTTCTAGTTCGGCCACAATGGCGCTGCGTGCGGCAAACCGCGTCTGACCGGCCAGCGAGCGGACGAACTGGGGGTCGGCGACACCCGGAACCGCAGTCAGCGCGTCCTCGATTTCGGCCAGCGTGACCATGGCCCGCCGATCCAGCACCGACGGCATCGGCAGATCATGGCGGCGGCCGACTTCGAAGTCATTGAAATCGTGGGCTGGGGTGATCTTTACCGCGCCCGTGCCTTTTTCCGGGTCCGCATAGGTGTCGGCGATGATCGGGATCGATCGGCCGACCAGCGGCAGGATCGCCCGCTTGCCGATCAGGGCGCCGTATACCGGGTGATCGGGATGCACCGCCACGGCAGTGTCACCGAGCATCGTCTCGGGTCGCGTGGTGGCGACGATGATGGATTGGCCGGGTTCGCCCTCTATCGGGTAGCGCAGATACCAAAGCGATCCTTTGATCTCGCGGTTCTCCACTTCCAGATCCGAGATCGCCGTCTGCAGCTTCGGATCCCAGTTCACCAGCCGGCGGTCGCGGTAGATCAGGCCTTCTTCGTACAGCGTGACAAAAGTCTCTTTCACCGCAGCGGACAAACCGTCGTCCATGGTGAAGCGCTCGCGCGGCCAGTCGAGAGAAGCGCCGAGGCGGCGCAATTGGCGCGTGATGGTGCCGCCGGATTCCGCCTTCCATTGCCACACGCGCTTGACGAACGCGTCGCGGCCGAGATCCCGGCGGTCTTTGCCTTCTTCCGCGAGCAGCCGTTCCACCACCATCTGTGTGGCGATGCCAGCGTGATCGGTGCCCGGCTGCCACAGTGCGTCGCGACCCTGCATCCGGCGCCAGCGGATCAGCGTGTCCTGGATGGTGAACGTCAGCGCATGGCCCATGTGCAGGCTACCGGTGACGTTCGGCGGCGGGATCATGATGGTGAAGGGCGTTGCGTTCGAATCTGGGTCGCAGGCAAAGCTGCCGGCGTTTTCCCATCCTTCATACAGGCGTGCCTCGATCTCGGCCGGTGCGAACCTGCTATTGAGTGCCATTGATCTCTCCCGCGGCCAGCGCAGGTACCGCCTTGGTCCGCGCCATCCAATGCTCGAGAGCCGGCAAGGTTAGAGAGCCGGCATCGTCAGGAAACCGCTGCTGGAGCGGCGGCTCATATCAGGGAACCGCCCGGCCGACGACCCTCTCGATCTCGGTCCTGACCAGTCGCTCCACAAGTGGCGGCAGGTTGCTGTCCAGCCATTCCTTCAGCAACGGCCGCAATTCGTCGCGCACCAGGTCTTCAAGCGTCGGTCCACCCGAATATACTTTCGTAGCACGGCCAGCCGACAAGGATCGGATCAGACTGCCAACCAAAGCCGTGGCAGCGGCGGCGGTTTCCGGGGCCATCAAGTCGGGAAGCTTCGCCGGCGCTTCCACCGGGTGAGTTTGATTGGACGCCGCAGCTGCTGACGGTTCGAGTTCGATCGCAGACGGTTCGACATGTGCCGCCGCCAGTTCGTCGATCTTGGGGACCGGCTTGGGGGCCGGACGTTCGGGTTCCGGCTCGGTCTCGAGCCCATCCCGCGAATGTTCGCCGGCGGACACCATCATGGACTCGTCCAGCACCAATACATCGTCGTCCGCAGGGGCCTCGACGGGCGCAGCCGCCTCCGCCGGAACCTCCTCCTCGTTCAGAATTCGCCGGATGGATGCAAGGATATCCTCCATCGAAGGATCCGCGCCGTCCGGTGTCGCCGCGGGGGGTGGGGTTTCACTCATCGACACCTGGGTCAGCGACCCGGCTGATTGGTTGCATAGTCGCCGAGACCGACCCAGCGATCCTTGACCGCCTGATAGTAGGCAGTTTCATCATACAATGGCACCGGCAGATGTAAATCTCTCGCGGTCAACCGTCCGATGGCGACCGCGACGCCGTAAGAGGCCGTGATAACCTGCGCCAGGTTTTGCACGAGCGTGGTCCTGGACTGCAGCAGAAGCTGGGTTGCGTTCAAGACGTCCAATGTGGTTCGGCTGCCGACGATCGCCTCCCGCTCAGTACCCTCCAGGGCGATCTCGTTAGCCCGGATCTGAGCACGAGTGCTGTCTGCGGACGCTTTGGCGGCGACCAGCGTATCCCAGGCCTGCACGGCGTTTTGGACCACGGTCCGTTTGGCATCGTCGATCAGCCGCTGGGTCTGCTGCTCCGCCTGACGCGCCTGGCGGACGGCAGAGTATTCGGATCCGCCCTGATACAGCGGCACGGATAGCTGAGCGGTAATCTGATAACCGTTGTCGCTCAGGTTTCGGGCGGTCACGTTGTTGTTCTGGAAGGTCTGTCCCTGTAGGCTGAGCTGCGGCAGTAGCGCCGAAAACGCGACGTCGATCGCGTCCTTCGCCGCGGCATCGTTGAACAGCGCGGTGATGACGTTGGGGTTGTTGAAAGTGGCCATGGACGCTGCTTCCTGCTCACTTTTCACCGGCAGGTTCAACGGCTGCGGTTCCACCAGATCGTCGGGCGGAAACACACCGATAATCTGCTGAAATGTGCCCCGGGCGGTCTGTAGATTGCCGACCGCCGTCTCCCGCGTTGCCCGAGCGCCCTCCAGGGCGGCTTCGGCCTGCGCCACGTCAGTCCGGGTAATCTCGCCGACCCGGAAGCGATCGTTTGTAGCCTCGAGCTGTTTGGCCAGCACCTGCTCGTTGTTGATCTGCAGATCGAGTAATTGCTTCGCCTGGATGACACCGACATAGGCGCTGACGGCATTGTTGAAGCTGGTTTGCTCCTGTGCGATCAGCGTGGCGCGCTCCGCCATCACCTGATTTTTGGAGCGGTTGACGTTGGCCGACACCTTGCCGCCGGTATAGAGGTTCTGGGTAAGCGTGGCCTGCGCCGAGGCGATCTGCCGAGGGTTGAGAATCTTAACGTTCTGGGCGGGGCTCACTGTAGTCAGATATTCGCGTAGCAGGCCACTGCCGTAGCCAACGTTACCAGCCACTACCACTGTCGGCCGCCAACCCGCGAGCGCTGTCGGCACGTTTTCATCGGTGGCTCGCAACTTGGCCCGCTCGGCCTGCAACGCCGGCTGATACGAATAGGTCGCGGCCAAGGCTTCGATCAGAGTATGTGGTACACTCTGTCCAGCAGGGGCGGCCTTCGCGTGTGGAGGGTGGGCTTGAGCCACCTTCGTTGGTGATGTTGCCGGTGCCTCCGGCCGTGACGCCGATGGTTTCGGGGGCGAAGCTAACGGCAAAGACTGTGGCGGTGCCTGGGCACCGGCGGAGGCCGCGACAGCAACCAAGCTGAAGCTGGCGAACAAACCGTGGCGCAAACCCATAGGAAACCCTTTTCGGCAGAGCGCGTACCATTTTAGGTATGCTTTATCGGGCGATGTGACGGTAATCCGGAACCAGAATCGTCACAATCGCGTCTCTGTGTCCAGTGTCACGTGCAACGTGTCCGCAGGGTTGTCCCTCAGAAGGCGAAAACGGGCGCCTTTCGCAGTGACGGGATCGGGTGGGTCGCGCAGTCAAAGAGCGGGGAAATCCCAACCCCAAAGGGCGTCACCTCGGCGATCACCGCCTGGGTGATACGCCCTTCGCCATAGATCGCGGCAAGGATGCGGCCAGAATCTTGGTTCGTCTGAGCGGACAGGGCAGAGGGTATTTCTGGGACCGCACCCTCGATCAGGATAAGATCGTAAGGGGCATGAGGTGGCCAACCTGCGGCCAGTGGCCCTGCTACCAAGGTGACGCCAATCGCCTCTCGCGGCAACGCAGCGTCAGCCATCGACAGCAGGTCCCGGTCTTCATCGAGAGCAGTCACGCGGCAACCGCAGGCGTCTAATACAGCGGCGCTATAGCCTGTTCCGACGCCCACGATCAGCACCTGCTCGTTTTCGCGCAGATTGGCGGCCTGGAGCATTCTCGCGAACACCATCGGCTCCATCAGGAAGCGGCCGTTCCCCAACGGCACATCTTCATCCACGTAAGCCAGCGCCTGAACGTTTGGTGGTAGAAACAACTCCCTCGGGATGGTCCGCATGGCGGAGAGCACGCGCTGATCCACCACACGATTGGGGCGGATCTGGCTGTCTACCATACAATTTCGGGCCTCGGTGAAGAGCTCGTGTTGAGTTGCCATGGGGTCGCTCGGCTGATGTGCGCCGTTTATAGACGGGGCATGTGGCGCCGCAAAGCGATCATGACGGTCGAGCGCGGTTTCACGCCTTCTCAGGCTGTGCAGGCAGGCCTCGCCTAAGAGATCATGGTCAACGCGATCATGCTCGTTACGCCGCGTCTTCCTTGCGGTCGCGGACCCTCACGTACGCCAGTTTGGCGTGCTGGTCACAATACGGCTTGCCGGGTATGGAGAGGTCATCGCAAAATCGGAACGATTTCGTTCCGGGTTCTCCGATAGGCCAGCAGCATGACGGGGCTGGGCGGCGGCTCTGGATTTGAGCGGAAGGCATCGCCGGACGCGGAGCAAGGGGCGCGGCGGGCGCCGGCGAAACGGGGCGGGGGTTCGGCGTCGGTGCTGCGCGCAACGGCCGTAGATTGGATGGCGTGGGCGTAGCGGAAAACGCTTGAACGTTCGCACTGGGCAGTGGCGGGAGAGTTGGTCCAGCCGCCCTGAGGCACTGTAGTGGACGCTCAGACGCCGGTTTCACAACGTCACGCTTAATGGGCGACGGCCGCGCATCAAGTTCCAGCCGATGAGCTTTGCCAACGATCGCATTCTTGGACACGCCGAGCCGGCGACCGATCTCGGCGGTTGAATGTCCCTGCGCCCAGAGATCCCGTAGAAGGCGGATCGTTTCCTCGTCCCATACCATATGCTGGTTCCTTTTAGCGGGGTGCCTACTAGATACAGTATAAGTTCGCGGGACCGGAGGCAACGGTTGATTCGACTCCAGCAAGCAGAATTCTGTGGACAACCGGATAGGATCTGGTTGGCGGATCCCGATCGGGTCAGGAATGAAATTTGTGAACGAACGATGGCTCGCTTGGGAATAAGGGCAAAGTAGTCGGAACGTCGCTCGCATCCGGCGAAGAAGGCGCCCACCCGGCACATCGCCTGAAGTCGTCCGACAAAATTGAGTATCGACAGGATCGATTAGATCCCCGGATACGTCTGCCGCTTCCGGACCCGACAAGGGATCAGTCTAACGGTGCAATCGATGGACAAGCCGCGATCGAAACGTGGTGGTTCCGGATACGCGAGAATGCGCTGTGATTGACGGCGCCCTTGCGGCCGATCGGTATCCAATACTGGAGGTCCGGGCCGGAATCGAACCGGCATCCGCGGATTTGCAGTCCGTACTCCTCTGCTGATAACAGCACAATTTGAATGAGTTAGATCGCAATCTCCGGGGGTGCATAAACAATTCGCATAAATCTGGATGCAGGAATAGGGTGCCCGCAAGCCTTGGAGCAAGGTCACGCCGATATCAGGAAGACCCCTATCCTGTGGGACGCAAAGCCAGTCATCGCATCGTCAAGCAACACCCATCACCCCGATTTTGCAACACGGTCAGGCTGTTGCAATTCGTGCGTGGGCCTAACGACACCAACTGGTATGCGCAATTCTTGATCGACGGGGTGTGGATGCCGCCGAATAATCCGGCAAGCCTCTCCACCAAGAACTGGGATGAGGCGTGCGAGAACGCCCGAGACAAATACACCTTGGTGGTCAACGGCGCTCTGCCGACACAGCCTCGAAAGCTTCCTCCACAGCACGCGTTCAAGCAGTACGCTGATCGGGCGGTGGCTGAACTGAGACAGCAGGCGATGAATGCCGATGCGCTGGTGCGCGGGAAGGGCCATAACTTCCGGTGCATCGCCCGTTTGATAGATGGCGTTCTGACGCCGAAGTGGGGCGACATGCAGATCAGTGCCATCACTGAACACATGCTAAATGATTGGGTGCAAGACGACTATCGGGTGGAAGATGCCGCCGCGACAGTGGCGGCACACGGACGGCAGTCGAAGGAGTCGACACGCAACATTATTTACAAGCGACCGGCTGCGACCACGTTGCCCACGCGCGCGACGCGGGATGGTATTTCCCAACCCGCGAAGCTGCCCAGCAGGTGCGCGACCGCCTGCTACAAGACGCCAGCCTCAAGCAAATCTCGGGGCTTATCATTCTCGAAATCGAAGCAATCGACGATGATGACGATGACGACGATGACCAAGGCTAGCCCTACTCGCTACCACCCCAACATGACCGAGCGCTGCACCTTGTTCGACTAAACACCGGTGATGATTCCGGAATTCCTCGCGTCCGGCGAATTTTCACCGTCCCTTACGATGACGTTGCGACGCTTTGCCGAGAAATTCTCCTGCGTGACCTAACCCGAGCCGGTTTGCCGAAGAGCGGTTGTCTGGTACGCTAGGTGCACTAGCCAAGGAGCGAGACATGGCATCGCGGGACGGCGCCTTGGCGCGTGCATTGACCCACTTCAACTCCAACGGGTTCCGCGATCATCTGGCGGAACTCGTGGCAATCCCCAGCACCTCCCAGGACCCAGGACACGAAGCCGACGTGCAGCGGTATCTGGCCGACGCCATCCAGCCGTGGCTGGAGCGGATGGGCTTCGCCGTCGAAATCCACCCCAATCCGATCAGGGGCTTCGGCCCGATCCTGTCTGCTGATCGGCTGGAGGGACCAGACCGACCGACGATCCTATCGTATGGACATGGCGACACCGTGCGTGGCCTGGACGATCAATGGCGCTCGGGGTTGTCCCCTTGGACGCTGACAGAGGAAGGGGACCGCTGGTACGGCCGAGGTTCCGCCGACAACAAAGGTCAACATGCGCTGAACCTCGCCGCGCTCGAAGCGGTCCTTGCCGAACGCGGCGGCTCTCTGGGCTTCAACATGAAATTGGTGCTCGAAACCAGCGAGGAACGCGGATCGACTGGCCTGCGGCAATTTGTCGCCGCACAGGCCGACCGGTTGGTTGCCGACGTGCTGATCGCCAGCGACGGCCCGCGCGTGATGCCCGAGGTCCCCACGA
Organism: uncultured Pseudomonadota bacterium; assembly: GCA_963832865.1. Classification (GTDB taxonomy): domain Bacteria; phylum Pseudomonadota; class Alphaproteobacteria; order Acetobacterales; family Acetobacteraceae; genus Rhodopila. The sequence continues at coordinate 87,259 of CAWHWH010000009.1, forward strand.
TCGCCACCGGCACGCGCGGCATATTCAACTTTGACCTCGTGGTGGATCTGCGCCCTGGTGGCGTCCATTCCGGCCATTGGGGCGGCCTGACGACCGATCCCGCCGTAGTGCTCAGCCACGCGCTCGGCGTGATTATCGACCGACGAGGGAAAATTCTAGTGCGTGATTGGCTACCGCCGAATGGCGTCCCGGCGGCGGTGCGAGCGGTACCTCGGCGGCTGCCCGGTTGGTGGCGGCGGCGAAGCCGCCAATATCGACGCCGACTGGGGTGAACCCGGCCTTACCTCTGCCGAGAAAATCTACGGCTGGAACAGCTTTATTGTGTTGTCGATGCTCTCTGGCAGACCGGAGAACCCGGTCAATGCTGTTGCCCCGAATGCAGCAGCGCACTGCCAAATTCGCTATACCGTGGATAGCGATCCCGCCGATTTTGAACCAGCATTGCGTCAACACCTGGACGAACAAGGATTTCCAGATGTCCGCGTCGAGAACGCTGCCGTGCGGATGCCCGCAAGCCGGACCAATCCGACGCATCCGTGGGTCTGCTGGACTGTTCGCAGTATGGAAAAGTCGCTGGGTAAGCGGGTGCAGGTGATCCCAAACTCCTCGGGCGGACTTCCGGGCGATGAATTCGTGGATTATCTCGGTTTTCCACTGGTCTGGATTCCGCACAGCTACAACGGCTGCAAGCAACACGGACCGGACGAGCATTTGCTGGTGGCCCCAGCACGCGAAGGAATAATGGCCTACACCGGCATCTGGTGGGATTTGGGCGAACCCGGAACGCCATCGGCTTGACGGGTGCTCGCCTGCGTCTTGATCGCCTCGCCGATGTCGCGATGACAGTCGGCATCCAGGCAACTGTTCGACCACGATCGATTCTGCCATCGCCGATCGATAGAGCGGCTCTAATCTGGCGCCACCGTGATCACTTCCCTGGCGGAAGAATCAGATAGTACTTCCGCCCTCCGATAATCTTGCCTCCTGTATCCGGTCTGTCATTTGATGCTTGATGAACCCCACCATCGCATCGGGGTACTCCCAGAGTACGGTGCTGGATCGACTGGCTTGCCAGCGAAGTCCATCTCAAAATACAAATGCGCACCGGTCGTGAGACCGGTATTTCCCACGACTCCGAGCTTCTCGCCTGCCGCGACGGTTCCTTTACCTTCAGCAAACGCCGGGGCGGCCATCCCCAGGTGACTGTGGATGCCAACGAAGCCATCGTGCTGCACCAGGATTTCGAGGCCCCCTGGACCCTTCTTCTGGATACGGATCACCTTGCCAGGCGCCGTTGCCACGATCGACGCACCCGGCGGTGCGACTACACGCGGAAGACCCGCATCCCGTGAGCCATCGCTAAACTGCTTCAGCCTGGGTGAAGCGGGATCGGCGCATTCGGGTCCCTGTTTTGAGATGGCGGCGGAACATAGGCAGGCGGCGGGGGGTACTCAGCAGGCGGGGGCGCGGAATAAAAACCCAACGGCGCCACGGGAATCGTCGCATCGACATAAACACAACCGCAGAGCGAGGGCAGCAGCGCGAGGAAGCCCCAGATAGGATAATTCATGCGCGCGATGTTAAAGGTTGATCCTGGCGCTGTGAAGGATCAGGTAGGTTTGCTGCATGGAAACCCGGCTAGTAGTTGATCGACATCAGCGGTTGATTTCCAAATCCCGCGCCCCGCGATGACAACACACGCCGGGATTGCCGAAGGTGCTAACGAGCCAAGGACCTCACATTCGCTCGGCATCTCATTAGACAGTCTCCTTCAGTTCCTTGGCGGGGCGGAAGGCGATCTTCTTGCTGGCCGCGATCTTGATGGATGCGCCGGTCGCCGGGTTGCGACCCATCCGAGCCGGTCGTGCCCGCACTTCCAGGATACCCAGACCAGTCAGACGGATTTTGTCACCCTTCTTGAGATGCTCGACAGCCAGAAGTCACCAGATCGCCCAGCATGGCTTCGGCAACCTTCTTCGGCAGGTCATGGCCTTCCGCCAACTCGGATGCGATCTGCTTGAGTGTAACGGTTACCTGGGGCGCAGCCTTCACAGGAGCGGCGGCCTTTTTGGCGGGCGCGGCAGCCTTCTTAACCGGAACAGCAATCTTTTTGAGGGGAGCAGCTTTCTTCGCTGCGCTGGCTATCGTCGCGGTTGATGCGACGGCCTCCTTGGCGGTGGGGGCGGTCTTCTTTGCGGGCGGCATGATGATCTCTTTCAGGGATTTGGGGCGAAGCAAGCTGCTCGCGCCGGTCCGAGTCGGACAACGCATCTTTGAAACCGAACTTTGCGCCCTTTTTCGACTAATACATTGAAATAGCTCAAAACATGGGTACGGACGTAGTCATGTTTTGGCTCCAAAATGTCTTGACAAGGAGTCGTCCGGTGGATCGAATATGCATCGCGGCGAACACAACTTGGCACGAGGCACCCGCTTTGAATTGAATTTCGACCACCTTGTTGGGGTAGCCGATGTAGACAGAGCTCAAAAAGGAAATTGAGCGATATCAGCTAGTTGGTGAATTTTCAGGGCGAAGTTCTGTTGAAACCTGGACGGTGGCGGCCAGCAGTTAGGGGTCGAGGTTCCGGGGAATTGGGGCTGTCCCGAGTTCACGGTTGGAGCACGGATAATCGAGTTCAGCTTTATGCGCCCGCGTAGCGCCGACCTTATCGCGCCGGTTGACCAGGATCAGGTGTCTTTGCGGACCACCCAGCCAAGCGAACGAAGTTCTCCAGTCGCGGCATCACCGGCGGCTGTGTCTTCGTAATCCCAGTCATAGTTATCCGAGTATGCGAAATACCACCTACCGATGGTCGCCGATCTCTGCTCACCGACAACGGCATGGGTCGCGCTGGGAAAGCGCCGCATGTAGGCATTGCACTTCTTGCACGGGGTCATTACGCTATACAGCGAGACTGACAAGGGGAAGCGCCCGTACGCGGAGACGTAAGGCTTCAGATAGCCAGACAGCCCGCCTAGCAGCCATCTTTCCGAGCAAATCTTCTCGCTCTTGCCATAGGTCTCGGCCCGATGGTCCCCTTGCCGGTCGAGGGAATAGTTGGCCTCCTTAATGACGAGAGTAGTAACCGGCGACCAGTTGCAATTCTGGACGATCCATGGCCCGGACGGACCAGTGGCATTGACGCGATCATCTACGACGGTAACGGGCTTGAATTCGGGTGGGTGAAGATCAGGACCCACCTCGCCCAGATCGAACGCGAGCACGCCATGCTGGTACTTCGTCTTCTTGGCAAGTTCGAGGCCAGAGCAAAACTGGTGGACGAAGGCCAGAATATCCATTGGTTCCCCCAGCGATCGATGCCGCGACGACGTTTGCCCAAGCGCTGGCGCATCGAGCAGAAGGCCGGGCGCCCCCGTATACTGATTCCGCGTCGGCAACTTTGGCCTCGAAGTGGCCACTCGGCAACGTCACCAATCCATCACTGCGCCACCTCCCTGACGACACAGCATTCGGCGAGGCTCCGGAAAAAGCGAAGCTGGATCACATGCACCATGAAGCTCATGAAGTCTGCTTCATTGCGAACTCAGTGAAGACGCAGGTGACGATGGCCAACCTCGCGGCCCGCATATCGGCACACGCAAGTACGGCGCCGGATCAACCGGCTTTCCGGCGATGAGCATCTCAAATATAGGTGTGTGCCGACGGTGACCCCAGTTCTTCCAACCACACCGAGCCTCTCGCCCGCCGCGACGGTTCTTTTGCCTTGAGCGAACGATGGGGCGGCCATGCCCAGGTGGCTGTAGATGCCGACGAAGCCATGGTGCTGCACCAGGATTTCGAGTCCGCCTGGACCCTTCTTCTGGATGCGGATCACTTTGCCAGGCGCCGTTGCTACGATTGACCCGCCCGGCGGTGCCGGTAGATCGGCGCCATGGTGGCGGGTTCCCTCCTGGGGATGGTTGGCAAGCACGCGTGGACCGAACGGTGAAGAGATGCACGCGGGATTTACGGGTGGCACAAGCATTGGCTTGGGTTGCGGGTCCGCGTTTGCGCCGCCAGCACTCGGAATTAAGGCGAGAACCGCTCCTGCGACGAATAATCGACCGACCATTTGCTCTGACGAATGCGTTTGAAAGTCGGGCGTCGAGTCCGATGTGTGTTCTTGGTCACCTTGATCCCATGCTTCTTCAACCAAGCCGTGTGCTCAGCCTGCGCTTTGGGGGTCAGCGCCGCCGTCTTGGGCAGGCTAGTCGGCTTGCCTTTTGGCGTAGACATCTTGATTACGCGAGACATTCGCTTGGCTCCCGCCGGATGCGTCGGCAAGTATGACTCAATTCCGGGGCGGATGTCGCGCTCTATGGCCACCAGGACGCTGCGATGTCGGGTTTCAGAAACGTGGCGACGCTGCTGAACTACCGCATTTAAGACGCGATCGACATCGGGGCTAGATCGCGCGGCCCCCGATCTCATACAGGGAGCCGCATGTTGACTAATGAAAGCCCAGTCCGTGCAGAAACATGCTATTACACCGTTGCGGGCACCCCGAAAGGCAGGGGTCCAGGACTTTGACTCTGACCTACAATCATGATTTGTGCTGCCAATCGACCACCAGCATCGAGAATGGCTTTGTGAACGAGAGTGCGCATTTCCTGAACGAAGTCGGCAGCCATCTTCGTCATCACCGTTGAGGCAGTCGGTGCGCTGCGTTCGTATATAGCATTGATCTCCTGGGCGCGATCGAAAGTTGAACCCTTTCCTCGGAATTCAACGGCATTCCGCCAGTTACTAAGGTGCTGAACAACAAGCCAATTCTCGGCCAAAGCGTGAAGATCAGTATAAACTTGTTGCCTGATTTCGGACAATGCCGCCTCGGCCTCTTCCTCACTCGGAAGTCGCGGTTCCCATGACGACGGATGATCCAAAAATTGCGACACCTCTTCAATCAACCGGGCCACAAGGTCCGCCACTGGCCGCAGTGTGTCATATTCGTTGCTTAACTCACCCGCGATCCGGCGATTGAGTGCCTTGACCCGCGTCCAATGCTCCCGATGCACGCCGCCATATATATCAAGCCCAAGCCGAGCAGACCATGGCTTGCGGAACGAGTTGCTCGCTCCCTGAAGGGCGAGCAGAAGGCCATCAGTGTTATAGATGGGATGGGTTACGGGGGCTGGGGACGGCTCGATCGCCTTCGCGAAGAACCCCACCATATTCTCCATTTCCGTTACGACCCCTTTAGGCAGCTTCTTGCTCGGCTGATCGAGCCACCCCGTCATGAAGCACTGGTTGTCGATGGTCCGCTCCATAGCGCGCACAATCGGCACCCCGAGTACATCACGCAGATTGGTTAGCCCGTTAGTGACCGAAGCCATCACGTGCGCTCGCTTGGAGGCGAATGATGGCAGGTTCACCCCCTTCACCTGATCAAAGTGGGTAAAGGCGATTGCAAGCTTTTGCTGATGCCCGCTGGCAGCCACGGCACGAACGACCGAAAGCGGGGCCGCCAACATAGGCTGTTGCGCACTGTCCACTAGCAATATAACGTCAACCTCAGCAAAACACTTTGTTATTTTGGTGGTTACACTAGCTGACGAGTCAGGTGTGTGACCTAAGCCCTGCCCATCGAGAAGGACAAGTTTCGGCCTCACGTCAAAGAACGTTGGGAACAGCGGGCCACGAACCCTGATACCGTCCACAATCGGGGTAAGCAGGCGCCCGAACTGTGGTGCGTAATTGCTGGAGAACCACCTGATCTGTTCGATGAACTCGGTACGGTCGCCGCATTCCAGGGTCCAGGTTGAAGGCCACCCGGAGTCGTGCCGGGTCAAAATGCCTCCCTCAAGGAAATCAAATCGCCTCCCGATATCGTCTATCAAGTCATGGACTAAATTTCCGAAGTCCTCGTCGCCTTCAAGCCGCTCTTCAAACAACTCCTGTGCCGCTTCGCGATCAACACCCTTAAAGCGTAGCACATCCTCACCAAGCTCGTCTGAAACAGAGGCGATCACCCGAGCACTCAAAGCAGCGATTCGGTCAACGTATCTGCGAAGGGCTTGGTGATTCCTTTCTCGATCAGACTCGGTGACGCCCGAATCGCTATCAACGTTATCTTCGGGCGCCGTTTCACCGAATGACCAATCATCCTCCTTGGCCGTTTCCTGCTCTGCCCAGGAACCCAAAGTATAGCTCAGGCGAAATCGTTGGTCGCGATGGTTCAATAGTCGATCGGCAATCTTTGCATCTGTTGCTCCCTCCCATACGCCAGAACAGGCATCGGCTACACACTCTTCGACGTTTGCCTGAACCCAGAACTCTGAAAAGAAGGTAACAACTGCGGAGTAGGTGCCATCAGCCAGGACGACTTCGATATCCGACACTGTCGTCTTAGCAGTTGAGGTCGAGGGAAAGCGGTCTTCATCAGGGTCCGACCCAATCATGTGTCGAAGAAGCGTCGTTTTGCCAGCCCCGGTCGTACCGACCAGCATAACCTTGGAATAGCCGTCGCTGATTCCGGGAAGCGGAATGTGCTTCTCCCGTACCGTTGCCGAGTTAACCCGTCCAGCTTGTATCTCATCGAAGAACGCAGCCGTGATGACTGGGGAAAATCTCCGTTCGGCCTCGGGCTTCTTAGTCGCACTCCACCATGCAGGTTCCGACAATATTGTATTCATCTCAGCGACGAGGCGGTCTGCCTCATCTGCTTCGGTCGTGCCCAAGCCCCGGCGCATCTTCAATCCGGGCTTCCCCTTTGGGTCATTGCGGAGCGGATGCCGGAAGCTAACCGTCCAGCCGGGTCTGCCTTGAGCACGTGTTTTGGAGGCAGTGTAGGAGGGTAGCGGCATTGCCGTTGTTCCTTGTTGTACCTAAACCCATCTTACGTCGATCTTGAGTCAGTCGTCAAGCGTCTTGGAACAACGCGGAACAACTTTCTATCCCATGATTGAGATCGGCGGGTCACGTTCACGTGGCGAAAGAGCGCGTCCGTCCGTAACCCATGCCCCGGTCCACTACGGAACGGCCACTGCTAACGACTGCTGGTCAGTACGTGCACCATCAAAACGTGATAGCCTTGACACGGATGGAGCGCATGGCTCGGCGACAAACACAACGCCCGAGCATGTCGCGAAGAAACCTTGATATTTGAGGGATATGACGATGGATAGCACCGCCGCGGACTATCGTAGCGCCTTACGTGACTTGGTATGGCGGCTCGTCCGGCTGGCCAAGTCGGGGAACGACCTCATCGCGCTTGGGGAGATTCTGGAAGTGCTCTCTGGCGTCGAAACCGACCCTGCTGCATGCGAAGTGGAGGTCAACGTCGGGGTCGAAGTCGGTTTCAGAGCAGGTGACGAAAACTTCGAGGAGGGGTTGTATTACGGCTTCAGGGTCTCGGATGAAGGTATCGAGTTTGACGAAATGCGAACTATTTACGACAAATCGGTCGGTTCCGACCACGAGGGCAAGAAGCACGGCTTCCTGACGTGGGATGAGTCGGATTCGCAAGGCCTACCGATTGGTTCAACGACATTGAGAACGTGTTGTGTCGCGAAGAGTGCGGAATAGAAGTTTCGCGTGACCATGCCTGACCAGTGACTCGTCACGATCGGCTGGCTCCAACCCGTTGGAGCAATGCTACCGGAAGCGGTATGCAGAAAACCCATCGAGATCGCCACCTTCGAACGTCAGGTTTTCCGCCGCTTTCGCCGTCGCAAAGTTCCAATGCAATAAACACTTTATTTCGGCATAGGAAGGGCCATCTGGGTCTGGCTCCACAGGGGATGTCGGTCATGGCGAAGGTAATGCGGGCGGCACTCTATCTGAGGGTCAGCCGGGACAGCCAGACCACGGAAAACCAGCGGATCGTGCTGACGAGGCTGGCGGACCATCGCGGGTTCAAGATCGTCAAGGAATACGAGGATCAAGGGATCAGTGGCGGCAAGGGCCGCGACAAGCGCCCGGCGTTCGACCAGATGCTCAAGGACGCCATGCGCCGCCGGTTCGATGTTCTTCTTATATGGTCGATGGATCGTCTCGGCCGCTCTGTCCTGCACGTCGCCCAGGCAATGGCGGAACTGGATGCTGCTGGTGTCGCGCTGATCAGCGAGCAGCAGGGCATCGACGCCACTGGACCATTTGGACGAGCGATGATGCAGATGGCGACGGTTTTCGCGGAACTTGAACGGTCGATGATCAGGTCGAGGGTGATGGCAGGATTGGACCGCGTGCGCGCGGAGGGAAAGAAGACGTTGGGCCGCCCGCAGGTCGGTCGGACGGTTGAAGATGCGATCCGGCAGCAACTTGGCCTCGGACATGGCATCCTCAGAGTGGCCAGGATCGTCGGCGTGGATCGGGAACGGTGCAGAGGGTGAAGAAAGCAATGGTGGGTCAGTCGGCAGACGCCGCCTGATTCCAACGATCATCGCGGGAATAGCCTCGGGCAAAAGACAGTTCGTTGCGCAAAGGAGAGGTCAATATGGCGCTTCACGATCACGGAGACGGTTCGCAGTACGACATCATAGATGCGCCATGGAGCGAGGACCGTCTATTCGCATCGTTGGAAGAGGCGCTGACCGCGATGAGCACGGCGGCGGACCCGACTACGAGGGGCCATCTGCGCGAAGCCGCCATCAGAACCAACGCCGACCTCGTGGCGCTGCACGGCATTGATCTCGGCCCCTTCTGAACGAGCAAACAACGTCGATACTTGGTCGGCGGCTTCGCATCGCCAAAGTCGCAGTGGCGCTTCAGATCGAGCCGATCACTGGTGCTGACCTACATGGCTGAGCTTGGGAAGGCATCCGATTTTGGCGGGTTGCCGGTTAGGCGCCACCATCCCGTGGAAACTGCGTCACTAATTGCTCACGCGGAGATCACGATTCCTCTCCTACGGATCACCGGATACGATCAGGCCATGCGGCTATTCGCCAGCGAGTGGCCGACGCATGTCATCAGCGTCTTGGTCGGCGACGTGCCCCGATACGGCCAGAAACATCTGCACGTCAGATTCGACGACATTGTGCGCCGACAGCCGGGCTTGATCCTTCCGGCGCCTGAGCACCTGAACCAAATCTACGAGTTTGCGACCACGCTCGATCCGGACAGTCGCCTCCTGGTGCATTGCCATCGTGGTCTGAACCGTAGCCCGGCGGTCGCCGTAGGAGTGCTGATCCAAACGGGCGTGGTGCATACCGAGGCGTTGCACAGGGTCGCCGAACAGTGCCCCAGGATGGAACCAAATCGTTTGGTGATGCTCTACATCGACCGCCACTTCGGTCTCGGCGGTCGGTCTGTTACCGCCCGATAAGATGTTCAAAAACCCTCTCCCGAGCATCCAGAACCGCCGCGCGACCAATCCTTCCCCATCGCAGCCCACACGGCTCCCGGCCTTCCCACGACCGCACGGCAGCCCTCGAACTTACGAGATATCCGACCTTCTGAAGAACGGCTGCCCTAGACGTAAATACACCGCCTCCTTATATTAGGGTTTATTCCGTTGTAGTTCAGGGTTGAGATGATGCAGCGCGTCGCTATTTACGTTCGCCAGACCGGAACTGAACCGGAACTTACCTATTCTTTCCGGCGAACTATCGAGCACCATGGGGATACGGTCCTTCCCATACATGCAGATGATCGTCGGCTGAACGGGCGCGGCAAGTATGCCGCTTGGCACCGTTTGATCGCCAACCTCGATACGGTCGATCGGGTTGTTGTCGCTGACGCTGGCGCCTTGCCGGGGCGCACAGTGTCGGACCTGTTGAAAATCCTCGGCCTCCTTCGGGATCGCGGCGTCGCCCTGCACCTGCACGACATCGAAACAGGCGCCACCACCTCGGCGGTGCTCGACATCATAAAGGAATACCGACGCGCCAAGCTCTCGCAGGCCATCCGCAACGGGCAGGCGAAGGCCCTCGCGGCGGGAAAGCGCATTGGTAGGCCGACGGTGCCCCGTGGCACCGTGAGCCGTATCCAGGCTGCTCTGACCGAGGGCGGTGGTATCCGATCGACGGCTCGCATGTACAAGGTCAGTCCGGCCAGCGTGATCAACATTCGCCGGACGATGGCAGACGCGCAATGCACCTCCTGATAATCGCGGTGCTCATATTCGCGTTTCTTGGTTTTGCGCGGCACGTCGGGGCTATGATGCTCTGGCTGCTCGTCGCCGCGACAGTGTGTGGGCGATAGGCACGCTTTTCAACTGATAGGATAGTGTCACAGCCGACTGCGATCCACCGCTGCCGAGGGTGGACATATCGTTATGGAGCGATGATGCCCAAGAAGCCTGCCGCCGACACGACGACCGTGCTCAAGCAAGTCGCTGAGGCGGTGCCAAGGCTGATGGCGCTGACACGCAAGACGATGCTGAGCGGTATCTCCGACTTGCCCAACAACGCCGAGCTTCTAGTGTCTCCCGTGACGGCCTCCGGCTTCCAAAGTCGGGCCAATCGGCCCTCGCGACCAGAGACAAGGACGATGGCAATCAAGGGAAGCTGCCACTGTGGCGAGACGGGGTGATCGCGGACCACGGCGTATCCCGAGTTACGACCAAGCTGGCAGATCGTCTCGGCGGTCGGCGGCTGCTCGACAAGGTTCGGGCCGGAGATCAGGTCATCGTCCGGTGGATTAATCGCCTCGGGCGCAACTATGACGACGCAACCGTGACGATCCTGCATCTGATGAACGAGGGTGTAGTCGTAAAGACCGTCATCAACGCGATGGTGTTCGAAGGCTCCACGACTGACCCGATCCAAAAAGCCGTCCGCGACGCGATGATCGCCTTCATGGCCACGACGGCGCAGGCACAAGCCGAAAAAGCCAAGTTTCAGCAGGGCGCAAAATCGACCTTGTGGGCACGATGCTCGACCATCAGCGCCGTTGCCAAAGCCACGAACCTGACGCGACAGGCTGTTTATCGCATCGAACAAGACCCGGCGGCTGCGGAAGCAATGGTAGCGAAATGGAACTCATGAACGTCTTGGATATGATGCTGAGATAAAAAGAACGCTGGGGCACCCTCCAGCGCTCGCATGCTGTCAATGAACGGCGAAGATGTCGTACTTGATCTTAGTGTTTTGCACTGAGATCATTTTCCCCACCGCCTGTATCTGATTGATCCATTCATACTTCTTGGATGCGGTGGTGAATTTAGGGGCTACGATGAAATATTCCTCGTCGGATTTGATCACTTCACCCTTGGCGAAGCGATCGTTTAGTTCCTTGGTCGGGACGATCACACCGCTATATTCAGTGAAGATCAATTCGCCATCGTCGGTCTTGATCGTTGCCCGCACATCGAGACGTAGCGATCCATCAGGCTGCGGAATCAGCCAATCGCCCGAAGGTGGGATGAGTGTGCCGTTGATCTTTGGTCCATGCACCGTTCCTCCGGCTGGCACATTGACGATCAAACGCCCTCCGACCGCCTGAAAGGCCGGATCAAGCGGGGCTTCGAGTGTCATCAGATAGTCGGTTGTCACCGTAACCGTGGGGGTTTGCGCTACCGCACTAATGACAAACCCACATCCTAGCAAAAGTATTCCTGGCAAAAGTCGCATTTTCTCCCCCTGTGTTGGAGGGGCGCCAAGTGACCTTGGGCGCCCCTTTCGTTTTATTTGGCTGCTGGCGGCGGCACCTGATTCCAGGTATTAGACCGAATCTTCCACGCCGATCCCTCTTGGATAGTGACTCCCGTATACGTACCGGCGATGTGCGTGCTTGCGCCCCCGTTCTGACCAGGGACATCGAAAGAGTAAGGACCGTTGATGAGGAGAATTTTTGGGTCCAACATCGTGGCTTCAGTGATTCCAATTTTGAAATTCTCGGGTTTCGGTCCGGCCACCATTCCGTCAAAGAATTTGCGGAGGTTGGCTTCACCAACGATCGGTTCGGCAGCCCCTTCCGGCGATACGCTACCATCCTTGGCGTAAAGTGCGAGATAAGCGGCGGCGTCACCTTTCTGTGATGCCGCAAGCCACTTTTCATTGATTTGGCTGCCGATGGACTTAGCATCGTCAGCCGCTATGGCTGGACCGGTGAGCGCAAACGGTAACGCGATTGCCATTACGCCGATAGCCGCAAGAAGAGCGCGCATATAGGTTTCCCCCCTTTTCACTCAGTGACAGTCGCCGCCCCATTTGACCACAAGAACACTTCCTTCGGCGAATATTGGTTGTGCCCAACCCGCGTCTTGCTTACCAGCATACTTGCCAGTACCCCCGGTTGATTTCCAAGTAATCTTATCTGCACCGGGCGGTTGATTGATCGCGACGCTCTGTGTGTCGCCATCCTTATCATGACGCGCACAATAGCCTTGCGCTTGGGATTTGCCGTCTGGCGTCGTGAGCGTAGTAGACGAACACTCGCCAACGACAAGTGCGTAAATCGAGTCACTACTCGTGACAACGCTTTGCGCTGTCCATACCATCTTTTTGAGACCCTGGCCGAGATCGGTTACATCGGAGGCTTGCGTGACCAGGGTATCAAGCCCGGTGCACGTGTCTGCGGCCCAAGATGGAGTGATTGCCATCATGCCAAGTGGCAAGACGATGGCAGCAGCACACAGCGGATATCTCATTTTTATCTCCCTATGATTACTTGATTGCTGTCTTCTTGGTTGGATCATCCTCGGGATAGTCAAACTGAACATCGAACGGGCCATTCCCTTCGATCAGCATGACAAGCGGCGTTTTCGCCACGAACCAGTGATGCACTTTGCCGGGCAACTCGGCGTATGTACAAGGGATGACCGATGCTCCCTTCGAGAGGTCCATAGCGTCGTCCATCCCCACTGCGCCCGTCCCAGAGATGATCGTGACACGCTCTGTTTGGTGTGCCAGTGCGACGCGATCTTACTGCCAGCGTCCCAACGCAACTCCATGATATACGGCCCGTCCTTGGACGGATCACCGGCCACAACCGCTCCTACGGCCCCTGGAATGACATCCACCGGGGCAAATTTCAATTGATCAGGATTCACGAGCATCGCATCCTCAGCGTGCCCTGGTGTGATATCGTACAGCGTTGTCGCAAGCAGAAAAGCTGGTACACAATTTCATTGCGTCCCCCATTTTGCCTTTTTCGCGCGCCCAGAAGATGAATGCGACGTAATCATCCGTCAACTAAAAGTACACACCTTTAGGTGAACGATGGGTGGCGCCCATGGGAACTCTGGTTCGATCATTGTTATTCTCTCCCGCCTACTCGCAATCGGCTAGGAAAGCGCTCCGACTGGCCCGCCGCACGGCCTTACGACCCGCCGTGTCATCACGTGCTTTGCGGATCGCTGCGGAGGCTTTTCGGGTGTGGGTTGGCCCAGCCTACCCGCTTTCACCCGCCCAGACTTTGCGACAGGCTGTCGCCCCACGATATAGAGGTTCTCGATGTGACCCGGTCTTGGAGGCGGGCACCACCGAGGCACGCGCAATCGGCCAAAATTGGCAGTTCTATTTGACGCCGACCGCACGCGGCTGACCTTATGGTTGACCCCGACGCGACGCGATGCTCGGAGTTAGCCGGTTGCTCCGGCGATCGCGCCGAGGCGATCGCCGCTTATTGGGCGTTACTGTAAGTGGCGCGCCTAATTCCGCGTCTAACCGCAAGTCACACTCAAGGTCGGTCTCTCGCGCCGACCGTGCAGGCGCTGCGGCTCGGCGGGGAAGCCCATCGATCGCTGGGAAGAACGTCATTACGGCTATAATTCCTATCCGCAATATGGCTAAACGCCTATCCGCGTTACTAAGGTCACAGTGGGCAAATCGTGGAACAAACTCTGCCCGTTCTGATCGGCCGATGGTTGCCCGATGTGGTCAAGAACCGAGCGCATCGGTCGGGCGGTTCCATCCCGGAGGGGATGCCGATGATGGGCCACTTCTCCAAGAATTGCCTCTCCCGCCATGTATATCGGAACGGTGCCGCCCATAGTCGTGCGATGCATCAGACGCCGTTGTGGTAGGTCGTAGTCCTGGATCGCTCTATGCTGTACAGAGCAGTTGTCCCACATCAGCAGGTCTCCACGGCGCCACTGGTGGCGATAAACGAAGGCCGGTTTGACGATGTGCTCAGCGAGTGCGGCAATCAGCGCCTCGGCTTCTTCTGCCTCGACGCCCTCGATACCGGTGCAATCGTCGCGCATGACATAGAGGCATTTCTGTCCAGTAAACGGATGCGCCGAACGATCGGATGCCGCACTGGTGGATAGCGGTCGATCTCAGCCTGGGTGAGCGGAAAGGCACGCTTCCGGCCACTGAAGTCAAAGATTGCACGCCGTCCGTCGATCCGATCCCTGATCGGCGCGGGCAATGCGTCCCAGGCCGCCGCGGCGCTGGCAAACTCGGTATCGCCCAACGGTAAGCCGTACAGGTCGGGGACTTCGAGCGCGTAAAGCATGGTCCCTCGTGGTGGCCGAACAGCGTAGCACATATCACT
>CAWHWH010000010.1:0-62431 GCA_963832865.1 uncultured Pseudomonadota bacterium
TAGACATCGGCATCGCTCCTTTGCGCAATCAATATGCTCAATTGAGCGATATTTCCAGTACGCAAATATGCGCGCGGTCCTCCGGCTGCATGGCTACGAAGCGATCGGAGCAGTAGTGAGGCCCTACTGACGGAAAGTCCGGTCTGGAGGGGCGTGGACAAACCTGTAAGCGACCGCCGTGGGCGCAAACCAGCCGCAGAGGGCGCGAGCGAACAAGCCCGCTCGCTGGGCGGGCCGAACGGCTACAGGAACCCGATAGACAGCCAGGGCACCGCGGCAACGATCACCAGCGCCACCACGAGAGCGAAAATATACGGCCAGATTCGCCACAGCGCGTCGTCCGGTGAAATCTTGCCGATCGCGCATGCGCCATAGAATCCGACCCCCAGAGGCGGCGCGAACAGCCCGATCCCCATCGCCAGGATCACGATGATCGAATAGTGCACCTCGTGTACGCCCATCGCCCGGGCGACCGGCAGCAGCAACGGGCCGAACAGCAGGATCGCCGGAATCCCTTCCAGCACACTGCCCAGGAAGATGAAGGTCACGATGGTGATGGCCAGAAAACCAGCGCGGCCGCCGGGCACGTTCGCCATCCCCGCGACCAGCCAGTTGGAGAACCCGGACTGTGTCAGCGCCCAGGCCATAGCCGTCGCGGTGCCGACGATGAGCATCACCGCACCGGTCAGCGCCACGGTCTCCACCAGCAGCGGATAGATCCGCCGCCAGTCGAACTGGCGATAGACCAGCAAGCCCAGCAGCGCAGTATAGACCACGCCGACAGTAGAAACCTCGGTCGCCGTCGCTATCCCGCGCACCACGGCGAAGCGGATGACGAAGGGCAGGGTCAG
The DNA here is from genome assembly GCA_963832865.1 of uncultured Pseudomonadota bacterium. GTDB lineage: Bacteria > Pseudomonadota > Alphaproteobacteria > Acetobacterales > Acetobacteraceae > Rhodopila. Next base: position 852 of record CAWHWH010000010.1, read on the forward strand.
GCCGGGCAGAGCGATCAGCAGGGTCCACCCGATCTCCCTTCCCGGCGCCCGCCTGCGTCCTCCGGTGTCCTCCTTGCGCGACCGCCACCAGGCCACGACCACCAGGGCGATCGCCGCCACCAGCGCCGGCAGCAGGCCGCCGGTGAACAGCGCCGAGATCGAAACGTTGGTCACTGACCCGATTGTGATCAGCACCAGTGACGGCGGGATCGTCTCCGACATCGCGCTGGAGGTCGCCAGCAGCGAGGCCAATTCGCCGGGATGTTGTCCGCGGCGGCGCATTTCCGGAAACAGTACCGGCGCCACGGCGGCCATGTCGGCGGCTTTCGATCCCGAAATGCCGGACACAAGATACATCGCCCCCAGCAGCACATAGGACAGCCCGCCGCGGACATGTCCGACCAGCGCGACCAGGAAGGCGACCATAACCCGAGCGATACCGGTCATCTCCATCAGCAGGCCGAGGAAGACGAACATTGGGACCGATAGCAGCAACAGGTTTGACATGCCGTCGTCCATCCGATTGACCACGACGGAAAGGGGCATATCGGTCGTTGTCATGAGATAGGACATGGTGGCGATGCCGAAGGCGAAGCCGATCGGCACGCCGATGGCGACACAAAACCCCACCAGCACGACGAAGAAGACAAACAGGCTGCCGAATACCATCGCGGTGAGCTGTGCCTGGAAATACCACAGCGCCGCGCTCACCACGGCGACCACCAGGACCGCCACGAAGAAATCACGCCACGTGGTGTTCTCGATTAACCGCAGGATCGCAATAATCGCCGCCAGACTCATACCGAACAGCAGCGACACGGCGCGATATCCTTCGGATATCCCCAACGACGTCAGCTCGGTGTACTGCTGCTCGTCCAGGTAGGTGAACGCCGGCCCCAGAATCTGCAGCACGAAGGCGATCACCACCAGCGCACTGACGGAGTTGAACCAGCGGCCAAGGGAGGGGCGCACCCAGCCGACCAGAGTGGTCAGGCGCATATGTCCGTCACCACGCAACGCCACCACGGTGCCCAGCATGGAGAGCCACAGGAACAGGAAGTTGGCCAGCTCATCGGTCCAGAACAGCGGACTGTTGAATACGTAACGAGACACCACACCGGCGAACAGGATCAAGGTCTCGGCCACGACGATCGCCGCGCCGATACTCTCCGTGACCAGACCGATGCCGCGGTCCAGCAGAAAGGCGGCATGGCGCAATCCGGAACGATCGGTGGCTTCAAGTCCGTGCGCGGTGGTCATACCCATGGCCATGCGGGCGATCTCCCTCAGGCCAGTGGGCCGGAGTATTTCTCCAGCAATCCCCAGGCCTCGTCCCCCATCTTCTTTTTCATATCAACATAGAATCCGTTCTTGCGGGCCAGCGCGCGGAACGGCTCGATTTCGGGGGTATTGAACGTCATGCCGTGATCTTGCAGTGACTTCGTTTCTGTATCGATAAGCTTCAGCCAGTCGGCGCGTTCCTGCGTTGCCGCCTCGGTCAAAAAGTGCCCGATCGTGTCCTGGATATCCGGCGGAAGCTTCTTCCACGCGGCCAGGTTGAAACCGGAGTAAATGCAGATCCACGAGTGCCGGGTCATGCTGACGTATTTCTGCACTTCGTAGAACTTGGCCTCGTCGATCAGTTGCAGCGGATTTTCCTGGCCATCGACGATCCCGGTCTGCAGCGCGCTGTAGACCTCGCCGAAGTTGAGCGCGACGGGTGAGGCGCCGAGGCTCTTGAACAGGGCAATCAGGGTTGGGGCCACCGGCAGACGGATCTTCATGCCGGCCAGGTCATCGGGGGTGACGATCGGCTTGACGCGGGAGGTGATGTTGCGGAACCCGTGATCGAAGGTTTTCTCCAGAGCGAACAGGCCTTGCTTCTCCATCTGGCCTCGCAGCCAAGCCCCAGCCTCGCCATCCACCGCGGCCCAGTTCGGACCATATCCGGAGAACGCGAAACCTATGCCGAGGATGCCGAAGGACGCATTGCGCGGGGCCAGGATGTCGCCGGCAAGGGAGTACATCTGTAACGCACCGGAAATAGTCTGCGCGAGCATGGCGGTGTCGCCACCCAGCGCGCTGCTGGGATAGACGGCATACTCAAAACGACCGCCGGTGGCCTCTTTGATTTTCGGGGCTGCCTCGGCAACGCGGGCAACCATCGGATGGGTAATCGGCAGAACGGTGCCGTATTTCCACGAAAATTCGGCGGCACTCGCCGGCCAGTGGATGATGGTTGCCGCGCCCACGCCGGCCGCCCCGCTCAAGGCCTTCCGCCGCGACAATTTCTTTCCTTGCATGCTGACGCCCCCGAATGTTCAGGACCTTGAAGTGTCCTTTTCATGGAAAAGGGTGCCGTCCCGCCTGACGGGTGTCAATGCGCGAGAAGCCACTGTTAGGAGCCCTAGATGCTTTTTCATCCTCACCCACCGGGGCGCCGGGCGCCCTGCAGAGGCAGTCGAATTCTTTGCCGCTTAGGCCCTCCGGGCTTCTTGCGCGAAGCCGCTCACTGCGTTGACAATCCTATTTGCGCATAGACCGACAATCGGGAGGGCTTGAATGACGGACGGATCCCCTTGCAACCCTCATCGTGAGGAGGACGAGGGCTATTTGGCTGCCGAGGCCGGGCGAGGCCTGTCCGAGAATATCTACCCGGTCGGTACGATCCGCTATGAACAATGGCGGCGTGGCTGGCGGATCAAGAACGAGGAGATCCAACGCAGCGTGAAGCTAGGCAGAGGCGACGGGCAGGAGGACGAGGGCTACCTGGCCGCTGAGGCCGGACGCGGCCTGGTGGAAAATCCCTATCCATTCGGCACCATCCGTCATGACCATTGGCGGCGTGGCTGGAGCATCAAAAGTCAGGAAGTTCAGCGCACCCTGAGGTTGGACCAAGCCACGGCTCTCTGACAATTCCCTAGCCAGCCGGCAGGGTTCACCAGCGGCAGTTCCCGACGCTATAAGAGTGGAATGCGAGACCCTTAGACTTCAAATGTGATCCCGGCACACCTCTACCCCAACCCTGACGACCCCCGCCTCACGGTGAACCTCTCCGGCATCGACCGGTCCGGCTCGGCCGTTCCTCGCCGAGAAGAGTTCCAGGCACCGGCGCAAGGGAGCCGACGATGACCTCTGATCCAGCGACTCCGCCGACGGTCGGTGCGATCCTTGCGGGTGGTCTCGCACGTCGGCTCGGTGGCGGCGACAAGGTTCTGCGCATGATTGGAGGCCGCACGGTCCTGTCGAGAATGCTCGATCGCCTGATCCCGCAGGTCACGCAGCTAATGCTCAACGCAAACGATGACCCGCGACGCTTTCAGGGCGTCGGTCTGCCCGTCGTCGCCGACAGCTTATCCGACCATCCCGGGCCACTCGCCGGCGTTCTCGCGGCGCTGGAATGGACGGCTTTGTCCGCCCCGGAAATAGAATGGGTTGTTACGGTTCCTGGCGACACCCCGTTCATCCCGCGCGACCTTGTCCCGCGGCTGCATGCCAGGCGACAGCGCGAGAGCGCGATCTTGGCCTGCGCCGGCTCTCGCGGACGCACCCACCCGGTCGTCGCGCTGTGGCCCGTGTCGATCCGCGGTGCACTGCGTCATGCCGTGGCCAAGGACGGTATCCGTAAAGTCGACAAGTTCATGCAGGGCTATTCATGCTCGGTAGTCGAATGGGGAACAGAGCCAGTCGACCCATTCTTCAACGTCAACACGCCCGCGGACTTGATCGAGGCGGATCATCTTGCGGCCGTTTGCCCGGGACTTTGATTGATCCGATCGACGACGCAAATCAGTCGCCCGCAGACCCAAGGCAGGCCATGTGCGATTGCTCTATGTCCGCACCCTCCGATCCTTGACTTTTGCCTCCGTAGTCCCGATACCCCGCGCGGCACGCGAGCGGATGCAGGGCACTTCGCAGGCGTGACTCGTGTTAGGCTGTCTGTGCGCCGATTCGCGCGGGCCAGCACTGCCTGCAGAAAATAGCACTTATGTAACCGACGGAACCGGATTTGACCGAAACAACGACCGCCTCACGGGAACCAACTGACGCCGAGTTGCCCGTGACGAAAACCACCGTCACCAAGACCACCGATGCCACTCCGGAGACGCCGTCCCAGCCCGCGCCGGTGACGCTCGAAACGGCTGCGCCCGACCCGCAAGTCATCCAGCCGGAAGTGACCCCGTCCCAGGCAGAAGCCGCGCCCTCCGAGGACAACAACCGAGAATACCGGGAAGAAGATGACGAAACCACCGAGGAAGATGACGCGCCGCCATCGCTGATCCCGATCGCCGAAGGACCACCGCCGGAACCAACGCGCCCCTTGTTTTCGGACCTCGGGCTGTCCGCGGAAGTCCTGCGCGCTATCGACGATATGGGTTACCGCCATCCCACGCCCATCCAGGAGCAGGCCATTCCCTACGTCCTGATGGGCCGGGACGTGATGGGCACGGCGCAGACCGGCACCGGCAAGACCGCCGGTTTCACGTTGCCGATGCTCGATATTCTGTCCGGTTCGCGCGCCCGGGCGCGTATGCCGCGCAGCCTCATCCTGGAGCCGACCCGCGAACTTGCCCTGCAGGTGGCCGAGAATTTCGTCGAATACGGCAAATACTTGAAACTGACACACGCGCTGATCATCGGCGGTGAAAGCATGTCCGACCAAAAGGACGTGCTGAACCGCGGCGTCGACGTGCTCATCGCGACACCCGGCCGGCTGCTGGACATGTTCGATCGTGGCACCATCCTGTTGACCGACACCAAGCTTCTGGTCATCGACGAAGCCGACCGGATGTTGGACATGGGCTTCATCCCCGATGTCGAGCGGATCGTCGCTATGCTGCCAACAGCGCGGCAGACCCTGTTCTTCTCCGCCACGATGGGTCCGGAGATTCGCCGCCTAGGCGATGCCTTTCTGCAAAATCCCAAGGAAATCGCGGTTTCGCGCACGGCCTCGGTCGCCACTACGATCACCGAGGGCCTCGCGCTGGTCGCCGAGCACGATAAGCGGGAGGCCTTGCGCCGTCTGATCCGCAGCCAGAACGTGCAGAACGCCTTGATCTTCTGCAACCGCAAGCGCGACGTCGATATCCTGCATAAATCGCTGACCAAGCATCATTTCGATGCCGGGGCACTGCACGGGGACATGGCGCAGACCGTCCGGTTTTCGACATTGGAGAAGTTCAAGGCCAACGAACTCCGGCTGCTGGTGTGCAGCGACGTGGCGGCACGCGGCCTCGATATCGGCGGTTTGTCGCACGTATTCAATTTCGATGTGCCAATCCATGCCGAGGACTACGTCCATCGCATCGGCCGCACCGGTCGCGCGGGGCTGGAGGGCAAGGCGCTTACCATCGCCGCGCCGGATGACAGATACGCCGTGGAGCAGATCGAGAAACTGATCCACCATCCGATCCCCCCTATACTGGTGGAAGGGCTCGATCCGGTTGACTGGGCGGAGAAGGACGGCCGCAAACGTCGCGGCCGGAAAGCGGCAGCGCCGAAGAAGGCCGCCGAGAAAAAGCCGCGCGAGACCGGGGAGAAGGTCGAACGACCGCGAACCGAACGCTCGCGGCCCGAACGGAAGCGACCGGAGCGCCCGGCTCAGCGGGAACTGCCCGCGCTGGCGGAAGAACGCCGACCCCGCCGCGAGGAGGCCCGACGCCCCGAACCTAGGCGTGAAGAACCGAGGCGCGACGAACGTGCGCGAGATGAACTGAGGCTCGACGAACCCAGGCGCGATGACTTCCGGCGGGAGAGATATCGGCGTGACGATGACCTAGGGCCGGCCGTGGTCGGCTTCGGCGATGACGTCCCCGCCTTTATGTTTCTCCGCACTAGATCGTCACCGATGGGCGAGAACAGGGAGACAGATGCATGAACGACTCCCCTGCCCGCTCCGCGAGCCCCTTTACGCCATTCGCCTGGGACGACGCCTTGCGGCTGGAAACCGCGCTTTCGGAAGACGAACGTGCCATCCGAGACTCGGCACATGCATTCTGCCAGGAGAAGCTGTTCCCGCGCGTGCTGATGGCAAACCGGCACGAAAAATTCGACCGCGAGATCATGAACGAGTTCGGCGAGATGGGCTTCCTCGGCGCCACGCTCGACGGCTACGGGTGCGCGGGGGTGAACTACGTCAGCTACGGCCTGATCTCCCGCGAGGTCGAGCGGGTCGATTCCGGCTACCGTTCCGCATTCTCGGTTCAGTCGTCGTTGGTGATGTATCCGATCCATGCTTTCGGGTCGGAGGAGCAGCGGCAAAAATACCTGCCCAAGCTCCGCACCGGCGAGTTTGTTGGCTGCTTCGGCCTGACCGAACCCGATGCCGGCTCCGATCCAGCCTCGATGCGCTCGCGTGCCAAAAAGGTTGATGGCGGCTTCCTGCTGAATGGCTCGAAGACCTGGATCACCAACAGCCCGATCGCCGACGTTCTCGTGGTCTGGGCGAAGGACGACGCCGGCGACATCCGCGGCTACCTCCTCGAACGGGGAATGACAGGCCTGACGCAGCCGAAAATCGAAGGAAAATTCTCGCTGCGCGCCTCGGTCACCGGCATGATCATGATGCATGACGTGTTCGTCCCGTCCGAGAACCAGCTTCCCGGCGTGAAGGGGCTGCGCGGACCGTTCTCCTGCCTCAACAACGCCCGCTACGGCATTGCCTGGGGCGCGCTGGGGGCGGCGGAATTCTGCTGGCACGCAGCGCGGGAATACACGCTTCAGCGCATGATGTTCGGGCGTCCGCTGGCAGCGACACAGCTTGTGCAGAAGAAGCTGGCCGATATGCAGACCGAAATCACCCTCGGGCTGCACGCCGTTCTGCGGCTGGGGCGGTTGATCGACGAGCATGACGCCTCGCCTGAGATGATCAGCCTGTTGAAGCGCAACAACTGCGGCAAGGCGCTCGACATCGCCCGCGTCGCCCGCGACATGCACGGCGGCAACGGCATCGTGGATGAGTACCATGTCATCCGCCACGTCATGAACCTGGAAACGGTGAACACCTATGAAGGCACGCACGACGTGCATGCCTTGATTCTCGGACGGGCGCAGACGGGGCTATCGGCGTTCGGAGGTTAAAATCGCGAGCCTCGGTCGGCCCCTGCCTCTCGTGCCGAAGCATAGTCAGGGTTCCCGCAGGCCGCCGGTCCCGATACACGTGGCTCAATTTTGACTAAAAGCCTATTGCACCCACCCGGAGCCGGTGGCGGAGGTGCCGGTTACCTCTGCTACCCCAGTAGCACCCGTAACGCCTCCAGTTCCCGCAAGGCCTCCTCCAGCAGGCTTCGCAATCGCTCGCCCTCTCCCTCCGGCTTCGGCCGCGGCGCCATACGCGCCACTTGCGCCAACCCCGGCGGTGGTGCGACGAGTTCGAGCCCAGGGATCAACGGCGGCCCATCCGATCCCAGCCCCTTCTCCGCTTCGGCCGCCGCACGCTCGTCCGCTGTAGGTGGCGGAATGTCGTCGGACAGCTGGCCGCCGCCCTCTCGCAGCAAGCGTTGCACGCCCTTGATCGTATAGCCCTGAGTGTAGAGCAGATCAGCGATCCGCCGCAGCAGAACGATGTCATCCGGCCGGTAATAACGGCGGCCGCCACCGCGCTTAAGCGGGTTTACTTGCGGAAATTTCGTCTCCCAGAACCGCAGGACATGCTGCGGAATGTGAAGATCGTCCGCTACCTCGCTGATTGTGCGAAAAGCGTTCGGCGCCTTCTTGGGCCGAGACCGGGAACCATGGTCCACGACACCTGCTGTCAGGTCGTCACTCATGGCGGATCAACGGACCGCCGCCACGCTCAACCCCTATGTGGGCAACCTCATTCATCTTCTTCCGTGCCAGGTACGGTGCCATTCACATGCGACTTCAGAACGTGGCTGGGCCGGAACACGAGAACCCGGCGTGGCAGGATCGGCACCTCTTCGCCGGTTTTTGGGTTTCGACCGATCCGCCGTCCCTTCTGTCGCACAGAAAAGGTTCCGAACCCACTGATTTTAACTGATTCACCATTCTCCAGATGGGTTGCGATCCGATTCAGAACGTCCTCCAACAAATCGGCTGACTCATTCCTCGAGAGCCCGACCTGCGTGTAGATCATTTCGGCTATATGAGCACGTGTGATCGTAAGCATGATCAGACGCTATGCAGATCGAATCGGCACGTCAAGGTTGTAACTAAAAAAATCTTACCGGATCAGAGGTTTGCGGACGATCCTGTCAGCCGGGTCACAGCCGCACCAGCGCCGATCCCCAGGTTAGGCCACCCCCGAGTGCCTCCAGCAGCACCAGGTCACCGGCGCAAATCCGTCCGTCAGCGCGCGCCTCGGCCAGCGCCAGCGGCACCGACGCTGCCGACGTATTGGCATGCCGATCCACCGTCACCACCACCCGCTCGGGGGGAAGCTTCAGCTTGCGCCCTATCGCATCGATGATACGACGATTGGCTTGATGCGGCACCAGCCAATCGACGTCGGCATGCGTCAGGTCGTTGGCCGCGAGCGCTTCCTCGACCGCCTCCGCCAACCGGGTCACGGCGTGACGAAAGACCTCGCGACCGTTCATAACCAGATGGCCAGGCTTGTCACGCTGGCCGACCGCGCCATCGACATACAGGATATCGCCGAGCGTGCCTTGCGCATGGATGTGGGTGGAGAGCACACCCCGCCTGTTGTCGTCCCGCCCGTCCTCACCGTCGCGGGCTCGCAGGAACACGGCGCCGGCGCCATCGCCGAACAGCACGCAGGTGCCTCGGTCCTGCCAGTTGAGGATGCGCGAATACACCTCGCTGCCGATCACCAGGATACCCCGCGCCTGACCTGAGCAGATCATGCCGTCAGCTATCGACAGGGCGTAAACGAACCCCGCGCACGCCGCTGACAAGTCGAAGCCGAAGCCCCGCGTGACGCCAAGTTGCGGCCTGCACGCGAAGCGCGGTCGCGGGAAACGCCTGATCAGGTGTGCTGGTTGCCAGGATAATCGCATCAACATCGCCGGCCATCGCACCTGCATCGGCCAGCGCCGCCCGTGCTGCCGCGGTGCCCATGAAAGCAGCGGTTTCATGCTTTCCGGCGAAATGCCGCTGCCGAATGCCGGTCCGCTCGCGGATCCACTCATCCGATGTGTCGACCGTCCGCGATAGTTCGTCATTTGTAACGACGCGTTCAGGCAGATAGCCGCCACAGCCGGCGAGGATGGAACGAGGCGACATCAATGATCCTGCTCAGGCGGTGGCGAAATGGGTGTCGTCGATCACGTCTGGTCGCGAACCTCCCGTCCCCGGTTCGGCCACCGGTGGATCGGTTCCCCTGTTATCCTCCGGCTCCCGTTTGTCCAGCGCGATCCTGGCAAGATCCTCGCGAATGCGGTCGTTGAACCGGTGCACGACCATGTCCATGGCGACATCGACGGCATGTGCGAAACCCTGGGCATCGGTCCCGCCATGCGACTTCACTACGACGCCGTTCAGGCCAACCATCACGGCGCCGTTGTAGCGGCGTGGGTCGAGCCACTCCCGCAGCCGGTCCAGACCTGGGCGCACCAGCAGGTAGGCGATCTTGCCGGCGATACTGCCGCTGAAGATCTGCCTGAGAAATTGCACGATCAGCTTCAGCGCGCCCTCTCCGGTCTTCAACGCGACATTGCCGGTAAATCCATCCGTCACGATGACATCCGTCGTCCCCGCGGCAATATCGTGGCCTTCGACGAAGCCGTAAAATTGCGGGCCTATATGGCTCGCTCGCAGGATCTCCGCCGCCTCGCGGACGGTGTCGTTGCCTTTCAACTCCTCCGAGCCGACGTTCAGCAACCCGATCGTCGGCGCGGTCAGGCCTAGCACGGTGCGCGCGAAGACATCGCCCATCACCGCGAATTCCACCAGGTTCCGTGCGTCGCACTGGACATTGGCACCGAGGTCGAGCATCACCACGTCGCCCCGCGCGGATGGGCCGATGCCGGCCATCGCCGGCCGATCGATCCCCGGCAATGACTTGATGACGATCTTCGCCATAGCCAGCAGCGCCCCGGTGTTGCCCGCCGACACCAAACCCGACGCCTCGCCGGACGCGACCGCATCGATTGCCAGCCGCATGGAGGACTGCCGGCTACGCAACGCCGCGGTTGGCTTCATGTCGTTGCCGATGACGTCAGGCGCGTGCCGCACGGTGCATGCCCCGCGTGCGCGTTTATGCCGGCCGAGCAACGCGGTGAGCGCAGGCTCGTCGCCGATGAGTAGGAAGCGTGCCGCTGGATGACGCTCCGCCGCCAATTCCAGGCCCTGCACGACCATCTCGGGGGCGTTGTCACCCCCCATGGCATCCACGGCGAGCGTGAATGGACCGGTCACAGGCGAACCGGAAGCACGCCGCGACCCGCGCTCAGGCCCGGACGGCGCCCCGCAGCGGCTTCCCGGCTGCGACGACTTCGCGCCCGTCGTAATAGCCACAATGGCTGCAGACATGGTGGGGCCGCTTCAGTTCGCCGCAATTGGCGCATTCCGCATGGGCCTCATGCGGCAGCGCCTGATGACTGCGGCGCATCCCTGCGCGCGACGGCGAGGTCTTTCTCTTTGGTACGGCCATGGGCCAGCGCCCCCTTCCAACGACATGTGCCTCGCGGGACCTGCAAGGCACGACAAATCCCCAATGGGATAAAAAACGCGAGTCGCGCCGTCTAGCAGAGCAACGGGTCCGTCGCAATGGCTCAAGGACCGTCCTGCGCGCATCGCCCGACCATGTTCAACCTCACAGTGCGTGCTGAGCACGGTCGAGATCCTTGATTGATCGCATGGTTCAGCAGCCCGGGACGTTCCGCTGAGAGCGGTCATACTTCAGCGCAACCCAGCCACAAGTGCGGCGTTGGCGCGCATCACCAAAACCCTGCGAATCTTGTGCGATGGCGTCAGCAGCCCGTTATCGATCGTGAACGGCGAGACCAGTGCGTGTTTGCGGATGCGCTCGCTGACCGACAGGCGGTGGTTGGTGCGGGTCACCGCGAGGGCCACGGCAACGTCGTCATATCCCTCCGCCGCAACGACGAGCGCGCTGAGGCCACTGCGGCCTTCCCCGGTGACCACCGCCTGAGCGATCTCGGCCTCAGCCATCAGCATGCCCTCGATCTTTGCTGGCGAGATATTTTCGCCGCCGGAAAGAACAATCATGTCCCGCTTGCGATCAGTAATGCGCAAATACCCTTGGTCGAGTTCACCGATGTCGCCGGTGTGCAACCAGCCGTCACGAATGACGGCCGAGGTCTCTCGCGGACGATTCCAGTAGCCGTCCATGACAAGATCGCCACGAACCAGGATCTCGCCGTCCTCGGCGATGCGCAGATCGACACCCTGCAAGGGCGTGCCCACCGTGTCGATCCGAATGGCGTCTGGGGGATTGGCGCTGATAACCGGCCCCGCCTCGGTCTGGCCGTAGCCCTGCATGATCGTCATTCCGAGCGCGAGGTAGAATCGACCGACCTCGGGATCCAGCCGAGCCCCGCCGGACATCGCCGCAGCCAGGCGTCCGCCGAAGCGGCCGCGGACCTTGGCCCGCACCAGCCGGTCCAGGATCGGGTTTAGCAGATGCTCTACCAGCGTCAGCCTCTCCCCATCAACGCGCTTCAGGCCGATCGCGATCGCCTTTTCAAACAGGCGCTGGCGAAACGGCGTCTCCCGCGCCACCTGGGTCAGCACCCGCATCCGGATCACTTCCAGCACCCGCGGCACCGCCATCAGGATCGTCGGCCGCACCGACAGCATGTCCGCCCCCAGATGCTCGACCCCACGCGCATAAACGATTTCGGTCCCCAGGCTGAGCAAGAAGAACTGTCCGACCGTATGCTCGTAGGCGTGCGACAGCGGCAGGTAGGACAGATAGATTTCGTCCTTGAGGTGAAGCGGCCGCACCAGTTCGAACGCGCCGCTGCAGTTGGACAACATGCAGCGGTGGGGCAGCATCACGCCTCGGGGTGTGCCACCCGTGCCGGAGGTGTAGATCAGGCACGCCAGAGCGGTCGCCGGAATGCCGGCTGCTTCCGCTTCGATGTCGTCCTGCGGACGCGAATCCCCGGTTAGTTCGTCCCAGTGCCTGACGCCCTCGCCTTCATCTATAACGACCAGCAGATCGAGGCCATCGACCTTGGCCGCAGCCGCCCGCAAACGATCCGCTAACGCAGTGGAGGAGACGATCGCCGCACGGGCGCCCGAATCCCGCAATAGATGCGCCTGGTCATCGAGCGTGTTCGTCGTGTAGGCCGGCACTGGCACCGCTCGGATTGCCATCAACGCGGTCTCGGCGATCGGAAACTCCGGCCGGTTTTCCATGCAAAGCACGACCCGATCGCCAGCCGAGACACCCGCCGCACGCAGCTGTCGCGCGCAGGACGCTGCCATTCGGCCGAACTCACCCCATGCGATAGAAAGCCAACGGCCATCGCGCCACGCTCGCAACATCGGCTTGTTCGGCCAGCGGCGAGCCAAGGCGAACATCATCGAGGCCAGATTCGGCCATGTCGGGTAAATCTGCACGCATCCTCCGGTGCGGAGCAGGGGACCAGCCTGCCTTTTGCTATTGCTGCTTCGTAGACCATAATCAGCTTGGCTGTGCAGGGCCGATTATGGTCTGGATCAGGTAATGACTAACGCCTTTGGACGTTCCGCCCGGCGCTGTCATGCTCTAGCTTATACGGACCAACAATGCAGCAGGCCAGGGACACCAAATCCAAGATGAATGACGCCAGCACCGCCCAAACGGATCAATTGCCCGCTTGGGACCTGTCCGATCTCTACCTCTCGCCCGACGATCCGCGGGTGATGGCCGACCTGACCCAGACGGAGCAGACCGCCAAGGCCTTCGCGCAGTCTCGCGCCGGGAAACTGGCCAATTTGTCTGGCGCCGACCTCGCTGCTGGGATCGCGGAGTATGAGCAAATCCAGGAAGCGCTCGGGCGGGTCGCGTCCTATGCGCAACTTCTGTTCGCCGGCGACTCTTCCGATGCGGCGATCGGCCGTTTCTATCAGACTGTAAACGAACGCGTGACGGCGATCGGCAGCGACCTGATCTTCTTCACGCTGGAACTCAATCGCCTGGACGACGCGGCACTGGAGGGAAAATTCAGCGACCCCGCGCTTGCCCGTTACCGCCCGTGGTTGCGCGATCTGCGGGTTTTCCGGCCACACCAGTTGTCGGACGACCTGGAGAAGCTGACGCACGAGCGCGACCTGACCGCACACGCTGCCTGGGTGCGCCTGTTCGACGAAACCGTCGCATCGATGCGCATCCACTTGGCGGGCGAAACTTTGACTGTAAGCGACACCCTCAACAAACTGTCTGATCGCGACCGCTCGGTTCGCGAAGCTGCTGGCAAGGCGATCGGCAAGGCGTTCGGGGACAATATTCGGCTATTCTCCCTCATCACCAACACTTTGGCCAAGGACAAGGAAATCGAGGACACCTGGCGCCACCACGCCCGTCCCGCGAGTTATCGAAACCGTTCCAACATGGTGGAGGACGAGGTCGTCGACGCGCTGGTGACCGCTGTCCGTGGCTCCTACCCACGCCTGTCCCACCGCTATTACCAGATGAAAGCCAAATGGCTCGGTTTGCCGAAACTGCAACACTGGGACCGCAATGCCCCCCTGCCGAACGATGACGACCGGCGGATCAGGTGGCCCGACGCGACGAAGCAAGTACTCGACGCATATGGCGCATTCAGCCCCGAGTTGGCCTCGGTCGGCCGCAGCTTCTTCGAAAAACCCTGGATCGACGCGCGCCTGAGGCCCGGCAAGTCCGGCGGCGCCTTCGCACATGCGACGGTGCCCAGCGTGCATCCCTATCTGCTGCTGAACTACCACGGCAAGACGCGGGACGTAATGACGCTCGCCCACGAGCTCGGCCACGGCGTGCATCAGGTGCTGGCCGGCCCACAAGGGACGTTGATGTCGCACACGCCTCTTACCCTGGCCGAAACCGCGAGCGTGTTCGGGGAAATGCTGACCTTCCGGTCCCTGTTGGACGCCGCCAATCCGGCGCAACGCCGCATCATGCTGGCGGCAAAGACCGAGGACATGCTGAACACGGTGGTCCGCCAGGTCGCGTTCTATCAGTTTGAGACCCTGCTGCACGACGAACGCCGGTCCGGAGAACTGCTGCCCGAGCGGATCGGCGAGCTATGGACGCAAGTGCAAACTGAGAGCCTGGGCCCGGCGTTCGAATTTACGCCGGAATACAGCGTGTTCTGGTCCTATGTGCCGCATTTCGTCCACTCGCCGTTCTATGTCTATGCGTACGCCTTCGGTGACTGCCTGGTGAACGCACTGTATTCCGTGTTCCAGTCGGGCCATCCTGGGTTCCAGGCGAAATACCTCGAGATGCTGAAAGCCGGCGGGACCAAGCGGCACCAGGAACTGTTGGCCCCGTTCGGGTTGGATGCTTCCGATCCGGCATTCTGGAACAAAGGATTGGACGTGATCTCCGGGTTCATCGACGAACTGGAAGCCGGAAACGGCTTGTCGAAAGCGTGAACGGGTCGGCCGATCGTGGCAAAATGAGCCGTCTCCCACGCCCGACCGCGTCGATTGGACGAGCAACCCCCCTCGTAGTCAGGCTGCAGTACGGTGTCCGCCGATCGCGTCGATCGCCCGATCAATACGGGCGATAGCGGCGGGTTCTGAACTGAATACCACAGCGAGGCGTCCTCCTTCGCTTCGCACCGCGCGGGCCGCCACGCCACCGCCGCCGCCAGGCAATTCCACCTCCAGGGGACTACCCGCGGTGAGCGACCAGTCGCACTCCAACGACGCGCCACCGCGCGATAAGTCGAACAGGACCGCCCGCCCCGTTTGCCCAGATGCGCGCAGCGTCGCCACTGCGCCATTCCCGGGGATTCTCTCATACCTGCGGCGGTCGCCAACGTCGCTGCGCACCGCGGCCAGGAACTGGTCGACCTCGCCCCGCAGGGTCTCCGCTTCGCGGCCGATCTGACCCGAGCCGGCCAGCACGTCGCGACTGGCATTGCCGGCACTCTCGGCCACCTCGACCACATGCATCATGGCATGGGCGGTGGTTGCCGTCGCCGAGGACACCGCCTGGATGCTGCCGGCGATCTGCCTCGTCGTCACGCTTTGCTCTTCCACCGCTGCCGAGATGGCCGCGGAGACCTGATCCATCCGTCCGATAATCGTGCCAATTTCGGTCATCGCTGTCACCGCGTCCGAGGTCGTTGTGCGCACCATGGCGATCTGACTGCTGATTTCCGCCGTAGCCTTCGCGGTCTGCGCGGCCAGCGCCTTCACCTCGCCGGCGACGACGGCAAAGCCCTTGCCAGCCTCCCCGGCGCGGGCGGCCTCGATCGTCGCGTTCAACGCGAGCAGATTGGTCTGTCCGGCGATGTCACTGATCAGATGGACGACGTCGCCGATCCGCGCGGTCGCCTCGGCCAACCCCGCCATGGTGCTTTGGCTTGCCTCCGCCCGGTGCACCGCCTGACGCGCCACCTCCGCCGCCGCTGCGACCTGGCGGGCTATTTCGCCAATGCTGGAGGTGAGTTCCTCAACCGCGGCGGCGACCGCAGACAGGTCCTGCGACGACCGCTCGGTACCCTCTGAGGTATCGTGTGCCTCGGTGCGGACTGCGCTTGCCGACTTTGCCATCGTCTGGGATGCACCACGCATCGTATTAGCGGCAGCGCCCAGCGATGCCATTACGCCGGCGATCGACGTGCCGAAGTCCTGGGTATGCTGTTCCATCGCGGCCTGCCTGCGCTGACCGGCCCCCTCCGCCTGCTTCGTCACATGGATGTCGACCAAAGAACCACAGGCGCGTCGCGCGATACCGTGGTCCATGATCACGCCACCAGTGGCACGGAACCATCGATAGGAGCCATCCTTCACCCGGAGGCGGTAGGTGGTGTCGTACAACCCCCCGGTTTGCAAGGCTGCGCCGAACACAGCGAAAGTTGGTGCTGAATTGTCGGGATGGAGGCGATCCGACCAGGACTGTACAACATTGGGGAACTCGGCTTCGTTGGTGAAGCCGCAGAGCCGGCGGAACTCGGCCGACCAAGTCCAGCGCGACCGAGTATGCATGGCGTCGCCGTCATGCAGGATTGCGTCCCAAAGCCCCACGCCGCAATGTCGATCGAGCACCTCGAACCATTCCGCTTTGCCGCGCAGGGCGGCCGTCTTGCGTCCAAAGATTGTCATCGATCCCACCTTCTACTGCTACGGTCGATCCGAAATGGCCCGCGATCAGACATCTCAAGTGCCTGCAATATCGAACTGGAGCATTTTCAGCCGGACTGGTGCAGTCTGGAAAATGCTCTATCTCTTTGTTTGACTGCATGATTCAGGCTCCGGTCGTTCCACTCAGCGTAATCATGCCCTAGTGCCGGCTGTTGCTGGGCCTGGCATCCCGCGCGCAACCAAACTGCGCCCACCAAGGGCAGCGGCGATGGATCACTGCCGCCAAGCGGTTGTCGTCACAGCTACTACGCCGCGCGCACGCCGGCGACGAACGTGTTGACCTCGCTCGACAGGCGTTCGGCCTGTTTGGACAGTTCTCCGGCGGCGCTTAGGACTTGGCTGGCGGCTGCGCTGCTATCGTTTGCGGATTGTCCGACGCCGCCGATGTTAATAGTCACGTCCTGTGCCGCTGTCGCCGTCTGATGCACGGTTCTGGCTATATCAGCCGTTGCGGCCCCTTGTTCCTCGACCGCTGAGGCGATCGAGGTGGCGATCGAGCTTACTTCCTCGATACTGGTAGCGATGCCGCGAATGGCCGCGACGGCCTCCCGGGTCGCAGCCTGGATCTGTGAGATCTGGGCGCCAATTTCCTCGGTGGCCCGGCCGGTCTGACTGGCCAAGCTCTTCACTTCTGAAGCCACCACCGCAAACCCCTTGCCCGCATCGCCGGCGCGCGCCGCCTCGATCGTGGCGTTGAGCGCGAGCAGGTTGGTCTGTCCTGCTATATCGGTGATCAAGCCGACTACGTTGCCGATCTTGTCGGCTCCCTCCGAGAGGGCGGAGACGATCGTGTTGGTGCGCTGCGCGTCCTTTACTGCGAGTCCCGCCATCTTGGCGGATTGTGCCACTTGGCGGCTGATCTCGTTGATCGATGCGGTCAGCTCCTCGGTCGCGGCGGCAACCGTCTGTGCGCCCGCTCCGGCCTGTTCGGCTGCCGCGGCGACGGCGGAAGCCTGCTGATTGGTTCGATCCGCGCTGCCGGTCATTGCACGGGCCGTCGCCTCCAGTTCAGTGGCGCCGGAAGACAGCAGTCCGGCCATCTCCCGCGCGGTGGCTTCGAACCCCGCGACAACCTGATTCAACTGCGTCGCTCGCCGTTGCTTCGCCTCGTTTTCGGCCTCTTTTTCACCCGCTAGCCGATCGGCGGCAATCATGCTGTCTTTGAACACCTGCACCGCCTGAGCCATTTTGCCGATCTCGTCGGAACGGCCTTGTGCTGGAAGTTCCACAGTCATGTCCCGCGCCGCCAGCCGTCGCATCACCTCGGTCATCGAGTGCACAGGCACAGCTATCGAGCGGACGAGGAACTGCCCGGCCAGAATCGCCATGATCGCCGCGATGATCATAAAGCCAATGATATAGAGCCGTCCGGTCGCATAGCTCTCGTCGACCTCTCTTGTCAGTCTATTCATGGCCGCAATATTGTAGGCCATGTTGGCGTGGACGGCGGCTTCGGTGCGAGCGCCAGCAGGGGCCAAATCACTGAAAAAGTATGTCTTCGCCTCCATGGCCTTATCTACGGCCAAGAGTTCGTGAAAATGCCGGGACATGGCCAAATAGGCGCTCCATGAGGCCTTGACCTCCACATAAAGAGTAGCCTCGGTTCCGGGATCGACTGTCGGCGCGTACTTGGCGTCGTTTTCGTCGTAGATTTTCACCAGCCCGGTGAGCACTGACGCGGTGTTCTGGAGCGCCGTCTTGTCGTCGCCCTGCAAAAGCTCGCGCGCGATATTACCACGATAGTCAGAAAGACTCACGCGCATGTCGTCCAGATAGACAAGCGCGAGCGCATAGTCACCGGTGATGTTCTGAATCGCCCTATCCATCACACTGGATCGCTGAAGCGCATTTAGCCCTAGGCCCCCGAGCAGGATCAGCACGGTGACGAACGAGAGAAGTATCTTGGTGCGAATGGCCAAGTTCGAGATACGGAGGCCGACTGACAAGGGACAAGCTCCTCAACGGGGGGAAATCATTCTGACCTCCGTTGATAAGATCTAGGCCATTAACGGGAGGTTAACGTCCGTGACATTTCACCAACCGCACCGCCCAGGCAGGCGTGCAGGCCGCCAATGTAATCCTCGATCTCTTAGCGGCCCGCTATTTAGGCAACAATGAACATCCCGATCTCTCCTGGCCACCGCACTCGCAGACCTGTGCAACCACAACGAAAATGGAGCCGAAGCCACTGAGCGACGCCGGCTCGCGACTACTCGGCAGCCATCTTCGCCCCGGCGCCGCCGAGTCCCTTCTCGACCGCCGCGCCGAAGTCCGGATGAACCTTGTAACAATGCTTCAGCATCCGCTGCTGGATCTCGTGGCGCTTGGCGTCGTCCGTCATGCCCATTGCCGGTTCGGACATGCTGCCTACGATATTCGCAACGAGATGCGCCCGTCCGGTATCATCAAGCACCTTCTCCCAAAACGCCCGAGGCCGACCGTACAGGTCGGCGTCATCGCCGGGATACGTGGTATACCGCGCGCCGTTGCCGTCGATCTTCAGCGGCGGCTCCATGATCGATTTGTCCTCGACTGGGCCGTCGAACGAGTTCGGCTCATAGTCCACCGACCCGCCGCCGTTGTCGCCAGTGACCATATTGCCGTCGCGGTGATAGGTGTGAACCTTGGCGGCCTTGGCCTGATTGACCGGGATATGATCATAGTTGATGCCGATCCGGTAGCGATGCGCATCGGCATAGGACAAAATCCGATTCTGCAGCACCTTGTCCGGACTGAAGCCAATACCTGGCACAATGTTTGAGGGCTCGAACGCCGCCTGCTCGACTTCGGCGAAATAGTTTTCCGGGGCGCGATTCAGTTCCATTTCGCCGACTTCGATCAGCGGATAATCGCCGTGCGGCCACACCTTCGTCAGGTCGAACGGGTTCCACTTGTAGGTATCGGCGTCGGTCTCGGACATGACCTGGATGGACACCGTCCACTTCGGGAAATCCCCTGACTTGATCGCCATCAGCAGATCCCGAGCCGAAAAGTCCGGATCGTCCGCCGTCATTTTCAGAGCTTCCGCGTCGGCGAAGGTCTTGTTGCCCTGCTTGGTCTTGATATGGAACTTGACCCAGAACCGCTCGCCGCCGGCATTCCAAAGGCTGTAGGTGTGGCTGCCATAGCCGTTCATGAATCGAGCCGAAACCGGCGTACCGCGGTCGCTGTAGAGGAACATCACCTGATGAATCGCCTCCGGCGACAGACCCCAATAGTCCCAGCGACGCCAATGCGGCTTCAGATGGGTCCCAGGGTCGCGCTTCTGTGTCCGGATAAAGTCGGAAAACTTTAGCGGGTCGCGGATGAAGAAGATCGGCTTGGCGACCATCTGTGGCTTCTGAGGGGCCGGTTTTCAACGGCAAGGGAACATGCACCGGCGATCCTACGCTGTGCGCATCCCGGCGACGAACGTGTTTGACCTCGCTCGATCAGGCGCTCGGACAGCTCTCCGGCGGCGCTCAGAACTTGAATGGCTGCAGCGCTGCTATCGTTTGCGGATTGTCGTGCGGCGACGGCACGGATCGCCCGATTTCATTGGCCGCCTCGCATCCATCTTGAAGCCACACCGCGGACCGAGCATTCCACGTCGTCGACCGATCGTCGGCGACAGTCGCGCACTGTTATGCCGACGCCGTTCATCCCGATCAGCTACATTTTGGAGGAGGTCTGCCCCGGAGCTATGTGACGCGTCCCTGCGAGGCACGGCGGTCCGACTGCCGTTGAATTGATGCTGCCGTCGGGGTGCCGCTGGCCGGAAATTGTGCCCGCTGGCCCATCGCCACTCATCGTCGTCACGGTAAGAGCGAAATGACCATCGGGCTGCCCCGTGCCCTTAGCGAAGCTCACGCCGCTACCGTCCGCATACCAGATCGGACCACTGATGTTGATGGTCCCGTTGGGCTGCGTAATCCGGTCGATGTGCCAGGTCAGCCCAGGGCAATGCTGGCCGCCATAGTCATGTTCCTCGAAATATGTATTCATGAACCCTGCTGGCGCCCCCCCCCGCGAGACTCAGGGCGATCGGCGCGCCTGACATCGCCAATGATAATACTGAGAACGCGCCTAGTTTCCTACCCCACCTCATTATGACCTCCACTCTTGCTCAGGCCAAGTTGCCCGTTGAAACCGGGATTCTGTCCTCTCTTCCACGAGAACTTCTGACTTTGTGCGTCGGAACCACCGGAGCGCTATGCTCTTTTGGCAAACACAGCAGCCAGCACAGGATTTTCCGGCCGATCGTCCGCGCACGTGGCATCTGGAATCGCCGCCGCGGATGATTCCGCAGCCTCAATCCCGGGGTCCGACCCTCTAAAATGGCAAATATGTGAAATTCGCCCGCTTTGGCTAAGCCTGCTTGCTCCAGACCACTATCACCGATATGTTGATCTATCACTATCGCGGGCAGGGTCCTGGCGGGCCTGGTCCCCGAGCGCCATCCGAATGACCACCCGCACTACTTCGCGGGCGCCCATCCGCACCGCGTGGACCGTCGGCAGCGAAAAGCCGCTCCGAAACTCGCGTGCGCATTCTAAGTCTTTTGCGGGCCGTAGCTGCTCTTTTGAGGAAACTGCCCCGGAATTGCCGCTCCTGGCCGGGTGAACCGAGAGTATGGGCTGACTGCGCTCGCATCGGCTGAGTGAGTGGAAGCGGAGACGAATCGTTCTTACATAATAACATTATGAATGACGGGGAGGTTTTATTGTGCCTAACAGTGCCATTCTCAGGTCTACCGATCCCGACATCTTTTATGGTGCCATTCGGAACGCGCAGGTAGAGGGTGTCGTCACTGGACGCGGCGACTTCCAGGGCGAGTTGACACGTATCGACCTTCTCCGCCTCTGGATGCTGCGGGGCGCGGAAAACCTGCCTCGGACCGCCAACGTCTCCATTGGTAAGCGAGCCGCCATTTTGTTCGCGACCGGTCGAAGTCAACTCGGATACATCAACGGCAAGGAGCTGCTGCAAGGCGAGATCCTTGTATACGGCTTGGATTCTGTCGGACATCAGCGGAGCTCGGCCAGCAGTCAATGGGGTACCATGTCCTTGACACGTGAAGATCTTGCCGCCGCCGGACAGGATATCTTCGGTCGCGAGATAACCACACCTGTAGACACGCATGTCATCAAACCTCCTCCACACCTCATGTCGCGGCTGTCGAATCTGCATGAAGCGACCATCCATCTCGCCAAGACCGCCCCTGATATTCTGGAAAAGCCCGAAGTAGCCCGCGCAATGGAGGAGGCTCTGGTGCACGCCATGACTGCGAGTATCAGTGAGGGTGAAGGGGCCGAGATCGGGAGCGTCTATCGCCATCATGTGGCGATAATTCGGCGTTTGGAAGAGGTCCTGGAGGCCAATCTCGATCAGACTCTATATGTGGCTGAAGTTTGTAAGGCAATCGGCGTTTCGGAAAAGACGCTCCGCTTGTGTTGCCAGGAACATTTCGGAATGAGCTCGAAGCAGTATCTCGTGCGGCGCCGAATGCACCTGGCACACCGCGCGCTGCGCATCGCAAATCCGGCCAGGACGACGGTATCGGAGATCGCCACCAGTTACGGCTTCTGGGAATTCGGTCGCTTCTCGGTGGCATACCGCTCCCTGTTCGGGGAAACGCCCTCGGCGTCGCTGCGCCGGCCGCCCGACGATCCGCGACCTTGGAAGAGCGTCGGTTCGCCTTGGCAGCTACCGGGTTCTGCATAGCCAACCACAAGCCGGCCCTTCTATCCTCCGACGTGCAAATACTCCGGCGAGCCTCGTAGTCCTTCGGATCGGGGATCCGGTTTCGCATACAGGACAATGGCGGATGACTGGGAGCGGAACGTGCACGTTCATCGACACGGATGACTACCAGGCGAGCCTGCGCCAGCGGCGGATTGATCTTCTTGTCACCACGTCAGGAGTATTTAGGGCCCGACTGACCTGGGTCGAACTCGACCATATGCACCTGATGCGCTGCCAAGAAGAACTGCCGCGCATCGGCTATCTCTCGCTCGCGCCGGCGCTGATCTTCGTATCGTTTACGACACAGTCGGATCCGCCGCTATTTTGGCGCGGCATGGAAATGCGATCTGGCGACATCATGTTCCACAGCCGCGGCGAACGGCTTCATCAGTGGACAGCGGGGCCCTGTTTGTGGAGCCTCATAGCGCTGGCTCCAGGCTACCTCGTGGACTATGGCCGGGCTCTCTCCGGACGGGAGCTCGTTCCGCCGTCGGCCGGCCTGATCCTGCGACCAGCCCCGAGGGATGCGGCGCGTCTGCAGCGCCTGCATGCGACAGCCTGTCGCCTCGCTGAGACGAGACCCAAAATATTAACGCACCCCGAGATCGCGCGAGGCCTGGAGCAGGAACTTATTTGTGCATTAGTCACCTGCCTGACAGCCGCGGAACTGCGTGAAGATGCCGCCGCCAAGAGGGATTACGCGGCGATCATGATCCGCTTCGAGGAGGTGCTGACACAACATCTCCGCGGGCCTCTGAGTCTGCCGGGGATATGCGATCTCATTGGGGCAACAGACCGAACCTTGCGCTCCTGTTGTGCCGGGTTTCTAGGTATCAGCCCCAGCCAGTATTTGCGCCTGCGGCGACTGAAGCTGGTGCGCGACACCCTGCGCGATGCGGATGCCCTCAACCGTTCCCCAGTATGACCACCGGACCGGATTATTTCCACCAGGGTTCCCGAATCTGCATAGAGGAGGAAACAACCCGGGATCTAGGTTGATCCCGGTCCGGCGACACTGACCTCCACCGCATATCGAGTACCACAAGATCGCTGCCAGCGCGTCGGACTCAACCCAAAGGAGAATCATCATGTATTTCACCGAAGACTCCCTGAAGCCGGAGAACCAAGCTCCACTCATCATCTGTGCGGCGCCCTATGGGCCGTCATGGCTCCCGGGTGACGCCTCGGATCTCCCGGTCAGCTTCGATGAGCAGACGCAGTCGGCTGTAGACTGCTACAACGCCGGCGCCACCATGCTGCACATCCACGTCCGCGACCCGAAAACCGGTCATGGTTCGGTCAATATGGATGACTTTCAAGAAATGCTGGGACGTCTTCGCAAAGCGGTGCCAAAGATGATCCTGTCGGTCGGCGGCTCGATCTCCTTCGCGCCGAAAGGACCAGGGCAGAAAGCCGCGTGGCTGGGTTACGACACCAGGCACATGCTGGCTGACCTGCAGCCAACCCCAGACCAGGTCACGCTCACGCCGGGCACGTCGTCATTCAACATCATCGAGATGGCCACGCCGGATGAACTCGAAGGGACGACGCTCGCAGAGCCTGAGATGGCGGCTGCCTACGGTGAACTGACCGTTCAGGCGACGCCGTCGTTTTACGTCGAGCACCTAAGGCGCCTGAGAAAGAATAATATCCAGCCGTACTTTATGAACAGTCACATCCACATGCTGGAGACCGTCGAGCGCCTGATCCGCCACGGTCATTACATGGGTCCGCTGAACCATTGCTTGATGGCGGTGGGCGGAGGCTGTGCCGGCCGCAATCCCTTCGACATGATGGAATATTTCCGGCGCTCGCCGCACGGCTCGGTGTTCACGATGATGTCGAACATGCGTTCGGTGTTCCCGCTGACGACCATGGCAATAGCGCTGGGGGTGCACGTTCGCTCCGGGATTGAGGAGAATCTCTGGGGCCCCCGTAAGGGCGAGCGTATGACCACGGTTAAACAGGTTGAGTGGCAGGCGGAGATGGCGGACCGCCTGGGACGCAAGGTCGCAACAGCTGAAGAGGCACGCGAGATCTTTAAGATCGGTACCCTGGTACAATAGTGTGGAGGAGACACTTGCCAACCTCGGCCTGCCACCGAACCGCGAAGACCACCAGGTCGGCTTCCTGGTCAAGCAGACCGATGGGAAGTTGTTTGAGCTGACATCCGAGGAAATTGGGGGGCGTTCCCCGCATGGCTGGGCAGGGTGATCGTTCTGGGAAATCTTGATACCCAACCCGTATCGCCGAGGTAACATTTCGGTACTTATGGCCGAGGTGGTGCGAACGACGCAGCGTCGGCGCTCGCGGAGGGCGCCGGCGCTCAAGGTTACGCTTGTCGTCGAGGATCTGCGGCTCGGTTAAGCCGAAGAGATTCTGGTTGGATTGGTCCGGGGCAATCCTTGCCGAAAGCATCCCCGACATAGGTGGCAGGAGCCTGAAGGGCGTAGTTTTGGTGGCGATCATTCTCTCTGTTGGTTTGATCCCGTTCTTCGCTTTCAGGGAAATCGGCCGAGTGATCGGCAAGCGCGAGTTGCGTTTTCTAACTTTCAAAACTCCTAACGCTGTTCAGCCGAGGGATTGAGCGTGATGACGGAAGGAATCCTCACTGTATTTGGCATTTTGGCCGGGGCTGTCGCGCTGTTCGCGTCTGGCCGCGTGCGTCCCGATGTGGTGGCGATTCTTGTCGTTCTGGCGTTAAATCTCAGCGGCGTACTGACGATTCAGGAGGCAGTGGCGGGCTTCGGCCAACCAGTGGTGGTCCTGCTTGCCGCAGTGTCGATCGTCGGCGAAGGATTGATCGCAACTGGCGTCGCATACCGCCTCGGCGAGGCCGTGATGAAGGCAGGCGGCAGCAATGAGGTGCGCCTCATGGCGCTGGTCATGATGCTGGCGGGGACCGTTGGGGCGTTTATGAGCTCCTCCGCGATCGTCGCCATGTTTATCCCGGTCGTTTTGGCGATCGCCAACAAGACCGGACTCAATCGCAAGCGAATGCTGATGCCGCTTTCTATAGCCGCGCTGATCAGCGGCATGATGACCCTGATCGCGTCGTCGCCAAACATGATCGTCGAGGACACCCTTCGGGCGCGCGGCCTCGCCCCGCTCAGCTTCTTCAGCTGGACGCCCTTTGGCGTCGCCGTTCTCGCCGCTGCGATCATCTTTATGATGGCGGCCGGTCGCAATATGCTGAGCAAGCAAACATCTGGCGAAGAGGCTGGGGTCAGGCTACCGAGCGCCTACGATCTGCTGGGATCTTACGGTCTCGCCGACAAGTGGCACCGATTACAGGTCCCACGCGGCTCGCCGCTGATCGGTCAGCCGGCTGCGCAGGTGCCGATACGCGATCGTTATGGCATTGTCCTCGTTGGCTTCGAGAAACATCAGCGTGGCAGAGAACAATTTATGCCGGCGACGCCAGAGACCATATTCGAGCCCGATGATGCCATCTTCGCCGTCGGTAACGAAGAACAGACGCAACAGTTGATCGCAGCTCACAATCTGGTCGTGTTGCCGCGACTGGATCCGAGGCAGCGCCACGAAGCACTCCAGGAAGTTGGCGTCGCCGAAATCATGTTGGCCCCGGAAGCAAAGCTGATTGGCCGAACTCTGCACGATCTTCCGTTTGCCCCCCGATACGATCTCAACGTGCTGGCGATCCGCCATCGCGGCGAGAAGCTGACAACCCAGCTCGAGGATCAGAACTCTGGATTTTGGCGACACCCTGCTGGTCGCGGGCGGGTGGGGGGAAATCCGACGGCTGCGGGACGAGCCCGAGGATTTTGTTGTGCTGACATTGCCGGCGGAATACAGCGAGCTGATGCCTGCCCGCCATCGCGCGCCGGTTGCGGTGGCGATTCTTGTGGTCATGGTCGCCGTGATGGCTTCGCAATTGGTGGCGAATGCGGCGGCGGTGCTGATCGCCGCATTGGCGATGATCGTCACCCGTTGTGTCAAGCTCGAACTCGATCTATCGCATCGTCAACTGGAAGGCGGTGGTGCTGGTGGCCGGGACCCTGCCGCTTGCGACGGCACTGACGAAAACCGGCGCAACCGCAATGATGGCGCATGGGCTGGTTGGTCTTTTAGGATCGCTTGGCCCTCTGGCGATGCTGGCGGCGGTGTTTCTGGTGACCGCGGGGATCGGGCTGTTCATTTCCAACTCGGCCACCGCAGTGCTGGTAGCACCCGTCGCCATCGATGCCGCACGGGCCTTGCATGTCTCGCCGCACGCGTTTGCAATAACGGTTTCCATTGGTTGCTGTGCCGGGTTTGTTACACCGGTATCGTCCGCGGTGAATATGCTAGTGATGGAGCCGGGCGGCTATACCTTCGGCGACTATATCAAGGCTGGCCTGCCTCTACTGTTCCTGACGATGCTCGTTACCGTAGCGCTCGTCGGCATCATCTATCGGTTTTGACAGGGAGTACGACAATGGCAGCGGCGCATTCGGGGCGGGATCGGCCGCTCGCACTCAAGCAGGGTCAATATAGCGACGGGAGTCCGCTCGACGAGGTCGAGTATCTCGAGTGCAAGCTGATCCTGAAGCCGGACCGCTTTACGGCGGCAAAAGTTTTCTTTGAGTATGGCGAGCTGGTGGCGCAGACGGCGAAGAAATTCGGTATCGAGGTTAACAACAAGGGAGTGGTCCTCAGGCCCGCGATCCGGGAAGTGCTGTTCCTGGATACGGCCGACTTCCGGCTCTACAACAATTCTTTCATCTTGCGACGGCGTATTCGCTACCGAGACGGCTTTCCCGCGGGCGAGCCGGAGATCGTTTTCAAGTTCCGGCACCCTGACATCCAGAAGGCTGCTGAGCTCGACGTCCGGCCGGACATTGCCGGCAATTACCGGATCAAATTCAAGGCGGAGGCCCTGCCGCTGAAAGATCAAGTCGGCGGATACCGTATGCTGTTCTCGCACAACGTGCAGTTTCCTTTGAGCCAGGCACCCGAGGGTGACCGCACAGCGATGCGCTCACTGGGGCTGGTTTTCCCGGCCTTGGAGCCACTAAGGACCGCCGACACCGACCGGGTCGAATTGGTGAACCAGACCATCGTCGAAGAGGTTCTTCAGGACCTCGGGGTATTGGACTTCGGCAGGGGGGTCACCGCCGAATCGAACATCGCGATCTGGCGCGAGCGCGGCACCCACCATCCAATGTGCGGTGAATTCGCCTTTGAGGCCAAGTTCCATCGCCGGGACGAACTGCACGACAAGGCGATGGACCGCTGTCGCGAGTTCTTCATCGCGCTGCAACAATCCGGGCGCGATTGGCTCTCGCTCGGCACCACCAAGACCGGCCTCGTCTACCGGCTCAAAGGCAATCCGGCGCAAGCCCATGAGTAACGAGACATTGGCCGAATCGTTTTGAGTTGTGCAACGCGGCACTCGTGGTGAGGCAGCCGATCATCGCCTCGACGAGAGCCTGCTCCAGTCCACGGGTTCCAGCATCTGGGAATGAGCCCGAAGCAGTATCTCGTGCGGCGCAGAATGCACCTGGCACACCGCGCGCTGCGCATCGCAGATCCGGCCAGGACGACGGTATCGGAGATGACAGGCACGCACCTCGGCCACCGCGATCCCGGCCGTTGCAAGCCGTTCGGTGTCAAACGGCCATGGCATAACCTTTGCGGCGCTGGGGCGGCATCGGATGACGTCCCGCCACGCGCTCGATCAGCATGCTGACATCCGCTTCGGATCCGCTCCTTAGTGCCGAGTCCAGGAACACCTGCTCCAGCACATCCTGCTGGGCATGGCTGCCGCCCATGCGGTCCATCGTCCCAATCACCGGACGCATCAGAGCCAGCGCCTGCTCATGTCGCCCCTGCCCGTGCGCCAGCACCGCCATCGTAACCGGCAGGGCCACCTCCATGACCAGCCGGGCCGTCGGCTGCTCGCCCGCCGCGAAGTCGCGCATCGCCGCCAACATCGCCTCCGCCGCCGTTTCGCGGCCGGTCGCCGCCAGCGCCATCATCCAATGCGGCAGCGTAAAGGCCGACCGGCAATCTCCAATCCGAGCTTCCGCCTTGTCGGCGATCTCGGTCCAGCGATCGCCCACATCCACACCGTGGCGATGCAGCCGAAATAGCATCGACGCCGCGTTCTGCACGTCGATGTAGAGATCGGGAGCTATCTCGGTCAGCGGCGACGCCAGATTGCGGAACCCGGCATCGTAGAGCGACAGCACTTTGGAGAAATCGCCGAGTTCCAGGTGGTACAAAGCTTGATGCCACCATAAGTGGTGTTTCAGATTGTTGGCGCCGGTCCACTGCGATTGCAACGTCTCGACCCAGGCGATCCCCTCCCGGCGGCGCCCGGTCATCTCCAGCACATGTGCGACCCCGTGTGCTGCCCATATATCGGTGCTGTCGATGCGAATCGCTTCCCGGCCGGCATTTTCGGCTTCCAGGTAATACCCGGCCTCCTCGAGCGCGAAGCAGCGGCAGGCCAGCACCGAACCGAATCCTGGCACCGCACCGCTCCAGTGCCGCTCGACCGCTCGGACTGACCCCAGCATCGCCTCCGGCCGGCCGCACCAGAAATTCAGGAAGTGCGCCAGTCGAAACGCCAGGATATCGTGCGGATGGTCCTCCAGGATCTGGTCCCACACTGCCACGGCCGCTTCCGGGTCACCGTCTATCCAGCGGGCCAGTGCCTCGGCATGCGCCATCTCTCGCGCCGTTCCTGGACAACGCCGGGCTTCCGCCAAAGCAGCCCGCGCCGCACCAAGGAGGTCGGCGCGAAAGCTCATCAGCAACAAATAGCCTTTGACGCAATAGGCCAAACCGCAACCCGGATCCGCTGCCAGCAGGGCCTCCATCCGATCGGGGAGGTCGACGCGATAGGCCAGATACCCATCGATCGCGTGGTCGAAAGCGGCGGCGGCCTTCTCCGATGCCGTGGTCAGCGGCAGCCCGCGACAATCCTTGAACATCGTTGGTCCTCCCCCGTCGCGGGGATAGCACGAAACGAAGTCAGACCGGGAGGAGCGAAACCTCGGCGAGACCGCGATTGATCATGCCGAGTTGGCGGGCCGCGGCGACCGACAGATCAACGATCCGCCGGTTGGAGGGGAGCCGATCCGTGATGGTGACGATGACGGCACGCCTGGTGCCCGCCAGGGTCACCTTCACCTTGGTCCCAAACGGCAACCAGGGATGCGCGGCGGTTAGCGCCATCTGGTCGAATCGCGCGCCATCGGCCGCTCGGCGCCCATTGAAGGTCGGTCCATAATAGGAGGCGAGGCCGGATTCACCGGCCCAGGCCTCGCCTGGTACCTGCGGCTCAACGGTTCGGGAGGTGCCACGAGCAAGGGCGGACCCGGACGAAGGCGCGAGGAAGGCGGTGGTCATAACAAATGCGACCGCGAAATGTCTCTTCATGATGCCTCACTGAAAGTTTTACGACCGACGGAAAATAGAAGCTAGAGGACCGTTCCGGTGGTAGTGCAGGGCACAATGTGGCCCGATCAACGCGATCAAAATGACCGGCGTTGTCTCCAGGGAATTCATCCAGAAGATGAATTTGCGGCATTTTTCGTGCCGCGGTGAGGATTTGCCCCGCACCATGGGAGGCAACATGCGACCTTGTTGGTTTGATGACAACCCTGTAGGTGCTTTTTTCACTTTTGGGCTGCTGAACCGCATGACGTCGGGCCTGCCGTGGGTCGGGACACGAATGGGCGCGCGCAGTCGAGGATTGAAGCTGGGAGGGATCGCTAAGATGCGTGCCTCTACAGATCCGAGGGCCTGCCTCGGCCAGCCTTCACGTCCGAGCGGCGTGACTTGTCTTCCAGCCGACGCTCCTTCGAACCACGCGTCGGTCTGGTGGGCTTACGCGGAGGCGGCGGAGGCGTAGCCGCCTCGCGAATCAATGCAACAAGGCGTTCCAGAGCGTCAATTCGGTTGCGTTCCCGGGTCCGGTGCCGCTGAGCGGAGAGCACAAGAACACCGTCCTTTGTCAGGCGCCGCCCGGCTAGACGCTGGAGACGTTCACGCACCGCATCCGGCAGATTTGGCGATTCCCGCACGTTGAAACGCAATTGGACGGCGGTTTCGACCTTCTGGATATTCTGTCCCCCCGCCCCGGATGCACGTAGGAAGTCCTCGGTCAATTCAAAGTCGTCGATCGAGATCGAGCGGGTGACTGGGATCAGCATCGGACGGTGCCGAGCGTAAGGAAGCTGGCCCGTCGATGGGGAGCCGGCGCCTCTCGCGAGGTCTGCCTGTCTATCAACACGTTGGACATAGAGATCTTCTATACGAGACGTTGGTTCGATCGCATATCGCGGAGCCACGGCGCCCCGCTCAACGTCGCGAAGGCGGTTACACGGATCAGCTCGGGGGCTCGATGTCCCGGTAAACCGACAGTCGGATACCGCCATTCAGCAGCGAATCGGCAAAGACTGATCAGGGGCGTGGTTGGAGCGTCCACCGGATGCAGCGCCCGGGGAAATCGAACTCGGTCAAGCGTCGGCGGTGACTAATCGACGGATAGGCTTAGACACCAGCGCCTGCTTTGTTAGAGGCGCGATCGAAAAGGGCTCGGCGTCCCGCGGTGGAGCAGGATTTTCGCCCGTGAGGCGAGCGATCAGTTGGCAGTATTGATCAAGGTAATCCGCCATGCGCAGGTGCCGGTCGGCATATCCCCGTGCGTTCTGGCGCAGCCTACGGGTCAAAGCTTTGTCTTCCAGCAAGCCGAGTATCGTGCGTGCCAGCGTTCGCGGCTCGAGACAGGGAGCAAGAAGCCCGTTCTCCCCGTGAGTGATGAACTCGCGCACGGGTTCGGTGTCACCGCCGATGACCGGGCAGCCGATCGCCATAGCCTCCCGCATCGACCAGGAGGCTACGAACGGATAGGTCAGATAGATATGCGCGTCGGACCGCCGCAGCGCCGCCAGATATGTTGAGTAGGGCACCCGCCCCGGAAAAACCACCCTGGCCGGGTCGATGTTTTTGCCGACCTCAGCCAGCATCACCTCGCGCCAGTTGCCGCCCTGATGCGGTGCGGCGCCGTAGCTGATGCCGTCGCCGCCGATCATGACGACCTTGAGGTCCTTGCGCGCCCGCATCAGATCAGGCAGCGCCCGCATCATGATATGGAAACCACGGTACGGCTCGAGGTCGCGCGACACATAAGTAATGAGCTTATCGGCCGGCCTGATTGTCATGTCGCCGATCTTGAGCGACTTCTTGGCCACTCCTGGGTCGGGGCTGCATATGTCGAGATCGACGCCCTCCCAGATCAACTCAATGTTTTGCTGCGCCCACGCGGGATAGGTGGACAATTGCCACCGCGTGGGGGTTTGTCCGACGCCACCCAGATTGAGCGCGATATGGTTGATCGCGTTCTTTGCTCGGATGCGCGGAAAATCGAGCAAATGGCCAGGAAATTCCGGATCGAATCCGACATCGGCCTTATCATGCTGGTAGTAGAACTCCATGTAGCCCAGCATCGGGACGTCGGGCCACAGATCGCGCAGGTTCAGCATCTCACCCCAACCGTGGTGGCCGATGATGATATCGGGCGAGTAGCCGAGGTGCTTCAGGCCGGCCGCGGTACGATAGACCGCTTCGGCCCGCCTGACGCCGTTGTCGAGTTCGCGGGCCGCGATGTGGGTTTCCTTGATATCCAGGTCGGGATGGGCGTAGGGCACTTTGCGAACGCCTATCATATCGTTTGCGTTCGGTTCGCTGATGAACACAACCTCATGCCGTTTGGCCGCCACGAGATGTCGCAGGATGTGCACGAACTGCGCCGGAAAGTTCTGATGAACAAACAAGAACTTCAATCTGATGCCCTTCGTCTGATCGCAGCTTCGGGCGAACCGAAGTGCGTCACCGTCCGAGCCGCGGCCACGGTCCGCTTCAGTCTTGGTGCGCTGTACGGGTATCGCCTACCAGAGTAAGTCATTTTCTGCTGCATGGAGACGAAGCGCGGCCTTTGGGCGACGCTCGTTTCTTGCGATATTAGGTTGATATGCGCCCTTTGACTGCCGGCTTCGACGCCGGTTTAGCTTTAACGGCTGGCTTCGTCGTCGGCGCCGGGTAGGCGGCCGGCTTCGTTGCGGGCGTGAGAGCTCGCTTCGTAGCCGGCTTCGCGGGAGAGAGTTTCGCGGCCGCCGGAGCCGCCACGATATTGGTGTCCATGCCCCTCGCGACCGTTTTGCCGCCGCGTGGGCGAATAACGATCTGGAGTGCCTCCATCGCGGCAAGGCTTTGGGCCTGGCAGGTTTCGCTTCCACTGATCGGGCCGACCGCGCTGCCATCGACGAACGTCGCGGAATAACTGCACTCGAATGCCTTCGCGGCGGCACCTTTTAGCCGGACCCTTAAACCGAGCAGAGGGAGCGCCATACCGCGGCTGCCGCAGAATTTGCCCGCCTCAACCCAGGGCGACAGCCAGTTGCGGCCCAATACCGCCTGATACTCAAGGTCTTCCAAGGCGACGCCGTTAGCCGGCGCCATGCCGAAACCTTCGATCCATTGGCGGCTGCCTTTTTCACCCAGCCACTCCCCGATCTTGCAGCCGACGTCGCCCATCCGCTGGATATGGGCCATGACTTCCGGAGTGGGGGCAGGCTTGGCGGGGTCGGCGGCTGGACGGGTTCGCCCAACGAAGGGAACTGTCGGGGCGTCCGGGGCCGTCGGCTCGCCACTGAGGCGCAGGACCTGAAGGCGGGGTGCCGCATCCATCCCCTTGTGCTGGTAGATCGTCACCAGGATCTGCGCCGATCCGTCGGTAACCCGAACCAGCGCGGCGGTGCCGTTCAGCCAGCCATCCTCACGGAAGGTGCTGACGCTCACTGCCTCCGGCCGTCCGGCGATGCCCGGAGCGGGGGTGATCCGCACGCCGGGCAAACCGGTAGCGAGATCGGGCGGCGCATTGCCCACAGTCTGGAAGACACAGAACAGACCGGTTTCGAGCGCCATCAGATGGGCGGAGACCTGTAACTCGGCGATCCGCCGGGACGGGTCGGCCGACGAAGCGGGCGGTTGCTTTGGTTGCTCCGCCTTGACATGCGTTCGCACCGCATTCGTGACTCCGGACATACGGCTTACTCGCTCTATTGGTGTTGTTCGTGCCATTCTTCTGACTTAGGGAAGGAATTATAGAAGTCGCCGGGAGGGTCCGTTCGCGTTAGCTCAGTCCGGATGTTTCGCCTTCAGCAATATGCCTACGGACCGAGATCCTCAATGCGCTGCCGCGCGGATCGCTGCAACCAATCTGTCGTTAATAGCATTGGCAGGTAGGCCTAATGGAAGTATAATTCCACAGCCTGTCCGTCTTATTCGCTCCGCCGGAGCGCCAATGTCAAATGCGGCGGTTTGCAACCCCGCCCGCCATAGATCTCCCAGGCCCAGACACCATGTTTCCGGGCACACGGATGGAACGAAGCCAAATCCAGCACGCTGGGCCGCGATGAGTCCGACCGCTTCGCCAGGTTCGAACTGCCCCGTAACAAACACGCGCCCGGTCCGCATCACGCGGTCGTCGTCGATCGTGTGGCCGACTACGACGAACTCGAGATCGAGATCACGCCGGTCCGCGTCACGAGCACAGGCGAGTAGAACCTCGTAGCCCTTATGCACACCAATGGCGCCTACGATGCAAACGCCTGGTCTGCCACCTCGTTGCTTCCAAGTCCTGTCGTTTCGAGGCACAACTGTCCGCATCGTTGTGATATCGTCTTCATGCGGAACCGTTACAGGCGAAAGCGCCGGAAAGTGCCGCCGCATGCGAAGGCCGACATCATCGGCCGGTACCACAACCCGGCGGGCTCCGGCCAGGAAACCAGTCGAGCGAAGCCGCAGTGCCGCGACTCCGATTGTTTCCTTAAGAAAATGACCATGATCAGCGACGCAGGCTTCGCAGTCCCGCAGGTCGGGTTCTCCGCAAAATCGGTTATGCGCCGCGACAAGCGACACGCGCGGGCAGAACAGGGCGTAGTCATGGACGTGCACATCATAGGGAAGGCTGAGTTGGGCGATCAGGTCGTAGATGGATGCCGGATAATCGGCGAGGTGGTGGACTTCGATGCAGTCTGCCTTGGAGGCGCGTAACAGGCGAAGCAACGCCTGGCGTTCGCCCGGCATGGCGAAGACCAGGTTGGGTAGGTCGTCTGTCAATCCATCGCGAACCGCAATGGCGGGTTCTCCGCCCGCGGTTTCGGCCGGTCGCAGCATGATGGGCCGGCGCCCGGCGTCGGCATGGATCGCGGCGGAGAGCCTCAGCCGACGCTCGACGCCGCCGCCGTCGTCATGGGTTATTAGAAGCGCTGCCTGTCGCCACCGTCGTCCGCGCGCCCTCCACGCCAGCAGATCAATGCGGCGACGGCTTTCCGCCAGCGTGCCGGCCTTGAGGAAGCGATCGATCAGCGTCTGATGGCCGGGATGAAGCTGCTCCACGAGTCGGCCGTTGCGCTGGCGCAGATGTAGGGTGCTTCCGCCGTAGGTTGGGCCGGCGAAGGTCGCGCTGCCGTGGTGCCCGACGAACAGCCCGGTTAGGGCCACGTTACGCCAACCCAACCTACGCGCGCGGAGACACAGGTCGTTTTCCTCGCCGTATCCCTGAGCGAACAAATCGGCGCGGAACAGACCGACGGCGTTCAGACAGTCGCGGCGGAGGTAAAGACAAAAGCCGACGCCAACCGGGATGTCGACCACGGCGGTACCGTTGGCGCGCGTCGCCAGGCGGTCGAGGCGATCCGTGGCCGTCTGGTCCGGATTTGGATTCTGGCCCGCTGGTCCGGGGTAGCTCAGGATGCTGGCGTCGTTCGACAGCGGAGTGACGGTACCGATATCGGGGGCACCATAGGCGGCAGCTCGCAACCGCTCCAGCCAGCCCGGCGGGACAAGGGTGTCGCTGTTCAGCAGCACCACGTCGCGCCCTTTCGCCGCCTGGATGCCGGCGTTGGCGGCGGCCGGGAAGCCTCGAGGCCGATCATGGCGCAGCAGCGCGATCTTCCGCTGCCGGACCAGGCGATCCAGCTCGGCCGTTATGGCACGGTCGGACGAGGCATCATCGATAACGAGGATCCGCGCCGTTTTCGGGCGCGAAGCCAGCACGCTGTCGAGGCAGCGGAGCACCACAGAACCACCGTCCCGCACAGGGACAACAACCGTCGTGGCGCGCCGACGGGGA
The DNA here is from genome assembly GCA_963832865.1 of uncultured Pseudomonadota bacterium. Classification (GTDB taxonomy): domain Bacteria; phylum Pseudomonadota; class Alphaproteobacteria; order Acetobacterales; family Acetobacteraceae; genus Rhodopila. Next base: position 35,950 of record CAWHWH010000010.1, read on the forward strand.
TCGGCGCCGACCGGCCGATCCGGCACCGTCGCATCCGCGCGGAGGGCTGGACTCGGCACCGCGTCGCTACGTTTCAGCGCGGCCGATCCAGTCGGATACGCTGCCGCAATGCGCAAGGCGGCGGCGACGTGAGCGTCCTGGTCAGCCAACGGATCGAGCGGGCTGCCCAGCATGTCCTGTCCGTCCGGTCCCGTGACGTGGATGGGGCCGCCGGAGGCTAGAAGATCGTGCCTGGTCAGGTGGAACGTGCGCGGACGGCCGAGCGGCCCATTGTGCGGGACCGGGACTGACTCGTCGACAGCGACAAGCGTCTGCCGGAGGCCGTTGGCGTAGGTCAGGGTCAATTCAGGCGGGCTTGAGGGATCGCCGGGATGCCAGGCCCAGCCACGCAGTCCAGCTTCCCAGGTCTCGACGCATCCGGCTACACGTCGGATTGCATCGATTCGGATCGGGCTGCCTAGCAGGTGGGTAACGTCGCTTCGCACCTCGATGGTGCGGGCGCGGGGCCAGTCGGAAGGCAGTGTTCTGTCGGGAAGCGGTTTACCGTCGAGCGTCACCCGGACCGGCGTCGCCGCATGGATCTCCAGCGTGCCGTCCGGCCGCAGGCCACACCATCCGCTACTTTCGCCGATCTTTTTGGCAAGCGCGGCGGTATCCTGGACGAAGGCGTGCCGGGAAAGCACGACGGCTAACGGCGCGGCGGCCGCATCCGGTCCTGACAGTCGAAGCCGTGCAACCGCGAGCCCGAGCCACGCCTGTCTCAGGTCGTGCTTCTGGGCTACATCAGCGAAGAGGGATGCCGCGCGATCCGGATCGATACCCAGGACCGCGGTTGCGAGCGTCAATTTCGTGTTCGGGTCTCGGGGGATCAACCGGTGTGCGCGTTCGAGCCAGCGGAGTGCCGTCGGGCTATCTTTCGCCGTCAGCGCGGCGACGCCTCGATCCATCGCGGCGCGAGCGAGTTCAACGACCGCTGATTCAGGCCCGCCGTTGGCCGCCGGCATGGATCAATCGCCTGCGGCCCGCGAGGCATCCTCATATAAGGACAATTCATCGGGCTCGGCTGGGGGGAGTGCCGCTAGATCCGCTTTGGCTTCCCGCATACCCTGGGCGATCGCCCGTTCGGTCCAGCGCCTGGCTTCCTCGATATTCTGCTCATCGCCGAGCTTGCGGGCAAGGTAACGGCCGAGCATCATCTGAGCGTAGGGATGCCCGCGTTCGGCGGCGGCTCGGAACCAGCGCTGCGCAGCGACACGGTCCCACGGCACATCGTGACCACCACCGTACATCGCGCCGACGGCGAACATGGCGCCAACGTGGCCTTGCCCGGCGGCTTTTTCGAACAGCGCAAGGGCGGCCGGATGGTCTCTGGGTCCGCCCCGTCCGGAAAGCAGCATATCCGCGAGCATGACTTGGGCCTCGATCATGCCGACGTCCGCCGCCTTGGTGATCCAGAGCCGGCCTTCTTCCAAGTTCGCCTCGACACCGCGCCCTTCCATGAGCATACGGCCGTACCAGTACTGCGCATTGATGACGCCATCCGCCGCCCGCCGAAGCCATTCGGCGGCCTTGCGGTCATCGCGCTCGATGCCGACGCCTTCGGCGAGGCAAACGCCGAAGTTGAACGCGGCGATCAAGTCGCCCGATTCGGCGGCTTGCTCGAACCAGGAGCGGGTACGGATCTGATCCTGTTCGTTGCCGTGACCGCGCAGCAGCAGGTTGCCGAGATCAACATGGGCGCTGGCATCCCCGCCCTGTGCTGCGATGCTGAACAGACGAGCAGCTTCTTCCTGATCGCGCGGAACGCCGGCTCCGGTGAGGTGGAGCATTCCAAGTGCACGCGCGGCGCCCTTGTGGTTGGCATCCGCGGCGCGGCGGAACCACATCGCCGCCTCGGCGTAATTGGGCGGCAGCGCGCCGCCTTTGGCGTAGAGGTCGCCCACCAATGCGGCGGCTTCCGGATCGCCGGCCAGTGCGGCGCGCCGGAGCCAGGATTCGGCCTCCAGCGAGTTGCACTCGACGCCATGACCCTCCATCAAAGCAAGGCCCCAGCGGGCCTGCGCGCCGCGATGGCCCTTCTCCGCGCCTTGCTTATAGCATGCGGCGGCGGCGGCGCGGTCCTGGGGAACGCCCACGCCGCGTTCGAGGACCATGCCGTACAGAAACAGGGCAGTCGCCAAACCTTTCTCGGCTGCCTGGCTCAGATGGCGAAGGAGTTCTTCCTGAACACCAGGTCTGCCGGTATCGCGCGCCAGCACCAACGCATAGCCAAGCTGCCCCTGCGGGCAGCCGCCGGCAGCCGATTTCTCGTACCAGCGGTCGCCTTCCTCGATGTTGCGAAGGGTTTCGGGACCGGCGGTGAGGATAAAGCCGAGCACCGCTTGGCCGTCGGCGGATCCAGCCTCGGCAGCCCGCCTGGCCCACTTGGCAGCGCTGAGATAATCCGGCTCCGCGGTCGTTTGGCCGCCGAACAAACCGGCCCCTGCTCCGGCATCGGCATCGGCGAAGCCGGGTGCCATGCCGTGCAGGCACAGAGTTGCAACCAGCGCCTGCGCCTCCACGTAGCCTTTCTCAGCGGCCCGTTCCACCCATCGAACGCCGTCGGCTCGGCTGGGGGGAACCCCAGATCCTTCCAGGTAGCATCGTCCGACGCGGAACTCCGCTTCCGGAATGTTGGCACGGGCGGCGAGCGAGAACAGCGCGAACGCGCCTCGTGGATCGCCCCGTTCCTGAAGCTGGATGCCACGCCTCAGCGCCCCGGCCGGGTGAAAGTTCGCAATCAGCTTGTTGAGGAGACCCATGTAATAATCCTTCGGAGCCGCGGGCGTTAGACCATGATCGTTTGGGGTTGATCCACACTTCGGCGTCGCTCATGGTCTAAGCCTATGTTTGATCGCGTGATTCACGCCTTCTGACTGGGTAAGCCTCAGGCGATGCCGCTCTAAGGCTCGCGCATCCCCTCTTTGGCGAGCGGGATCATTTTCCCGAGCATGTAACGAACAACTGTCTGCTTGCCGACGCGGATGTCCGCGGTGACCGGCATCCCGGGGGTCAGGTGAAAGTTCGGCGGCGTATCATGCAGATCAATTCGATCGAGGGTAATTCTTGAGCGATACCACAAAGTGGGCAACTGGGAGGCGTTCGCTACAGGCGCCGCGCCGGTCGGATTGCGTTGCTCGTCCTGGGCGTCGAAGCTGTCAGGACTGACCACCCGGACAACGCCGTGAGCCAAACCGTAGCGCGAATACTGAAAGGTATCGAACTTGATGTCGACGGGATCGCCGACTGAAACGTTGCCGTCGTCGGAGCCCGCGATATTGGCTTCGACCTCCAACGGCGCGTCGGTTGGCACCAGAGTTATGAACTGCTGACCGGGATTGAGCACCGATCCGACCGACACCTTGCTGATCGTCATCACAGTGCCGTCCTGTTCGGCGCGCAATTCCACCAGTTGGCGATGCAACTGCGCCTTATTGAGCGATTCCCGGGCATCAGACAGCTTGCCCAACGCGTCGGTTAACTTGTCGCCGATATCGTTGTGCCAGCTTTGGATAAAGCCGTTGCGTTCGGCGATCAGCGCCGAGAGGTCGCGCTGCGCTCCGACCTGCTGCTGCCTAGCGTTGTCCAGGCTGTCCTGCATCTGCGATCTCGTATCCATCGCCGAAAGCGTGTTGATTTTCGACCCGACGTTCAGATGCTCGAGTTCTTTGCGCATCTGTTCCAGGGTCTTGGCGTAAGCCAGGCGGTCGCCAAAGTTGGCGATATCGGCCGTGGCGCGGGCCATCGTGGCGGTCAGGCTTTCGATCTTTTGCCGGTAATTCTCCAGCTTGAAATTGAATTCCGCCTGACGCTGGCCAAAGATCGAGGCCTGGAACGCCATGTTCGGCTCGAGTCCGTTGTAAGTGAACGGGCGGTTCTCGATCTCGGCCTGCATTCGGGAGACCTGGGCCTGCAGGGTCGATACCTGGGCGACCAGCGCACCCATATCGGCGGTTGCGAAGGTCGGATCGAGGCGCGCCAGCACCTGACCGGCGTGGACCACGTCACCCGGGTTCACGTCGATCGACCGTACAATGGCGGTGTCCAGCGGCTGGATGACGATCGTGGGCGAGCGCGAGATGACGACACCGGCTGCGGTGACGACGCGATCCACCTCGATCACGCCGGAGAGGATGAGGATCACCGCGAGCATGCTGGTAAGCGTCAGGGTGAAGCCGCGCGCGAGCCGCGGCATCGGCATATTGACGATGGCGGTGGAGGGTGACTGATACTCCAGGATGACCGGCAGCGTTGGGTCCATCCGGTCATCCGCCTCCATACTAACCGCCTTGGAGGAGGGTCGGGGCAGGAGTTGCATGACCTGAGCCTTCGTTGTGCATGTGACGGTTTTGCTGATTCCAAAGCGTGCGGTAGATCGAACACCGTTCCAACAAGGTCGAGTGGGGGCCGATGTCGACCAGCTTGGCGCGTTCGAGCACCATGATCTGATCGCAGTTTACCAGCGACGATAGCCGGTGGGAGACGATCAGCATGGTACGGCCACGCGCAATCCGCAGCAGGTTAGCGTTCACCAGGGCCTCCGATTCCGGGTCGAGGGCACTGGTCGCCTCGTCCAGGATTAGGATGCGCGGATCGGTGATGAGCGCGCGCGCGATCGCCAGGCGCTGACGCTGACCGCCCGAGAGGTTGGGAGAACCTTCCTCGATGTAGGTCTCATACCCGTTGGGCATCCGCTCGATGAATTCCTCAGCGCCCGCCAAGCGCGCCGCGCGGATCGCATCGTCTAGCGTCAGGCCAGGGCGGCCAGACAATATGTTGTCGCGAATGGAACCGCGGAACAGGAAATTTTCCTGCAGCACGACACCGAAGCTGGAGCGCAGGTGGCGAAGGTTGATCTCCCGCAGGTCCGAGCCATCGATTTTGATGAAGCCCGAATACTCGCGATTGATGCCCTGCAACAGCCGCGTGACGGTTGACTTTCCGGATCCGGAGCGGCCGACCAGACCAAGCATGGTGCCGGGCGGGATTGAGAAACTGATCCGGTCCAGTGCTGGAAGTTTGGTTCCGGCGTAGGTGAACGTGACGTCGTCGAACAGGACACCGCCGGCGAATTTTGGGCGCAGGCCGCCATTGGCCGCATCTTCGAGTGGCCGGTTTAGCGCTTCGCCCGCCTGACCCATCGCGGCGCCGACTTCCTCCCAGTCCTCGATCAGTCTGGCGAGGCCGACCAGCGGCGCGCTGACGCGTTGGGACAGCATCATGAACGCGAACAGGCTGCCGACCATGAAACCGGACTCATCCGTCAAGGCGAGGTAGCCGCCGACCAGGATGACACCCATCCACATGAACCGCTCAACTGGAGTAACCAACGTCTGCGGCCAGTTGGAAAGGCGACCCATGGCGAAGCGCCATTTGCCGACCTCGGCGGTTCGTTCGTCCCACAGCGCCTTGCGCTGCGGCTCCAGCGCCAGCGACTTCACCGTCTTGATGCCGAAGATCGTCTCGCCAAGCGCCGCGTTCTTCAGGACCTCGGCGTTGACCACCTTGGCGAAGGCGATGCGGATCGGACGCAGGAACGCCAAAATAATCAGCATGATCAAGGTGGCGCAAACCAGGACGAACCAGGCCAGCGTTGCATTCAGCCAGAACAACAGCGGCAGCAGGACGAGCAGGGTGATCATGTCGAGCAAGGTGGTCATTAGCTTGCCGGTCATGAATTCCCGAACTTTGTTGACCTGGCTGACCTTGTACATCGTCTCACCGGCCGGATGGCGTTCGAAATAATCGAGTGGCAACCTGATGAGCCGGTTGAACACGTGCAGGCTGAGTTTGGCATCGGTCCTGACGCCGATGACGAGAATGATGAGGCGGCGCGCGTAGCCCAGTAACGTCTCATAGGTGACGGTGGTTGCGAGGATCATCGAGATCAGGAACAGCGTGGAGAAACTATGATGGGTCAGCACGCGATCCACGACCTGCATGACGAGCAGCGGAGGAAAAATCGTCAGTATGCTGATCGCGAAGGACCCAATTATCAGATCGCGAAGATGCTTCTTTTCCTTGAGCACGACAGTCGCGAGCCAGCGCAGGGTGAACGGTGGATCAGCTTCCGATTGCGAGCGTTCGGCACGCAGGAGCACCGTCTCGCCGCTCCAGACCTCCGACAGGCGCATTTCGTCCACCGGGACGGGCGGGTCCGCCTCGGCGGCACGCGGATCGCGGATGAGGACGATTTTTTGTTCGGAAGCGGCACCGACGAGAAGGCCGGCGGACCCGTCGTTGAACAGTAGGATGACGGGTCCGTTGCCGCCGATGGTAAACAGATGGCGCCAGCGCAGTCGCAGGGCACGGGACCACATGCCGGTGTTCTGTGCCCAGGCGGAGAGCGCGGCGGCGGTCGGCATAGTTTCCCCTGGACCCAATCGGAACTCGCTCGGGTCCAAATCCAGACCGAAATAGCGTGCCGACATCATCATCGCGAGCAGGCGCGGGTGTACAGGTGCTCGTGGGCCGCCGGCGGTCGACATGCCGGCGCCGGCCATTCCTCCGCCGCTGCTGCCAGTCTGGGTGACCGTCGCGGGGGCGCGGCTTTTTCCCAGTGGGCCAGGTGTGTGTCCGTCAGATATATCCACGAGCAAACCCTTTTAGAGGTGCATCAGACGACAGCGCGATCCGGACGTCCCGGTCTCCACGATGCCCAGCCAATTTGATAACACGGACGCGCGATCGCCGCATGCAATCGTGCCCTAGTCGGTGCGCTGGATTGATCGATCGCTTTTCGACGGCGCCATTGTCTCGGCAACCGCGCGACAACAATTTCGAGTATGTCCAGCAGGAGCGTAAGAACCAATATAAAATTGATTTCTATTCAAGATCGGCACTGATTCAGCATCAATATCGACCACAGTTTGGGAAGGCTGTCAACACGGGATCGTGAGGTGTCCGGCTCGTGTAGCAGGCTTTCGCTGACAAAACGATGATTATCAGCACGGCTGGCCAAAACGTCGAAGCGGCTACGCTCCCGGTCCGGGCCATGCCGCAGCCAAGGCCAGTCGATGCATAGGGCATGCGGCTCGCGCCTTCGGGATCAGACACCAGAGATTGTTCCCGATCATAACGCCGACGGCTTATGCTTATCCCACGCGCCTATTGAAAGGGAATCGACGGGGATGGACATCCGGGAGGCAAGGGAAGAGGACGTGCCTGATCTGCAGGCAATCTATGCCCACCACGTGCTGCATGGCACCGGGACCTTCGAGGAAGAGCCTCCGCCGGTCGAGGAAATGGCTGCCCGATTTCACGAGGTGGTCGACCGCGGTTTTGTCTGGCTGGTCGCCGTCGACGCGACCGGCGTGCTGGGCTTCGGATACTATGCCCCGTTCCGGGACAGGTCCGCCTACCGGTTCACGGTCGAGGACAGCATCTACGTGCGGGAGGATGTGCGCGGCCAGGGCGTGGGAAAGGCGCTGGTGGCGCGGCTGATCGAGTTGGCGACGGCCGCCGGTATGCGGCAGATGATCGCGGTGATCGGCGACTCGGAGAACGTCGGCTCGATCGGCGTGCATGCCACCCTGGGCTTCCATATAGTCGGTACGATGAAATCAACCGGCATAAAATTCGGCCGGTGGCTCGATGTGGTGACCATGCAGCGCCCGTTGGGGAAGGGCGACTCGAACCTGCCGGTTTGATGGGAGCACGGTCGGGGGGATACTGTTCTTCTGATGCGGATCGACCGGCAATTGGGGGCGATGGCGGCCTACGGGTTCGTCTCGGGCTTGCCGCTGCCGTTGTCGGGGTTCACATTTCGGCTGTGGTTGTCCGATAGCGGCGCCGGATTGGCCGTCGTTGGTCTGACGGCGTGGATCGGGCTGGCCTATTCGCTGAAGTTCCTGTGGGCACCTTTGCTGGACCAAACGCCGCCGGTGCCCGCCTTGCGCCGGTTCGGCCGACGCCGTGGGTGGCTTTTGCTGGTCCAGCCGGCATTGGGGTTAATGGCGATCCTGCTGGCCTTGTCCGATCCGGCTATGACGCCAATCGCCGCCTTCGCGGCGGCGGCGTTGGTCGCGGTACTGTCCGCCACGCAGGACATTGCCATCGACGCCTGGCGGATCGAGGTTTTTCCGCCGCGGCGACAGGGGCTTGCGCTTGCCGTCTATGTCTGGGGGTACCGGGTGGCGCTGCTGGTCTCCACGACAGGGGCGATCGCGGCGGCGGCGGCGGTCGGCTGGCATTTGGCGCTGCTTGGGGTTGCGGTCCTGGTGGCTGCCGGCGGCTTGGTCACGCTGGTGGCTCGGCGAGAGGAACCAGGCGCACCGGTGCCGTCGTTGGGGCTGCGACACGCAATTGTCGACCCTGTGCGTTCGTTTCTGGTTCGGCCCGCGGCGCTCCTGACGCTGGCGTTCGTCGCGCTGTTCAAGCTGGGGGAGGCAATGGCCGGGATCATGACGGCTCCGTTCTACCGAGCCTTGACGTTCGACAAGGCGGCGATTGCCGCGACCGGGCCGTTTTCCCTCGGAGGCACTCTGGTTGGAATCACGCTGGGGGGCTGGTTGGTAGCGCGCGTCGGGGTGGGACGAGCACTGCTGGCGACGGGATGGGCGCAGACGGCGGCGATGGCAATGTATGTGGTGCTGTCTCTGGCGCCGGGGCAGCACTCGGTGTTGTTTCTCACCGTAACGACCGAGGCGTTCGCGCAGGGGATGGCGGATGCGGCGTTCCTTACCTTTCTCTCGGCTTTATGTGTCAGGGAGTTCGCCGCTACTCAATATGCCTTGCTGTCGTCGGTGCCCCAGTTGGCGATCCATACCATCGGCGGCGCTTCGGGGGTCATGGCGGCTTCGCTGGGGTGGACGCTGTTCTATGTTGTGTGCATGGCGGGGGCGTTGCCGGGCATGCTGCTGATGGTTGTCTTGCTGCGGCGGGAAAGAGGGACAGCCGGAAGATCCGCGCACGCGATGATGAAATAGGGCGTCGACGGGTCAGCTGGTTTCGATCCGCACTATCCCCGGCTTGGGAGAGGCGGAATGCTCCTTCAGTACCGCGTCCGTCGACGGATCTATCTCCTTCATCAGTACGTCGTAGCCCCACAGGTCGGCGATATGTTGGAGCACCAGCTTGGCGTCCTTTTCCTCCAGCAGGATGCGGTTCAGCGCACGATGGTGCAGGATCAGGCGGCGGTCGCCGGCCAGATTGACATCCACGACCTGGATATCGGCCGAGTTCCACGACACATCGTAGTGCTTGGCCAGAGCCTGCTTGATCTTGCGATAGCCGCGCTCGTCGTGGATCGCTTCGACCCTTAGGTGCGGCTCGTTCGAATCATCCATTACGTGGAACAGGCCGAACTGGCGCACCAGTTTCGGGCTTAGGTATTGCAGGATGAAGCTCTCGTCACGGTAGTTCGCCCACACGTCGCGCAGCACGTTCATGTGGTCGTTGCAGCCGGCGATGTGCGGGAACCACTGATGGTCCTCGGCGGTGGGAAGCGTGCAGATGCGCTCGATGTCCTGCATCATGGCAAACCCCAGCGCATAGGGGTTAATGCCGGAGTAGCGCCGGTCGTCGAATTCGGGTTGGAATACGACGTTGGTGTGCGAGGACAGGAATTCGACCATCGCGCCGTCAGTGAGCAGACCCTTTTCGTGCAGCCGGTTCAGGATGGTGTAGTGCGAGTAGGTCGCGCACCCCTCGTTCATCACCTTGGTCTGCGACTGGGGATAGAAGTACTGCGCGATGATGCGGACGATGCGGAGGACTTCCCGCTGCCACGGCGCGAGCCTGGGAGCGGACTTCTCCATGAAGTACAGGATGTTTTCCTGTGGCAGCTCGAGCAGGGCCTTGCGCTGCTCCGCAGCAGTGGGGTCGTGGCGGGTGGTGTCCTTGCCCGGCACAGTGCGCCACAGATCGTTGAACACCTTTTCGTCGTGCTCACGCCGTTCCCGCTCGCGCTTTTCCTCGGACCGGAGGTCGGCGGCGCGCTTGCGGGGGTATTTGTGCACGGCGTTGTTCATCAGCGCGTGCGCGGCATCGAGCAGGCGTTCGACCTGCGCCTCGCCGTATCGCTCCTCGCACTGCATGATGTAGTCTTTGGCGAACTCCAGGTAGTCGAGGATGCCGTTGGCGTCAGTCCACTGCTGGAACAAATAGTTGTTCTTAAAGAAGTGGTTATGGCCGAACGCTGCGTGCGCCATCACCAGGGTCTGCATCATGGCGGTATTCTCCTCCATGATGTAGCTGATGCAGGGGTTGGAGTTGATGACGATCTCGTATGCCAGCCCCTGCATGCCGGCGCGATACATCGCCTCATTGCGGGAGAAATGCTTGCCGAACGACCAGTGCTTGTAAAACAGCGGCATCCCGATCGAGGAATAGGCATCCAGCATCTGCTCGGTGCCGATGACCTCGATCTGGTTGGTATAGATGTCGAGGCCCATGTCGTTGAGGGCGACCTTCTCGATTTCGTCGTAGCAACGCTGGATGGTGCCGAATTCCCAGTCGCACCCTTCAAACAGCGGACGTTCGGCCCGGATCAGCGTAGAACTCATTCGGCGGCGGCCTCCGCTCCGGTTTTCTTCGCGAACAATTCTCTGAAGACTGGGTAGATGTCCCGGCGATGGCCGACCTTGCGCATCGCCATGGGTGCTCCCGCCCGGATGATCGTCGAGTAGGTTTGCCACAGATCGCTGTCCCGGCGGATGAAGCCTGGGGGGAAATGCTCTGAGTCGCGGCCGACCTCGAGATAGGCATAATACTGGCAAGCCGGCAGCAGAATGTTGGTGAGCAGGGCGGCGGTCTTCTCGTTGTCGCTGGCCGTGTTGTCGCCGTCGGACGCCTGGGCGGCGTAGATGTTCCAGTTATCGGGGCTGTAACGCTCGTCGATCACCCGCTGCATTTCCTCAAGCGCGGTCGACACCACCGTGCCGCCGGTTTCCGGGCTGTTGAAGAAGGTTTCCTCATCGACTTCGGACGCCTGGTGGGTGTGGCGGATGAACACCACCTCGACGTTCTTGTACCGCCGCCGCAGGAAGATATACAGCAGCACGTAGAACCGCTTCGCCAGGTCCTTCATGTGCTCCGTCATTGAGCCGGACACGTCCATCAGACAGAACATCACCGCCTGGGCGACCGGCTTGGGATGCGCCTCGAACCGCCGATAGCGCACATCAAGCGGATCAATGTAAGGGATGATCCCAGTGCGGCGCTTCTTCCGGTCGTATTCCTCCTGGAGAGCGATGCGCTTGCCCTCATCGGCGGGATCGAGCGCCTCCATCTCATCCAGCAGCGCCTGCAATTCTTCCGGCTTCGGCCGGCGCAACGCTATACGGCGGGACATGCTGTTCCGCACGGTACGGTTCAGCGCCAGATTGGCCGGGGACCCGCTGACCGAGTAACCAGCCCGGTGGTAAACCATGGCATCTGCGTTCACCACCCGGCGCTTGGCGAGGTCGGGAAGCTCAAGGTCCTCGAGGAACAGATCGACAAATTCGTCTCGTGACAGAGCGAAGCGGAAATCATCCTCCCCCTCCCCGTCCGGGCTGCCTTCCGATCCGCTGCCTCCGCCACCGTTGGGTGGCCGCTGGATGGTATCGCCAGCGATGTACTCCTTGTTGCCAGGCAGCAGGTGATCACGAATGCCGCCGCTGGAACTCCGCCGGAACGAGGGTTCGTGTACGCCTTGCGCCGGCAGGACCACCTCGCCGCCTTCATCCGCGTCCTTGATGCTCCGGTTGCCGGCACTTTCATGCACCGCCTTCCGGATCTGCGCTTTCGCCCGCCGCATGAAGCGCTGGCGGTTCGCCAAATTTTTGCCACTAGGGTTCAAACGGCGATCGACTATGTGCATCGGGTGCCTGTCGGACCTCTCCGGTAATCGGCGAGCATCTTAGCCCGCCTGCTTCACGCGCATATACCACTCCACAAGCCGCCTGACCTGCCTTTCCGTATAGCCGCGAGCCGTCATGCGATCCACGAACTCGGTGTGTTTCTTTTCGGTATCACTGTCCTTCTTCGAGCCGAAGCTGATCACAGGCAGCAATTCCTCAACCTGACTGAACATACGTCGTTCGATCACATCCCGGATCTTCTCATAGCTGGTCCAGGATGGATTTTTCCCGTTATTGTTGGCCCGAGCGCGCAGGCTGAACTTCACAACTTCGTTGCGGAAATCCTTCGGGTTGGCGATGCCAGCCGGCTTCTCGACTTTCGTCAATTCCTGGTTGAGCAGTTCGCGATTCAGCAACTGGCCTGTATCGGCGTCTTTGTGATCGATATCCTCGATCCAGGCATCGGCATAGGAGACGTAGCGGTCGAACAGGTTCTGGCCGTAGTCGTGGTAGGACTTCTAGATAGGCCTTCTGGATCTCGTTCCCAATGAATTCGGCGTATCGCGGTGCTAGTTCGCCCTTTATGAACTCCAGATACCGCTTTTCGGTTTCCTGCGGCATCTGCTCGCGGCGGATCGACTGTTCCAGCACATACATCAGATGCACCGGATCGGCGGCGATTTCCGTAGTGTCGTGGTTGAACGTCGCGGCCAGCACCTTAAAGGCGAACCGGGTAGACGCCCCATCCATGCCTTCCTCGACGCCCGCGGTGTCCTTGTATTCTTGCAAGGAACGGGCGCGCGGATCGGTTTCCTTCAGGCTTTCCCCGTCATAGACCCGCATCTTGGCGAAGATCGTCGAGTTCTCGTGCCGCTTGAGCCGCGAGAGCACCGAAAACCGGGCCAGCATTTCGAATGTGGCCGGCGCACAGGGGGCAGCGGCCAATTCCGACCGGGACACCAGCTTTTCGTAGATCTTCTGCTCCTCGGTCACCCGCAGGCAGTACGGCACCTTGATGACATAGATACGGTCGATGAAGGCTTCGTTGTTCTTGTTGTTTTTGAACGACTGCCACTCCGATTCGTTGGAGTGGGCCATGATGATTCCCTGGAATGGGATCGCGCCGATGTTTTCCGTGCCGATGTAGTTGCCTTCCTGCGTCGCGGTCAGCAGCGGGTGCAGCATCTTGATCGGCGCCTTGAACATCTCGACAAACTCGAGCATGCCCTGGTTCGCGCGATTCAATCCGCCGGAGTAGCTGTACGCATCGGGATCGTTTTGCGCGTGCAGTTCCAGCTTGCGGATATCGACCTTGCCGACCAGCGACGAGATATCCTGGTTGTTCTCGTCGCCCGGTTCGGTTTTGGCGATGCCGATCTGGCGCAGCCGCGAGGGGATCAGCTTTTGGACGCGGAATTTCGAGATGTCGCCGTTGAACGCGTCCAGCCGCTTGATGCACCAAGGGCTCATGAGCCCCGTGAGGCGACGGGCCGGAATGCCATAACGGTCCTCAAGCATCGAGCCCATGCGATCGGGATCGAATAGACCAAGCGGGCTCTCGAACACCGGGCTGACATCGTTCCCGGCCTTCAGGACGTAGATGGGGAACGTTTCCATCAGCGCCTTCAGGCGTTCCGCCAGTGACGATTTGCCGCCGCCGACCGGACCAAGCAGGTACATGATCTGCTTGCGCTCTTCGAGACCTTGGGCGGCGTGGCGCAGGAAGCCGACGATACGCTCGATCGTCTCCTCCATGCCGTAGAATTCGCTGAACGCCGGGTAAACCCGGATTGTCCGGTTCATGAAGATCCGGCCTAGTCGCGGGTCCTTCGAGGTATCAACCATTTCCGGATCACCGATCGCGGCCAGCAGCCGCTCGGTTGCCGTCGAATAGACCAAGGGGTCCTTTTTGCAGGCCTCGAGATACTCCGCCAGCGACATCTCGGCCTCTCGATGAGCCTCGAACGTCCTGGCGTAGGCGGAAAAAATGTCATCGACCGTCTGCATCGGCCGCTCCTGAGTTAGGGGTGGTGCCACGGTCAGCGGTGTTCGCACGCGCCCGTCTATGCAAGATGGGTGCAACCGTAGCGTACGTGTGACGTGTCGCGTGAATGTTTTCGCCGATTCGCATCATTCCGATTGTCGCGACCGTGATATTGAAGTCCATATTGCCAGAGAAAGGGTTCTCATTCGCATTAATCTTTCTTCTGCCGGTTCGAAGTCGTAACCTGGCCCCGGTCTGGTTAAAGCGCTGTTTGTCGCCTGCTGGCGCGCGCGCCGCGGCATAATCACCTCGCGATGATGAGGCTGAAAGCGCGGCATTCAAGACGTGGCAACCGGCGATTTCAGGAGCCAGGCCAATCTTGGCATCAGGGCCGATCACGGAATAGTGAGAGGAAGCGAGCCGCTTTTCAAGGAAAATCGCTACGTCACTGTAAATCGTATATCCTCCAGAGCCCGAGGCATGAGAGGCCGCGTACGTGCGGACGCGGGACACGGGTGCGGGCCGAAGATTTGCGGCGACCCTCGGGTGGGGGTTTTCCGCGAAGGTGGCTGCCAGATGCGTCATCCGCCTATCCCAGCCTGCGGTGCATCCGTTTCGGTTGCACCCGCACCCTCGGAATACATGCATAATCTTAATGAACCGTTAATGTGTATCGTTTTCGTTCCCATTATTTCCCTACCGTTCAAAGCTACACCACTCGCTGGACACCGTGGCTGAAAATCTTTGGATGATCTGTCCCTAAGCAGGGGTTGCCGAAACGGAAGGCACGTGCACGGCCAACGCGCGGTTCTTGGCGCCGGAAGCTTCGGCTTTTGATGCTAAGGGTTTGCGAAATATCGATTATTGACGATGTTCGCTGTGCGAATCGCGACTTCCTGTTGCGAGGCCGTGGCGTCACGGTAGTTCGACTGATTGCCGGCACACAGAGCCAAATCATCGATTGACCGTCGATGCGGCCGGAGGTCTGGCCGCCTAGGGAGACTTCTGGAGAGGTCCTAAGAAAAAAAGCGACCGCCGACGCGGTCGGTCAGGTTTTTGGACTCGGAGAGAAAAGCCGGCTGGCGCAAGAATTGAGCGGACCGGTGAGGCCAATCTGGATGAAGCCCACGATTTGCTGTGAACCGAGTCGCGGGATGAGCGGTGACGCTGAGCCCCTATTTGGGGATGAAATTGCTGCTGACCGGTGCTCACATTTGGACCATCGGGTTGGGCGGAAGAGTGAATGCGGAACGGTCAAACCCACTTGTATCCCCCTGGGTGAGCGCGAGCGGGTCGCCCCTCCTGAGCAAAGATTGGGCCGGGCTGTTTTGTATGGGGGGATTGATCAAGGGGAGTGCCGGAGCGAGAATAGGCTGAGGAGCATCGCTGCATTCGTGCTGGACCAGACCGGCTAAGATCGCCCGGAGACGGAGACGGCGATCCAGAGCAGGAACTGATCAAGACGAGCGCAAGGAGGCTTGATAGGTTTTGCCATGCCCGGACAAGCTCTGCAGAGTTCAGAGTTTGGCATTCCTGTTTTGCCTCTTCTTTAGCACAACTTCCGCCTTGTCTGCCTTTTTATTCAACGACAGAACAAGCAAGCGATCTACAGCCGCACGATGTAGGATATACCTCCCGCCGGTGGCGGTCGACGCAAGATGCGGCGATTGTGCTAAGGGTCACAAAGTCTTGGCGCTAAAGCTGGGGAACCGCGATTCCTATCTTCCGTCTCAGGTCTGACCCAATGCGACTACCTCGACCTCCGGCGCATTGGGCTGGATTGAGCCTGGACCGCCCGCGCGTCATGGGCATCCTCAACGTCACCCCTGACAGCTTCAGCGATGGCGGTCAGCGAATGAGCCCGCAAGCTGCGATCGCCGCTGGTCTGGCCATGGCGAAAGCGGGCGCGGACATCATCGATGTCGGTGGAGAAAGCACCCGCCCCGGGGCGGAGCCGGTTCCCTCCGATCTCGAGATGGAACGGGTCCTGCCTGCCATTCGCGCCCTCTCGGCGGCTGGATTGATTGTTTCGATCGATACGAGACACGCCGACATAATGCGGGAAGCGGTTGCCGCCGGCGCCCGCATCGTCAACGACGTGTCCGCGCTGGCCGATGATCCGCGCTCGGCCGGGGTTGTTGCTGAACTCGATTGCCCGGTCGTGCTGATGCACAGGCGGGGGGACGCGGCGACCATGAATGCCCGAGCCGTCTACCGGGACGTTGTGGCGGAGGTGCGGGCTGAACTTTCGATCAGGATCGAGGCCGCAATCCAGGCGGGGGTACAACCAAGGCAGATCGCGATCGATCCGGGGATCGGTTTCGCCAAGCAGGCGATCCACTCCGTAGAGGTGTTGCGGAGGCTGTCCGATCTCGGCAGCCTTGGCTATCCGATTTTGGTCGGCGCCTCACGCAAGAGCTTCATCGGTAGGCTGTCGGGGGAGAGCCAGGCCGACCGCCGGCTGGGCGGATCGCTCGCCGCCGGCCTGTTCGCAGTGCTGCGAGGTGCGTCAATCCTTCGCGTACATGACGTCCGGGACACGGTTCAAGCGTTAAAACTGTGGAAGACATTGTTTGAATGATGCACAGTTCCGCTTCCCCAACACCCGGGGTTCCGTTAGAGGGGCGGTCCAATCGAGACGTGAAATGTGGCTGGAAGGCGCATGACCAAGACACGACGACTGTTCGGCACCGACGGGATCCGCGGCAAGGCCAATACCGAACCGATGACGGCGGGGATCGCGCTGCGCCTGGGGCAGGCGGCGGGCCTGCTGTTCACCCGCGGCGATCATCGGCATCGCGTGGTGATCGGCAAGGACACTCGACTGTCGGGCTACATGATCGAACCCGCGCTGACCGCGGGGTTCATCGGCGCAGGGATGGACGTGACGCTGCTCGGACCGCTGCCGACGCCGGCCGTGGCAATGCTGACACGATCGCTGCGAGCCGATTTGGGCGTGATGATTTCGGCCTCGCACAATCCTTACGAGGATAATGGCATCAAGCTGTTCGGGCCCGACGGCAATAAGCTGTCTGATGAGATGGAAGTGGAGATCGAGGCGCTGATGGAAAGCGGCTTCGCCGACCGTCTCGCCGACTCTCACTTGCTGGGGCGTGCAGCGCGGCTAGACGACGCGGCGGGGCGGTATATTGAGGCGGCGAAAGCCAGCTTCCCGCGCGGGTCGCGGCTGGACGGCCTGCGTATCGTGGTTGATTGCGCTAACGGCGCGAGTTACCGGGTCGCTCCGACCGTGCTGTGGGAGTTAGGTGCCACCGTCATTCCGGTTGGCGTCGCGCCGGATGGGTTCAACATCAACAAGGGCTGCGGCTCCACGGTGCCGGAGTTCCTTTGCGCCAAGGTATTGGAGCATGGCGCGCATCTGGGACTAGCGCTGGATGGCGACGCGGACCGCGTGATCATCGCCGACGAGAACGGCGAGGTCGTAGACGGCGATCAGATCCTGGCGCTGATCGCGCAGACCTGGCATCGGTCCGGAACGCTGCGCGGCGGCGGTATCGTTGCGACCGTGATGTCCAATTTAGGCCTGGAGCGTCACCTGGCTGATCTGGGTCTGCAACTGCACCGGACCAAGGTGGGCGACCGCTATGTGGCGGAGCATATGCGCGCCTCGGGTCTTAACGTCGGGGGCGAGCAGTCCGGGCACCTGATCCTGTCCGATTTTGCCACGACCGGGGATGGATTGTTGGCCGCGCTTCAAGTGTTGGCGGTGTTGGTGCAGCAGGAACGTCCCGCCTCCGAGGTCCTGCAGGTGTTCAGGCGGTTGCCGCAGCGGCTAAAGAACGTGCGGTTCAGCGGTTTGTCTCCATTGGGTGAGAAGCGGGTGCAGGCCGCGATTCGCGACGCCGAAGCGCGGTTGAGCGGAACGGGCCGGGTGCTGATCCGTGAGAGCGGCACCGAACCGTTGGTCCGGGTGATGGCGGAGGGCGAGGACAGCGCCGTGGTTGCCGAGGTGGTGGACTCGCTGTGCGAGATGATCGTCGAGGCGGCAGGGATTAGTGAGGCAGTGGTCTAAGCTCGGGACGCAATTTGAGTCCGCCAGATGATAGTGGCCGCAAGTGCGGCCGAGACGCCGAAACTGCGGGTCAACTCACTATACGAGTAACGAAACGCCGCATCCTTCAGATGAGAAAACGCCCGTTCAACTGTCGTGGTCGAGCCTAACCCTAGGGCACGCCCAATAGTTCCAGCGCCGCATCGGGACCCGCCAGCACTTCCACAAGACGGATCTGATCCACGTGCGTTAACCGGTCACGCATTGCGCTGTCCTTCACCGTTTCGGCCGCCTTGCGCAGCAAGAGGTCGTAGGTCGCGCCGCTGCCGACAACGCGTGCTTCCAACCCCAGGGTCCGGAGTCCGCGCGCCGCTGTCTCCAGGTCTTGGATGGCGCGCGAGTCCGGCGATGAGCAAAGAGTCTGCAACGGCGTGAGAAGCTCCTCCTGCAGTCCCAAAGTAAATCGAGCTTTGCAACTATCATCCAACCGACGACGCAACGCTTGGAGTTGCTCGCGCCGTTGGGGTTTGCGGGAACCGAGGCCCAGTTGCTCGAGTAGGATCGCGGTACGGGCCGCCATGGCCCCGGCGCCCTCTAGCGTGCCGGACGCGATCAGCACTTCCGTGCCCTCGTCCTGGGCGAGCTGCGACAAGACCCGATCCGCTGCCTGATCAAGCGCCGCCTCGATCGTTTTGGCCATCAGCCCGGTCCGCAAGGTCAGGATCGACGCGACAGAAGCTGGCGCCCGAGCCAGCAGCAGGGCAATCAGCATGGGAAGGTCTTCCGGTCTCGTGGCCACGATGTGGTCCAACAGAACGCCGAGCCTCTCCGGACTCGGCGGCAACCGGCCATTGGCGGTTTCAGCGCACAGGACATCGAGGGGAACAGCCTGGCCAAGCAATGCGGCAACAGTATCAGCGAGTGGCCGGTACACCATATCGCCCAATCCGCTCTTCTCCCAGGTGTCGGGTATCTTCCGCTCTCCAAGGATACGGGCGGCAACCGGCCACAGCGACCGCCCCAACCGCTCCATCAAAGCGAAATCGGCAGTCGTTCGGCCGGCGGCTTCCGCTTCGATTGCAAGCGCGGCGCCACCCATCTCGTGATGGACCATAAGCGCCATCGGCAGCAGCGCCGAGCGCGGGATGGCATGCCGTCCCGGATGCCAGCGAGAAGCCGGCACGATCAGCGGATCGAGCGGACTGAACATCAACCGGGCGAAGCGCAGCGGCCGCGGCGGCCTCAACACCTTCAGTCGTTGCCGTAAAGGTCCGATCAACGAATCGGCTGGCCCGCGAAGGGTCATCGCGTCCACTCGGGCGACGATCCGTTTGATCTGGGCGTCAGGGGCGCTGACGATCTCCCGCGTGAGCTCGCGGATCTTGGGGGCGCCCGAGGAGGGTTCTGCGCCGTCCAAGGGGTTCACGTGCTCATTGCGCGCAACGTCTCGTTGCGTTCGATCATGGCGAGAGCCGCCGCGCCACTGCGCCAGGCGTCGTTCCGACTGACTACCCTGCAAGCTGGGCTCGTTGTCTCCAGCGGGATCTGACCGCGGAACCAATCGTTCACCTCGCGTGGCCATACCGGGAGTGACTGCGTCATTTCCAGCAACGCCGCCCGCCGGGACGAATCTGAAGTCAGCCACTTTCCAAACCAAACAAATGTGTTCCCATCCATCCAGTAGCCAATCGCAGCGCGCCACCAATCCCGCGGCATCGTCGGGGCTCGCGACCCACGATTGCAGGAGCTTCACCGGATCCGCGAGCGTGGCTCGCGTTTGAGCCAGCATAGCCTCGGCTCCGTCGCGAGCTCCTGCCATCGTGCTGGTCACTGCCCGGCCCAACGGTTCCATATCATTTTGACGGTTGGCCAGTAGCCAACGAGCGATATCCGCCCCGGCTTCAGCCAGCCGAATGATCAGCCGTGGTACTCGGGCTACTGGCCCGTCCCGCTCGACACCAATGGACGCGAAAGCGGCGCTCATCGCCGAGAGGACTATGGTGAGATGTGCCGGTGAGCAGCCCGTTGCCGGGGCGATCCGGCGCAGCACGAGACCCGCTTGCCGTTCAAAACCCGGCACCGATCCCGCTGACGGTGTCGTTTTCCGGAGCGCCGGTTCGACCTGCTCGATCAGAGCCGCCAACAAAAGAGATTGCATTGAGGAAGCGCGTGAATGATCGCTCTGACGTGCCGCTTCGGCCGCGGAAGCAGCCTTCCGGCCCGCGTAGCCTTCCAGCGCGACGTCCAGGGCAGAACCGCGCACGGTCGCCGGATCGATCCGCGCCAAGCACGAGATCCGCTGGACCAACGCTCGATCGTGAACCGTCGGACTGCACAGTTCCAGCACCCCCGGCCAGAGCAAGATATAGACGCCACGACCGCCGGAGGAATTGGGCACGACAAATTCGGCGCCGGTGCGCTTGGATTGACGCACACGTCCGCCGGTCAGCAGTGGTGTGGTAAAGGGGACGGTTACGCCTCGGCTTGCGAATGTCGCCGGTTGATGGAGATCGGTCGATGATAGCGCGTCGCTTTGCACACACCCATAATGCGCAGAAATTGATGAATGAAAGGTTACCCGACAGCGAGCGTCTCGATGCACAACCAAAGCCGAGACTTCACTTCATCAACCGCGTCCAGACTTCACGCCCCTTCCAGTTCCTCCCGCAGCATCTCAAGCGCCAGCCACTGTTCTTCCGCCGCGGCAAGCGCACCTTGCGCGGCATCCAGCGCCTGCGTGGCATCGGCGAATCTCGCGGGCTCGCACGCATACAGGTCAGCATTCGCGAGCACCTCGCTCAACCGGGCGACGTCGGCCTCCAGAGCAGCGATGCGGCTTGGCAGGGTGTCCAACGCATGCTTGTCCTTAAAGGTCATTTTCCGGGCCGGCGCCCTCTGGACAGGCGCCGTCATGCGCGGCCGGACGGTCGGCGGCGTCGAGGCGGCCCTGGCGGGCCCCCGCTGTGCCAGCATGTCGGTGTAGCCGCCGGCATACTCGATCCAGCGTCCGTCGCCCTCGGTCGCGATCACGGAGGTCACGACACGATCGAGAAAGTCACGGTCATGGCTGACCAGCAGCACCGTGCCGGCGTAATCAGCAAGCCGTTCTTGCAGCAGTTCAAGCGTTTCCAGATCCAGATCGTTGGTCGGTTCGTCCAGCACCATGAGGTTGGACGGCGTGGCGAAGGCGCGGGCCAGTGTCAGCCGACCACGTTCACCCCCTGACAGTACGCCCACAGGGGTGTTCGCCTGCTCGGGCCCGAACAGGAAATCCTTCATGTAGCTGACGACATGGCGGTTCTGGCCGCCGACCGTTACTGTGTCGCCGGCGCCGCCGGTCAGGGTTTGCGACAGGGTTTGCAGCGGGTCCAGGGCGTCTCGACGCTGGTCCAGTTCGACCTCGGCCAGATTGGTGCCGAGCTTTACTTCGCCGGTGTCGGGGGTGAGTTTGCCGGTCAGCATGTTGAGCAGCGTGGTCTTGCCCGCTCCGTTCTGCCCGACGATGCCAACGCGGTCGCCGCGGATGATGCGCGTGGAAAAGTCCCGCACCACCTCCCGGCCAGCGTACGCCTTGCTGATCCCATCGGCCACCATGACCAGGCGCCCGGAAAGGTCGGCCTCGGCGGCTTCCAACTTCACCTTGCCCAAGGCGCCTCGCTGCTCCTTATGCTTCTTTCGCAGGGCGTGCAGGTCGCCGAGCCGCTTCTGGTTGCGTTTGCGCCTGGCGGTGACGCCGTAGCGGAGCCAGTCCTCCTCCATCACGATCTTCCGGCCGAGTTTGTGGCGCTCGATTTCCTCCTGTTCGAGCACCTGGTCACGCCAGCCTTCGAAATGGGCGAAACCCTGGTCGAGCACGCGGGTTATTCCGCGGTCCAGCCAGACGGTGGCGCGCGATATTCGTTCAAGCAGGCGGCGGTCATGGCTGATCAGGACGATCCCAGATCGCATGCCGGACAACTCCTGTTCCAGCCACTCGATGCCGGGAAGATCGAGGTGGTTGGTGGGTTCGTCCAGCAGCAGGATGTCGGGTTCGGGAGCCAAGACGCGGGCAAGAGCGGTGCGCCGGGCCTCACCGCCGGACAGTTTTTGTGGGTCCTCGGTGCCGGTTAGCCCGAGTTGTTCCAGCAAATACGATGCTCGGTATTGGTCGGTGGCGGCGGCATGGGCCAGGCCGGCTTCGACATATTCCAGTGTTGTCGCGAACCCGGCGAAATCGGGCTCCTGTGGAAGATAGCGGATCGTGGCGCCTGGTTGCGCGAAACGCCGGCCGGAGTCCGGCTGCACCAGGCCGGCGGCGATGCGCAGAAGAGTCGATTTGCCGGAGCCGTTGCGGCCGACCAGGCACACCCGATCGCCGGCGGAAACGGACAGGCCGGCACCGGTCAGTAGCGGGACGGTGCCGAATGATAGGGCAATATCTTGCAGCGTGAGAAGCGGAGGGGGCATGGCGGGGCTCTATAACGCTGTGCGGCGATATATTCTAATCCTGGTCCTGAGCGCGTGAAGGGATGTTCCACTCGTATCCGCTGTCAAAGTCCGCTGCCGGGCCACCCACTGGGCCGAGGCGTTTTGAAGGTCAGCGGCGATGATCCGAGACCTCCACTCAGGAGGTGGTTTTGGGGCACGGCCAGGGGGAAGCCCGAATGACGAGGGCCCTACATTCAGTGGACGGAGCCGGAACCCGTGCGCTCACTCTGCATGACCCGCCCGCCACGGCGTTTCGCCGGGCGGCACGCTAATCCCTTCTCGGAAGGAGCACACCGGCGAGCCAGTCGCCGCAAGTGCAAGGTCTCGCCCTACCGCATCGTATTTGATCGAGACCGACAGCCGAATCGAAACCCTATCCCTGCCGGCACTTCATACGCGGGTTCTTCTTGTTGATCACATAAACCCGCCCACGGCGTCGCACCACGCGGCAGTTCTTGTCGCGTATCTTAGCGGAACGCAGGCTATTACGAACTCTCATGACGCACTTCTGACCCAGGCTGACGAAGGGCGGCTAGGTAGTTGTCCATTCCTGCCGTGTCAAGCGCGGCGGTGGAAACAGTCTACCTCGCCGACACAACGCCAGCAAAGACCACGTTGATACCAGCCGGCTGGTCGGTGGAGGGCCGCGCGATCATGTCCGCGGCCACGATGATCATGATCGCCGAACAGGCCGGTGACGCCTTTATCGTCGGCGTCTGAAACTAAATCAGCGCAAGCTCTCGGTAGCCGTCCGCCGCCACCGCGTCGCAGTGCTCGCGATAGGCGGGATACCCGCCGCTGTAGCGCATGATCTTTCGGGTCTGCTTGCCCTCGACGTTGCGGTTGATGCCGGTCATCCACGAGTCCACCTCATTGGCCAGCAGCCCTTGGCCCATGGCTTTGACATGCTCGGTCCACCTTGCCGTCCCGGCTTCGGTGGCCTCCATCCGCGTCAGGCCGCGGTCGCGAGCATGACGGATCAGCCCGGTCACCCAATCGACGTTATATTCGGCGGCGCGCGGAAAGTTGCCGAGGCCGGCGTGCGGGCCCATCGCCATCAACATGTTCGGGAAGCCTTCGACCAGGACGCCGAGGTAGGTCTGCGGCCCGGCGCTCCATTTGTCCTTCAGCCGGCATCCATCGACGCCCCTGATATCGATACGGTCGAAAGCACCGGTGATCGCGTCGAAGCCGGTCGCGTAGATGATCATGTCGAATTCGTGCTCGGCATCGCTGGTCTTGATTCCGGTCGGCGTGATGCACTCGATCGGCGTTTCGTTGATGTCGACCAGCGTGACGTTCGGCTGATTGTAGACCTCGTAATAGTGCGTCTCGAGCGGCAGGCGGCGGGTGCCGAAGCCGTGATTCGTTCGGGATCAATTTCTCGGCCACCGCCGGGTCCTTCACGCGCTGACGGATCTTGCGCGCAACGAAATCGGAGATCAGCGCGTTGGCCTCGCGATCCACCAGGATATCGCGGAAGTTGCCTTGCCAGATGCCGAAGCCAGGCTCGCCGTAGAGCTTCTCGAAGAACGCCTCTCGCTCCTCGGCCGTAACCTCGAGGGCGGAACGAGGATCGGGGCAATGGATGAAGCAGCCGGGAGTCTCATGGCAACGCGCGAAGATCTCGGCATAGCGGTCCCGGATCTGGCGCATCTGTTCGTCGGTAATCCTGGAGTTATGCAACGGCGCACACCAGTTGGGGGTGCGCTGGAAAACCGTCAGCTGGCCGACTTCCTTGGCGATTGTCTGGATGGTCTGCACACCGGTCGCGCCGGTGCCGATCACAGCGACCCTCTTGCCCTCAAAGTTCACCTGCTCCTTGGGCCAGTGCGCGGTGTGGCAGGACTGACCCTTGAACGTGTCGACGCCCGAGATGCGCGGCAAGGTGGGCGCCGAAAGCACGCCGATCGCGGTAATCAGGAAACGTGAGTGGTACCGCCTGTCATCCTCCAGCGTGACATCCCAGCCGCGCGTTTCCTCGTTGTATTGCGCGGCGCTGACACGGCTGCGGAACTGGATATCGCGGCGCAGGTCGAACTTGTCGGCGACATAATTCAGATAGCGCTCGGTCTCGGGAGCCGACGCGAAGTGTTCTTCCCAATTCCATTCCTGCAACAACTCGTCGGAAAACGAGTAGCCGTAGGTCCAGCTTTCGGAATCGAAGCGCGCACCGGGGTAGCGGTTCCAGTACCAGGTGCCGCCGACATTGCTGCCGTCCTCCAGCACCAGCGTCTTCAGACCGAGTTCGCGCAGCTTGTAGAGCTGGTAGAGACCGGAAACGCCGGCACCGATGACGACAGCGTCAAAATCCAGGGGCGCATCGGACTCGGCTTGGTACGCAGGAGCCTGTGAGTTAACCATGCTTTCTTCTCCTGGAGGTCATCGATGTCTGGTGGCGGACCACGGACAGCAACTTTCTCGCTGTTCAGCCGCTTCGGCAATAGGAACCCACCTCGCAGGTTGTCGACCCGCGGCCATCCGGTGCTCCTGCGCAACGATGACACTTAGAAGTTTGTATTGAGCAAAATCAACAAGGCTGGCGCCACCTAAACTTCCGAAATGCACCAGTTCAGCACGGTGGCCTTCCGCCGCAGGCTACTTCACAGTTCCGGCCGTCAGCCGCGTTTCGCTTTTTCCGCGGCATAGCGTTCGCCTGCCGCCTCGACTGCCTTGGCGTGAATCGCTGCCAACTCGGGGCGCGCGGCGCTCGCAAGCCGCGCCGCCTCCACCGTCGCGTGAGCCTGGCCCTGAAATCGCGGCATCACATGGCGGGCAATCAGCTCGTAGCTGTTCAACGTCGCTTGCCGGTTGGCCCAATTGTGACCGAGAAGCAGGTAGCAGCCGAAGCCGCCGTTCGACTGCTTTATCAGCCGGTCGATTTGCGCGGCGCACTCATCCGGCGTGCCGATCACGCCGATGCCGAACTCGTTGATGAACGAAATCATCTCGCGAAGATTGTCGCCCTGCAGGGCCATCTGAGGAAAGGCTGCCACGGTCTGCAGATAGCGGAACCAATGCTCGATGCCGTACTCGACATCGCGGAGGGCCTGTTCCTTCGTTTCCGCACAATGCATTGGGCCCACCAGGCGCCATTTCGACCGGTCGACGGTCTTGCCGTGAGCTTTCGCCTCTTCCTCAAGCACACCCCAGTGCAGCGCGAGCGCATCAAATCCCGCCGCCATCGTGGCACCGATCGAAAGCAGCCCGGTGCCATGCCGTCCCGCAAGCTTCGCTCCGGTCGGGGACGCCACCGCCGCGACAGCCACGTCGA
Source organism: uncultured Pseudomonadota bacterium (assembly GCA_963832865.1). Classification (GTDB taxonomy): domain Bacteria; phylum Pseudomonadota; class Alphaproteobacteria; order Acetobacterales; family Acetobacteraceae; genus Rhodopila. The sequence continues at coordinate 61,509 of CAWHWH010000010.1, forward strand.
ACAGCGGGTCGGAATAGGGCCGCAGATGCAGTCGCGCCTCGCGCAGATCCCACCGATCATTACGGTAGGTCACCGGCTCCTCCGTTTGGAGCAGCCGCATGATGATATCGAGGCTCTCCTCCAACAATCCACGCGTCTGCGCCTGGGAAAGCCCGATCATCGCACCGTCGGTCGGCAGCGAGCCCGGACCAGCCCCGAACATCACGCGCCCCCGCGTCAGGTGATCGAGCAGGACGATGCGCTCCGCTACCCAAAGCGGGTTGTGGTAGGAAAGGCTGATAACGCCCGTTCCGAGCCGGATGTGCCGTGTCCGCTCCGCCGCGACCGCGATGAAGATCTCCGGCGACGCACTGATCTCAGACCCTGCTGAATGGTGTTCGCCGAACCACGCCTCGTCATAGCCGCATTGGTCGAGCCAGCTGATGAGGTCGAGATCGTTCTGGAGCGCCAGCGTCGGATTAACGCCGGGCTTGTGAAAGGGGGCGAGGAAGACACCGAAGCGCAACCGAGACGTCATGGCGATCTCCTTTGGGTCATGAACTTTTTTCCACCCCGCGCTGGTGCGGTCGGGCGGGTTGTATCGCGCTCGGAAGCGTCGCAGCCCGAGTTGGCAACAACATCGTATCTCTTCACGTGTGCTTCGGATAGGTCACGGATTCTGATCGCCGGGATGCGAGGTCGCCTGGCCGTTACCCGATGCCGTCCCCAAGTGGTCGTCTCGCTATCCTCGGCGTGGCGCTGACGTTCCGTCGAATAAGCGTCGAACCTTGGGCCACGTTCGTTCGACTAGCGGGAGGCTGTCCGTTGCTCGGTCCGGTGCCACCAGCCGCTGCCCAGCGCCTGGAACAGCGCAGCGGTGTCGCTGAAGCGGCTGGCCTGTGCCTGCACGAGATTGATGGTGGCGGTCTGAAAAGCCTGCTCGG
>CAWHWH010000011.1:0-89723 GCA_963832865.1 uncultured Pseudomonadota bacterium
CTGCCAGAGAAGACCCCATTACGCCGTGCGGCCCTGGCCGACCAGACTTGCTGGCGCGAACGCTGACAAGACCCTCTGATCAGCAGCGGATTGCTTTTCGCGCCGAACTCCATGAGCATCGGCTATTACAAGACGGAAGACGGTGGCGGGAAGGTAGCGATCCCGAACAATGCGCGGCGCGGCGCTGTGGGTAAGGGTAGGGCGGAGCATGCGGCGAGCATTTATCCGGTGGTCGAGACGCGCGGTGTTGCTGAGTCTCGTTGTCGTTACGACACTGATCCTGTATCGCGCGGTCGACTTACAACGGGGCCCGCCGCTGGAGCCCTGGCATACATTTGTGCCGAACGAGGCTCATGCGGCCGCGATCGACCAGATGGACTGGCTGGGATGGATGGCCGCCGAAAGCCGCGCCTTCGACCAGGTGAAAACCGAGGTGTCAGATCGACTGGAGGATCGCGACCAAACACTCGACAACCGCTATTTTACGGCAAGCCCCCTTTACCCTGGCCATTTTGTACGGGATTGGAACCGCTCCTACGTCCTCATGCCGGACGGCCCTCCGCGGGGCGCCGTCGTGCTGCTGCATGGCTTGACGGACTCGCCATACAGCTTGCGCCACGTCGCCCGTCGCTACCGGGAGTTGGGTTATGTCGTGGTCGCTATTCGGCTACCGGCTCATGGAACGGTGCCTGCAGCGCTGACAGACGTGGTCTGGGAAGACTGGGCCGCCGCCACACGACTGGCCGTGAGGGAAGCTCGGCGGCTATCAGGCGGCACGACCCCGCTGCACATGGTCGGGTTCTCGAACGGAGGAGCGCTGGCCACGCAATACGCGCTCGATGCCGTTGAGGATCCGCATCTTCCTCGGCCCGATCGACTGGTGCTGATCTCGCCGATGATTGGCATCACGGCCTTTGCGCGTTTCGCTGGCTTCGCCGCTTTGCCCGCGATTTTGCCCGCCTTTGCCAAGGCGGCTTGGCTTGGCATCGTCCCCGAATTCAATCCATTCAAATATAACTCTTTCCCGGTTAATGGGGCGCGGCAATCCTACCGGCTGACGCAATCACTGCAGCAGCAGATACAGCGCCTCGCGCGTGAGGGCCGGCTGTCCAATCTTGCCCCGGTGCTGACATTTCAGTCGGTCATGGACTTCACCGTCAGCACGCGCGCCATCATTACCGCGCTTTATCTGCAATTGCCGTCCAATGGCAGCGAGCTGGTGCTGTTTGATCGCAACAGCAACTCGAAGCTCGGGGAGCTTCTACGCCCGGCCGCCGACTTAGCGCTTGGACGCCTGTTGCCGCCGCCACCACTGCCGTTCCGGTTGACCATCATTGCCAACGCTGACCCGGGCACCGCCGAGATGGTCGAGCGGATCACCGAGCCGGGGGAAACCGCGGAGCGTAACAATTCCGCTTAACCAAACGTACCCGCGAAACGTCTTCTCGCTGTCGCATGTCGCGCTGCCGTTTCCGACGACAGACAGTCTGTATGGCCCTGATCCCGATCCCACCGAGGATTTCGGCGCTCACTTGGGCGCATTGGCAGCGCGCGGTGAGGTCGGCGTGCTGCTTATCAGCCCAGCTTCGCTAATGCGAATTTCCTGGAACCCATTCTTTCCCTATGTCATGCGCCGTATCGAAGAAACGTTGAAGTGACCACTGCGGATGAGAAAAGCCTATTCCAAGGTGGACCGCGCGGCATGCTCAATCGGCGCTGTCCCGGACGGGGAATTTGTCGTTCAACCGAGTTGAGCAGTTGCTGGCACTGACCGCAATGCGTTTGCCGGCAGCGGATTGGTACGTGATGCGATCGAACGCTGCCTAGGAGCGGGTGTGTGAGGCCTCCCACAGCTTGGGTAAGCCTGCGGCCGAACTCATGCCTGATCAGCCGTGGGGCGACATCCGCGGCATGGGCAACCGGCTACGCCACGCCTATGACCGGATGAACCTGGACGTGATCTGGAACGCTGTCCCCCTCGATGTTCCAGGTTTAGCGGCGGATGCGCGACGAGCGCTCGCGCAGTTGCGAGCGCGCAGCGGCGATCCCAGCCAGTAAGCTCGATCGTTCGGCTGACAGTCCTAATGGAACAGGCAGCGCAGAAAAAAGAGATCAAGGGCCGCCGGCCCCTCTCCACACGGTTATGCTTTGCAGGCCCAGGCAGCCCCCGCCTTCCTTTACCGCTGGCATGGTCCCAGCTAGCGTCCATACGGAAGCAATATCGGGCCGTGACGGCACGGTCGGGTCAGGGAAGGGATACACTATGCGATTGAAGCCTATGAAAATCTTGTTGCACGTCCTCACGGGCGGGCTGTTGACGACTTCGATCGCGAACGCGGCCGATCCGGTTCGTGGGGTGACCGACACCGAAATCACCATCGGCACCATCACTGATCTCTCGGGGGTGACCGCCGTGCAAGGCGTCAACAACAGCGATGCCGTGCGCATGGCGTTCGATGAGGCCAATGAAAAGGGCGGTGTGAACGGACGAAAGATCAAATACGTCGTCGAGGATAGTCAGTATCAGGTGCCTCGGGCCGTGCAGGCGATGAACAAACTGCTGAACAGCGACAATGTCTTCTTGACGATCGACGACGGCGGCACGCCGATGAACGACGCCAACATGCCGACCCAGTTCGCGAAGAACGTCCCGAATATGTTCCCGCTGACGGCCGCGCGCTCGATGTACGAACCCTATAACAAGCTGAAGTTCGGCCAGTTCGCATCGTATTATGATCAAATGCGCGCCGCGGTAAAATACTTCGCCGAGAACAAAGGCCGCAAGGCGTTCTGCGTCACCTACCAGGATTCGGACTTCGGGAAGGACGTCCTCGCCGGCGTCGTGGCAGAGACCCAGGCACTCGGGCTCAAGGTTGTCGATACGACTGCGCACCGGCCGACCGATACGGATTTCAACGCGCCGATGACCAAGCTTCATGATGCCGGCTGTGATATCATCATGATGGGCACGATCGTGCGGGACACCAACATCATCATTCAGACGGTTCGCAAGATGAGCTGGAATGTCGATCTCGTGGGCCAGTTTGCGTCCTACGACACGGCGGTCGCCACGCTTCCTGGTGGCGCGACTGAGGGTTTTTACTGCATGACCCCGGCTCTGTATGCTTATCCGGACGATCCCCGCCCCGAGGTGCAGGATTTCGCGAAGCGCTACAAGGCGCGCTATGGCCGTGATCCAAACTTCCATGGCGAGGTCGGCTATACCGCCGCGCAAGTGGTTCTGATCGGTTTGGCAAATGCCGGCAAGAACTTGACGGTGGATAGCTTCATCAAGGGGATGGAGAGCATCCACGACTACAAGGATATTTTTGGGTCGGAACTATCGTTTGGACCGGATCAGCACCATGGCTCTACCCGCTCGTTCCTGACGGTGGTCAAGGATGGCCGCTGGGCACCGGTCGAGCAGTCGGCGCTAGGTTACTGATCGGGGGGAACGCCGCGACGCCGGCACAGGCGGCGGCTCTTAGGTGGGCCGCCACCGGAATGAGCCGAGCGTGACCGGTGTGAAAGCGTCGGCTATCCTGCCGTCGACGTCAGTCGTGTCCATACTGCTGTCATGATGGCGGTATGGACAGAATGAATGTCTCCGGACGTGTCGACCAGCACGCAGCGCTCTGGCTCCGCGGCTGCAATTTCGCGGAAACCCTCGCGGACGCGGGCGTGGAAGGCCGCGTCCAGGCGCTCGTATCGGTCCGCGTCGACGCCACGCGCTCGCCTTCGGTCATCGGCGACCGATTCCGCAACATCGAGGACCAGTGTCAGGTCCGGGGCCATTCCCAATAGTCGGATCTGTTCTGCGATGAAGGTCCGGTCGGCACCTTGGCCGTAGCCCTGATACGCCAGCGTCGAGTCAAAGAAACGGTCGCAGACGACCCATGTGCCGGCGTCCAGTGCGGGTTGGATGGTCTTCGCTACATGCTCCGCCCGGGCGGCGAAATGCAACAGGGTTTCGGCGCGCGGGGACCAGTCGATCGAGCCGCCGAGCAGGACGCCTCTCAGCAGTTCCGCGCCCGGCGAGCCGCCAGGTTCGCGCGTCCGGAGGATGGGGATACCTCGTTTCGCCAGCGCTTCGGCCAATAGGCCGGACTGGGTGGTCTTGCCGGCCCCCTCCCCGCCTTCCAGTGTAATGAACCGGCCGCGAGGAGGATGACGGCTCACGTACCGGTCACATATTTCGACAGCACTGCGATGGCGCGGCCGGGCAAGCCAAGCAAAGGCACGTCGGCAGCCGCGATCAGGGGCACGTCAAGATGAGGAATGCCTTCGCCAGTCACGGTTAGCTTGCCGAGCGTGTCGCCTCTTGCCACCGGGGCGGTTATGGGCGAATCGTAAGCCACCTTGACCGATGCCTTTTGGCGCCAGTTGCGCGGCATCGTAACGATCACGTCGCGACTGGCCACGAGTGACACAGTACGCTCGGCGCCGAGCCAGACGGGAACCTGTTCGATGACGTCGCTGGCGCTGAATAGCGTGACGTCCTCGAAGTTGAAGAACGCCCAGTCCATCAGACGCTCCGCCTCTTCCGCGCGCTCGTGCATCGAGCTCATGCCATTTAGAACCAAGATCACGCGGCGGCCGTTGCGCTTTGAACTTGCGACAAGTCCGAAGCCGCCGGCATCGGTGTGGCCGGTTTTCAAACCGTCCGCTGTCCCCTTCTGGACCATCGGGTTTCGGTTGCCTTGTTCGATCCCGTTGTAGCGGAACGACTTCTCAGCATCGTAATGATAATAGTCAGGAAAATCCTGAATGATCCGGCCGGCGAGTGCGGCTATATCGCGCGGGCTCATATGCTGTTCGGGGTCCGGCCAGCCGGTGCAATTCTTGAAGAATGAGTTCGTTAGACCGAGCTCTTTGGCTTTTGCATTCATCTTGACGGCAAACTGCTCTTCCGAGCCGCCGATGGCTTCCGCCAGAACGATCGCCGCATCGTTGCCGGATTGGACGACGACACCGCGGATCAGGTCTTCGACCTTCACCGTGGTGCCGATTTGCACGAACATCTTTGAGCCCTCCATGCGCCAGGCTCTCTCCGTGACCGGCAACTCGTCTCCGAGCTTTAGCCGGCCCTGCCTAAGCTGTTCATAGACGAGGTACAACGTCATCAGTTTGGTCATCGACGATGGCGGCATTTCGTCGTCCGCCTGTTTCTCCAAAAGCGAGGCGCCGGTATCATAGTCCTCGATGTAGGCCCACCTGGCGGCGGTATCGATGGAGCCGCCAAGCGGGGTGATGGCGGGACTGCCGGTGGGGACGGCGGCGTCCTTGCCCTTCCGGGCGGGCGGACGCTTTTGCTGCGCGAGCGCGGGTCCCGCCCCTAACACCAAGGCGGACGCCAGCAAGCCAAGACGACGGGTCAGCATCTCGATGGTACCTCCTAATCCACCACGATTTTTGCGTCCGGAATGCCTGACGCCAGGGCTCGATCCAGCACGGCGTCCGCCGCGGCGACATCTGGCAGCGGGCCAACCTCGACGAGGAAGCGACGGCTGCGGCCTTTGAGCACAGGCAGGATCTGCGCGCCGGCCCAGCCCATCTTCGCACGTTGAACGGAAGCGTATTGGTAACTGTCGAACGTATCCAAGCGCACCATCAACTTGCCACTGTGCGGCGGCGCCTGGGTGACTATTTCAGGTAGCCGCATGGGCGGTGCGGGTGTTGGCGCTAGGGCCGAGGCCGCGACGTTCCGCGCCGGCAGGGGGCGGCCATGGCCTTGGCGGACGCCCGGTAGCGGCGTCAACTCCGTGACCTCCACGGCGCCGCGCGGGGCTGCGATCAGGGCCAGAGAAGGCGCGCCGGGCACCGCCTCGGCCGCGGCGTGGCTTTCGTTTGGCAGGACACGCAAGCGCACGCGAGCGATGCCGCTCGGTGGCATGCCCAGCAGGGTCGCGGTGCGACGGGTGACTTCTACCAGGCGGTGAGGGTCGCCGGAGCCTCGGTCGTTGAGCCGGACGGTGACTTCGCGGCCGTTCTCGAGATTGGTGATGCGGGCAATGGCGGGAAGCTGGATCGTGGAGTGAGCGGCGGCGAGCGCAGTCTGGTCGAACAGTTCTCCGTCCGTGGTCAGGCTATGGGGCGCATGTTGGGCGATCGATGCGATGCCGGTTTCGTCCAGGTCGAAGGTCTCCCGAGGGTAGAGCCACACGCTGCCTGCCTTGTAGGGGTCTCCGAGAACGTAATGCGGATCGGATTTCGGCAGTCCCGGCGGCGTGCACGCGGTCGCCAAAATGGCGAGAGCGGCGCGCCGCGCCATGACCGCGCCCACTCTCGTCGTCGTGGCCGGGCGGGCGGTGATCATTTGCGCTTCGGTGTTGAGGCGCGGCTGACCGGGACACGCCGGGCCATGACGATAGAGGGGACACGCCTGGGAACATGCCCCATCGTGACGAACTGGAGGGTCCTCACGTCACCACCTGGTCGCCGATCAGGCCGACGGCGATTGCATAGAAGTCGGAGGGGTTATATCGCCTTATCGCGGCAAAGTTGCCGAAGACGACGAAGGCGTCGCCCCCTGCCCCGTCCGGCACGATCAATCCGGCCTGCGTATCGGCCGGTGCGGCCCAGCGGCCGCTGACCGGGCGGACGCCGGCTCCTGACCACTCGGAAAGCGGGCGTCTGGCATCGCGACCCAGGGCGTCGGTGTTAGGCGGCACACTGACCGCCTGGCCCCAGGTCTCGTTGGCGCGCCAGCCTGACTGCGCCAGGTAATTGGCGATCGATCCCAGCACATCCGCCTTGCTGGTCCAGATGTCGCGGCGGCCGTGGCCCTCGAAATCGACGGCATAGCGCAGATAGCTGGTGGGCATGAACTGTGGCTGGCCCATGGCTCCGGCGTACGAGCCCGTCATCGCGACGGGAGCGACATCGCCGTGGTCGAGGATTTTAAGGGCGGCCATCAACTCGCCTCGGAAGAAGCTGGCACGGCGGCCCTCCCAGGCCAGCGTGCTCAGGGCCTCGACCACGCGGAAGTCGCCGGTGCCGGAGCCGAAGCTGGATTCCAGACCCCAGATGCCGGCAATGACGCCGGAGCCGACGCCGTAGTGTTGCTCGACCCGCTGGAACAGGGTGCGGTTGGCGGCGAACGCCTCGCGGCCGTCGGCAATTCGTTTGTCGGTAACGACGAGGCCGCGATATCGTGCCCAGGTCCAAGTGGACTCGGGCTGATGGCGGTCGCGGTCCAACACCTTCTGATTTGGCACTACGCCAGCGAAAGCGCTGTCGAGGGTGGCCGGCCTGATTCCGTTCCGGCGGGCTTCGGCCCGGACGCTGGCAACAAAACTGGCGAAACTATCCCCCGAGGCGGCAAGGCCCGGTGCAGAGAGAGCTACGGAAAGCGCGCTGGCCAGGACGAGTCGGCGGGTCGGCATGGCGCGCTTCCTGCCACGCTGGCCCGCGCCGGAGCAATCTGATTCAGCGTATCCGCGTCAGCTTTCGGTGCGTGTGTAGCGCGAAAGTGTTGCGGGCCGTCCGGAGTGGTCTGGGTCCGCCTCTCATGGAGCCGATCACGCGTACGGCAATCAATGAATGACCCCTATCATTGCGAATACATCCCTTTACCATAACAAATTCGCCAGGCGACTTGCCGTGCGGGCTTGCGGCCATCGTGAGCAAACCGGAGAGTCGGGGCCGAGCCCGCAATGCCTTAGGGGCCGGGCGATTCGGCGGGGATCGAGGATGCGGGCGTCGGGAGGGGACAAAAGATGAAATTCGGCTTCTGCATCATGGCGGATATCGACGAGATCGGGTTTTTTCCGTTCATTGAAGGCCTGGGGTACGACTCTGCGTGGGTCGCCGACAGCCAGATGATGTATTCCGACGTCTACGTGGTCTGTGCGATGGCTGCGCGGGAGACGAAGCGATTGCGCATCGGGCCTGGCACGGCGATTTGCGGCACTCGGATTCCGCCAGTGCAAGTAGCGGCAATGGCAACGCTGAATCGGATGGCGCCGGGGCGGGTGTTCCTGGGAATCGGCACCGGAAATACCGCGATGCGGACGATGGGCCAGAAGCCGATGAAGATCGCGGCATTTGGCGAGTACTTGCGGGTGATGCACGGATTGCTGGATGGCGAGATCGTGGATTACGCGTTCGAAGGGCGGGCGCGGCCAGTGAAGATGTTGCGGCATGAAACGCGGTTCATGAATTTGCAGCCGAGGATTCCGGTTTATGTGTCCGGGTTTGGACCTCGGGCGATGGCGTTGGCGGGTGAGTATGGGGATGGACTGGTGTTCGCCATCCCACCGCGTGGGTTGCCGGTTCAGGACGCGTTGGCGCATGTGCGACAGGGTGCGGCGCGGAACGGGCGCGACATGTCCGGTTTCCGGAACGCGACACTGACGAACGTGGTGGTGTTGCAGCCGGGGGAGGCGGCGGACTCCGATCGAGTGAAGCGGACGGTCGGGCCGAATGTAATGGCGAGCGTTTATTACTTCTACGATATGGTTCAGGAGACGGGAATGGAGCCCCCGGCTTTCCTGCGGCGCATCTGGAAGCCGTATTGCGAGCTGGTTGAACAGACTCCTCCGGAACACCGGCATTTTCGAACGCACGAGTTCCACTATACGGATTTACATCCGGGAGAGGCGGAGTTGATCGATGAGGAGTTGATCCGCGAGATGTGTCTGGTCGGCACACCGGACGAGTTGATCGAGCGGATCCGGGGGCTGGAGCGTGACGGATTGCAGGAGATGGTATTTGGCGTCGGAAACGAAACCAAGTGGCGTTTGGCAGAGGATTTCGCCCGGACGGTTATGGCGCGGCTTTGATTGACTCGCGTCCGCGCTGAATTTCCCGGTTCGACCCCTGGCGTCTTCGAGACGGCGGCCGCCGGTCGTTACCGCCGACGGCCGCCGATCAGGATGATCGCTACTCTAACGGGGAAACCATGACCGTTGATCCTCCGGACGCGAAGTTCGGCACGTCGGCGGTGATTTTCTTCCACTCCGGGTGCCCCAGTGCTGTGTGCAACGCGTCAGGGCTTTCGAACCATATCTCGGTGATCCGATAGAACGGGGGCGCCTTGCCGTCAGGTCCGGGCATCGGTTTGCCAAGCTCGATACGGACTGGGCCCGGGGCGGCGTAGACCATCGGCATGTGAGTCTCGGCGTAGTACTTCTCGAATGCCTCCGGATCTTTGGGCATGCCATACAGCGCGGTAATCTTGACCATTCCTTTCCCGCTGAGTTCGGTGGCCCCGGCCGCCTTGCTCAGCAGTGCTCCGCTGGCAGCTACGAGGCTAAGGGCCAGTCCCGCCCGCCGTCCGATCGCGTTGTCGTTTTGGATTCTTTCCATGTGCGCCTCAAGTTTGGTTGGTGGTTCATTCGAGGATTATACGTCGCCGAAACCACCGTATCCCCCATTCCGCTGGTTCTCCTCGCCGAGATACTGGACCACTAGGGTGACGGCAAGCTCGGCCGGCTGTCGCGGGTTGGCGAAGTATCTAAATTTCCACGCAGGAAGCTTTATGAGATGAAGATCCTATCCATTCTTGGCCTCACCCTGGTCCTCGCGTTCACCTCGATGGCGTCGCCGCATGCCGACCCGAGCTATGGACCGGAGCTTCAGGGCTTCGCTTATCCCTGGCCGGTGGCGCACTACCGTTTTATCTCGCAGCGTGACGATCTCGACATGGCCTACATGGACGTGAAACCGGCGCACCCGAACGGACAGGTGGCGCTGCTGCTCCATGGGAAGAACTTCTGTGCGGCCACGTGGCAGGGCACCATCACGGTGCTGACCGAGGCAGGCTATCGGGTAATCGCGCCGGACCAGATCGGGTTCTGCAAATCGAGCAAGCCCGCTCGCTACCAATACAGCTTCCAGCAACTCGCGGGGAACACGCATGCGCTGCTGGACTCGCTCGGGATCGGCAAAGCGACAGTGATGGGACATTCCACCGGGGGCATGCTGGCGGTCCGCTATGGGCTGATGTATCCGGCGGAAGTCGAACGCCTGGTGCTGGTCGATCCGGTAGGCCTGGAAGATTGGAAGGCCAAGGGCGTTCCGTGGCCGAGCGTGGATGCCTGGTATCGCCAGGAGCTAGAAACGTCGGCGGATCGCATACGTCACTACGAACAGAAGACGTATTATGCCGGCACATGGCGGCCGGACTACGACAAGTGGGTGCAGATGCTGGCAGGGCTGAACCGAGGCCCCGGCCACCAGATCGTGGCCTGGAACTCTGCGCTGATCTACGACATGATCTTTACGCAGCCGGTGGTCTATGAGCTGGGCGGCCTCCATATGCCGGTGCTGCTGGCGATCGGGGACAAGGACACGACAGCCATCGGCAAGAATTTTGCTCCCGCTACGGTCCAGGCTGCCCTCGGCAATTATCCAGCGCTCGGTAAGGCGGCAGCGGCGCAAATGCCGCACTCGAAGCTGGTGGAATTCCCAGATCTAGGTCACGCGCCCCAGATTCAGGGCCCCGAAGCCTTCCACGCAGGCAGTGCTCGACTTCCTGCAACACCCGGAATAAAGCGAAGATTGACGCCGCAGGGCGGCATCCGTATAAGGCGCCCGCTCGACGGGTCGCTGCTACAGGCGCACCCGCCGGTATGCTTTGCAAGCGAACGGGCGGCAGGTCGCCGTTCAACTGGTTTCGGAGAGTTGTCGTGAAGCGCACCTATCAACCGTCCAAGCTGGTTCGCAAGCGCAGGCACGGTTTCCGCGCGCGCATGGAGACCGTTGGCGGTCGCAAGGTGTTGGCCAACCGCCGCGCCAAGGGCCGCAAGAAGCTGTCCGCCTGAGGCGCGAGCCGCAGATGTGCCAAAAACGGCAGCCTCGAGGGAACCCCGGGTTGTTCGGAAGCCTGATTCCGCGACGCTCCGTGGCAGGACGTTGGATCGTCTGAGGCGACGGCCCGAGTTTCTGCGGGTGGCGTCCGGTGGCAAGAAGGCCGCGGTGGGTGGCGTTGTTCTACAGGCCCTGGCCCGCGGCGATGTGCTGCCGGTACGGTTGGGCTTTACGGTGACCAAGAAGGTCGGGAACGCGGTTGTTCGAAATCGGACACGCCGGCGGCTGAAGGAAGCGGCGCGGCTGGTGTTGGAGCAGCGGCCGGTCACCGGCGCCGACGTGGTGCTGATCGGACGGGATAGCACGCGCCAACGGAATTTCATCGCTCTGCAAAGTGATATCAGGCGCGCACTGGAAAAAACCGGGCTATGACACCAGCGGCTCAGCTTGGGATTGGCTTGGTCCGCGTCTATCAGTGGACGGTGCGTCCGTTTATCGGGTCGCATTGCCGCTTCTGGCCAAGCTGCAGCGAATACGCGGTGGAGGCGCTGCGGATGCATGGCGCCGTGCGAGGCTCGGCGATGGCAGCGAAGCGTGTCCTGCGCTGCAATCCCTGGCATGAAGGTGGTGTCGATCCCGTGCCCCGCCTTTGAAGGGAATGGGATCGACCGGAATATGGGGCATTGATGGACCAAAAACGGCTTTTCCTGGCGATCGCGGTATCGCTGGCGATCCTGCTGGGCTTTCAGATGCTGGTCGCGCCGCATCTGCCGAAACCGCCGCCGCAGCAGATCGCCCTGTCACCCGACCATCCGGCGACCACGCCGCTGGAGGGTGCACCAGGAGCCGCGGTACCGCCCGCGCCCGCGGCCGAACCGCGCGCGGTTCCCCGCGTCAAGATCGAGGCACCTCGCGTCCAGGGGTCTATCGATCTGCGTGGTGCCAAGCTTGATGACCTGGTACTGAAGGATTACCACGAGGAGATCAGCCCCACTTCGCCGCTGGTTCGCTTGCTGGAGCCGCGATCGGAAGATCATCCCTACTACATTCAATACGGCTGGACGGCGCCGGCGGGGGTGTCGGTAAAACTTCCGGACAATGATACGATCTGGACTGCGTCGTCGGATACGCTGACCCCGGGCAAGCCGGTCACGCTGTCCTGGGACAACGGTGCGGGGCTGACTTTCCAGATCGGCCTGACGATCGATGACGAGTATATGTTCTCGGTCAACCAGACGGTGAAGAATAGCACTGACCAACCGGTCTCGCTCTTTCCGTGGTCGCGCATCCGCCGCGACTACAAGCCCGAGGTCGCGGGGTACTACGTGTTGTTCGAGGGTCTGCTGGGTGTCGTCGATGGCACGCTGCAGGAGACGTCATACGACAAGGCCAAGTCCGAGGGCGACAAGAAGGGTGGCCTGGCGTACGAGGCAGAGGCCACAGGCGGGTGGGCAGGCATCACCGACAAATACTGGCTGACTTCGCTGATCCCGGACCAGACACTGCCGTCCAAAATCAATTTCCGCCATACGGACGATCATGGCGACCACTACCAGGTAGATTACATTAGCGCCGATCCTCTGACCGCGCCGGCCAACGGCGACGTGTCGACGCTCAGCCACGTGTTCGCGGGCGCCAAAGTGGTGACGCTGCTCGATCGCTATGAGAGCGAGTTTCACATTCCGAGCTTCGACAAGGCGGTGGACTTCGGGTGGTTCTATTTCCTGACCAAACCGATTTTCTTCGCGCTGGATTACCTCAATGGGCTGCTTGGCAATTTTGGCTTGGCCATCATGGTGTTCACGGTCTTCGTCAAGGCGCTGTTTTTTCCGCTGGCGAACTACTCCTATCGCTCCATGAGCAAGATGAAGCTACTCGCGCCGAAGATGACGGCGTTGCGAGAACGTCTGAAGGACGACCCGCAAAAGATGCAGTCCGAGATGATGGCGCTGTACCGGCAGGAGAAGGTGAACCCGGCGTCGGGGTGCTTGCCGATGGTGGTGCAGATTCCGGTGTTCTTCTCGCTGTACAAGGTGATCTTTGTCACGATCGAGATGCGGCAGGCGCCGTTTTTCGGCTGGATCCACGATTTGTCGCAGGTTGACCCGACCAACGTGTTCAACCTGTTCGGGCTGCTCCCATTTGACCCCGCGGCCTATATCCCGCTGCTGCATCTGGGGGCGTGGCCGCTGATCATGGGGCTGACGATGTTCCTGCAGCAAAAGATGAACCCGCCGCCGCCCGACCCGGTGCAGGCCAAGCTGTTCCAGTTCATGCCTATCATCTTCACGTTCATGATGGCAAAGTTCCCGGCCGGTTTGATCATCTATTGGAGCTGGAACAACACGCTGTCGGTGGCGCAACAATGGCTGATCCAAAGACGCACGCGACTGGCGAAACCCAGCCTGGCCCGCACCTGATTTCCGCAGACCTGACGCCAGACGAACAGGCCGCGGCTTTGGAAACCGGGCGGCTGCTGTTCGCAGGCGCGTGTGACTTCTTTTTCGGCGCGCAGAAGCTGGATCAGTTGCCGCCGTTGCGGGGCGCGGAAGTGGCCTTCGCCGGGCGGTCAAATGTTGGCAAATCCTCGCTGTTGAACGCTCTCACCGGGCGGAACACACTGGCGCGCGTTTCGTCTGAGCCTGGCCGCACGCGGCAGTTGAATTTCTTCAACCTCGGTGGACGGCTAACGCTGGTCGACATGCCAGGTTATGGCTATGCGCGGGCGTCCAAAGACATCAAGGCCGACTGGCAGGGGATGATGTTCGACTACCTGCGCGGCCGTCCTACGCTGCGGCGGGTCATGCTGCTGCTCGATTCGCGGATCGAGGTAAAGCAGGCCGACCATGACGTGATGGATTTGCTCGACCGGGCGGCGGTGACATTTCAGGTTGCGCTGACGAAGACGGACGGCCTTAAGTCCCCTGCCCTGGCGCGCAAAATTCAGGAGGCGGAGGCGCTCGCTCGCTCGCATGCTGCGGCATTCCCGCGCATACTCTCTACGAGCAGCGAAACCGGCGACGGCATTGCCGCGCTAAGGGCGGAACTGGCGTCGCTGGCGGACTAGGAGCTGGATCTGAAGTTCGCCCTGGAGCGAATCCGAGAGAAGTGGCACGCTCGCAGTTTTCCCGGCTGCGTCAGCTTTTGAGGGGATAGCACCATGGCCAAACGCACTCACACCCCTCCTCCTGCGTCGGAGCCGGATGCGGTCGATGAAGGCTTGCTCGAGTTGGCGGAGATGCTGCTGAGCGACTTCTTTTTCGATCCCGATAACGAGCAGGTCTATAAGCGGACACTGGCTGAAAACCGGCCGCTAGGGATGGAAGGGGCACTACTGGACGAGGACATAATCGAGCTGCCGGATGCGACCTGCAGATTGCGGATCGAGGCTCTGCGAACGTTGACCCGGTTTCGGATACGGATTGCTCATCCGGCGTTCACCGCGACGGTGGAAGGCGCCTGGAGCTTCGAGAACGAGAAACTCAGCCAAGTCAGGTTCACCCGAGCCGGCGATCCGGAGATCATAGAAAGCGCCGTGGACGACATGATCGAGGCGCTAGATGGCGGCGAGGTGGAGGACGAAGAATTCGCTGAATTTCTGGAGGCACTCGAAGACGATGACGACGAGGTGCCGCTCATCGGCGACGACCCGACGGAACCACCCGAGGCGACCGCGCTCGAGCGGAATCGGCTGAAGGCGATCGCCAAGCGCGTCGCGCGTGGTCGCGACACAGAGATTAGCATGGAAGACCGCGGCTGGCTGGAGCAGACGCCGCAACTCCTGCCGGTGATCACCGAGGCGCTGATCGCCTCGGCCAGCGCCACCAGACGCGATCAGGCGCTGGTCCTTTCTTACCAGGCCCTCCTGGCGGCGCAGTTGGAGTTTGTCCGATATCGACAGGACCGGGGATGGGACTGGGCCGACGAGATGCTGGACGCGTTCCAGCAACGACTCCTTGCGATCGGAAAGGCCGGCATGATCCCACGGGAGGATTGGTTCATGATGTGCGCGGCGATGAACGAAGCGCGCGTGCCAATCGACGACGATGTGCTGATCGCATTGGCCGATGCGGGCTTCAGTCCTGAGGCGATGGACGGGCCGCCGGAAGAGATGATCCGGATGGTGCGCCACTTCATGGACGAGTTGGCGAACATGGTATCGTCACCGTTCGAAGTTGTTGCCGCGCTGAAAGGGTCCGGGGCGGTTTTGCCAGCGATGCTGCGAAGCTTCATGGCCACCGAACTCGCGCTGTCGCCGCACCAAATTCTGCGCGACGCGGTGCCCTTGCTGCTCCTGGATGATGATTCCTCAGTCCGGGTGGCGGCGGCCGGGGCATTAGAGCAGACAGCGCATCCGGATACGCTCTCGCCTGATACGCTGCGGCGGGCCATCACCGTTCGCAACTGGATTCCTGCTTCCGACCGTCCACCGCTTGACGCCGCCATCCGGAAGGCTCGCCTTGCTGGAGTCGAAATCGGGGCGTGGCCAACGCCGAACCGCGATCTGGAGCTTTACGCCACAACCGTTGACGGATCGGGGGCACAGAGCATTTTGGCGGCGAGCCGAGTGGCCAAGAAGGGCCTTTTTGCGGGCGTTCTGTTGCGCCATGGGGCCGGCGTGGTGGACGGCTGGGCCGATCTGGATCTGGCCCGCGGTAAGATCAACAAGCTGCTGCGCGAGGCTCAGATGGCGGCCCCGACCGTTCGGGTCGACAAGGGGTTTCTGGATACGATGGTGCAACATGCCATCGGTTGGTCGGTCGAGCAAGGTGGCGTACCGCCGTCGTCGCTGCTGGAGATCGCTGAGGCACTGGGCGGGGCTGAGTGGAAGGACCGGAGGATCGATGTGAAGGCTGAAGCCGACCGGCTATTCGAGGGGCTGGATGGGGCGGACCGCACACTCGGTGGGATCGAAGCCGGCTTCGCTCGGGGTTTGGAATGGATGGGGACCGACGATGTGTTCAGTTCGTGGTTCGAGGACGGGCCGCTGGTTCAGAAGACGCTGGCGAAGGTGCCGCGCACAGACCGCATGGGGATGATCAGGCTGGTGATGACCGAGATCCTGCCCGCCAAGCGCGCCGAATGGGCCGAGCGATTCCTGGTGTTGGCGTTATGGTGTCAGGCTGCGGCGGAGGCCAAACAACGGGCCAGGGCACGCGATCTGGTGCTGGTGGCCCATGCGTTGGCAGGTGACGCCCCGGTAGGAGAGATCCCGATGATGGGTGTGATCGCCGCGAATACAGTTCGGGCCATGCTGTTGGGGGGCTGGTAGGCCGGCGCGAACTTTAGGCGAGATGGGATCTCGCTATCTCCGAGCCGCTTCACGGCACTTGCGCGCTCGCGACAGCAAAACACTGACCTTTTCATGATTGAGCTTGATCGACATTTCTCCATTGGTCGTCCTGACCGCGATATGGTCGGCAGGAAGCAAAAGATCGTCAGCCGCCTGCTCCGTGGCGAATGCGACAGCATTACCATGGCCGACTGCCTCGATTACCGCCGAAGCGCCGCTATTGCTCAACCATTCGTCGCCTAACTGCATCGCCACAGGCATTGTCCAATTGTCCGGAAACTGCCAGTCCCAGTTGATGGCGGTAATCAGAATCTTGCCCGGATCCACCCATTCAAATGTAACGCTACCGCTATCATCGTAGAACATCAGCGAGCAACTCATGTCGGTATCGCTCTGATGTTCCATGACGCGTCCTCCGGCGGTTTCCCACCAGACGGTATCTTTCGCAGGCACCAGGAGCAACGAACTTGAAAGCAGTATCGGAATGATCAAACGGCGGCCTCGCGGGGTTCATCTACTGGCTGCCGGCAACCTATAGGCGGAGCGCAATGCGTCAACCACGTGCGAGCGCTGAACACACGATTTGGCCGAGGTGTGACGAATCCTCAATTTAGGGTGGTGGCTTTGAGCTACGGGATCGCGCGGCCGGCCGCGCGATCCGCGTGTTTCAGATCGCGCTCGGCATTGCATCGGTGAAGCCGGTCACCGCGCTGAATCGGCCATCGGGTGCGATGGTGGCGTAATCGGTGCCGGCGAAGAACAGAGGTGCATCGGGCGCGCCGCCTGCTTGCCAACTGAACCGAACCCGATCGTGGTGCAGGTCGATGCCGCTCGACAACCGGAATCGATAACCCGGAAACTTCTGCTGAACTGCCGCGATCATCGCGTCGATCGCATCGTGGCCGGTGCTTTCGCGGTGTGAATCGAGGTAGGTGCCGGCCTCAGTCCAGGCGTTGGCGATCACGTCTCGCCTTTTGCCGGCGTCGGTTTCGTTCCAGGCAGCGATGTAATTGGCGATGGTCGTATTGATCCCACTCATGGTCATTCTCCTTGCCGCGACGCCGGATGGTCCCTGCCACCGGCCGCATGCGCAGAAAATCCGATGCGCTGGATCGATGTCGATTACGTGGGAGATAAATGACCTTTGAGGTAATGGCCTAGCTGCTGTCACCGGTTTATTGTCCGCGCCATGTCACATGCAACGTTGCAATTTGGGTCGTTGCTGAAGGAATGGCGGCAACGGCGTCGGGTCAGCCAACTCGATCTGGCGTGTCAGGGCGAGGTGTCCACGCGGCATCTGAGTTTTCTTGAGACTGGACGAGCCCAGCCGAGCCGGGAGATGGTGTTGCATCTGGCGGAGCAATTGGAGGTTCCATTGCGTGACCGCAACACGCTGCTGGCCGCCGCCGGGTTCGCCCCGATATACCACGAGCGTCCGCTCGGCGACCCAGGTTTGCGGCCGGCGCTACGGGCGGTCGAGGCGATCATTCAGGGGCACATGCCCTATCCTGCGTTTGCGGTGGATCGGCATTGGACCCTGGCTGCAGCGAATGATGCGTTGCCTGGCCTGCTCGTGGGCGTGGATGCGGCGCTGTTGAAGCCCCCGGTAAATGTCATGCGGGTGGCGTTGCATCCGTCCGGTCTGGCGCCGCGGACGATCAACCTGGCGCAGTGGCGCGCCCATCTGCTGGAGCGGCTCCGCCGGCAGGCGGAGGCGAGTGCGGATCCGGTGCTGCTGACTTTGTTAGAGGAGTTGCGGGGATATCCCGCGCCGCGTGGTGGCCGGGCAGTCCAGGAAACACCGGACTATGGCGGCATGGTCGTGCCGTTCGAGCTGGCGACGGACGCTGGGACGATGACGTTCCTCAGCACGACGACGGTGTTCGGCACGCCGGTTGATATCACGCTGTCCGAGCTGGCGCTGGAGTGCTTTTACCCGGCAAATGAGGTGACGGCGGAGATGCTGCGGCGGCACTCGACGAGCGCCGCCACTGCGTGACTTATGGGGCAAGTCGGCTGCGCGCGCTGCCCTGCCCGCTGACGGGAATTAGTGTAGGAGGTTGAGTGTGTTGCTGCCGTCATCGACAAAATAGATCTTACCGTCCACGGCCGTCGTCAGGCCAAACAGCGTTCACGCCCGGTGAGCTGTCCGTATCGTCCAGTGATTCATGAGCCAGTTGCGTGCCGTCCGGTGCGATCTCTGCGATGGCTCAACGAAGTCGCCCCGCACCTGGCCACCGTCCACATCAGTCTGGACGATTTACCGCGCACCGGCGACCTGCGGATCCGGTGTGGCTGTTTCTATCGCCGCCTGTAGCTCCGGATACAAGGCGCCAAGCGCGAGGAGAACTCCGTTTGTCCAGCCAAAGCCGATCTGCGTCGCGTACTCGCCCCCGCCGCCCTCATTGCCGTCTGGCGAAAGGACATCATATTTCTCAACGAGCTTTGCTTCTTTCCGATAGACGGCGATATTCTCGTCGACCCAGTGAGTTGCCACCTGGTGAGCAATGTCAGTGAAGCCATAGTTCCGCAGGCCGGTCACTGCAATCCACTGTAGTGGTGCCCATCCGTTTGGCTGGTCCCACTGCTGGCCGCTATTGACCAGGGTCGTGGCCATTCCTCCGATCTGCAGCAGCTTTGTGTTGGCTGTCTTGGCCACCATATCGGCTTGTTCGGAGGAAGCGACGTTCAGAAACAGCGGATAAAGCGTTGCGGCGGTGACGTTGCGCGTGGTCTGGCCTTTGCGCCAGAGGTAGTCGGTGAAGACGCCATCCTCCGCATCCCACATAAAGCGCTCGATCGCCTCGATGCGGCCCTCGGCTCGCTGCGCATATTTCGCCGCCAGGCTCTGGTTTCCAGCCAGCTTATAACCTTTGGATAATGTCCGTTCGAGATGGACAAGCAGACTGTTGAGATCGGGCGGTAGTAAGGCGAGTGTTCGTATCGTTGCCAGGCTTTTTCCGTCCCCGAGCCAACGCGAGCTAAAATCCCAGCCTGACTCGGCTGCCGCACGCAAATCGCGCCAGACTTCCGGAGCAGGGCGATCTGACTGCGATGCGGTCTGCACGTCCTCGGCGTAAAACTCATCGCGAGGTGCTTTCCGTTCATCCCAGTAGCGGTTCAGAACGGTGCCATCCAGAAGACGCACTACATGACGATTCGAGCGACCCGGTAAAACGTCGGTCTCGCCTTCCATCCAATAGTTGTATTCCACCTGCAGAGCCTCAAGATATTTGACATATGTGGGATCTCCGTCGGTCTGCGCCATTAGCTCGACCATCAGGGAGAAGAACGGCGGCTGCGACCGGCTCAGATAATAGCTGCGGTTACCGTTCGGAACATGACCATATTGGCCAATCTCGAAGGCAAAATCATCCAGCAGGTCGACGGCGAGATCATGATTGCCCGTCTGCTCGAGTCCCAGCATGGTGAAATAGGAATCCCAGTAATACACCTCGCGGAACCGGCCGCCGGGAACGACGTAAGGATAGGGAAGCGGTAACAACGTTGAATAGGGCGGCACAGACGTCGCCGATTGCCTGAGCATAGGCCAAAGGCTATCGACGTAGTTGAGGAGAGTTTGCCCTGCGGCCGCGGGATTAATCGTCGGGCCGGCCGGATCCGGGCCGGAAAAGTATTGGTTGACGAAATTCGCAAGACTAAAATCGGGGGTTTGCTTGGCAACGTGGTAGTCTACCAGAATCCGCGCCGGGGATGTTCCGGGGATCATATCCGGAAAGGTCTTGCTGTCCGGGAAAATCGAGCCAAGCTCTACGGCGCGATACAGCGGGCCGTAGGTGATGGAAGGTGGCTCTGGATAATCGGGACCGACGGATTGTGCGTCCGCACAGGTGACAGACAGAGCGAAAGCACCCAGCGTGGCGAGTGTCCTCAGCATCCAGACTCCCCTCCTTGAGCGACTGACCCTGCGCCAACCCGGGAGGGAGGGCCGCCCCGAGTAGAATGGATTTGGTAGGGATACAAGGTGGTGTAATGCCGCCGATGCTGGGCCTGACGAGAAGGCTGATTATCGAAACCAAACCTAGAGATCGACAGCAGGGAGGGATGGCACCAACCCAAAGCAACTCTTGCTTGGGTTGCGACAACCAAGCATCGAGATGGAGTTTGGGGTCCTACAACAATCCAAAATTACAGGAGCGTTCCTCTAAGATCTCCTCTCCAGCCCCAGCGCCGCAGCCCCGTGCATTCGTGCATGGGCGGTTTTCGTACGCCTAACGGACATCGGAAAACTTTCACCATAGCGGCCGTGTGCAACCCAAGC
Source organism: uncultured Pseudomonadota bacterium (assembly GCA_963832865.1). Lineage (GTDB taxonomy): Bacteria > Pseudomonadota > Alphaproteobacteria > Acetobacterales > Acetobacteraceae > Rhodopila. The sequence goes on from CAWHWH010000011.1 coordinate 20,328, forward strand.
AGATGGGATGGACATCTTTACAGCTCTGGGAGCGTGGGAGCTTTCGAGAGACATTTTCCTGAGCGGCTTTCTCTCAGGCCGCCACCTTGACCCGGGGTCACCTGGCCTCGAAAGTCCATTCAGACAACACGGCGGGAGAGTGCCATGCCGGCACGCACGGGGACGCAGTATCTGGCCGGGCTGCGGCAACGAAAAACCGAGGTTTGGCTGCGCGGCGAACGAGTCCGCGACGTGACGACCCATCCCGGCCTGGCCAGCGGCGCCCGAGCGATCGCGTCGCTATATGACCTGCAATGCGATCCGGAGCACCGCGAGGCGATGACCTTCGCCTGTCCCGACAGCGGGGACAGGTTGGGTCTTTCGTTCATCATCCCCCGGACGCAAGACGATCTGGTGCGGCGGCGCGAGATGATGCTGGCCTGGGCGCGAACGACCTGCGGCATGATGGGCCGATCGCCCGACTTTATGAACGTGACATTCGCTTGCTGGGCTGGAACGGCGGACTATTTCGGGCGCGGGGGCCCGGAATTCGCCGACAACATGCGCCGGTACTATCGCTACATCGCCGAGAACGATCTTGTGCTGACCCATGCGCTGATCAACCTTCAGCGCAGCCGCCACGTCAGCGGAATGTTCAACCTGCAAGAGGGCACCGCGCTTCAGGTGGTGAAGGAGACCTCGGCAGGTCTGGTCGTCCGGGGTGCGCGGGTGCTGGCGACGCTTGGGCCTCTGGCCGATGAGATCGCGATTTATGCGCCGCGGTTGGCACAGCATCTCGACCACTATAGCCCATTCGCTCTGAGCTTCGCCCTGCCCTGCGACACGCCGGGTCTGCGCTTCCTCTGCCGCGACAGTTTTGACGAGGGAAAGTCGCATTTCGACCACCCGCTGGGGTCGCGCTTCGAGGAAATGGACAGCATCGTGTTCTTTGACGACGTGCTGGTGCCGTGGGAGCGCGTGTTCATTCATGGCGATGTCGGGTTGCTGAATGGGACGGCGTCGATGACCCATTCGGCCGCCCATACGGCGCATCAGGGGTGCGCGAAGAACCTGGCGAAGTGTGAGCTGGTGCTCGGCGTGGCGTTGCTGATGACCGAGACGCTCGGCAACGCGCATCTGCCGCATTCCGAGGAAAGGATCGGCGAGTTGGTGATGTACACCGAGCTGATGCGCGCCTGCATGCGCGCGGCCGAGGCAGATGCCGAACTGGACGAATGGGGGGTAATGTGCCCGGCGCCGCTGCCGGCCGAGACGACGCGCAATCTATTCATGACCGCATATCCGCGAATGGTAGAAATCCTGCAGTTGCTCGGCTCGTCGAGCCTGATGATCCTGCCGACTGAGGCGGACATGAAGGGCCCGCTGGCGGGGCATGTCGAACAGTATTTAGCAACGGACGCCAGTAGTGCCCGAGACCGGGTCAAGCTTTTCCATCTGGCGTGGGACATCGCGTGCAGTTCGTTCGGCAGTCGGCAAGTATTGTACGAACGTTTTTTCGCCAGCGATCCGCTGACACGAGCCCGAGCATTGGCTTCGATGTTTCCAAGGAAGCAGGTCACCGACCGAGTGCTGGATTTTCTAGGGCGGGATTGAGCGCGTGGGCCGTCGTTAGGCTCCGGTCCAGACGTCCTCCTGCTGCACCAGTTTTTCCAGAAATCGCAGCACGTCGCTGCCGGTGGTGACGCGACCGCCGGAGAAGATGCTGGTATCGGAAAGATGCTCAAACAACTCCGCGGAACCCGGCGGCGTCTGGCCGCAAAACCTCATTGGCCAGTCCGGAAACCTGCGCTGAGGCGTGGGCGTGAAACTCAGCACGGTGACATCGGTGTGGCGGCGGTCCGCGGCAATACGCTCAAAGGTGCGTTCTACTACTTCCCGTCGGCCCTCCAGAACCTGGGCGAAGCCCCCTCCGGCTAACAACAAGGCCCCGGTGAGATTATCGTCCTTGTTGTGCCTGCGGGCTGTAGACACGATGGCGCGGAGTTCTCGCTGCAGGCCCGCTTCAGTGACAGCGTCGGGCGCAAACTGAGCAATCACCTCGCGGCTGCGGTAGATGAGCCGGTAAAGCGACCCCGGCGTGGCCGCCTTTCTCATGGTGCCTGGCATTCGCAGTCCGTTTCAGAAATGGTGTTATCGGGTGTGGCATGAAGCCGCATCACTTCCGCAACGCCGGAAGTCAAGGTTGGCGGACCGCCGAAATAACAACCGATTTGATCAATGCCGGTTGCCGAAAGCGCAGAAAGCGCGCCAGCCTCTGCGGCGCTGACCATTCGGTCGGAGTGCGAGCCCCAAGCCAAAGAGATGTCATGAAATGGAAAGGATTTCAGATGGTCAAGTAACGACGGGCCTATGGTACAGTCCGCCAATGTGATGCCTACGCCGAGCGGTCGCAGGCGATGGAGTATCGATAGCACATCGTCTTCGTTGCCCCGCAAAGAGGCTTCGGAAATTTGCAGCTTTAACCGCCCAGGCGCCAGGCCAGAAGCCTCGAGCGCCAACCTAACCGCTTCGACGAGCCGATCGGGTTCCCGCAGCTGTCGGGATGTCACGCGAACCGCAACGGTCAGGGGTGCTAAATCTTGGGGCACTGGCCAGCCAACGGCTTCCATACACGCTGTTTTCAGCGCCCATTCCCCCAGGGCGACGATGAATTTGTTGCCTTCGACCAATGTCGTGAACATCGAATCCGACACGAGGCCTTGGTCCCACCGCGGTCGCGCCTCGAAACCGGTCAGTGCACCCGAACGAAGGTCCCCATACGGTTGGTAGACCACCGATATTTGTCGCAACGTCAATGCTTTACGTAGGTCCGCTGCCAATTCTTGCGGGGTGCGGGCGTTACTCGCCATCGCTCCGTCGAACAATTGCCAGCTTTGGCCGCCAGCGGACTTCGCCTGGAATAAGGCGAGATCCGCGTGGCGCATAAGGTCATCGGTCGATGTGCCGTGGTCCGGAAAGCGTGCGATACCGATGCTGGCACCAATCGTGACGTGATGGCCTTCGACCAGAAACGGCTGCCCCAGGGTGCCTATCACGCGCGCGGCCAGCGTCTCGGCTCGGTCGCAGTTCGGGACCAGCAGGGCGAACTCGTCTCCACCCAGACGTGCCAGCAAGTCCTCGTCGCGCTTTTCGCGGCGCAAGCGCTGCGCGACCAGACAAAGCAGCGCATCGCCCACCGGATAGCCCAGCGTTTCGTTGATGGGAGCAAAACGGTCGAGGTCGATCAGCAGCACGGCCTGATGTGTTTCGGCGGTCGCGCAGTCGATCGCTTGCCGCAACACCTGACTGAAGTGGCGGCGATTGCTCAGTCCGGTCAGAGAATCAAGCCATGCGTCCTCCGGAGCGCGTAGCGTTGCATTGCCGGCCGCAGTCACCTTGCCGTCGTCAAAAATGAGCATCCAATGCCCTGTGCCGAGTCCATGGATCTGGATCGCGATGTGGGATGCCCGTCCCAGCGACAGGCGCAGACACCCGTCGGGTTCGGCCCGGTCACCCGCCTCGATGTGGGCGAGCGCAAATGTGACAATCCGATCGCGTTGCGGATTCGTGAGGTTTTGGATCCGTGCCAACATCTCGGCGAGACTTGGTCTTTCGGCAGCCATCAGCGGCGGGCACCCGAACAGAGTGCTCGCCTTCTCGTTCCAGAAGGACAGTTTTGCATCCGCGTCGATCACCGCCACCGAAAGCGGCAAGCGCGCCAGAACTCTGCGGGCGAGGCCGTCGCCGACGCGATTGCGACGAAGCGACGCGGCCTTTGGCGGGCGGGGGCGGGAAATTCCGTGCGCCACCTCGTTCGGTGCCTGTGTCTCCCAGGGTTCACGTACTGCGGATTCCTGCTCTTGAAACGCTTTCATCAGAGCAAACTATCCGCGGAGCGTTACCGAACAGTTAATTTGAGCGCTTTTCTGGAAAGCCATGGTCGGTTTGCCGCGAGACCGGCGGTTCGGCTCGCTTAGCTCGAACCGGTTGCCTTGACCATTCGGGTCGCACAGCCCTAAACGCGCGTGATGAGCGAGATACCCTCCCAGGCGATCGATATCGCCGCGGCGACTGAACAGGCGCATGTGCTGGCACAGGCCCTGCCCTTTCTGCGTCGCTACGCCGGCGCGACTGTCGTGGTGAAGTATGGCGGCCATGCGATGGGCGATGAGCATTTAGCCCAGCGGTTCGGCAGCGACATCGCGCTTCTGAAGCAGGTCGGTATCAATCCAGTGGTGGTTCATGGTGGCGGGCCGCAGATCAATGCGATGCTCAAGCGGCTGGCGATTCAGTCTACCTTCATCGACGGGCTGCGGGTCACCGACTCGGCGATGGTAGAAGTAGTGGAGATGGTGCTGGCCGGCACCGTGAACAAGTACGTCGCCGGACTGATAACCAGAGCGGGCGCAATGGCGGTGGGCATTTGCGGGAAGGACGGCGGGATGATCCGCGCCCGCAAGCTGCGACGCACGATAAAGGATCCGGGTAGCCACATCGAGCAGGCGCTCGACCTCGGCTTCGTGGGCGAGCCTACCGCCATCGATGCGCGCGTGATCCACGCCCTGACCGGCGGCGGCCTGGTGCCGGTCATCGCGCCGATCGGTGTCGATGCCGACGGCCAAACCTATAACATCAACGCCGACACGGTGGCGGCGGCCGTGGCGGGCGAGCTGAACGCCACGCGGTTGCTCATGCTGACAGATGTGCCGGGTGTGCTCGACAAGGACAATAGGCTGATCCCGTCGCTTACGCTGATCGACGTGGAACAACGGATCGTCGACGGCACGATCACTGGCGGCATGATCCCGAAGGTCGAAAACTGCGTTGAGGCGGTACGTCAAGGGGTGAGAGGGGCGGTCATCCTGGATGGACGTGTACCGCACGCCTGCCTTCTTGAGCTGTTTACCGAAGCAGGACCCGGAACTCTGATCAAGCGCTAGGCATAGCCGGAATCGTTACAGTTGCCGAGGCATCCAGGTTCGCGTTTCGATTTCAGGGGCGCCCAAAAAGGTCAGCTGCCAGCGCATTTCGTCTTCCGAGAGGGGGAAGCCGTCGACCTTCCCCGGCCGCAGAGTCTGTGCGGCCGGCAGATAGCCCAGCATCGTTTGCAGTATTACCGCTGTTTGTGGGGAGAGACCCGCCTTCCAGGCCAGGCTAACGATGGCTTTGGCGCTGCGCAGGTCACAGGCCCGTTCCACCACCGGCAGCGCGACACCGGCCTTCACAGCCAGCATCGCTTTTGCCGAGATCATCTCATTGGTTCGTAATGCTTCTACGATCGCATAGTCGTCGAGGCGACCGCACTGTTTCAGGGTCTCTGCCTGTGCGAGGGCGGTCCTCGGGTCCCTGGTGGCCCCACCCGATCGGCTGGAGAATGCGCCCGCGGGCGTCTGGGCGCCCATTGCGGCGCGCAATGTGTCTCCAACCTTGGGGTCCAGGTCAGCCCGTGCCGCCAATGTTTCCAGCAAGTGACCGGTGACGATCTCCGCCAACATGCGTTGGGCGCGTGGAGACAGCTGGGGCCGGCGAACCAGCGGCTCCTGCCACCCGGTATGGTGCTCTGACTGGGCGACCAGGGCGTCAAGCGTCGCTTCCCGGATCTGTGCGGTTTGATTGCACAACAGCGCCCTGATCGCCTCGGGGTCCGCGACTTCCACGATGGCATCGGAAACGGCCGGGCCGATCCGCGGCCGGCTGGCCACGGCAAGGATTGTCGACGACGGCGGGCCGGATGCAATCAGCGCCACCAGATCTTCCTGTGTCAGCATTGGCGAGAACAGGATGACCGGTTCGCAGACCATGACTGCCGGGTCCTGGGCCAGTCGCAGGACGATATCGCGTGGGCCCGCCGGCATGTCGCGTACTGCTTCAGCGATACTTACCCGTACTCGCAGGGCCGCCTCGGCGACCATGGCTGTCAGGCTGGCGACGGCATCCTTTTGCACGCGCTGGCGTGTCTCATCGGGGATTGTCGCGGTCAGAGGGGCCAATTTACGGCCTAGGATTGCGCGCACTCGAGCATCCGTATCACCCTCGAGGATGGCGATGACCTGTTCCGGCAGCGCGGGGTTCAGGGCCAGGCTGGCCCGCACGGTTACAGACGGATCGGTCGCGAGCGAGCGTAAGACCTCCGGGCTGGTGGTTTTGCTGGCGCCCAGGCGAACGCGCTTGGCTTCGTCGGTGTCCATCAGTCACCGCCCAAAAGCGAGACATGCCAATGGTGGCGGCCATTGCGTTTGACCTCGTACATTGCCATATCGGCCCGCCGGGTCAGATCCGCGATCGGCTCATGACTTCCTGCTCGCCGCGTCGCGATCCCGATCGACACGCCAAGGTTTGGAAATGCCTCTGGCAGTAGGGCCTGCAGTTCAATGGGCGCTGCGTTACACAGGCTGTCGGCGCGCTCCGCCGCCGTGAGGTGGTCCGCCCCGCTTAGCCAGACAGCGAACTCGTCGCCGCCCAAACGGCCGATCAGATCGCCAGGGCGAACCAACCTGCGCAGGAGGTCGGCGAGTTGAACAAGCACCTTGTCGCCCTCGGCGTGGCCCAGACGGTCGTTGACAGCCTTGAAGGCATCGAGATCCACGAACATGAGCGATCCAGCCGCGTTCTCCCGGTCGAGCCGGGCGGCATGGCGCTGCACCTCATCCAGGAAAGCCCGCCGGTTGAGTAAGCCGGTCAGTGGATCAGTGGTCGCCTTGTGGACCATCTCGCGGGCAACCGCTTCATAGTCGAGGATCATACGGACAAGGTTGACCGAGGATTCCGCCAGAAGCTTATCGTCCTGATCCCACGGCCGCGTCGCGGCGTCGCGCCAGATCGCCAAGCCGGCATTGGGACCGAAACGGGTCCGGCAGGCGACCGCAAGCAAGAACTGCCCGTCAAGGGTGACGGTATGGCACGATTCGGATGTTTCCTTAACCACCAGATCCGCCGCGGTGGGGAGCACCTTGGATGCCCCTGGTCCACATTCATGCAGGATCTCGATCGGGAGTGCTTCGGCCAGGCGGCCGATCACCGCGGCCCCTTCGGCGCCCAGCGCACGGATCAGTGCCCAGAGCGCCGCGTCCATCATGGCATCGGCACCAGCCTCCTGCCCGACACGCGCCAAGATATGGCGCAACACCTCTGCCCGGCGTAAGCGGCCCGCAATCTGCGAGGTCTGAGCGTCGCCGTCGGTCATGTCGATGCCGACGCCGCGGGCGCCGACGATTACGCCTTGCTCGTCATGCAACGGGACGGTTGAAATGGTAAGCAATGCAAGCCCGCCGTCGAAGCAGCGAATCCAGGCGCGGCGTCGTCGCACCTCCATCGTCGGGCGGAACGGGTTGAACAGGGTGCCGGCATCGTCATCGGCGACCAAGCGGTCCGAGGGTTCACCAATCAGCGATCCTGAGGGCCAGCCAAGAACCGTCTCGGGCATTATGAAAACGAAGCGGCCAGCGGCGTCGGTCTCGAATGCCAGATCCACCGCTAGGTTGACGAGATGCTGCCAGCGATAACGACTCTCGATCAAGGCGTCGCGGAGAATGCCCTGCAGGGGCGCTCCTGATGCCGAGGCTGGGGTCGGCAATTCAAGTGCGTCGGTCATGGGTCGCGCGTCTCGAGTGGAGGCATTCCGCTAACAAAGCCACGAATGGGTTAATGAAAGGTTGCCAACGCCGAATAAAGTCGTGGCGGAGAGGGTCCGGCGGGACGATTCCATCGTCTATGGGGGCGAGCGCCGCGCCGGACGGTTGGCGGTTGTATCAGGTGCGGATCATACAATGAACAACGCTCTCAACTGCCACCAGTGTCGGACCCACCCAGTGTCGACCCACCCAGTGTCGCCCCACCCAGTGTCGGCCCACCCATTGTCGGGCGGCCGCAGGATCACCGGAGCTTAGGCTAGGTACATCTCGTCGGAAGTGGCGACTCGGTTGGCCCGTTTAGCGAACCGAGTTCGCATTTGCCACAGTTTTACCGAAACTGCGTCTCGACGCTGTCGGCAATAGGCGTGAATCCAACAGGGATGCGAGTCGACCCTCTTTGACCTGAAGGGGAGGATATCGTGCCGGCTCGCAAGGCCTTACCGGTGCAATTATCGTCGGAGCACGAACGGGAACTGAACGAACTGGTGCGGGCGCATTCAACGCCACAGAGGTTGGCGGAACGGGCTCGGATCATCTTACTGGCCGCGACCGGCCTGGGGATCGATGAGACAGCCCAGCGACTGGGGATCTGGCGCAAGACCGGAAGCGATCTGCCAGATCATGGCCCTGGCCTGTGAAGACCCCGAGACACTGGATGTCCCAATCAGTCAATGGAGTCAAAGCGAACTGGCCCGACAATCGGTCGCCCGCGGCATCGTCAAAAGCATTTCGCACGGCTCTGTCGGGCGTTTTTTAAAAAAGAGGCTGATCTCAAGCCGCACCGCAACCGTTACTGGCTGACACCCAAACCCGATCCCGACTTCGAGACGAAGTGCGCCGATATCTGCGCGGTTTATCAGGCGGCACCCACCGCCGCCGAACAAGGCGTGCAGACCGTCTCGGTCGACGAGATGACCGGTATCCAGGCGCTGGAACGCGCCGCCCCGAGCCTGCCGATGAAGCCTGGGCACGTCGAACGGCGGGAGTTCGAGTACGTCCGGCATGGCACGCAGGCACTGATCGCCGCATTCGATGTCGTCTCTGGCAAAGTCCGCGGCACGATCGGAGATAGCCGCACCGAGGCTGATTTCGTATCGTTCCTGGACAGTCTGTTCGCCTCGGTGCCGGCGGCGCGATGGGAGGTGGTCTGCGACAACCTCAACACCCACATGTCCGAAGGAGTGGTCCGTTTGGTCGCACAGTTCTGCGGCATCAACGAAGACCTCGGGGAGAAGGGGAAATCCGGCATCCTCCTGTCAAAGGCGACACGCGAGGCGTTTCTGCGCGATGCCGGTCACCGGATCACGTTCCACTTCACGCCCAAGCATGCCTCTTGGATCAATCAGATCGAGATTTGGTTCTCCATCCTGGTTCGCAAGCTTATCCGCCGTGGCAACTTCACCTCCAAAGAGCGTCTCCGGCAGAGGATCGAGAGCTTCATCGCCTATTTCAATGCTACCATGGCGAAGCCGTTCCGCTGGACCATGAAGGGCAAGCCGCTGGTGGCGTGAGATGTCCAAGAGAGTTCGGATTTCCGGCGGGGTGTACCAGTTTGCCACCGGCCTTCAGCCGACCCACCCTGGATGAAAAAATATCTGAGCAAGTGGCGATCTGAAGAAGGTCTTTCCTTTTTTCTTCTCTAGTGCCGGACCATCCCGACGCCCGCGGCTCTTTCCTGCCAGAACCGGCGCAAGCCTAGAACACATACCGGCAATACCTGCTCCGCGTCCTGCATCAGACCCTCCAGTGCGTCGTCGGACATCGCCTGACTACCGCGTTCAGACTCCGGTAGAGTCATGCCCGCCAGGCTGGCGATCGGGATCAGCAGCATGGAGGCATCCTCATCGGCCAGCGCCGGTTGCCAAGCCTTCGTCCGAAGGCTGACGGCCTGCATGAACCCCGCGGCCCAGTCCTCCGCCACCGTGGTCCCGGCCTCGTCCTGCCACAAGATTGCGGCATAACCGAGCGGCGTGGCACTCAGCCCGGACTCGATGGCGGCGTAGCGGTCAAAGATGGCCTGTTCGACCGACTCCTGCTCCACTTCGTCGAGGTAGTCCGGTTCTTCATTGTCCCACACCTCGGCCAACCACTCCTCGCGCGGCACGATTTCTGGTCCAGCGACCAAGCCAGCCAGAAATCCGTCCAATTCGGACAAGTCCATGCAGCCCTGCGGAGCGCTGCTGGAATTCAGGAAAATGGCGAGTTCGTCGAGAGACACCGGGCCACCGTGCGCTACTGTGGGGTTCGATTATAGAGCCTGCCTCCGCCGAAGGGGAACGGGCCATTGAATGACAAAGCGGCATACTTACGCCGGCGACGGTGCGCCGTTATCCTCCGTCACCGCGCCGAACAAAACTGAACCGGCAAACGAACCCGCGTAAATCGTTCCGCTACGTGACCGATCTACTACATCGTCGCGCCGAGCACCCAGGGCGCGAACTCCGCCGCCCCAAAGTCAAACTGCTCGCTCTTGGTCCGCTCGCCCGACGCCACCCGCAGGATCAGTTCGAAAATGCGCTGCCCCGCTTGCTGCACGGTTTCATCACCGTCCAGCACCGTGCCACAGTTCACATCCATGTCGTCCTCGATATGCTTGAACATCGGCGTGTTGGTTGCGAGCTTGATCGACGGCGCCGGCTTGCAGCCAAACACGCTGCCACGCCCGGTGGTGAAGCACACCAGGTTGGCGCCGCCCGCTACCTGACCCGTTGCGGCAACGGGATCGTAGCCGGGCGTGTCCATGAAGACGAAGCCGTGCGCCTTCACTTCCTCCGCATAGCGGACAACGTCGACAAGATTGGTGCTGCCGGCCTTGGCCATGGCGCCGAGCGACTTTTCCAGGATTGTGGTCAGGCCGCCGGCCTTGTTGCCGGGGGATGGATTGGCATTCATCTCCGCACCTTCCTGCCGCGTATAGTCCTCCCACCAGCGCATCAGTCCCACCAGCTTTTCGCCGACTTCCTGAGACACCGCCCGGCGCGTGAACAGATGTTCCGCGCCGTAGGTTTCCGGCGTTTCCGACAGGATCACGGTGCCACCATGGCGCACCAGCAGGTCGCTTGCGGCACCTAGCGCAGGATTGGCCGATACGCCTGAATAACCATCGGACCCGCCGCATTGAAGGGCGACCGTCAGGTCTGCCGCCGGCACCGTCACCCGGGTCACCTGGTTCGACTCCGCCAGGATGTCTTTGACAAAAGATACGCCGGCGGCCACCGTTTTGCGGCTGCCGCCCATGGTCTGGATGTCCATTGCCTTGAGCCGACCGGCGAGCCGTTGTTCCTCCATCAGACCACCGATCTGGTTCACCTCGCACCCCAAGCCCAGCACGATGACATGCGAGAAATTGGGATGCCGGGCGTAACCGGCTAGAGTCCGCCGAAGCACCCGCAATGGCTCGTCCTGCGTCATCCCACAACCGGTCTTGTGGGTCAGCGCGACCACCCCATCAACATTTGGAAAATCCGCCAGGGGGTCGTCGCCGGTGAATGGATTGCGCCGGAACATGTCCGCGACGACTCCGGCTACGTGCGCCGAGCAGTTCACGCTCGTCAGGATGCCGATGTAGTTGCGCGTGGCGACCTTTCCATCCGGCCGGCGGATGCCTTGGAACGTCGCCGCCGGCTCGAAGAAGTCGGTCGGACGGGCATCGACGCCATAGGCATAATCCTTGGCGAAATCCCCCATTTCGCAGTTCTGCACATGCACGTGCTCACCCGGCGAGATCGCGGCGGAGGCAAAGCCGATGATTTGCCCATAGCGCCGGATCGCGTCGCCTTGCGCGATCGCGCGAACCGCCACCTTGTGCCCGGCCGGAATGCGCTGGGTGGCCAGCACATTTTCGCCGACCGGAGCGCCAGGCAAGAGGGTGGCGCGTGCGATGACGACGTTGTCCTCGGGGTGAAGGCGGATGACGGGCGGCGGTGCCATGACAATTTCCTTGGTCAGGAGTTTGGCCTTCATACAGCCTTTCGGCGCCCATCCGCAAAGGGCGCCTCGATTTTCGTTGAACCCGATGGACAAACCCTCGTTGGGGTTTAAGTGATCCGAACAGATCACACCTTGAGGCAATAACGGAGAGAGAAATGGCACCGATTCAAACCAACCCGGATACCATCTCCCAGGACATGGTGACCAGGGTCGGTTCGGCCGCCGGTCTGGTCGCTCGAATTCAGCAGGATTACGCCATGCAGGCGGAGGCCGAACCAGCCGACGACACGCGGCAGGTGTTGGCCGACAAAGCGCGTGCTGCCGCGGAACGCGTGATCGGCGAGCAGGGGATTTCGATGCAGGACTACAACGCGGTACTTCAGGCCGCCGAGTCCGACGAGGATCTCGAACGCCGGCTGGTCGACGCGGCTCGGGAGGTGCTTTGACATGCGACATATCGTGACTTTGGCCGCCACCGCCGCCATCGCCTTGTCCCCAGCGCTGGGAGTGGCGCAGACGCCAGGCACCCAGGCGAGCCCGCCGCCATCCCTGACCAAACGATCGGCAAAGCCGGGGCGGCGCTGCACGACGTGGCGAAACTGCAGGAGAAGTATCAGGGGCAGATGGATTCCGCGTCGCCGGAGCAGAAGAAAGGCATCAGCGAGCAGGCTAACGCCGAGGCGGTGCAGGCCATTCAGTCCCACGGCCTTTCGGTGCAGGAATACACGACCGTTATGCGCACCGCGCAAAACAATCCGCAGGTCAAGCAGCGCCTGCTGGATGCCGCGAAACAGTCCGACTAGCGGCTTTGGGGGCGGGATCACGGTCCCGCCCGGCTGCTTGCAACGGGTCGAACACCCGGGTCATGCCACAAGCAAGCTCTGGCTTCTCACCAGCCTGGAATAGAGTCCATCCCGGTTCATGAGTTGGGCATGGGTGCCGCATTCCTGTGCCCGGCCCTCTGCCAGCGCCACCACCAGGTCCGCGTCGCGCACAGTCGAAAGCCGGTGAGCGATTACGATGGTGGTTCGGCCCCTTCGAAGCGTTGCCAGTGCCGTCTGCACAGCGGCCTCGCTTTCGGTGTCGAGCGCACTGGTGGCTTCGTCTAGCAGCAGAATGCGGGGGTTGCGCAACAGTGCCCTGGCCAACGAGACGCGCTGACGTTGGCCGCCGGACAGACGTTGACCGCCGGGTCCGACTACCGTCTCGTACCCTAACGGCAACGCCGCGATGAAGCCGGATGCGGCGGCGGCCTCGGCGGCCGCCTCGATTTCGGGGCGCGAGGCATTCGGACGGCCCATGACGATGTTCGCGGCGACGGTGTCGTCGAACAGCAGCGCGTCCTGGCCGACATAGGCGATGCTGTCCCGCAGGCTGGCCAGGGTGACTGTCCGGACATCGGCGCCATCGATCCGCACCGCGCCGGCGGACGCATCCTGCAGCCGCGGGATCATGGCCAGCGCCGTGGACTTGCCGCCGCCGGACGGCCCGACCAGGGCGACGGTGGTGCCGGGAAGAGCCTCGAACGAAAGGCCTCGCAAGCCCTCACGGCCGTCGGGGTAGATGAAGCGGACGGCGTCGAACACCACGTGCCCACGGCCGGGGGGCAGCAGGACGGCATCGCGGGCATCTTTGATCGTTGGCTGCTCGTCGATGATGGTGAAGACTCGGATCAGGCCCGCCAGGCCCTCTTGCAACGCGGCGTTCAGCGATCCGAGGGCGCGCAGCGGGCGGGCGGCGATGAGCAAGGCGGCGACGAAGCCGGTGAAATCACCGAGCGCATGGTCGCTGACGGCGGCGCGCCAGCCCTCGAAGCCGATGACGGCGGCGACCGCGCCGCCGCCCAGGACCTCCAGCACCGGGTCTACCCGGGAGCGGCTTTTCGTCATCCGCAACAAGGACTTGTAGAGCTGGGTGAAGGCGGCCTCGGCACGGTGGGTTTCCTGTGCCTCCAGGCGGTAGGCGCGGACGGTGCGGGCCTGGGAGAAACTCTCGTTCAGCAGGGCGGCGGTCTCGCCGACGCGTTCCTGCATTCCGCCCGAGGCGCGGCGCACACGCTGGCCGATGCGTCCAATCGGCACGATGGCCACGGGATACATCGCGGCGGCGATCAACGACAGCAGCCAGTTCAGGTAGATCATGCTGGCAATCAGGCCGATCACGGTGACCACGTCGGCAATGCCGTTGACGGCACGGGTCAGTGCCTCTCGGATCGTGGCGGCGTCGGTGGTGAAGTGGGCCGCGAGCTGGGCGGGGGCCTCGCGTTCCATGCGGGCGAGGTCGGCGCGGGTGAGGTGGGCGAACATCCGGCCCTGCAGCTCGCGAATGACCAGCAGCACGATCTGCTGGACCTGGACATTCTGAAAATACTGGGCGACGGCCTTTACCCCGGTGACGGCCACGACCAAAGCCGGGATTTGATACAGGATGCGCCGGTCGTGGTTGGTGAACATGTCGAAGGCGTGGTTGATGACCACGGGGTAGAGCGCGGTCGCACCGGCCATCAGCAGGGTCAGGGCGGTGACCAGCAGCAGCCGCGGTTTGTGGCGGATCAGGTGGTCGCGCCACAGGCGGCGGAGCAGTTCGAGGGTGCGGTCGGAGCGCTTCGGCTTCATAACGGGGCCGTGTATCAGCACCGGCGCTCTTTCACCATGCGGGTGATGGGGGCAGGATTACCCGCCAGAACGGGAGGACCCACATGGCGCACCGTATCAACCGAGCCATCGAACTGCTGGAGCAGGGCCAGGCGATTTATTACGACGGCGAGCATAGCGGCCACGTGCTGACCCACGAGCACGGGCGCCACGACGCCGGCACCTGGGCTGATTACATCAATGTCGGGATGGAGCACGGGGCGTTCGATATGACCGGCCTCGAGACGTATATGCGGGGGTTGGTGGATGGTGGGCCGACAAGATCGGGTCACCGCACGCCGGCGGTGATCGTGGAGGCTCCGGTCAACGGCACGGACGAGGCGAATGTTCGCTTCAATGCCTGGCAATTTCGCCAGATCCTGGGACGTGGGGCGCATGGGATTCTGCTGTGCCAGGCGGAGACGGCGGACGCGGTGCGGGCGTTCGTGGAGGCTTGCCGGTATCCACACCATCTCGGTGGCGTCGATCCAGGGTTGCCGCCGCCGGAGGCTCGGTTGGATGGCGCGGTACGGCCTCGGGCGCAGGAGGGGCGATTGGGGATCGGTACCCGCGGGCGGGGGTCGGAAACCAGCGCGGCTCCGGTCTGGGGGGTGTCCGCCGAGGATTACATGGATCGTTGTGATCCGTGGCCGCTGAACCCGCGGGGGGAGTTGCTGCTGGGGGTGAAACTGGAGAGCCCGGAGGGGATCGCCAACGCCGATGCTATCTGTGCCGTGCCGGGGCTCGGTTTCGCCGAGATGGGCCCGGGGGACCTGAGTTTGTCGCTAGGATCGGTGAAGCTGCTACGCGACCCGTATCCGCCGGTGATGCAGGCGGCTCGGGACAAGGTGTTCGCGGCGTGCCGGCGCAACGGGATCGCGTTCCTGGAGGGCTGTACGCCTGGGACTATCGTCGAGCGGTTGGACGAAGGGGTGCGGGTGATCGCCGGCCATAGCGAGGAGATGGCGCGTATCGGGCGAGCGCACCAGAGGCGGGAGATGACGGTCTAGCGCTTGTCTGCCGTGGACTCTGTCGTGTCGTCCGTCGCCGAATAGGATCGCCGCCCAACCGGCGACAGGCGCCCAGGTGGACCCAGCAGACTAAAGCCAAGAGCGATGGGGTATGGACGTTGTCTTCCGGTAGATCACGCCGGGGCTTGCATTCAACAGCCGAGCCATGCTGACACTATTAACTGGGCAACCCATCTGGCCGATAGCTCAACCATTTGACCGGCAAACCAAATTCAACCGCCTGCTCTTTAACCCAATATTGCGCGGCGTCCGCTGAGGCACATATGTGCTGAGCGGGAATGCGACCCCGAAAGCCTCTGCGCGTATCAGGCACGGCTCCCTCATCAATGAAAGAGGCGACAAACGTGTCAGCACCGCGGGGCTCGATCCAAGCAAGCAAGTTACCGCTAGGTCGCATGAGCGAGAACTCCCGTGCAGCGCACTGCGAAAGCTACTAAGTTGTCAGGCGCCTTCTGTCCAGAACTGTCATGAAGGCGCGTATGATTGGATTAGCGTTCACCCTCATGGCTGCGAACCCCACGCGGCCGACCACCGCTGGTGTTTGCAAACAGACATCGGATAAACCCAGCAGTCACCTCGCCGAAACGGCTCTGCCCTTTCAGATTGCAAAGGGGCGATCAACAGCTATTCCGAAAGTGGCGGATACCGGTTGCGTTTTACTTTCTGCTTTTGGAGCGAGGCCATAGTCTCTTTTGCTTGTTTTTCGGTCAAGAAAGTCATTATTGGCCGCTCTTCGCCAGCACGCTCAAGTGCAACCAACGTAAATCCCTGCATATCCGGCGTTCGTCCATGACGCCTAATTGCATACGTTGCCATGACGCCCCCACTGTGTGGCCATTGGGAACAATTGTAACGCACCACCATTCCATCGGTTCTCGGCAGGGGACAGGGGGGATCGACGGCGAGGCCGGGCGGTGATTCAACTCGTGCCGCCAAACTTATCCGGCTCTCTGGCCGGTTTGGGGTTGGGGTGCAGCCAAAATCAGCGCATTGAAAATGCTACGGATTTTCCGCGCATAAATCAAGTGCGAAACTCAGGCGCGAAAACGTCCCGTTAAGAGTAGTTTTCTGGACTCGCAACAGAGCCTTGTGCCGCAGGGATTAAATGTAGTTTTTTGGTCCTGCGCCGTCCTCTGCCAAGGTCTCCCGTCCTCCTACGGAGTAGCCTCATGCTGGCAGGAAGTGGTTACCGGCCATCCGTCCGGTGAAGAGGTCATGTTGGATCGGATGGGAGTTCTCAATGCGTGGCACCGCTGGCCGTTCAGTTAATAGATGTCCCAATCTCCAGCCCAGCCCCAATGAGCCGCAAACTGCACCAGCACAAAACGTTAGACCAAGTATTTTAAAATTATTCACTAAATAGTTTTTCATAATATTGCCTCATTTTCTTTATTTAAATCCTCGAACAACTTTATATCAAGTTGCGAATACTTTCACAAATCTTCAATTAACCCCGTGAGCGTGAAAGCGTCCCTTAAAGGGTAAGTTTTGGGACGGGCAAAAAACCGCAGGAAATCAGACCCATTGCGAATCCAGAAATCCTGTCTGATGAGTGAGGCATAATGAATGAGCGACTCATGAAAAGTCCGCCGCAATCGTCCTATCGGGCCATCGATGTGGGGAAAACGTATCACTTCTAGCAGTCTGCTGAAAAACGCTTTTGGTGGTTTTCGTGGTTGTTATGTTTCAATGGGTTTGCGTGGTGTTGAAAGAGCGGTTCCGGCATTGTTCAGGGTTTTTCAGCAGACTGCTGGTGAGTTCCCTAGGTAACAACGCCGCAATGGAAAGGAGCACACAATGACCGAGAGCATGAAGTCGAACCCGCCGGAACGGCTGGGACGGCGCGACCAGAACGTCGCTGTCGTCCAGCGCTTCTACGGTGCTGCGGCCACCCACGATGAGTCCAAAGTCGTGCCAGTTCTCACCGAGGATTTCGTCGGCCAGACCACCGAAGGCTTGCCACACGGCCTCGGCGGCGTCTATCACGGCAACGTGGACGCGGTAGCCAAGATCTGGGGCCGCATCTGGGCCTTGTTCGACATGGACGGCGAAGCGGCCGACTTCCTTCCCGTCGACGACGATCGGGTCGTGGTGCTCGGCCGCTACGTGGGCCACACGCAGGACGGCAGCTCTCCGGTATACGCGGCGTTCGCCCACATCTTCACGGTGCGGGGCGATCGGGTGGCGGCGCTGCAGCAGATCACCGACTCCGCACAGTGGCGGCACTTCGGGACGCGCGCAGGTCACTAGGGTGTGGCCTCATTGGCAGCCAGTAGGTGACCACGGAGGCGAGACAGATGCCGGCCAGGAAATTGGCGGCCTTCTTATGTAGCGAGTTGCGATGCCGCGCCAATCCTTGAGCCGATTGAAGGAGCGCTCGATGAGGCGCAGCGACCTTGCCGCGATGTCGTGGCACACTCCCCCACGGCATACTCTTGGAGGCACGATTTGGACCCGGCCTACATTTCGGCACTTTCCGCTCTGGCGGGAGCGACCATCGGCGGATTGACGTCGTTCGCCACTTCGTGGACGACGCAGCAGACGCAGCTTCGCCACGCGCATCGTGAAGCCGAGAGGGCCAAGTTGGAGACGCTTTACAGCGACTTCATCGCAGAGGCTTCGCGCCTCTACGGAGATGCCCTGACCCGCCAGACCGAAGAGATCACCGGTTTGGTGCAGCTCTATGCTATGGTCGGGCGTATGCACCTGATTTCTGATCGGGCAGTCGTTGATGCGGCCGTGCGAGTTCAGGACACCATCGTCGCGACCTACTTGGGACCAAACCGCACGCTTCGTGAGTTGATGGAGATCGCCCACAAGGGCGGGATGAACTTCCTGACCGAATTCGGAGAGGCCAGCAGAAAGGACTTGGCCACGCGCGCAACGGCAGTCCGCTGACAGCCCTCTCTTTCAAAAATCATCAATGACGCACCAAAAACACAGCTTTGAAAACATGCGGCTTTTTTGCTCCGTAAGTCCGGTGCGAATTGACACGCCAGATAGGTGGCAAAACGGCTGGCGGCTTTCTCCGGGTTGTAGCCGCGCCGGTCGTAAAGCTTGGTCGTTGACGGGTCGCGGTGCCCGGCTTTCTGCATCGTCCTCCCGCTTCGCGCCGTTTTCCAGCGCGATCGTGATGAAGGTGGCGCGCATCGAATGCGCCGAGTAGCCGCGCGCAAGGCCGATCTCGGCGGCGTATTTTCGCACCATGCGGTCAATCGCGTCGGGGTGCATGCGCCCCGCCGGATGGAGCGGCTTCATGTTGCCGCGAAGCGGACGAAACAAAGGCCCGTCGTGCTGGCCGCCGTGGCCGGCAATGTCGAGATAGGCGCGGATGCGCTGTATTGTTTGCGGGTTGACGCCAGGGCTTCGCGCCGGCCGCCCGGCGCGACCCCAAGGGGAGGACCCCTTACACCGTATCAGGGGAATCCCTTTCGGTGGGTTTGTCCCACGCCTCCTAGTATTTGTGACGGATCGGAACGCCGTGCTCGAGACGGATCATGTTTTCGGTGATGGTCGCCGGTACGGCCGTCGAGTCCGGCAGCATGTACTGGTTCAGCCCGACGGTGAAATCCTCCTCCTCTTCGTAAACCTGCTTCATGATGCCATAGGCGTTGTGCCAGGCATGGATCAGCTCATGCGCGAGCCCGATGTAGGGCGGTCGCCGGCCCTCACCGGGGATGTCCCAGATATTGGAGTTCCAGGCCACGCCGCTGGCCGTGCCGGTGCCGTTCTTGGCGTTGTCCTCGCGCACGGCCGTCGCCTTGCTGCCGCCTTGGTCGATCGGCCGCTCGGCGCGATAGATCTTGATGATGCCGGCCCACGGAGCGAACGCGACGGTAGCCGATTTGGCGGAGATTTCCGCCAGCAGCCGCTGGCCGAGCGGCTTGCTAATGATCATGTCGAGCGACTCCTTCGCCGTCAACGCGAAGGTCGAGGCCAGGCCCAGATCGTCGATCCGAATCCCCGGATAGGTGCCTGCGTTGTAATCGATCAGCGCCATGTCGTTCCTCCGTTCAGCAGTGGAAACATCACCAACGCGGGAGCTAGAAACCTGAACATACCATCTCCTCATTTGGTCTTGACCAGAGCCCATCTCCGGTCGCGTTTTCTGTCGTATACAGTCGTGGCCCAATGCGGAGTGACGCCGGTCACCTTTCTGGCAGATCGAATGAAGTTCTTGGCCGGCAGCGAAGCCGGGATGCTCGCACTCGTCGCAAAAGTGGCTGACGCTGACAACTGTTGGGGTGGACGGCGCCACGGCATCGAGTGCCAGAATTGGGTTGCCAGAAACCAAGACCGCCAGCTTGGAGATCGGGCCGTTGAGGTGCGCGTTGCCGGCGACACGCATGCCGGCCCAATTAGGCAATTAGGCGCGTGTTTTTATCAAGAATAGAGTGATCCGGAAACCGCCGCCCAGTTCCCGCCGAATGAAGTTTTCGCTAGCGAGCAGTGCAGAATAGAGAAACTATTTTATCCCAGCGTGGGTTCGCCTTCGGCACAACTGTCTTCGAAACTGGTGGCACGCCAGAAGCCCCGACAGCCGGGATCGGAGGATGGTTGCGGGGCGTGACGAACGCAGTGACCGGCGGTCTTCCACCAGTCGCGACGAGCATCGCGGCGGTTCTGCGGATCGAGCCCGCCGCCTGGGTTGGTGCGCCAGAAGCGGCACTCGCCGCATGAAACCAAGGCCGGCGCCTGATCGCGCATAATACCTTCACCGCAACGCTCTTGCGCGTCTGTCATCGGCCAGTGGGCGATCTCGTCAGCAGCCTCGGTCGGGAGCGGCGCACTGCGCCGGCAGGTGCCATCATGCGGGCCGTGCTGGTGCCAGAATGCACAGGTTTCACAAGACGGGGCCAGCGTCACAGCGATTTCTCCAAAGGCAGATCAGCAGTGGTCCAGCCGCCGCCTGTCGCCTTGATCAAGCCAATACTCGCTTGCAGCCGGCGGGTACGCAAATCGAGCGCGGTTTGCTCCGCCTGCAGCGCCGCTGTCTGAGCCGTTATCACCTGCAGGTAGTTCTCGGCGCCGTCGCGGTACAGGGTCAGCGCCATGGAGACGCTGCGCTGCGCCGCCGCTACCGCGGCATCTTCGTCTTTTGTTGCCTGCCGCAGCCAGCGCAGCAATGCGAGGTTGTCCTCGACGTCCTGAAAGGCGTTCAGCACCGTGGCTCGATATTGCGCCGCCGCCGATTCGAACGCAGCCTTGGCGCCGGCGAGTTCGGCTCGCCGCAGGCCGCCTTCGAACAGCGGCAGCGAGACCGAGGGCCCGAGCGACCAGAAGGAGTATGGAAGGCTGAACAGATTCACGCTGGTGCTTTGCAGGCCGCCGGTCGCGCTTAACGAAAACGATGGGTAGAACGCTGCACGTGCCACGCCGACCAACTGATTGGCCGACGCCGCCTGCCGTTCGGCCGCGGCGACATCCGGGCGCCGTTGCAGCAACGTCGACGGAAGACCTGCCGGCACGTTCGGCTGGAGGATTGGCACGGCCGACTCGGCCAAGGAGAACGTCGGGGCCGGCTGACCAATCAACGTGGCGATCGCATGTTCCAGCAATTGCCGCCGCGACATCACGTCGGAAATCTGCGCCTTGGCACTGGCGAGTTGCGTCTCCGCTTGAGCGACGTCAACCCCGGAGGCGATATCGCCGCGAAACCGGTTCTGCACCAAAGTCAACGCCCGCCGATAAGCAGTCACCGTGTCGTTTAGCAGCCTAATTTGTTCATCCAGGCCGCGCAATGTCACGTAGTCATTCGCGAGCTCTGCATGCAGGCTGAGGCGAAGCAACTCCAAATCGGCAGCGCTCGCCTGAGCGGATGCCTTGCCCGCTGCTACGAAATCGCGGACCCGGCCCCAGACGTCGACCTCATAATTTGCCTGAGCGCCGATCGTGTTGGCGCCATAATAGTTTGGCTGGTTTGCGGAACGGAGCGGCCGGCGCGTCGACTGTTTGTTCGTAGTAATGGTCCCGCCGACACCGACCGTGGGGTATAGGCCGGCCTCCGCCTCCTGCGCGAAGGCGCGAGCCTGGTCATAGACGGCAACGGTGGCGGCAAGCGTCTGGTTGGCGACGTCAACCTGGGCCTCCAGCCGGTTCAGCTCGGGATCGCGATACGCCTCCCACCAGGGGCCCCGCGGCGCGGCGTCCGCGGGTTGCGCCGGTTGCCAGGGACCGGTTTTCGGCTGCCTTCCCGGCTTGGCGACGACTTCCTCTTTGAAGGCATTCGGCACCGTCACGGTCGGCGGAGTGTAGGCCGGGGCTAGATCACATCCCGCGAGCGCGATCGCACACCCGGCAAGAAACAGTCTCGCAGGCATCAGTGCTCAGCCCCGGTATCCTGCCTCGAGGTGGCTATCCGCGCCGTGCTGTCGTCGTTGGTTGCACCCGCGACCTTGACCGAGTCACCTGAGTTGATCGAGTCCGGTGGGTTATCGATAACCTGGTCGGATGGGCTGAGGCCGGAAAGTATCTCGATTTCGGTGCCCAAGTCGCGGCCGGCGGTGACCGGTTTAAGTGCTACTTTGTCGTCTGCCCCGACGGTGGCAATCTGCAGACCTTGCTCGCGGAACACCAGTGCGCTGGTCGGGATGTGATAGACGTCCGTATCCGGCGGCAGGTGGAAGTGCACTTCAGCGAAGGTGCCTGGCCAAAGCTTGCCCTCCGGGTTATCCGCCTTCAGTTCGACAAGTACGGTGCGCGATTCCTTTGAGATCGCGTTTGAGGTCGTCTCCAGGCTGGCCTTGAAGTCCTGATGTGGGTATTGCACCAGCTTCAGGTCCGCCGCCATGCCACGCGTAAGCTGGCTCGCATAGGCCTGTGGGACCCGCACGTAGACGCGCATCTGATGGATGTCGGCGATCTTGAACAGCTCCACGCCTGAACCGCTTCCGGCATTGATCAGCGCGCCGATATCGGTCTCGCGCGCGGTCACGACCCCATCGAACGGCGCGGTGATGTATTTGAAGTTCTCCATCGCTTGCAGCCGATCCACGTTGGCCTGGGACGCCGCGACGAGGGCTTTCTTGGCAACGGCATCGCCTTCTTTCTCATCCGCCGTTTGCTGCGAGACCGACTGGGATGCGAGCAGCGAATGCCACCGCTTCGCCGTCAGTTCGGCCAGGTTGGCACCGGCTTGCACGCTGGCGAGGTCGCTTTTGGCCTGTTCAAGCTGTTGATCAAGGTCGGGCGTGTCGATGACCGCAAGCTGCTCGCCGGCCTTCACGTGGGCGCCAATATCCTTATACCACATCTTGAGGTAGCCGGGCACTCGGGCATAGATCGACGCTTCGTAGTAAGCCTCGATGTCGCCCGGCAAGATTAGTTCCTGATCCTTGGCGCCACGCTTGGGGGTGACAACGGCGACGGTGGGAATGGCCTGTGCCTTGGTCCACTGAGTCAGCTGGGCCTCATTTTGCTTCCGGCTCCAGATGCCGGACACACCCAATGCGACCGCGCCGATCAGGATCACAATCAGCACGAGGCTCAGCACCCGAGGTCGTTTGCGCGGCGGCTTGCCCTCGTGTTTCCCGCCGGGAGGTTCCGCTGCGGTGTCCCGAGGCATCTGGCGTCCCTCTGTCTCAAGCATGCGAATGGGCCTGCTGTTCCTGGCGCGATGAAGATGTCGGTGTCCGCTCGGCATGGCGGTGAGCGATCGAGAACACCACCGGGACGAAGAACAAGGTCGCGACTGTCGCGAAGAGGAGGCCGCCGATTACCGCTCGGCCGAGCGGCGCGTTCTGTTCGGCGCTGAGGGCCATGGGTGCCATGCCGATGATCATCGCCAGCGCTGTCATCAGCACCGGGCGGAAGCGGGTGGCGCCGGCTTCCTTGGCGGCGGTCACGGCGTCGGCACCGCGCGCCAGAACCTCACGCGCGAAGCTGATGACCAAAATGCTGTTCGCGGTCGCGACGCCCATGCACATGATCGCTCCGGTCAATGCCGGCACGGACAGCGTGGTGCCGGTGACGAACAGCATCCAGACAATTCCGGCCAGGGCTGCCGGCAACGCCGTCACGATGACGAACGGATCCAGCCACGACTGAAAGTTGACGACGATCAGCAAGTAGATCAGCACAATCGCCATTCCAAGGCCCTCGATCAACTGTTCATAGGCGCTGGTCATGGTGGTGACCTGGCCGCGCAGTACGATGGTCGATCCGGGTGGTGCCTCAGAGGCCGTGTCGTGCAGGATCTTGCGAATGTCCGCTGCGATCGCCCCAAGGTCGCGCCCGTGGGTGGTGCCGTAGATGTCGATGACTGGCTGAACGTTATAATGTGAAACCACCGCGCTGCTGGGACCTCGGCTAATCGTCGCCATGGCGCCGAGCAACTGCGTGCCGCCCTCCGCGGTGATCGGCATGTTGTTCAGCTCTCCCATGGTATCGATCCGATATTGCGGCATCTGAACGACGATCGGATAAGACACGCCGGTTTTCGGGTTCAGCCAGAACGTCGGGGCTGTCTGCATACTGCCGGCGAGATTGTCGAGCATGCTGGTGGCGAAGTCGCGCTCAGTCAGTCCGACCTCGCTCGCGAAGGAGCGATTGACGTCCACATGGAGCGTCGGTGCGTTGAATGCCTGCTGGATCCGGGTATCCGCCATACCCGGCACCTGAACGATGCGCTTGAACAGCTTGTCGGCGTAGGCGCGATTGGCAGTCAAGTTGCTGCCGATCACCTGGACATCGATCGGCGCCGGCAGGCCGAAGTTCAGGATCTGGGTAACGATATCTGCCGGGAGGAACGCGAAGGTCGTTCCGGGAAACAGTTGCGGCAACCGCTCACGCAATGTATTCACGTAGGCGTCCGTCGGGTGGTGATCGGGCTTCAGAGAGATCAGGATATCGGCGTCACTCACGCCAATGGTTCCAGAATTGCCGTACGCCATGTTGATGCCGCTGATCGGCAGGCCGATGTTGTCAACGATGTTTTCGAGCTCATTGGGCGGGATGGTCTGCCGGACCGCGTCCTCGACCTCATCGCACAGCTTGGCGGTCTCCTCGATCCGGGTGCCGACTTGAGCACGTAGATGTAGCTTGATCTGGCCACCGTCGACCGTGGGGAAGAAATTCTCACCCAGGAATGGCACCAGCGTGAAGGAGGCCGCGACGACGATCAAAAAACCGATAACGAAGATCCAGCGCAGGCCAAGCGCGATGTCCAGCAGGTTTCTATAGCCGGAGCGGATCTGCTCGAACCGGTGTTCGAAGCCGCGCTGAAAGCGCACCAACGGATTGCGGGTGGGCGGCTTTGCGTGGGGATCGTGACCGCCGTGCTGCAACTGTCCGCGCAGCAGGTAGCTGGCAAGCGTGGGCACCAAGGTGCGCGACAGGATATACGAGCCGATCATGGCGAACACCACCGCCTCGGCGAGCGGGCGGAACAGGAAGCCGGCAACACCGCCCAGCCCGAACATCGGCACGAACACGATGCATATGCACAGCAGCGAAACGGTGGCCGGCACGACGATCTGGCGGGCGCCGTCCATGATCGCCGGCTCGATCTCCTTGCCCTGCTCCAGGTGGTAATTGATGTTTTCGATGGTCACAGTGGCGTCGTCCACCAGGATGCCGACCGCGAGCGCCAGGCCGCCCAGCGTCATCACGTTGATGGTTTCCCCCAGCACCGACAGCGTGGTGATGGAGGCCAGAATGGCGAGCGGGATGGAGATCGTGATGATCAACGTCGATCGCCAGCTTCCAAGGAACAGCAGGATCATCAGCCCGGTGAGGGCGGCGGCTATGGCGCCTTCGCGGATCACGCCCGATACCGCGTCGTTGACAAACACGGACTGGTCGCCGACCGCGTGCAGCTCCAGGCTTTTTGGCAGCGATTCTCTGATTTTCGGCAGCAGCGCCTTGATGCCGTTGATCACATCAAGGGTGGAGGCCGAACCGCTTTTGAGAATTGTCATCAACACGGCGTGGCTTCCGTCCACGCGGACGAGGTTGGTTTGTGGCGGATTGCCATCATGCACGAAGGCCACGTCGTGGATGTAAACAACCGTGCCGTTTACCCTCTTGATCGGCAGATCGTTCAGTTCGGCGATCTCACGCGGAGCATCGTTTAGAGAGACGATGTATTCGAACTTTCCGATCTTTTCGGTGCCGACCGGCGTGATCAGATTTTGCGCCGCCAGCGCCTCGACAACATTTTGTGCCGACAAGTGATAGGCCTGCAGCTTCTGCTGGTTGATGTCGACCTGAACCTGCCGCACCTTGCCGCCATAGGGCGACGGGATCGCAGCGCCCGCTACAGTCGCGAGTTGCGGGCGAATGAAGTTCTGCCCGTTGTCGAATAAAGCGGACTGCGACAGCGTCTTGCTCGCGAGCGCCAACTGCAGGATCGGCACGCTGGAAGCGTTGAAGGTCAGCACATAAGGTGGCGTGATACCCGGCGGCAGCAGCTTCAGCACGGTCTGAGAGGCGGCGGTGACCTGCGCCAGCGCTCCGTTAATGTTGACGCCGGGCTGGAAGAAGATCTTGACCACACCGTAACCGGGCAGCGACTGCGATTCGATATGCTCGATATCATTGACCTGCGACGACAGCGTTCGCTCATAGTAATAAACGATGCGTCCTGACATGTCGTCCGGCGGCAGGCCGTTATACGTCCATACCGCGCTGATTACCGGGATGCCGATGTTGGGGAAAATGTCGGTGGGTGTGCGAAACCACGACAGAACGCCGAACAGCGCGATCAGGATCGCCAGCACAACGAAGGTGTATGGCCGGCTTAGCGCGATGCGGACAATGGCGATCATGAGCTATACGATCCGGGCTTGCAGAGGGTGCAAAGGGCCAAAGGGCGAGGGCTAAGCAGGATCGCCGATGCGACGCGCGTTGCGCAGACCGGCGACGCGTTGCGCAGAAAAGATCGGGGCAATGCGTGCACGCGCCAGCATAGCGGTCGATCTCCTTCTCAAACCATCCGGCCGGTTAGTCAGAGGCGTCCGAAACTGCGTCCATGCGCACGCGACGCTCGTTCCAGCCAACGCTATCGGCTTCGCCGCGGCGATCACTTGTCGAACGCTTCATTGGTGACGCCCATCGTCGCAACACCGGCCCCCGGGCGGTTGCCGCCTCGGGTTGCCGCCGAGCATAGCAGAATATCTCGAAGCAGCAGCCAGGCTGCGCGTCGCTGACAGTGATGCTGAAGTCGTGCAGTTTGATTATGGCGAGAACGATGCTCAGGCCCAGCCCGCTACCCTTGACGTTCCGGCTCTTGTCGATCCGATAGAAGCGTTTCATGACCGCAGCGCGCTCTCCGGGAGCGATCCCCGGGCCGGTGTCGGACACGCTGACGACGGGACCCTCCCCGTGAGCCGTGACCTGAAGACGCACGGTCCCGCCCGGTGGGGTGAACTTGATCGCATTGTCCAGGAGGTTGGCAATCGCTTCGATCAACAGATCCCTGTCACCGTCGACCAATTTAGTCGGGTCGGTCCGAACCTCGAAATGGACCGGCTTTGCCTCGGCCATGGGTCCGTAGAGTTCGCCTGCCTCTTGCACGAGTTCAGTAAGGTTGACGTCGCCAAAGCCGGACTTTCGTTGGCCGCCCTCTATTTCGCCGATCCTCAGTAACGCGGTGATGATCGACTGTGCCTGATCAAGGCCGATGATGGCGCGGTCAGTAACCGCTACCAGCTCGTCTAAAGTTCGCGCCCTGTCACGGCCACGCTCGAGCAGGGTACGGACCCTGGCGAGCGGTGTCCGAAGGTCATGAGCGATATTGTCTCCTACGCCCTGTACCTCGGCGAGAAGGCCTTCGATCTTGGCGAGCATGCGATTAACGCTGCTGGCGAGTTGATCAAAATCGTCTGTCGTGTCTTGCACCGGCAGCCGCTCTTGGACGTGACCTTGCATGATCCGTTCGATACTCTGATTGACGGCCTTTACCCGCCACTGAGCCTGCCGGCTCAGCCAAATACCAGCCGCAATGACCAGCCCGATGGCGGGAATAGCGCCCAGTAACAACGCCTGGGCGACGATGCCTTCAAGGGTCGTCAGAACACGGATACCCCGGCCAAACACCAAAATCCTGCCATCGGCCAATGCGCGTGCTACGGCGATAATTGGTTGCGGAGCCGTGTGTTCGTCCGTCGAGGGCATGAATTCGACTTGGTGTGCTCGGCCATCGGCCGGGAGATCGGGCGGCAGGTGCTCGAGATTGCCTGCCAGCGGACGACGATCCGGAGTGAAAAGCGCCACGAGGATCACGTCGTTATATTCATCCGGAGCTCTAAGGGCGGTCCGGCTGCGCACGCTCCACAGGATTTGGTCGTCCGACCCGCGCGAGATCGCATTCGCTTCCATCACGACAAAAGCGCCAATGCGTTTCGTCTCAAATACTTTTGTCTGCCAATAGATCGTTGCTATCAACAGCACCCCCGACAGCACGCAGGCCGCGGCATAGACCAAGGACAGGCGATACGCGCCACCTCGGAGAAAGCTAGTGGGATTCACGGAGAACGAAGCCCATCCCGCGAACGCTGAGCAAAAGTGGCGTTTCGTTGGGACCATCGACTTTGCGGCGCAGCCGTCCGATGTGCACGTCCACGAGGTTGGTTTGGGGAAGGAACCGGTAGTGCCACACATCTTCCAGAAGCATTTCGCGCGTTACCACGCGATCCGGACGGCGCATAAAATATTCCAGCAGCTTAAACTCGCTCTTGGACAACTCGATCGTCCGGTCTCCGCGCCTGGCAATCCGTTCGATGAGATCCAGCTCCAACGGTCCAACACGCAGTACGGTCGCGCGCGTTTCCAGCGGCCTGCGCAGCAATGCCTCCACGCGGGCCGCCAGTTCCGGTAACGCGAAGGGCTTCGTCAGATAGTCGTCACCACCCACCTTCAGTCCGCGCACGCGGTCGTTCACAGCGCCGAGAGCGCTAACGACGAGGACTGGAACTTGTATGCGATCGCGGCGCAATCCTTGAATGATCGAAAAGCCGTCACAGCCGGGAAGCAGCGCGTCGACGATCAGGAGGTCGTAGCGTCCCCGCCGGGCCTCTTCGGCTCCCTCGGACCCGGTCGCGACGTGGCAAACCACATAGCCCAGATCGAGAAGTTCGCTCGCCATTTCCTCGGCGATTTCACGGTCGTCTTCTATCAGCAGTATCCTGGCGCTTGCGGTAGAGAACCGGCGTTCCGAGACGTTTGCGGTCGCAGCCGGGATCTCGGCGGTGCCGGCAAAATCATCGGCTGAATCACGCTCCGCCGGCGCATAACCAATTCCAGGTTTGCTGAGTTTCCCCTGTCCCATGTATGTCTCAATGTTCATTAACATTACAACCTATATACAAATTCTGATTTGCCCAGGGCCACCAGTTCGGTGCACGTCCTTATGCCCAGGAACACTTAGCCCCAGCCGAACGGTCTCCCTGCCACTCGACGGTGCGAATGCCGGGGGCCGGAGAGCAAATTAATGTCCGGATTTGGCGTCTCCAGAGCTATATAGATCATGGGTCACGTCTCAGTTTGGTCGCAAGTTAAGGCTTCGGCCTAGCCGCCGATGGGCGCGCGTTCAGCGATAAGGGCTAGCGCTGACCCGATGGCAACTAAATGTTATGGCCTCAAACTTAAAGAGATCTTTAACAATTGCCTGCCGGGGATGGCGCCGATTGAAATCGCTCACTTTTTCCAAAGGCGCGAGCGGCGTCGCGGAATTTTGAAACGAGTTGCAATTGTCGAGGTCTCGGCAATCGTAGCGCGCTGGATTGAACCGCGCGGTGCCCTCGTTTTCTGCGGAGCTAAAGCGGCCGGACGGGCTGCCTCACTCCGCGACTGAGGACTGGCGAGTACGTGACGTCGCTGCATGGCGCCACCCGGCGGTCAGGTAGTCCCAGCCAGTGATCAGGGTCAACGCGGCGGCAACCCAAAGCATCGCTTCACCAATAAACGAAACCCGAAGAAAATTGAGGTGGATCACTTCGGCGGCGGGATCGCCCAACAACAATAATCCGAGCGCACCCATTTGAAACCCAGTTTTCCATTTTGCGAGCCTCGTGACGGGCAGGCTCTTACGAATGCTCGCAAGGTATTCTCTCAATCCGCTCACGAGGATTTCGCGCAGCATGATGATAATCGCCGGGTATAGGCCCAACGCCGATAATTTATTCTGCCCAACAAGCATCATCAGCGCGGCACCGACCAAAAGTTTGTCGGCGATCGGATCCAGCATCGACCCGAGATCTGATTGTTGGCGGCGGGACCGGGCGAGCCTGCCATCGAAGTAATCAGTGATCGCGGCGACACTAAAGACCATACAGGCTGCAATATCCGCGCCGGGAGTCTTGATCGCGACGAGGATCACCATCAGCGGGATCGCTGCTATTCGGGAGAGGGTCAGGACGTTGGGCAAATCGGTCAGCATGCCGAACTCTGAGCGGTGTAAGTGCCTGACATAGACCATGATCGGGATAACAGGAAGCAATCGATCCGGCGCTCTTATCGAGTTGCGGCCGACCCACCGCGAAGCGACGCATCGGACATCGCTTGGATCGGACGATGCCGGGCGCTTGGGCCAAATTGCCGCATCCCGGTCACGTGAGCGGAATGGCCTATCAAACAACCCAGCGTAACCTATGTGTTACGTACTATGCATGTCCTCGATGCCCTCGGCAACTCAATGCGGCGCGCCATTCTTCACGAATTGCGTGCCGGCCCGCGGTCGGTCGCCGAAATCGCAGCCGGGCTTCCGGTAAGCAGGCCAGCGGTGTCGCGCCATCTACGGGTGCTGGAGGAGGCTGGGCTGGTGCAGGCGAAGGAGAATGGCACCCGGAACCTCTACTCTGTCCGCATGCAAGGCTTCGCCAGTGTTCGGGACTTCGTGGACCAGTTCTGGGAGACAGCCCTGACTCGCCTTGAGGAGCTTTCTCGCCAATGATTAGAAAGTCCGTGGTGTTGCCGCTCGCTCCCGCTGCTGCGTTCGAGCTTTTTACGCGACGCATAGACGAGTGGTGGCCGGCAGACCGCCGTCATTTTCAGAATGCGCCCAGCCAGATTTTCATGCTTCGGAGTGGACGCTTCTACGAGCGGACGCGGAACGGACGGGAAGTCGAGCTTGGCCGCGTTCGCGCTTGGGACTTCCCGCGCCAAATCTTGCTTGATTTCTTTGTGGCGACCGGCCCCGCAAATCCCACTCAGGTGAAGATCACTTTCAGCGCGCTCGATGGCTCGACTGAAGTGACTGTGACCCACTGGCCTACGCCCGGCAATGTGGACGCCTGGGATGCGACCGCGCCACGCTACAGCCAGTCCTGGGATGCGGTGCTGACGGCATTTTTGCACGCTCGGGCTTAGGCCAAGCTTGCCATTCGTAACCTGTGTGTTACGCTATTCGCGCGACAAATGACCCCCGCTTGTTGCGGCGCCCGATGTTCGCTCCGGGGCCGCCGGGTGTCGCGCCGCTCCTTCCGGGCGCATTTTGGGACATGAGGCAAATGGTAAAGTCAACCAAGGCGGGCCTGCTTCCCTCCGAGCCGAGTGGCCCTGGAACCCGCGGGGATCCGTGGGTGCTGAAGACGCCCAGCGGGCAATCCGAGTACACCGCCTACCGCGACGAGACCGCTGATCCACCGGCACTGGTCGTGCAAGTCGGTAAAACTGAGTTGCGCTATCAGCTTCGCTGCATTGACGATCTCGCTCACATGCTGGCCGTGCACGGCACTTGGATGCTGCTTGGCAGCGCAGACGAGCAGAAGCCGGCCGCATTCGGGACCGTCGAGGCCTGGGGCCGATCGCCACAAAATCCGGTGCGTGGTTGGTACGGGATTAAGAAGGGCTTACGCGGCCGCTTCGCAAACTATGTGCCTCCGGTGATGGAACTCCTCGGGATGGCGGAAGTCGAGCATGGAGCAAAAAACAATCGAATGAGGGTGGCACCGACCTCGACCAAGGGAGACGCGCTATGACGACCGACCTTCGATATCTAGCACTCACGGCAATCCTGACCGCTGCGCTATGGATCCCCTACGTTGTCGCTCAGGTGCTTACGAACGGACCTCTGGCCCCAGCGAATTACGTCGACCCGACGCCGCGTCCGCTTCCGCTTTGGGGCCGGCGCGCCGACCGCACTTATCTCAATGCCGTGGAGTGCTTTGCCCCGTTCGCGGCGCTGGTGATCGTTGCTCACATTACCGGTAAGGCCGACGCTATGACGGCTTTTTGGTCGGCGTGTTTCTTTTGGCTGCGGCTGGCGCATGCCTTGGTATATCTGCTTGGGATACCCTACGTGAGGACGATAATCTTCACGCTTAGCTTCGTCGCGGTCGTCGGCCTGTTTTGGGAGGTGATCAGTTAGCGAAGGGCCCTGATATAATGGGGCTTGCGGCACCGCACCGAAATTTTTCGAGCTGTGCGATAAAGTCTGTTGGCCGAACCGTACCCGGCGCATCTGCCTCGGAAATGGTTATTACACTTGCGTCCGGAAGCTGTTTCCGCCTACCAACACCGCCGATTGGCTGACCGAGATTGGGACTGCGCCACTCGTCCTAGTCGCGGGATTCGACGATTGCCAATGCCTCTTTCCATTTCCGCGCCGACTTGCTGCCGCTTATCCCACTGTCGGCGCGGACGATTCTGGAGGTTGGGTGCGGGGAAGGCGAACTCGCCGCCGCCTATCGCCGAATGAACCCCAAGGCCCGACTGCTCGGTATCGAGATAAACCGCGATGCGGCCGCGCTCGCCGCCCTGCATCTGGAGCAAGTATCCACTGTCGATGTTGAGGCAGAGCCGCTTCCGTTCGCGGTGCTGGATGGCATCGATTGCATCGTTTACAATGGGGTCTTGCGCCATCTACGCGATCCATGGGCGGTGATCCGTCGCCATGCGGACGCGCTCAATCTCGATGGCATGCTGCTAATGCGCTTGTCCAACATCGAGTACTGGCGCCTGACCGATCGGCGATTGCGCGGCGTGTGGGACGACGGCGAGGGTGTGGTTCGAGGGTTCAGCATCGCAGGGATCGGGGAGCAGGTTTGCCGTGCTGGCCTGACGCTGTGCGATGTCACGAGGGAAGAGCCTGACGGCGGGTCAGCCAAGGCGTTTTTTGACGGCCTCGCGCAGGGCTTGGCGGCGATCGGCATCGATCCAGAAGAGTATTCGAAGCGAGCCGCCGCTAGCCATCTGATCTGCCGGGTTCGTAAGACGCCGATTCAGCAGATGGTCCTCTCGGGGAACATGTTGGATCCGATAGGTGGAGTCTCACATGTCCGCGTGGTGCACCCGCTTCAGGCCGCGAGGACCGATCCCAGCGTCATCGGAACCGTAACGAATTCGGTAGAGTCCGCGCCCCAAAACGAAAACGCGCCGCGTATTTTTGTCATGCATCGCCCGTCGCTGCTCGGGGAGCAGGCCGTCGACACGGTCAGGATGCTGTTCGACTCGGGCTACCTCTCGGTGACTGAATTCGATGACCATCCTGAGCATTTCAAGATGATGAGGATGGGCGGAGACCTATCTTTTCGGGCAGTGCATGCGGTCCAGACGAGCACCGCCGCGATGGCGGAAATCCTCCGCCAGTATAATCCGGAGGTCGCGGTCTTCCCGAACGCCATCGTGTCGCTGCCCGATGTCAGGAACTTCGCGACACAAGACTATATAACCCTGTTCTTTGGCGCGTTGAATCGGGAAAAAGATTGGCAGAGGCTAATGCCGGTGATCAACGCGGTCGCCGCCGAGGCAGGCGATCGTCTGAAGTTCCAAGTTGTGCACGACCAATCGTTCTTTGCAGCGCTTGACACGCAACACAAGACGTTCACTCCGACCTGCGACTATGACACCTATTTGCGGATCCTGGGCGAGTCGGAAGTGTGTTTCATGCCTCTGGGGGATACGGCGTTCAACCGAGCAAAGTCTGATCTGAAATTCATTGAGGCTGGCGCGTGCCGGGTCGCGACGCTGGCCAGCACGGTGGTGTACGCCGACAGCGTCGAGGACGGTCGCACGGGTCTGCTGTTTCGTGATCCGACGGAGTTTCGCTCGGGGTTGCTGCGTCTGATCGCGATGCCGGGGCTCGCTCAGCATCTCGGAGACGCGGCCCGCCAGTATGTAGCGGATCATCGCATGCTGGCGTATCAGGTGGCGCCCCGGATCGGCTGGTACCGGTCGCTCTGGGTCCGGCGGGCGGCCTTGGAGGCGGCGCGCCGGGCGCGTATCGAGCGTCGTATGGCCGCCTGAGGCTAGGACGCGTTCAGGCGGAGCGTAAACGGTCAGCGCGCTCCAGCACCACTGTTTTCACGAGCCTGTTCCAGTCAGGCTGATGTTGCTCTAACTGCCGCGATACGTCGTGTAGGTCCAGGACCCAAGCAACAGCGGGATATGGTAGTGGCCTTCGGGTTCAGAGACTCCGAAGCGGATGGGGATGACGTCGTACCACGGTGGGTCGGTCATATTTGGCCAATCAGCGAAGTAGTCCTCTATATGGAATCGCAGTTCATAACGACCGATCCGCAGCGGGCCGTCGGCGAGCAGTGGGGCATCCGTGCGCCCGTCGGTGTTGGTGACAGCTTGATGGACCAGCACATCTTCGCGGAACACCTCAATGCGAATTCCCTCTGCGGCCCTGCCGCGGGCGGTGTCCAAGACGTGGGCAGACAGATGGCCAGCGGTCTTCGGCATGCCAGGCCCGGTGACGCGCTCCACCAGGCGCAGGCGGGTGATGTGTCCGATTTCGCTCAGAGCGGCAACGCGTTCCTGGTCCGGCGTGTTGGCGAGGCGGCGCTCCAGCGCACGCAACACGAACGGTGGGGTCATCCGGCGGACACAGACGATGAAGGGAAAGCCGAAGCGCGCCTCATAGGCCGCCGAACTGGCTTCGAACGCAGCCAGTCGATCACCTAGACTGGTCATGCCAAGTCCGCCCTGCTCGGCGCGTGACGACGCGGTCAGCCCGGGATCATCGAGCGCTTTCGGCGACAGCGGCGGATGGCCACGTAGGAAACCCAGGCAAATATCGGTCGGGGCGGCGAGGACGGCGGCCATCAGGGCCTCGTGCAACGCGATCACGCTGGCGAAAGAGCGTTTAGAGGCGGCGATTTCGGCGACCCATGGGGCATGCTCGAACACGCCATCAAGCTCGGTGATGAAATCGCCGGGGAGCATCGTATTGAGATCGTCCAGTGTCGGCATTTGCACCCCTTGATCGCTGTACGGTGCCCTCAAATTCGCCACGCACCGCGGCGATCTGGAGTCCGCGTCTAGAGAGGCGATTGACGACCGCCCCTGAACCATCAATCCTGGATGGCGGACACTTGTCTGTCCAGACGTCAGGTTTGGAAGAGGTGATGGTGTCGCTGCGTCAATCTTTTGGCAGGTCGCGAGCGATTTCTGGCCGGTGCATCAATTCATCGATCTTCATAGCATAGTCCAGCGCGAGGTCTGGCGTGAACAGCAGATCTGGCGCGATCCGCAACCGCAACGCTTTGGCAACCTGGCCGCGTAGATAAGGTGTCGCCCGCACCAGCGCAGGTACCAGCGCGTCGGCGTCCGACCGGCCCAATCGCGAGAAGAACGCTGTCGCCCGCTTGAGGTCGGGGCCGATCCGTACTTCGGTTATGGTGACATGGGCGTTCGCCAGGTCGGGATCGCGGAACTCGCCGCGGCCAAAAATTCCGGACAGCACGTGGCGGATTTCCTCCGCAACGCGCAATTGCCGCTGAGACGGGCCGGCCTTTTTGGTCAGACTGGCCTTGACGGGCTTCTTCAACCCGGCACCATCTCCGTCTCGAAGCACTCGACGACGTCGCCTTCCTGTAGATTTTCAAAGTGGGCGAAGGACAGGCCACATTCATAGCCGCGGGCCACTTCGCGGACGTCATCCTTGAAGCGTTTGAGCTGAGAAAGCTCACCGTTGTGGATCACCACGCCGTCACGCAGCACACGCACGCCGGCGCCCCGCTTCACAATGCCTTCGGTGATCATACAGCCCGCCACCTTGCCGGTCTTGGTGATGTTGAACACTTTCCTCACCTCGGCGTAGCCCAGGAATTTCTCGCGGGCCTTCGGTGCGACCTTGCCCTTGACCAGCTTTTCGACGTCGTCGGAAACCTCATAGATGATCGAGAAATAGCGGATGTCGACGCCCTCTCGCTGGGCCAGGTCGCGGGCCTGAGATGTGGCTCGGACGTTGAAGGCGATGATGACGGCACTGGACGCCTTGGCCAGTTGGATGTCGCTTTCGGTGATCTGACCCACGCTGGCCAGCAGAACGCGCACTTTCACTTCCTCGTGCGCGAGCTTCGCCACCACCACCTGAATGGCTTCGGCACTACCCTGCACGTCGGCCTTGATCAGAACCGCGACTTCCTTCTGCTCGCCCGCTTGGATGCGCGCCAGCATCTGATCCAACGTGCCGCGCGCACCGGCAGCTACCCCGGCGGCCTTGTCGCGCTGCCGGCGCTCGCGGAATTCGGTGATCTCCCGGGCGCGGCTTTCGTTTTCGACGACCACGAATAGTTCGCCGGCGGATGGCGCGCCGCTGAGACCGAGAATTTCGACCGGGGTGGAGGGCCCGGCTTCAGCCATCTGCTTGCCCTTGTCGTCCAGCATCGCACGCACCCGGCCCCATTCGGCGCCGGCGACAACAATGTCGCCCGGGTGCAGGGTGCCGCGCTGCACCAGCACCGTGCCGACTGGGCCGCGGCCGCGGTCGAGGCGGCTTTCGACCACGGTACCTTCCGCCGTACGGTCGGGATTAGCCTTCAGGTCAAGGATTTCCGCTTGCAGCAGGATCGCCTCGGTCAGTTTGTCCAGGCCGGTGCGCTTCAGCGCCGAGACCGGCACGTCCTGCGTTTCACCGCCCATTTCCTCGACGACGACCTCGTAGCTGAGGAGTTCCTGCCGCACACGGTTAGGATCGGCGTCCGGCTTGTCGATCTTGTTGATGGCGACGATGATCGGCGCGTTGGCGGCCTTGGCGTGGCGAATCGCCTCGATGGTCTGTGGCATTACACCGTCATCAGCCGCGACGACCAGCACGACAATGTCGGTCACCGAGGCCCCACGCATGCGCATGGCAGTGAATGCCTCATGGCCTGGCGTGTCGATGAAGGTGATCAGCTCTCCACCCGGCATCTTCACCTGGTAGGCGCCGATGTGCTGGGTGATGCCGCCCGCCTCGCCCGCCGCCACGTCGGTGGTGCGCAGGGCGTCCAGCAGCGATGTCTTGCCATGGTCGACGTGACCCATGATTGTCACGACAGGCGGGCGAGGGACCAGCTCAACATCGATGTCCGCGGTGCCTTCCAGGCCCAACTCGACATCGGACTCCGCGACGCGGCGCGCGCGATGGCCAAATTCCTGCACCACGAGTTCGGCGGTATCGGCGTCCAGTGTCTGAGTGATGGTCGCCATCACGCCCATCTTCATCAGCGCCTTGATGACTTCCGGCGTGCGGGCGGCCATGCGGTTAGCCAGTTCCTGCACGGTAATCTGCTCCGGCAGGATAACGTCGCGCACGACCTTCACCTGATCGGAGCGCAGGCGATCGAGTTCAGCCTGACGGCGCTCGCGCTCGCGCTGCCGGCGAACCGAGGCCAATGAACGGACTTTTTCGTCCTCGCCCTCGATTGCGGCCTGAACATCGATGCGACCCGCACGGCGGCGATCACCGGCGCCCCCTTTCGGTGCAACGACTGGGGGTTTGCGGGCGGGCAGCCCTCCGGCACCAGGCCGGCGAGCCGGACGTCCTTCATCCTCGTCTTCCGGACGAGTGGCACGCAGGCGCAGCGTTTCTGTCACGGCCGACGGTGTAGCCGGCCCCGGGGTCCGACCGGGGGACGCGGCTTTGGCGACTGGTTGGGCCGGCTGCGACGGAAGAGGCGGCGAGGCGGGCGGTGGAGCAGCGGTGGTTTGCTCTGCGTTCTCGGCTGGTTCGGACCGGGCCCGCGCTTCCGCGGCGGCGGCCTCCGCTTCGGCGGTCCGCCTGGCGTCAGCCTCTTGAGCGGCGAGTTCGTCGGCGCGTCGGGCATCTTCTTCGGCGGTTTTTCGCGCCTCGGTTTCGCGACGGCGCGCTTCCTCAGCGGCGGAGAGGATAGAGATCGTCTCCTGTTCGCGGCGTTCCGCTTCGCGTTTGG
Organism: uncultured Pseudomonadota bacterium; assembly: GCA_963832865.1. Taxonomy (GTDB): domain Bacteria; phylum Pseudomonadota; class Alphaproteobacteria; order Acetobacterales; family Acetobacteraceae; genus Rhodopila. The sequence goes on from CAWHWH010000011.1 coordinate 57,611, forward strand.
CGGCGTCGCGCTGCTGCTCCACAAGGGCGCGCTGACGGGCGGCCTGTTCGGTCGCGGTCAATGCGCGCCCAGCACCGGGAGCCGGACGGCCCGGCGCTGGCGCCATGCGTGGAGCGGGAGCCGTACCGGCCGGCGGGGGCGGCGGTGCTCCCGCGGCGGCTGAAGGGTTAGGCGCAGCCGCGCGCTTCTTGCGCACTTCCACTTGGACGACTTTTGACCGGCCGTGGCTGAAGCTCTGCCGCACGGAGCCCGCATCGACGGTGCGCCCCAGTTCCAAACGTCCTGCCGGACGCAGAGAGAGCCGCCCCTTGCCGCCGTCCTGATCGTTGCTTTCGCTCATGTTTATCCGTTGAAACCCGTTCCATCGTTCACCGAGGCGGTTTCCCGCCCCGTGGCCCTTTCGGACCCCAAGGCCCTTGCGGACCCGTTCTTCAATCCGGCCAGCCTGCTCGCTTCCACGACGAGCGACTCCGCCAATTTGCCCGGCGCGACCGCGACGTGCACTACATAGTCTCGACCGAACACGCGTCCCAGGGCCTCGCCCGGAAGCGGATCGATGATTGTCAGGTCCGGCCCAAAGCCGGACAAAAAGCGCGAACGCTCCGCCTCGCTGCCATCGCGACGCCTGCAGAACCAGCTTATAGCGGCCGGTCCCTAGCGCCTCCCGCGCTTTTTCGTAACCCGCCACGGCCTGCCCCGCGCGTCGGGCGAGGCCGAGACATTCGCCGATCCGCCGGGCTAACGCCGTCTGAAGCAGCAGCAAAAGATCAGATGGCACCGACACGGGCCCCCTAGCGGCCCTGGCGAATGCGCGTGCGAGCTGACGATGGTTGTCGCCGCCTTGCTTGTTCGGCCGCCCGCCCTCTAGTCGGCCGCCTTTTGGTCGTTCGTCTTGTGGTGGTCTGTCCTCTGGCGCGCGCCCGAATTCTAACACATCCGCTGAAGCGCTCAACCAGATTCCCCGCCCAGGCAGCTTTGCGGCTAGGTCTGGGACAATCTGCCGGTCCGGTCCAACGACAAAGCGGATCATCCGTTCCTTCGGCAACCGCTGACGCGTGAGGACACACCGGCGAAGCGGGCCCGTTTCCGGTTCCGGTTCGTCTTCAACGGGCGCAGCATCGGCGGCAATCTGGCCGGTTTCAGTCGTGACCAGCCTCCTGCGCAGCAGCTTGTTCTTCCTCGCCATCGAACCAGTGAGCTCGTGCGGCCATGATCACATCGTTGGCGGTCGCTTCGTCCATGTTGTCGGTCCCGACGATCTCGGTCAGTTCGTCGGAGGCGAGGTCGCCCAAGTCGTCAAGGGTCTTAACGCCCTTCTCGCCAAGTGCCACCAGCATCTGCGGGGTCAGCACCTCGAACGCGGCGACCTCGTCGCTGACGCCCAATTCGACGCGCTTGTCGTTGAGTTCGGTGTCGCGTTGCGCCAGGAAGCTTTCGGCTCGGCGCACCAGTTCTTCGGCGACACTTTCGTCAAAACCCTCGATTGCGGCAACTTCCTCGATCGAGGTGAAGGCCAGTTCCTCGACGGTTGTAAAACCCTCGGTGACCAGCAAACCGGCAATCATGTCATCAACATCCAGCGCCTCGACGAACAGGCCGGAGCGGCGACGAAATTCATCCTGACGGCGCTCGCTCTCCTCAGCTTCGGTCAGGATATCGATGTCCCAGCGGGTAAGCTGCGAAGCGAGCCGCACGTTCTGACCGCGGCGTCCGATGGCGAGCGAAAGCTGCTCATCAGGCACCACGACCTCGACGCGGCCGGCTTCTTCATCCAGCACGACCTTGGTCACCTCGGCCGGAGCAAGGGCATTCACGACGAATGTCGCGGCTTGGCTGCTCCAAGGAATGATGTCGATCTTCTCACCCTGCAGTTCCTGCACAACGGCCTGGACACGCGAACCGCGCATACCAACGCAGGCGCCAACCGGATCGATCGAGCTGTCACGGCTGATCACCGCCATCTTGGCGCGGCTGCCCGGATCGCGGGAGACGGCCTTGATCTCGATGATGCCGTCATAGATTTCCGGAACTTCCTGAGCGAACAACTTGGCCAGGAAGCCTGGATGGGTCCGGGACAGGAATATCTGCGGACCGCGCGGTTCTTCCCGGACGTCATAGATATAGGCGCGCACCCGGTCGCCGTTGCGAAAACTTTCACGGGCGATCAGCTCGTCGCGGCGCAGCAAAGCCTCTGCCCGACCGAGCTCTACCATCAGGTTTCCGTACTCGGTGCGTTTGACGACGCCGTTGATGATCTCACCGACGCGGTCCTTGAACTCGTCGTATTGGCGCTTGCGTTCATACTCGCGAACGCGCTGGACTATGACCTGCTTGGCGGTCTGCGCTGCGATGCGGCCAAAATCGATGGGCGGCAAAGGATCGACGACAAATTCACCGACCTTCTTGTCGGGGAACAGCTTGGCCGCATCGGCCTTGCCCATCTGGGTTTCTTCGTTCTCGACGGTTTCGACGATTTCGGTCCATCGGGAAAGGCGCACATCGCCGCTCTTGCGGTCGATCGTTGCCCGGATATCTTTTTCATGGCCATATTTGGCCCGCCCGGCCTTCTGGATGGCCTGTTCCATCGCCTCCAGTACTTCCTCGCGGTCGATATTCTTTTCGCGGGCTACGGCATCGGCGACCAGCAGTAGTTCGGGGCGGGCAATAGCGGTGTCCATGGCGACCTCTGTTTATGACGTCCGATTGAGCGTTCAGTTGGCCAACGGCTTGGCGGCGGTGGCTGCAATCAAGGCATCCGTCAAGACCAGTTTCGCGCGGCGGATGTCGGGGTGGCGAATTCCGACTTCCGAACCGTCCTCGAGTCGAATCCGGGCAGCATCATTGTCGGCACCGAGCACGACGCCGGCAAAGCGCTTGCGGCCATTTTGGGGAAGAAAGGTTTCAACGCGAGCAAGGTGCCCCGCGAAGCGGTTCCAGTCCTTGATCCGGGTCAACGGGCGGTCGATGCCGGCGGAACTAACTTCCAAGGTCCAGGCGCTGGGGATCGGATCCTCGACATCGATGGCCGCGCTTACGTCATGGCTAATCTGCTCGCAGTCTGCGACGCTGATTTGCGACCCGTCGGCGCGATCGGCCATGATTTGCACTACCGGTCGCTCGCGCCCCAGGACGGCGACCCGGACGAGTTCAAAGCCCATCAGCTCGAGGCGCGGCGCAATGATTGCGGCCAGCTTGTCCTCCAAGCTGGTGCCCCCCAAGCCAGTGCTGGCCAAAGTCGTTGATGTTCCTTCGTTTCCGTCCAAACCGGGGCGTCCAAAAACAAAAAGAGGCGGCCCGCGAAGGCCACCTCCGTATTAACAGCGGAGAATGATTTAATCAGCAGGTAGCGCGATGTGCACGCGAATGCAAGGCTTCGTACCTTGTTAACCTTTCGCTCGCATGCTGGCCGCCATGAAGCGCCTCGACTCTTTGGATGGCCTCCGCGGTCTGCTGGCGTTTTACGTGTTGCTGGGCCACATGGCGCCGTTCGCGGTGTTGCCTGATTGGACACAGGATGCTGTCTCGCATGGTGGCGCGGCGGTTGATATTTTCTTTGTGCTGAGCGGGCTTGTGATCACTCAGTCGCTGCAGCGTGCCGGCGGGCAAGCGGTACCATTCCTTGTCGCCCGCTTTGCCCGAATTTTTCCGGTATTCCTCGCGGTGTTCGCGGTGGCGATCGTGGTGGCGCCCTGGTCTTGCGGCTTCGAGCAGATGCCGTGGATCGATCCGGACGATGCTGCCCGAACCATTTGTGTCAAAAACTGGCCGACCGCCTGGCTGCCGGAAATAGCTGCGCATCTAACGATGACCCACGGGCTGTTCCCCAACGCGGTTTGGCCTGGTGTCTGGCTGAGTTTCCTTGGGGCCGCGTGGAGCCTTTCGACCGAGTGGCAATTCTATCTGCTGGCGCTGCTGGTTGCCGGCCGGAGCCGGCGATTGTGCTGGTTTCTTCTTAGCATGGCCGTCGTTGGGACGGCGTGGCGGTTGACCGCGCCGATGCCTTGGCAGTTCAGCCGAGCGTTTTTGCTAAACAAGGGGCATTTTTTCGCACTGGGTGTTGCGAGCGTGGCCGTAGTCCGCTCGGAACGCGGTGCGCTGGCCCGTTACACGCTGGTGCTGATCGCCAGCCTCACGATCTGTGCAATCGACGGCAGTCCGGGCAAGATCCTTCCGCCGATGGTCTGGACGTTCTGTCTGGCCGCGCAGATGCGGCCCGATGTGATCGGCCTCCGCCAGCTGAGCGCCCTGCTGCGCAGCCGACAAGCTCGATACCTCGGGGCGATTTCGTATTGTCTCTATTTGGCGAACGAGCCGATCCACAAGGTGACTGGCCAGGCGTTGAGCCGGTTTGCCGACGGCGACGGCTGGCTCTTTACGGTGTTATGGATCCCACTGTCGATCGGCCTGCCATTTCTAGCGGCGATGTGGCTGCACACGCATCTGGAGGCCCCTGCATTGAGGTGGGGGCGGGAGGTTGCCTGGCGCTTGTCAGACCGGACGGCGGTGACTGTGCAGGCTCGCGGCTGAGGGCTATAGGAGGGCCAATGAAACCTCCTCATGGCAGCCGTCCAGGCGGATCTTCTCGTCCTCCCTCCGACCGCGGACCGTATCGGGGTGCCGGGGGCCAGGCACCTCGACCGCCTAGCCAAGGGATGCGGAGTGACGACCGTTCCGGTCATGGGGGCGGCCCGAACGGTGGGCGCGATGCGCAGAAGTCGCAGCAAGATGGGCCGCGAACGTACGGACCGCGTCCGGATAGCCGGCCCCAGGGAGGTAAGGCTCACCACGGAGGCAAGACCCAGGCGAAAAAGCCGCAGGGTGGCACGCCGCGTGCGGATTTTAAGCAACGGGCTCCGCGAGATGATTTTCAGGCGCGCACCCCACGCGATGATTTTCAGGCGCGCACCTTGCGCGACGGTGGGCCTGAACGGCTATCAATATCGCCGCAGCGTCAGCCGGGCCATGAGACTGCCCGTCATTCACCCGACACGCCCAAGGGCACGGTCTGGTTGTATGGTCACCATGCAGTTGCCGCCGCACTGTCGAACCCGGCCCGCCGGCTACGCCGGTTGCTTGCCACCGAGGAAGGCGAGGCTGCGATCGTGAAGCTGCTTCCGCCGCCCTGGGCAGTCGCTCCCGAGCGGGTCGATCGCGGACGGCTAGATTATATGCTAGGGCGTGACATCGCACATCAGGGGGCGGCTCTCTTGGCCGACCCGTTGGCGCCCCCAAGTCTGCAGTCGGTGCTGGAGAAGTCGGGCGTCATCGTCGTGCTCGACCAAGTAACCGATCCGCGCAATGTCGGCGCCATCCTTCGATCGGCTGCCGCGTTCGGAGCGTCGGCGGTCATTACCCAGGATCGAAACGCACCGGAGGAAACCGGTGGTCTGGCGAAGGCCGCCTCCGGGGCCCTCGAGAAGATGCCGCTGTTGCGGGCGGTCAATATCGCCCGGACGATTATTGCGCTGAAGGCGGCCAACGTCTGGTGCATCGGGCTCGACGCGGGCGGCAAGCCGCTATCGGGTCCCGCTTTTGCCGATCGCCGTGTCGCCTTGGTTTTGGGGGCGGAGGGCGAGGGTTTGCGCCGTCTGACCCGCGACACCTGCGATGAGATCGCCGGGCTGACGATCAGAGGCGCGGTTGAGAGTTTGAATGTTTCGGCCGCCGCGTCGGTGGCGTTGTACGAGCTGTCGAAGCGGTGATGATTTTCGACGCGGTCCCTGCAGCGAAGGCCCTTCGTCAGATCCGCCGCGACCGGGCGGAGGTGTGGCCGCTGCCCCGGGAGATTGCGCCGAGCAGCGCGGCGGAGGGCGCTGCGGTTCAGCGCGCGCTGGCGGAACTCGTTGGCGCGGTGCCGCCGGCCGGCTTCAAAATCGGCGCCACCGGCAAGCGGATGCAAGAGTATCTAGGGGTCGACACGCCGGTCGCCGGCTTCATGCGGGCGGAGGACGTCTATCATGGTCATGCCGAGCTGCATTTTGCCGACTTTATAAGACCGGCGGTCGAGTGCGAGGTGGCGGTGCGACTGGCGAGGGATTTACCGCCGGGACCCTGCTCGCTTGAGCAGGCGTTGGCGGCGGTGGGTGAATTCTTCGCCGGGGTCGAGATCGTCGAGAACCGGTATGGCGACCTGAAGGACCTCGGGATGCCGATCCTGGTCGCGGACCAGATGTATCACTGCGCGGCGGTGATCGGCGACGGGCACGAGGTCGATTGGCGCGGGCTGGACCTCGGAGCGTTGCGGGGCCGGATCAGCCTTGATAACGGCACCACCGACGAAGGGGTCACGTCGGACCTGCTGGGTCATCCTCTCAATGGGCTGGCGTGGCTGGCAGGGTCGGCGGAGGCGGCGGCGTTCGGAGGCCTGAAAGCTTGGCAAATCATCATGCTGGGCAGCGTTACTCCGCCGGTCTGGTTGAGCGGACCCGCGTCCGCCACGGTGTGGTTCCCGCCGTTGCCGAAGGTGACTGTTCGGCTGGCCTGATCAGATCGGCGGCAGACGGCGATTTTCGATGTTCAGCATGGCGACGAACGCACGTCGTAAACGATCCCGAAGATCGCGCGCCACTTGGATAATTGCCTGGGTAATCAGGCGCTCGCCTTCGACGGTCAGTTCCATTGCGTCGGCGGACTCGGTCCAGCAATCGGTTTTATTCATAGCGGCATCCTTTCAATCTCAGCGGAAAGGACGCTTCCATCCTGTTGCAGTGCAACATAGGTCAATGCCAATGCGATTTCAATGAAAAAACCTACCGGTATCTTTAAGCGTTAGATCGGCACGTTGCTTTCGGATTGGTGATGACAAGGAAGCCACGACTGCGAAAGGAGGCAGCTGCGGGCGGCGACAAGCGGCTGCAACAGAGGGTAGTTGCACCGGAGGGGGTGACCGCGGACGGGCGGTTCGGCAGCGTTCAGGGAGACACAACCGGCCGTTCCGAGCGAGCGCGCCGCACGAGGAGGCGTGCCGACAAAGTGAATCGGGGATCTGCTCTGGCGACGGCGTGGAATTCCGCGACGACAAAAAGGGTTGTCAGATCAGTTTCGCCTCGAATGGCGGGAGCAGGTCGGGGGCTTCGAATTCGATCACCCAGAGGTCGGGGTCAAATTTTACTTGCCGCTCGATGTATGCGTCGGCGGTCGCGTCATCGACCGGTCCGGGCCCGGTGGCGCGCATCCAGGCGAGTTCCCCTTCCCCGGAACGAAGCTGCGAGAGGACGCACACGTCCTTGTCGTTGCGAAGCACGACCAGAATGCCCCCGGCATCAGGGTCACCCTTCCGGATCACCACACCGTAGTGGCCGCTGGTGCTGCCCATACGCAACGCCATGCTGACCCAGATTCCCGCCTTGATGCGGAGTTCGGTCATCTGGCGATGATGCGGCGGGCGATCGCCATGCGGTGCACCTCGGAGGGGCCCTCGTAGACACGCATCGTCCGGACCTTTTGCGCCATGAGTTGAAGGGGTAGCTCCTTGGCCACTCCCATAGCACCGAACGCCTGCATCGCGTGATCGACGATTTCGGTCGCCATTTCCGTGCCGTAGAGTTTCACCATCGACGCCTCGGTCCGGACGTCCTTCCCGGCGTCGGCCTTGGTCGCCGCGTCGTAAACCATCAGGCGGCAGGCGTGGATTTTCACCGCGGCGTCGGCTATCCACCACTGGATTGCTTGGCGGTCGGCCAGACGATGGCCGAATGTCACTCGTTGCTTGGCGTGTTCTACCATCATGTCCAGGGCCCGGCGAGACATGCCGACGCACCAGGCGCCGATCTGCAGGCGGCGGACAGTGAGGCGGAGTTGCATGGGGGCATAGCCTTTGCCCTCGACGCCAAGCAGTTGGTTGGCGGGAATGCGACAATCCTCGAACACCAGTTCGTAGGTGCGCTGACCGCCTAGCATTGGGATTTCGCGTTCAATTATGAAGCCCTTGGTGCCGCGCTCGACGATGAAGGCGGTCACGCCGTCGGCGCGTTTGCCCTCGCCGGTGCGAGCCATGACGATGAGGAAGTCGGCCTGCGGCACGCGGCTGACCCAGATTTTTCTCCCGTTGATGATCCAGTCGGTGCCATCCTTGACGGCGCGGGTGGTCATGCCGGCGGGATCGCCGCCCGCTCCGGGTTCGGAGATGGCGATGGCTGATTGGGCGTCGCCACGAGCGTAGGGGTCAAGGTATTTGCGGCGCTGTTCGTCGTTGGCGACGGCGATCAGCATGTGGAGGTTGGGGCTGTCGGGCGGGAAGGTGAAGGGGACGCAGGTGCGGCCTTGTTCCTCGTAAACGCCGATAAGCGCGGAATAGGGCAGGTTGGCGCCGCCGAACTCTTCTGGCACGTCCAGGCCCCAGAGGCCGAGTTCTTTGCACTTGTTGAGCAGGCGTTGTTCCTCGTCGGCCGCCAGGCCTGAGGAGTGCCCGGACATTTCTCGGGCGAGGACATTTTTCTCCAGCGGGATGACGTCACGGTCGATGAACTTGGCGACCAGATCTTGCAGCATCCGGTGCTCTTCGGGCAATTCAAACATCAGCTCTTCCTGGTTGATAGAGTGCGGTGTTTCGTCGAGGATCGAAGCACGATCTCGCTGTCGCGTCACTGCGGACGGGAACGAGACCAAATGGGGCGAGGTGCTGGCCTGGGAACCCCCCACCCGCCTTCTTCTCGGATGGCAGCTCGGCAGCCAATGGCAATACGACTCCATTTACGGACTGAGGTTGAACTCACTATCACTCCAGCTGACGGCGGCGGCACGCTCATTTCCTTTAGAGCATCGTAGTTTGGAACGTTTTGGAGCCGATGCAGAGCGCCACGCGAAGTCCCTCGACGATGGTTGGCCGACGTTCTTGTCCGAGTTCGCCCGCTACCCCGATGGCTAAAGGGAGCGTCTCCCCCGATGTTGGGCGTTTAATGCGCCTCGTCGCAATCAAAGCGTCGCCCGAGCGTGCAGGTTATCGGTGGCACGTCGACAGTCAGCATGTAAGGAGAATGAGGTGAGCGAGATCGTGATTTATGGCTTTTTGGGAAGTCCGTTTGTCCGGTCGGCACAATTGTGCCTGGAAGAAAAGGAAGTCCCGTACCGTGTGGATGCGCTCCGACTGGGGGGCATCGCAACGACGATCATCTGGCACGTAACCCGTTCGCCCGGGTGCCGGTGATCGATCATGGCGATTACCGTTTGTACGAGACGCAGGCCCAAATTTGAATTGCCGAGTTCGACCGCTTGATCGGCAACCAAGCCTACTTCATCGGAGACCATTTGTCGCTCGCGGACCTGATGCTCGCACCGCAGCTCGACTTTTTTTATGGGACCCGGGAAGGCCGGGAAATGCTTGAGGGTACCGCGCTAGCGCAGTGGCTCAAAAGCATGAACGAGCGGTCAAGCATGCAACGGACGCAGCGTCCCGAGCCGCTCCACGCTGCTGCCTGACTTTAGTTGGATAACCACCGCGGCGACGACAGATTGTCGCCCGAACTAGGGCGAGCGACCGACGGCGGGGTGAACAATCCCAGCGTTTGCCGACGGTGCCAAAAGTCTGCATTCTTCTCGCTCGCGCCGACAAGGTCCGCTAAGGGGCAACTGCGGCCGACTTAGGACAGGTTACCAAAAGGTGCCTACTTGTGTGCTTGCACCCTTGAACTAACCTCAAGCAACGCTGGGAAGCGAGAGCTGACGTTGAGGATCAACCAAGGGGAATGAAGATGATTTTGATCACGGGCGCCTCTGGCAATGCGGGCGGTTCAGTTCTCAATGCCGCCATTGCCTTACGGCTGCCCGTACGGGCGATGTACCGCAGCCAGCAAGATGCTAGGAATACGCCAGCCAGCAGCTTCGTTATTGCAGACTTCGGTGACAAACGAAGTCTACTGCAAGCATTGGACGGGGTTGACAGCGTGTACGTGGTATGCGGGCCAATCCCTCAACTTGTCGAATTCGAAGTTAATATGATCAATGCCTGCAAAATAGCTGGCGTGCGTCACGTTATTTTAAACTCTGCGATAGGTGCGGGACGCTTCAATAAGTCATTCCCAGGCTGGCATATTAAGGTTGAGGAAAACCTGCAGGCTTCCGGCCTGGATTATACGATTTTGCGGCCTAATGGTTTCATGCAGAATATCGTAACCTATAACGCGCCGTCAATTCGAGCCAATCAGGCCTTCTTTGCGGCCATGGGAGATGCAAAAACCAGTCTTATCGATGTGCGCGACATCGGCGCCGTCGCTGCTGAGATTCTCAGTGAGCCGCGATTGCATGCAGGAAAAATATACGAACTCAATGGGCCGGAAGCCTTGAGCAATGCCGATATCGCGGCGCGTATTTCCCGCCTGACTGGAGCCACCATTTCCTTCGTTGACATTCCCGAAGACGCGCAGCGTCAAGCTATGCTCGGCCAGGGAATGCCTGAATGGCAAGTGACTGCGATATTGGAGCTGCAGGAATATTACCGGTCGGGCGCCTGTGCCGACGTTGACGATACCGTTACAAAGCTGACCGGCCGCCCAGCGAGGACGCTAGATGCCTATTTGACCGAAAATGCGCCCGCGTTTCTAAAATCATCAACATAAGGGGCGCGGTCATGAACGCTCAGGCGCAAGACGTCGTTCATCCCAAAACGGGCATGACTCATATCGAAATTAAAAATTTTATTCGTGACCATTTTGAACAGTTTGTAAACCGGCAGAACCTCGGTATCGCCGATGTCAATTTCGCGAAAGACTTTGTCGATCACGGAGCGGACGTTCCGTCCGGCCTGCCGCCTGGCCCGGCTGGCGCCAAGCAATATGTAGGGGGCGCCTATAAGCGCTTTCCGGATATTCACGTTACTATCGAAGACATGATTGCCGAGGATGACAAGGTCGTCGTCCGTAACCGCTGGACAGGCACCGACGCTACAACAAAGCAGCACATGGCATTTTCCGGGATCGTGATCTGGCGGATCGCCGACCGGCAGATTCACGAACGCTGGGCCTATCTCCAGCCGCCGCATCAGGCAGCTTGAAGATGGACACGCCGCAACCGGGTAAATCGGTATTATCACACAAGTTGGAGATTCTTGGTAAGGATTGTCCAGTGCGGCGAGTTCTGCGCCTGATAGGAGATAAGTGGACGCCAATTGTGCTATACTGCCTTTCCGACGGCGTCTGGCGCTTTAGCGACCTGCAACGTAGTATCCCCGACATTTCAAAGAAAATGCTGACACAGGTTTTGCGCGAGCTGGAAGCTGCCGGGCTGGTTGAGCGGATGGTTTACCCCGTGACACCGCCTAAGACGGAGTACCGGCTGACCGATGCTGGCCGCCGGCTACACGAGCCGACTGCGATGCTCTGCCAGTGGGCACACAAGAATAGAGTCTTTCTCGAAGAGGTTGAATCTGTCCGAAGCCCCTGAGAGGTGCCCGCAGAAACGGCAACGTCACTAGTGGCCCCTTCCCCCGATATATGGATGCGTCCTCTGTGGTTCGAAAAAGCCGCCAATCCTGTTCGGCCGATCCGTCGGGGAAAAGCTGCAGGCAGATGTTTCCGCGAAAACAATCTCTGCGCTTTGTGCGAATTCCTTTCAATTGCCGATCACGCGAGCGTCACGGTAGCGGAGCGCATCGACGACCAGGGCAAAAGCTGGAGAGCGCTGACGTCGGCTGGGATAGTAGAGGTGGTATCCCGAAAAGGTAGGACACCAATTTTCAAGTACTCGATTGAGACGACCTTCGGCTAGATGGGGCTGCGCCAGGTCCTCCGGCACATATGCCAAACCGAATCCGGCCAGGGCGGCATTGAGCATTTGGAAGGTGCTGTTGAAAACGAGCTGGCCTTCGACGTGGATCTTCAACTCACGTTTGCCCTTCTCGAACTCCCAGGCGTACAGGCTATCATAAGTGGGCAGGCGCAGATTGATGCAGTTGTGGCCTATCAGGTCCTGCGGCTTCTTTGGCGGCGACCGCTTTACGAAATATGACGGGGCTCCCACGACCGCCATGCGCATGTCCGGCCCGATTCGAACGGCGATCATGTCCTTCGCCACTTGTTCACCGTTTCGCACACCGGCGTCAAAACGCTCGGCGACGATGTTGGTCAGGCCATAGTCGACGATAATCTCGACCTTGATGTCCGGATACTGCCCCAGCAATTTCGTCAGTTTCGGCCAGAGGATGGTGTCGGCCGCATAGTCCGTCGCCGTGATCCGTATGGTCCCTGCAGGCTTCTCGCGAAGTTCGCTCAAAGCCGCAAGCTCGGCGTCGATTTCCTCAAACCGCGGACCCAGCGCGTGCAGCAGGCGTTCGCCCGCCTCCGTCGGTGAGACGCTGCGCGTGGTGCGGGTCAGTAGCCTGAGACCAAGCCGTTCCTCAAGTCCTCGGATGGTGTGACTGAGCGCTGACTGAGAAAGGCCGAGCTGCGCTGCTGCCCGCGTGAAACTGCGTTCCTTGGCGACCGCAAGGAAGACAAGAAGATCATTGAGGTTGCCTCCTGGCATTTATGAAGCTGCCTCATTAGTCTATGCGCATCTTAGCATCTAATCCTTTCAGGCGGACAGGCTAAATAGCAGTCCGTTGGCATATGGGAAATGCCCTCGTTCTGCCTGATGGCGCTACGTCATGGCAGTGCGAGACGGGCCTCTGACTACGGGAAGTTCAGGCGATGACGAATTTCGATGCGGAAACACTGGGTGAGTTGCGCGATTTGCAAGAGGTCTTCATCCGGACCGAGAAGCACCCCAAGAAAGCGATCGTGATCTGGGTGGCGGTGGCCGACGACGAGGTCTTCGTGCGTTCGTGGCTTGGCGCCAGGGGGCGTTGGTACAGGGACCTCGCGGCTGGCGGCCCCGCCACCCTGGAGTTCGCGGACCGCCGGTTGGCGGTGCAGGCGATCCCGGCGAGCGACCCCCCCGCGGTCGCCCGAGCGACCAACGAAATCCTGAGGAAGTATCAGCGCAGCAGCCATGCGCAGGAGATGGTACGCTCGGAAACCCTGCCTACCACGATGCGGCTCGAACCGCGCTGACTGCTGAGTTGAAAACCGAGCCGTGCGATTTGGAGGGCTCGCCGATGATGGGAATGTCCGACCAACAAGGAAAGAGCGGCCTAAAAGGATCACCCAAGCGGCCACATCTCGAAGCTGCTGCAGGCGACGTCAAGATCACGCGCAGACGCATGATCGCCGTCACCGGTGGGCTCGCCGCGCTGGCAGCGGCTCGACCTGCCGCCGCAGAGGCGCCAATACTGACTGTCCCAAAAAAACGGAGTAATGCAACAATGGAAATCATGCGAATTGGTTCACGGCCGTCCGGCAAGGGCCCGACCGAGTATTTCACCGGCTCGGTTCGTATCGACCCGCTGTTCCAGGCACCTGATCCGGCCCGTGTTCGTGGCGCCAGCGTTACGTTTGAGCCGGGCGCCCGGACCGCTTGGCACACGCATCCACTGGGTCAGACGCTGATCGTGACGGCCGGCTTCGGCTGGGTCCAACGCGAAGGCGGACCGGTGGAGGAAATCCGGCCGGGTGACGTGGTTTGGTTCTCGCCCGGCGAGAAGCACTGGCACGGCGCCACGGCAACCACGGGTATGACCCATACGGCGCTGCAGGAAGCGCTGGACGGCAAGGTCGTCGACTGGATGGAAAAGGTGAGCGACGAGCAGTATCGCCGCTGAACGGTCGATCAAACGCCGTAACGAAAATACAGGATCAGGAAATGCAAAAACGCAAACTTGGCAAGAGTGGCCTCGAGGTCTCCACCATCGGGCTTGGATGCATGGGCATGACTGATGCCTATGGACAGACGCCGGACAAGGAGAAGATGATTCCAATCATTCATGCGGCTGTCGAGCGCGGCGTGACATTCTTCGACACCGCAGAGAACTACGGCCCGTTCCGGAACGAAGAGCTGGTAGGTGAAGCCCTTGCTCCGTTCCGAAGAGACGTGGTGATCGCCACTAAGTTCGGCCACAACATCGATCCGGCCACCGGACAACGGCTTGGCGGCCAAAACAGTCGTCCCGATCACATTATCACATGCAACGGAGGGGATGCTGAAGCGTCTGAAGACGGACACCATCGACCTTCTCTACCAGCACCGGGTCGATCCTGACGTGCCGATCGAGGATGTCGCGGGAACCGTCAAAGAGCTTATCCAACAAGGAAAGGTCAAGCACTTTGGCCTGTCCGAGGCAGGCGCGCAAACGATCCGTCGCGCGCACGCGGTTCAACCGCTCACCGCGCTGCAGAGCGAATACTCGTTATGGACACGGGAACTGGAGGCCGAAATCCTGCCGACCCTGCAGGAGTTGGGGATCGGCCTCGTGCCTTACAGCCCTCTGGGGAAGGGCTTTCTCACGGGCAGGATCGACGAAACGACAACGTTTAACAGTTCGGATTTGCGCGGCCGTATCCCTCGCTTCGAGCCGAAAGCGCTCAAGGCCAACCTAGCGCTGGTGGATCTCCTGGGCCGGATAGCGAAACGCAAGGGCGCAACGCACGCTCAAATCGCGCTCGCCTGGCTACTCGCCCAGAAGCCCTGGATCGTGCCCATCCCGGGCACCACCAAGCTCGCTCGCCTCGAAGAAAACGTCGGCGCCGCCTCGGTGGAACTTGCCGCGGACGATCTTGGCGAAATCCAGGAGGCCGCCGCGAAGATCACGGTGCAGGGGGCCCGCTATCCGGAAGAACTCATGAAATTGTCCGGCCGTTGAACTGTCACCAGGCATCTCTCCGCACAAGGCGCGAGCGTGGTGTTGGGCGCGCGCCGCCGGGATCGTATCCCAGGCACTGGCTCGCGAGCTGAACGGCCGCGACGGCAAGGCGATCCCCGTGACAACCGATGTCGCTGACCGCGAGCAGGTCAAGGCGTTGGTGGACGCGGCTGTGCAGGCCTACGGGCGGTGATGATCAACAACGCCGGGCTGATGCCACAGGCGCCGCTCGAGCGCCTCAAGATCGATGAGTGGGACCGGATGATCGACGTGAACATCAAGGGCTGTACGGGATCGCCGCGGCGCTGCCGTATATGAAGCAGCAGAAAGCCGGGCATTTCATCAACGTCTCTTCTGTGGCCGGCCACAAGGTCGGGCCCGGCTTTACGGTCTATGCGGCCACCAAGCATGCCGTGCGAGCCCTATCCGAAGGATTGCGCCAGGAGGTGAAGCCTTGGAATATCCGCACGACGGTTATTTCGCCGGGCGCTGTCGCCACTGAACTGCCGCAAAGTGCGACCGAGCCGGATATCGCCGAGAGAGTCCGCAAAGTCTATGAGACGGCAATTCTCGCCGATTCGTTTGCGCGGACGGTCGTGTTCGCCATCAGCCAGCCGGATGAAGTGGACATCAACGAAATTTTGTTCCGGCCCACGCGCCAGGAATACTAGTGGTCCGATCCCGACAGAAGCATCCGTGCGGTCGGGTGAATCGGCCCACCAAAACGAGGGCTAGCGGATACAATCTGGCAGCACTACCCGTCGGATTATATCCACTAGCGGAAGGACGAAGCGAAGCCCCACGTGATCGTCAAGCTGCAGTCTGGAAGATCCGAACAACCCGCCCGTCTCGACCTAGCCTTGTGGTCGCCAGGCTGGTGCTAGGGCTTGATTGCCCGGATCGGCGGCGATTGCCGCCCGAACTTCGCCGATATCGGTCTTACCACCGGTCACGGCGGCAAAGGCACCTTTGACCTCGGCCTGCATCTGGGTGGAGTTTACCGAAGAGGTGCGGCAACAGCCCTGGCACCAGGTCGACCGCAAAACCTATCAGGCCACCCCCCGGCAGCCCGAACATCATGCCAGCCGCGGCGGAGGACGCGGCATCCCCGAGTGCTGCTCCGTAATTGATAGCTGGCATTTCTGCGCTCCCTGTGCTTGTGTCCTGAGAAGCGTGCCCAGGTATCGCCGGTCCCGCTGTAACCACCGTCACACCCGGCAGGGAAGCTGTATCACGAATCAAGCGGCAGCATTAATGGTCGCGGCCTGCGATGCCGCTCCGTCGGTAGATGCCTGCGCGGGTGCCGGGGCGGCGCCGCGGTCCACGAAAGTGCCGTAGCGTGATTTCATTTTTGCCGCGTAGGCGGCGACATCACCCGAGCCGTTGTATTTCGTTGCGAATGTTTCGAAGTCGGGTGGCGTGCTGCGCAGGGTTCCGTCAAGCTGCTTGGAGCGGACAAAGTTCTGGAACGCCATCAGGTGGGCCGCGGGTCCGGCGCGCATCGCGGCGACCATCTCCTCGCACGACCCGAACCCGGCGACCTTCCAGTTGAAGCCCATGATTTGGAACATGCCCCAGGAAGTCGCCATCAGGGCGGCGTGCCGGTCGAGCGCGCAGGCGTCCTCGAGGCGCTCGTACTGGTGGGCGCCGCCCTTTCCATAGAGCGTTCTGTCCCATTGCGCCGTCGCCAGCGCGACCCCGTGGCGGTCCTTAGCGCCAAGAAATCGGCCATTTGTGTAGCGATTGAAGATATGGGCCTCGAAGAGGATGGAAGGCCTTCCGGTGCCATCCGAGAGAAACGGCTCGCAGGCGGTTTCGACCTCGGCCACGGCGCGTACGGCTGCGACGCCACAGCTGAGCCCATCGGCCACGCGCTGATAGTCGTCCTCGCTTACCGAGTCACCCGGGCCGCCGAACGCGACGGCGGACTGCGGCCATGCGGCGGCCGCAGGCACGGGCGCTGGGCGGAGCCTGACGAGCTCCGTGGTCATCAGGTCGTCGGCGGTTTCGACGGTCATGTCCGCTCCTATGCGATGGGGTGGGCCAGGCCTGATGGGCCAATCGGCGTTTCAGACCTGCAAGGCTCTATCCCTGTCGGCGCCGGGAATCAGTGACCACGGTCACGATTCGGCCTGACGACCACCGATGAGAGGTCGGCGAAGCCGGATCGAGTGGCTAGAGTTGAAGCGGCACAATGATGAGCGGGGGTTCGATCAGTTGCAGCCGAGCAGCTTCGACCGCGCTTTGCAGCGATACCTCATCGCAGGGATGCGCGATGGCAACCGCGATGATCGGATTGGCCTGCGCAAGCTTGACCAACTGCCCGTAGCTTTCATGGGTTGCCGAGATCGGCGGCTCGGGCGCGTCAGGCATCGGCTGCCTCCGGTAAACGAGGGTTTTTTGACTTGACGCCAAACGCGGCCTTCACGCGCGCAAGGCCAGATTTCGCGTCCTCGGATAAAGGTCCAGCGGCTGATAGGACGCGCTCGACCGCATCAAGTGCGTCCTGACGCCCAGTTTCATCGGCGGGCAAGAGTTTAGGCAGGGCGTCCTCGTCAAGTGAGACGAGCAGGAACTGGTCTTTGACGACTTCTTTGAAGCGTATGAGGCTCAGTCGTTTGCTCGCCGGGCGTGATGCGCGGATTAGCTTGAGCATCGCAAAGCCGCGTTCGTCGACACGGCCCTCGGGCGGGCGGATATAAATGATGGCGCGCATCACCGCGTCCTGAAGCCCGCCTTCCTCGAACAAGTCGCTCTAATTTCGAACGAAGCTCGGCCTCGGCGACTTCTCGCAGCACGTCGCGCTCGATGCGGCGGAGGGATTCCGATTCCTGCGCGCTCAAACCAACAAGTGCTTGAAGACCGGAGAGCCGTACGTGTTGAGAAATACCGCCTCCATCACATGGCGTCACGCATCTCACCGTAGGTCTGCAGCGAGGAGGTTATCCACGATGATATGGCCCGTTCCTCGAAGTCGAGGAAGCGCTCGCTTTCGGTATCGATCTTTGAATAGACGCTCTAGGGTTTGGTCCAATAGGTGTTTGCCGGGTTAAGCGATTCGAAGTTCGAGACAAGGTGCGCGCCGTCGAAGATGCCCTTTTCCAGATCACCGGACAGCGCCGTCAGCCAGGTGCGCCCCAAGAGGCCGCCAAGACAACGCATCGGGTTCTTTCCACGAACGCCGGCCCAGTAGGACAAGGGTGAGCCCGCCAACAGGATAGGTCCGGGCAATTCCGGTCTGATGGCTGCCATCATCATGATCTGCCATCCCGCCTGGCAATTGGAGATGATAGTGCGTCTGCCTTCTGCGTCCGGATGACGTTTCGAGACCTCCTCAACGAAGATCGCTTCGGCACGAAAGACATCCTCGATCGTCTGACCTGGCATCGGCTTTGGCGAGAACCCGGCGATATAACAGGGGTGGCCGGCCGCGAGCGCCACGCCGATTTGACTGTCTGGCTTCATTCCCCCTGTGCTGGGTCCGGGTCCGGCCCGAGGATCAATCACGATGATTGGAGTCTTCGACGGATCGCCCTGTGTTCCGCTTGGCGGCACAATCCGCACCAGACCGTAATTTACCGGCCGTTCCAAAGTACGGCCGTCGAGCACAAGTTCGGACTCGAAATGGAGGACGTGAGGTATCTCCTTCGCGTTATGTTCGTTGTAGATATTGCCGCGTTGTCTCAGCGTGTCGAGAAAAAAAGGACGGAACGCTGCACGCATCCAGCCAGTATTCTCCAACCACATTGAGATCAGGCCAAGTGTGCATCTTTCAATCCTCCGGCGTTTTATTCCGCTTTTCTGTCGCGCTCGAGATGACGTTCGCAGTCAGCTTGTAATTCACTATCGTCACGACTCTGGCGTTTGATCCGCGATGGCAGTCCAGGCTGTCCCGATCGCCCGAAGCAGCACTATAGTTGCATACTAAGTACATTCTCCGCCACGAGCAGTTCTGCCTCCGTCGCCGCTATCACCTGCTCGACCGCCACGCCGGGCGCGGTTTCCTGAAGCGTCGCACAGCCGTTTGGAAACCCGATGACCGCCAGGTCAGTGACGAGGAGGTCTACCGGCCGAATTGAGGTCAGTGGCAGATCGCACTTGGCGACGACTTTGGACCTGCCCCTCGCGCTGTGCTGCATCGCGACTATCACGCGTCTTGCGCCGGTTACCAGGTCCATGGCGCCGCCCATTCCTGGCACCATCCGATTTGGGATCATCCAGTTTGCCAGGTGACCGGCCTGATCCACCTGCAAACCCCCGAGCACAGTGACGTCCACATGGCCCCCTCGGATCAGACCGAAGGACATCGCGCTGTCGAACGTGCTTGCGCCCGGCAGGGCTGTCACCGGGCGGCCGCCCGCATCGGTTAGCATAGGGTGCGCCATTCCCTCGGCTGGAATCGCGCCCGTACCGATGAGCCCGTTTTCCGACTGGAAGTAGACCTGCGTGCCTTCCGGTACGTAATTCGCCACCATTGTCGGAATACCGATGCCAAGGTTCACGAGCATGCCTGATTTCAGTTCGCGAGCTATACGGCGTGCGATGAGGGCTTGGGGATTCATGGCAATCTCACGGATTGGCGATTAGGTAGTCGACGATGGTGGCGGGCGTGACAACGTTATCCGGCGAGATAACCCCTACGGGCACGATATGATCGGCAGAGGCGATTACGGTATCGCCTGCCATCGCCACGATCGGATTGAAGTTCCGCGCAGTTAGGGCGTAGGCGAGGTTGCCGATATAGTCCGCAAGGAAAGCATGTACCAGGGCGAAGTCGGCACGGAGCGCGGTCTCCACGAGATAGGTCCGCCCGTCTACCTCGATCTGCTGCTTGCCCTCTTCAACCACCGTGCCAAGGCCGGTGGACGTCAGCACGCCGCCGAGACCATATCCTCCCGCTCGGATCCGTTCAATCAACGTGCCCTGCGGGACCAGGTCAACCCGCAGATCCTCGGCCATCATCTGCTGCTGGGTCTCGGGGTTCAGGCCGATATGGCTGGCGATCACCTGGTGCACCAGCTTCGCGCTGATGAGCTTGCCAATGCCAACGCCCGGGGACGCGGTGTCGTTCGCGATGACAGTTAGGTCACGTTTCTTCTGGCGCACGATTTCAGAAATTACCCGGTCCGGCGTACCCACGCCCATGAAGCCGCCGATCAGCAGGCTTGCGCGGTCGGGGATTTGCTCAACTGCCTCTTCAACAGAGATTGTCCGCATTGGTAACTCCGCTCAAGAGCTTCAGGCAGTCCCTCGGTAACCGCCGCCCAGAGCGGCCGGTGTGCTGCGCTCGTATTCGGCTCAGGTGAGCACATAAAATAAGGTCGGCCAATGCACTTTCGGCAAAAACGCCTCGTGACATCGAATTGTGATGTTGGCACATCTGGTATTTTCCCTTAGCGTAATGAGTGCCCAAATACAAGTGTGTATAGGCGTTGTATAGATACGAGTCCGTAGGTACCTATCCGGCTAGGTTAGAGTTGCGGACCTGGAGGGCTTCCGCCCGGCATAAAACGCTCTTGTCCGATCCCGCCAACCACGATCAGTATCGGGCGATGGCGGAGAACAGGATCCGGTTCGCTATGCCACCTGTTGTGGCAGTGTTGGTGCCCACGGCGAAGGGCGCTTGTAGGTGCCGTTCGGCGTACTGGTATTCACCACCGAGATCCACCGCCTTGAATGGGCTCCATATGAAGTTGATTGTGATATCGTAATGGCAGTCTGCTCTTCTGTCGCGCTACCGATTTCGGTTAAGATGACGCTGTATTTCAGCGCCATCGGTCACTCCGCGGAGATTCTCGTGCAACACGGCGCGGCCGGCCTTGTCCTTTTAATCGATTGATGCACCCTGATATCGATCTCCTCGACATCAAGCTGACTGATACGCTTCAACTAAGCGATCCCGCCGAGTTCGTTTGCCGCTGTTGTGGATCGCGATCCTCGCCGGCCGCACCAAGGCATCTCTGGCCGCATCGACTGGCATATCGTCAGTGGATGATGTCGTCAAATATCTGCTTGCAGGTGCCGACGTGGCGATGACGACGTCTGCTCTGCTGCGCAAGGGTCAAGCAGGCGGAACAGGCGGCTGAAGGTGTCGTTGCTGGGCAAGCCATTCCCGAGCTTGAGCAACCCACGAAGGAATCGCTCCTTCGCCACCGCGAACGCCGCCATGTGCGTGGCGCCCTGACCGCCACTCAGGACGGTGCACAGGGCGATCACCAGAAGTTCGTGCACATCGCTGCTATCGCCGCTGGCTTCTCCCGCCCCGCTGGCGTTGACCGGCTAACCATCCCGGATCACCATCTCGACCCGCCAACCAGCGAGCGTGGCTGTGCCACCGGAGGAAACAACAGACAATGAGCGACAAACAACGCGATTTCTCGACGCTCGAACTTAACCGGCGTCATCTCTTGGCCGCCGGTCTCGTCAGCGCGATGCTGCCGTCGGGAACGACCCAGGCGGCTGACACAGCCGGGCCCGTCTTTGTCTATGTCGGATCCTACACAAAGGATCCGCCCGGTGGCGGAAGTAACAATCCCGTCGGCCTCTCCGTCTTCAAGTTCGATCCCGCGGACGGCGGGCTTGCGCTTGTGCAGCAGATGGCCAGCGCTAATCCGTCCTTTCTCGCGCTGGATCCCTCACGCCGATTTCTTTACGTGATCAACGAGATAGACGACTACGAAGGCAAGAAAACCGGATCGGTCGAAGCGTTCGCCATAAACTCGAACACCGGCATGGTGACGTTGCTCAACCGCCAGTCCGCGGGCGGTCCAATTCCGGCGCATCTCGCCGTGGATCCAAGTGGGCGTCACCTGGTCGTCGCCAACTATATCGGCGGCAACTTTGTTGTCCTGCCGATCACGGCCGACGGGCGACTAGAGCCGGTGAGCGGCGAACTCAAGGACACCGGGAGCGGCCCGAACCAGGCGCGCCAGGAGGCGCCGCACCCGCACGCCGTCGTCTTCGACCGCGCCGGCCGCTACATCGCCGCCGCTGATCTTGGCATCGACAAGGTGCAGACATTCCGCCTTAGCGACGGTGGTCTTGTGCGGGTCGCCACGGCATCGCTGCCGCCAGGCGCCGGCCCACGGCACATCGCTTTCCACCTAAACGGCCAAGTGCTTTACGTCGTGAACGAGTTGAACGCGACGGTGACCGTATTCGCCTACGACCCGACAACGGGGCAGATCGGCAAGGCGTTGCAAACAATATCGACGGAGCCGCCCGGCTATAGCGGCCCGCACAGTACAGCTGAGATCGCAGTGCATCCATCTGGGAAGTTCCTCTATGCATCCAACCGTGGCTACAACAGCATCATAGGCTATCGCATCGACCCAGAGACGAGCCTGCTTTCGGTGATCGGCCACGCGACGAAAGACGTGAACTTTCCACGCAACTTCGCAATCGATCCTAGTGGCCGGTGGCTATATGTCGCAAACCAGAAAGGCGACACCATCGTTCAGTTCGAGGTCAACGCTGGGACGGGGGAATTGAAGCCTACAGGCCGTATAACAGCTACGATCACGCCGGTGGCGATCGTGTTCCGGGCCGCCGTATAGACGTCAAAAGCATTGCCGGCGTTGACCTGTTCGTGGACGAAGTGCTGGTCGAGCTCGGCGGCATAGCAAAGGATGGTGCCCGGCCGCTGCGATCGGGGACAAACCGACCGCTGGCCGGAGGGCGCGCAAGGCCGCCATGAAAATCTAGAGTAGTTTGTTTCTGTGGAGGGCGGTGGCGAGCGATTGATGTCTCGCCAGCGTTGGTCCTCCGCAACAGGTGGGGGGTCTCTAAATGTCCGCCGCCCACACTTGTTGCGGCGCGCGCATTCTTTTCCGCTGACACTATGCCAGGGCTCGGTCCAGAATACTTCTCAGCGTTATGGCGCCGTTGGATCCCGCTTCTGAGACATGTCCGCCGTCGGAAATCCGCTTGCGTTGGGCCTCTTCCCAGTGACGGCCGTCGAAGAACCGCGTCGGCCTGAGCGCTGGCCCGTCGATATCGTCGAGACCTCGCGCGTTAACGATGATCTTGTCCGGTTGGGAGCGCGGCACGTAAAACACATGCATGCCGCAATTCGCGCAGAATGGGTGTTGCGCCACGCCGGTGCCGAACGTGTAGACGGTCAATGCACCCTTCCCGCGCAGCAACTCGAAATCAGCCGGGAAGATCGGCAGATGAAGAATGCCCTTCTTCGTGCAAATACTGCAGCTACACTGGGACAAATGGTCCAGGTCGACAGTGGCCCGGAACCTTACCCGGCCGCAATGGCAGCCACCTTCTCGAGTTTCAAGCATCGTCCAGCTCCAATGAATATCGCTGGCCGGTGGCGTCAAGCGACCCGTCCAATCGAGTCGCTCTCAATGAAACACGCGCCCGGCGTCGATGACGATCGTTTGGCCGGTCATGGTTTCGGTGCGGCACATGGTAACCACCATGTCGGCGCAATCGTCCTTGTCGGCGGCCTTCTTCAGCAGCGAGCCAGACGCAGAGCGCTCGACCTGCTCGGGCCGGAGATTGGCTGTCGCGCGCGTGCCCTCCAGCAGTCCCGGCGCCACACAATTGACCAGCGTCTCAGGCGCCAGCGCCACGGCCATGCATCGTGTGAGATGGATGAGGCCGGCCTTCGACACCGCATAGGCAATGGATGAGCCCGTCGGCGTGAGCCCCGCGACGGACGAGACGTTGACGATGCGGCCCCGCTCTTGCGCCTTCATAACGGGCGCCACGGCCTTGGTCAGGCGCATCGGTCCGGTCAGGTTGACTGCCATGATCTTGTCCCACACCTCGAGGGTCAGATTGTCGAGGTCAGTGAACGGGATGGAGGTGTTGTAGGCGGCGTCGTTGACAAGAATGTCGATGCGACCGAAGCGCCTGGTCACGTCGCCGATCAGGCCCTGGACCGCTGCTTCGTCGGTGATGTCGCAGGCGAACGCCGCAGCGTTGATCTGATAGCGCGATGTCAGTTCCTGGGCGACGCCCTCCGCCTGATCGCGACTCCGCGCATACATGACGGCGATATTTGTTCCTTCCTTCGCCAGCGCGTGACAGATGCGCTGCCCGAGTCCACCGTTGCCTCCCGTTACCAATGCGACCGAGCCTTTAAGATCCATGACCTTCCTCCTGCACACTGGGTGCGCGGTCTTGTCGCGACGCCGTCGCGTGTCGCCGACAAATTGCTGCCGCAACAACTGAGCAGGCAGTCGGGACAGCAACGGCGATAAGGGACACACAAGGTCGCCTGCGCGATTGGGAACCGTGGGCCCCGACTATGTCAATACCTGCAAAGCGCCGCTCGCCCTCGATCGCCGAGGTAGATATTGAAGGCCTTGCCGCCATTGTCATCTCCGAGTCTTGCTCATCAGGCTGGCTCCGTCTGGGCGCCGCCATACATGCTCTCAATCGCATCGGAGCCAAGCGGATAACCTCATCGTTTCATTGCTTTGTGCTCTGGGTGGATAAAGATCCAACAACCGAGCTTGACCCAGTGTCTCGACATAATCGGCAGCGATAGCCCGTTTTCGACGGATCATCTTATCCCGGTCGTTTTCTCCGTCTAGGGCGCTCCCAAACGATGCCTGGGAAACCCCTAAGCGGAACGAGCCGGCCACCCGTGTATGCCCTGTCTCGCAGCTCTGAAAAGGCTGAATGGTAAAGCGGCTGACGCCCGGTGCGGCTCGAAAACAAAGCTCGGGGGATGTTTACCATATGCGGAGAAAGTTTCGTTTCGTAAGTCAGCGGCGTGCCGCAACGACTGCAAAAACTCCTCACCGTGCCTGCAGTCCTGTCTTCGTAGCGGGCGACGCTCGATTAGTTGGGCCTCCATTGTAGGTGTACTTGAAGGCCAGAAAGGCCCGCAGTTGTTCGATCGTTTCGACGTGTCGTATCCAGGAAGGTTCTGCCGTAGGGTGCGGATGGGCCGTTCGGCACAGCCGTTGCCCTTGGACGAAGGCGGGCGGACGAAGGCTGGCAATTTGCTGCTCGGCCGCAGCGGCGACGACGGTGTTGACGGTGTGATTGATCAAGACGCCCTCGGGCTTGATCGCGTCTACATCCAGGCCAGCGCTACGCAGAAGGCAACAACATCGGCCCTGGGGCGATTCGGGGTTTTTTGGAAGCCTCGACCGCCGCAAGGCAACGAAGGGCCTGTTTGTGACCACCTCGACCTTCTCATCCTCGGCGAAGGAAACGGCAGAATTCCTCAGCAAACGAATTGTCCTGAACGACGGTGAGCATCTCGCCAAGCTCATGATCCGGTACAACGTCGGGTGCCGGATTGACGAGGTTCTCCACCTCAAGAAAGGTCGATGAGGACTTTCTTCGAAATAGCGGTCATGATGGCGGTGCCCGGCGAGATGCCGGTGTGGTTCTGAACACCTCCTCTGCGCACGAGACGTCCCGCGCGCATTGGCACTCGCATCAGCCTGCCGTGCGGTAGAACGCCTCGATCGGAGCGCTGAAGTCGATGCTCTCCAGTGTCACGGCATCGCCCGGCGCCAACGACAGCGGGTTGTCCGGCCAGGAGACATCTTGCTCCCGGCGCAGCAGATCGGCGCGGATGTCCGCCGTGTGCAGCACCAGGATTTCGAGCACGCTGGGGATGGTGACATAGCTCCAGACATTCGCCCAGGTTTCCGCCTTGTTCGAGGGCGACAGTATTTCCACCACGACAACCGGCTCGCGCAGCAGCCCATCGTCGGGGTTCCACGCGCCAGGTGATGGCAAGATCAGGCACCCGCACGTTCAGGTTGGCGCGCACCTTGGGCTGGACGCCCGCTTCGGTGACGAGGCGGCAGGCCGGGCGCGTTTCGACCAAGTGATTGCCGATCAGCCGCGCGGCCTGGGCCTGAATCGCGCCATGCCGCGGTGTCGATGGCGCCATTGCGCGCGGGGTGCCATCGACCAGTTCCCACCGATCGCTGTCCTGCGGGTTCCATGCGAGGAATTCGGCCGCCGTCATCGCAGCGGGCAGTTGGTTCGCGGCGCTCATGTGGGCTACGTGTACGCGTAGGCGGCCGGACAAGGCAATCTGCTCTAGGCTCCAGCATCTGGGGCACCCCAGACCAT
The DNA here is from genome assembly GCA_963832865.1 of uncultured Pseudomonadota bacterium. Classification (GTDB taxonomy): domain Bacteria; phylum Pseudomonadota; class Alphaproteobacteria; order Acetobacterales; family Acetobacteraceae; genus Rhodopila. The sequence goes on from CAWHWH010000011.1 coordinate 83,340, forward strand.
CTCCTCAGTCCAGCCGAGTGAGTTGAAGTCCTCCACCCGTAGCAGGGCTTCGCCGGCAGAAAAGAATTCGTCGAGCTGAGGCGGCGGTACCGAGGTGTCGCTTAGCATCGCGTGAGCTTGGCCGCGGTGGTGGATTTGATGCTGGAACAGGTGCAGCAGTAGGCGGTCCATCCGCTCGTGCTGCACGTGGTCAGCGCGATGTATGGCGATGATCCGACTGAGGCCCTCCTCGTCCAGACCGCTGATGATGGCAAGCAACCGCCCGTCTATCTCGGCCTGCGCTTGACTGAGAGCCGCAACGGTGCCGTAGGGCTCGGGATCGGCCCAGGCGGCCGGCCCGAGCGTGCCACCCTCCATCGCGTCCACATAGAAGTGGTCGATGACCAGGATGTGGTTCAGCGTGGCGCGGAGGCTTGGGAAGAAACCAGCCCGCCGAGCAGTGAACTCCTCCAGCGACAGGGAGGCGCAAGCCGTGAATAGGCGGTGGTTCGCCCAGGCGTTGTTGTGGGCCATGGCCCGGTAGGGAAGTAGATTATCCATTGGCATAACCGGGGGCGCAGCGTGGCGCCGGCTAGGTGCAGAAGGCAATTCGCTGTCCATCAAACACGGCGGTAGCGTGCAACGCCAGGCGGGTTTTCTGGCTGATCCGTGTCGGCGCTGCGCAGGACCATGAAGCGGTTGGTGGCGAAGTGGAGGCGCTGGTCAGTCTGACCGATGTTGTCACAGTAAGGGGTGCTGGGATAGGGGGTCATAAGGGGTAGCGAAACGCTACCCCCTTGCCGGCACGGGCTCGCAGTCGTCGTCTCGATGATGACGAAAGGGGGTGCAGTGGCACCGGGTGGCACCCAGGAACTGACATCATCAACGAGAGCGGCCTTTACAGACTGATCCTGACGAAGCCAGAAGGCGGCAGCGCATCGCCGCGCATCCCTACCCTGGCGATATCGCGGCGGCCCGCCCCGCCCGCGGCTTCGAGCAGGCTATGCGTTCGGCGGTGGTGAATGCCGCGACAGTGGCGGATCATATCGCGTTGGCCGAAGTCAAAGATGATGGCACAACCGAACGTCTTGTTTCAGAAAAGAATGCTGAAAAGTGAGGATAGAGCATAAGATTTACCGCTCCCGTCTGATGATTTTTGAAACAGCGACAATGAGTGGTTCAATGTGGCCTATCGTGCCGACTTACAGCGTCACCAGGCTGGGGGCAGATTTACGATCGAGGACCTGGTGCGAACTGCCTAAATCGGTTATGCGGTACCGAGTTGCCGGCGCCATCCGCTCCGGCCCGATCGCGGGCATTATCGGGCATAAGCCGGCCGCTCTCGGCCGAAGGAATGTCAGCGATTTGGACGCCTTATCAGAAATGGATGGTTGTCTATCGGGAACAGGAAACTACAAACCCCTTTGCCACTTGGAGTAAGCATCGAACCGCGAACGCATGCCATCTTGCGATGTCGATTTGAATACCGGCAGCGTAGGGGTCGTCGCCTCCAGCAGCGCCCGCCTCAGCCCGCACCCCCCACCCGCTCGGCCAGACGCTGATCAGTCTCCAGCACAGCCCGCAACAGCACATTCGCGCCCGCGACAACGTCAGCCTTCTCCGCGTGCTCCGCCTCATTATGGCTCAGCCCATTCTCGCAAGGCACAAACACCATCGTCGTCGGAGCCACCCTCGCGACGTAAGCCAAATCATGGCCAGCCCCCGAGACCAGCTCGCGGCTCGGATACCCCGCCGCCTCCGCCGCCCGCCGCACCGAGGCTATGCACGCCGCGTCGAACCGCACCGCCGGCGAATCCCAAACGCATTCCAACGAAATCTCCAATCCCGCATCAGCAGCGATGCGCTCCAGCTTCTCTCGCATCTCCGCTTCCATCGCCACCACCACGTCATCGCTCGGGTGACGCAGATCGATGGCGAAAAACACCGACCCCGGCACCACGTTGCGGCTGTTCGGCCGATTCTCCAACAGCCCCACCGTCGCCACCGCATCCGGGGCGTGGTCCCAACCAACATCACTCACCGCCGCGACCATGCGCCCGGCACCCAGCAGAGCGTCGCGTCGCAACCGCATTGGCGTAGCGCCAGCATGGCCCTCGATGCCGGTCACCGTCACCTCATACCAGCGCATGCCCTGTACGCCGGTCACCACCCCAATCGTCTTCGCCTCCGCCTCCAGGATCGGCCCCTGCTCGATATGCAGCTCGAAATGTGCGCCCAGCGTGTGCGAGCCGCACGGGATCTCGCCTTTATAGCCGATACGCTCCAGTTCCGAGCCGAACCGCTGACCCTCGCGATCCTCGCGCCCGTAGGCATAAGCAGTATCGAACACGCCAGCGAACACCCCAGACGACAGCATCGCCGGGGCAAAACGCGATCCTTCCTCGTTCGTCCAGTCGATCACCTCGATCGGTGCGTTCGTCTCGTAACCCTGGTCGTTCAGCGTGCGCAGCACCTCAAGCCCCGCCAATACGCCGATCACGCCATCATACTTGCCGCCCGTCGGCTGCGTATCCAGATGGCTGCCGATGGCGATCGGCGGCAAGGCGGGATCACGCCCAGCCCGGCGTGCAAAAATATTGCCCATGTCGTCCACCGACACAGTGCATCCGGCGGCCTCGCACGACGCGCGGAACCAGTCGCGCACCTGACGGTCGAGGTCGGTCAGCGTCAGCCGGCGGATCCCGCCTTTCGGCGTGGCCCCGATCTGCGCCGTCTCCATGATCGTCGCCCACATCCGATCGCCGTCGATCGAGATGTTGCCAGCGGGTACAACAGGTTCCGGCACAACAGGTTCCGACGCCATGCTCACTCCTTGCGCAGCGGATTATTCGGATGATGCTCCCACGTCATCGCGGGGGCGCTGGTTTCCTGCCGCACCATCGTGATGCAGCCATCCACCGGGCACGCCAGGTAGCACAGGTTGCAGCCGACGCATTCCGCGTCGATGACTTCATACCGCCGCTCTCCGTTCACCCGCAGCGCCGCGATCGCCTGATGCGACGTATCTTCGCAGCCGATATGACATAAGCCGCACTTGATGCAGAGGCCCTGATCGATCCGCGCGACGATCTGGTAGTTCAAATTCAGATCGCCCCAGTGCACATAGTTGCGCACCGCCCTCCCACGCACCTGCTCGATGCACTCATACTCCTTGCTGTCCATCCAGTTCGACAGTCCGTCAATCATGTCCTCGACGATCTTGAACCCATGATGCATAGCCGCCGTGCACACCTGCACATTGCCGGCCCCCAGCGCGATGAACTCTGCGGCATCGCGCCAGACCGCGATGCCGCCGATGCCGGACATCTGCAGCCCCGGCAGATCGCGTGCGATATCGGCGACCATGCGCAATGCGATCGGCTTGATCGCCGGCCCGCAATACCCGCCGTGGGTGCCCCGCCCGTCGACCACCGGTTCAGGCGCCATCAGATCGAGATCAACGCCGGTGATCGATTGCAGGGTATTGATCAGCGACACGCCGTCCGCGCCGCCCCGCTGCGCCGCCTCGGCAGGCCCCAGGATATTGGTGACGTTCGGTGTAAGCTTCACGATGACAGGCATCCGGGTGTGCTGCTTGCACCATCGGGTGACCATCTCGACGTACTCCGGCACCTGACCGACCGCCGAACCCATGTTGCGCTCCGACATGCCGTGCGGGCAGCCGAAGTTCAGCTCCACGCCGTCACACCCGGTCTCCTCCACCAGAGCCAGGATGCGTTGCCAGCTTTCCTCGGTGCAGGGCACCATCAGGCTGACCACCACCGCGCGATCCGGCCAGTTCCGCTTGATCTGCTTGATCTCGTCCAGGTTCACCCGCAGTGGCCGGTCGGTAATCAGTTCGATATTGCTGAAACCGGCCATCCGAGCGCCGTTGTAACTGACGCCGCCATACCGGCTGCTGACGTTGACGATCGGTGGATCCTCCCCAAGCGTCTTCCACACCACCCCGCCCCAGCCCGCCTTGAATGCTCGGGCCACGTTGTAGGCCTTGTCTGTCGGCGGCGCCGAGGCGAGCCAGAATGGATTGGGTGACGCGATGCCAGCGAAGTTCGATTTAAGATCGGCCATCACGCGTCTCCGATAAACGAGGGTCAGCAGCTGAGTTGGCGATGGATCGCCGCGGCCGCGAGCTTGCCGTCTTGTACGGCGGCAACAGTCAAATCAGCGCCCGGCACGCAGTCCCCGCCCGCGTACACGCCGTCCAGCGACGTGCGGCGGTCGGCGTCCACCACGATGCGCCCGTCCCGCACCGCGGGGCCGCCGTCAACCGGATCTGCGACGAAACTCTGCCCGATCGCCTTCAGCACCATATCCGCCGCCAACACGAACGTCTCGTCGGTCAAGGCCAGCCGCCCCGCGGCATCGATCGTCGTCCGGACGAACTCGACCCCGGTAACCGTCTGGCTCGGAGCCGAGACCAAACGGGTCGGCGCCGCCCAATGCCGAATGCGGACATTGTTGGTTTGCGCCCACGCCTGTTCCTCGCCGGTCGCGGTCATCTGTTCGGGGCCGCGACGGTAAACGATGGTGACATCCTCCGCTCCCAGGCGGCGAGCCTGCGTAGCCGCGTCGATCGCCGTGTTGCCGCCGCCGATCACTACGACACGCCGTCCCACCGCCACCCGATCCTTCGGCGCCTGCCGCAGTTCGGCAATGAACTCGATGGCGTCGCGCACCCCCGCCATTGCCTCCCCCGCCAGCCCCAGAGCCTTGACACCGGCCTGACCCAGACCCAGGAACACGGCATCAAAATCACGCCGCAGCACATCGAGCGTGATGTTGCGTCCGAGCGCCTTGCCATACTCGATGCTGATACCGCCGATCGCCAGAACGAAGCCGACCTCGCGTTGCGCGAAATCGTCGGCGACCTTGTAGGCCGCGATGCCGTACTCGTTCAGTCCGCCCGGTTTCGGTCGCGCTTCGAAAATCGTTACGTCGTGCCCATGCCGCGCCAGCCCATGAGCGCACGCAAGCCCGGCCGGTCCCGCGCCCACCACCGCGATCCGCCGCCCGGTCGCCGCCGCTCGGGCGAACGGCGCGATCTCGCGCTCCATCAGCCAGTCCGTGGCATGGCGCTGCAACGCGCCGATCTCGATCGGTTTGGCCTCCTGGGCGGTATGCACGCAGGCCCGCTCACACAATTCCTCGGTGGGACAAACCCGGGCGCAGCTCCCCCCAAGGATGTTCGCTTCAAGAATTGTCTGCGCTGATCCCCGCAGATTCCCCGTGGCGATCTTGCGGATGAACAACGGAATATCGATGTCAGTCGGACAGGCTTCGATGCACGGCGCATCGTAGCAAAAGTAACAACGATTGGCTTCCACCACGGCCTGCGCGGGGGAAAGCGGCGGATGCGCATCGCCGAAATTCGCCGCGAGTTGCGCGGCGTTTAGCCGGCCTGGGGCGATATCACCGATTTCGCTCACGATCCGGCCTCCCATCAGGGTCGCAAGAAGCTAACGGTAAGGGTGCCATACGAGTCAATGGGATTTCTTGACTGTTTGGACAAGTTTGTTCAACATTCGCGCATAATCGCGTCCAGGTTCCAATCCGCACGAGATGGATACAACGCTCTCCTCCATCCGCCGGGCCAGCCGGCAGCGCATCCTCGCGGCCACCGAGAAGGTCTTCGCGCGGCACGGCTTCGCGGGTGCGACAATGGCACAACTCGCCGGCGCCGCCGGCCTGCCGAAGGCGAACCTGCACTATTACTTCGGCACCAAGGAGACCCTCTACCGCGCCGTGCTGGAGGGCATTTTGGCTGTGTGGCTGGACGATGCCGCGACATGGCTGACCCCCGAGCGTCACCCCGCCGACGGCTTGGCCGGCTATGTCCGCGCCAAGATGGCACACTCCCGGCTCCGTCCCGACGCCTCCCGCATCTTCGCCGGAGAACTGCTGCACGGCGCGCCGCATGTTATGTTGTACCTCGGCATCGAACTGCGCCAGCGCGTGACGGAACTCGCCCGGGTCATCGCCGGCTGGAGTGCCAAAGGGCTGATGGATCCGATCCACCCGATCCATCTGCTGTTCAATATCTGGGCGATGACCCAGACATACGCCGATTTCGAGGTGCAGATCCGTGCCGTACTAGGCAAAGTCTCGATCGACGACGCCGACTTTGTCGGTCGCAACCGAAACCGTGGTTACCTTCGTGCTCAAGGGCAGCGGCGTCCGCGACGTGATGTGGAGGAGGCTCGCATCGAGCTGCTGGTCCGAGGCGGCGGTACGTCACCGCCGGCGAACCCCCGCGCGGACGTGTTCTGCGAGGACGGCGTGATCGTCGGCGGTCGACCCTATTTCGAGGCTCCAACCCGGCGCCGAGATCGTCGGTGCCGGCGGCATGCTGGTGATACCCGGTGGTATCGACCCGCACGCCCATAT
>CAWHWH010000012.1:0-73719 GCA_963832865.1 uncultured Pseudomonadota bacterium
GAGCTTGGGAATGCTTCGCGCCGCGGTCATCTGGCGCGTCCCGGCCCTTCGGGTGAGCGGGTCTCGTGCCTCGGCCCGGCCGAACTCGGCGATTCCAGCGGTTTGGGCCGGTTGGGGCACGGATTTCAGCCGAGATCGCAGTAAATTCGCCTCTGGAGACGGGCCGGATGGGTGTGGCTGTCGTGCCCGGATAGAGCCCATGCCCATCGGGCAGCCCGCTCGCCCTGCCGACCTGTTAGCGAGCCAGCCTGCGGCTAACCAACATCCGGCCACTTTTGCAAACGACCATTTGCAGGTATGTAGGGTAAATCTCATTGATTTGTGCATCGTCTCCCCAGAGGACTCCCCCAGTAACGCAGCCGGGAACCTACTCCGTGGGTCTTTCAGAACCACACTGGAAAAAGGTTCAGCATGGGTGCAAAGCGGCGCCAGGTCACAGATGACGCACGGGCCGGGTCACCTGATCAAGGCATTCTGTCACTTGCGCCGATAACTTCGCCAGAAGCTTAGGTATGTTGTATCCGACGCCGTAGCCGAAGTCGCGGCTGGCGACACGCACGGCATCCAGACGGTTAAGCATGGCATCACGCTCCGCGTCGGCCAGAGTGACCGACACCTTGAGCGCCTGCTCGAACATCCTCACCAGGGCATCGAGGTATCCCGGGTCATCCATGCCATATTCTGTGGCGAAGCACGCTGCGCGTTCGCAATAAAACACCATCGGCTCCGCCAGTCCCTCGCGTTGGCCGGCGGCCTTTCTGAAATCCGAGGTGGCCTTCTTGGCGGCGGATACCGACACATCCTGGTTCCTGAGAACATTGGGCCAAAGCCAGCGTTCGATCATCGCACTTGTAGGGAGCCAGTAGGTCGGCACCGAGACCGAACTGGGCGTGCAGAAAGGTCCGATTGGCCTCACTGGCGGCGTACAGATCCTGAACGAGGCCGACCAAGCCCGCGCGGTCGAACGCGGCCAGTTTTCCCTTCACGTCGCTCCAGACCGGAGACGTTCTTCTGGGTCTCGCGGTCATCGCGCGGCCTCGGGTTGGACCTGAGCCGGCTGCCGCGATATACGGCTTCAAGCTGTGCCGAGCCGCTCGGAGAGGAGCAGGTCGCGCAGAAATTCGAAGCGCTTTTGCCTCGCCGAAAGGGACTGCAGTCGTCTCGCGAGCGTTTCCGCATCTTCAAAATCGTCGTCGGTGTCGCCGTTCCCATCGCCATCATCGACGCCTTCGCGAGAGGGGTTGCCTTGTTTCTCGCGGAGCATTTCGGCAGTGCGGGCCTTATCCTCTTCAAGATAATGGGCAAGGCGCTGTAGCCCGGACCGCATCCTATCGGGAGGAAAGATCTCGCGAATCGCGGCGACGAAACGGGGTAGCTCCCGCGCGAACTCCGGTCGTCCTTCCGCAGCCTCCGCAAAGTTCATCAGCTTCTCGTCGACGATGTAATCGAAGGCGGCTTCTTCGCCGTGCCGTTGTCGGATTGCCGATACTGCCCGGATCTGATCCCGCCAGATCATATGAAACTCGATGGCCATGGCGCCTCATCCCTCGCTGATATCGAACGATTGCCATCGGCGGCGCCATGATGAAAGACTGCTCGCGAGCAAGGTCGATGGCAGGCCGGGCGCTTCGTCTGCCGTCCCCTATCTGACCGATATCGTCGAGGCAATCGAACACATCCGTGAAAAGTCACGGTGCTCGCCGCTTGAAGCGTTCAAGCAGGACTGGGAACAGCAATGGATTGTGCAGCGTGGAATCGAGATTATATCCGAGGCCAGCCGCCATTTGCCCGCGCCGATAAAGGCCCGATATCCGGCCCTCCCGTGGCGAAAGATTGCCGGCGTCGGTCACGTGTTGCGGCACCAATACCGGCAGGTTTCTGCACCTCTTCACCTCTTCTATGGGAGATCGTGCACGATCACCTGGCTCCGCTAGAGCTAGAGGCAGCTTGCCGAACGGAACTTGCGCGGGAACAGAGCGCCGAGCGCGACAAGACATAGCCAAGGCGCCTGTTGTCTGCCTTCGATCATACAGTAACCTGTTATTACCTGAAACGACCGTTTGCACCTTATTTATCCGAAGCTCGGCTTTCCACCCACAACCGACAATGCGCCGTTGAGGTCACCCGATTCGGAGCGAAGGGTTGGGCTCCGTCCACTTTGACCCCCTTTGACCCCAAGCTCAGCTTGACATCGAGCGGCGCAGTAACCGCCTGCGTCGGGATGCCAGTGCAAGGAGTTCGGATGGGGGAGGCTGCATGCGCAAAGAGTTCGGCCAAAATCCAAACCCACTTTAGCATCTCGGGCCAGCAGCGGCTCTCCCTCGTACAGCGTAACGGCTTCGCCGTCGTTGCATTGAAGTCGGTCACCGATTATCGGGCCGATTCGATTTGATTCCATGACTAATCGAGGCATCGGGCGTCTCGCGGTCTTCACAGGCCAGGACTGGCAGATCACCTCTGGCGTAAACGTCGACGGCACACACGGGAACTGAAGCCGCGGCCAGTCCAACCGAGTCGTCAGTTCCGACGAGGTGTATTAGATACCGCTATATCCGAACTCTGTACACGCAGTGGCAAAGGCGTACCGACACTCAGGCTGCTGCGATTGCCTTTTGGCGCCGTGGGGGTGGGGAGGGGCGCAGGATGATACCGGCTGGAACGAGGCTAAAGTTTGCCGCCGGGTAGACGGACCGTGCGAGTTCAAGATTCTCCGCGAATGGTCGCTTGAAAAATCGCATCACACCAATGCCGTGACCAAATTGCTTGTGCAGGGCTGCCCAGGAGATGGGGGTCTCGCGCTCAAGGACCGGAAGTCTGTATGAGAGCCAGAGATAGACGTCGAGCGCAACTGGCGAGTTCCGAATTCTCTGCACAGCGGAACGGTCTATCGACACCGGATGCCTACGTAGCCCTTCGAAGAACGCAGAGGACAACCGAACCCGCTTGATAAACATTTTGCCGTCGGTGTCGTATTCGAATGCCTCAACCAATCTCTCGTTGATTTCCAAACCTTTTAGATCAGTGCCGATCCGGAAACTGACATGGCAGCGAGCAAGCTTCTCAAGCTGAGCCAACGCCATGTCAGCCACCTTGCCACCGTCGGGCAGTCCAAGGCGCTTCAAGGCGTCGTAGGCCGTATTACCAAGCTCAATATCCCGGCTGCTCTGCTCTAAAGCCTCGGATTGCAGCGCAATCAGCGCCATCCTGGCATACGAACCATAGGGCACTCCGGCATGTGTGGTTGAGCCGTCGTCGCACTTAATGGTGCCGGACTGGACAGTGATGTCCGCAAAATCCGTGGTGATTCGCCAAATTTGGTCTTTTTCGCCTTTGGGGCGCCGGTACGGCAGCCCCAGCATGCACCAGCCACTATAGACGTGACCCGCAGCGGAGGCAGCCAAACCTAACGCTCCGACGGATTCAGCCATATCGGCAGCTACTGATATTATACGGCCGCCGCGGGAGCCGGCCAGGACATCAACAGGAGCCCGCCGACCGGCTTCGGGGGCACAGCGGAAAGCGTAAGCTGCGGCTCCACGTCGACCTTTCGCCCTGAGCAGGTCATGGACAGTCGCTTCCGGCCCTACGAAGTCTCCGTCGTAGGGCACATCATTGAAAAGGTTATCCTGCCTGTAGGTCATCGGCTCACCAGCCTCCATGAGCCGACCTTTGATCGATTTGAACCGATTCGAAAGTCCGAACTTTATGCACGGTCGTATCGAACCTTTTCGAGCAGCCTTCCGAACTCAGTTCACATAATACTATTAGTAGAAAAGACTCAATTACTTGTTATGGTTTAGTGAACAGAGTTCTGAGGATAGGTGCTCTAACCAATTGAAAACGCTAAATACCGTGAAAAATGGCCGTGAACTGAGTTCGGACTGGGACAGGAAGAGTTCCGTCTGATTTCCCCTAAATCCGAGCCAGAGGCGTGAACAAGGTTCGGTCAACAAAACGCTCTAACGCCCAGCTCTAACCTGAGAACGTGTACAGAGTTCGGATCTGCCTGACGACGACTCGATGGCCAATTCCGCCATTCCGTTCGCAACCCTCACCTCCCACGGCTCTGCCTGAGCCAGGATGTTGCCACCGATGTTCCCTTGCGTCGCCCCAGCCTCCTTATGTTCGTCGTTTCGTCGAAGCCGCCGAACCCGGCCCTGGTTCACCCGTTGCAGGACGACCCGTAGATCAAACAGCATGGCGTTTGCCACCGCACCGCAAAGTGGGTCGCAAATCCAGCCGAGGCCAGACTGGCGAGCCTGCTAAATATCCTGCCCTCGACAATGGATAAATGACCCCTGCCCTGCCCCGGACTGATCTGAGCGCACAAGACCACACTACAACCTGTTGCCAAGCACACCTGTTTACGTGTAACCACTTCGTACCAGGCACCGGTAAGGAAGACGTCGTGTTTACAATCGCACTTGTCTGCCAAAAAGGTGGCGCAGGAAAAACGACGCTGGCGGTGCATCTCGCCGTTGAGACGCAGCGACGGGGTCTGCGCACGCTGTTGCTTGATCTAGACGCACAGGCTTCGGCGTCGAAAGTTCTCGGCCGTCGCGGTGACGACCCGCCCGACTTTGATACTGAACATCCTGCCAGGCTCGAGGACACCCTGAAAACGGCTGAGGCCGAAGGCTACGAGCTGGTCGTGCTGGACACCGCGCCGCAGGCGGACCAGGCGGCGTTGCGGGCAGCGCGAGCAGCCGACTTGGTCATCGTCCCAGTACGACCAACAATCGTCGACATGGATGCCGTACAAACCACCATGGACATCTGCGCGCTAGCCAAGCGTTCACCGATCTTCGTCCTTAACGCTGTGGCGGCGCAGGGCAAGGAAGGGGCTGAGGCCCGAGCGGTTATCGTAAACCGAGGCGGCACCGTGGCGGCAACCTCGCTCGGCGACCGCAAAGCCTTCCGAACCGCGTTTAATGACGGGCGGGCGGCACAGGAGGTGGATCCCAACAGCAAGGCCGCGGCGGAGATTATCGCTTTGGTGTCTGAGTTCCGCCTTCCTACGGCCAAGCAAGGCAATAAGGCCTCTCGTAAGAAAGTCGCTGCGTAGGATCATTTACAAGCCAACAATGCAACTCGTATGACTGTAGTGGTGTGAACGAAATGGCACGCAGATCAACCAGCCTCGCGCTTGCTAGCGCACCGCAAGGAGCAGCGCAGATCCAGCCGATACCGGAGCGGGTCGCGCCGAGCAGCCGTCCATCCGGGAGAGCAGGCAAGGCGATGGTCGCAGGGTGGTATGACAAGGCTGCGGTCAAGCAGCTCCGCATGATCGCAGTCAACCGTGAGACAACGATCCAGCAGCAGCTCGGCCGTGCCATTAATCTGCTGTTCCGCGAAGAGGGCCTGCCCGCGCTCGCTCAAATCGAACGCGGCGATGACAGCGCATGAGGCTTTGGCGGGACGATCGTCGAATCAAGTCTCCGTTGGCCGATATTCGTTATACTGGCGTGGCCCGCGGCAGCGGATAAACCACCTGTAAATAACCACTGCGCTGCCCCGGTCGACCTGGGCGCACCATAGTGCGTTCCACATCCCTGTTTACGCGTACACACGATGTCGTGTTTACGATCGTACTTGCCTGCCATGTAGGCGGCGCTGGACAAAGAACACTGGCAGCGCAGGAGGTCGATCCAAACAGTAGGCCTAACAAGGCAACAAGATGTCTCGTAACAAGGTCACTGCGTAGGATCGGTTACAACCCAACGATCCAACTCGTACGCTGTAATCGCGTAGATGGTCGCGGGTTGATATATGACGAGGCTCTTAGTCAGGCAGCTCCGTAGCTCGCGGTCAAACCATGGATCCAACAGGAGCCGCCTGCGCTCCCATAAATGACCCCTGCCCTGCCCCGAGTGACCTGGCGCACAAGCGCACAGCACGGTCTACTGGCCGCCCTCTCGTAAGAAAGTCGCTGCGTAGTGTCATTTTGCAAGTCAACAATTCAACTCGTATGACTGTAGTGGTGTAAGGCGGAATGGCACGCAGATCAACCAGCCTCGTGCTTGCAAGCACACCGCAAGGAGCGGCGCAGATCCGGCCGATACTGGAGCGGGTCGCGCCGAGCAGCCGTCCATCCGGGCAGGAAAGGCGATGGTCGCAGGGTGGTACAAACGACGTCGTGTTCACGATCGTACTTGTCTGCCATGTGGACGGCGCTGGACAAAGAACGCTGGCAGGACAGGAGGTCGATCCCCAACAGTAGGCCTAACGCGGCAACAAGATGTCTCGCAACAAGGTCGCTGAGTAAGATCGGTTACAACCCAACGATCCGACTCGTGTGGCTGTAATCGCGTAGGTTGATATATGACGAGGGTCTGGGTCAGGCAGCTCCGTAGCTCGCGGTCAACCAGGGATCCAACAGGGGCTCGGTTGCGCTATTCCCGCGAAGAGGAGCGGCCTGCGCTCCCCCGGTGACTGGTTGCACAAGCGCACAGCACGGTCTGCTGCCCGCCCTCTCGTAAGAAAGTCGCATCGTAGCGTCATTTCTTACAAGCCAACAATCCAACTCGTAAGACTGTGGTAGTGTAAGCGGAATGGTACGTAGATCAACCAACCTCGCGCTTGCAAGCACACCGCACGGAGCGGCGCAGATCCAGCCGATACCGGAGCTGGTCGCGCCGAGCAGCCGTCCGCCCGCGAGAGCAAGCAAGGCGATGGTTGCGTCTGCCCCGGGAAGAGCATGGAAAAAACCTACCTACTGTCCATGTGGTGTCCGGTGTGTAGAAAGGGTGGTATGACAAGGCTGCGGTCAGGCAGCTCCGCATGACGATCCAGCAGCAGCTCGGCCGAGCATTAATCCGCTGTTCCGCGAAGAGGGCCTGCCCGCGCTCGCTCAAATCAAACGCGGCGATGACAGCGCATGAGGCTTTGGCGAGGCGATCGAATCGAAGTCTCCCTTGGCCGATATTCGTTATACTGGCGTGGCCCCCGGCAGCGGATAAACCACCTATAAATAAGCACTGCGCTCAAACAGTAGGCCTAACAAGGCGACAAGATGTCTCGTAACAAGGTCACTGAGTAAGATCGGTTACAACCCAACGATCCGACTCGTATGGCTGTAATCGCGTAGATGGTCGATGACGAGGCTGCGGTTAGGCAACTCCCTAGCTTGCGGTCAACCATGAGACACGATCCAACAGGAGCGGCTCAAGAGAAGTCGATCCCAGACACTAGGCCGCTGGTCCGCCACGCCGGGGCGGGCGACAATCAGGCCGGAAGGGCAGGGGACCGGCATCTCGGGATCTCTGACTTTAGTGGGTAGGGTAGGGTTAGCGACCCGAGCGCCCTCGTTGAGTGCCGTATCTACGGAACCTTCAGCCATAGGAATTCGTCCTATTGACCCTATCGGGGCGGTGCACTGCCGGTACCGAGGGACAAACGAAGGGAGACCTAGATCAGGACGTATGGGCCCCGGATACGCAACAAGCAGATACTGTCCGGAGCTGGCCAAGTTTGGTATGATCCCCCGAACGGATTCAGAAAGCACATGGGCGTCGTACAGGTTCAGCTATCGGACGAACTAAAGTCTGTCATCGACCGTCAGGTCGCTGAAGGGCGTGCGGCGTCCGAAGCGGACTATGTCACCGAGGCCCTGCAACTATACGCTGATCTCCTGGATTCCGGCGATGAGATCGCCGAGATCGTCGAACGAGCCGACGCTGATGTTACCGCTGGGCGTTACGTGATGGTAAGGACCCCGGCAGACGATGAGGCGTTGCACGAGGCCGCCATGGAGCGCTTGCGCGCGCGCCTGGCTCCCGACCCTTCCGGTTGACCTATCGGCTTCTCGGCGGCGCTGAGGAGGACATCGATCGTATCCTTCTTCGCAGTGCCCGAGAGTGGGGATTTGAAGCCGCCGCCCGTTACGACCGTCTGATGCGTGCCGTGTTCTCAGCCGTGGGAGCGTCTCCCGCTCTACCCGGATCACGGGACGTCGCCGGCGCCCGGGTGTATCCGCTCCGGCTCGGGCGTCGTCTCGTCTCCTCCGAGGTGCGCGTCAGCCGCCCGCGCCACCTGGTGGTTTACCGTGTCGCCACAGACGGCGTGGTGGATTCTTGGCCTGGCGCATGATCGCATGCTGTTGGACCGCGCAGCCCGCCGGATGCAACGGGAGGCGAAAGGTTAATTGTCGGTGACGATCTTCCTTCCGGCCTTTAGCGTTTCACTGGGGGCATTGGCCGACCAGAAGGGCAGGGGGCGGTTCAATTCGCTCAGGCGTGTCGGGTTTGCCTCGGTCATCGAGTCGGCCAGGCTGCACGGGCCGCCTGCTTTACAAACCAACAAGGCGGCTACAAACGGTCGTTTGCTGAGGTGGCCACCTTTCGCCAAAGGCTCTTTATCTGGCTCTTGGGACCGGATTTGCGGCTCTTCTGGCCTACGGAGGCCATTACCGCGCCTTAGCGGGAGGCGCCACAATTCCTGGAGATCGGCCAGTTAGGCCAGATTTCGAGAAGCCGTAACCTCCCGAGGCTTGCCGCAGCAGGGGATGGGCGCGATTTTTGGTGGCTTGCTATTGCCTCTTTTTATGCCAAAGCAGGCTGAACCGGTCGCGCCCCCGTCTTGGATAGCGGACGCTCCCAAAACGCCTGTAAAGCCCCAGGCAGTCCCGGGCAATCAGCCAGTTCGACCCTAACCGATCATCCTGACGCGCCCGCCACAACTACACCGCCGCCTTCAGTTCCTTAGCCACCCGAAACGCCACCTTCTTGCTGGCCGCAATCTCGATTGACTCCCCGGTCGCCGGATTGCGACCCGTCCGCGCCGGACGATCTTTCACCTCGAGGATGCCGAGGCCGCTCATCCTGATCCGCGCTCCGCTTTGTAGATGCGCGGTTATCGCGGCCACGAAGTCCCCCAGCAGCGCTAAGGCCTGCTTCTTCGTCAGATTGTGTGTCTCCCCGAGTTGTTCGAAGACGGATTTCAATGTGACGACGGGCACGACGGCGGCTTCTGGCTTCGGTATTGCCGGAGCTGACTTTTTCGCAGCGGCTTTTTTGGGGTGCTTTCTTTGCAAGTACCAGGGCGGGTGGCCATCGAATCGGGCTCGCTAAAAGAGAGGAATTCCTAGGGATCACCGTTTTCCATTTGGTCTGCAAGGCTTTTTGCCAACTGTAGATCAGAGCGGTTAAGCCCGTATACTTACGACCAGACAACTTGGGATGCAAAATTCCGGTTAGCACCCATCTCACCTGAACGGAGGGCTCGAAAGGGTGACTGATGAGCTTCAAACTTAGCAAAGAGCAAGCGGCAGAGCGCGAAGCTTTGGCGGCCCTTCTTCGTAAAAGAGCCGCAGCGCTGAACATCGCCATTGCCGCGTTTAATCGGGGAGTCGAGCCGTTTGCTGAGGCGGTCGCTGAAGCGCAAAGCGAGTACAACGAGAATTCTGGAGACGGCCCGCACCCTTGCCGGCAACATAGCAGAGGTCGCTCAGGAAGAATTCGATGCCAAATCCGAGAGATGGCAGGAAGGCGAAAAGGGCGTTCAGGTGCGGAGCTGGATCGAGCAGTGGCAGATGAGTCTGGATGCTATCGATCTGGAACTACCCGAAGCGCTCGCGGAGATCGACCCCGAGGAGCAGGCTGGCGAGCTCGAAGACGCTCCCGCAAGACCCATTGAGTTCGAGCACGTGCGCCTGCAATAGCACGCCATTGTAACATTAACAGGTGGCGGATCACGTAACGGCCAAATCGTTCAATCAATTGAAAAACGTCGATTATAAGATCTGCGACTTCATGCGAAGTCACTGGGAAGGTAACAACCGCTCCGGGGTGTGAAACACTTCACACCTTTCGCGCCAACTTTCGTGCAATTATCTCACCTCGACGTGCTCTCGGGCGATGCCGGCGATCGGTGCGCCTGTTGCTGTCGTTCCTCGGGGGTTCCATGGGCAACGTCGCAAGAAGCTGGAATGCCGCCGAATCCGCCGCCGCCGGGGCGTGGAATGAAGCCCGCCCCGACATCCTGGCGCGGTTGCGCGGGCGGTCCTCTGGCTTGCGGGACGCGCTGGAGCCGCTGCTGGCCACCCAGCTGCGGCTGCTGGGTGATGCGCGGGAGCAGGGGCTCGCGGCTGACGACGTGGTTCCGGCCCTGCTCGAGCTGCAGACCATGATGATCGACACCCTGGCCGAGCGCTATGACGCGTTGAACTCGGCGGTGCGGGAAAGCGAGCTGCCGTTCGCCGAGATCGACCATGCCGGACGCATCGCCTATGCCAACGACGCCTTTGCGGAACACGTGCGTCCGCCTCTCGGGAGGGATTTCGCTTCGCTGTTCGGCGCGCGCACCCGGCATGTCGCCGACGCCCTAGTCAGCGGCAAGAACGTCAGCCTGCGGGTGGACCTGGAGATTGATGGCCTGCCGCACCGGTACCGCGCGGAGATCGGTCCCCTGCGCGATGACCAAGGCGAGTGGGGCGCCTATGTGCTGCTGCTGGGGCTGCGTGCGGAGGAGATGCGGCTGGACGCGGCGCTGGACGGGATCATGCGGGTCGACCTCGCCGGCCAGATATCATTCGCCAATAGCAAGGCGCTGGCCATGCTGGAGGTGCCGCGGGAGATTTTGCTGGCCACGCCGGTCGCGCGCTGGCTGCGCCCCCCCGGCGGCCGCGGTTCAATCGAGCCGCGAGTCTGGGCCTGGCTTCTGCTCACCGAGGCGATGGAAGAGGAGCTGGAGCTGGTCAGGCCGGGCGGCAGTCCACCCGTGCCGGTGCGGGTCAGCGTCGTTCCGTACTATGACGGGCCGGCCGGCCAGTCCGGCATCCTGATCACCCTGAGCTCCCTGGCGGAGGAAATCGCCCGCCAGAAGCTGCGCGCCCTGCTGTCCGGCGAGGCCGACCCCTATGCCATCATCCGCAAGGCGGTCGAGATCGTGCGCGGCCTGGTCCCCTGCGACCTGGCGGTCTTCGGCAGCTACACCGCCGACATGAAGCAGTATCGCGCACTGCTGCTGGAGCCGGTGCCGGACTGGCCCTGGGGCACGCGCTGGTTCGACGTGGGGCGGGAAGCGGTGCAGTGGCTGCGCGGGCCGGAGACCTGGCACAACGACGTGCCGGCGTTCGTGGCGCAGTACGCACCGGAGCAGCGGGACGATCCGGTGGTGCAGGCGGTCCAGCGCGACGGCCTGTCGACGATGATCATCCTGCCCGTCAGCGGCCCCGGTGAGACTTTCCACAGTGGGCTGACCTTGCTGAGCAAGGACCACCGATACGACGCCGAGGACTTGCGGGTGTTGCGCGATCTTGGCCTGGAGGAAGTGTTCCTGGTGGCCGAAGCGGCAATCGATCGCAACCAGGCCGATTGCATGCGCGTCCTCAAGCACCGGCTGAGCATGGCGGAAAATGGCCGGGCGCTGGCCCGCACCCTGGCGCGGGAAGTCTTGGCATGCTTCGGCTGGGAGTATGCGGGCGTGTTCCGGGTCGATCGCCGGACCGAGGAGTTCGTGCTGTTCGAACAGCACGACGTGACTGAGCACCAGTCGCTCGGCGTCGCGGCGAACTATCGCCAGAAGCTGAAGGACGGGATGCTGGGCCATTGCTACCGCCAGCAGAGTGTTCTGGTGGCCGCGCGGGTCATTCCGCGCCGGACCGGTGAACCGGCGCCTTTTGATTTCATCCAGACCGCGAAATCGCAGCGTTCGGCGATGACGGTGCCATTGTTCCTCAATGGGCGAATCGAGCTTGTCCTTGACCTAGAGTCCAGCCAGGAGAATGCCTTCGCCGGTCCCGACAAGCAGGCGGCGGAGGCGCTGGCGGCCGATTGCGAGCAGATTTTCGCCGTCCGCTGGCACGAGGCAATCGACCATGCGCTGATGGATGCGATCGAGCAGGCAGCGGTGATTGTCGATCCGGCTGGGGTGATCCGCAAGCTGAACGCGGCCGCCCGCGCGATCGTCGGCCACGCGCTGGATGTCCCGCTATGCGAGTTCGCCGCGACGCCGCAGGACCGGGACATGCTGCAGGACCCCAGGCCGCGCGAGCCGTCCTCGGTATCGCTGCGGCTGCCCGGGACAGATGTGCGGATTCCGACCCTGGCCAGTCAGCGGTCGCTGAATGACGATTACGAGCACCGGATGTGGCTGTTCACCAACCTGCGCGAGCAGCGGTGGGAGCGGGACTGGCGCTACCTCGACCAGACGGTCAGCGAGGTTGCGCGCCACACCCGCGCGCCGCTGCTGATCGCCGACGGGCTGCTGCGTGGCGCGGCCGGGCTGCTGCGCAAGCCGGGCTTCGCGGAGAAATCCGCTGAATTGCTGGACCGGGCAGCGACGCAGCTGTCCAAGGCTGACCTGACGTTTGAACGGCTGTCCGAACTCGCTGACGGTGCGCCAGGATCCGGTGGAACCCCCCAGCCTGTTCGATGTGCTGGAGCTGTTGCGCCAGTCGATGGGATCGCTGCCGGCGGACGATGCCGATGCGGTCGAACTCAGCCTGCCGGAACCCATGGCGTTCGTGATCGAGGGCTGGCCGGACCGGCTGGGCTTCGCCTTCCGCTCGCTGTTGGGCTACCTGCTGCTATCGCACGGGGCCGGGCGCGTGGCGGCGACCGCGGCGTTCGGCGCTTCGGGCGAACTGCTGATGGCGTTCACGCCGCCGCGGGACGCGGAACCCGCCTGCCTCTGGCCTGATGCCGCGGATCCGATCGCCGAGGGCGAGGAGCGCGCCAGGCAGATGGTCGCACTTTCGCCCGAAGCGATCCAGCACGCCGTTGAGCAGCACCACGGCACCTTCAGGATGCCCGCGCCCAATTCGCCGGACCGCGCCTTCCTGGTGAGCCTGCCACCACGCATGTCACGGTCAATCCCATGAGTACGGTCGCCATCGCCACCGCCGATCCGGCATTGTTCGAGGCGTTGCGCGCCTATCTGGTCCTGGCGGAGCTCGATGGGATCGACGACGCGACGGCACCACTGACGGACCGGGAAGCCGCGCGCGACTGGCTGGATGGGCGCGGTCGGGTGCTTCTGGTGCTGGATTCCCGGCTTCCGGCGACCGCCGGCGGCCGATGGGATCACGAGCGCGCCGAGGCCGCCTCCGGCTTGCTGAGCAGTGCGCGCGACAGCGGCATCGCCACGCCGATCTTGGTGATCACCCAGGTGCTGAACCAGCTGCCGGACCTAGAGGCGGCGTGCACGCCAGAGGCGAGGGCGATCGCCCTGCCCTGGGACGCGCTGCGCAGTCACCGCGCCGCCGTGCTGCGGCCGTTCCTGGCGATGATCATGCGCGACGTGTCCGGCGCCTGTGACGGTGCGGCGATCGCCGGGACATTCCGGGTTGTCGAGGTGGAGTTCAGCAAGAACTACTCGATATGTTCGCTGGGCTATGCAGATGGAACGCTGCTGAAGTGGAGCACCGTGAAGCAGCTGACGTTCATCAGGCAGGCCGCCCGCATTTTTTCCGACATTGGCATCTATGGCCGGCCGGGCTGGACAGGGCATGCGCGGCTGGGTGGCGAGGCGCTTTTCCGCACCCACGTCATGGACGCGATCGGCGCCGGCCTGTTCCTGCATATCGAGCACGCGGCGGGCGGCCTGGCAGGGCTTTCGTTCCGCTTCGTGATTACTGATCCGGCGCTCTATCCCGCGCCGTTCGAGGCCAGCGTGCGCTCGCGGGACGACCAGGACGGGCCGTTCGTGCTGCTAAACGCGCCGGTTGTCCGGCGCCTGCCACCGGCGGTGGTAATCCACGTCTCGCCGCACCGCACCGCGCGGATCCCGCGGCCGGTCCGCGTGCTGTTCATCCGATCACAGATGTGTGAACACCCGGACGGTGAGGCAACCGAAGACTATTTGCGACTGCCCGGAGCGGCGCTGCAAAACGTCATTGGCCAGAATGCATCATCGTTCCACCGGCTCGACAGCATCGATGCCGAAATGGCCACGATGCACGCGCTGGCTGACCGGCTCGGTTCGGACCGCATGGTGTTCGACCCGGTCGACCTATCGCATGTTCCGGATGGCGGGGGCACCGCGGCGCAGTTCCTGCTCGCTAAGCTGGACCGCGCGAAATACGACGTCATCCACTATGCCGGCCATGCCTGGAGCAGCGGGATGGACAGTGCGGATCAGAGCCTGCTGGTCTTGCCGGGAGAAAACTTCGGCGAAGCCTCCGCCTTGCCGATCGAGGAATTGGCCAGGCACGCCAGCCGAGCGGAAACCCGCTTCATCTATCTGTCGGCTTGCCGCGGCAGCTCCACCCGCAGCGTGCAAAGTCTGGTGGTGCATGGGATACCGCATGCGCTGGGCTTCCGCGCCGATGTGGACGATGCGCAGGCCGCGGCGTTTGCCGGCGTGTTCTACGGCGCCCTGTTCGCCGATCGATCGTTGTGCGCGGCGTTCTGCGAGGCGTGCGCGGCCGCGCGGCGCGGCCTGGCGACCGACGAAGAAGACCCGATCTGGATCACGCCGATCCTGCTGGCGCAGACCGCCGACTGGGCGATGCGCTTCTGAAACCGTGGAAAGGCGAACGAGATGGATGGCTCGTTGACGTGGCAGAAGCTGGAACAGGCGGTGCGCGACTGGATCAGCCGTCCGCCGCAACGGCCGGCGACCTTCTGGGTGGCTGCCGAACCCGGCGGCAAGACCATTCCGGCCGGCCAGCGGTTCGAGCCGGAAGCGAGCTATTTCGGCGTCCGACTAGTGGAGATGAGCCTGGCCAAGGGCGGCGAATACTTCACCAGCTTCCTACCGCTGGGTGTCTGCCTGACCGAATATACGGTGGGGCAGGAACGCCAGCGGCATCCGATGATCCTCAGCAACGATGCGATCGCCAGCCAGCTCAAGGCGACTGGCGCAGCACCCGGATACGTCGAGTATACCAACTTGTACGCGGTGCGCTGCGCGCCGGTAAAGGCGGACAACCTGTCGCTGTTCGTCGGGCTGTTCCGCATGCCGTATGGCGACCTGGCCCGCCAGGTGCTGCAGATCGCCGCCGATCTGACCGAACAGGTGGGAGGTGGCACGACCGCTCCGCTGGCGAGCGGGCTGCGGATCGCCGAGAAGGTCTATGACCGGGTGTCCGGTCTGTTCGGCCTGAAGGACGTGACACCGCGGTTCGGTTTTGCCGATGGCAACGCGCTGACCGAGAGCGGCTATCTGCTGGTCGCCGGGCCAGAGGCGAACGCCATCGATGAAAACCGGCTGCGGGTGATCGACAACCGCCTGCATTTGGACGGCAAGCGGGCTAGCGGGTTCGACTACTGCCTGGTGGCGATCGAGCACACGCTAACCCGGCTGCCGTGCGGCACCGAAACAATCAACCCGCTGACCGGCCTCAGCTTCCACCAGGCCTGGCTGGACATCGGCAAATTGCTCGCGCTCAAGGACGTGGCGAAGGCAGAGCCGCTCATGGCGCATCTGCGGGCCGACGTTGTGGTGTCCCCCGACTTGACCGAGGATGATCGGCTGATCGCCGTTGCCGCCTATGACACGGCGTACGAGAAGCGGCGGGCGGCGCTGGCGCCGGCAACGGCGACGCGCGGGGGCAGGGGCCCGAATGCCGCGAGCGCGCTGCGGGCCGAGGCAGAACAGCGTTTGGGCGCCGGCCAGGCCTCGGTCGGCGAGGTGCTGTCGAAGATGGCCACCCGCCTGCAGGTGCCCGCGGCACAGTCCGACGACCTCGATGCGGCCTTCGCCGGCGAGGCGATCGCGCTGCGCAAGAGCCTGGCCGGCGTCAGCCGAACCGGCCTGCACGCCGCCTCGGTTGCCCAGGCGATTGCCGGCGTCGCGGCGAGCCGCCGGTAAGCCGCGGCATTCCGTCGCTACCCGGCGGGTGGTTTGCCAAACCAGCGTCACGGCAAACGGGACGCTGGCTGTAGGTCGCCTGATAGTGGGGTCACCAGACCGACCTTGCGGCCCAACCAAGGTTGCCGATCAACGAACTGCAAAGCTGCTCTGGCGGGGGGATGAGAGCAGCTTTTTTCCGGAACCTGTAGTCTGGGCGACATGTATTTGCGCACTGTCTTGCGGTCGATGCCGAGCTGGCGGGCGATGGCGGCGGGGCTGAGCCCCTGCCGATGCAGGTCCAAGATCATCATGAGCTCCCCAAGTCGAACCACTGATTCGCTCCCTCCAAGCAGGGGTCAGCTTCGGCGATCGCGCTGGTTGTTCGCTCTGAGCAAGCTCAGAAGCGAACGACCAGCGCGACGAAGTGGGGAATTTCCAACCGCCACTTTTGGGGAATATTCAACCGGCACTAAGAAGAGTTACCGCAGATGCGAGGATCAACATGGGGAAGCAGCCTAAACCGGCCGCGCGGAGCTTACCGAAAGCAGCCTCTCGTCCCTTTCCAAAAGACTATTTTGCATCGAGCAAGAAGTCTCCGGCAAGGCAGGGCGGTGATGACCTCGATGCGGTTTATCGAGCAGTGGGGCGGACATTATCGGTCTGGGAGGGCGTCGAAGGGGCGATGGCGTCCATGTACAGCATTGCCTGCGATGTTCATTATCTTCATGCGTAGCGTTATGTTAAAAAAATAGACGTTCGGCTTTATCGAGACGGATTCTGGACGGCGCTCTGCACTCGTCAATATGCTCAAGCTATATGTAGACGAAAGATCAGGATGTTGGGCCAGAAGTCCGCAAGCTTATAAACTGCATTAACGAGCTTCTGAAGAACGCCGGCTACCTACGGAATGAAATCGCACATGGCATCGCTATGTCCTTCCCTTTCAAAGCCGTCAGAAGGCCTCAGGGGAGTGAAGAGGGCATGATTGGCTGCTATTTAGTTGCCCCGGAGTACGTAACGTCCAGAAATGATCTAACAGCCAACCCGATTGAAGATCCTAGGTGGTCTATCACGAGCTCCTATTGCTATACGCCTAATGAAATTGATGCCTTGGCGTCCAAATTCGAGCAGCTGAAGAAATATCTCGACGAGAAGGCAGCGCTTCTGAAGAAAGATGATGCATCGAAGATCCCGATGCTTATAGCCCAAATTCGTGAGATGAAAGCCTCCGTATAAGGCTGGCGGAATTTCCTTGCGCGAGTAAGTCACAGACCGGCCCATGTGTGTCAGATATATGACGTCGGAAAAGGTGAATAGTTTCAACGTCCTGGGTTCGATACAGATATCTTAATTTACAGAACAAGAGCCGCACCGGCAGCCTGTCTGGGATGCAGAGACCCTTGCAAGCAGGGCGGACTTGCGAGCAGGCTACTTATGCTAGGGGAATGATCCTGCGCCGGTTGCCCATTTTTGCATTGGTCAATGCCCCCCTCCCGGCTCCACTGGAAGCGGCAACTTTCCTGGCAAACAGCAGGGCAATCGCCGCCAGCGCAAGCAGCAGGCCAATGACAGCGAACGTATCGCTGAACCCGAGAATCAGCGCCTGCCGCTTGATCACCCCGCCGATCGCCAGGATCGCCTCTTCAAGGCGGCTGGACGCGACAACGCGCTCACCGGTTTTGCCGATGTTGGGAATTTTGTGACTGCCGCCCATGGCAGGAGGCGGGGCTGTGTGACGACGGTTGATCATCTCTCATGTCCGTTTTCAAGGCGGCTGGACGCGACAACGCGCTCACCGGTTTTGCCGATGTTTGGGAATTCTACGTGTGGCTGCCCATGGCAGGAGGCGGGGCTGTGTGACCCAACTTTCCTACCGTTACGCATCCGACAGCCGGAATGCCCCAGAAAGCTGCGGGCTTCTACGGCCGCTCTCGATTTGTGGTGCTAAAAATCACTGTCCTTTCCGAGGACATTTGGCATTGACCGGCTCGACGCTGATGTGCTGGCGTCGGTGTTCGAGGAATGCAGTTCGCACAGTGGTCGTCGAAAATCAAGGCTGGACCATCGATTTTCGCTCTGCGCACTTCAGTCAGAGCTTCCACCACCTTGGCACGTGTGGTGCCTAAATCGGTCTGCGCCCCACAATGCTTTGATTTCAAGTCATATTTTTTCGTCTGGTGGGAAAGTTGGGTGTGACGACGGTTGATCATCTCTGATGCGCGGGTTGGCTACCGCATGACGTGGGTTCGTCGCGGAGCTGCCCCTGTCTAAGATCGAGCGTCGGACGGATCCGTCTCGAAGATGTCCTGCTGGACCGCTGGCCTTCGGAGGTCTGGATGCCGGACGAAGCGACCGAGACACTTCGGCGCCTTGTCGCTCAACGAGCGTAAGTGATCCAGCAAATGACGCGCGTGAAGAACCGGATCCCTCAATGTTCTTCACGCCAACCTTATCCCGCCCTACCAGGGGGAGCTGTTCAGTGCGGCAGCAGGGCCTGGCTGAACGCGCAACTCTTGGCCATGGATGGGAAGCTGGCACTGGCGGGTTTCGACGCTCGTGCGGCCGATCTCGGCGTGCTCGACCAGGCGCTCGCCGAGCGCGCTCAGGATGCCCGCTCTTGACGATCCCGGGTTCACCCGACAGCAGCACCACCTGGCCTTCGCGTCCTTCGCCTGCGACCACCGGCGAAGCAGCAGATCCAACTCCTCTTCCGAGCGCGGACACGGCGTGCTCGCGGGTTCTCCGTCGTCGCCGCGTCGATCACGATAGCCTCGGCATCAGCCTGCACCAGGCGGGTTACTGCCTGGCGAGCGAGGGCCAGTTCGCCGTCGCGCAGACCTGGTTCGAACGCGCTGTCACCGCCAAAGAGCAGGGCGACATTCATGGCCGCGTCGATCACGAGAGCCTCGGCCGCAGCCTACAGCGGATGGGTGGCCGCCTGCTCAGCCAGCGCCAGATCGCCGCCGCGCATGAACAAGGTGCGTTCCAGCCGCCCCAACCCGCGCAAGGCGGCCGCGACGCCGATCGCCGTCCGCGTCGCCTGACCGCTAGGGTCCGGGGTGAACTGCGTGTTGCCTGCAGCGTTCTGCCGCAACGCCTTCTCAAGCCGAACACTGGCAGCCCCTCTGCTTCGTCGGGCGTAAAGGACAAACAGCCCAGCCAGGGGGCGCCGGCAGGGTTCGAGCCGCAGCACTACGGCGCATCGGCGGAGAAGCAGAAAACTCAGGGCGCGCCGGCAGGGTTTCAGCCGCAGCACTACGGCGCAGGGGCGGGAAAGCCCAGCCAGAACCAGTAGTCATTCCAGTGTTTTGCCCGGAAGTTCGTCGTATCAGGCCCTCGTCTGCCACGTCAAGCGACCCAGTGCGGGCGCCATTGCGACCAGTGCCATAGGCGAAAAACATAGCGTGCTCACGGATGATGCCGGTCAGGCAGTAGGGACCCCGGCCGTCCGGCCTTGGCGGCATCGAGCGAAGGGAGTTTTTGCATCAGTAACGCGGAGGCGCGCGCGAGGCACTGACCGATGTGCAACAACGGCTTAGGCGGAACGCCGAAAGCTGCGAGCGTGCCCCGGCTGCCCGGCTTCCGTGACCTGCCGCGTCGGCGATGACGTGTCGGATAACGTCAGCTTACGGTAAGTCCATGCTCGCGTGTCTCACAAAGCACCCTTTAATGGACGGCAAGTCATGTCGGCTCCGCTTCCGGCACAATGGCTCACAGGTGCAGCCGTGGCCTCGCTACCTTAGTCGGAATCCGTATAACGGCACCCGCGTTGATTTCCCCGACGATCTGCCTGCGTCGGTAGTTGAGGTAGTTTAGAGTATCTCTCGTGTAGAAGAAGAATTGCTCCTGGTGATTGAGCAACGGCACATTAACGAATTTAAGGTGAGATTGATCGGGTCTGCGCCTGGGCCAGTTGGTGATGCAATTTCCTCCATGTGAGCAAACGCCAGTTTCCCAACGGGAGCATGCAATCCTGTGGGGTTCATTACGCCGCCAATGCGACTGCCTCATCGCCGTTCGCGGGGCGGAAGCCGGGATAGCGACGACGGAAGGCGTCCTCGAGCGTATCGTTCAGCACCGCTGTTCGCACGTCGAGGAAGGGCTGCACCGTCGCCCTGTTCCAGCGCATCTGCTGCTTCTTGTTCATGCGTTTGGCGATGATCTCGTTGACCGAACTCTCCACGAACGCGGTCGAGATCGGTTCGCCATTCCGGCGCCGGGCGGCGTAATGGACCAGCGCTCCCTGGTTTCGCTCGAGGTAGGCCAGCAGCTCGCCGACGTGGTGTTCCAGGCGCCCGATGCCAGCCATGCCGCGTATGGATGTACGCCGCGCCCAGCGGCGTAGCGCCGCGAGTTTGCGCCGGCATCCCGGCCAACGCCCGTGCCACAAGCGCCATTTCGCACGCTCCAGTCCGCGAACCGCCTCGGACGCCTTCCAGAACCTTGGCGAGCACTATGCCGGTATCCGGCGCTGGTCGCCTGCGTTCCTCTCGGCGTTCGCATTCGAGAGCGTGCCTGCATCAGCCTCGCTCTTGCGCGCCATCGAGGTGCTGCGGGACATAAACAGCAAGGACACGGCCGCTCTGCCCAAATCCGTCCCGACCGGCTTCGTTCGACAGCGCTGGGCTGCCTACGTCATGCCGGGTGGCGTTATCGACAGGCGTCATTACGAACTCTGTGTGCTCTCGGAATTGCGCGACCGTTTACGTGCTGGCGACGTGTGGGTAACGGGCAGCCGACAGTATCGCTCCGTCGAAGAACGATTGATCTGCGCGGCTCCATTTATGCACCATTACGCGCGATCGCGCGCGCGAGGTTTAAAATGACACGGAAGCCCCTGGTGATCCCCGATCTACCGCCGCTATGGGAACACGCCCGCGCCATACGCCAGCTGGAAACCGCTGCCCGCGGCGGCTTGTCAGATTACCCCGTTACGCCTTCGTAGGAGCCGGGTTCGACCGACGAAGCCGTGATCTGACTCGAGACCGTCGGGTAGCCCCCAGGACGGCTGGGACGCGTTGCTGGCGATAACCGCTTCGCTCAAACTCACGGGCGCCCTTCGCGTTGGCCTCTGATGACAGAGGATGGAAAACCGCTCAAAACCTTGCTTGAGGACGCGGCTCGCGCCCGTCGCTTAGCCATTGTCCTCGATGGCGATTCGGCCGCGCTCGAGCTTGAGCGATACGCCGAAGAAGTGGAGGCCGAGATCCACCGTCGTGCGGCGGAGGATTGGGGTCAATAACCTCGCCGTGGCGAGTGGCTCGATCACGCTGGTTGAGGTTGCTGCCCACACTCTGACGGATATGTCCCAGTTGGGGACCTACTTCCAGGTTGCAGATACCGGCAATGATGCGAGGCTTTTGTTCAATCCGGACCCGGCCAGCGATGGCAGGTCGGCTGCAGTCGCGATGTTGTCGGGAGTTGGTCCTGACGCCACACTTAATACCCTCATCGGCAGCGGCGTGCTGAAGATCAGTTGACCGGTCCAAAAGGCGATAAATCCCGCCTGGGAAAAAGAGCGAACGTGGGGCTATCCTCGGGCCGCGTGCGGCGATGATCGTACGCGCCAGGAGCATCGTAGGCGGCGTGGACAATCACGTGCTGCCCCGACCTCAGCTCAGATTGTCCACCGTCCCGGTCATTGCAGAGCCTGCTTGATGATCGTCAGGATGCTCTGGATTGCTGCGAAGAACTCGGCCTGGACTGCGTCGAAGCCGCTCGCAGGCCCGTCCCAGTTTACAACAAACCCGAACGTCACCGGCACCGTCCCCTCGCTATTGTTGACGATCATCTGCCCGGCAAAACTCTTGGCGTTAAGCGTGGAGCCGGGAAGCGCGGAAAATTCCCCGCCTTTCGCGTAGGCGGGCGTGTCCGGTGGTATCGTCAGCAGAATCTGTATGGACTCGGATTGGAAGCGCTTAAACGCTCGCAACGTTTCCGGCTTGGAGAAAACCGTACCCTGAAGCGCCTGTTCGTACCAGGAAACGAAGTCGCGCGCACTGCCGGCCAGCGTGATCACGTCGTTGAGTGGCGGCTGTACAATACCGGTCGAGTTTTGCACCGCGTTGAGAACGCCCGGCCAGCCCAAGTCCACGCCGGCCGGTGCGCCGAAGACATAGGATAAGAAGCGACGAGTTAAGTCTGGGATGCGAATGGAGGAGAGACCAAGCTGGGCAATCAGCGCGCGTACGCGGTCGGCGCCGACCTTTGCAGTCGCGATATCAGTCGCGATGTTGTCGCTGTAGGCGAGCATCGCGTCCAGCACCGAGCGCGCCGAGGTCATGCCGGCGAGCTCGAGGAAGACGGGAGCACCCAACGTGCGTACGTTGTCGTCGATGGCTAGCAGTTCGTCCTCAGACAGCAGCCCTGCCTCAACGTCGCGCAGATACTGGCCGAGCACGAAGGTCTTGTAGGCGCTGGCGATGAAGAGTGAGAGGCTGGGCCGGTACGCGACGCGGCCGAGGGACGCGCCCGGCCCGACGTGGATCAGGTAGCTCTTGGTCCCCGGCAGCGCGCGGTAAGCCTGCAGTGCGCCGGCGAGACCGCCGTCACCACCGCTGCTGTCGTCCGCGGCGGCGGCCCGGGCGAAGCCGGATCGGAGGGGCCCCGCAATCGTCGAGGCGGTGGCGGCAAGGACGGCGAGGGTCCGGCGGCGCTGCATGCGTTCTCTCCGGCGAGGACCGACCCCGTCAGCCCTCGGTAGCTTTTCGTTCCTGAAACACATAGGACCCGCGCCGAGCCCAGGGCGCAAGAGTGGCCACGCGTGAAACTCCGGCTTTTCGAACGATTGGTAGTAACCGTCGGTTGCCCCGATTGCTGCGGCAAGGTCAGCAATCTTGCGTCCAATCTAAGCAAAGCCTCTTCGATAAAAGTATGTTCCAGTTCCACAGTAAAAGTGCAAGTGAAAAGACGCTGGCAGGAGCGGCCCTGAAGTATTACCGCAATATTCAAAAATGTTCCTGTGAGTTCGAGCGGTTGTGACACTGCGGTGGGATTGGTCACGCTCTGCGGATCAAGAATTTCCATCACTCTTTCGTAAAGAGGAGAAGATCCAGATTGGGCAACTTCCAATTGGAGTTTGGTTGGAGCGCTGGTGGCGTTCTCCGCGATGACGACGATCAATTCATCTCCAGGGCGGCGACACCAGAGAGTGTAATTGGTAAACGTTTCGCCTAAGTACCTCCACACCGGGATTCCCAGATAAGGCGTCCAATTCTGGCTAACCCCGAGCGCGAAGCCGCCTGCGTCCGTTGGTGAAGCTGCATCAATCGGCTGGCCCGAAACCACAGACACAAGTGAGAAAAGCTCAGTTTTCTGTTTGGGTGGTAACAGCGAGTCACTGAACAGTGCCCTCACCCAACGAACCACGTCCGGGAGTGATGCAATGATCCCTCCCGAGGCACCGAAGATGGAAAGGTTAATAGACTTTAGATCCTGTCCAAGGAAGTTATCCATCGGAAATTGCGGGCAGGGCGGCTCTAGTCCCGCCGCTCTGCACAACGAATCCCCAAAGTATCCGCTCGGCATGGCATGCAGCAGCCGTTTTGGCGGCACTTGGGGGCGGTAGAAGGTTTCGTCCAATCCCAACGGCTCCAAGAGCATTGTCTGGAGCGCTTTCGGATACGACATGTGGCTGGCCTTGGCGACGATCATTCCGGCCAGGATGTATTTCGTGTTGACGTACTTATAGGGAACGGTCTGTTCGGCACCGGGATAAACATAGTCGACCAGTTCCGCGGGCGTGAATGTCCGACTGAAGTCTGCGACCAGGTCTGTCTGAAAACCGGTGTCCTCTAAATAGTCATCGTTGATCCGCGCAGTGAGATTCAGCAACTCCTGGATCGTGACGGACGACCACGCCGGATACTGAGGCAACCACTTGCCGAGCGTATCGTGGATATCCAGCTCGCCCTCAGCCTCCAGCTTCAGTAGCAGAACGGCGGTGAAACTCTTGGTGATGCTGCCAATCTCAAACGGCGTGTCCGGACAGAGGGGGCCGCCGTCCTCAAACGAGGTGCTACCGCTAGCGATATCGAGCTCCGGTCCGGTAGGTGAAAAACTGACATGCAGACTGATGCCGGAGAAGCCTTCCGCCGCCTGCCGCTCGGCGAGGTAGTTATCGAGAGCCTGCTGCAAGGCGGGATAGAGAGGATTGGCGCGAGTTGCGGCAAGCTGGTCTTGCTGGTTCCGGCATTGGCTGTGCGCCGGGCTCATACTCGCGTAGGCGACGGCAAGGATCGATAACCCGGCCAGCGTGACCGACCGCGAGGGAAAAAATCCCATTCTGGGATACATCTTTTCTCGCGGCATTTATTGATCTCCGGCAGAGCAGATTTGATAGTGCCATCTCCCAACGAGAATGTAAGCGAGGAGTTCCGCCATTCACGGCGGTGTGCAATATCAGCGGGCAGCATCATCCCGGGGAAGTGTCTTTTTCGCCGTCTCGACAACTCTGAAGCTAGCGAGGCCTGACCCTACGCAAAGAAACTTGCCTAGCCTAAGCGCGCAAAGCAGCAACTTCCCTTCCCCAAGGGCGTTAAATGTGACAAGCAGGTGACAGTTAGATCGTATCCGTGCTGGTTTACGCCGGTCATGCCTGAGGGCACGACCTTCCCGTATGAGGGGTCACCAGACGATCTGTTCAAAATCTGTACGCTAAGCGGCCAGGGGCTGGAACGTAGAACGAACCTCTCGTAGCGGCCGGAACGGTGCGGCGGGATTCGCCTCGGTCCAGACGTAGTCGCCGGGTAGACCGATGTGATCCCATCCGAGCGGGGCGACGTGGGCAACAGATCGTCGGGAACCATCGTTCCCTGCGCTAGACAAATACTCTACAGACAAAAGCACTTCGGGCCGCCAGTTGCCGCCGTCTATTCGAAGAGGCTGCGTCCGGCGGACGCTGGGACCGGCCTGAACTTCATCGTCTGCTGGATCAGTTGCGTTAGGGTGATACCGCGGTGGTCTGGAAACTCGACCGATATACTCACGCTAGTATGGCAATAGAGGCTGCAACAACAGCCAAAGACGCTGGACTTGGTCGATTGGCATATGATGCACTCAAGTGGCATGCATTTAAGATGGTTCCCAAGGTTTACGGTGGTAAGACTGAGGCGACCAGTACGCGCGCGCGTACTGGTGTGACCCCTGGCGCGCGACCGACATGAAAAGCCCCCGGGAGGACCCAGGGGCAGGTGTCGATGAGAAATACACAGCGCCTGGCATGCTGCGCGCCCGCACGGGTGGGGTCAAACGTGCCTGCTATTTTTCAGTCTTTGCGGGGGCCGGGCTCTGGTACTTCTCCGCGTCGCGCTCTTTCTTCATCTCCATTTTGCTTTTCTCGGCCTGGTCGCCAGTTTTCCCGGTTGCCGCCGCAGAAGAATCCTTCGTCTCGACTTGAGGCTGGCCGGCGGCATAACCCATTGATGGTGCGGTGCTGATCGCGATTAAGATTATCCCGGCGGTCAGGATTAATAACCTCATGACACTCTCCCTCGCTGCTTTAAGATCACGCTGTTTTATGAGCCGTAGTAGTCATTGCTTCGGGGCGCAAATGGGGGCGCCCTGAGGCAACTTTCGAGTTTACTGCGTTGGTTTCTTTTCTGACTGCCCAGTGGCCGCCGCATTGCCGGGTGACTTACCTACGCCGCCAGAAACATCAGTTTTCTCCTGGTAGCCCGGCTCGGTGCTCTTCGTGGCAGCGCCGTCGTTCTTAGCGCCTGCCGATTTATCGCCCCCGGCAGCGGAGCTGGGACCCGTGGACTTGCCAGTGTCGACGGCCTGCGCTACGGCGCCAGCCAAGGGGAACGACAACAAACCGGCTGCGAGAAGCATCGAACGTGAGATAGAAGTCATGGCCGTGTCCTTTCCAATCGCCGCTATTGCTCATGCGGTTCCCTCTACCAAACGGGCGAGCCTCTACTCGGTTGTGGATGCCGCAATGCGGCACACGCAGAAATCACATGGGGCGTCGGACGAGAAAGGGGCGGCGAGCCTACGAGCGATCGGCATGGCGGTCGCTCTCGCGGACGCCGTCTCCTCAAAAGATCAGCCAGCTGTGATGTAACCAGCGCAAAACGGGATCGTTAACAATCACAGTTGAGGTGCGGAGGCGCCTGAAAGTGAGCAAACGGATATTGCTTCTGGAACCTTACGGCGCGGTCGCTGACGTAATAAAGGACCTCCTCGATCAGCTTGACTATGTGGCAGACGTGGAAACTTCCGGCCATGTCGATGAGCACGATCTACGAAGTCGTGGATACCACTGCGTTTTGGTTAACCTCGACCAGAACCGGACGGACTGGCGCGATTATGGTCTACGGCTGGCAACCATCGCGTCAGGGCTAGGTATCCCGGTTGTCATGATCCCAGATCACGAAACGGCGGCGAAGACTATCAAGGAAAACGGTTGGCTGCGCCTTCGGAAGCCATTCACGATTGAGAATCTCGAGAATACGCTCAACCGAGCGGTAGGCGGGAAGTCTGAGTTCCAGCGATGAAACATGGGCGTAAGTCTGGGCTGCAAATAGTTCTCGTGTCCTTTCCCGGCCAGCATATCGCACCAGAACTTCTTTGGCACACAGATTTTGAGCGCCAGACGGCATGGCCGCACCCGTAATGGGCTTCATAAAGTGTCGGGGGCTTTCTTCGAACCCCTGACCGGACGCTGCACGCTGCCAGGATGAGGGTCAAGGCGGCCGCCGGACATGAAAAAGCCCCCGGCTACCACCCCAGGGGGCTAGTTTTCATCCTGGAAATATTGGGTTGCGGACCCGATGCACGCTATGACCCCCGAACTGACGCCCGCGATCCCATCTGGCCGGCAAAACGGGAAGGTCCTTGTGCCGTGTCGCTTGGATTGGATTTCGAAGATTCGTCCCTGGGTCATTGACCCGCTCCGCCCGCGTCCGGTGACTGCCGCATGCAGTCGATGTAGCGGGGCCCATCCGTCCCTTTCCCGGTCGTGACGCTTTGCCGAATTCTAACTTGTATGGCCCGTCATTGTCCGAGCATGCGCCAATGCGCCATCGTTCGCCAGAGACGTGATGATACCGGGGGTGGCCCGGAGGCCCCCCATACGCCGGGAGCGCGCTTCGCTGCGGCGCCTCCGTGCGCCGGTTTCCCGCGGCAGGTCCCGAAGCCGCTTCGCACAGGCCTCGATGCCGCCCTCTGCCTCAATAAAGGCCACGACAGAGTCGGTCGTCGGGTCGATCCCTCGACGCCCCGCCAGATGTAGCACCGCAGCGTATTTGCTGGCCTTTCGCCGATCAGTCGTAACCACCAGCTTGGCGATCACCGTATAGGGCGAGCTCGCCTTGGTCGCCCGCACCCCCTTCTCGGCGGCGAAGTTCGTCAGTACCTGATGGTCGTTGCCGACAGCGGCGGCGAACTCGGCCAACCGGCCGAGGGCGACGAAGGTCGTTCTTCAGCTTCGGGTGACCGAGCAGCACGACTGAGAGTTGACCGCCTCCCTCGACGACAACTTCGGTGAGCCGTTTCAGTGCAACAAGTGTTTTCGGATGCAGGTCGTGCGCGTCGTCGACGAACAAGGCGACAGGCTTCTTGGCGCGCCTGAACAGTTCCTGAAGGTCGCGTTCACGCCGCTCGCTCTGGCTGGAGATCGTCACCGTCTTGTCCGGCGTCAGGTCGTAGAACAGGGCCGAGATCAGCAGTGGCACCGTGATCTTTGCCTTCTCGACCGTCAGCGACCGAGACACGATCACCCGGCCTTCCCGTTCGAGTTCGGCACGCAGACGCCTCGACAGGATCGTCTTGCCCGACCCGATGACCGCGGTGAGCGCGACCAGGCGGCCACCGAGGATTGCCGTCCGGACGTCGCGCAACACCTGTGCGTGGTGATCGGTTTCATAGAAGCCGGCGTCGATCGGCGGCCGGGTGAGACCGTAGTAGCGCATCACCTCCGTCAGCATGACCCAATGCCTCCCTTGCGGCCCTGCGGAAAGCGTTGGCGCACTGCGGCGATCACCTCGGGACGCGAGAGCGTGCGCGCGACGAGCGCATCGATAAACTGGCGATCATCCTCGGATAGCTTGCCGATCGGCAGCCTGATCTCATCGGCGATCGCGCGCTTGGCCGCGAGCGGGGTCGCAAAGCTCAGCTCGCGGAATGGGTCGGGGTCGCGGAACGGGCGAACAGGCACCTGGTCCGCCGAGACGGTTAGTCCGGCACCGACCACGACAACATCAGCCTCTCCGGAGAGAGCGGCGCGCGGCAGCACGAGAAGCTGTGCGAGATCCCCCACCCGATCAGCGCGAACCTCGCGCCGGCTTTTGCGGTGCTTGCGGTATCGGTGCAGCGGGATCGGGCCGCCGACCGGGTGATAGGGACCAAACCGTTCCTCGTCGCGTTCGACCCAGAGTTCCTGGTCGAAGAGGCCCCACCAGACCACGACTGTCTCGCCGGCCAACTCGGCATCCACCTCGTAAGCGACACCGGCCACCGTCAGCCGGCAATCGATGTCGACGACGCGACGTTCCGGCTCGCGTGCAAACATGCAGAACCGCTCCCACGTGCACATCTGCCGCACGCCCTCCGCCGGCAAATGCCCCAGCCAGTCGTCGATCCGGCTGTGGCGTTCACTGCGGTGCTCGCCGAGATTATAGGTTCGAATAAAACGAGCCAGCCATCGATTGGCCTCTTCCTCAGATGCCGGCTGGTGGAAATGGTAAAGCGTTTCGTGGGCATCCTTCACCGTGCGAAATGGACGCTCCACCTTGCCCTTGGCACGCGCCGTGGTCCGCCGGCCATCGCTGCCAGCCGGCATGTGCGGGGTTACCGCGACGCCGAGGCTTTCCATCACGCGCTTGAACACCGCCGACTTCGTCACCGGCCCGTTGTCGAGATAGAGAACGGCGGGAATGCCCTGGAATGGATCGGCCTCGTCTGTCTTGCGCGCCATCGCGGCGAACAGGAAGCGGAGTGCCGCTTCGACATCCTCGCCATAGACGCAGCGATATTCTTGGTAGGCGACACCAGAACGATCATCGACCAGGCTGAACAACATCAGCGTCGGTGCGCCGGAGCGGTCGGGATCGATCCATGGTGGCGTTGGAAGCTGCTTCAGGTCGGACGGGCTCATGTCGAAGTGCCAGAGCGCGTTCGATTGCTCCGCCTGGAACCGCACCGCTGGCGGCTGGCGCGTCATGCGGTCGTGGTCATAGCCGAGGCGGCGCATATGGCGGTTGATCGTCGATGCGGTCAGACGACCTGGCATCAGCTTCTGCAAGCCATCAGGCGTCTCAACGCCATGCTCAACCAAGAGCTGGAGGATGCGGACGGTGGAGAGATGGCGGCCCTTTCGGTTGGTGGTGCGGACCTTCATCGCGGCGATGATCTCGCACCAGCGCTCGATCTCGGCCGCCGGCATGACGCGCGGAGTGCCACGATCAGCGCGATGTGCGTCGCGGGGACGCCGTTCGCCCCTCAGCAGCCGATACAGCGTCGCGCGACTGATCGCGTAAAGCTCAGCGGTCGACGACAGCAAAGCCTCGCGTTGCGGATGTCGGCCGGGCAGGGCGGCCAGCCGGCGGCGGAGCGTCACCAGTGCCTCAATCGGCACGCCGGTGACGCCCGCCGTCATCATGGAGCTCCCAACGCGCGGTAGACCGAAGCGCGCCCGATGCCGAGCCGGCGGGCGATCGCAGTCGCTCCCAAACCGTCCTGGTCGCGCAAGCGCCGGATCTCGGCCATGTCGATGCTGGGCTTACGCCCGCGATAGACGCCCCGGGCCTTGGCCTGCGCGATACCTTCAAGCTGGCGCTCGCGCCGCAGATTGGTTTCGAACTCAGCAAACACGCCCAGCATGTCGAGGAAGGCCTTGCCGGCGGCGGTGCCGGTGTCGACCGGCTGCTCGGTCGCGCGCAACGCGACGCCTCGGCCCTTCAGTTCGTGGACAATGTCCTGCAGGTCCTTCAGCGAGCGCGCGAGACGGTCGATGCGGGTGACAACCAGGGTGTCGCCTGGCTGAACGAAGTCGAGCAGCACCTGCAATTCGGTGCGCCCGTCGCGCCGGTTGCCACTTTTCTTCTCAGCACGGATCACGCTGCACCCCGCCGCCCGCAACGCCCGCCGCTGCACGGTGAGATCCTGGTCAAGCGTGGAGACGCGTGCGTAGCCGTAGGACGCCATTTTGTTCCGATAGGGTCTAGACCTGAGAACCGTAACGTCTCAGAATGCCGTAAGCAACCCTATTGAGGCGGGGAAAGTGTCTCATGCCGACGCCTCGCTGGGGTCTACCTTAATGGAACAATGACCGAACGACGCCCGTCATGACGAAGTCAGATAGCTACACATGGCGCCCCTTATGGTGGGCGATAGCCCTTGCTGGAGTTGAGGCCGCTTGGGTCCAGTTCTTGAACTTCGTGCCGGACGCATCCCCGACCTCCGGCGGTATTTACATGGTACGAGTATTTCTCAACATCTTCTCGCCTCTCGGTCTTCTACTTCTCTTAGGACTCGCCACCTGTTCTTCTTCTTTGTATGGCGGTTGCACTTGTAAAACTCCGGTTAAGGTGGATGTTCTCTCTGGGATGCGCCGTCGTCGCGATCCCGCTGGTCCTCATCACAGTGCTTCGGCTCGCGGTCTTCAGTCTGTACTATCGGTACGTCCTTTCGAATCAAACCGGTTTCGAGAGTGAGGCGAAAGCAGAGACCCAACCTGGATTGCCAGCCTTCGCCAAATTGGAAGGACGAGACGTTTCTGTAGGACTTGCTATCAACCCACCGACATTCACCTCAATCGTCTACGACGAGAGCGATGAGTTGGGACTTGACCCGGCGAAGCGGTCCGCGGGGTGGAACGCTCGGAATGGCACCCACCTGTCTATGGATGGAGGCGGGATCTCCCACGGTCTACACCGCTCGGCACTTGCACGGCCATTTTTACCTGGTGTCGTCCACCTACCCATAGAAGGCTCCGTCGATATCAAGGCGATCCTCCGAATGTCCAACGGGGCTGCCAGCCCGACCGGATGGCAATCGTGCGCCAGCGGTCGTCTATTGCGCGTCCATCTCACCGAATTTGCGTTGTGTCTCAACGATTGTGCGTCGGACGGCGACTTCCGTCTCAGATAATGTGCGCCGAAACGACGCTCTATTGCGCGTCGAGCCGTTCATCATTGTGCGCCGCTACACATAGGGGTCACCGCACGGTGCGCCAGGCGAAGCTGGCGCGATCCAACGGGTGCAAGTCCCGTCCGGGTAAGGCGTAGCGAGCCACCCGGTAACGAGTGTTGCGGGCTGGCAATGCTATCGAATTTTGGCCCAGGAGTGCTGGCCAATTTTGGCCCACCCCCCGTCCCTCAACCTACGGTCACCCTGATGGATCGGGGGGCCTTTTGTGGACTGGAAAGCCAAAGTGGATTTGTTCGAGCAGCTCCGTCGGGAGCATGAGTTTGGTATCGGCACGATCGCGGGTGTGGCGGCGAAGTTCGGCGTTCATCGGCGCGTTGTGCGCCGGGCGATCGCGAGTGCGCTGCCGCCGGCGCAGCATTACCCGGAGCGGACCAAGCCGAAGCTGGGCGCGCGTTGCGGCCTTCATCGACAAGGTGCTGGACGAGGACCGTCGCGCGCCGCGCAAGCAGCGCCACACGGCGCGGCGCATTCATCGCCGGATCCTGACGGAGTTCCCTGACGCCACGGTCGCCGAGTCGACGGTGCGCAACCACGTGCGCGAGCGCAAACGCCAGATGGGGCTGCTGCGGCGCGAGACGTTCGTGCCGCAAAGCTACAGTTGGGCTCAGGAGGCGCAGGTCGACTGGTATGAAGCCTGGGTCGATCTCGGCGACGAGCGGACCAAGGTGCAGGTGTTCGCGATGCGCTCGATGGCCAGCGGGGCGGCGTTCCACCGGGCCTACCTGCATGCGACGCAGCAGGCGTTCCTGGAGGCGCACGAGCACGCCTTCGCCTACTTCGGCGGCGTATTCCACCTGCTGCGCTACGACAATCTGGCCAGTGCGGTGCGCAAGATCCTGCGCGGCTACCGGCGCGAGGAGACGGTGCGGTTCATGGCGTTCCGCTCGCACTGGCGGTTTGCCGCCGAGTTCTGCACGCCGGGCGAGGGACATGAGAAGGGCGGCATTGAAGGCGAAGGCGGTTATTTCCGGCGCAACCACCTGGTGCCGGTGCCGCTGTGTCGCCGACCTCGATGCGCTGAACGCGCTGCTGCTGAGCGGCTGCCGTGCGGACGAGGCACGGGTGCTGGACGGCCGCACGCAGATCGGTCGGTGCGGCGATGGCGCGAGGAGCGCGGCCATCTGCTGTCCCGCGCGACCGAGGGCTTCGACCTGGCCGAGATCGTGTTCCCGCTGGTGGACAAGCAAGGCTGCATCACGGTGAAGACCAACTTCTACTCGGTGCCGGTCCGCGCGGGCACCCGGGTGGAAGCGCGCATCCATCCGCTGCACGTCGAGATCTGGCACGCTGGTCGCCTGATTGCCCGCCACGAACGCTGCCACAGCCGCCGCCAGCATGTGCTCGATCTCGAGCATTACCTCGACGTGCTGAGCCACAAGCCCGGCGCGTTCGCCGGATCCAAGCCGCTGGCGCAATGGCGCGAGGCCGGTCGCTGGCCGGCCTGCTACGACGAGCTGTGGGATCGGCTGCGAGACGCGGCACGGCAAGCAGAACGGCACCCGCGCCATGGTGGCGGTGCTGGCGCTGGGGCGGGAGTTTGGCCATGACCACGCTGCGCGTCGGCGGTCGCCGCCACGGTGTCGCTCGGCGCCTGCGACGTGGCGGCGGTGCGCTATCTGCTGACCGAGGCGGGGCTGCACAAAGCCCGGCCCGAGCCGGTCGATGTCGGCGCGCTGGCCCGCTACGACCGGCCGCTGCCCAATCTCGCCGACTACGACACGCTGCTCTCTGGTCCCTGCGCGGGGACCGCATGATGAGCGAGCTTCAGGACCAGGCCATCCGCCAGCACTGCAAGGCGCTGCGGATGCCGACGATCGGCAGCCAGTTCGCCCGTCTGGCCGAGGCCGCCACCCGCGAGGGGCAATCCCATGTCGGCTACCTCGAGGCGTTGCTGGCGGCCGAGATGGAGGAGCGCGAGAGCCGGGCCATCACCCGGCTGCTGCATGAGGCGAAGCTGCCGCGGATGAAGACGCTGGAGGCGTTCGAGTTCGACCGCTCCGGCGTCTCGGCCGCGCAACTGCGCACGCTGGCCGAGGGCGATTACGTGACCAAGGCCGAACCGGTCCTGCTGGTCGGCGAGGCCGGCACGGGAAAGACCCATCTGGCGACGGGCTTGTGCGTCGCGGCCTGTCGCCAGCGGCGGCGGGTGCGGTTCACCACCGCGACGGGGCTGATCAACGAACTGGCCGAGGCGGCGCACGCCAATCAACTCAGCCGCGCACTCGGCCGATGGGAACGGCTCGACCTGATCTGTATCGACGAACTGGGCTACGTGCCGCTCGCCGAGACCGCGTGCGAGCTGATGTTCCAGGTGATCGCCGACCGGGCGGAGAAGGCGGCGGTGATCGTGACCACCAACCTGCCGTTCTCCGAGTGGTCGCAGGTGATCCCCAATCCGCGGCTGTGCAAGGCGCTGATCGATCGGCTGACCGACCAGGCGCACATCATCACCACGGGCACCGACTCCTATCGGTTCCGCCGCACCACGGCGCAGCGCAAGGCGGCGAAACCATGACAGGGAGGACAGACATAGCGACGCCGACCTGCTGAGCCGGGCCTCGGCCCGGCTCAGCAGATCAGACACCGGGGGGTGGGCCAATATTCGTCAGCACAAGTGGGCCAATATTCATTGTCACAGCTAGTTCTTCTTGAGTGCGGTCCGTCTTTGCTTGTCCGATAGCATCAGCAACCTGTGCGATAGCTCCAAATACCTGTCTACGCCGCCGCTTCCCTCGGGCGATGGGAATTGCTCCGTAGAAAGTGTGCCTCTCACCATTCTCAAGGCCCAGAGGTGCCAGACCTGAGACGGACGCGAGATCGTGCAGCTCGACGCACGATCATTGAGACTGAGCGGATCGGCGAGGTAGCCAGGCCGCGACGACTGGTTCGCCAGGAAAACGGACGGTTTCCTTGCGCTCACGAAAAGCCTGCTCAGACTGATGGCAAATCGCCAGAAAACCCATTGCGGAAATGATCGCAAGCTTGCACGGTGAGGTTCATCTTTCCTGGCGGTGCCGCGATGCTCATCGGCTATGTCCGCGTCTCGAAGTCCGACGGCACCCAGACGCTCGCGCCGCAGCGGGATGCGATGCTTGCCGCCGGCGTTGACCCCGCCCGTATCTATGAGGATCTGGCCTCTGGCCGACGTGACGACCGTCCGGGCCTTGCGGCCTGTCTCAAGGCGATCCAGCCCGGCAACACACTCGTGCTGTGGAAACTTGATCGGCTTGGTCGCGACCTGCGCCATTTGGTCAATACGGTCGAAGACCTGCGCACCCGCGGCGTTGGGTTGAAGGTGCTGACCGGGGCGGGCGCGCAGATCGACACAACAACTGCCAATGGGCGGTTGGCGTTCGGCATCTTCGCCGCCTTTGCCGAGTTCGAGCGGGAACTGATCGCAGAGCGCACCATGGCGGGTCTGGCTGCCGCGCGCGCACGCGGACGCATGGGCGGACGACCGCGCAAGATGGACCGCTCCACGCTCATGATGGCCATGGCAGCAATGGCGGATCGCAAGGCGGTTGCATCCGACGTGGCCATGCGGCTCGGGCTGACCACCACGACCCTCTACGTCTACGTCAACGGCGACGGGACGCCGAAGGCGGCGGGCCAGGCGCTGCTCGACGGCATGCCCCGCCCTGGCGCGGCGGCGAAAGCACGAACCCGCCCACCCCAGGCCACCACTTGGCGTCCAGCTCGAAACCGCTGGGGTGTGATGCCGGCGGCGAGCGCCGTGCCGGTCGAGGCGCTCGCTACTCTCCGCCGCCGTCTTACGGCACTGCCGGCGCGCCATCCCGAGCGCGCCGTTCTGATGACGTCCACAGCCCAGCTCTACGCCGTCAGCCGCGCCACGCTGTATCGCCTGTTGCGTGGCGACCGGCGCCCGAAAGACGCCCACCGCACCGATCGGGGCCAGCCCCGGTCCATGCCTGCACCTGAGATCGAGCGTTGGTGCGAGATCGTCGCCGCGATGAAGGTCAGGACCACCAACCGGAAGGGCCGTCACCTCTCGACGGTGCGAACCTTGCAGTTGCTGGTGGAGCACGGCGTCGATACGCCTGACGGATTTCGCAAGCTCGACCCGGGCACGCTGACCGCATCCACCCTCAACCGGCATCTGCGTCGTCTTGGTTACGACCATGAGCGGATGGTTCGCCAGCCTCCGGCGGTGCGCTACCAGGCGGAGCGTTCGAACGCGCTTTGGCACTTCGACATGAGCCCGTCGGACCTGAAGCAGTTGAAGGCGCCGCCCTGGATCGACGCCGATCGGCAGGGCGCGCCGACCTTGATGCTGTTCTCCGTCGTCGATGATCGTTCCGGCGTCGCTTACCAGGAGTATCGCTGCGTCTATGGCGAAGACGCCGAGACAGCGCTGCGTTTTCTGTTCAACGCCATGGCGCTCAAGGCGTCCGCTGAGCCAAGCGAGGGCGACGCATTCCAGGGCATCCCGGACACGATCCACCTGGACAACGGACCGGTCGCGAAGTCGGCGGTGTTCAAGCGCGTGATGGAGAGCCTCGGTGTTGAGGTCATTACCCACATGCCCGCCGGATCGGATGGGAGGCGAACGACGGCGCGCGCCAAAGGCAAGGTCGAGCGGCCATTCCGCACGGTCAAGGACGCACACGAGACGCTCTACCATTTCCACGAACCCGAGACCGAAGCGGAGGCGAACCGTTGGCTGGCACGCTACGTCGCCACCTACAACCGTGGCGATCATAGATCCGAGCCGCATTCGCGCATCGACGACTGGCTGGCGCATTTGCCGGCCGAAGGTGTCCGCCAGATGTGCGCCTGGGAACGGTTCTGCGTCTTCGCGCGCGAGCCCGAGCGGCGCCTGGTCGGCATCGACTGCCGCCTGACGGTCGCGGGCGTGACCTACGAGGTTGATGCCGAACTCGCCGGCGAGACTGTCGTGGTCTGGTGGGGGTTGTTCGATCAGGAGCTTTGGGTCGAGCACGACGAAGAGCGCTGCGGGCCATTCCTGCCAGTCGGCGGTCCGATCCCGCTTCACCGCTACCGCAAGCATCGGAAATCGCGGCGCGAGGTGCGCGCCGATCAGGTTAGTGAACTCGCCGGCAAGCTTGCGCTGCCACGTGCGGCGCTGTCGGGCGAGGACGGCGTGGTCATGATCGGCGCCGCTCCCGCTGTGGTGCCGATGCGCCCGTTCCGACGACCCCGATCCATTCCACGAACTAAGCTTTGCGAGCCAGATCGCCGCCCGTCGTGCGATTGCCGAGGAGATCAGACTGCCGCTCGCAAAGCTGTCGGATGAAGACAGGGCCTTCATCGATGCGCTGCTCGCCCGGACCCTGGTGCGCCCCGAGATACTCGCGGCGGTGCGCGAACGGTTCCCGCAGGGGCGTAGAGGAGGCGTTGGCTGATGCTGACCGAAGTCATGCGGTTCTACGGCCTGACGCGCCCGCCGATCGATGCGGGTTTCTTCGAAACCGACCACCATACCCAGGTGTCACGCGACATCCGTGCCGCGATCGTGGGCGGACGCCTGATCGCGCTGACCGCTGTCATCGGCTCAGGCAAGACAATCCTGTCGCGACGGCTGCGGATCGATCTTGAACGCGAAGGCCGAGTGATCGTGTCGCGCTCGCTGTCGGTCGACAAAGCGAAGATCACGGTGCCGCTGCTGATTGCGGCCCTGTTCTACGACCTGAGCCCCGAGAAGGCCGTAGTGACCATCTCGAGTCAGTCCGAGCGGCGCGAACGCGATCTTCAGGAGCTGTTCCGGCGGGCCAAGAAGCCCGTGGCGCTGTTCATCGATGACGCCCACGAACTCCACCCGAAGACGCTCGTCGCGCTGAAGCGTCTTATCGAACTCGTCACCGAAGGTGGTGGGCAGTTGTCGATCGTGCTGATCGGACACCCCAAGCTCAAGAACGATCTGCGCCGACCGAAGATGGAAGAAATCGGCGACCGCACAACAGTTTTCGAGTTCGGCGGCCTGCGGGATCGGCAACGCGACTATATCGACTGGGTGCTCAAGGCTTCGCTCGATGAGTACGTCGTGCCCGCCGACGTTGTCACCGACGAGGCGGCGACGATACTCGCGGCCAAGCTCAAGACGCCGTTGCAGATCGGCCAGCATCTCGTGCGCGCTTTCGAGGCTGGGTTCGAAATCGGTGCGAAGCCGATCGATGCCAGCGTCGTCGAGGCGACCCTCTCCCGTCAATTGAACGACCTCGAGCCGCAACTGACGCGCAACGGCTACGATGTTCGCAGTCTTGTCGAGCAGTTCGACGCGAAGCCGTCCGAAATCCGTCAGCTCCTCCGAGGCGATCTCGACCCGGGACGATCGCGGGAACTCATGGACGAAATGCGCGCCGCCGGTTTGCCCACATGAGCGTCTCAACGATCGTGCGTCGAACTGCATGATCTCGCGTCTGTCTCAACGACCGTGCGTTGAGTCTCAGATAACGTGCGTCGGAGGCCTGCTACAGTCTCAAGTAATGTGCGCCAGAAATGGGACTTGATTGCGCGTCGGGCCGTTCATCATTGCGCGTCGCTACAGGTAGGCTGATACAAAACCAACGCAGCCACGGTGTGAGGGGATAGTCGGTGCCAAGGAAGAAGGCTCCCAGCAGACCGCCCATGAAGGTGGTGACAAAAACGTCAAGGGCTGCACCGGCCGTCGAGCAACTGAACCTTGATTTCGAGAGGCGCGCAAAGCCCAAAGAAGCCGCCTCGCCGAAGCGGCTCATCAAGCGCTTGCGGACAGAAACCCTGGAGAAGCCAAAAGAATGAGAGGGCACTCTGATCCGTTGCGCACTTACGCGCCGGATGCAGGTAAAATCAGTCAGATGCTTTGCTGGAAGGCGCCCATTTTCTCGCGCGCCGCGAACTCATTCGCTAGCCCCGGCGTAACGGATCAGGAGCAGCGGACCGCGCGGAAGGCAGTGCCATTCAGACCATCCTAGATTCTATCGCCAGCTTCATCATCGCGACGATCAGTGGTGGCGGTTACCTCGGCATCGCCGGACTAATGGCCATCGAGTCCGCGTGTATCCCGCTGCCATCCGAGATCATCATGCCATTCGCCGGATATCTGGCATCCACGGGCCGGTTCAACCTACCTATGGTCGCGACCACTGGGGCCATTGGCTGTAACCTGGGCTCTGCAATCGCCTACGAGATCGGCGCGCGGGGTGGCCGACATGCGGTCGAGCGTTGGGGGGCGTGGGTGCTACTCGATCGTGACGAGCTCGCTCGGATGCAGCATTATTTTACCCGCTTCGGCGGCGTCACCGTGCTGATCTGCCGGCTGCTACCCCTAGTTCGCACATTTATCGCCCTGCCAGCAGGTATCGCCCGAATGCCGCGGCTTCGCTTCCACGTCTACA
The DNA here is from genome assembly GCA_963832865.1 of uncultured Pseudomonadota bacterium. Classification (GTDB taxonomy): domain Bacteria; phylum Pseudomonadota; class Alphaproteobacteria; order Acetobacterales; family Acetobacteraceae; genus Rhodopila. The sequence continues at coordinate 38,241 of CAWHWH010000012.1, forward strand.
CCTTCGTCGGCTCCTGGCCGTGGTGCTTCGGCCTTGCCTATGTGGGATTGAAATTGGGCCAACGCTGGGATAGCGACCCGCGGCTTCGTTCGGTGATGCATCAACTGGATGGATTGATTTTAGCCGCTCTGCTGATCGGCATCGGCTGGTTCGTCTGGCATCGCTGGCGCCATCGCACAGGAGGCCGCCCAAAATGAGCATAAGATGGCTCCTCCGCACCCACATCGTGGTCCTGCTATCGGTGCTGATCATGCGCACCGCCAACGCCGCAGACTGGCTGCGTCCGCCGTGCGGCGGCTCGCCGGTGCCAGCTTACCCGGGCGCTATAGGGGCGCCCCAAGTGCAAAGCCAGACCGTGACGGGATGGATCCCACCGATCTGTCTCGGCTGGGATGGACCAGCCCCGACTTTGCTCGTTGCCATTGCCGGGCGCCTGCATGAGCCTCGCGGGGCAGATGCGGTGCTGGCGCGCTTCGGCGCTGTTTCCCGGATCAAGGGCGTGCGCTACTGGTCGGTGACGGATCAGGCCTGGCAAATTCTTATCCACGACGCCTTCGCAGTGACCGATGCGGCCGGCACCATTCGGCGGGGCGATTTTCGCCTTGAAGAGTTGCGACCAGGCGTCGCACTCTACTCCGCAGAGCGCGATGGCCGCTCCTCCGGAACTGTCATTTACAGGATGCGAGTGATCGAACGCACGCCGGACCGCATCGTGGTGAACGTCGTCAACGTCAGCCCCGTGCGCGTCTTTCTGGCAACCCTTTTTGCCCCGGGTGACTTGCAAACTACCTATTTCCTCGACCGACTGGGGCCGGACGACTGGGGCTATTTTGGACTATGGGGTGTCACCACCGGCCTGCTTACGGGCGGCCATGCGGCTTCCTCGATAAATCGGGCAATGGCGCTCTACCGCCATTTCGGGGGAATGCCGGCCGAGCAGGAACCGTCTGCCGCACGGTAGTTGGCTGGGATCAGATGCCTCTTTAACCGGGAAAAACAATCAACCGCTCCGGACGACCCGGCCCGCTTCAAGTCGCTCCTGATGCCGGGGTGTGTCAGAAACATGCGATGCTGGCCGCCCGATTGACCGGTCTGGCGCTACCGGGTGCCAGTCAATGCGGTCAGGTGGCGACCTTCTCTGGCTCCCGCCGAACGTTTCCCGAGGGACCAATTGGTGGTGGCCGATCGGGCGGTGATGGACCCGGCGGCGGCTCGTTGTTCCGTACCGGGTGGCACTTTCGCTCTCAGCCCAGGTCCGACCGTACAGTGCGAAGGCGCCGTCGCTTTGGTCCCGCGACAAGAACATCACGGTCTTACGCAGCCAGCGCCGCCAGAAGCTGGTTGGTTGGAAATGACGGCCAAAGTGCCGATTGATCTCACGCGGATCCAATACTCGGCTTGCCAGGTTTGCAGTGCCTCGTGAAGTTCGCGGCCCTGCTCGATGCCCACCGACAGACCGGCGCACCCGCATTCCAACTCTTTGATGCCCTCGCAACCGACATCTTCACCCAGGCCGAGGAAGCGCACCGTAAATCCAGGCTGCGCTCGCTGCGCGATCTCGACGCCGCAGCCATTATGTTGCGCGACGTGGGCCGGCATGTCGTGGCCGACGAAGACGACGAGATGCCGATTGCCGGATGGAAGCAGGCCCTGTTCGAGCAGATCGCCCGGGCCGACATCGAAGCCGCCGTCGCCAGCGTCGACAGCCTGGTCACCGCGCCCGATGATCGGCGTTATCAGGAACTGCGACCGCATTGGCGGCGCGTGCGCACGCTGTTCCCCGCCCTGCTGCAGCGAACCACATTCGGTGCCACGTCCACGGGTCAGCCGATCATCGCGGCGTTGAAGTACCTGCGTGGCGTGCAGGATTGGACCAAGGCCCGCATGACCGGCGCACCGACTGAATTCCTTGGTCCGGCATGGAAGCGCCACGCCCTGGATGACGCCGGCCATGTTGCCGACAACCGGGCCTATGTTTTCGCCACCCTCGAAAGTTTCCGGGCCGGACTGAAGCGACGCGACGTGTTCGTTCCAGCTGGTGTGCGTTACGCCGACCCCAGGCAAGGTCTGCTGAGCGGAGAGGCTTGGAACACAGCACGCCTGACCGTGTGTCGCTCGCTGGACCGCTCGCCGGATGCCGAGATCGAGATGGGCGACCTCACCGCCAGGCTCGACCGCGCCTGGAAGCAAGTCGCTGCCAACCTGCCGAACAACCCGGCGGCCCGGATCGAACGACGCAACGGCCGGGACGAACTGGTGCTCAGCCCGCTCGATAAGTTCGAACGACCGCCCAGTCTCATCGCTTTGCAATCGGCCATCTCGGCCCGCATGCCAAAGATCGACCTGCCGGATGTCATGCTGGAGGTCGCCACACGATCTGATTTTGCCGATGCCTTCACCCATGTCAGCGAACGCCATGCGCGGGTCGAGGATTTCCCCGTCAGCTTGTGTGGCGCGCTGATCGCACAGGCCTGCAACATCGGATTTGAGCCACTGGTCCGCACCGATCAACAAGCGCTCAGTCGCTCCAGACTGTCCTGGGTCAGCCAGAATTTCATCCGGCCGGAAACGATTGCTGCTGCCAATGCCAGGATCGTGGCGGCGCAGAACGCCCTGCCCATCGCCCATATCTGGGGAGCTGGCGAGGTGGCCTCTGCCGACGGCATCCGTTTCGTGGCGCCCAGCAACGCCATCCATGCAGGGCCCAACCCCAAATACTTCGGCGCAGGTCGAGGCATTACGTACTACAACCTCGTCTCCGATCAGTTCACCGGCCTCAACGCCGTCGTCGTGCCCGGCACTTTGCGCGACAGCCTTCTCATCCTGGGGCTGCTGCTCGAACAGGAGACCGATCTCGAGCCGACTGAAATCATGACCGATACCGCAGCCTATGCGGACACGGTGTTCGGGCTGTTCTGGCTGCTGGGTTACCAGTTCAGTCCGCGGCTTGCCGACATCGGAGATGCTCGCTTTTGGCGCATCGACCGGACCGCTGATTACGGCGCGTTTGATGGTCTCGCGCGCAATCGCATCGACACCGAACTCGTTAAACGGAACTGGGAAGATCTGCTTCGTATGGCAGGATCTCTCAAGCTCGGCCGGATTCACGCCGGCGCCATCATGCGCGTCCTTCAGGTGAAGGATCGCCCGACGACGCTGGCCCGCGCACTCGCCGAACTCGGCCGCATCATCAAAACGCTGCACATGCTCGGTTACCTCGACAGCAAAGAGAAGCGCCGCCGCATCCTCACCCAACTTAACCGCCAGGAGTTCCGGCACCGGCTGGCGCGCCGCGTCTGCCACGGTGACCGCGGCGAAATCAGGAAGGCCTACCGTCAGGAACAGGAAGAGCAACTCGGCGCGCTCGGCCTGACGCTGAACGCCATCGCCCTGTGGAACTCGACCTACATCCAGGCCGCGATAGACCAGCTCACTCTGGAAGGATGGGACATCAGCCGGCCCGACATCGCCAGGGTTTCGCCGCTCCTCTTCAAGCACATCAACTTCCTCGGCCGATACGCCTTCGACCTACCGCAGGCCGTCGCTGAAGGCGCCCTTCGCCCACTTCGAAACGCTACTTCCGAATAGGACTTTCGCATAGCCTTATGACAGTACACCGTTCCGCTCAGACGCAAGGGCCGAGGAGACGACGATGCCGCGCTCGGCCAAGATCAGCTCCACATCGGCGCAGGCCGAGGCTGAACACGTGGGACAGCCAGACAGCATGGCTGATGATCTCGGCTGGGAACCGATGACGATAGTGGCGGTCGGGTGGCGGCTTCATGCCATCAGTCTTGCCCGCCGCCCGGCCGACTGCCAGGTCCGGTTACCGCGACAATGCGAAATCGGGACATCCGGCCAGCAGCAGTCGTTGCATGGGTCGTTCCCGCGCGGGCGAAGCGGTCGTGGCGCGCGCCGGCGAATTTGCGCCGGAAGGCACCTTTAGGCGGTTTTTCATCGACGTCTCCTCGACAGGAGACTGGACCACAGTGCCCCGCCCCGCGCCATATGGGCGGCAGACGAGTGTGGCTTCGGCCCAGGTGGGGGACCGATACCAGCTTGTTGGTCAGGCGCCAGCGGCGCAGCGACTTGAGAGGCCCCGCCGTCCCTTCACGCACGCTCCCTCGTCCTCCACCACCTGGTGCATCTTGAAGTGATCGGTGACGACGTTCTGCGTCGGATCTTACTCGACCAGCGCCGTCTCCAGCCGCTGCTCCGGTGACGCGCAGCCTGATCGCGGCGGAAACTTGGTCTTGGCCACGTCGCTGCCGGAGGGGGACTTCCCAGCCATCGAGTGCTGGCGGTCTATCGCTTGCGGTGCAGATCGAGTGGTAAGCGAGACAATGGCACCGGGCTAACACTTGTCAACGCAACATAAGAATGTCCCCTGGCTTCCCAACATAGAAATGTCCCCTCGTTTCAAGTGTCAGGGAAAAGGATTACGTGGGGCGGGGCGGTGGGGGTCTCCAACTGCACCCACTTACGCTGGGGCCACTTGGTGGCAGTTTTCGCCGAACCAATCGTTTCCTGGTTCGGCAAGAGTCGCCGTTTCCTCGTCCCAGCCTGAAATTCGTTCGGACGTTTTGGCGTGGCGCGGTCACGGTGGCCGCTCGGCGACTGCTCTTGCGGCGCGCAGCGTCCTTGAGGGCGCGACGCCGAAACGTCAGCCTCGATCAGGACGGGAGAGACAGCCGGTTAAAAGTGCGGTCAGTGCCGCTGTACCTCGGTACCGTCCGCTGCGCGGCGATGATGCCTCGACCCGCACGTCGAGGGTCTTCTCGTCTTCCGCCGGGTCGGGAATCGCGTAGGTCCCGTACGCCGTGCAGGTCAGCGCCCGCTCCTTATAAGAGAAGCGCAGGCGCCCGTCGGCGAACTGATGCACCATCACTTTGCCACCGCGCATCGACGTTCCAGGACCCTGCGTCTTCACGCAATACTTCGTGCCGCCGTAGCTGAAGGTCAGCGATTTCGACAGCACCCGCTCGTCCTGGCTTGCGAGAGCCAGGTCCAGATCGTCCGCTGGCTTTGTCCACGGACGGTGCGCCGGTGTCTGGTCGTGTGGCGGGACGGCGAATTTCGCATTGTAGCTGACCATGAACCTGGGCAGGAAAGCCTGCGCTTGCTCTATAGAATTTATGTTACTTAACCGCATCTCTTTGATCAGCCGGTCCTGCAAGGTCTGATTGGCACGCTCCACCCGTCCCTTCGCCTGGGGTGTCAGCGCGTGGATCAGCGTGATGCCCAGACGGTCCACCACCCGGCCAAATTCGGTTTTGCCGTCACCACTCTGCGCGTCCTTTGCATTCACCCGGAAAATGCCATGCCGGTCCGAGTAGAATGCCAGCGGACGCCCATGTGTCAGAATTTGCTCACGCAGCGCCGCCAGATAGGCCTTGCCAGACTCCACCAGTGCAAAGTGCAACGCAGTCAAGCGGCTGGTCGCATCATCGATGAATACAATCAGCGTGCAGCGCGGGCCGCGGCCCTCGAACCAGTCATGCGGACTGCCGTCGATCTGGATCAACTCGCCGAACCGCGGACGGCGCTGGCGCAACTGAAACACACGTTTGGGCCGCCGCTTCTTCGGACGCCACAGCCCAAGATCAATCTGTATCCGGCGCACCGTCTCGGTCGAGACTTTGATCTGATCCAACTCCAGCAACTTCTCCGCCGCCAGCGTCGCGCCAAAATCGGCGTATTTGTCTCCCAACAGCCCGACGATCAGCATCCGCCGTTCCTCGCTCATCCGCCGCCGCGACGGCCGACCGCGCTGACGCGATACCAGCCCCGCATCGCCCTCCGCACGCCACGCCCGAACCAGTCGCTTGAACTGGCGCACGCCGATCCCAGCACGCTCAGACGCTTCCCGCTGGCTTAAACCGCCCGCTACCGCCTGGCGTACCAGGAAGGCACGCTCCCGCTCCTTGCCGCTCATCGACACAACCCCGCCAACCATCCGTCCCCCGCTTCGAGCCAGGCTCAAAAGGGGACATTCTAATCTTGCCCGGAGGGGACATTCTTATGTTGGGCTAACACACCGGGCTAACACTTCTCAATGGCGCGACCAACTGCTACGCTACAAGGCATGCCGACAAAAATGCCCGACGGCTACAGGCCATCGAATACCGAAGTATTCATGAACCCCGCGCAGGTGGAATACTTCCGCAGCAAATTGCTACAATTGCGAGAGGGCGCCCAGCGTGAACTGGACGGGGCTACGGCGGTTGGTGCGGATGACAGCGCCCGCGAGGGCGATCAGGCCGATCAGGCGAGCGCTGCAGTGGACCGAGAATTCAGCATTGTTAACCGCGAGCGCACTCAGGCTCTGCTGAACCAGATCGAACAAGCGCTGGTCCGGCTCGACAACGGGACCTATGGCTATTGCGAGGATACCGGCGAAGCGATCGATCTTCGACGGTTGGACGCGCAGCCGACCGCGACACTGACAACCGAGGCACAGGCGAAGCGGGAGCGTCCGGGGACCTGACTGACGCTTTCACTCTACGCCATCTCTACGTCGTTGGGCTAATGTCCGTGAGGACGACAGCCGTTCGGATCCGCGCCGTCATGTCGTGGTCGTGGTTCCCTCGCTTGAGGCATGGTAGCGGAGAGACGACAGAAGGTCGGCGATCTCATCCGGCGGGGCGGGGCGAACGCGGTGCATCGGCATGGTCCCGGACAGTAGCCGACGTACTCGAGAACATCAACGGCAGCAAAAAACGCGGGGAATGGTGCCTGGCCTCTATCGTGCGGCCTAAGTCGGATTAGCCTTTGGTCGAAGCTTGCGCGCCATAGTGAGGCCCCTGGTAGCCCGCCGGTACACCCTGAGCGTAGGCAGCGCCGATGCCCAGGAAGGCGGCAACGGCGGCAAGGATCATGGTCTTCATCGGAATTCTCCATCTATTCGTCGGGCGAGATGTAATGGACGTCGCGCACCCAACGATAATGCTGCGCCGCAGATCTATGCGCAGAGCGGTGGAATGTCGCGGTGTGTTTGCGACGTCAGCAGCGGCGGTGTTGGATGCATGTTGATCGTGGTCACTCTGCGGCGGCCGCGACGACTGCCTTGTTTGCGGATCTTTCTGGCGGCCTCGTAGATCTTATAACCGACGTTTTTCAATTGATTGAACGATTCTACCGTTACGTGATCCGCCACCGGTCAACGGCAACGTTCTTCGTCGCGCAGAACTCCGACGGCAAGCTGAAGGCGAGCCACGCGCAACGTCGGGCACGTGGTAAACCCGCATTTGTTCCGTGACTGTGGAGCAACCAGGATCGCCATTGCCCAGCCAGGACAGATCGGCGTGGCGCGCGATCTCCTCGGCCACGCCTCGTTGCACGCCCCAACATTCTATTACAATCAGGCTTGCTCGATCGAAGGCAGCCGACTGTTACTCGACAGTTCTGTCGGCCTCCCGAACAAGGCGACCACGCATTGGTCTCAGCGGTTTTCTGCTGGAGGCTGAGATCCTAGAGGTCGGGCAGCTCGTTGACAAATCTCCCCCTGCAGCTCCGCGCCCAACCGGCCTCACATGGCTTCCTAGTAGGGGCCACGCAGAGACCTCTCGTGCGAGAAGCCGCCTCAAATTAGAAGATCACCCACCCGTTACTGGACTGAAAGCGGCGTCCGCTGCCGGCGGTCATGATAACTCGTCCCAGATCGCGAGTCCGGTCAGCATGCCGCGCTTGGCGTAAGCCTTCACGTACGTTGCCGGCATCAGGCGGACCCTGTGGCCCAGCCGCTGCAGTTCCCGGACCCAGTAATGGGCGCTGGCGCAGGCTTCCATCCCAACGAGGTAGGGCGGCTGCTTGGCGAAGAAGTCCCGGACCTCGGAGCGGCGAAGCTTGCGCCGGACAAGCACCTTTCCATCAGCGGAAACTGCGTGAACCTGGAAGACGTGCTTGGCGAGGTCGAGACCGATCGTCGTTGGTTGCATGGGATGGCTCCGTGTTCACGTTTGACCGTCGCCAGTTTCGCGGTTTCCCCCAGTCGGGTCAGCGGGCGCCGTCCACCCCATCCGTTTTGTACAAATCGTGCGGTGACCCCATCGTAGCCGTTCCCCCAGAAGCCACCCCCGCCAATGATCACGCGACCGTAGTAACCCGGGCCATCACTGCTTGGAGGGCGGGTTAACGGCTGGGCCGCTCTTGCTACCGGGCTTACCCTGGATTTTGCTCGTGTCCTGCAGCTGGGTCGTGGGGTTTCTCTGATCATTGCTTGCGGTCGAATTCGGCGCGGGCCCGTTCTTCCCGCCGGGCTGTCCCGCGATGCCAGCGCCCGAGTTCTGGCTGCTGGGGGATGTCTGGGTCTGCGCCAGAGCGGGCAATGCAACCATGGCCAGTATGGCAATGGCACCAGTAAGGCGGATCATTTTGGGCTCCCGTGCTTCTATTGCCCCGGTGGAACTCCAAAATCGGTGTTCGGTTCCTGATCAAGGATCACCAAGTCCGACACGGGTGGCCGGGATCAGATTGGAATGGTGGCCGCGATCAAATCGGCAGCCTGGCCGCGATCAAATCGTAACAGGTGGCCGCGATGAATTGGAATCTGCGCGCCCTCCACTCGAAGGTGGATGGTTATTCCCAAATCGACTGCCCTGGCTAGGCTGCTGGCCAGCGCGACCGGGGCCGATTCGCTGGGTTTTCGGCTGCCGTATCCCGCTAGGGCCTGGGCGCGTGGGGTGATAGTGAAGCGCGCTCGGGTCCGCCTAGGCTGCAGCCGCGGATGGCCCCCTTCCGCTAATTCGGGTAGCGCGCCAGGCGCTCAAGCCGGCACGCAGATCGGCGCTTCGACCGGATTCTTCCAGGAGAATTCGGTTCAGCGAACTCTGTATTCGCGCGCGCGCGCGTTACTTGTGCAAGAATTCCCGGCCAGGGTTTGTCAGCCTCACCGTCACCTCACAGAGGTTAGGCTTTGCCGCGCCTCGTGACGCTGGCGCGGGAGGAGTGCGCGCGGCGATCAATATTGCCCTCTCGCTCAACAGCGAATGGGTGCGCGTCCGGTCAACAGCTCCGCCGCGCGAGCGCGGGTGGTCCCGATTTACCTCATCCGCCACGCCCGGCAGTGCTGGCCAAGGCTCAGATCAACTCGAAATTCGGTAGACCCGCCAACAACGCCTTCGCATCCTGGAGATCGGGATCCGTTCGTCCTTCATTGTAGGAGCAATAGATCGTAGCGAGATCGCCTGTCCTCTCACGGGTGGGATCCAGACGGGCGAGGCTCGTGGCCGCCCGGAATTCCCACAGCTTTGCGCCCTGCCGCCGAGCGAGAAGTCAGGGCTGTTTGAAACTCCTGTTCGGCGCGGGCCTTGCCGCCGTCACAAGCAAGCAGCGCCTCGCCGACCAAGCGGTGGATCTCGGCGGACAGCCAAGGCTCGTCTCCGCTCTCGTTGACGACCATCGCTTCGTCGAGCGTTTCGCGCGCCGTCAAATGGTTGCCCGCAGCCGCCTCGATGCCGGCAAGGCTGGCAAGATAAAGCGGCATGCAGAGCGCCGAACCGGCCGCGCGGTAACGGGCAATTCCGTCACGCATCATTTCGGCGCCCGCGCCGGCATCAATCTCCGCACGGCTCCAACCGGCGTAGATACGGCCGAGGCCCTGCCACAGCCCCAGCCCGTGTTCATCGGCAAGACGCACGACCGTCGCCGAGTGGTGAGCCAGCGCCTCGCTGTCTCGCAACAAGTAAAACGTCCGGCTGACGATGCTATTCGAGAAGCAAAGCGACGTCGGATGCCCCAGAACACGTGCCTCCTCGACCGCTTTCTTCGACAGCTGACGGGCGGTATCAGGCAAGCCCATCAGCAGCACGTCAAGACTTTGGTATGACAATGCAGTCACCCGGGCAGACTGGCCATACAGGTAGGCCCACTCGCGCTCGATCGCTGGATCGGCCGGCAGCGTACGATCGAACTCTGTTCGCGCCTCGGAAAATGATGCGAGATGGAGCAGAGATGAGCCCTTGGCCGCATGGCCGATCTGGCGGCCGCTGGCATCGTCAAGCTTATCCGACAGGGACAGGAGTTCATTTGCGATATCGACCGCAAGCTGCTGCCGTCCGCCCGCGAAGTGGCTGGTGAACTGCCCCCAGGTCACTCGGAGAAGCTGCGTGTTGTCCCCGATCTCGAGGCAGAGGTCGCGCGCCCTGCGAAACGCGGAATCCGTCTCCGCGCCGGAGTACCCAGTGGCGGCGGCCAGCGCATTTCCAAGTGCAATTTGCAATTCGAGTTCCTGCCGGCGGCGGCTGTCATAGTCAGGAACGTCGCCAAGTAGCGCGAGACCTCGATGAAGCTGAGCGGTGGCCTCGGCGGTGCCGCCCCGGGCGATCGCGACCCGGGCAGCCTTCAGCCAGAAGACGATCGAGCGTTCCGCCGAGCCCGCTTGCGCCAAGTGGTGCGCTAGCAGCTCAGGTCGGGTGGCGACGACGTCGCTGAAGCGGTTCTCATAAGCGTCGGCGATACGCGCGTGGAGGACCTGACGCCGAGCGCGCATAAGAGTACTGTAAGCGGCATCTTGCATCAACGCATGTTTGAAGCTGAACGAGGCCGCAGGTAAGATGCCTCTTTGCAGCATCAAACCAGATGCGACGAGCCGACTGAGTCCCTCGACGAGCTCAGCCTCAGCGTGCCCGCTTATCGCAGCCAGCAACTCGAAGTCGACATCCCTGCCGATGGCTGCGGCTTCCTGAGCGATCTCGCGCGCGGATCCCAACCGGTCCAGGCGGGCGAGAAGCGAGTCCTGCAACGTCGTCGGAATGGCGAGGTGGGGCAATGGACCGTAGAGCACATAGCGGTCCGCGCCTTCGCGCAGGAGTCCGCTTTCCACGACAGTCTGCGTCAGTTCCTCGACAAATAGAGGAACGCCATCGGCGCGCTCGACTATCTGCTGGATCACATCCTCGGGCAGCCGTTTGCCTTGAGTGAGCTGCTCGATCATCAATGTGCGTTCGCGCCGACCCAGCCGGTTCAGCGGCACCATGCTTACCTGTGGCAACCCCACCCAGGGGGGCTGGAATTCCGGTCGTCCCGTAACGATCAGCAGGACCGGCAACGTCGGCACTCGCTCGATAGTGTGTTGCAGGACCTCGTGCGAGCTTGGGTCGATCCAATGGGCGTCCTCGAACACGGTCAGCACCGGCTGGCGCGAACACCAGCTGACAAGCTGTGCGTTTATGGCTGACAGCGTCCGCTGCATCCGAACCCGTGCTGAGAGCTGCAGCGGCGGGTAACGGTCGCCGCCGTCGATGCCCAGCAGTTCGGCGAAGATCGAGACGTCCTGCGTCGGATCACTGGAATGCGGTTCGACCAGGGCCACGAGCTTGTCTAATCGCGTTTGGCCGTCATCCTCGCGTCGAATCCCGGCGGCGATATCACTGCTGTCCGGTTCCGAATTATGCCGATCGGATCGAGTTGCGTCAGGACGGGCGTGTCGTTGGCGACCACCGCCGCTGCTTTGGGCGCGATCAGACGGTGTTCGATCCCTGGCACTACGTGCCGGTTCTGGCCCGCAAACCGGGTGCACTGAGGAATGGAGCGCCGTTCAAGGACTGGGTGCTGCCCAGTCCCTCGGCTACGGACGCGAATTCTGATCTCGAGCTGATTCTGTCAGTGCTCTTTCCGGCTCCGGGCCGATCACTCTGTCCCATCGCGTGCTAGGCGCATGGCTGCCGGCGAGGCTGGCGAGGTAGGCGCCGACGGTGGCCGGCGCGGCTGGCACCGCGACAAAACCGTGCGCGGCAGGGCGCGCTGGGTCCGGCGGCAGGATATCGGCGGCTACGATGGGGACCACTTCACTCAACCTCAGGTCTGCCGCTGAGTTCTTGACCAGACCAGCGATCAGGCGGATTGAGCTGGCGGGCAACATCGGGAGTATCAAGCCAGCAACTGCTGATCTCTCCAGCTTGCTGGCGGCATTCCGAACTCACGCTTGAATGCCCGGCTAAACGCCTCTTCAAATTCGTACCCAACTGAATGCGCCAGCTGGGCTATCGTCGCCCGTCTCTCCCGTAGGTTCAGCCTGGCGGTTTGTAGCCGCCAGACCGTAAGATATCGGATGGGCGGCACTCCAACGAGCGTTGTAAAGCGATCCACGAACGCACTGCGTGACAGTGCGACTTCCTTTGCAAGGGCCTCGGCGGACCAAGGTACGCTGATATTATGATGAATAAGGGCCAACGCCCGCCCTACATGCGGGTCAGCAAGGCCCTTCAACCATCCGACTTCCCGATCGCTGAGCCTCGATGAATAGTCGCGCACCGCCTCGACAAAAAGCAGCTCAGAGAGCCGCGACATGACGTTTGACGAGGCAAATCGCCCTTTGGTCAGTTCGCTGGCGGCGAACCGCACCGAGGCTTCCACCCAATCGCGTGAAGTGCCCTGACGGACGTCAAGCTTGAGAACCCTTGGCAGCGTAGCGATCAGGGGATTGTACAGATCCTCGCTTGCAAGAAAGCCGCAAACGAGATGCACGGCCTCGCCGCCCCCACCGTGGGAAATTTGAGCTAGTCCGCCATCCGCGGACGGCTTGATCAGGTCACGTGCTTTGACTGGTGCGAGGCCGGGGGCGGTGGCCAGAATGTGAGCGTCGTTGCGTGGTAGCAGCACGACCTCGCCGGCATTCACTTCGATTGGGGGCTCACCCTCAATGGTTAGAATGAATCTTCCGTCAATGACGAAGTGGTAGGCGATCAACTGATTAGCCGCCGTTAAAGCGAAGCTGCAGTCATCGGCGGTGAGCTTCGTGAGCACACACCATGGCGCGGTAAAACGGGCGTCAAGGAAAACGCCGCCTGTCAGGCGAACCGAACGAAGTACCTCGGAAAGCGGATCACTCATCGCTACTGCCGCTGATTTGGACGAACAGTCAGTTGATCCGGTGAAGCAGTCATTCGCCCTCGGACCGGCTCGCTTCATTATCATCCCACGGGGATCGGCGCCAATCGCCGCCGCGCCGGCATCACGTCCTGGCCGAAATGTGCACCAAGGACGTCAAGGTGTCGCCTCAGGAAAGTAGTGGCCATGAGTAAATGTGTGAAGACGCCTGTCAATGGCTGGACCTTCATCACCGCTGCAGCCGCCGTGCTCGCTGCGGTGGTCGTGATGGTTACGCTTCCGTCGTTTCATGAGATGCATGCAAATTGTTCGATCGTACGCCTTTGGAGCATGCCGGTCGCTGGGCGGAACTCGTGGCATTCACGCTCGGAAAGCAGCCTGCTCCCCTCGCCCGAGCTGGGCGACCACGCCAATCGCTTGCCCGACAGCAAAAGTGCTTTCGCCCCCGCGGGTCAAGGCTGGGGCTAGGTCTTATCTCTTGGGCCGCGGGGCTCCGTCATGACTTTGATCGTCGCTGTTTGCGTCCTACTGCTGGCACTGTGCCTGGGTGTGGAACTGGAAGCACGCATGACCCCGCTGCCGCCGAATGTCGTCCCTCCGTTACGGACGCGCGGCGGTGTGGCAGCGGAATCGTGCGTGAAACAATGCCCGGTTGCGCATCCGCATTCGGCAATCCTCGGCGAGCACCGCGGATTGCTGCAGTCAAGGAATGACGGCCTCCTGACGGACATCGGCTCCGGTCGCAGAGATTCGGCGATTTGTGGGTGAGGTCGGCGAACCTGGCGGCTCCGCGTCGCCCGCCCGTGCTTTGCCATTCGTGCTTTGCCATTCGTGCTCCTGTCCATGGTCCACCTCTCTCGCGGAAATCGCCTGCTTACGAGTTGTCCCAATCAACCGCGGGGCAGGGGACGGGCGAACTGCGCGCAGTGCCTCGAAGGCTTGCCCCCTCACCATCTCGCAGGTTTGGACGATCAGTCAGGCGATCAAGACGGGCGGTCATTCGCCGCGACAGCGGCTGGCTCCATAAGCCGTGCCACGCGAAAGGCAGCAGTCAAGCTGCGCGCGACAACCGGACGGAAAGGACAAAGCCATGGACACGAACATCGTCGCAACGCCGCAGAAGGCTGCGCCGGCACCTCTGAACGGGGTCAACACTCCTATGCTTTTCGCCACAATCGGCGCTGTGGGTGCGCAACCGGATTTGGCAAAATTCCAGTTCACCGCAAGCAATCGTTGGGTGCAGGGAACGCACAGCCAGTCAGTCGTGCACGGATTCTCCGGCGCCGGCGGTCCACAGCAGCACCGCTATGTATTTCGGGCCGATGCTGATCATCCAGCCGTGCTGTGCGGTGACGACGTCGCCCCAGCTCCGGTCGAATGGGTGCTTCACGCCCTGGCGTCCTGCCTGACGGCAGGCATCGCCAACATCGCCGCGGCGCGTGGCATAGCCCTGCAAGAAGTCACCTGCACCGTCACCGGTGATATCGACCTGCAAGGCATACTTGGCCTCTCAAAACAAGTCCGCAACGGCTTCCAGGCCATTCGAGCGAGCTTCAGTGTGTCGGCCCAAGCACCGGCAGAGAAGGTGGCGGAGATCGTCAGGCAGGCGCAGGCCCGCTCGGCCGTTTTCGACATCCTGACCAACGGTGTGCCGGTCGCCATCACCTTGGATGGCTGAAGTCTGAAATCGTGACGGTGATTTTCCGGGCACGAAAGCTTCGCCCGGAAAATCGCCTGCCGCGCCGACAGGAGGAACTGATGCAGCGTATTGCCGCCGTCGTCATCGGCGCGGGCCAGGCTGGCCTCGCCATGAGCTATTGTCTCACGTCCCATGGCATCGAGCATATCGTGCTGGAGCGGGGACGCACGGCCGAACGTTGGTACGGCGAGCGATGGGATTCGCTACGGCTGCTTACCCCGAACTGGATGAGCCGACTGCCGGGCTGGGTCTACCGAGGCGACGATCCGGACGGTTTCATGCCGGCCCTGGCCTTCGCCCAGCATCTTGAGGCCTACGCACAGGCCGCGTGCATCCCGGTCCAGCTCGCCACGACCGTCCTGTCGGTCGGGCGGACGCCGGCGGGCTATCTGGTCGAGACGAGCCGAGGCGCCTGGCTGGCACGGGCCGTCGTCATCGCGACCGGCTACTGCGATATCCCGGCCCGACCGGCAATGGCGCAACACTTGTCGCCGTCCCTCCAGCAGATCACGCCGGCCACATACCGGACTCCCCTGGCGCTGTCGCAGGGAGGTGTGCTGGTCGTTGGGGGTTCGGCTACCGGCGTGCAACTCGCTGATGAAATCCAGCGTTCCGGGCGCCAGGTAACCCTGTCGGTTGGTCGGCACACAAGACTGCCCCGCCTTTACCGGGGCCGTGACATCTGGTGGTGGCTCGACAGGAGCGGCCTGCTCGACGAGACGTTCGACACCATTGCCGACCTGGAGCGGGCACGCCGCCAACCCTCGTTCCAGCTGGTCGGTCATCCGGACCGCCGCACGTTGGACCTCGGGACGCTGCGCCATGCGGGCGTTCGCCTCGTCGGGCGGGCGGTTGGAGTCGACGATTGCCGTCTGCGACTGCTGGACGACCTCGTGGAGACGACTGGAGCGGCGCAGCGAGCGCTCGAGCGCCTGCTGGAGCGCTTTGACAGCCTGGCTGGTGCGGGTACCGCTCCACCCGAGCCCGGAGCTGCGCGCGTCATCCGTGTCGAGCCGGCGCCGACGCTCCTGAACCTGGAGGCGGAGGGCATCCGCACGGTGGTCTGGGCCACCGGATATCGCCGCAACTACGCTTGGCTGCAGGTGCCGGTTCTCGACGGTTCACAGGAGATCGTCCACCGCGGCGGCATTACCCCGATGCCGGGCCTGTACGTCCTCGGACTGCGGCTGATGCGGCGGCGCCGGTCAAACTTCATCGATGGGGTCGGGCTCGATGCGGAGGTGCTGGCCGAACACATCGGCAGTCATCTCGCGCATCTGCGCCGGGTCGCAGCCTGAGGAGCCGAACCATGTTTGCGCGCACAAACTACGACGTGCTGATCGTCGGCGCCCGATGCGCCGGCGCTGCGGCCGCGATGTTGCTGGCTCGAGGGGGCGTCAGGGTGCTGGCGATCGAACGCGGCGAGTATGGCGCGGACACGCTGTCGACCCATGCTCTGATGCGCGGAGGTGTGCTGCAGCTCCATCGCTGGGGCGTGCTGCCATGCATTGTTGCGGCCGGCACGCCTTCCATCCGTAGGGTGATATTCCACTACGGCGATGCCGTCACCGAGATTGCAATCAAACCAGCCAATGGGATCGGCGCCCTGTACGCACCACGGCGTACCATCCTCGATCGTGCATTGGTGGACGCAGCACGGGACGCTGGCGCCGAGGTGCGGCACGGCCATGTCCTCACAGGCCTGTTGCGGGATCGATGCGGCCGGGTGCGCTCTGCCATGGTTCGCGGACCCGACGGGCGCGATGTGGAGATCTCCGCGGATCTAATCGTCGGCGCCGATGGTGTCGGCTCGACGCTTGCGCGCCTTGTTGCAGCACCGGTGCTGCGCGCCGCAAAACATGCCAGCACCATCGTCTACGGGCACTGGTCGGACCTGCCGGACACGGCTTGCCGGTGGTACTACCGTGCCGGACTGGCCGCTGGGGCGATTCCGACCAATGGTGGCCAGCATTGCGTGTTCATCGCAATGCCGCCCGCTCGCTACCGCGACGAAGTCCGGTTCGGCCTCACCGCCGGCTATCACCGAATCCTCGGTGATATTTCGCCGGAACTCGCCGCCTCGGTTGCGGCATCGCGCCTGGAGTCCCGACTCTGGGTGTTTGCCGGCCAAAAGGGCTTCCTGAAGCAGGCCTATGGTCCGGGCTGGGCGATTGTCGGCGATGCCGGTTATTTCAAGGACCCACTGACTGCCCACGGGATGACCGATGCCTTGCGCGACGCCGAGCTGCTGGCAGCCGCTGCGGCGCACGGGTCCGACGCGGCGTTCGCCTCCTACGCGGCCCTTCGAGACGACCTGTCTGGCGGCCTGTTCGAGGCGACCGAGACAATCGCATCGTTCAGCTGGGACCTCGATGGCGTGCAGTCGCTGCATGCCAGGCTCAACCAGGCGATGAGGCGCGAGGTCGAGTTCTTGGCCACACTTCCGAGCCTCACGCCCAGCAAACGAAGTCAAGCCGCCGGACAGACAGATCCGATGAATTCAACCAAGCCAGCGCAGGAGATGGCGACATGAATGGAACGAACACCGATACGAAAACCGCCGCCTCGTGGCAGGACACGGTCAACGGCCGCCCGACCGTCGGCGGGGCGGCGGAACGCTCCCGCCGGACGAGCATGCAGGACGTCGTGGCGTTTTCCGCCATGACGGGGGACAGGAACCCGCTTCACTACAACGAGGAACTTGCCGCCGGAACTCCGTTCGGTGGGCTGATCGTGCAGGGCGGCGTCACATCCGGCCTGCTGAACGCGATCGTGGCAGAGGACCTGCCGGGACCGGGCACCGTGTTTCTTGGCGTGGAGTGGCGCTTCGTGAAGGCGGTGGCGGTCGGCGAACAGATCGTCGGCCGCGTCGAGGTCACGATGGTGCGCGACGACAAGCCAATCTGCAATTTGGCAACAACCGTGCGTAACGCTCGGGGTGAGCTATGTCTGACGGGCACCGCGCTAACTTACACGGTTCCCCTGAGGCGGATATGATCCTGGTTGAAGGCACTCAATACTTTGGACGTTCCATTGTGCTGTTGTGACTTTAAACGCTTGGCAGACGCCGTCACCAAGATGGCAAATTGCATGATCGAGAGAGGGGTATGTCCGCCGGATAGCGCCGACAGGGGAAAAAGCCGATGAATCTCACGGCGGAGCGCAGACCATATAGGGGTTATAAGCCCAAACCGCCGGAAATTCCGTCTGCCGACGATTTCGGCAGCCAGCAGCCGTTATGGCCGGGATCGCTGACGTTCAGTCGGACCAAAAGGCCCTGAAGCGGTCGGGCTTCAATTCAGTATATCGAGTGGTGTGCTCGATGTTGCGATGGCCCAGATAATGTTGGATCGACCGTGTGTCCTGTCCGTCGTTGGCGAGTTTGTAGCCGGTGGCGTGGCGCAGCATGTGCGGGTGTACCGGGAACTCGATACCGGCCCGCTGTCCGGCCCGCCCGACGATCTTCCGCACCGTGTCGGCGGTGAGCGGCGCCTTGCGCTCGCTGACGAACACGTAAGCTGTATCCGGATAGTCCCGCTGCAGGCGGCGGAGGGTTCGCAACTCCGGTCCACGCAAAGGGTGAACCGACGCGATGCCGTGCTTGAGCCGGGTGACATGCAGGAGCCCCTGGCGGAGATCAGTCTGATCCCAGCGCAAACTGACGAGTTCGGACACGCGCAGGCCGTGACGGTAGGCGAGAAGAATCAACGCGGCATCCCGCGTGCCATGCCGGCCGACAGCGGCGGCCGCTGCGATCATCGCTGTCACCTCCCGGTCTGACAGATATTCCCGGCTCCGGTAGACGGCATTTGCCTTGCGAATGGGAACTTTCCGGTTTTCGATGGCTGGCGGGATATGCTCCACGGGCCTGGAACCCGCCTGGATGCTCATGGCACAATCCGATCTTTCCGTTTATCACCTATTATACGGAAAGTTTGCTCGACGGGGATTACAAAACCAGATGGCGGACAAGAGCGAGCGCCTGACCGTCCTGTCAGACGCCGAGCAATTCGCCTTGTACGGGCTGCCCGACTTCGATGATCGCCAGCGGCTGACCTATCTGTCGCTGTCCGGACCGGAACTGGCTCTCGCTTCCAGCCGCCCCGGCCTCCACGCCCAGGTCTGGTGTGCGCTGCAAATCGGTTACTTCAAGGCCAAGCACGCTTTCTTCCGCTTCAGCTGGGACGATGCACAGGAGGATTGTACGTTTGTCCTGACCCGCTATTTCAAAGATCAGCCGTTTCATCGTCAAGCCATTACCAAACACGAACACTATACCCAGCGCACAATGATCGCGGCGTTGTTCGGCTACCGCCTCTGGTCCGCGGACTTCCTCACGCAACTCGCACAACAGGCCGCCCAAATTGTGCGGCGCGATGTCACACCGGGGTTCATCGTCGCCGAATTCATCGCCTGGCTTAACGAACGCAAGATTGTCCGCCCCGGCCACACGACATTGCAGACGCTGATCAGCGAGGCGTTGTCCGCCGAGCGCGGGCGTTTGGGAGGCCTGCTCGCGGAGATGCTGGACGAATCCGCACGGCAGGCGCTCGCCCAGATGCTGGTACGCGACGACACGTTGTCGGAGTTGGCGGCTCTCAAGCAGGACGCCAAAAACTTCAAATGGCGTCAGATGGCGAACGAACGAGAGAAGCGTGCCAGGCTGGAACCGTTGTATCTGATCGCCAGGACGCTGCTGCCGAAACTTGCGGTCTCGCAACGCAATCTGCATTACTACGCAAGTCTGGCGAATTTCTACACGGTGTATGATCTGCGCCGCCTCAAGGCTGAGCAAACACATCTATATTTGCTGTGCTACACTTGGCAGCGCTACCGGCAACTCACCGACAATCTCGTCGACGCCTTGAGCTATCACATGAAGCAGCTGGAGGACGAGAGCAAGGCGCGGACAGACAAGCGCTTCGTTGCCGAGCAGGCGGAACGCGAGCAGGAAACGCCGCGGGTCGGGCGGCTGCTGTTGCTCTATGTCGATGACACGGTCACCGACACGACGCCCTTTGGCGATGTGCGCCAGCACGCGTTCAAGATCATGCCACGCGAGGCATTGCAGATCGCCGGCCAGCGCCTGAGCGAGAAGCCGGCGAGCAAGCTGGCCATGCGTTGGCAGATTGTTGACGGGCTGGCCGAACGCATCAGACGCCAGCTCCGTCCGCTCTACGGGGCACTCGATTTCTCCAGTTGCACACCAGATAACCCGTGGCTCGCCGCGCTCGCCTGGATGCGGACCGTATTCGACAGACAGCAACGTCTGTCGCAGCGCCCGCTCGCCGAATGCCCTGAAGCGACCCTACCGAAACCCCTGCGCCCCTATCTGCTGACGTCCGATACGGACGGCAAGCCGACAGCTGTGCAGCCCGACCGTTACGAGTTCTGGATCTACCGGCAACTCAGAAAACGCTTGAAATCGGGCGAAATCTACCTGAACGACAGCCTGCAGCACCGCCGCTTCACGGATGAACTCGTCTCGCTCGAAGAGAAGGCGGACGTGCTCGCCCAGTTGGACATTCCCTGGTTGCGCCAGCCGATAGATATACAGCTCAAAGCCCTGTCGGCGGAATTGCGCGAGCAATGGCTGGCCTTGGAGCGTGAGCTGCGTCAGGGAAAGCTGAAGCATTTCGACTACGACAGCAAAACCGGGGCACTCACGTGGCGCCGCCCCAAGGCCGACAACGATGCCGCACACCAGGACAGCTTTTACGAGCAGCTGGCGTTCTGCGATGTCGCCGACGTGGTCCGCTTTACGAACGACCAATGTCGGTTCCTGTCGGCGCTGACGCCGCTGCAGCCGCGCTACGTCAAGCAGATCGCCGACGCGGACAGCGTGATGGCGGTGATCATCGCCCAGGCGATGAACCACGGCAATTTCGTCATGGCGAAAACCAGCGACATTGCCTATCACCTGCTGGAAACCACCTATCAGCAGTATCTGCGCCAGGCGTCGCTGCAAGCCGCCAATGACCGGATCAGCAATGGTATCGCGGCACTCCCCATTTTTCCGCACTACTCATTCGGTCTCAACACGCTCTACGGCAGCGTCGACGGCCAAAAATTGGGTGTCGAACGGCCGACGGTGAAGGCGCGGCACTCACGCAAATATTTCGGCCGCGGCACTGGTGTCGTCGCCTACACGCTGCTGTGCAATCATGTCCCGCTTCAAGGCTGGATTATCGGTGCGCATGAATTCGAGGCCCATCATGTGTTCGATATCTGGTATCGCAATACGTCGGATATTGTTCCGACCGCGATTACCGGCGACATGCACAGCGTCAACAAGGCCAACTTCGCCATCCTGCACTGGTTTGGGCCGCGTTTTGAGCCACGTTTCACCGATATCGAGGCGCAACTGAAGCAACTCTACTGCGCCGACGACGTCTCGCTGTATGAGAAATTCCTCATCCGGCCAGTGGGCCAGGTCGACCTGCCAGCCATCGCGAATGAAACCACCAACATTGATCAGATCGTCGCGACATTGGGCCTCAAGGAAATGACGCAGGGCACCCTGATCAGGAAGCTGTGCACCTACACCCAGCCGAACCCGACGCGGCGCGCGATCTTCGAGTTCGACAAGTTGGTCCGCAGCATCTACACCTTGCGGTATATCCGCAATCCGCAGCTGCAACGTGACGTTCAGCGCTCGCAGAATTGGCTGGAGTCCTACCATCAATTGCGCGCTGCCATCGCTCAGGTCGGCGGCAAGAAGGAACTCACCG
Source organism: uncultured Pseudomonadota bacterium (assembly GCA_963832865.1). Taxonomy (GTDB): domain Bacteria; phylum Pseudomonadota; class Alphaproteobacteria; order Acetobacterales; family Acetobacteraceae; genus Rhodopila. The sequence goes on from CAWHWH010000012.1 coordinate 59,499, forward strand.
GCAAGACCGACATCGAAATCGAGATCAGCAACCAATGCGCGCGACTGATCGCGAACGCGATCATCTACTACAACTCTGCCATCCTGTCCCGATTGCTGACCAGGTACGGGCCGTGCCCGGGTGTAAAGGCGCTCGCCATGATCAAGAAGATCTCGCCGGCGGCCTGGCGCCATATCCATCTGAATGGACGCTATACCTTTCGCGACAACGGGCAGGTGATTGACCTGGATGCGATCGTCGCGGGGCTGAGTTTGTCCTGACGGAATTTTCGGCGGTTTGGGCTTACATCCCCAGCACGCTTGAACGATTGGCAAACCATCTGCGCGCCCGGGTCCATACGCAGATGTACAAACAGGTCGCGACCCAATTGACAGCCGACGACGTGGCGGCGCTGGATGCTTTGCTGATCGTCCAGACTGGCGCTGTGACCACGGCCTTCAACCGCCTCAAACAAACGCCTGGTCCGGCTCGCCCGGAGACAATCAGACAGTGGACAGATCGGCTCGATTGGCTGACCGGCCTGGTTGACCCTGCCCCAGTGCTGAAAGGCATTGCCCACACCAAGCTGCGACAATTCGCTGCTGAAGCTGCCGCAATGGAAGTGAAGGATCTCCTGGATATGAGCCGGTCGGGCAAGCGGCATACATTGCTTCTCAGTCTCCTCCAGCAGAGCCGATCGAGCTGCCGGGATGAGCTGATTGAGATGCTTCTTCGACGGGTCAGAAAAACTCAGGCAGCAGCAAAGGAGAAACTCAAGACGCTCCAAGACCAGAATCGTGATGCGGAAGAATATTTGATCGCTATTTTCGGCCAGGTCTTGGAGACCGCCAAGGAGGGCGAAACCGATGCCAAGGCTGGTCATCAAATCCGGACCCTTCTGGCCGAGCAGGGCGGAATCGACACGCTGGCGGAGCGGTGCCAGACGGTAGCCGCCTGGCACAGCAACAACGATCTGCCGCTGCTCTGGCCGATTCATGCAAACACGCGAACTTTGTTGTTCCGCTTGCTTGAGCTGATGGATATCCATTCGGCAACCCAAGATCGCAGCCTGCTGGACGCTCTGGCCGTCGTGGTTCGGCATCGCCATGCACGTGGCGACGATCTGAAAGAAACAGTCGATCTTGGTTTTGCCTCCCACCGATGGCAGAGCTTCGTCGTCAAGCAGCGGGCGGCCCCCATCGTTCTCAGCCGACGCGCACTCGAGGTTTGCGTCTTCATCCATTTGGCGGAGGCCTTGCAGGTCGGAGACATCTACGTCGCCGGAGCAGAGAATTTCGGTGACTACCGGACCCAACTCCTGCCCTGGGCAACGTGCAAGCCACGCCTTGCGGCCTATTGCGATGCTCTTGGTATGCCGCGGACAGGGAAGGAATTTGTCGCCCAATTGAAATCGCAACTCACGGTGCTGGCCGCTGAGGTTGATGCTGGCTTCCCAGCCAATTCCGAATTGACCATTGACGCCGACGGCGTTCCCCATCTGAAGAAGCAACCGGCTGGCAGCCAGCCTGCGGGCTTGGCCGCTTTCGAATCGGAAGTCCTCGCACGCATGCCAGAGCGGCACCTGCTCGACATTCTCAAATACGGCACATTCTGGACCCGCTACACTCGCCACTTCGGGCCGCCCTCCGGCACAGACACGAAGCTTGCCAGAGCAGAACAGCGCTATATTCTGACGGTGTTCGGCTACGGCTCCAATCTCGGCCCCAGCCAGACCGCACGGCACGCCCCCGGCATCGCCGCCGCCGAGACGCTGCGCCGGATCAATGCCCAACACATCGACACGGCAAAACTCGAAGCCGCAACAACCGACCTGATCAATGCCTATGCCCGCTTCGCGTTGCCGAAGCTGTGGGGCGCCGGCCGGGTGGCAATCGCCGACGGCACTCATGTTCCGCTACGGGAGAACAATCTCATCGGCGCCCAGCACATTCGTTACGGTGGCTATGGCGGTATCGCTTACCACCATATCTCCGACAGCTACATTGCGCTGTTCACCAGCTTCATCCCATGCGGTGTCTGGGAGGCAATCCACATTCTGGACGGGCTGATAAAGAACCGTTCCACGATCCAGCCGGACACGCTCCACGCCGATACTCAGGGCCAGAGCGAACCGGTTTTCGGTCTGTGCCGGCTCCTCGGCATCGAGCTGATGCCGCGCATGCGCAACTGGGACGACGTCATCTTTTACCGCCCGGGGAAATCCGTTCGCTACCAGCATATCGACGCGCTATTCAGCAAAGAGATCGACTGGCGGCTGATCGAGACCCACTGGCAGGACATGATGCAGGTTGTCCTATCTATCCAGGCCGGATTGGTTCTGCCCTCGATGCTGCTGCGTAAACTCGGTTCGTTCAACCGGAAAAGCCGACTTTGCCAAGCCTTTCGCGAACTTGGTCGAGTTCGAGCGGACGCTTTTCCTGCTCCGGTATATCTCCAGTTCGCAGATTCGCCGGACTATCCGGGCCGAAACCACCAAAATCGAGTCTTTCAACGACTTCCTCGACTGGATCACCTTCGGTGGCCCGATCATCAAAAGCGGTGACCCCGTCGAGCAGGAGAAGCAGCTCAAATACGCCACCCTCGTTGCGAACTCGATCATGCTATCAAACGTTTCGGATCTGAGCGAGGTACTTTCATCCATGTCCAACGACGGACATCCCGTCACCGCGGAACTCGCCGCCGCAACCAGCCCCTACATGCGCAAGAACATTCGGCGCTTCGGGAAATACGGCCTCGACATGGAGGAAATGCCCGCCCCGCTCTTCCCACAGCCTCTACCGTTCAAAATTCCCTTGTGACAACTTTTTACACGTATCCTCAGGTTACCCGCTCATCGGCGAGCCAGGCGCCAGCAGATCATCGGGTCGCGGTGGGGGTGAACCGTGATGCGTCACTTTTTTGTCGCGCGCCCGGTAACGACCTTGTCGCGCGGCATGGCGGCGTCGCCCTGCTGGACTATTCTGGTAGCGCTGTCCGGCGCACTGAAGCGAGCGGCGCCGGACCCGTTGGGCGCAGCCTTCGGCACAATAAATCTGGCCGCGGTCGCAGCAGCTGCAGATCAGCACCTGCATCCGACAGCCCGCGCAAAGGAACAGCCGCGCTGATCTCGCGTCGGTATGGTCGATACCGCGATCGCCACATGGACGACCGCCGCGATTGCCGGGATACTGCCCCTGCATGCGTGCCCAGCACGTGTGGGGCGCGGCGTCGATGCGGAACCGCCAAGTTTGAGATCGGCGCCGTGGCTGCCCCTCGAAAGCAGCAAGCTACTACGCGCCACCCAGGTCGGCAGTCAGCCCGACGCCGACCAGCGGAACAGCAACATCAGCTCAACATCGGCAGGCCTGTTTGAGGCCCCTCTGCCCGCCAGAGCCAACGTTGGCAAGCGACCCGGTCGGCATCCGGCGCCGGATAGACGCGGGTTTAGACCGCCATCGACATTCGGGCCAACCAACGGCGCGTTGCCGGCGCGCGAGCATGTCTCGGCTATGCCAGCAGGAGTTTTACCCCTTTCGCTCTTCGGGTACGGCCACTCAGGGCCCCGAGTACCGCCACCATTATTGCCGAGCGCCCGCCGACTCAGAGTTCGACGGCGCTTGATGCCTATCCCCGCATGCGGGAGCTTTCTGTGAGCGTCGCGAGACGGCCATGGGTGCATGTGCAGGACCGTCTGGCCCACGAACGGGCAGGTCGCGGATGATTTGCTGGCTGAGATTGTGAGGCCTGGCGTGAGGGACACCTTCCTGATCACCCGGTGACTGGCTAAGGCGACATCCTCACCTGAGCGAAAAATCAGGCAGGACTAGCGAAAGGGGGACGCGCGTCGATCTGAATCAGGCATCGTAACAAACTTGCGGTCTTGCCGATTGACACAGGCGCTTATGGCATGATAGGCTCGAACTAACCAACCGGCCTTCTGGTACGCATAAGTACGGATCGTAACGATAATCAGAAAATAGATACCATGATATCAGATAGTTAAGCAAGGGTCCGACCGACCGGACTGCCTCATGTCGATATCAGAGACGGGTGGCTGCGGGCCCGACCGCTTCTTTGAAAGCCCGGGAATGTCCTTCGCTTTCAACAGCTTGGAGGGCGGCCTGAGAAAGGCGTGTGGATAGGACGGGCCTTCCGAGGTGCGCCAGGGTGGGCCTGGCGTGAGCGATCTGCGACTGGCAGGGTACCCATACTGCCTGCTGGCGATGGTTCAAGTGCTTCCGGAGTTCCGGGTTTATGTAGCCGCAAAGTCGGGATGTCTGCTCTGCGCCAACTGCAATGCGGATAATGCAGGCTTGACGGCGCCTGCAGCAATGATCTTAGCTCGCCTCTACACGCTCAGCCGCCCCAGCCTCGCACCATCGGGGCATTGAACCAGCCGAACCGGGCCGACCAAAAACCACGGCGTAACGACATCCCCGTTCGAGAAGGAAGAGGCCGCAATGCCCATCGTTACAGATTTTCACTTCCAGCATGAACACGCCGGCGCCCAGGCAAAGGCCATGGGCGTCAGTGATTTCCTCGGCCCCCTGCGCGCCTTCGTCGGCGGCGCGCCCGGCGCCGACAACAAACGCACCTGGCAAGGAACCGGGTTCAACCTCATCTGGCGCCCCAACCGCATCGGCGTATCCGGCCCGAACGATTTCTTCCTCGAACTCAACCTCACCAAGGAAACCCTGGACTTCACCGAGATCTCCGGCACCACCGGCGTCGCCAACCGCGGCTTCTTGCAGGACGACATCTTCCTCGGCGCCGTCGCCTACCTGCAAACCATCAAGGACGCCCACGACAACAGCGACCAGCATTTCGAACCCGGCGTCTGGAACAACGTCCCCGCCACCACGGGGCCCACCGAGCCGACCAGCGTCGTCCGCATGGGATCCATCCCCCACGGCACCACCATCAACCTCCAGGGCCGCGGCTTCGTCGTCAACGCCCCCCCGCAGATCGATCCCTCCCGCATCATCCCCTTCACCGAAGGCGCCACGGATGACGGCTCGGCCGAGGTCCATTTCTTCGACCAGTTCGCCGACCTCACCCAACCCTCGCCCTCCCGCACGCCCAACGCCGACGTCCCCGGCCTGACGCCGGGCCAGCTCCTCAACCCCAACCTCTTCCTCACCCAGGCCATCGCGGGGCAGACCATCACCCGCACCACCGTGCTGCAGATCGCCTCCGACATCAGCCTGCTCACGCAAGCGGCGGGTCTGCCCGGGGTGCCCGATATCGGCGGCGGCACGAACAATACCGCCTTCCTGCTCGGCCAGCCGCCCGATGACGGCAAGGGCGGCGGCAGCCCCAACGCCAACGCCCCCATTGTCACGGCCACGTTCTGGGTGGAGGAGGGGACTAACGCCGACGGAACCCGGTTGCTGCAACTGCAATATACCCAACGCGTCCTGCTCAACTTCAACAAGCTGAGCTGGCCCCACGTCACCGTCGCAACGCTCACCCCCAAGTCGCCCATGGCGTGAGCAAAGGCAGCGTCGACAAGGTCGTCGTCCTCAACCAAGCCGCACTGACCGCCAAATACGGCGCGGCGGTTTGCGCTACCGGTTGGCCATCGGGGTTGAGGGGCCGGCGTGCGCAGACATGCTGCCTTACCGGATTAGGCTGACCGTCACACCGGCGGCTGCTGCGATGTCCGGCCAGCGCCGCTCGGCCGTTAATGCGGGCACGCCCTCGCGCTTGGCCAGCGCCAGGCAGTATCGATCACCCAGCGACAGCCCGCCTGGAAGCGTGAGCGGCCGGAGCATGCCAGCGTCGTAAGACAAAGCCGCGTCCACGGGCACCCCCGTGATGGGCAGCGGTTGCAGCATCGCCTCGATATCGGGCCGTGACGCGCCGAGCTTGGCGTAGTGGCTGACGACTTCTGCGAGGTTCACAGCGCAGAGCAAGGCTCCGTCGAGCGCGGCCGTCACCTTCTCAGCGCCCGGTTCGCCCAGGAGCAGAGCCAGTAGTGCGGAGGCGTCAAGGACAACCTGCGTCACTCGTCCAATGCCTCGCGTGCCCGATCGGCGAGGAAGTCGTCGACCGATGCACCAGTTTTGCCAGCCACCAGCTTGCGGCTGAGAGCTTGGGCGCGTGCCACGACTTGGTTGACGGTGCGCAGGATAATTGCGTCCCCGGCATCCTCGACGATCACCTCACCGCCCTGCGCAAGGCCGTGCTTCTTACGAAGTTCAGCGGGTAAGCTGACCCGGCCGTCCGGCATGACTTTGGCTCTCACGGCATAACTCCAACTGGTGCCATACGAAGCACTCTACCCCACGGCTGTGTCTGTACGCCATAAAGTCTGTAACGGGCAGGGTTGAGCAGATGGCTGGCGTCGTAGGCGTGGGAGGGACCCCGATTGTTTCTGCTGGTCTGAAGGCTACGGTGTAGGTGCCGGAGGCGCTTCGTCCGCATATCCAGTCAGTCCGAGGCGCGTCGGTTGCGACCGGATGGGTCACGACCTCGATCGAGCCGACGGTGATAAACTCGATTTCTCCCGGCTGGATCGCGAACCGGTCGGTTGGAGTGCCCGGCGGCAGGGGCACGTCGGCCACTGGGTCGCCGGCGGCGTCGGGCGCAGTGCTTTGTTGAGGCGGTGAGGGTTCCGGCAGGACTGGCTTCGGGGTCTTCATTGGCGTTTCCTCGACGTTGGCGCAGGGGTTGAGCTAGGTGTCGGCCGGACGCCCGAACCGGGTAGCAAGCCAACCGAGTGGCGGACTTTCGCGCCGCCCGGTTGGCCGTGCGCTCACGGCTTAAGCCTAAGATGGAGTTTCGCTCTAGCTCCGCCCAGCTGCCGTCTGTATGCCAGCTGCCTGGCGTCGGCGTTGCGACACAGCATCCAGAAGCGCGTCCTCGTCAATTCGGTGCGCTAAAATTTGACAGAGAAGTTCCGTAACGAAAAAAAGGCTTCCGTGACCTCGGCGCGGTTAGCGGTGAGTACGCGTATGGCTTCCGACAAACTGGCAACTTTGTCGATCGAATACCGCCATTTGCGATAGGCCTTATCCACTAGGGCGCGGGTAACCCAGGCACGGTCCTTGCCTAAATAGGCCATCTCACCCGGGGTGGTACCCAGTGCTGCTTCCTGACGGCGGCCCTGAAGTATGTTCGATACGCTCACAATCCGGTCGATCGCGGATCGGACAGCACTGCGCAAAGCTTTGCCAGGCGACCGGGGGTGGCCAAGCTGCGGATCAGCGGCGCTTTTCACTTCGTTCAGCAATTCGGTCCAGCTGGCATCTAGCTTGCGTACCAGGCCGCCCATCGCGACAGCAAGGCGCGTCTCTCTGTCGTGCGGTGGATATGCAGAGGCCTTGCCAGCCCGTACCGCGTGTGTGCGGTATTCCAGCAGCTCAGCGACAAGACGCTCGCTAGCGAGAAGGAAAGGAAGCGTCCCAGACAAAATTTGTGCATATCGTTGGACCTCAAGTTCGAGGTCGGGGTCCCGCCAGTTTTCGCTGGTGATCACGAGGTATTCAGACTTGTCGCTACTAGGTGTAAGAATTGTGGCTGTGTGCAGAGGGGCGGCTTGGTCGTGTGCTGGTGACCGTAGATCGATGACTTTTGCGGAAGGCTCTTCCGAGTCAAGGTCGGGCTTATCACTCACAGTATTTGTCCTTTCAAGAAATACCTTAGAAGTAGCAGCTGCTATTCTGTGCTGCTTCCAGATATAGTCGGTGGCGTACGGGTCGTACAGCAACACTGCAGCCCACTAATATTTGAGTGCGGTTGGAGCGGGTCTTTGTGATCCAAGTCGAGATTGGGGTGCCAGTTGGAGGTCGCCGGGGGGTGCCGAACCGGGCATCCGGGCAGAGTGGCAGATTTTTTGTCTCACTTTGTCAATGCGTTGCGGGTGCGGTTCGAGGCTGGTTTTGTGATTTGAAAGGCTTGCCCCCCGCGAGCGTGGCCGCGCTACGGCGGGCCGATGTCGCGCGTGCGGCTGTAGTGGAGGTCCGACCGGGCGATTGTCCGTTCGGGCGGCAGGTGAAAGCGTGCCTTGATCTGGGCCGAGGAGTTTCTTGTCGGCGTAGATGACAAACCGGTCGGGCGTCGGCTCGTAGACGATCTGGCCGCGCGGCCAGCGCTCGTACTCGTCCCGCACGATGACCAGAGCCAGCAGCGGCTTAGGCTGGCCGCGACGCCAAGCCTCCCAGGTTTGGAAGTGAGCGGCGGGAGAGGTGATGCAGTCACCGTAGGTTTCGGCGTCGGCCAGAGCGCATGGGTGCGTCAGCAGGTGGGTCCGTCCGTCAGGTCCGGTCACGGCCCAAAAGATGCCGAGTGACGGCGAGGTGTTGGGCATGGGTGGGTACCGATAGCTTCGTTGGATCTGGTATGAGGTACGTTGGCGGCTACGTCGTCGATTGTACTCGGCTACCAAACGGACATCTTCCAGCGCCTCCACTCCCTCGATGTCGGCCAGGATGGCGGCGGCCTCGTCGAGCGGAGGCACGCCCGACAAAGCCGCTCGTGGTGTCCGCGTCCGCCTTTGTTGTCTGGGACGGTTGGTCATCCCGGTGGCGGGGGCGGCGAGAGGGCGCGGTCAAATTCGGCCATGAGCGTGGCGGCTGGCTCGGGATCGAACGCGGCGACGGCGGCGATGTGGCCGGAACTTGTATGGGGATTTCGATGTCAAGGGGATTTCTTTGCCGGACGCCCTTCTTCAATCGCGCCCATAGCCAAGGGGCGGCACGATTGCGGCGAGAGCGTCGAGGTCGAGATCGACAATGATCTCGAGGGCTTCGCCGGTGGGATTGTCGCGTAAGTTGTCGGGCAAGCCCTCGTACCAGGCGGCGTACTCCGCTTGCAATGCGAGTAGGTCGGCAACAGCATCGTTCCAACGCTGCGGTCTTGCGCGTCGGTCCGGCGGCTGACGGTATCGAACCTTGGATAGCGGCTGTTTGGCCTGTTGGCGGGCTCGGTATCGGGCTTGTCGTTCAGCATTACTGAGGGTGTACTCGCCCTCGGGTTGGCGGCCTCTTGGCATGGTCTGTTCTCCGTTACGTTACGGAATGCAAGGAGCTCATCACACGGATAGTTGGCTGCAGTTGCGGCCCCGGGGGCCGGTGTTGCGGCGGTGACCTGGTTGATGCCGTGGCTGGGATAGCAAACGACCCGAGGGGAGCCCGCCATTGCGCGCGAGATTTCGCGCCGCAACCTTGTATTCGGTCGGACCCGGCGGGTCCGGACCATGAAGCAATCATTCGCTTCGGCGGCAAGGCTCCGAGGCGGCGGGCCCATTCTAACGAACGGTTCAATGACCATGTTCCGGCTCGGGTCACCACCACCTCGGATCGTGAGCGACCAGCCGGGCGTTCACCATCGCCGGACGTGCCGCAACTCTGTGCTTGAACTTCTTGTCGGCGTTCAGACTGCTTGCCGCAGCACGACGCCGCGCGGGATTTCCCCGGTGGTGACCATGCGCCAGAGCGCGATGAGCAGCTTGCGCGCGAGCGCAACGATCATCTTTGTCTTGCGCGCACCTTTAGCGCCCTCGGTCCGGCTCCGGAACCACTGGACCAGATCGCTGTCCTTCTGAAACAGCAGGAAGCGCCAGGCGAGCTGGATCAGACCACGGCGCACCCGAGGATTGCCGGTTTTGGCGAGGCCCTTCTCGCGTCGCTTGGATCCGCTTTCATCCGGCGCACCCGTCAGTCCGGCGTAGCGCGCAACGGCCCTGCGGTCACGCAGATTACGTGAAAGTACTTCCTGCACCAGCATGTCCGCCGTTTCGATACCGACCCCAAGCACACCGGCCAGCAGTCGGATCATGGCGTTCGGGCCGGTCTGCGGTGCTTGCTCGAGACGCTCCAGACGGGCTTGTTCCAGTGCCTTGATCTGCTCACGCACGACGGCCAAACGGGCGAGGTCGCGCCGCATCTCGTCAAGTGCGTTCGGTGGGATCGGCAAGTCTTCAGGCGTGCGCAGCGTCCCCACAAGTTGTGGGGCGGTGCGCAGTTGTGGCTTGAAGCCGCGGATGCCGAGTCGGACCAAAGCGGACTTCATGCGATTGATAATGCGGGTACGTTCGCCGACCAAGCTTTCCCGCTCACGGCTTGGCCGCTTGGCATCCTCTTCCTCGATCGTCGGGATGGCGACCATGCCGCAATGCCCGCGCTCACCTCGCAACCAGCCCAGGAACACCCGTATCAGCATGGCTGTGTCGAGCCGATCTGTCTTGGCCCGCCTGTGCTCGCGTGAAACCGCGACACTTGTCGAATGGATGACGTGGGCGTCGATCCCATGCTGCGTCAGCCACCGAGCCAACCAAAATCCGTCACACCCGGATTCAAAGGCGACTGCGATGCGCTGGATAGTCCGCCCTTTTCTGATCGCCTCATCGCGCCACCGGTGCAAGACGTGCAACAATGTCTTTTCGTCGGGTGCGATCTTCTTCAAAGGTTGCCGGTCGAGTCCAGGCACGCTTCCAGCGATCAACCAACTTGATTGGCTCAGTTCGATGACGGCCACCAGGGTTGTGTCGTCCTCGAAGGGGACAAGGGATCTGCTGAAGTCATGTGCCTGGGACATTAGACTAGATTTTCCGTTGGAGTTGATCGCTGCGGTGATGGTACCATCCCCCGCCACCTTCCCCATAGCTTCTAACCAACTGGCCTCCTGGTACGCATAACGGGACGGAACATGAACATCATGCCGCCTTCCTGAGTACCTCGGGCGGCGTGCGCAGCGGCTTCAATCCGTCATTGTTTTCCGACGCCTCTTGTGGGGCGATCCAGATATAGTCACCGGTCAGGTTGATGTGCTCCCAGCCCAGCGGAGAGAGATGCGCCAGCAGGTGATCGGAGACATTTTCCGTCTGGCGCAGGGTGGTGACGGCACGTTCGAGGTATCGTGTGTTCCACAGAATGATCGCGGTGACGATGAGGTTCAGCCCGGAAGCGCGGTGCTGCTGGTTCTCGTAGGTGCGATCGCGGATTTCGCCGAGCCGATGGATAAAGACGGCACGCGCCAGGCTGTTGCGGGATTCGCCTTTGTTCAGTTCCTGGCTGGTCTCGTGCCGTAGTTCGGGATCCTGAATCCAGTCGAGGGTAAAGAGCGTGCGCTCCAGCCTACCAAGCTCTCGCAGTGCCGCCGCCACGCCATTCTGGCGCGGATATGAGGCGAGTTGCCGCATGATGACCGAAGGTGCCACGGTGCCAGCACGGATGGAGGCGACGATGCGCAGGATTTCCGCCCAGTGGGCGCGGATCAGCTCCACGTTGATCCGTCCGGCGATGAGCGGTTCGAGGGTCGGGTAATCTGACGGTTTGCCGAAGCTGTAGAGGCGCCGGTGCTTCAGGTCCGGGATGCGTGGCGCGAACACGAACCCCAGCAGAGTGCATAAGGCAAATACATGATCGGAATCGCCGCCCCCGTCGGTGTGGTGGCGGCGGATTGTAATGTCACCCTGGTGGTAGACCAGCGCGTCCAGCACATGGAGAGCCTCGCTCGCGGTTGCGGCGATCAACTTGGTGAAGTACGGCCCATAGCGGCCTGAAAGGTGGGTGTAGACCTTGAACCCCGACCGTTGGCTGTAGTGGGCATTGAGGCGGGCGGCATCACGGCCGGAGCCTGCTGCCTGGAAGAACTGGCCATCGGACGATGAGACACTGCTACTGCCGAACGTGGCCGCGAATGGCTCACGCTCCTGCTGGCTGACCAGACACTTCAGCGCCGACGCGTAGGTCTCGTCGCGGATGTGCCAGTCGGACGTCCAGGCGAGTTGGCCAAGGCTGGCAATGCTGCACGCCTCGGCCATGCGGGTCAGGCCGAGATTGAGTCCTTCGGCCAGCAGCCCCGCCATCAGGACGCGGCTGTCGGCCGCGATCTCGCCGGTACGCAGATGGGTGAAGCAGTCGGGGAACAGTGTCCAGCGGGCGACCTCGGCCAACAAGTCGGTGACACGGATGCGCGGCAGCATTGCGTAGAGGCGTGCAGCCAGGGCCTCTGCCTCCGGCGGGGTGGATTTTTCGATGGGTGTGATCTTCAGCGCACCTTTCTCGATTGTCACACCTGGGAGCAGACCGTCCTTGGCGCGGCTATTGACCTGCGTCAGCCGTTTATCCAGCAATTCCCGCCGGCCCTCGATGAACTTGTCAAAATCAGCTTCCACGGCGACTGGAACTGTGCCGGCGGTCTGCAACTCCTGAAAAGTTTGCTTGGAGATCAATCGTTCTTCGACGGAGCGATACTGTCGGCTGCCCGTTACCCACACGTCGCCAGCACGTAAACGGTCGCGCAATTCCGAGAGCACACAGAGTTCGTAATGACGCCTGTCGATAACGCCACCCGGCATGACGTAGGCAGCCCAGCGCTGTCGAACGAAGCCGGTCGGGACGGATTTGGGCAGAGCGGCCGTGTCCTTGCTGTTTATGTCCCGCAGCACCTCGATGGCGCGCAAGAGCGAGGCTGATGCAGGCACGCTCTCGAATGCGAACGCCGAGAGGAACGCAGGCGACCAGCGCCGGATACCGGCATAGTGCTCGCCAAGGTTCTGGAAGGCGTCAAATTCTTCCGGCCTGGCCAGCGCTTCAGCTTCCGCAACGGTTTTACAAAAGCGGTCCCACGGGATCACGCTCTTGATGGCTCCAAACGCGTCTTGCCGGTCGGTCTGGGCAGCGATCAAAGCGGCTCCGACGCGGGCATAGAGGCGAACCTTCTCGTTGATGGCACGGGCATCGGCCTGGAAGGCGCGAGCATGGCGCCCTTCGGCTTTTCGGAATATCCCGCCGACCAGGCGGTCGAAATGATCGATCGCCTGGTCGGTCAGGCTGGCGGTGAAATCCAAGGTGATGGCCACCAACGTCGCATGCCGGCGCTGCCGCTCGAAACGAGCGACATGTTGAACGGTGGTCTTGTCAGCCTCGCGCGCGAGTTGGCTCAGGCGGGCCTGGTGGATCAGATGTCCGCGGCTGGGATCGATGCCGACCGCGCGAACATGCTCCAGGCGTTCGATCACGCCGAGCATGCCGGTTGGCGTGGCGGCCTCTGGCATCTGCCGCAACCAGGTCAGCCAGACCTGACCGGTTTCGTCCCGGCGTTCGGTCAGAGCATCGAGCCTTTTTCGCTGATCAGCGGACAGCCCGTTGGTCAGCCGGCGATACACCTCCCGGCGGCCTTGGTGACGGAGCTCCGCACAAAGCCGTTCGAGCGCGAGCGGCGACGGACAGATGATTCGACGCTGCCGGCACGCTTCCAAGGTCAATGCCGCCAAATGAGCCAGTTGGTCGTCCTCCATCGCGTGCGGCAAGAGCGCCTGTGTCAATTCCGCCGCCGCGCGCTTGCCGAAGTAACGAAGTCCAGCTTGCTCTTGGCACTCGATGGCCTGACGCTGCCGATTCCGTTCATTTGCAAGATACTCATCAATCGACGCTGGGAACACGCTGATCTGTTCTGCAACAAATTCGAGCATGGCCGCGGGCGGCCGTTCGCCGACCTGGAGAGCCCGGCCGGGATAGCGCAGATAGCAACGCATGAGGGCGAGGCCCAAGCGGTTGTGGTCGCCACGACAGCGCGCGATGGCAGCCAGGTCGGCTTCCGACAACGTATAATACCGGACCAACTCACGTTGCTCGGTCGGCGGATCAAACAACTCCGCTATTTGGATTTCGCTCAGTCGCTGCCATCGTGCCACTCATGCCTCCTCGCCCTTGATCCCGGCAGACCATCCGATCCGGGCGAGCGAGTCGATCAGAGTGCTGCGCTTGATGCCGAACGTACGGCACACCGCCGCTTTGGTGACGCCGTCATCGAGCGCTGCCGTCACCGCAGCGAGTTTTTCGGCGTCGATGACGGTAGGGCGGCCGCCATGGCGGCCGCGACGACGTGCCGCGGCAAGTCCGGCCTGGACCCTCTCCTGGATCAAGGACCGTTCGAACTGAGCCAGCGAGCCAAAAATGTGGAACAAGAACTCGCCTTGCGGCGTGGTGGTATCCATCTGCTCGGTCAGCGAACGAAAGGCGATACCGCGCGTCTTGAGGTCGGTCACAGTAGTGAGGAGATGCGGCAGCGATCTGCCAAGTCGGTCCAACTTCCATACGACCAGGCAATCCCCGGGGCTGATGAAAGCCAGCGCCTTGGTCAGGCCGGCACGATCACCGCGGCTCCCGGTGACCCGATCCTCGAAGAGGTGACGCGCGTCAACACCGGCGGCCAGAAGCGCATCACGCTGCAGGTCCAGAACCTGGCGGTCACCGCTGGTGGAGACGCGCATGTAGCCGACCAGCATGTGCGG
>CAWHWH010000013.1:0-28176 GCA_963832865.1 uncultured Pseudomonadota bacterium
GAAGACGCTGGTCGCTTACCGATTGATCGATCCGGGCAGTGAGTGGCGGCTGCATCGGCAATGGTATGACCGCAGTGCGATGGGCGATCTGCTGGGCGAGGACTTTGACCTGGTGCAGAAGAACAATCTGTATCGCTGCCTCGACAAGCTGCTGGCGCACAAGACCGATTTGTTCAGCTTCCTGCAACAGCGCTGGAAGACCCTGTTCGAGGCCAAATTCGAAGTCCTGCTCTACGACTTGACCAGCACCTATTTCGAATGCGATCCGCCCGAGGCCGGCAAGCGGCGGCATGGCTATAGTCGGGACAAACGCTCCGACTGCGTCCAGGTGGTCATTGCCTTGATCGTCACCCCTGATGGCCCTGCCGGGCGACTTCGAGTCGAAATGGAGAAGGACTTTCCTGACCACGAGCCAGTGGGCGAAGGTTACGCGACGCGGTGCAGGTGAAGCTGGTTCAGCAGGACCGGCGAGCTTCTACATCCTGGCGCGCAGCGGCGCCCGCCGCGACAAGGAGCAGGCGATGCGGCGGCGCCGGCTGAAGAAGCTGGTGAAGCGGCTACAGGAGTTGCGCCAGCAGAAGCTGACCCGCGACCAGTTGCTGATCAAGCTGGGAGCGCCCGAAAGGAGGCTGGACCGGCGGTCTGGCGGATCATCGAGCTGAGGTTGCCCGAGAAGGACCAGATCGTCACACCAGAGACGTTCCGCTTTACCTGAACTGGCAGAACCTGCGCGAGGCTCGCCGCCGCGATGGAAGTTATCTGCTGCGGTCGAATTTGGGCGGCGGTGACCCGGCGCAGCTTTGGGCGTTCTATCTCCAACTGACCGAGGTGGAGCAGGCGTTCAAAGAACTGAAGGGCGATCTGGCAATTCGCCCGATCTACCACCAGACCGATGCGCGGATTGAAGCTCACATCCTGGTCGCCTTCGTGGCTTACGGCCTGCAAGTGACGCTGAAGCAGCGACTGCGATCACTGGCGCCCGGACTAACGCCGCGGTCAGTGCTGGACAAGATGGCAGCGATCCAGATGGTCGATGTGCATCTGCCAACGACGGACGGCCGCACTGTTATCCTGTCGCGCTACACCGAGCCCGAGTTGGAACAACTCGCATTGCTGCTGCAGCGACCCTGAAGATCAGCCTGCCCGACCAACCGCCGCCCAGGATCATGTCGGATGGGACTTCGACATCGAAATGACCAAAGCACTTGTGGTGCCGACCTTGCAGCGCCCAGGCCATGGCAAACCGCCCGCAAGGGGGATTATTCAAGCGCGAGTTGCGAAAGACGGGGTAGACCTGAATCGACAATTCAGTCGGCGCACAAAGAAAAACCACTGTGAGGTGGGGGGACCAGTCAATAAATCCACAACATGTGGCATATCGGACTCAGGTCATCGCACGCTGCAACCCGGAGCGCGACTCATTCGCATTGCGAACCGCTGGACATGCTTGGGGCTTCGCTTCCGGTGGTTTATCCGGTATATGACCGAGGTGTGTCCCCGTAGCTCAGCAGGATAGAGCACAAGATTCCTAATCTTGGGGCCGTGCGTTCGAATCGCGCCGGGGACGCCAATCAAATCAGCGACTTATGGAACTGCACTACCCTCTCCGGTTCCCCCTGGGTAACATCCTGGGTAACAGATGGCGGCGGGGATCAAGCGGTTCGATCCTAGTTTGGTCACCGCGACGATGACGGATCGCCGACGATCGCGTTTCCTCACACGGGACCAGCGATGTGGGGGCAGTGGACGGAGGGCGTCGCAAAGCAGTCGATCGCGCCAGCGCAGCCCAGGTCGAGATCAGTGGCGTCAGCGGCCGGGTGACTATGAAATTCCCGCCCTTTCACGGCGGTAACACAGAGTTCGAAATCTCGTACGGGACGCCAAGTATATCAAATATTTACAATAGATCGGCTGAAATTGGTGTCCCGCTTGTGTCCCGGGCATCCGACTGGTTTAGTCCGATAGCTCCCGGGGTCATCGCGTGGCCATACAATGCTTAGACATTCGTGCAGCCGCAATGCCGCGAGCCAATCAAGCGAATGCGAGGTACCGACACCGCGATCTAGGCAGATGGCGCCAAACGATGGTCGGAAATTGTGAGGTAGAACGGCGTCGGCTCAGAAAGCTGGATCGCGCCCTTACCAGCCCCCGGCCTGCGAGCCGGCGAGGATCACGCCAACCATCTCTTTCCACGAACTGCGGCATACCTACGGCTCGCGTCTCGCGATGCGCGGCGTGCCGATGGGCGTGATCGCAGCGCAGTTGGGGCACAGCGACACCCGCATGACAGAGCGTCACTATGCCCACTTGTCGCCGTCCTATGTTGCCGAGACGGTACGCCAATCGTTCGGCACGCTCGGCATCGTCCGCGAGGCTGCTGTGGTGGCGCTGCGGGGGATCGTAACACCGATCGGGCGTCCGGAGTGATCGCCCCCGCGCCTGGCGGTTCCGGGCAATTGTGGCGAGTTGCCAGGGCACTGTTGAAGCATCCGCAGCCGCTTCCGGCCGAACACGAGACCGACTATGCATGACGGGAACAACCGGAAGACTGGCGCAACCAACGGCGGCACCCGGAAGACTACAACGCCGGCCCACCACCGAATCACCGAGGTGACGGCCAAGGAGGTGCAGAGTTGGTTCCGCCTCGCTTGGCCAAGAGCAGCAGAACATCCCAGCGAAATAGAATGCGACACGGTCGCCTTTATGTGAACACGATCGTTCAATAGGGAGAATGCGAAATACATCAGGAAATCATCGGAAGAACTTAAAGAAGATTATCATGCTCTTTTCGAATAGCTCGGGCGTGGGTTCATTCGGCATCTCGAAGAGTACTGGAGGACTTGAGGCAAAAGGCCAATAGTTTGAATAGGGATTGGGGTCCAGAAGTCGATCGGTTCGGACTCGGAGATGGGCTCCAGAAGTAGATCTGACCAACGAATACCAACGGTGGCGAGCCGAACACCTTGCCCTCATTGCGAAAATAGAGGCCGCGACTGGGGAAGTGGAAATAGTCCTGAAGAACTGCAAACCTCCGACGGCGTGGAAACCCCGCGATCCGATGAAGTGGATTGCTGATGCCGCAACGGGGGCTTGGGAGCGCCTTGGCGGTAAGCCTCCGGCGCTCGGCAAATATTCCGTCAGCCCACTAGTTGCGTTTGTCCAGTCGGCCCTGCAAGGTATTGGCTTTACCGGCAAGGATGGCCAGCCTTACAGCGACGAGACGATCAGCGATCACTTAAATGAACGGATCGGGGGAGGGGGCGCCCGAAGGCGCCGTTCGGGTGCAAAGCGTTCCACAAAGCACCCTTAGCAATGGCTTTCGAATCCGTTCACTTCTCCCCGTGTTCACTAGGACACGGAGTCGTTTCACCACCATGACCGATGTAATCGCCCACACAATCGCTGATGCCGTGAAGATTTCAGGTATCGGCCGGACCACTTTGTATGAGCTGATCGCTGCCAAAAAGATCGATGCGCGGAAGGCGGGCAACCGCACGCTGATCCCGGCCGAGAGCCTACGCGCTTACATTGCCGGCCTGCCGAAGGCTGACATCCGCACCGGACAGCGGAGCGCGGCATGATCGCGTCGGAATCGCTGGCCGAGCCCGTGGCGCTGCTGGCCCTGGCCGCAATCCTTCGTTTCACATAGTAACCGCCGGCCCCGACTGACGGGAACCGGCGGCCTGTCTCGAATATGCGGCATCGCACCTGCATTCTACAGACACGACGCGGGAAACGCCAGCGCGGACGGCGGGGGAGATTACCCCTTGCCTACGAATTTGACGGCGGCCGAGGTTGCGTGCCGCCTTGGCCTGAGACGCTACCCTCGTTCATGGCGAGGCCGGTGCCCAGCATGCGACTACGCCACCACTTTTTCCGTCCGAGCGGGTCGCGATGGCCGGGCGCTGCTGTTCTGTGCATCGTGTCAGGATCGCGACGCGCTGGTCGAGGCGGTGGCCCGCTCCACCGGGCAAGAACGCCAAGCCGCCGAGTCCCAGGATCAGGATGAAGCAGCCAAGCGGCAACGCAGGCAGGATCGCGCCCTTGTCCTCTGGCGCGGATCGGAACCGGCACCGGGCACGCCGGCCGATCGTTACTTGACGTCGCGCGGGCTGCCCGGCTTGGCGGTATCGTCCTCACTCCGGTTCCGTCCCGACTGTCCGCACCCGGAAGGCGGGCAGTATCCGGCACTGATCGGGCTAGTGTCTGCCGTAGACGGGGCGCCATTGGCAGTGCATCGGACGTTTCTCGCCCGGGATGGACGCAAGGCAAGCGTGGAGCCGGCAAAGGCGTCCCTCGGGCCGGTATGGGGTGGCACCATCCGCTTGCAAATGATCGAACCCGATAAGCCGCTGGTCATTGGTGAAGGTATCGAAACGGCGGCTTCCGCCGCCTGGTTGCTGGACTTGCCGGCATGGGCGGCACTCTCCGCCGGCAACATGGCCAAGGGCCTTGTGCTGCCACCCCAAGCCCGGCGCGTGGTAATTGCGGCGGACCCGGACGACGTTGGTAGGAAAGCGGCGCGTGACGCCTGGATACGGTGGACGGCCGAAGGGCGGGAGGTGCGAATCGCCGTCCCGGATGCCGGCGGGGACTTCAACGACCTCCTGATGGCGCGGGAGGGCAACCATGTCGCCGACGGGACTGTTGCGATTGGCGCCGAGCGGCGAACCTCGACGCGCCCCGACTGTAAGGTTTCAGCATCCTGACCGCCGACGACCTTCTGGGCAGCAAATTCCCTTCCCGGGACCTTACTGTATCGCCGTGGCTGCCGTCGAAGGGGCTGGCGATGATCTACGGCCCGCGCGGTATCGGAAAAACCCACCTCACGCTCGGTTGCGCTTATGCCATCTCGTCTGGGGGCGGCTTTCTCGATGGCGCGCGCCGACACCGCGCCGAGTGCTGGTGATCGACGGTGAAATGCCCGCCGGACGCTGCAAGAGCGACTGTCGCATTGTCGATGCAGCGAATGAAGCGCCGCCCGATCCAGCCCATCGCGATTTCTGGCGATGGACCTGCAAAAGGGCGGCTTCGACCTGGCCAATGAGGCTGATCAACGCGCCATCGAATCCGATCTAACCGGCGCGGACGTGGTCTTCATCGACAATATCTCGACACTGGCACGCACCGGCCGGGAGAACGAAGCCGAATCCTGGCTTCCGGTTCAGGAATGGGCACTGGAACAACGGCGCGCCGGGCGCAGCGTGGTGTTCATGCACCATGCGGGAAAAGGGGGCGCCCAGCGCGGAGCAAGCCGGCGGGAGGATGTGCTAGATAGCGTAATCGCACTTCGCCGGCCGCAAGATTACCAGGCCGACCAGGGCGCGCGGTTCGAGGTTCATTTCGAGAAAAATCGGGGCTTTCACGGCGATGACGCCAAGCCGTTCGAGGCGGCTCTCGGGGCTGGCGGATGGACCATGCGCGACATAGCAGAGGCAGACATGGCCCGCGTCGTCGTCCTGACAGCCGAGGGAATGAGCGTCAGAGATATTGCCGAGGAAACCGGGTTCACAAAGAGCAGGGTATCGCGCCTTCAGGTCAAGGCGCGGGAGACGGGCATTTCCGAGCGGCCCGGGGATGCATGAACGCATCTCGAAACCAAACTGTCCCACTGTCATGCCGTCAGGGATCGGGACAGCGGGACAGTCCGTCTCCGGAACGGACAAGGGCGGGACACGAGCTGGGACAGCCACCGTGCCAGCTCGGATGAAAGCCCCGGAAAAGCTGGCTTTCCTGCGGGACAGGCAGCGGGACAAGGGCTGGGACAACGGGGATGAGAGGCCCGTCCCGACTGTCCCACCGACATCATCGCGGTGGGACGCGAGCGGGACAGTTACGGGGGTCTCGGCCGCGCTCGATCTCGGAGTGCTGCCAACACGACCGTGTTCCGACTGCGGCGGCGATGTGTGGTGGCGCCTGTCAATGCTTTCCGATGGTCCCGGTCCATGGCGCTGCGAGCGATGCCAACCGCCCGACCCGGACCAATGGCGCGACGCGTGCGCCTGCCCTGTGACTGAGGTGCAGACATGACAGAGGCCACCCCAACGACGCCGCTCTCCCCAGGCAGCGGAGCGGATGCGCCGCTCTCGCGGGCTTCGACGGGAGCCCCCAAGGTGGAGCAAATGCGATACCGACCAACTGGATTGACCAGATGAGCAACGCCATCGCCAATCTGGAGACCAACACCGCAGGGTGCTCAACGCCAAGCACTCGCCATCATCGACGATGTCGTGGAGGGAAAGCTGGCGGCCGATGAGCTTGCCATGATCCACGGCATTCCGGAGGCTTGGATTGAGGTAACGCCCGGGCAGTCACGCGGACGGCTCAGGGCGCTGGTCGCGTCCTGCCGCTCGACGTCGGGGTTGTATGCTACCGGCTTTCCGCAAGATATAGATTTCGTTAAGCTCCGTACGAGTAGACCATTGCCGCGAACAGAATGAAGGTACACATCGCGATCGGCAAAGAAAGTTATGACGGTCGAGTTGATCCAGCATCTTTTTACTTGCGGTCACGCCTGCCGAATAAAGTGGTAAAGCACTTCGTTGCCCTTGACCGAAAACTCAGCCGCTGAGTATGGCTGTTGGGCCGCGGCAAAGTGGAAGTCCGCAATCACGTGTCCATGGTTGGACACGCTGAGGTCATCCAGTGTCAGGTTGTAGTGGACCGACAGCGCTCCGGTTATCCCGTCGAATTCGAGCGCTCCCGCGGTACCAGTGAATGCCAGCCACGCGTGGAAGTTCTCGGACGCGGTTTCCGGGCTGTGAAGGAACCCCGGTGACTGCCCGAACTCCAGCGTGCCGGATGTGATGCCGATCCCGCCCCCGGTGGTTGATCCTTCGAGGATGAGGTAACCGCCGTTGTCGATGCCGATGTAGGTATTGCCGCTATTGCCGGGTTGCGCGAGATTGGCGTCAACCGTCATGGTGCCTGCGACGTTGGTGTCGCCGTCATTGTTCAGTGTACCGAGCTTTGGTCCTCCCGCTGACTGCACCGTAAATTTCTGCCCGGCGGCGACACTTAAGCCGCCTTCAAGGTTGACCGTCGAGGCCGCATCCATCGTGACCGGCGCAAGGAAGGTCCGGATGGAGGGCCGGCGCTGATCCCTTGCCGGTCACAACCCCCACGCCTACCCCCACACCCACCCCCTCTCCTACCCCCACGCCTACGCCTACACCAACTTCTGGCGGCGGCACCGTCACCATTAACCTAAGTGCGCCGGTGACGAATACCGGTGGGAACAACCAGCTTTTGCTCGGCTTCCCGTTCGGTGGCGGCGCTCAGTTTACGCTTAGCAATAACCATGAAGCCGAAGTCTACGTGCCTCAAGGCGTTATCCAAAACGCCAACGGCACGATGACCCTCCAGGCCCAGCCTAATCCCAACACCTCCGCCGCGCCGCCCTACAACCTGCCCTATACCTCCGGCGCTATCTCCACCGCCTCTTTTGCTAATGGTGAACCCCAGCCCGGTGGCTTCCAGGCTACCTACGGCTACTTCCAGATGACCGCCGAGCTCCCCCTTGGTGCCGGCCTCTGGCCTGCGTTCTGGTTGGAGCCGGTCAACGGTACCTCTGCTGAGAGGCGGCCCGCCATCCAACCCGCCAAAGCCTCCGTGCAAGGGCACCAGGCCCTGATCCCACCTAGCCGCAAGCCCGTGGAGGGGCTGTGAGGGGTTGTCCATCCGCTTCAGCGCCCGGCAGACATCCGCCGTCGATGATCACGCTAGTAATGTCCATCGCCCCCCAGGGACTGGCGGGGCGGTTGCGCTAGGACCAACCTCACCCAGGGCCTCGGCCTGCTTAATCCAGGTCGCGCCGGTGTCGTCTTTTGACGATTGGATCCGCCAGATATAGTTGGTGCATTCCCTGCAGATAGCCGCGAATCGTCTGTGCCCGAAACGGCATCGCGCCGTCCACCGTCGCGCTGAGCCAAACCGGCCGGCCGCGCTTGATGTCGCGACCGAACCCTGGTGGGATCTCTATCGCAGCCTCTACGCTTCCGTTTTGCAAGAGCTTCTCAAAATCAGCATAGTCGATCAGCGGCGCTTGCTCGACGAAATACGTCGAACCTCTCAATTCCTCCCGTTGCGCCTCTAGTTTCGTGCATCGATGTTTGTCCAGCATTCCATCGTTGGAGTTGCCCAGATCTTAGGAGATCCGTGGCACATCTATATTGATCTGGCTCAACCAACGCCGCATCAATCGATGGGTCAGATGTCGAAGAACCGGAGCCGCAGCGCGTCCTCGTAACGGGCCTTCGCGGCCTCCGCTTTGCAACGGAACTCTTCGGCCAGGAAGTGGGCGTTCTCCCATGTGTCGATCTGTGCCACCCGGTGAGGGACCGAGGCGAGTTGCTCTTCTGCCCGGACAGCCGCGACCCAAGCGTCGATGGAAGACTTGTAGGCGTTCTGCATCCGATCGAGTTCCGTGTCTTCGTGGTCCATGTTTCATCTCCTGGGTTGTGAGTATTTCTGGTTTCCCAACGATGACGAAGGTCATGTTTCGAGGAAGCCGGACCGCTGAATTCACGGGAGCGGAAGGACAGAACGAAGTCTCGCCCGTCGGCCGAGACAATACTTAACTTACGACCACGGCTTTGATCTAGGTCAATGATCAGAGCAATTTTGTATTTCGATATCATGATACTATGTACCGACACGGTAGATCAGGCTCGCCCGCCGGCGTGCTGCCACCTCTCCATCCCACGGGCTAGCCGGTTGACACATATCAAAGCGAGCGTGGCCGGATGATCCTATCGATTTACACTCAATCAGGATCGAAGCAGAAAAAAGCCTATGAACTAGACCCGGCGGCAGACGCTCTTGCAATAACGCCGGTTTGGCTCAGGTCTTGGATATAGGTCACGACACGACACTCGCAAATTGCCGCTACGCCTCTATTCGCAATCTCGCCCCTTTGATCGCTCATATCTGTGCGAGGGGTTCTGTGTGGCGTGGAATGAGCGGTCATCGGAGCGGGTAGAGCAGCGCCTCAACCCGAATTGGCCAAGCGTTTCATAATCTAGCCCACCGGGCTAAAGAACCGGGTGGTCGCTCCTCTGTTGATGGGAACTCACAGGTAATCCGGAAGCACGCACGCCTTCTCAAAACCTGAGAGTTGATTTGCATCAAAGCGGCCGTGCTCGAATGAAGGATGAGCGTCAGCGCCAAGCCGATGGGGATGCCGGCAAAACCCGCCGCCGCGCCCTTGGAGGTGGTGCCCACGATGATGATCAGGAAGAAGAAGGTCATCACCAAGTCCGTGATCAGACAGGATATCAGGCCGTATTTGCCCGGGCTAAGATCGCCGTAGCCGTTGGCCGCGAAGCCTGCGGGGACCCACTCGGGCTTTCCGGACGCGATGATCCATAAGACGCCGGCGGCCACGATGGCACCGACAACCTGCGCCACGACGTAGGGTAGCACATGCTTATTGGCGCATCGACGGGCGGTCCATAGACCGAGCGTTACGGCCGGATTGAAGTGGCCGCCCGAGATGGCCGCCCGAGATGTGACATCACCGCCGGCTGGGGCACGGCCGCGGATCATTGGAAGGAGGCGATGAACCAGTTCGCGATGCTAACACCCGATACGGTCAACCAACTACCACTGGCCGCTTGACACCCCACATTGTGGACGCTACCCAGACCATCGCTGGTGCCTTGCAAGGCATGCCCGTTCTGGTACGGGCGCCACATCGCGGGGAGGCATGAGCCAAGGGCAAGGTTACTCGCCAATCCGGCACGCCCCCTTAGAAACTGACATAACATCCAGAAACTCTGGCGGCCAGGCGGCGTTTTCCATCTATGTTTTCAAAAGCCTGGCAGGTTCTGAAATTTACCGGCAACGGCTACATCGAGGGTAACTGCCTCAGCCGCGGGGCCGCGATTGCCTATTATACCGTGTTTTCCCTTGCGCCCGTTCTGATCATCGTTATCGCCACCGCGGGCTTTGTCTTCGGCGAGAAGGCCGCGCGTGGCGCGCTCCTCGATGAAATCAGCTCACTGATGGGCCGCCAGGGCGGCGAAGCCATCCAGACGATGATCGCATCGGCCAGCAATCAGAACCGCAGCGGCTGGGCAGGGGTCATCGGCCTGATAACAGGCTCTGTTCGAGCTCGGGCTATGAGTTTGTCTGAACCGTCAATTGCAAAGCTGCGCAGAACCGCGCTCGTGGCATCGACACGGGAGCCGAGACTTCGGCACGGGGAGGGTTTTGGGTGATGAAAGCTAATGTCGACTTGGCAGCGAGGGGTCGCACCCGCCGTTTTGCCGACCCGCTTGCGGCTTATATCTTGATCGTGCTCTTTGTCTCTCTTGGAAGCGTTGTCCATAGCTTTAGGACTACTACTATCTTCGCTTGTCCAGCTGACGGATACAGCGCTGACGTCTACCTTGCCTATTGCGGTGGGTCGCATTACGCCGACTATGAGCATGGTGCTTTCGCGTTTGGGTTGGAGCCTTCGGCGATAGAATATGCGAGGCAGGCGAACGTGCTGTTCCTTGGAAACAGCCATATGCAGGTTGCGTTCTCTACGCCTGCAACATCCGGCTGGTTTTCAGCAAGGTCGACCTCGTATTATTTGTTGGGCTTCAGTTATAGTGAGAATATGGTCTTTGCGGAGTACCTTCTTCCGAAAGTACGCGCGCAGGCGAAGGTCTATGTAATCAATGTCGACGATTTTTTCGTTCGTACCCGAACTCCTCCGGTGCGGACGATCTTATACGATCCGGCAGCGCGGCAGCGATATGCGGACAAGCGTCTATGGCAGCCCGTCCAGCAGCAGGTTTGCATGACCTTTTCTGCGCTCTGCGGCAAAGAAGGTGTCATCTTCCGTTCGCGCAGGACGGGCGCTTTTACCAAACGAACTGCCAGACCAGATCTGGTGCCGGTTTCCTACGATGACGTCATCGATCAGGAGGTTGTCAAGAGCAGCACGGCTGCCGCCATCGACTTCCTGTCGCACTTGCCCGCGCAAAAAGCCTGCGTGATACTGACAACGGTCCCGACAGTTGGAACAAAAATAGAGGATGCGACTGCGATAGCGAGGGGAGCTGGTCTAGATTTGGTAACGCCTGGAAATCTGGAAGGGCTTAAGACGTATGATGGATCCCACTTGGACGCGCAGAGCGCGCAGCGTTGGTCTCAAGCTTTTTTTGAAATAGCGGGACCCAGAATCCGATCGTGCGTTGAAAAGCAAGTCGCGATAAAGCCATAGGAATTTCCGTCGTTCATTCGCATCATCTGGGGATGCAGATCACAAAGCACGTCCATTGCTGTCCGAATTCGAGCAGTCGTCGGTTGTGCGCTCGCGGGAGTTCTGCAGGGTGGGCCATGCAAGTGAAGTATACTGAAATGTTGTCCTTGCTTGCCGGTTTAGGACTCCTGCCGATGCCCGCCCGCCATAGGCGACAGTCACACAAATCAAGCGGAGCAGCCACATGAGAGCGCATGAAATCCTTGCCGTGTTCACTGAGAATTCTTGGCGATCTGCTGCAGGACGATCGGATCGTGCTGACAATGGAGACTCGACGTGAGGAGATTCCAAACTGGGACTCATTTAACTATATAAATTTTATTGTTGCGGTTGAGGTAGAATTCCGCATAAAATTCACAATTGCTGCGGTAGAATCGTTCGCCGACGTGGGAGCGGTTGTCAAAGAGACAATGAGGCTCTTGAGCACGAAAGGCTGAGAACATACCCGGTGCACGGGTCACAATCTTCTTGAGAGGTGGCGTTCCGATTGGCATGTGTCCTCTGGCAAGCGAGCGCGCCTGAGGTTCAGGGAAATGCGAACCCTCTCGGCCAAAATCGCGCTCGCGCTGGGGCGGCGGTTGGTGCATATGCGGACATCGGGTAATCGCGGTTGAGAGCATGAAGCTTTCATCATGCTGCGGGGACGGGCGTATTTACTCGATCTTTGCATCGTGGGAGGAGGCTGTCTAGGGTGGGTTTGGCGCGCCTGTTACAGCCTGAGGATTTCTGCCGACCCATACGGCCGATTGCAGCGCACGACATGCCTCGATCAGCGGTGCCAGATCCGCCCATTGCACGTCTGTCAAAAGCATGTCGAATGGGGACTGGGTCATGCCTACAACTTTTGGATAAAGCTCGTAAACTAAAAGGGTGAAGCTAGCAAATGATTGCATGTAAGCGACTGAACGGCTAGAGTTAGATGGTGAGCGAAAAATCGTCGGAATCGGCGGTGTGGATGCATGGCTGCCCGGAGCGAAATGGTTAAGTCGCCTGCCTATGTGGTGTGCTGCTGGAGGACCATCGTCAATGCTCTTCAACTCTTTCGAGTTTCTGCTGGTCTTTCTGCCGATTACCGTGCTTCTATTCTATCTAGTCGGCTCGACCTCTCGCTCGTTGGCCATCCGTTGGCTCATCGTCGCCTCGCTCCTGTTTTACGGAGCTTGGCGGCCAGTCAATGTGCTCATCATCGCTCCCTCGATTGCCATCAATTTCGTTCTTGCTTCGGGTACTGCTACGATTGAGGAAAGAGAAAGGTCCGAACCGCATGTCCAAGGTGGTGCTCGTTGTGGGCATCCTGTTCAACGTCGTGTTTCTAGGTATTTTTAAGTACGATGATTTTATTGCCGGTTCAATCAATGACGCGTTCGGCACCAGCCTTATATTACAGCATCTCGTTCTACCACTCGGGATATCCTTCATCACCTTTCAAAAAATTGCTTTTCTGGTCGATGTCCAGGCGGGACGCGTTCGGTCCTTCACTTTTCAGGAATACTGTACGTTCGTACTTTTCTTTCCACAGCTTATTGCTGGTCCGATTGTTCACTATCGGGAAATGATGCCGCAATTCCATGCCGTAAAATGTCGCTTCGACAGAAAAAATTTTGCAGTGGGCCTTACATTGTTGCTTTTCGGTTTGTTCAAAAAAGTCGTCCTCGCCGATAGCATCGCGCAATACGTCACCCCCATTTATGAACGTTCGGCTTCTGGCGGAGGAGGAGATAGCTTGCTGCTCGCGTGGATGGCGGCAATCGGATTCACGCTGCAGATATATTTTGATTTTTCCGGCTATTCCGACATGGCGCTCGGGCTCGCCCGGTTCTTCGGGATAACGCTGCCCCAAAACTTCTATTCTCCTCTTCGTGCTTCAAGCATCATCGATTTCTGGCTTCGCTGGCATATAACATTGACGCGTTTTCTCACTGGCTATATCTACAATCCATTATTGCTGTGGCTGACGAGGCGCCGGGCAGCCAAGGGACTACCGGGCTTTCGTGGAAGAGAGGCGACCGCTGGGGCATTTCTGTCCCTGCTGATGTTTCCTACGGTCACCACTATGTTTGTATCGGGGCTTTGGCACGGAGCAGGCTATGGATATGTCATTTGGGGCGTGCTCCATGGCTTTTATATCACAGTCAATCATTGGTGGCGTATGATGGCGCACCAGCTATGGTCGAACAGGTCTAGGTATGACCGTTTCATGAAACCGGTAGGCCTGGTTCTCACCCTTATTACAGTCACAGCGACGATGATCTTCTTCCGAGCGTCAACAATAACCTCAGCTATCGACCTGGAAAGAGGCCTCATTGGTCTTAATGGGGTCGCGTTGCCGCAGGATCTTGCAAATCATCTCACTGCGTTCGGGGGAATATTTCACAATATCGGTGTACTCCCAGAACCTTGGCACGCACTGTTTTTGGCAAAGGCGGCAGTGTGGATTTTCATTCCAGGGTTTATTGCTCTTGCTTGTCCGAACACACTGCAAATCATGCGGCGTTACGAACCAGCACTGGGCGTAAACGCGCAAGAAAACGGGTCTTGGATCGAGAGAATTCTTCAATGGGATGCCTCGTTGCCCTGGGCCGTCGCGATATCGAGCCTTGCCGTAATCGCTATCCAGTTCATGGGTGGCCCAACCGAATTCTTGTACTGGCAATTCTAGCCTATCTTAGTCACGCTGGCAATACGGTCTAAAAACGATAGGTATAAGCAATGAATAGTTCGATATCCGCCCCATGCTGGCTGGACCGCGTTTGAGGCTGTATCAACCCCGACGTCGTGCCGAACCGCATGGCCCCGCCAGCGCGGGGCATGCTGCGTTCCGGCCGACCGATGAGGTCGAGGCGATGCTCGCAGCACAGGGGGTAGGGCTGCACCACGGCGGCATGAAGCGGCGCGTGCCCGATTGGCGAATAACCTTGCCTTTGGCTCAAGCCTCCCCGCGATGTGGCGCCCGAACCAGAACTGGCAAGCCTTGCAAGGCACCAGCGATGGCCTGCGGGAAGTACAGGATGCATGGGGGCGCCAGCACTGGCCCACGCACGTCCGAGGGGTTGGAGCGCATCCGGAAGGCCCGGACGACGCATGGACGACGCACGGCGGAGATGGACCGGATGCGCGCGATGGTGCGGGTTCTGATGACTGGCGCGAAGCGGCTGGTGGAGCGGAGATGATAACCGTTGGTGGAGCGGAGATGCATGGGTGAGCCAAGCGGCGAAGCAGATTTGGCAATTCGGATCCCTGCTTTCACGCGGCGTATGGGGTTCTCCGGCGATTTTTCGATGTCATCCCCACCACCCTCCCCCACCCTTCAAACGTCGCAACAAGCGGGCCGGGTTCGACGACCTTGATGCGGCTCTGATCCTATGCGCCTTTGCCCACGGCAAGGCGAACGGCGATCCGTGGACCGGCAACGCACGGCTCCGTCACGTCGCGCGCTGTGTGGATGCCTGTCATTCGCGCCGCTTCATGTGGCTCGCGCGCGCGTAGCTGCGTCAAAGCGAGGTCATCGCGTTCTCACGCTTCTGAGACGGCTGTGGTCTTTGTCGGCCCGAGCACCTATGTTGCAGTGCAGCATCGCTTCCGACGAGCGGCGGCAGCTGACACCGCAAGACGAACACTCTTGTCACTGATCGATGCCGATCGCGTTCCCAGCGAGCTCATCCATTGGTAGCCGCTGATCCGCCGCACGCACAAAGGAGAACCATGACCCTCTTCGCGATATTCAAGCCTCGCTCTGCCGGCGCCGCGGCCATCCTCACAGGCGTGGCGGCTTTGGCCGGGCTTGCACTTGGCAACCACCTTATGGCCCGCCGAACCGAACGCCGGCACCCGCCCCGAGGCGCCTTCCTGGAGGTGGATGGCGTGCGGCTGCACTACAGCGACCGCGGCGAAGGCAGCCCCGTTGTGCTGATCCACGGCAACGCCGTGACGGGCGACGACTGGGATACAAGCGGCGTTGCGGAGCAACTCATGCGAAGCCATCGGGTCATCATCTTCGATCGCCCTGGTTTCGGCTACAGCGAGCGCCCGCGCGGACATCTATGGACCGCCGCCCAGCAGGCTGAGCTGCTCCACACGGCCCTGCGCCAGCTCGGCGTCGAGCGCCCGGTGGTTGCCGGCCACTCCTGGGGCACGCTCGTGGCCCTCGCCCTCGCTGAACGCCACCAGGCCGATGTTGCGGGTCTAGTGCTGCTGTCCGGCTACTACTTCTGGACGCTGCGACCTGACGCGTTGATGGTCGTGCCAGGAGCGCTACCGGTGCTAGGCGACGTGCTGCGGTACACCATCTCGCCGCTGCTCGGCTGGTTGCAGATACCGCTGCTGAAGTGGGCGATGTTCTCCCCGGCGCGAGTGTCGGGCCGGTTCCAGGCTGAGTATTCGCCGGCGATGGCGCTGCGGCCCTCCCAGATCCGCGCTACCTCGATGGACGGCGCCCTCATGATCCCGGGCGCGCTCGCGCTACGCAGGAAATACAAGGACCTGACCCTGCCCGTGGCCATCATGGCGGGCGACGGCGACAAGGTCGTGTTCAAGCGCAGGTCCGAGCAACTGCGGGACAGCATACCCGGCAGCGTGCTGCAGATCGTCAACGGAGCTGGACACATGGTCCACCACCTCGTGCCGCAGCAGGTGACCCGAGCCGTTGAAAGTGTGGCTGAGGCATCCCGCGTTCGGCCCTAATCTGGCAATGGCAATCTCCGGGCGGTCACGCGCAACACTACCTGCTCCCAGGAGGCTGCCATCATCGTCCCTTCGATCGCCCTGGTTTCGGCTACAGCGAGCGCCCGCGCGGACATCTATGGACCGCCGCCCAGCAGGCTGAGCTGCTCCACACGGCCCTGCGCCAGCTCGGCGTCGAGCGCCCGGTGGTTGCCGGCCACTCCTGGGGCACGCTCGTGGCCCTCGCCCTCGCTGAACGCCACCAGGCCGATGTTGCGGGTCTAGTGCTGCTGTCCGGCTACTACTTCTGGACGCTGCGACCTGACGCGTTGATTGTAGCGGCGCGCAATCGAAATGTGGCCGACGCGCAATAGAGCACCCGTTTCGACGCAAATTAATTGAGACGGAGCGGAGCGTTCGACGCACGCTGGTTGAGACATAACGCAAATTCGGTGAGACGGACGCGCAATAGTAGGAGACCGGCGCATGATGGCCGATTTCCGCCACTTAGCTTTATGGTCTTGCCCGTGAAGGCGTACGTGAGCCGCCGATGCTGCTATGATGATCACCCGGATTTCGGATGGGGCCACCGCCTATTCCGTTGAAGGCGCTGACCCGACATGGCTGCATTAAACCTTGCGACAGGGCGGGAAGGAGGTGCCGTGCCGAAAACGATCGCGGTATTGGGCTCTGCCCTCTTCTTTGCGGTTGCGCCCAGCTCGGTGGCGGGGCTCGTTCCATGGTGGATTACGCATTGGGAGTTTCGGCCGCCCTTCTTCGATCTCGAGGCGACGCGCGCCGTCGGGATCCTGTTGATCGTCGCCGGTCTACCCGGGCTTGTCAACTCGTTTGCACGCTTTGCGCTGCAAGGATTGGGCACGCCGGCGCCGATCGCACCGACGCAGAACCTTGTGGTGACGGGTCTCTATCGCTACGTGCGCAATCCTATTTACGTTGCCCTTGTCGCCGTCATTCTGGGCCAAGCGGCCTTGTTCGGCGACCAGCGCCTTCTTCTGTACGGTGTGTTGGTGTGGCTCGCCTTCCACGCGTTTGTCGTGGGGTACGAGGAGCCGGCGCTCGTTCATAGGTTCGGAACGGAGTACGAGGATTTCCGGGCCAACGTCCCGCGCTGGATTCCGCGGCTCACGCCCTGGCGAGCCGCACGATGATTGGCGACGCACGACCGCCGCTTTGCGGGCGTGGGAACACGTGGCTGGCTTACCGTTTGCGGCCGGCTCGGGAAGCAAGCATTTAAGCATTTTGGGGTTAAGCATCCGTCCCGACAGGAGGCCCATGCAGTGAAGTCCCCTCGCTCCAGCGTCATCCCGAAGCCCATGCAGGCGACCTACGACGCCGTGGTCGCGCTGACGGACGCGTTCTGCCGTGACCACCTGAACGACGAATATCGCGATCTCGCGCGGGCCATGACCGCGGCACTTTGCCGCAAGCGTCCAAGCCCGCTGGCCTCGGGTCAGCCGCGCACCTGGGCCTGCGGTATCATCCACGTATTGGGCCGGCTTAACTTCCTATCGGACAAGGCAAGCCAGCCTTACATGACCATGGCCGAGGTCAGCGCCGCGTTCGGCGTCGGCGAGAGCACGGCGAGCGCCAAGGCTCGGGCCATCTCGGACGCGCTGCACACGAACCGCATGGATCCGACCTGGATGCTGAAGAGCATTGTTGACCAGAATCCGTTCGTGTGGATGGCCGAGGTCAATGGCATGCTGGTCGACATACGCGAAATGCCACGCGAGGTGCAGGTCATCGCCTACGAGAAGGGCATGATCCCCTACATTCCGGCAGATCAAGGATAGCTCTTGGGCCCGACCAGCCACCTCATTCATCCGAAGGTCGGCTTTCCACCCACAACCGACAATGCCCCGTTGGGGTTTACCCCAGTGAGGCGTCGGCATGAGACACTTTCCCCGCCTCAATAGGGTTGCTTACGGCATTCTGAGACGTTACGGTTCTCAGGTCTAGACCCTATCGGAACAAAATGGCGTCCTACGGCTACGCACGCGTCTCCACGCTTGACCAGGATCTCACCGTGCAGCGACGGGCGTTGCGGGCGGCGGGGTGCAGCGTGATCCGTGCTGAGAAGAAAAGTGGCAACCGGCGCGACGGGCGCACCGAATTGCAGGTGCTGCTCGACTTCGTTCAGCCAGGCGACACCCTGGTTGTCACCCGCATCGATCGTCTCGCGCGGTCGTTGAAGGACCTGCAGGACATTGTCCACGAACTGAAGGGCCGAGGCGTCGCATTGCGCGCGACGGAGCAGCCGGTCGACACCGGCACCGCCGCCGGCAAGGCCTTCCTCGACATGCTGGGCGTGTTTGCTGGTTGAGCATGGCGTTGAGACGCCTGATGGCTTGCAGAAGCTGATGCCAGGCCGTCTGACCGCATCCACGATCAACCGCCATATGCGCCGCCTCGGCTATGACCACGACCGCATGACGCGCTAGCCGCCAGCGGTGCGGTTCCAGGCGGAGCAATCGAACGCGCTCTGGCACTTCGACATGAGCCCGTCCGACCTGAAGCAGCTTCCAACGCCACCATGGATCGATCCCGACCGCTCCGGCGCACCGACGCTGATGTTGTTCAGCCTGGTCGATGATCGTTCTGGTGTCGCCTACCAAGAATATCGCTGCGTCTATGGCGAGGATGTCGAAGCGGCACTCCGCTTCCTGTTCGCCGCGATGGCGCGCAAGACAGACGAGGCCGATCCCTCGCTGAAGGATACGCGAGCCTCGCCGCGCTTATCGAGAAAGAGAACAATGGTTGCATTGGCGGGCCGTGCGACGCGCGCGACGTGCTCCGAAACACATCCAACCTGGCCTAAAAAATACAACAGCGCCCTCCCCGTATCACGCCTTGTCTTATGAATCTGCCTATCGCCTAAGGCAGAATGGTTCACCATCGGCAGGTTGCAACCTGCCGATGGTGAAGGGGATGGATCGAGATCATGGCGGTCAGGTAGGACCGAGTTAGAGTTGGATCGTCCCCTTCTTTTCCTTCAGGCCCGAACGGAGACCTGGGTGTTTCACGCCCCGGATGACAAGCATGGGACAGGAAAAGATGAATCACGTCATAGCACCAACGCCGGATCAGATCACCCTTGGAATCGACATCTCGAAAGACCGACTGGATGCTCATCTGCATCCCCACGCGGTCGTCAAACAGTTCGACAATGATCGCAAGGGTATTGCCAGGCTCATCGCCTGGATCGCCCCACTGCAGCCAAAACGCATCATCTTCGAGGCAACCGGCGCCTATCACCGAGCACTGGAAATGGCGCTCGGCAAGGCCGCACTGCCAAGCGTCAAAATCAACCCACTGCAAATGCGACGCTTCGCCCAGGCAACCGGAACACGCGCCAAAACCGACCCGATCGACGCCGCCATGCTCGCCCGATTCGGTTGTGCCATGCAGCCGGATATCCCGCCAGCCAGGGATGAAACCATTGATAGTCTTGCCGAATTGCTGGCCGCTCGGCGCGCCTTGGTGAAAGACCGGACCGCAGCGCTCAATCGCTCCAAGACCCTGACACTGGCGGTGCTGACGCACCAAAGCCAGCAACATCTCAAACAAATCGAAACCCAGATCGACGCCATAGACCACGCCCGGGCAACCCTCGTGGCAGCCCATCAAACCCTCAACGCCCGATCCGAAATCCTTGTCAGCATTCCTGGCTTTGGCAACTACACAGCCTTCGCCCTGCTCATCGATATGCCCGAACTCGGCACGATGGACGCCAAACAGACCGCCAGTCTGGCCGGCCTGGCACCGCTCACTAGGCAGTCGGGAAACTGGAAGGGCAAGAGTTTCATTCAGGGCGGACGAGCCACACTGAGGCAGGCCCTCTATATGCCAGCTCTGGTCGCCATCCGATTCAACCCGCCGCTCAGGGCCAAATATCTAGCCCTGCGGGCAGCCGGAAAACCCGCGATAGTCGCCATCGTCGTCATCATGCGCAAGCTCCTCATCATCGCTAACGCACTGCTGCGCGATCATCGCAGGTGGACACCAGAACTGGCCCAGGCATGAGGTCGAACCAACACCCAGTCATCAACAGTTTTCTGGTTCGGTTGAGGCGATCGCGGTAGGGACGCGGGTTACCCCGCGCCCCCCGCACAGATCCGGACGTGCGGCTTTCCCGCATCCGGCTCCCACCTCAGTGTTTGACGGCGAACCGAGCGTCGGGCCATGGGTGAAGGATGCGTGGTTCGGGAAGGTAGTCCCTCGCGAGCTTCCTCATCCGCTCAAACGTCGAGAGATCCTTCTGGCTGCGCCGCCTGAGCGCGCGCCGCCAGAGGTCCCCAACGCGTTGGCGGAAAACCCGCAGCGCCGCATAGTTCGTCGGCACCGCGAAGTAGTTGAAGAAGCCGTTCAGCACCTGGCTGAGCCACCGTCCCGTCTCCGGGACTGGCTCGTGCCGTCGCTTACGCAGTTCCTCCTTCACTTCACTGAGCTTGGCCCGCACGCGGTCGCTCCGGCACTGCCTCCGTAGCTGGAAGAAGCCTTTGCGTGTCTTGCCGCAGATGTGGGTGAACCCAAGGAAGTTGAAGGTTTCCGGCTTACCAAGACCTTTCTTCTTGCGCCGCTCGGCCGCGTAGCGCCCGAACTCAATCAGTCTGGTCTTGTCCGGATGCAGCGAAAGCGCGAACCCCTTGAGCCTCGCGCGCATCGCATCGAGAAAGCGGCTCGCGTCGCTTGCCCGCTCGAAGCCGACCACGACATCGTCCGCGTAACGGACGATGATCATGTCGCCGGTGGCCTCGCGCCGTCGCCAGCGCTGGGCCCACAGGTCCAGGACGTAGTGGAGATAGATGTTGGCCAGCAACGGTGAAATCACCGAACCCTGACCCGTCCCTGTCTCGCTGACCGTCACATTCCCATCTTCGAGGATACCCGCCCGCAGCCATTTGCGGATGAGGCGGACGATGCGCCGGTCGCCGATGCGGTGTTCCACGAATTTGACGAGCCAGTCTTGGCTGACAGAATCGAAGAAGCTGCGGATGTCGGCGTCGACGATGAAATTCACTTTGCGTACGTCTAACCCGGCGGCCAGAGCATCCAGCGCATCGTGAGGTCCGCGTCCGGGTCGGAACCCGTACGAAAACCCGAGGAAGTGCTCCTCGTAGACGGCGTTGAGGATCATGACGAGCGCGCCCTGGACAATCTTGTCTTCGAGTGCTGCGACCGCCAGTGGCCTCTGCCTGCCCTCCGCCTTCGGTATATACGTCCGGCGTGACGGCTGTGGCACATACCTTCCTTGCTGGACACGCTCGTGCAGGTCAAGGAGGCGCGCCTCCAGGTTCTGCCCATATTCAGCCCATGTCATTCCGTCCACGCCCGCCGCCGCCTTGCGCGAGAGCGCGTAATACGCGGTCATGAGCATCTCCGGACTGATGTGGTGGAAGAGCGCGGTGAATTTCTCCCCTTTCCCTGACCTTGCGGCCTGCCGTATCCGGCCCAGCGCCTGTGTCACACTTTCCCGGCTCTGTGTCCGGCACGTGCTTTGCTGTTCCGGCGTTTCCTCGGTCCCGGCCCTTCGCTCCGCCCGCTCCGCGTCCCCCGTCGGAGATTTGTTCGCGGGTTTCGTCGCTACTATGGCCGGGTCTGACCCCTCAGCCCCGTTCATCATCGGCTTCGGCTCCTCGCCTTCCCGATACGGACCGCTGCGGCTCACGCCGCCCGGCCGGGTCTGAGGTCTCCCAGGTTCCGACGTGTTCCTTGCGCGCGTGATACAGTCTCCGACCCCGGCAGAGCGACAGGTCCTCGCGTCGCAGCGGACCCGCACATGTTGCCTTCGACGAAACGGAACGTCTCGGCCTCTGCGTCGTCACGGATTTCGTGGCTCAATCCTGCACCCCATGCACTCGTTGTGTACGCTTCACCTCAGCCGTCGCCGGCTGACGTGCAACACTCACTACCGGGCGGGCGCTACCCCTTACCCGGGCGGGACTTTCACCCGCTGGAACACGCCAGCTTTTCCTGGCGCACCCGCTTTCCCGTCCCGGCCTGGAACATCGGAGGCCATGGGGCGGAACGAAAGGGGAAGAGAGGAGCGGAGCCACCCGGAGCCACGCACAGCGCGTCTTTCAGCGCGAGCATGGCGAGGATGGCGAGCACCGGACCTTCCCTGAAGTGAGCACAGCATGGCACAGTGATGGCCAGCCGGTGGGACGGGCCATCACGCGGCCTCGGCCAGCGCTGGTTGTGCCGCGATGACCGCATCGACCCGCAAGTCCAGGGTTTTCTCGTCCTCGGCTGGGTCGGGAACCGGATAGGTGCCGTAAACCGTGAAGGCGAGCGGGCGTTCCTTATAATAGACCCTTAACCGGCCATCGGCGAAATGATGCAGTGCCACCCTACCACCACGGAGCGCGGTCCCCGGAGCCGTGGTCTTCACACAATATTTCTTCCCGCCGCTGCTGAAGGTCAACGCCTTCGTCAGAACCCGTTCCTCGCGCCGGGCGAGCGCCTCGTCCAGTTCGTCCGCCGTCTTGGTCCAGGGGCGGTGCGCCGGGGTCTCGTCGTGCGGCGGAACGCCAAACTTTTCATTATACTTAAGTATGAACCCTGGCAGAAAGGCCCTCGCTGCCTCAATGGAAGATATGTTACTTAACCGCATCTCCTTGACCAACCGATCCTGCAACGTTCGATAGGCACGCTCGACCCGGCCCTTGGACTGCATTGCCAACTGCACCCTGTGTTGGGCTATCGACGACCAAGGCGGTGATTACGCATCCGTTTCTGGCCACCAGCGGACAACAGATCGATGTCGTTGGGCGCGCGATCCACTGGGGCGAGGAGCGCGTTGTTTATCTGAATGACAGCGGGCGGCAGCAATCGATTTCCCTAGCGTTTACCGATCTTTGCCAGGAAGACGAATTCCGGCGGATCGCTGCCGGACGAGCGGCGTTTCGCACCGCTGATTTGCTGGATCTGTGTCGCCGGCTTGACGTCCTCCTATCCGGCCAGGGTGACGGGGACGTGTAAAGGCTATTTCGCCGTATGTGTAAAGCAGATGACGCCGCATCTCTCGGCGGATCCAATCGTAACCGGAGGTTTTTCGAGGAATCTTCGAGATTGGCGCTTGACACCACATATAGTGCGGCGTATTTATCATTACACACAACGGGGTGACAATGGCCAAGGCAGCGACCGCGAATGGCAAGAGGGAAGCGCTGGCTCGCGACAGCGCGCTCAATCCCCATCCCGAAGCCATTCGAGACCCGCTGTTCGCTGACAATCCGTTCTTTGATCCTGCCGATCTGGTCCAGGTGCGCTACGAGATGGTTCGCCGCCACGAGGTGGACGGCCAGGTGATCAGCGCGGTAGCAACAAACTTCGGGGTGTCGCGGCCGACCTTCTACAAGGCGCAGACGGCGCTGGCGACGGTTGGGCTGGCCGGTTTGCTGCCCGCTCAGCGCGGCCCCAAAGCCGCACACAAGCTTTCCACCGAGATCCTGACTTTCGATGCCGATCTGCGGAGCAAAAACCCAGAGATCAGCATGTCGCAGCGGCTCGACGCGATCGAGGGTCAGTTCGGGGTCAAAATCCACCGGCGCAGTCTGGAGCGTGCCCTGGCGCGCAAAAAAAAATGACACGGGCTGGACCGTCCACGCCCGCTATCGACCAGCTGGCCGTCTACGAGACGTTACGCGCGGCAGTCCTGAGTGGTCATTCGAATGGCCAATGCGGCCTCGCGATCCTCATTCACCGCGGACTTGCCGCATGGCTCGGCGACCTGACACGGCAGGCGCCACCTCCGGCCCCCGCCGTCGCGCCCACAGCGATCCCGCCAGCACCGGCGTCGAGCGAACTAACCCGCGTTCTCGCTGGTATAATCGTTACTTTGACAACAGGAGAGGTTGCGGCACATGGCTGATCTTAAGGTCACCGCCGAGCACCTGCGCCGCGATGCTTATCTCTATGTCCGACAGTCGACCCTGCGCCAGGTCGCGGAGAACGTCGAGAGCACCCAACGTCAATATGCTTTGCGTGACCGGGCCGTCGGCGCCGGCTGGCCGGCCGAGCGGATCCATGTAATCGACAACGATCTCGGCAAATCCGGTTCGAGTGCCACGGCGCGCGATGGCTTCCAGCATCTCGTCAGCGAGGTGGCTCTGGGCAAGGCCGGCATTGTCATGGGCTTGGAGGTCTCCAGGCTGGCCCGCAACTCGGCTGATTGGCACCGCCTGATCGAGCTCTGTTCCTTGAGCCGCACACTGATCCTCGATGAAGACGGCATCTATGACCCTGCCGAATTCAACGATCGCCTCCTGCTCGGGCTCAAAGGGACAATGAGCGAGGCCGAACTCCACATTATTCGCGGCCGCTTGCGTGGCGGCATCCTTAATAAGGCACGTCGCGGCGAGCTCGAGATCCGCCCACCAGTCGGCTTGGTCTATCGCCCCGACGGCAAGATCATCCTCGATCCCAATATTGAAGTGCAGAACGCCATTCGCATGCTGTTCGAGACCTTCGATCGAACTGGCAGCGCGATGAAGACCGCTCGCTCTATTCGGGAGCAGGGTCTGCAGTTCCCCTCGCGCCTGCACTATGGTCCCAACCAAGGCGAACTCGTCTGGGCGGAGCCGAAGCATTCGCGTGTCCTGCAGGTCCTGCACAATCCACGTTATACCGGGGCCTTCGTTTTTGGCCGAATGCACACCCGTCGACGCGCCGATGGCGGCACCGACATCATCAAGTTGCCAATCGAAGAGTGGAAATTCGTGATCAAGGGTGCGCATGCCGGCTACATCGACTGGGAGCGCTTTGAAGCCAACCGGCGGCGCCTGATCGAGAATGGCCGCGCCTTCCGATCCGACCGGCGAAGCGGGCCGCCTCGCGAGGGGCCGGCGCTGTTGCAGGGACGAGTGCTGTGCGGCATTTGCGGCAATCGCATGGGAATCGAGTACCACCAGGTACGCGGCGATGTCCGGGGCAAACCTAGTTACATTTGCAAGGAGCAGCTCGTCCGTCGTGGCGGTGAGGTCTGTCAGACCATTTCGGGCAACGTGGTTGATGCCGCCATCGGTGTTCTTCTCGTCGAGTTGGTCACCCCCATGAACCTGGAGGTGACTTTGGCGGTCCAGCGCGAGCTCGAAAGCCGGGCCGCCGAAATCGACACCATGCGCCGCCAGCACGTCGAACGAACCCGATATGAGGCCGAGCTGGCGCGCCGCCGATACATGAACGTCGATCCTGACAACCGCCTCGTCGCCAATTCGCTCGAAGCCGAATGGAACGAGAGGCTGCGCATCCACAGCGATGCCGCCGCCGAATGCGATCGGCGGGCCCAGGAGCAGGCCGCCGCGCTGGACGACGAAGCGCGCCGCCGCATTCGCGAACTCGCCGAACAATTCCCCCGCGTCTGGAACGACCCTCGCGTTCCCTCGGCCGAGCGCAAGCGCATCTTGCGTCTGCTCGTCGAGGACGTCACCCTGCTCAAGGGCCAGACAACAATCACCGCCAATGTTCGACTGTCCGGCGGTGCTACCCGCACCCTGACCTTGCCGCGTCCGCTATCCATAGTGGAGATACGCAAGTTTAAGCCTGACATCGTCGCCGAAGTCGACCGTCTGCTTGATGACCATCGCGATCAGCAGATCGCCGATATCCTGAACCAACGCGGCTTGCGAACAGGCGAGGGGAAGCCCTTTAGTCAAAGGACGATCGCCTTTCTCCGCGAATATCACAATTTATCAAGTCATCATGCCCGCCTTCACCGGCGAGGTCTGCTGACCACGCGGGAACTCGCCGCACGATATCAGATTACCGACTCCACCGTCCGTGAGTGGGGCCGGCTAGGTCTGATAAAGAACCACTATGCCGATAGCCATATCTCCGCACTCTGGGAAATTCCCGCCGGCTATATAATCGCCAAAGCGAGACCTGGAGGCCAGGGAGCCCCGCATCTCGTCCCCACTACCGTTAACCAAACGAATGGAGCGTAGTATGAAACACAGGCCTTCGTCTTGGCCCGGTACGCCTTGCACGCCTTGGGCAGGTAGCCGTAGTGGCGGGCAAACGCGAGCAGCGTGCGATTGTAGACGATGTGGCTGGTCTCGGGATCCTCACGATTGAACACCGTTCGCATGCGGTCGTAGAGGATCTGCTCCGGCACGCCCCCGAGAGCCTCAAATGCGGCGGCGTGGCAGCGCAGCAGCGTCTGCAAGTCCTGATGCAGCACAAAGCTGCCCCAGAGCATGCGGCTGTGGCCCAGCACCATCGAGAACAGCCAGATGATCCGCTCGACGCCAGGCTCATCGGTGAAGACCGTTTGGAAATGGGCAAAATCCACCTGCGCCTGGCGCCCGGGTGGGGTCTCAAAGCGGACCTCGAACGGTGACGCCTCGACCGGTCTGATCTCGCGCAGCAGGTCGGTCAGGATGCTGTAGCCACCGCTGTAGCCGAGATCGCGCAGTTCGCGATGCAGCCGACGCCCGCTCAACTGCGGAAACGCCACCAGCCGCTGGCGCAAATAGGGCTCGAAGGCCCGCAGTTGGGATATCCGCGGTTGGCGTGGACCGTAGGACGGCGGCTCCAGCCCTTGTGCGATGTAGCGACGCACTGTCTTGCGATCGAGCGCCACCCGGCGCGCGATGGCAGAGATGCTGACGCCCTGGCGGTGCAGTTCAAGGATCATGACAATCTCCCCAAGTCGAACCACGACGCATCCCCCAGAGCGGAAAAGAGGACATCATCGCTGATCAGCACCGGCTGCTCGCCAGGATCCTGAGGCTCTGGCCTTCAGCACACCTGAGGAATTTTCAACCGGCACAAGTGGGGATTATTCGGCCGGCACACATCGGCGCGGGCGATCGTCAGCGCCTCGACCAACGCGGGCTCGAATGCCGCCTGGGTCGGCGGGTCGACAGCCTTCTGGCGGATGAACTCGATCGCCCGCGCGATTAGGCTGCCGAGATTGGGCGCTTGACGTGAGATCCCGGAGCCGACCCAGAGTGCGAACTCACCGTTCTCGACGGCGGTCGCCATAGCCGAGAACTCACTATCGAGCTTATGCAGTGTCTCCAAGACGGAAATGTTGGTGGCATTCGGTGCTGACGTCATAGGGCGGATCGGGCGTTCTCTTTCTCAAGTCTGGTCAAGCGACGGAGGTTTTGAAGTTACCACCACTGCCGTTCCAGGTGTTCGACAAGATCCAGACCGGTGATGCCTGGTGCAATTGTCGAGAACAAACGGTTGGGTGCCGCGCTGGCAATGGTGAGTGAGCATCAGGCCACCTAGGCGCCGAACAGGCGTCGTTAGGCCCGGTGCGGGGCGGGCCGCCAAACGATCTGGAGGCGCCAGGCATGCCGACGAAGGGCCGGCCGCGTCGGGATATCGCCGCGCATTCCTTCGAGACCGACGGACGCCCGGGTTGCTCCATGATGCTGGCTCCGGGCGAAGGCCTCAAGGGCTGCGCTGCGCGCACCGGCAAGCCGGCTTCGGCCCTTGACCCCCTTGCTCGCACCCCAGCGTTTGGGTGACATGCCGTTTCGCACAAGGTAGGGGAGCGGGTCGGCCGATATAGGCCAGCACGAAATGATACAGCCGATGGTACAGCTTCTGGGCGGCGATGCTGACGCCAGCGTCAGCCATGTCGGTGAAATCCGACACCGCGGTCCAGGCACATGGTCCTGACGGAAAAGCACCTCTCGATGGGCCCTTGCCCGGCGCGTCAGGCACGAACCCGACATTCCAGGCTCCGACGCGGCCGATCCCAGTCATGATCGGGATGATGGCGCTGCATCTCCTCGACTCCTATCCCCGTGACGCAGCAAACGCGACGGATCCGACGCCAGCGGACAAATTACACACCCAAATTTTCTAAAATTTGGCGAGGGGGTAGCCCGGTAGATGCGCGAAATAACCCTTATCTTCCCCCACCTCCCGCCCCCGTCTGTGGGGGGCTCGCGACCGCTGGCGCCAGCCGCGCGGCATGAACAGCAAAAGCGGTTGTCGGGATGCCGCCCCGCTAATAGGCCATGAGCCACGATGGCCCGGGTGTGTGCTGCAGCCTCCCGCGATTGCCGGTTACGGCGGAGGTTGTCACCATATCACCAGTTTCGCCTGAAGCCCCCACCCTTACGCGGCGATGTGACATCAGAACGCTAAAACGTGAAATGCCGCCAACGGGGTCCGCAAGGGGTCCGCAAGAAAGTGATGCGAATTCAGGTCAGGTGAAAATCGAGCCTAACGCACTGAAATCATTTGTGGGCGCACAAGGATCGAACATTGGGGCCCGCTGA
>CAWHWH010000014.1:0-86139 GCA_963832865.1 uncultured Pseudomonadota bacterium
ACAGCGGCTGGCGATGGCGGTAGAGC
Source organism: uncultured Pseudomonadota bacterium (assembly GCA_963832865.1). GTDB lineage: Bacteria > Pseudomonadota > Alphaproteobacteria > Acetobacterales > Acetobacteraceae > Rhodopila. The sequence continues at coordinate 27 of CAWHWH010000014.1, forward strand.
GCTTCCTCGATGAGTTCGGTCATCGGGCGGTCGTCGTTGGTTATCTCGCCGAGCCAGGCCATGGCCTTGTAGGCCTGCTTCAGGGTTAGTGCCTCGGCGCCGGGGATGCGCAGGCGCTGGTGCCAGTCGTGAGCGTGACGATCGGCGCCGGAGACCATCAGCCGATGCAGCACGGTCAGGTAGATGGCCCGCTCGACATCGAAGTCGAACTGCCGTTCGCCCAGCAGGTGGCGGAGGACATCCGCGCAACCGGTCTCTCGCCACAGCCGCCCGAACACCAGGTCGGGGCCGATGCTGAGCCGCCGTAGTTCGGGCAGTTCACCGCGATAGAAGCTTGAGAGTACGATGGAGCGCCGGGAATGGCGAACGGCCGAGGCGATCATGCCATCGAGCAGATCGGAATTTTCGACCTCATCGCGGCGGCCGAGTGCCTTGATGACGCGCTGGACGTGGCGGCCATCCTCGCGAGCGTTCTCGACGAGGTAGAGATATTCGTAGGGTCCGATCTTCTTGACGCGGATGAACATGGCCCGTTACCTGATTGCTCTCAGGCCACCACGTCGAATCGACAAGCGTCAAGGTTTTTTGCTGACTTTCAGCGCCAAGGCCGAGCAGTTTTTGCACCACAAATCGACAGGCGTGTTGCAAACCCGTGGAATTCCGCGAGTCTTATGTCACTGAAAGCGCAATAGTGGGAAAGTTGGGTTTGATGTCCGCGCCGAGGCTCAATCGGTACAACTATTCCAGCCCGACCGAGGCGAAATACGCCAAGGTCTATCCAGAGCACGAAATTGCCAAGGAGAAGGATTTGCAGAAGGTCTATAAACGGGTCTGGCTTCCTCCTCCGGTTGTACACAGCCCATGGGATTAGGGTGGGAATGGGTGTTCATTGGCGCACTTGCCGCGCTGCATGTCATCCAACCCAGCCGGGGCAAGGCGGTGGTAAGCGCGCTGTTCGGCACGATCCGGCCAGAGGTGTGGGTATCCGACATGCTGGGCAGTCAGCGGGGCCACGGCGTCCTGTGGCAGGTGTCCCTGGCGGAACCCGACACGGGGTGAAGTTCTCTTTGTTGTATCTTCGTTGGCACGGTGCGCGGTCGGAAATATCCATTCCGTATATAAAAGTGATGAAATGATGGCATCGCCGCAACGGAGCCGCCAATCCAAAACTCTTTAGACGCCATAACGGCCCTCAGCCATCTCCAGCTCCACTTTTAGATGCCAGATGGCACCAGAAACCCGATCCGCGCCCCGCATCCCATCATTTGCGTGAGACTTTCTCCGTTGAACAAGATTCTGGTGCCACGGCCCGGGTCAGACCGGGCCCAGAACTCTGGGCCGGAGGCTTTTCCGACTTCGTCAATGTCCGCCGCCTGACGCCAGATGTTCCAAGAATCCGGATGCAGGCGACTGGCCTCGGCCAAGAACGGCGCGGCCTCGCGTCTGCCCGTCCGTTCCGGCGCAGCCAGACGCCGAGCCGGAAATTGGCATCGGCGAGCGCCATCTCCGCCGTGATCCAGGGGAGATTCGCCTTGGCTGGTCCTGATCCAGTGCGTGCCGTCCAGTGTGAACCCAGTCCCGAACCGCGTCCAGATCACGACCGGATGGCCGATTGAGCTGGCCAAAAGTCGGGCCTGCCCCGGGGCGCCGGCGCAGCGCGCGCCGCGCCAAGATGGTGCAACTGGAATGCACCGCGCTTCAGCGGCTGCCGGGGGGACGAACCACCGATTACGACGAGGCCACGGTGTTCGTCACCTCGAGCAGCGGCTTCGTGCTGCGCACGTGCCGTCGCGGTTGATCGGCTTGCGCATGCCGGTACGGATCTATGATGATCGGCTGGAATCCTTCATCGGCCAGAGTCCGGTGCTGACCTTGCCCCGCGGCCGCTGCCAGGCCGAAGGACGGCATGGTCACGTCGTCGATTATCGCCACGTCATTCACAGCCAGAGCCGTAAACCCATGGCTCAACCTGGCGTGACGCGCTGTTCCCGCGCGCGGCCTATCGTCTGGCCTGGGAAAAGCTGTTGGCGGACGGCGATCCGCTCCATGCCTGCAACGCAATGGTTTCGCTGCTGGCGCTGGCGCACGACCGTGGCTGCGAAGCCGCTGCCGTGGCACTCACCGAACAGATGGCGCGCGCGGAGCCGATCGTCCACCACTCGGCGATCTTCGAGATCAATGTCGAGAGCGACGCACAGGAGTCGCCCCCGCCCGTGCACCACGCAAGCCAAGGGGGTGTCAGCGACAGCAAGGGCGACAGCGACACGCCGGAGCCGTGGATCGTGCGATACAACATGCCTCAACTGACGCTCAGTGAGATATTGAAGATAAGATCTTCGCATTACCCCACTCTATACTTACCTTATATTATGAATGAATACCTACCTTGGCTGTATTTGATGTACCGGTGGTTGTGTGTAACGCGCTTGCGTTATGCACAAATCCACGGGTTCTTCAGTCGAATGGTCGCCGCGGTAGACCATAACAAATTGGCCAGATGCCAACCACGCCGACCCCGGCTCGCGTGTTTGGATCATCCCGCCCGACTGGGCGCGGTTACAGTCGGCGACCCACCACCCGCTTCCGGCGTCAGAAAATGCTACGATGACGACATTCTGCTCGCCGCTTGGTGTCAGCCAGGCCATCTTCATCGCGCGCAGCGACGGGCCATCCGGCTGTCGCTGACCGGCCATCACTCGTGTCGCGCTACAGCGATGGGACTTGCTCGAGGGCAATCAATGCCGCTTAGCAGATGGCAAATCCGCAACACCCTGCCGACCATACCCAATCTCGCCCGACGCGGTCGGATAATGCCCCGAGACCGATCTATCCGGGAATGGCGACGAAACCGACGGAGCTACACCCGGCGAGACCGCACCAGCAGTCGGGGGCCGCGGCAGCCAAGCCCCAACGTAGCTGGATCTGCCTACTTCAGTTCGCGCTCTTTCTGCAGAATGAATTCCTGCACGAGTCTCGCCGTTTTCAAATAGCAATTTTGGCTCGGGTCGCCGGTGTCTATTTGGCACTGCTTTGATACCGCATCCCCTTCGCCTCGACACTTAGAGAGGAGCCGCTTCGCGGAACGCCCCCCGTCAGTAGATAAATACGCACCCTCGGGATACATTCTCTCGAGACACCCTACGAGAGTTCTGGACGGCTGGGCTTCTGTTATCTCCCGGGCCATACCCCAGAGCGCCAGACACCGCAGCTCCGACAAACAGCACACCCAGCCCGAAAAACCCCTGCCATCTCGCAGACCACATTCTGTGCCTTCCGGTTTTCGGGATCGCGTGGCGCGTTGATGCTCCCCGCGAGTAGCCCTATCTCACGCCAGCATTGACTTCAGGACCTCCACCGGACCATCCGCGCGAAGAAGGCCACAACCCGCCCACGCCCTGCCCTTCGGCGTCTGCTGGACGATCCGGGGCACTCTGATCTCTGCGGCCTGTGCCGGCCTGGCGGTGCGCTTGCGGCGGTGCCGGGATGTGACGATGGTCATGGTGAATATGTATGCCGGGTCTGGAGTGGCGGCAACATGAATGACCGCGAAGGAGCCACCTTCGTGGCGTTTGTCATGATGGAGCCAGATAATGTGAAGGTCGTGCGGAGCGTCGTTGCCGCGCTGGTGGTCACAGCAGCATCGCCGGCGATCGAACGATAATTCGCGCTTGCGGCATTGGATTCATGCGCCGGACAGAGCAATGCGCGACGGAGCCAATGGGCATGCGCGTCGCCGCGAAGCCTGAGCAGCGGGCCTATTGTCCGTGGCAACAACAAGAGGGATGGTCAGTTCGGTTGAAACCATGTCCGGCACAGGCGAACGGGCTGCAGCCTCTTGCGATCCGGCCACGATGCGTATCGCGGTGGAGAGTTCGGTCGTGCGCCCTGACTTATGCGCTGCCATCGCCCCATCGACTGTGAACAGCAGGTCTGCTCCTCTGGGCCCCGATGATACATCCGCACAGCAAACCGACGCCGCGAGACGTGGCGGCACATTACGACACGCTCGATCAGTTCTATCGCGAGATCTGGGGCGAGCACGTGCACCACGGCTACTGGCCCACCGGCCACGAGACTCCCGAGGATGCCGCCGCTGCGCTGGTCGACCTGGTCGCCGACCGGCTCGATCTCGTGCCAGGCCACGTCGTCTGCGACATTGGCTGCGGCTACGGCGCAACGGCCCAGGTGCTCGCGGAGACGCATGACGTGGCGGTCACTGGTATCACGCTCTCCGCTGTGCAGCATGCACGCGCAGCGCGGCGCGTCGCCGCCCGGGGCGCCTTGACGTTCGAGGTGCGGGATTGGCTAGCCAATGGGTTTCCCTCCGCCAGCTTCGACCGCGCCTATGCGATCGAGAGCACCGAGCACATGGACGACAAATTACGCTGCTTCGCCGAGGCTTTTCGCACTTTGCGCCCCGGGGGACGGTTGGTCGTTTGCGCGTGGCTCGCGAACCGCACCCCGCGCCCATGGCACGTGCGCCACCTCCTTGAACCGATTTGCCAGGAGGGACGGCTGCCCGGGCTCGGCGATGAGGCGGAGTATGAGGATCTGCTTCGCCGGGCGGGTTTTGCCGTGTCGAATGTAGAAGACATCAGCACGGCCGTCGCGCGCACCTGGTCGGTTTGCGTCCGCCGCGCCCTGCGTAGGCTCGCTACCGACCCCCAGTACCAGCGCTTCGTTCTCCGCGGCAACGCCCACGATCGAATATTTGCCATAACGTTGTTCCGGATGCTGCTGGCCTACCGCACCGGCGCGATGCGCTACGCCGTGCTGACCGCCACCAAGGCAAGCGACTGAACGGCCCGCCCCTGACCCCCTTTCGCGGATTAGAGTGATGACCCCTAGATAATATTGGGGAAGTACAATTTCGCCATAACGCCACGTCTACTTCACTTTGCGTTTGCACTCGCCGCTGGATTTCGGGCGAAGCTGTCGATTTATTGACCGACCCAGCCTTATGCTTTGACCGACCACCTTGGTTGAGAAGAAGGGTCGAACGCGCCACCCGCCACGACGAATCCCAGCGGCGTCAGGTGCTCGCTGCGAACCCTCTAGCAGTTCGTCTCGAACTCGTTCACCCGATTGCCCTGGTTCAAGCCGCGCGCTGGCGCGATGGAAGGAGCCGCGAAGCACGCGCATTGCGTCGATGTTCTGACGATTGATCCGGTGCTTTTTGAGGACCCGGTGCGGCTGATGCTGAATGCTGGTGCGCATGTGTCGGGTGGGCGAGAGAAGCTGGCGCCATCGGCGTTGGCGCGGTCTGCGGAACTGCCGCTGTTCGGTGCGTTGGCGTTGAAGCCTGGTGAGGACGTGATGGGCGACGTGTTGCGCGTGGCGATGCTGGCCGCGATTGCGGATCTAGATCCTAATCCGAAACGGACTGAGGGCGCGGCAGTTCGGTTCGGATAAGTGGCCGCAACCCGCCCCTGCCGTGGATACAAACTGGTTTCTACAGTCGCTGAAGCCACCATTGGGCTCGCAAACTTGATTTGCGCGGCCAAAAAAAACAGTCAAAGCGGCCACAGTTTTTCGCTCGCTTCAACAACGCGATCCCCAGGACGCAGAAGTTGGAAGATTCATTTCTGGGAGCGCGGCGTTCAACCGTTCCGCTACGATCGCGTCGGAGCGCTCTCACTGCGGTTTCTGCTGCTGAACGTGATGAGTAATGTGTCGAGAAATGCAAAGAACACCTCCACCCCGTATCCTGCCAAGAACGCTAATGCGAGCGGCTGGAGCGGGGCGTCCCGGCTGAAGATGTTGAACAGACTGATAATCGCGCCCACAGTCATCGCAGCGACAGTCCGGGCCGTATTGGCGTAGGACGAAGCATGATAAGTGCGCTTTGTCACCCGGTCCGAGAAATCACGCAAGTTGAAGGCGAAGGCACCCAGCAACGCATACAGCACTGGCAGCAGGTAGTTGGAGAATGCACCATATACCGCAAGAATGTCCGCGCGTACATTCAGTCCGAACTCCCGCACGTCCTGGTAAGCCCCAATCTTGCAGAATGCCTCCTTTCTCATGTTCACCAGCCCAGGCTGAAGCTGTAATTCGGCTTGCGGATTCTGCTTCCACTCTGACGTCCCGTCGAGCGTGTCCAGTGGGCTTGTCTCCCAATTGCGCACGAAGAAGTCCAACTTCATACTCGTGCGCAGAATAGTGCGTATTGTAGACGAGAAATCCTGTAATTCAGAGATTATGAGAATTTCATCCTTGGACGAGAGCTCAGGTTTTGGGGGCTCCGTCGCCACACCACATGTTGTTTCCTGGATGTTACCCGGGTTGGGAGGTCCGACTTGGCTGCGCAGCTTTACCGCCAAGTCGTTGGCGTGGTCAATCCCGTTTTCGATGTCCTTCGACATGGAGACTGTAACATACGTAACCCCGGAAAAGATGACGACGACTAAGGCTAGTACCCCTGTCATTGATTCTGCGGCAAATCTCTGACTCGCTCACTCCGCAATGACGGAGATGCTTCGTGACCGCGAAACAGATTGCCGAGAAGAGATACGTGGTGAAGCTCAGCGATGAGGAGCGGGAACGGCTCAACACGCTGATACGTGCCGGTAAGCACCCTGCCCGGCAACTGACCAAGGCACGCATTCTTCTGAAGGCTGATACCTCGGAGACTGGCGAAGGATGGCGGGACTGCGAAATCGCCGCCGCCCTCGATACCAGCGTCGACACCGTTGCTCGGACCCGCCAGCAGTTGGTGGAAGAAGGCTTCGATGCCGTGCTTGTCCGCAAGCATTCCCCAGCCTCGGCCAGACCGCGCATCTTTGACGGCGCCGCCGAAGCGAAGCTGATTGCCTTGGCCTGTTCAAAACCGCCGAAGGGTCGCAAGCGGTGGACGTTGCAACTGCTGGAAGAGCAGGTCGTGGAACTGAAGATCGTTGACCGAGCCAGCGACAACACGATCGGACGAACGCTAAAAAAAACCTTCTCCGGCCGCATCTGCAGAAGCAATGGGTCATCCCACCGGATGCCAACGCCGCGTTCGTAGCCGGCATGGAGGATGTACTGGAGGTTTACCAGCGACCGCACGATCCGGAATGTCCAGTGGTCTGCCTGGACGAGACGTCGAAGCAACTCATTACGGAAACGCGTGTGCCGATTCCGGCGAAGCCAGGGCACCCTGCGCGGCGCGACTATGAGTATGAGCGGAATGGAACCGCCAATCTGTTCATGATGTTCGCCCCGCTGGAAGGCTGGCGGCATGTCGAGGTCACCGATCGCCACACCGCCGTAGACTACGCTCACGTCCTCAAGGATTTGTCTGACACGCACTTTCCAAAGGCGAAGAAGATCCTACTCGTGCAGGACAATCTCAACACCCACAAGCCGGCCTCACTCTACGAAGCTTTTCCCGCCCCCGAGGCACGTCGGCTCGTCGAAAAGTTCGAGTGGCACTACACCCCCAAACACGGCAGTTGGCTGAACATGGCTGAATCCGAACTGAGCGTATTGTCGGGTCAGTGTCTCGATCGGCGTATCTCCAACAAGCTGACCCTGGTCGAGGAGGTCGCCGCCTGGGAGGACTGCCGAAACAAAAAACATGTCAAAGCCGATTGGCACTTCACCACCGCGGATGCCCGGGTAAAACTGAAGAGGTTGTATCCCGCAATATGAACAACTCAGGGCACTAGGGCGACCGAAAAGAACCCGTTCCTCCGAAGGCTCCGACGGGCCTTATCTTCGGGCATGCGTAAGGTATCGACGGTTACCGGAGCGGCTTTTCCGGCGAGCTCAGTGAGGGCGGCATAGAATTTAACTGTTTCGTCTAAGGAAGCGGGGTTAGTTTTCGACCAATCCTTCGCGCGAACCAAGGCGTTGATTGTGGGTTCAGGAAGCTGAATGCCCGCAAGGGCGGCATATTCCAGCAGCGCCTTCGAATTCCTCACCACCGCAGTAAGGTCACGCTGATCGATCTGTTCTTCCGGCCCACTATTACTCACGATATTTCATCCTCGCTATAGAAGGACCCTAAGATGGAGCTTTTCGGTGTGGCCTGGATGTTTCCCGTGTTGGACAGGCCGTCGGCGCCGAGGTGCATGGTTTCCTGCGCGTCACGCCCGGGTGGCGTTCCCCTGGTACCCGAAGACGACGCCCTAGAGGGTTGGAGTGGTTAAATCGAGTTCGCTGGTTGCGCATTGCATCAGTATTTCATCGCTGAGGCGTAGAACATGCCCATCGAGGGTGAGCGTTGAGTCGTTCAATATCGTATCCTCCTGTATATCAGGATAACATTTTTGATTGATGATGGGTTAGCGTCTAAAAATCAAGTGTTAGAGACGGGATGCGTGGTTTGTTCAAAAAACTCGTGTCTGAGGCTTCCACCTGCTAGGCTCGCCCGGTGGACGCGGAAAACGTCCAGGCCTTTACAGTAACGTGCGTAGTCGTGCATTGTCGTTCCATGTCGTTCCATGTCGTTCCATGTCGTGCATTGTCGTTCTATTTAGGGGTGTCCATTATAACTTGCAATTAGATCCGGACTCACTGCTGTCCGGTTAACTGACGGACGACGGCTCTGAACGCTAGGAGTTATGCGGGTTTCAGCGCAAAAACCGGTGTCCACGATTTGAAGTCGGAGCATGCTTCCCGGGGTCCTCCCTGGCGTCTCCGATGAACCCCGGCAAAACCCTTTTCGCCCAATTGATCGACTTCCTCCCGTGGAAGACCTTTGGCCGGATCGTTGCGCAATATGATGGCGACAGCCGGGTGCGCACCTTCAGTTGCAGCGAGCAATATCGGGCAACGGCGTTTGCCCAACGGACTTATCGGGAGAGCCTGCGTGATATCGAGACGTTCTATGTCATGGATCGCGGCTACGTTGATTTCGCTCGGCTTCATGCGACGCACTAAGCTGGGGCTTTTTTCGTATCGCGTGCCAAATCAAACTTGAAAGCTCATCGACGCTATTCGGCATCGGCGGATCGGACTACCGGTATCATTTGTGACCAGACGATCGCCCTGGATGGCCACTACGCCAAGCAGCATTATCCGGAGCGTCTGCGCCGCATCCGCTTCAGGGACGCCGAGACCGGCAAGATGTTGATATTCCTTCGAAAAACTTCGATCTGTCTCCGTTGACCATCGCCGCCCTCTACCGAAACAGGTGGCAAGCGGAGCCATTTTCAAATGGATCAAGCAGCACCTTCGGATCAAGCAGTTCTATGGGACCTCGGAAAACGCGGTCAAGACCCGGATACGGATAGTTGTGTCGGTCTATGTGCTCGTGGTGATCGTCAAAAAGCGGCTCCGCCTGGACGCGTCACTCACGGATTGATGCAGGTCCTTTCGGTGACAATATTCGAAAAAGTCCCGATCCAGACAGCATTATCGTCGGAGATATCAACATACGATACTGTAACAGAAAATAACCAATTGGGCAGTCCATCGCGCCAGAAGATTGGCATCGGATGCGGCACGATGCCCGTCAACCGCTCGCCGATCGGCGCAGTATGGACCTCGTCCGGTTGAAACTGGGGCGCCCTGAGCCTTGGCACTTGTCCGGTAACGGTCACTCTGATGTTGACGATCTCGGCGTCGTCCTTGAGCTTCGTCCCGTAAAGCCGCTCGTGTTGCCGCTCGAAATCTGCATAGAGACGCTCAAGGCCGACAGGTCCCTGTGGAACGGAGACGGGAACTTCGTGCGGCTGTCCAACATACCGGACGTCCGCCCACCAATCGGCATACTCTCGTTCGATCGCTGTCTTGCTGTTGGTGAGGAATTCTCGGGCAGTGCGCTCAAGCGCGAAAATCCGCCCTATCGTTTCTTCGCTGGCACGGGACAGCGCGACCATCAGGCTCTTGGCCGTTCGTGGTAGGTACGGTCATTATTGACCGCCCCTCGCACAGATCCGCGCTAGCGGGATTCCCGCACTCGGCTCCTACCTCGGGTTTTTGACGGTGAATCGGACGCTTGGCCAAGGGTGTAGGACACGGGGCTTTGGAAGGAATTCGTCAGCCAGTTTCAGCATCCGCTCCCAGGCCACGTGTGCCCTCTGGCTACGCCGGCAAAGCCTTTGGTGCCATAAGACAACTACGTGGTAGCGAAACGCGGATAACGCCGGACTGTTGGTCGGCACGGCGTGGTAGGCGAAGTATCCGCGACGACTTGAGCGAGCCAATTCCCGACCTCAGAAACCGGTGCGTGCCTTCGCTCCCGCAGTGCTTCCTATATCTCCCGCAGCTTCGCGAGACTTCCGCCTGATCTGGAAGTCGCCGCGTCGGGGTTTGAGTGGGAGGATGATCCTCGCAGTGGCCAGCTGAAAACGATGGTACTGAACGCCGACGAGTTCTGCGGCGGCTCCGGTTTTCTGGACGGTGGGATAAGCTAAGGGCTGACCGGTCCAAAGAGGCGTGAGACGTGAGCGTAAAGAGAAAGCAGCACAACGCGGACTTCAAGGCGCGCGTGGCGATGGCGGCGCTGTCAGGCGAGAAGACCCTGGCGGAACTGTCATCGGAATTTGGTGTCCATCCGACGATGATCAGCACCTGGAAGCAGGAGCTGGCAAAGCGCGCGAGCGAACTGTTCGCGCGTGGCAACAAGGCGACGGCGGTCGACGATGCGCAAAGGGTGATCGACGATCTGCACCGCAAGATCGGCCAGTTGCAGGTCGAACGGGATTTTCTTGCCGGGCAGCCCGCCATCTCCCGTCTGCTGAGAGGCGGGCGATGATCGCGCCGAACGCGGGGCTGTCCGTCAACCGGCAATGCATGCTGCTCGGGATCGCGCGCAGCAGCTTCTATTATCAGCCGCGGCCGCCGTCGGCGGAGGAGTTCGATCTTCTCAATCGGCTCGACCGGATTTTCACCGAGCATCCGGTGTATGGCAGTCGTCGGCTGCAAGTGGCGCTGTTGCGCGAGGGGATTTCCGTCGGGCGCCGGCGCATCCGACGGCTGATGCGCAAACTGGGACTGTGCGCGATCAGGCCGAAGCGCAACACCAGCAAGCCGCATCCGGAGCACAAGATCTATCCCTATTTGCTGCGCGACAGGGCGATCGCTCAGTCGAACCAAGTATGGGCAACTGACATTACGTACATCCCGATGCGTCAAGGGTTTCTGTATCTGGTTGCGATCATCGACTGGGCGACCCGGCGGGTTCTGTCCTGGCGTCTGTCGAACAGCCTGACGGCGGGGTTCTGTGTCGACGCCCTGAGCGAAGCGCTCGCCCGGTTCGGCAAGCCCGAGCATCTTCAATTCCGACCAGGGTTCGCAGTTCACCAGCGAAGAATTCACGCGGGTGCTGCTGGATCATGGGATCGAGATCAGCATGGATGGACGTGGTCGTTGCCACGACAACATCTTCGTCGAGCGCCTGTGGTGGACGGTGAAGCACGAGTGGGTCTACCTGCGCCCGGCAGCCAACGGGCTTGAGCAGAACCGCAGCCTGATCGAATTCTTCGACTGGTACAACCGACACGGCGCCGGCGGCAAACACCGGACGAGGCCTACTTCGACGGACCCGCGTCGGCCGTGGCAGAGGCGGCGTAACCGATGGCGCTGGGACGCTGTGAATTTTGTGGACAGTCGGCCGCGCCGGTACCCGCCTGACCGCTCAAGCGCGGTCTCCTATGGACAAGCCGGGGAAAACGCTCTGCGTTTCCCCCACCTTGCCCACAGGTCGGCGGCTGTCCACAAGCTTCACAGCACCGCGGCAACATCAAGGATTGATTTTGATTCCGGGAAAGGTGAAACCTTCAGCCGGCTACGGGCCTTAGCTTATTCTTCCCGGAACCTGTCCAAACGAGCGGAACCGTCGCATTCATTCGCCGCTTCCCCTCGACTGATGCTGCCGAAGCCTCCATCAATCGATCAGCGCGGGAGCCAGAATTTAGCTACCTTACTGCATCAACCGGTAAAGATCGACGCCGCCATTATAGTTCGGCACGTAGATCTGACCGCCGTCGACCACCGGGGGGTCGAATTTGTTGAACAGAAATTGGACAGCAAATTGCTGCGAGTCCCAAAGAACCTTCAGCGATCCGTCCGCCGCGAGGTGCACCGGGTCGTAAACGAGGAAGCGGCCATTAACGACGTTAGTATTCGCATCGCCGTAGGGGATCGTGCAGAAAAGAAGCGCCGAGTTGGGGTCCGCTCCATTGCTTGATCCTGAGCAAAATCCGCCCGGCATACCACCTGGTGGCGTCTCCCGCACGTTGTCGCTCGCGAATTCATGGCTTTGCGCGACGTAGGTCAGCGCGCCAGTCGAGCTGACTTTCCATTTATGCAGCTGAGAATTCTCGCCCCACGCGAAGATCACCCATGAGTTCAGCACGGGGTCGAAGAACTGCACGGGGGTCATATGGAGATGCGCCGTATCGCCGTCTGGGAGGAAGTTCAAGGTCTGGGGATCCGCCGGGCACGGGTCCACCGGTCCCGGGCTCATGGTCAGCCATACCGGCGGTGCTGCAAGCTTCGCGCAATTCGCTTTGGGATTTTCGAGATCGGCTGGCGTCGTTCCGCCCATCTGCGCCATCTTAACCGGATAGGCGATGCCGTCCTTGCCAGCAGCAATGCAAACGCCGATGGCGAAAATGCAAGCGGGACCCGCCGATGCCAAGTCCTGGTCCGACCATGCGCCTTTTGCCATTTGGGGAAAGACGAGAACCGTTGGCTTGCCTCGGTCATTGATATTCGCCACCAGCCTTGCGTCCTTCAATGCGAAGTTCATCCTGCCGCCCACCGGCTGCATCAGAGCTTCGGAGACGGCGCTGACGCCGGATGGGCGCGGAGTTGTTGACGCGACTTTCTGCCCGGTTCTGGCAAAGTCGGTCCACGGAGTCCAATGATCGACAACCTTCAGCGTGGCCGCCGTGTCTCCCGACGGCGGCGTGTATTGCAGCTTGAGAACGGATTCCCCCCATTGGCTGACGCCGTCGAAATCGCCGTTTCCGGTCATCACATATAGGAAACCTTGCGGATCGGCTATGGCACCCTGTCCGGCCATCCAGATGCCAGCGCCCTCGCCGGCCGTCAGAGCCAGCATCGTGGTTACCTTGTTGGTCGCCACGTCGAATGCGAAGCACCAACCGGATGCGCCGGCCCCGGTCTCGAAGATCGTCCCCGAGCATCCCAGCACCGTCTTGACGCCGTTGACGTTGGTCTCCACCAGCGACGAACGCTGCTTGCGCATCGCCGCGATGAAGTCCTGATTTTCGCTCTTTCCTTCGATCATGACAGGAGGAACGACCTGGCTGCCATCCGCCATGTTCAGCACGTACATGAAATACCGGGCGGTCGTTGGGCTGCCGGTCTTTTCCGGCGAAACCCAGCAGACCTGGTAAAGTTGCTGCGTGTCGGGGTCGATGACCCCCGTTGAGAGGCAGCCCCAAAATTGATTGATCTGGTGCATGTCGATGGTCTGGGAGCCTATAATCGGCACCCCCAGCGTTACCTGCCAGATGCCGGACCCGTCATGCGCGTCGACGCCGCGTACGACGTCGGCCATCGAAGGCAGCACCAGCACGTCGCGGGTTCCGAGCGCCGTCTTCACATTTGGCAAGATGAGCGGCTGGGCTTCCATCCCTCGCGCATCCCCGATGACCGGAATGATCGTTGCTCGGATAATGCCCTTGGCCGCAACCGATGCCTGCGTCAGTTGCGTCTCATGTGGATTCCAGCCGCTTCTCGAATTATCGGCGGACCGGGTCAACCAAGGCTCCATGGTCGTTTGCGCCGCGGAGGTCTCGGCGACGCCCAGAAGAGACGTGGCGATCAACAAAAAAAGTTGGCAAGGTTTCATTTGTCTACTCCTAGGGCGGGTATAGAGTTCAGACGGCTCAGCCCAGACCCAAAGCGGACCATTCCGGAGTAACGCGGCCGGCCGTCGTCAGATAAAAGGCGTATCCGATCGCTTGTCACGAATAGAACACCGACCGGAAGCAAGACGTTTTCGGTAGAAATTTTCCGGATTCCTCCGGTCGTTGTGGGGCCAGGATGGTCACCTTGGGCGCCCTGGCAACGGTGGATCGCAGCCGCCGAGAAAGTCCAAGGAACACAAATCATTCCGTCTACCGCAATTTTGTCGAACTTGACGCACCCAACCGTCCTCCGTTGAAAAAAGGTGGCTACTCGTTGCCTTATCGACATATAGAATGATTACGGCAAAAGAAGATCATGCCGCAAAGGTGCGGACCTCCAGGAAAAATAGGTTTGCGTTTTTAAGAAGCGTGCCAGTGACTGTCACCGCGGTTGGTGCCCTCGCGTTCATCAACGTTTGCTGTAGCCGGGCGTAGGCGTCCTGTTCGTCTGCCTCCAGTGGCCAGTTCGACTTCGTAGTGAAGTTCCATTGCACTTTGTTGCTGGCTTCGAGCGGCCCCAGCAGCACGGAGGGCCTGCTTGCATTGCCGGCCAGCACGAGTTGTCCGTTGGATTGTTCGACCGTGCCGATGAGGGTCATTTCGATGCCTCGCAGAGAATATGAGGCGTTCGCGATGTCCGCGAATTCGCGGCGCCAGAGGTCGATATCTGGTAATCTGTCGTCCTTGAGAAACACCACGGCGGTCGAGGTGTAGGCATTTGCCTCCTCAAGGACGGTTTCGATCCCGGTGAGGCGCCGCAGCGCTCCCTTGGCGCCACCCCAGCAGCCGGCAAGCCCATAGGGGCAGGTTGGCGTGATGCCGACGATGACCGGAGGCTTGGCCGCGGTTTGCAGGGTGAGGGCGTCCTTTTCCTGAGGACCCGGTCTTGCCTCGTTGAAAACCGGCGTGACCTGGGTCATGGCCGCCGCGCCGACAGGACGGGCCGTGATCCGAGCGATATGTCCGACTGAAGGGACGCCTTTCGTGTCCACCACAAAGAGCATGTAGTGGCCGGGAGGGCAGATGTTCGCATTCGCCGGCGCGGTGACTGTCAGCGTCCCCGGCCCTTGCTTGAAGGCCAGCGTGTTCATCCGCTGGTTCTGATCGAAGGAGTGCGTGACCGAACCCAGACGGATCCAGGTCACCTTCGCGATCGCCTCTGGCTGCGCGATCTTCAGATCGAAGGATTGTGAGTAGAAGATCTGGTCCGGCGCTCCGGTGAATGCTGGGCGCGGTCCGCGGAACAGGTAGGGTGGCGAAAACAGTTGCGCGTCGCGATGCGTATCCTTCGGGGGATTTGCTATGCCGACCTGGGGGGCATACTCGCCCCCGCCGGCACTGAACACGCGACCATCCGGCAGCAGCAGGGCGGTGGCGTGATAGCAGCGGTCCACCGCCTCTTCGGTTAGCACGGTCCAGGTGTCCGTCGCCGGATCCCAGAGTTCCGCGGCGTGGATCGGTGCGCCTGGATCGACATCGTTGAAATTCGGTCCTTGCGTTCCGCCTGTGACGAGCACCGTTCCGTCCGCCAGAATCGTGGCGTTGTGTTGGCGGCGGCGGAAATGCATCGGCGCTGCCGGATGCCAGGCCAGGGTCGCCGCCGTGAGATCGATGGTTTCGGCGCCGTTGGTGGGCAGGCCACTGCCGGTATCATTGCCGCCGCCCATGAACAGGACCTTGCCGGTGTCATACATCACGGACGGAGCGTAGTCCCGCAGACCGAGGTCTCGGGTTGGGCCAGGGGTCCAGGTGCCGGGCGCTTTTGTGTCCAGGAAAAAACTTTGTCCTTGGGCGCCGGACATGAAGACGCGCCCATCCCTCGGCTCGATATGGAAACGCGGGAACAGGGTCAGTCCGTCGTTGACGAAGTCGGTCAGGGATTGCCAACCGGTGCCGCGCCAAACCTGCGGCGTGAGGTTGGGGGCGTTGGAGTTCGGTGGAGGATGAGGTTCCTCCTCGCCGGTGGCGAACGACCCCGATAGGACCAGCACGCCGCCATCGGGCAACGTGATTGCCGAAGGATACCAGCGGCCATTGTTCATCAGGGCTTGCGGCGTCCATGTGTCCGTCGTTGGATCGTAGATGCAGCTTTGGTTGACACCCTGACTGTCGAACAAGTGCCCGCCTACGACCATCAGGCGTCCGTCAGGTAGGAAGGTGTGGCCGGAACAGAACAGGTTGACCGGCGTGCCGTCTTTGAGGGTGGGCTGGTTCTTGGTCGGCTTGCTGACCCCGGTCGCCGGATCCAGCACGAAGGTGTCGCAGAAATGATCGTTGAGGGTTTTGAAGTCGAGGGAGCCGAACTCCTTGCGACGCCCCCAGTACAGAATCTTCCCGCTCGGCAGCAGATGCGCGTGGATCGCAACGTTCTCCAGGTCGAACGGCTTCGACCATTGCCCAAGTTGCTCGGGTTTTATCGCCGCGGCCGGTGAGGGTTTTTCCGCTTCGAGACGTTGCGGCGCGGTGTAGCTGACGGTGATCTTGTAGGGCGGTTCGGGGTTGGCTTCCGGGAGGCCGGCGGCTGCCAGCCGCAAAGTGTAGAAGCCCGGGGCATCAGCTTTCGTTTCCAGGATCGTGCCTGGAGGGCTCCCGGTGGTGACCGAGACGATCGCCTTTTGAGTCTCGTCGGGCGCAAGCAGGATAAAGTCGACCTTCGAGGCCGCGTTCCAACCGGCGCGATCGAGCGTCAGGGTCGCCCTGAGGGGGGATCCGGCAGCACACCAAATTTTGCCCGCGACCACAGTTTCGCCGTTCATGCAGGGCGGGATATCGAGATCAGCGGCGCCTTCGATGTCTTGTGTGACACCGCGCGCAACCGGGGCCGGCGCGGCTTGCTGGCCCTGGCGGCTGTAGCAGACGTAGCCCTGCCCGTTCAGGTTCCTGGGAACGGTCAGCGTCACCGCGCCGGTTCCGTCGGTCCTGACGTCTGCGACGTGCCCGGTGTAGTCATGCAGGGCGACATTCTGGCCAAAGCCGGTATTGACATGGATCCTTTTCGGCCCAGCCGGATCGTTGTTCAAGGCAACCAACAGGTGCGGCCCCCCCATTCTTTCGTAAGCAAAGACGTCCATATCCTTCCAGCGCTGCTGCGTCCCACCCGATGCCAGGGCTTCATGAATCCAGATCAGAGTGTCGATTTCTGGCTTCAGTCCGAAGCATCCAGGGTCTGTGCTGTAGTCCTTGTAGAAGACGCAGGGATAGCCCTCCGACGTCAGGATGTAGGCGTAAGCGAGGATCTTGTTCTGGACGATCGGCTCGCTGCGGTCGGTGTCGTGGTTCTCGACAAATGTCACGGCCTGGAACGGATTTTGGCCGGCTAGGCCGGTGTGGTCCAGCACTGCCATATTGAAGGGCCGGTTGTCGCACATCGCGGCCAGCGTGAACCGGGTGGAAAAGTCGAAGGCGGAGGTTAGGCCGCCCATCTTGTTGAAGATCCAGTCTTGTATTTTGCCGATGTTGGTGTCGAAATACTCGGATACGGCGAATTTGCCCGCCATTGACTTGCTGGCGAGCAATCTCCGCAGAAAATCGCTCGACTGGCCTTTGACGTCGTCCAGCCGGTAGCCTTGCAGGTCCAGACTTCGTGTCAGCCAGTCGGCGCTGTCGACAAGCTTTCCGGCAACGGAGCCTTTCGGGTTGCCGCCGTTGATGGGCGCAAGATCGGAACCGAAGGAGAAATCGGGCCCGGGAACGTTCGGGTCCTCGGGCACCGTCGGATGGAAGTCGATCGCATCCTTTGGGAAGCGGCCTTTGCCTTCGATGCCATTCGCGCCGGCATAACGGAAGGTGAATCCGCCCCGCCCGGTGCCTCCACCGCGCTGGTTTTCCACCAGGTCGGCGTAAACGTCCAAGCCGTTTGCTCGCATCATCGCCACGCAGCGGGTCAGTTCCTCTCGGCTGCCGTAGCGCGTTTGTTTCGTGTTCTTCTGCAGTTTTGAGCCGAGATCATAGTCGTCGAACACGTCATATCCGACGGACGCTTTGCCGCTGCCTCCCTTCAGTGAAGGGGGGAGCCAAACAGCGGTGAATCCGGCCTGGCGCAACGCGTTGGCCTGGCCTGCCAGGTGGTTCCACCAGGAGGTGGTCATGCCGCCGTCGGGCGGCAGCGGGACGCCGTTGGATCCGATCTGGTAAAACGCCTGCAGAAGAACACCCATTATCTCGTCTCCGAAGATCCGGCGAAATTCGTTCGACTGACTGTGCTGGGAGCGTGGGGAGCTTCCAATGCAGTCAAGCCAAGGATAGGTTTAGATTGCCGCAGATGTGTTCATAGAAGTCGCGCGGCGAACGCCGAGCCGCGCGACGCATCATTGTTTGGTCCCGGCATAGCCCGGAACGGGTTAAGCGCGGAACCAAACACCTGATTCAAACTAAAGCGGACTGCGTCGATAGAGCTTCGGCCAACGCCGCGCCCTTCGGACTGCCCCATCCCGTTACCGCGTCATATCCGGAACGCGCCGGATACCCGCCGGCGGCAGCCGTATTGTTGTTGCCCTCAGTGATGTCGTCGCAGCCCATCGCGCCGATCGTCTTTCTGTCGGAACCCGTGACGGTCTGATAGAATACTGGGGTGACGTAGCCCACCGGAATGTTCGCCTTGATCAGCCGGGCGAGTAAAGCTGCCCAGAGTGGAGTTGCCGCGCTAGTGCCGCCGGATATTTGCTGCTGACCTTGCACGACGACAAAGTATCCGGTGCTGCCAGCCGCATTGGCCGAGACATCAGGGACGATGCGTCCCGCCATTCCGTTCGGATTGACCGACGGGATGTCGATCGACGACTGCCAGACCGGACGCTGGAACACCGCGCTCACGCCGCCGCCGGTGCTTCCACCTTGATCCTTGCGGAGGCCGTCCCCGTCGAACCACACCTGCTCACCGAACCCGTTCGTCCCCCTGACCAGGGCCGTGCCACCGATGCTGAGGACGAAGGGGCTGCTGGCGGGGAAATTGACGTGGGCGAGCCCGTCACCAACCTGATCGTCCGATCCGTCGTCGCCGGCGGCGACACAGACCGGGATGCCTCGCGCCGCCGCCTCCTTCATGGAGTCGTTGACGGCCTCCATGGCCTGCTGCGTCCAAATGTCGGCACCTTCCGCCAACCCATAGCTGATCGAGAGCACGCACGGGTTGTTCTTGGTGTCGTGCAGAGCTGCGTCGATGACATCAACCCAGCCCTTTTCGGTGAAGTTGCTGAAGTAGACGACGATGTCGGCGCCTGGGCAAGCGCCGGCCAGAACTTCGATGTCGAGCATGACCTCGCCGATCGCGTCGGGATCGTTGCTGTCGGCCGAAGCTAGTCTCTCCACGTTGACAACTTTTACCGTCGGGGTGGAATCCAGGCCGGCCACCTGGGCGAACTGGGTTAGATCCGAAGCTACATACCGGCCGCCCAGTTCGATGACGCCGACGGTCTTGCCCGAGGCGTCATTGTCAGGGAAGTTGTAGGCGGTAGCAAGTTCCTGGGGCAGGAACCACGGGCGTTGGTCCGACGGTGGCAACTGACTCAGCTGCGCCGCCTGGAGATGCGATCGCCGTGCGCGGATCATCGGTCTTGTATCCAGTCCGAAGACACCTTGAACGATGCCTTCGAGTTCCTTGGGAATGCTGAGATCGCCGACCCGGCCGCGATACTGGTGGTCGCCATGCTTGACCCGGAAGAGGTGCGTGTTGAAGACCGCCTCCATCCGCTCTACCGGCCCCGCCAAGACGACGGAACGCATCGCTGAAATCCTTCGAGACAACGGTAAGACCATAGTCGGTAAAGCTCTTGACGACGGCATTGATGTCCGAGTCTGAGGCGCCGTAGGTGGCAGCCGCCTCCCGCGAGATGACCGCCGTGCCCGGCACTGGTTCGGGCAGCGCTTGCTTGCGGCGGAGCTTGACGGTGATCTCGCACCATTCATGGCGGTTCGAGCGCCCAAGGACCTGTGCGCCCGGACGATGGTTGCGGCGGGAGCCTTTGAGCACCACGTGCTCGAGCGACATGGATTTATTAGGCATGATAGCCTCCCTGTTGCAGTAAACTATGGTAGAAGTTTCCCGCCGACCGCCACAGAACCCGCTGCGTCGGGGGTATTCGTTGCTGATCTAGCAATTTGACCGCCGAAATATGCGGCCAGCCCAGCCTGGTAAAAGCTCAGCAGATATCATTACCAATCCTACAGTTAGGTGTCATCGTTGAGATCCACGGCCGACGCCTATGCGGCAAGGAAACAGTCTTCACTGTAGCGGGAGCAGGTTGGCTGGGATCGGAATGGGATCAGCAGGCACCAGGCTGGCGACAGACACGTGCGGCCAGCTGAGGCCGGCAAAGTTGAGCAGCACCTTTTGTGAATACTGGATCTGGGTCGTTGCAACTTTGACGGTTCCACCAGGGAATCCCTTGCCGGGAACAAAGGGGATCGACGCCACAAAGCTGGGCTGAAGCGGGATCGGCGGATGCGCCTGAATTGGCTGCAGGACCACCGGCGGTGAACCCGCGGGCAGCGCAGGTACGTTAACCTCGTACTCGACTGTCTCGATCCAGAAGACCGCATCCATTTGGAAGGTTTGTGCGTTCGGGGTTGCCGGCGGGGTGGTGGGACCGCCGAGGAGAAAGGCGATATTCGCTGGGCCGCCACCAAAATTTGGGATGATCGCCGGCGGCGGAGTCGTGGCCGTGGTCCCAGCAGGCAATGGCCCCCCGAACAGCGGTGATGCCGGGTTGGTCGAAATGAAAATGACGACGGTTTCCGTAATGTTCTGGCGTGCAACTTGATTTCTTAAAACCGTATTCGGATCGCTCAACATAGCTTGCGTGAGGGTACCCGCTGCAATGAAGTTCGACAGATTCTGTGGGATCCGTGGCGTGTTCTCGTTGGTTGCGGTTTGACTGGGGAACGGAACCTTGCCTTCCGGATTGCCAATGATGAAGGGAGTTATGTCGACCGGGTTCAGGATCGGCTTACCAGGGACCGAGGTGAATAATGTGCCTTGGGCGACGATCGTCGTCCCGTGCGGGATCGACGCCATTCGTGCCAAAGTAACCGGCTCGTTCGGTGTGGTGGTCGCGGGAACACTTAACCACATCCCAGGCTCAAAGTGGATACCGGTGGCCGGTAGAGTAGTGACATCGTTGATTGTCTGTAAGTACGGCACACCGTTGAGGAAAATATCGCCTTGCGTCCCGGAACCACGGTTCGGAACCGCACCCAGATTACTTGAGAAGGAAAGTGTCTCCTCGGTCAGATTTAGTTCGAGCACATTATCAGAAGTTATTGGGGGATTGAAAGGGGTTGGGGTTTTGGTATTGTCAGGCCGAAAAATGGTATTGAAACCTTGACCTCTCCAGTTGCCAGCAAATGCTGCAAGGGGACCAAGATTCGGACTGATGGCGGCGACGGCTGGCGTAATTTCTTGCGCCGGCACTGCGGGTCGCTGTCTGACTTGGTCCATCCTGAAGTTCATTGGCGCCGAAAGGGCACCGGAAAGCAGCGTTGAGTTCGGCCATGTTGTTCTCTCCTTTTGGATTCGTGGTTTCGTTCTTATTCAACCGAAGTAGCGGCAACCAAGTCCATGGTCGTCGACTTGCAGCAGCCTAGTAGCCTGTCCGGGCGGGCCAACAAGGGCGCCCCCTTGCCCGGCAAGGAAACATCGAACCCACTGCGCCACGCACCGTGGATAGTTGATCTCGAAGGGTCCTGATTAATATTAAGCATTGTGAGAACAGAACTAATTGGAGCGATACCAGGGTGACTGTTGGTCAGACAACTCGCCTACGCCGGACCGTCCGAGCGCCTGTGCCGGCGCTTCCGTAGAGGGACGCTTTAATTTATTTGCGACCACATCTACAGAAATATCGCATAGTGACCCTCCTTCACGGAATGCACTATTCCGTGACCAATGGACCAATTGGCCGCTTCTATGAACCTGCCGATACAAAACACGGTCGAAGGTTGCGCCTCCCCGACGTTCTCCGCAGGGGAACCCGTGCGGTCCTCCGCAATGCCGATCGCCGCGATATAAGCATGCGATATTCCAGCGAGCGCGGCCAGCGCCACCAACGCGGTTCGACGCTCGTACTCACTGCCGACCTGGCAGGCGGCGCGCAGCGTGGCGCGCACCGGGCGGTCCCGCGCGCACGCATCGCGGCCGGGTCCGTAACTTCGCCCGGCTGCGTAATCGCGAGGAGGCGATCCTGCGGCCCATCGCCTCGGCGCGGCGACGAAACGGGTGCTGTCGCGCCCGGCGGAGCCGTTCTCAACGCGATTCTTGCGCGGACCAAGACGACACCCAGTTGGTGGACACGTCGCCGCCAAGGTCCATCACATGCAGCGCGGTCCTGCGCGCCTTCAAATCGGCCAGCACGTGTTCTGACCCTAGAAGCAGCGCCCAAGCGGTCGAGATCAAGGTGCCGCGCACCGTCCATCAGAGATCGTGGAAGCCGCTGGAGCCAGACACTGTGACCACCGCGATTGGATCATCTGTGCGTCCTCGACTTCTATGCCAGCGTGGCAAAGATCGGATGGTCGGGCAGGATGAGGTTCTCCGCCACCCGCCCATCAGCCATCACCACCCGGGTTCAAATCTTATGACGCGCCACCCTCGGCAGAAAGGTGTCCGGCACGCCGCGGCTGCTGAATACCCGAAACGCCCGCACGGCATTCAGGCGGAAGGCCCGCGCGCTCCCTCGGTGCGAGAGGTCGATGCGAAAGAAATCGGCACCATCCACGTCGTCGAGCCAGAACACGGGCCGCGCATCGGGAGCGGCAGGGACGATTTGCACGTGGCCAAATTCGACGTTTCGTGCATGGCGAATGAAAAACCCCTGCGCAGGCAGCGGACCGAACATTGTGGGCTCCGGATATGTCTCGGCGCGCTCTGACGGCTCGATGGCAGCCATCTCTGCCGTCCCCCGGCCCTTCTGCTCTATGAAGACATCGCTGATCATTACGTCCTCAATGGCATGGTCCGGGATTCCGGCGATGATCGAGGGCGTCTCCGACAAAGGTCCGTAACACGTGATGTTTCTGATGAGGACCCGCTTAATTGAGCCGATCTGCGCACCCGCCGGTCCGCGCAGCCGCGCGCCAAGCCGCAGGAACAAGGGCGAGGTGCGCACATCGCGCATGGTGATGCCGACAACGCTGATATCTTCCAGCACGCCGCCGTCGACGCTCTCAAGCGCCAGGCCGCGTGAACTCTCGAACACGCAGTTCGCGATTGCGATGTTCCTGAATCCGCCGTTGGATTCGGTGCCCAATTTGATGCGCCCGGTCGGTTCTTGCTGCCGCTCAGCGGCGTCAGCGCCGAAGCGCCGCGACGTCCCGTCCAACAGCGCGCCAACCTGATAGCCGCCGGTGACATAGCAGTCCGCGATCGTCACGTTCTCGGTCGCACGAGCGTAACCGAGCGCGAACGAGCTTTTCAGGCAGATCGCATCATCCCACGGCGAATTCACGCTGCAGTTGGATATCCGCACGTTGCGGCAGCAATCGATGTTCATACCGTCGCGAATGGTATCGATCCTGAGATCGTCGATGGTGAGGTTGTCCACCCCCGTGGCCAGGACCCCGAAATGTCCCGCGCTGAGGATCGAAAAGTCCCGCAAAATGACGTTGTGGCAGTTCTTTAGTGCGATTGCCTTGTTACCGACGCCGGGCTGTTCCTCGATCGGCAGATCGGTATCCGAGTGCCCCCGGCTCAGCCCTTTACCCAGAATCAGCCCTGGACCGAGAATTGCGATATCATGGATACCCTCGCCCCAGATCAGACTGTTGCGCCAATGGTTGTGACCAAAATCCTGAAACCCCTCCCATGGCGCGTTGGATTCAGCCACATCGTATCCACCGCTGGCCGTCCCCTCATGGGGTGTTTCAGCCGCGAGGATCACCGCGCCCGGCTCGAGGTGGAGTGCGACGAAACTCTCCAGGTGGATGGAGAGACACACGTAGGTCCCGGACGGAAAGCGCACGATCCCGCCGCCCTTCGACGCAGCGTCCGCGATAGCATTGTTCACGGCCAGCGTGTCGATCGCTTTGCCGTCGCCGGCCGCTCCGAAGGCGCGCACGTCAAGGCCCAAGCCGGCGCTGTCGGCGGCTGCGGTCGGAAGCACGAACTTCCCTGCCGAGCCGCTGCCAACCGTGGCCGCGAGCAGCCTGAGAAAGTCTCTCCGGTCCATTCCACCCTCCCTTCGGGGGCGCCACATGGGCGCGCCGGTCAAGGCAGCACCGTCGGCGAGTTTTCTGATTCCGACTTCCTCACTCCAGACGCCGATGTCGGCAAACGCGTTCTAGGTTTTTAGCGACGCCCTGTCGTCTTGGACACAACTCGCTGGAGGGAGGATTTGGCGCAACGCCCAGAGCACGCGCCCGGCGAGGCCGCACCGGCAGCCGGGACATACGAGCAGCTCAATATCTTCGGCAGGCCAACCGGGATCCGGGTCAACGTGGTACATGGGCATCCTCTGCCACCGGCACCGCTCGGCCATAACTAGACGCTGGCCGAAGAGAACACGGAGGAGTGTTGAGAGCCGCAGGCCACTAGCTAAGCTAGGACCTCGGCCGGACCATCCTGGCCAAGAACGCCGCAGTCTGCGCACCAGCCTCCGGGCCCGGCTCGAGTGGCGCCGGAACCTGCCACGCCCCGTCCTTCGGGGTAGCTGGGCGATCCGCGGCACGACGATTGTTGCGGCCTGTGCCGGTTTGGCGGGGCGCCTCGGGCGATGGCGGAAGATGACGATCGTCATGGGGCAAGAATGCCGCGAGCGGAGCAAGGGCAACACGGCCCAGAGCAGAGCCTCAAGCAAGTCAAGGACCTAATCACCGGATGCGGCCTCCCGCGAGCCGATGAGGCAGACGCTTCAATTCCCGGTATCTCCGTCCGGTGGAGTATTTTCTGCTTCAATCTCAGCAGCTTTAGCTTCGTATTCGCTAGCGAGCCGCAATAGTGCCCGTCGAACCTCCTCATCCGTGATGTAGTCTGCTAAACGCCGTGCGTCTCTAGCTCTTTCTCTCAGTATTGCTGCACTATCGGCCATGGTTCCGTCGATGAGGAGTAGCCTCATCGCTCCCCGTTAGGGGATTATTATAGAAATCAACCAGTGATGTCATTGAGGTGAGTCAACTACTTCGCGAGCGTCTCGGATTTTCTGATCCGTCGACCGGGTAAAAGGTTGAGATGGCACATGAAACCTGTTGGCACTTGCTCACATTCTACTTTCGTCCTACCGGTGATGCCGACCTGAACGATAACGAGGAGAATCAAGCAATGCTAAGCATCTATCTCTTCTGGTCCGAGCGGAATATCACCGTCTTTGGTCTCACAATCGATCCGGAAGGTAAGAATTTGCCACAAGACTTAGCGCCGTGGTCAAAAAGCCACGATGATTGTCCGATAAGACTTAATAAAGATATGGAACAAGCAATTGGCCCCGTGGGTCGTACTTTACGAGAAGACGGATTTTATCTGTCGCAAATCCGCTCCTCCGCAAAAATCCACGAGTGGTGTTTGTAAGGGACGCGACGCGGCCGGCCGCCCAGATGAGGACAAGAAGGGTGTGGACACCCCTGGCGGTCCCCAGGCAGCTACCGTTGTCAACGAGTCCTCTACTCACTGATCCTGACCTGCCGGAAGCCGGAGGCCAAGCGGTTCAAGAGGGATCCTGGTCCTGACCAGCATGTTCGGCTTTCCCCTTTCTGGAGAAGCTCTTTGCCAACGGCGGCTGCCAGCGGCCACAGGTCCGCAACGCATTGGCGAATGGAGTTGCCGCGCCTTTCGGTTCAAATCGTGAACGGATCCGACAGCGTCAAAGGCTTCAAGGTCCAGCCACGACGCGGGTGGAGCGGGCGTTTCCATGGCTAAACCGCTGGCGCCGACTGGCCAAGGATTTCGAGAACCCCAACCGTAACGATCTTGCATTCATCCAGCCTGCGTCGATCAGCAATTCCAAATGATACTTTTCGGACTGACTCTGTGCATTTGCGTGCATCTGTGTTCCAAACTTACCTGGATGCCGCCGACACATTTCGTTGCTTGAGAAACGGAACAATAGACCCCGCAAATTACGAAGACAAGGTAGTCCTCGCCGACCGCGGGGACAAGCTCTAGTGAATTGGCTACGCCACGAGTGCACGGGGTCAGGTCAAACCGGCTGAGCGGAAACCTCGCCCTATCCGCGAGAGATTGAATGATGCCGGCCTCGCGTTAGGCTGTTACCTGTGTAAACCGCAGCCGAGAGCGTCCAAGCCATGAAAATCACCGCCGTCCGCCTGCGCAAGCTGCGCGGGACCATGCCCACATCGGGTTCGTTCTGGGAAGAGCGTCTCGTCCGGCCGATCGATATCTACCCCGAGTACCGCGTCCGTCAGGATTACGAGGGCGGTCAGCAACGCGACGGCGGCTTCGCCATCGAGACGTATTTCGTGCAGATCGAGACCGACGAGGGCGTTATCGGCATCGCCGGCCCGGTGCCGGAGACCGTCGCCTTCTTCGTCGGCCGCCGGCTGCGCCCAATGCTGCTCGATCGCGACCCGATCGCGCACGAGATGCTGTGGGACCAAATGCACCGGCTGATGGTGCATGGCCGCCAAGGCGACGCGATGCTCGCGATCAGCGCAATCGACTGTGCGCTATGGGACCTCAAAGGGCGTTGGCTCGGCCAGCCCGTCTACAGACTGCTCGGTGGCCCGACGCGTCCCTCGATCCCTGCCTACGCCAGTATGCTCGGCTTCGCCACGCAGGATGCCGGCCGCGTGCGTGAGCGGGCTCTGGCGTTCAAGGAACAGGGCTATGTCGCGCAAAAGTGGTTCTTCCGCCATGGCCCGATGAGCGGGCCCGAGGGCATGCGCAAGAACGTCGAACTCGTCCGCACGCTGCGCGAGACGCTCGGCGAGGATGACGACATCATGCTGGATTGCTGGCAGTCGATGGAGCCGAACTACGTCATCGACCTCGCCTCCCGCATCGCGGAGTACCGGCCGCGCTGGCTGGAGGAATGCTGCATGCCCGACCGCATCGACAGTTACCGGCAGATCAAGGACAAGATCAGTATTCCGCTCTCCGGCGCGGAGCACGAATACACGCGTTGGGGCTTCAAGCGGTTTATCGACGCGCGCGCTCTCGATATCCTGCAACCCGACATCTACTGGTGCGGAGGCTTGTCGGAGACACTGAAGATCGCGGCCTACGCAACGGTGCATGATCTCATCACCATCCCACATGGGCACTCGACGCCGGCCGGTATCCACTTTTCGGTGACCCAATCGCCGATCCACACGCCGTATCAGGAATATCTCGTCAAATGGAACGAGATCCATCAGCATTTCCTGGCACATCCCGTCAAGCCAGAGCGTGGCGAGGTCCATGTGCCAAATATTCCGGGGCTCGGCATGGATCTCGATCCGGCGAAGATCGAAGCGGAGGCAGAAGAGTTTGCGGCGTGACGGAAGCAAATCGGAAAACTCTTCATGTATAAATCAAAACAATGCGGGACGGGCTGAGCCCCACTTGACACAGATGCGGCCCGACTTAACCGAACGCCTCGTGGCGGCCTTATCTGACGGCGCGGCGTTGCACAGGATCGCGCTGGGCAGAACGCCAGGGCCAGAGGGCGGGCCCTAGAGACAGTGCGATCCGGAAAGAGGAACACGCGAATGGAAATTGATCTGACCGTCAACGGACGGCAAGTCACCGTGGACACCAACGCGACGACGCCGCTACTGGACGTTCTGCGCAACAATCTGGACCTAAAAGGGTCCCGCTACGGCTGCGGGCTGGAACAGTGCGGCGCGTGCATGGTGTTGATCGACGGCGAGGCGGAATACTCCTGCGCACGTGAAATCGGCGCGGTTTCCGGCAGGTCCATCATCACGATTGAGGGCCTCGGTACGCCGGAACATCCGCATCCGCTGCAGCGCGCCTTCCTGAGCGAGCAGGCGGGCCAGTGCGGCTACTGCCTATCGGGCATCATTATCAGCGCGAAGGCGCTGCTCGACCGCAATCCAAGGCCGTCCCGAACCGAAATCGTTAGCGCGCTGGACAAGCACCTCTGCCGCTGCGGGACCCATACAAGAATCATAGCCGCCGTCCAGAAAGCCGCACTGGCGGGAGCAGCGGCATGAGCGACACCCTGCCGCTCAGCATCCTGAACAACCGCCGTTTGGAGAAGTGGCTGCGGTTTCAGCCGGACCGCACCGTCAGGCTCGCTGTGGGGAAAGTCGAAATCGGCCAGGGCGTGCTGATCGCCCTGTCGCAGATCGCCGCCGAGGAACTGGATGTCGCGCTCGACCGCATCGACATCCTGTCCGGCGATACCGCGGATGCGCCGGATGAGGGTTCAACCAGTTCCAGCCAATCGATCGAGGTGTCCGGCCGGTCCGTTCGCCTGGTCAGCGCCGAACTGCGAACCCGGGTACTGGGGCGCCTGGCGCAGCGACTGAATTGCGCGGCCGGCGACCTGTCCATCGAGGACGGCGTGTTCCTGCAGGACGGCAACCCGACCGGCCACGATTACTGGAGCTTTTCCGGCCCGGAGGATTTTGCCCACGACATCGTAGGTTCGGCGGTGCCGAAGCCGACATCGGCCTATACGGTTGTCGGACAGCCGGTGCCGAGGCGTGACCTGATCGCGAAAGTAACTGGTGCCGCATTCATCCACGATATCGGCCGGCCGGACATGCTGCATGCGCGCGTTCTGCGCCAACCGTCGCGCGACGCCCGGCTGACAGATTTGAACGAGGCGGCAATCCGCAAAGCTGCCGGTGGCGAGATCCGGATGGTACGCGTCGGCGACTTCGTGGCGTTCGTGGGACCGGATGAAACAGTCGTCCAGCGCGCCGCAGTCGCCGCCCCCGCACATGCAAGCTGGACCGGGGTGCGTGTCCTCACCCCCATCCAGCAGGAAGCCGCGTGGTTTCGCGACCAGCCGTCCGACGACCGGCATTTCGGCGACCCCGGCGCACCGCCGAATATTGGTATTGTTGTCAGCGAGACCTACTCGCGTCCCTTCGTCGCTCATGCGGCGTTGGCGCCATCCTGCGCACTGGCGGAATATCGCGACGGGCACCTGTCCGTCTGGTCGCATACCCAGGGCGTTTATCCGCTGCGCAACAGCATATCCGACATTCTGGGCCTGAAGTGCGAGCAGATCACTGTTCGGCACGCCCACGGCGCCGGCTGCTATGGCCACAACGGCGCCGACGACGCGGCTCTGGATGCTGCGGTCATCGCAATGCAAGTCCCTGGTCATTGCATCCGCGTGCAGTGGCGGCGCGAGGAAGAGTTCGCCTTCGAACCGGTCGGCACTGCACACATGACGCGCCTCCGGGCGGTGCTTGACGAGGCGGGACGCCCCGTGGACTGGACCGCCGAGGTTTGGGCAGGGTCCCATGTTCAACGCCCGGTCTTCGGTGGCACGATGCTCGCGCACGAGGCATTGCCAAACCCACCGCCCCCCGCGAAGGTAAACGATCCGCCTGAGGCAAATGGCGGCGGCGGCACGCGCAACGCATTCCCAATGTACGAT
Source organism: uncultured Pseudomonadota bacterium (assembly GCA_963832865.1). Taxonomy (GTDB): domain Bacteria; phylum Pseudomonadota; class Alphaproteobacteria; order Acetobacterales; family Acetobacteraceae; genus Rhodopila. The sequence goes on from CAWHWH010000014.1 coordinate 29,341, forward strand.
TTCCCGGCCAAGCGGGTGATCCACCATCTCGCCCTGTCGACGCCGGTGCGAACCTCGTCCCTGCGGGGCCTGGGGGCACTACCAAATGTTTTCGCGCTCGAATCGTTCCTGGATGAGTTGGCCGACCGCGCCGGGATCGATCCGGTCGCCTATCGTTTGTCCTTGCTATCCGATCCCCGAGCCCGGCACGTGATCGAGAATGTCGCGGAACGTTGCGGCTGGGCGTCGCGCGGTCCGGTCGGTTCGGGACGCGGCCTGGGTTTGGCCTGGAGCCGCTACAAGAACAAGGCCGCCTATGCCTGTGTGGCGGTGGAACTCGACGTGGACCTGGATATCACCCTGCGTCGCGTCTGGTGCGCGGCCGATGCGGGGCTGGTGATCAATCCCGATGGCGCACGCAATCAGTTGGAGGGTGGTATCGTTCAGGCCGCCAGCATGACCCTGAAAGAACAAGTCGCCCTCGATGGCGACGGGATTACTTCGCTGGACTGGGACCACTATCCGATCATCAAATTCTCCGAGGTTCCTGACATCGAAACGGTCCTCGTGCACAACCCCGATCAGCCGACATTGGGTATGGGTGAATGCACGTTTGGCCCCACCGCGGCGGCGATCGGAAATGCCGTGGCACATGCGCTGGGGATCCGTATTCGGGATATGCCGTTGACGCGCGAACGGATCGCCGCAGCGCTGGTGCGATAGAAAGTCGGTATGCGTAACGTCCGGATCACTTCTCAACTCTAATCGACAACAGCCGAGTGGGCGCGCGCCGCCTCTGCTGCGGCACGCGATCCGATGGTGGCAATTGAGGCCATACGGGCCGATCAGGGCGCGGACTTTAGACATACGCCAGGCTGGCAGAAAGTGCCGGATGGGGCAGTGTGGTCGTAAACAAAACCCACAGGGGGTCCGTGGCCTGCTGTGCTCCCGTGACCGGCGGCGCCAGCGTGGCCGGCGTGGCCGGTGGTTCCACCGCTGGCACCACCCGCGCCGCCGCCTCGCGAACTTGCCGAAACGGCAGTGCTGCACAGCAGGATGATTGCGCCGACACCGATCGAACCAAGTTTTGACATCATTGTGTTCCGGTCACGTATCGTCTGTAAGCTGCGATCCAGTCGGCCGTGACGGCGCGCTGGGCATCGCGGAGACGGGACCCGGCCCGAACATGCAAGTCAGGACCGCCCCGAGTTCGTCTTTCAAGTCTGCACTCCATCCATCGTTGCCATTCCGGGTCAGCCGTGGCTCCAGATCGTCGATCCGCAGCGATAGCACCGCCTCGACCACCTTCCTTGTCGACAGGTTTAAGGCTATGGCCGCTTGGGGTGGAAATCCGACGTTCGGCGGTGCGTGGCGTCGCTGCAGGCAAGCTCCCGTTCTCTACCGCCACCAGGAGCACCCCTGGGCGTATCCCCAGCGAATTGGATCGACTCTACGTGGGTTTCGTTTGAACGCGCGCCGCAGTAGGCTTGCATCCCTTCGGGCGCGAGCCCAGCGGGCGGCACCCGGAAAGTTCCCGAACGGCGGAGGAGGGCATCATGCGAGTTGGCTTTGCACTAGGCAATATCGGCCCCATTGGTACCATGGACAACCTGATCAAAATCGCCGAGCGAGCAGAAGCGCTGGCGTACGGCAGCCTGTGGGCGGTCGAACGGCTGCTGTGGCCGGTTAAGCCGCAGTCGCCGTATCCGGTAACTCCCGACGGCTCGCTACCGGAAGAATACAAACACGTCCTGGATCCGCTGGAGGCGCTGATGTTCGTGGCCGCGCGCACGAAGAGCGTCGCGCTCGGTACCAGCGTGATAAACATGACCTACTATAACCCAGTGATGCTGGCGCGGCGCATCTCGACACTCGACGTCCTTTCGGGTGGGCGTGTGCGGCTTGGCCTGGGGTTGGGTTGGTCAAAGGATGAACACGACGCCCTCGGCGCCGAGATGAAGCACCGCGGGGAGCGCGCCGATGAGTTCCTTCAGGTGCTGAAGGCGATCTGGACCACGGATCCCGCAGTCTTTCAGGGCCGGTTCTACACGCTCCCGAAGTCCCACATTAATCCCAAGCCGGTGCAAAAGCCGCACCCGCCGATCTACCTGGGTGCGTTCGTGCCGGCGGCGCTCGAGCGCATTGCCAAGTATGGCGATGGATGGAACCCCGTGGCAATCCCCGTGGCTGGCATGGAGCAGATGTTCGACGGCGTCAAGCAAATGGCCAAGGCCGCAGGACGCGATCCAGAGAAGCTCGAACTGATCGTCCGCGCCAACGTGGAGATCACCGAGGCGCCTCGTCCCAAGGATGGGGCAATCTTCACCGGAACGATGGAGCAGATCAAGGAGGACGTCGAGGGCTGCCGGCGTATCGGCGCACACGAAATCCACTTCGACCCGACGTTCAATCGAGGCGCACAGGAAATCTCTGTCTGGCTCACGTTGATGGAGCAACTCCGGAAACTGGTCTGATCTGGGCGAGAAGATCATCGCCAGGACGAGAGAAGATGAGGGCCAGCCAACGTCGGGCGTTCTCTAACGCGCACGATCCGATGTGGGTCCGCGACGCGATCAAGCGTCCGCTTTGGGTCGTGTGCAGTCCTACTGCCAGCAGTTTCTCTGTTCGGTCTGATTGACTGCCGCGAGCGCGCCGTGACGCCCGATCAAAGTCGGGGCTTCTGTCCTGCCGGGTCATGATTCTTTCCGCGGTCTGATCACAGCCGCAACGTGGCGTCGGGGAGGTCGGCACCCCTATGTCCCGAACGCGGTCACCGCAAGCGGGCCGCAACTGTGACCTCTATCTCGACATGAACAAATAATGCGCATTAAAAGAGGCGATGAAACATGGAACTCAAGCCGGATTTTTCGCTCAAGCAAGTTCCACCAATTACTTCACCGCTCGAATTCACACCGTTCGAACTCGTTTTGCCTGCGACCGACAGGGTCGCTAGAGCTGTGAGGCAGTCCCAGTCGACAAGAGGTCTGAAAGCAGATGGCATCGTCGGCCCCCTCACGTGGGCGGCACTGCCCGACGGTGGCCGATGCCGACACTTCGGATGGGATCTGCCGGCGATGTGGTGACCAGCCTGCAGACAGTCCTTACAAACGGCGCGGCCGGGCAGTGGGTGACCGCGCCGCAGGCAATCAACGGCACGTTCGGCCCGGACACGCAGGCGTCTGTCGAAGCCTTCCAAACCTACGGCGGAGTCACGGTCGAGGGCGTTGTCGGCGACGCAACCTGGTCGGTTTTGCTCTGCGCTGCGGGTGCGACGTTGGAGTCCCAGGCCGGCCTAAAATTCGTCACCGGTTAGATCATGTCGCAGAAGGCATGGCGCGTGTGGTCGAGGTAGCTGGCCGGGGTGAACGCGCCCGGTATCGAGTCCCTGCCCCGACCGCACCGATAACGCAGGAGGACAAATGAACGCAATTCATCGCGTGGCGATCCGTTGCGCCGTGCCGGCGCTGCTTCTGCTGCTCGCGGCGCTGGGACCCATACCGGCGCTCGCCGGTGACAAATGTACTGCTAGCGAGCCGCAACTCGATCAGGTCGTGACACCGGAGGTCAGCCTGGGCAAGCGGCTGACCGTGCATCTCGCCGGGCTTGCCGAGACGGCCTGCGATTTAACCGCCGTTCGCTTGCGGCTCGACGGCTACACGTTCGGAAATCAGCCTGAACTGGACGACCTGCAGAACTGGGAGATCGCTTTTTCACTGGAGCGGCTCGATGCCGACCGGGCGAGCTGGACGCGCATCTTGGGCGCGCCGCCACTCGGGGGAACTAAAGAGATTGCGGTCTCGCTAGAACTGCCTGACAAGTCAGTGCTGCCCCATGTCGGCAGAACAATGCCGACGGTGCGCTTCGTAATTTTCACAGGCTGGCAACTGATAGGCGGATTGCTCCTCGCCGCCGTCCTGCTGTTGATCGTGTTCGTCATGGCGCACCACACGGGCCTGCTGCGCGACACCGACGCGACCATTACCGACCCGAAGCAGCGGACGTTCAGTCTGGGGCGATGCCAGATGGCGTTCTGGTTCGTGCTGCTGACCGTCGGCTTCGTCGCGATCTGGGTCATCACCTGGGACTACGTCGGCATTCTAACGTCGCAGAGCCTCGTACTGCTCGGCATCTCCGGGGCGACCGCACTCGGCGCGATCAGCATCGACGCAAGCAAACCTACACCCGCGAAGCCGCTGCAGCACACAACGTTTTGGAACGACATCCTCACCGACGCCAACGGCCCCGTGCTGCAACGGCTGCAGGTGCTGATCTGGACGCTGGTGCTTGGCGTCATCTCCATCTTCTCAATCTACCGCAGCTTGTCGCTGCCGGCGTTTGAGGACACATTGTTGGCGATGACCGGGATCAGTTCGGGCCTGTACGTCGGCTTCAAGTGGCCCGAGAAGCCAACGTAGCCTGCATGTGTCAACCGGGCTGCCGTGATAGCGTGTGTGCGGAGGTCAGTGCTGCTGCCGACACGGGGTCGCCACATTGCTTCCCCTGCGAGCTTCGCAAGCAGATAGACCGACGGGACCGTCCGGAGACTGGGGGTGCGTCAGGATTAAGCTGATCTGGTCCAGCAGGTGAGAGTCCAGTCCGGGTAAAGGCTAGAACCCGCCTGGTAGCAAGTGTTCCGGCGACGGCGGCTACGTGGGGTGGGATATCGAGCCGCGAAAGCCCGGCGCTCTGCGCAACGGAGCGCCGTTCATGGACTAGGTCCTCCCCGCTGCGCTGGAGCGGGTCCGACGCAAACTCGCCGGGTCCGATGCCGGTGATCGTCAGATGGTGGCCATTCCCGCCGCCGTGCTGACGGACGGCTTGCCGGCGGTCGAAGCCGCCTGCGCGCAGGCGATGGCGGAAGGCGTCCAATCGTCTGGCGTGATCATCAACACTTTCCCGCCAGCGTGACCCCGGGACCGGCGGCGACCATCCTCACGCCGGATGCGCTGAGGCTTCGGCATGCTTCGCTCGCCGATTGCGTCCGAAAAAACGACCAAGGCACGAGCACATGATCATGGAACCAACCGAAGTCCTGGACCTCATGGGCCAACTCAAACTGTTTGGGATGAAGAACGCCTACGACGAGATCCTCGCCACGGCACTCAAACGCCAGCATGAGCTGCAACGCTTCGCCGGCGATCTGCTCAAGGCCGAGATTTCCGAGAAGCAGGCACGCTCGATCAAGTATCAGTTGACCATCGCCAAATTGCCGCTGGCGAAGGACGTCGATGGTTTCGAGTTCAAAGGCATTCCGATCAACGAGAGCGTATGCCGCTCTGCGGCATCTCCCGCCGGGGGATCGCTTCGCGATGGTGCGTGATCTCGCCGGCGACAACTTCATCGCGCAGCAACACGACGTCGTCCTGGTCGGCGGAACGGGCACCGGCAAGACGCATTTGGCGATGGCGATCGCGCAGCTGTATCCGCGCCGGATCGCGCGGCCGGTTCTTCAACACCGTCGATCTGGTCAACCGGCTCAAGGCCGACGGACGGCCTGGCCGCCAGGGACGGCTTGCCGACTACCTCACACGGCTCGACTTTTCGCCATCCTCGATGAACTCGGCTATCTGCCGTTCGCCCAGACGGGCGGACAGTTCCTGTTCCATCTGGTCAGCCGCCTCTGCGAGCGAACCTCGGTGATCGTCAACACAAACTTCGCTTTTGGCGCATGGCCGAGCGTGTTCACCCGCCCGGCGTTGGTCGCCGGCTGCACGAAGTGACCCCTCTCAAGTCTTTTGCTGAACAGGCACATGTCCTGGCCGTCAAACCACAGCAGTTCGACCAATCCACCGCGTTTTCCGCGGAAGACAAACAGGGCGCCGCTGAACGGGTTCTCCTCCAGCACCTGCGGCGCCAGCATCGCCAACCCGTCCATTCCTTTGCGCATATCGGTGTGGCCGCAAGCCAGCCAGGCCCGCGCACCAGACGGCAGGCTGATCATCCACGCAGGGCCGCCAGCACGCGACGCAAGGCGCGGGGGTCAACTTGCGCGTCCACACGCAGCGTCGTGCCGGTCGTCCAATGATCTCGATCAGATCTGTCGACTAGCCCGGCGTGAGTGGCGGAGGCGCACGGATCAGCGCAACGCTAACCGAGCATCCTCTATCGGAAGGCCCACAGCATCGCGGGTCGTACGGAGCGGCGCAGTGCAAATGCTGATTTAGCCACTGTTGGGTTGCGCAGAAAAATTAGCGTTCTGCGCAACCGACGCCTCTGCGGCATAAGTGCTGCCACTTCTGCAGCCTCTTGCCAGGCGGCACCGATTCTTGCCTTGCCGCCCTTGAGCAGGGCAGCTCTATAGCGATTAAGCGCATGTTGCAGCAGTCGTGGCGGCGCGTTCTTGCTATGTCGTGCCAGAAGAATAATCTTGTTCCAGACAGCCTCGATATTCGCTTCGTCGCCCTTGAACAGAGCGGCTCCGTAGTGGTCCAACGCATACTCTAGCAGCCGGGGCAGCATGTTGTCGTTATGCGGTGCCTGGAGGAGCTCATTCCAGGCAGCGGCAGTGGCGTCAGGATCGCCAGCGAGAACGGCAGCCTGATAATCGCGCATGGCCAGATCGAAGAAACGAGGAGCGATCATGTCCCGGACATAGTATCGATCCCGCAGGATGTCGTCGGGAAACATCCCTTGCAGTTTATGCATGTAGATATTGCGGCTGCGCACCATGCGATGGGTGTACGAAGCCGACCCGGAATAGATCCGCCACTGTGACAAAGCGCGTTCTATATAAACATTGTCATATCCAAGCCGGAACATACGCATGAACAGGTCGTCGTCCTCGTAACCGCACAACTGCTCATCAAAGCCGCCGACCGCCTCGAAGGCTTTGCGGCATATGAGCGCGGCCGACGGAAGAATGTACATATCTTGGCGGATGCAGTCAAAAATATGCCGCTTGGGATGGACCACCCGAATGGTGCTGAGAAAAGAGCGGCAGATCAGGAAACCATTCTGATCGATCTCGTCGAGATCAGAATAGACCCAGCCGAGCACCGGCTCAGATGGGACTAGGAACGGCTTGACGAGTTCCTGGAGGTGGTTGTCGTACCAAAGGTCGTCTTGGTCAAGGAAGGCGATTAGGTCGCTCTTGGACTGACGCACCCCAAGATTTCGTGCCGAGGATTGCCCGCCGTTTGGTTTGTGCAATAGCGTCAAGGGGTGGGTCTGCGCCAGCCGCTCGACAACAGCGATACCGTCACCGTCATCAGTGGAACCATCGTTGACCACGATGACCTCCGTTGCGGGCAAAGTCTGCTTGAACACACTGTTCAGCGCCTGCTCAATGTAACGAGCACCATTATAAAGTGGAATAATCACAGCGATGCTCAGTGAACGCTTGGGGGCGACCTTGGCCGTCCCACTCCCGGCGATCCGGTTTGGCGTTGGGGCAGATGCTGGGACAGGCGCCTCGTCAAGCTGAGCGATGGAATCCATCGTCTCGTATATCATGGCGGTAAGTAGTGACAGCCGTAGCGGATTGATGGCAGCCTCTGGCATCGCTATCCGCTTTTGTTCCAGCCAAACGTAGAATTCGACACCTGGCGCGGCTTCGATAGCGCGGATTGCCCAACTAATATGACCGAGTAGATTGAGTTCGAGTATAAGCAACTCGAAGCTCTTTGGCGTAAATGTCCATGCATGGCTGTCACGATAATCTGAAGCGGAACTCTCGTCGGCGGCATCGTATGCTTGTTGCGCCCGCGACAGCGGATTGGCGAGACAAAGCGGCACGGTATTGCCGGAATGTGCCCAGCCGCCTTCATTGTTACGCGTAACGAAATATGCCGCTTGATTGAAAAAGGTTCGGCGTTGATGTCGGGTTCGGCCCTCGACATGGGCGGCCACCAAATCACCGGTAGTGGTGAGTGGCTGAAAGAAATCGAAGCAGACGCGCTTATCTGGCAATGCGAGTGCCATCACGCCGTTCGGCCTCATGAGGGCGGACGCGTCCTGGAAGAATGCAATGAGGTCGGGAATATGCTCACCGACATGGGAGGCGACAAGCCCGTCGTAGCTGCCGTGCATCGCTTGCGGTATGAGCGCTGTAAGAGGACCATCCTGCCAAATGAAATCGACCGGCTCGATGCGGCTCACCGTTGCCACACCCATGGCGGTATACTTTGCCACAAGGTCGGCCTGCCCAGCATGATCGACGATGGTAGTCTGCCAGCCTTCTGCTTTGGGTAGGATAGGAGCATGGCTCGGACCAATCTCCAGTAAGTGCATGCTGTGGCTAAAGTGGCAGCGAATAAGTTCTTCTCTGGTCAAACTCTCTCTTCCCATCATAAGCACCACCCACGCCGCTCGGCGATATCAGGTAGCCCGTTTCGCCCTGTCGATCCACCCATGATCGATCAAAGTCACTCGGCGTCGCGCCCCAGATCCTTGCCGCATCGCCTGAATGAAAATTATCGACCGTGCTCCAGAAGTTGGATGTGAGCCCGCGATCATGCACAAAGAAGGTATCGTCGCAGCGGGGCATTATCTTCGGCACTGGAGAGAACGCCCACCACATAGGGTTCACGGCTGGCGTCGGGGTAATCCATACGGGCAGAAGCGGCCGGGCAAATTCGGACAGATCGATAAGTGGAAAATTTCGCCTGAGAGCGGCGAGAGTGCCGCAGCTTCCAGCCGCTTGAGGGGCCCGCACCTCACCTCCGGCCTCGAGGAGAGGGTTTTGTCGGTTTTGTCACGAATGTCAGGCCTTCCTACTCCTAGCCGTGGGCCAAATCTGGATCGGGAACAAGTGTCGAAGCCGCAGGGCCAGACACTCAGGTTGATCATCGGTCAGTATGGCCGGGACGTGAGCGGGTTTAGTTGGCGTGGACGTACATGTAACTGCTGCCCGCCACGCCGCCGGACGCGGCTGTCGAGCCGTAGCTCACGGATAGCTTGCCATCGGTCAGATCGGCGCTGGTAAAGCCAGCCAATGTCAGCGACGCGGTTGGCACGCCAGTCGCTGTGGCGTGCAACGTGAGACCCGTGTAGCCGGTTGCCCCCTGTCCATCTACCCATGATAGAGCGAAGTCACTTGGCGTGACGCCCCATATCGTTGTCGCGTCGCCTGAATGGAAATTATTGACCGTGTCCCAGATGGCGGAGGTGGGTCCGCGATCATCGACGAAGAACGTATCGTCGCCGCTGCCCCCAGTCAGGAAGTTTGAGCCGATCGAGCCATCCAACACGTTCGTTCCGCTACTGACCGCAATAGCATCGTTGCCGCTACCGGTGTGAATGAACCAGTTGGGTGTGCTGGCGCTGATGTTCAGGCCGTCCGTGGTCGTGGTGATATACTCGCTGGTCACTCCGCTCACCGGGCCTGTGTAGGGCTGGGCAGTTGCTGACATGGGCTGGCCTGTCGTCGTGTCGAGGATAGAGAGGCCGGGCGTAGGTGTCGGGGTCGGGATTGGAGTGGCCGGGGGCGATGGAGTGGTCGCCGTGGCGTCGTCGGCTTTGACCCATTGTTCGATTTGATTGAAGACCGCGGTGGTGATCAGCGTGTTATAGCCGATCTGGTTGACATTGCTTTCGCTAGAAACGATCCCGACCACCTGAGGGCCGGTGGCGCCGTCGACGAACAGTGGACCACCGCTCGATCCATTTCCAAGCGTAACGCCATCTAGCAGGGTGTAATTGGGATCAGGGTAAACAGATTGCGTCCTGGCAACCATTGCGCCGTCCGCCGAGGCGGGATAGCCGGCGATGGTGACGGGTCCGCCTGCGAAATTCGGCGATAGCCCCATGGTGCCAAGGCCTGTGAACGGAGTCGACAAATGGATAACGGCGTAGTCCGACTGCGAATCGTCGTTCGATATCTGACCGTTGACATCATCGATGGGAATATAATGGACGTAAGTACCATCGGCAGAACCGTAGGGCGCGGTCCCATCCTCGTACGCGGGGGTGACGACGATGTCGCTAGCTGCGCCGACGCCGGCGATGTCCACAACGTGGCTAGCCGTTAGCACTTCGTCGGGCGAAATGAGAACGCCGGAGGCCTGATAATCCGTATTACCGATGGTGTCGGTAATACGGACGACGGTGTCGTATGGATACGCCGTGGGATCGACAGCCATGCTCGGATCGCCGGAAGTTGATCGAGTACCTCCTATTACAAAGCATCCTTGCTCGCAACCGTCGCGTTCGCGGCGGGCGGCTCTAGACCATGATCGTTTGAGGTTGATCCAGACTTCGGCGTTCGATCATGGTCTAAGGGCCTGAGCCTGAATAACCGCGTCATCCATCTGGCCGCCTCGGTGCGATGGTATAGTTCCATTCGCCGTGGAAGACGGCGGGTTGGATGTTGAGAGCGGCCATCTCGGCGTCGGTAACCTTGGTGCCCTTCGCATAATCGTTTTCATCGAGCTGACAGGCGACGGTGAGTCCGCTGTCGGTGGTGGTGCTGGCGATCAATTGGACAATGACCAGATAGCTGATCAGCGGCTTGCCGCGCCAGTTCTGGGTGATGAAAGAGAACAGCCGATGTTCGATCTTGTTCCACTTGCTGGTGCCAGGTGGGACATGGCAGACAGTGATCTCGATCCGAAGTTCGTCGGCCAGCACTTGTAGTTCACGCTTCCACAGGCGCAGGCGCGCGCCGTTGCTGCCGCCACAGTCGGCGTTGATCAGTATCTTCCTGGCATCCGGATAACGCGGCGCGCCGACCGCGTACCACCAGCGTCGGATGCTCGCGACGGAGAACTCTCCGGTGTCGGCGCTGATGCCCACATTAACGAATCCGGCATTGGCCGAAACATCATAGATCCCGTAGGGCACAGCCTTGCCGAGTTCAGGGATGGCGAAGTCGTGCACCCGGACCGGCTCCGGGTTCCCCTTGAGCCGTAATTCACGGCCGCCATTCTTGAAGTCTCCGACGAGCTGGTGAGTAGGCCGGCGGTATTTCGCCGCCAGCCCCTCTCAGAACGGTGCGTGAGACTCTCGCCTCACACCGCTCCCATCAGGCGAACGCGCCGATCATGCCGATACGCCAGTGTTCGAACAGGGCAGGTTGGATCCGGACCAGCTTCTCAAGGAAGCGGGCAGCCCCAACCTTGCGCCCCTGAAAGCGCTTGAACTTCCGCATCGCCCATCCCACGAGCGTCAGATTGACGTGTCGAAGTATGGTCTCCAGTGCCGCGCGGTTGTATCGCCCGTAGTACCCGATCCACCCCCGAAGGAGTGGATTGAGCATACTGGCGATGTCATCCAGCGAACGCTGCGTCCGTCGTCGGATATTCAAGTCCCGCACCGTCGATCGTATGGCTTTCAGTGCCGAGGGGCACCAGGGTCATCGCCACCGTCTCCGGGTCGGTTTTGGCAGAGCCATGACGCGGCCGCTTGAGGATAACCGGGCCGGCTCGCAGGGCGACCGTGGCGATCCGACCGGGATCGCCCACCCGGCGCGGTGCCACCTTGACCAGCATTTGCGTCAGTTCGGGCCACGCCGCCGGGCTGGTGAACAGCGACGCGTCTCCGGCCGGCCCCTGCTGCGCGCCTGCGGTCAGCCGATCCTGCGCCGCGCGAACGATCAGATCGACGCCAGCCGCCCGACGGGCGAAGCAACTGTAAATGTCGCTCTCGCGGTCGCCGACCACCACCACAGACGCCGCATCCGTCAACAGGGCGCCGGCTCGTTCGACCCCTCGCAGCCAGCGCATGCTCTCCTTGTCCTCAATCGCCCGCTGGCGCCGCGGCGCCGCTTCGATGGCGTCCTCACGGGTCCAGATTTGCGCGTCCAGCAGGCCGAGAACAGCCTCCGTCTCGCTGTCGATGGCGACCAGGGGATGGATGAAAAAACCTGCCGAAACCCCATCGCCGGCCGCGCCAAGCCCGCACCGATTGGCCGCGCGGCCGGCGAAATTGATCTCGGTGGTGTCCTGGGCGACGACAATGCGCCGGCCTGCCGTCGCCGATTGCGTGCGCCCCGCCAGGGTTGCCAGCATCTCCTGGCAGGTCACCGACGGCGCCGACAGAAAACGATGGATCGCCAGTTCGCCGGCACGCGTCGCACCGAGCTTGCGGATCACCAGCGAACCGGTCGCGGTGACCCGTTCGATCAACTCGGTGCCGACCGCCGCGCGTCGTGCGTCGCCGAAATAACCCAGTGCCCCAGCCTGTTCCACCATGATAACCCGCCTTTCCCGACGGGATCACAGAATCGAGATAGCAACCAATTCGCTAGTCAAATGTGAGAATACGGTAGGGGCTGACCGCGGGGGTGAAGCTACAGAACAGTTCGTTGTTCCGAGAGCTTCTGACCATCCGTGGCCGGAATTGGTACCCCAGAAAGTCAAACGTGACATTCGAGTACCTCCCTTTGCGCTTACCATCCTTGCAATAGACGATCTTGGTTTTGGTAGGGTGCATTTCCAGGCCGCACTCTGCCAGGCGGGCTTGAAGCTCAGCCTTGAGGGCTTCAGCTTCTTGCTCGCTGCGACAGTGCACCAGCCCGTCGTCTGCATACCGACACCATGGGAGGCCGGGGTGTGTCCGCGTCATCCAGAGGTCAAAAGCATAGTGCAGGAAAAGATTGGAAAGTATCGGGCTAATCACTCCCCCTTGCGGGGTGCCGCGAGTTCGCTCGATGAGCAATCCCTCCTTTTCCATGGGCGCTGTCAACCATCTCTCGATGTAGAGTAACGCCCACTTGCACTTCACATGCTTCTGAACCGCCCTTAGCAATAGTTCGTGCGGAAGATTGTCAAACGAAGACACGACAGACTACCCATCACCAAGACGTTCAGGTTTCGACCGTCGTTAAACGTAAACGGCATCCCTTTGAAGGACGCCGACTTCCGGTCATCCGGAGCCTGACGCGGCGAGGTGTTCTCGAGTTGCTTGTGGTTTTGCCTGACGGCAGCCGCACGCTTGTTCCGGCTGCGTGGACGGATTGGAGTGGCCGCCAGGATGCCGGGTTGATGTCGTCCGTCGGCGATGACACAGACGCCGCCGAGACTTTTTGCACAATCAGCGATTTGCTCCAGCTGCGCGCCGTCACCGACGCTCTTCTGAGCCGGCTCGTCGTTCGTCCCCGAACAGGAGGGCGACGATGCAGTTGGAATTGGCGTTTCTCGAACAGCCCGTGGTGCCGGACGAAGGACCAAAGGGTCCCTGGGACCAGATCGATCCGCAGGCCCAGATCGCCGCCCTGGTGCTTCTTTCGCGGCTGATTGCGCAAAAGCTGGTTGCAAAGTCGGCCCGGGAGGGCGGCAATGAGTGAGGCAGTAAAGATAACCTCGAGCCATCTCGCCCGTATGGCAATTGTCTATCTGCGCCAGTCCAGCGCGGCTCAGGTCGAGCACAACCGCGAGTTCGACCGATCGACAGTACGCTTTGGTGAACAAAGCGGGCGAACTCGGATGGCCAGCCGACAAAGTCGTCGTGATCGACGAGGATCTTGGCGTGTCAGGGTCAGGCGCCGTGGCGCGATCCGGTTTCGCTCGGTTGACCGCCGAGGTCGCTCTCGGACACGTAGGTCTCGTTCTGGGCCTTGAGGTGTCGCGATTGGCCCGCAACAATGCGGACTGGTATCGCCTCATTGATCTATGCGGTCTGTCCAATACTTTGATCGGCGACGCGGACGGGATCTATCACCCGGCGCTGTTCAATGATCGCCTCCTGTTGGGGCTGAAGGGCACGATGAGCGAAGCGGAGCTGTATGTCCTTCGCGCTCGCCTCAACGGCGGGATCCGCAACAAGGCGGCGCGCGGGGAGCTCCGGCGCGGCCTGCCGGTCGGATTGATCTGGGGCGACGCCGATGGCGAAGTCAGATTGCATCCCGACGAAGCCGTCCAGACCTCGATCGCCTCGATCTTCACCCGCTTCGCCGAGACTGGTTCGGCGCGGCGGGTCTGGTTGTGGTTCCGATCCGAGGGACTGCGGCTGCCGACACAGATGGTCCCGAAGTCGGAGATCCTGTGGGTAGACGCCAGCTACCACGCCATCCACCAGGTGCTGAGCAATCCTGTCTATGCAGGCGCCTATACCTACGGACGGACACGCCAGGAGACGACGCTCGACGGATCTGGCGTGCCGAAAAAGCGCATGCGACACTTACCGCGGTCTGAATGGCAAGTGCTGATCAAGGAGCACCATGAGGGCTATATCGATTGGCGAACCTACGAAGCCAACCAAGCCCGGCTGGCCGCCAACACACGCCCTGGGCCGCACAATGCGAGCAGTGCCGTGAGGGAAGGGTCGGCTCTTTTGCAGGGCCTGGCCAACTGCGGGCATTGCGGTCGGCGTTTGAAGACCCACTATCGCGGACGCAACGCCACCCCCGGCTACCACTGCGCTGGTAAGATCATCGTCGAGGGTCGTGGCTGCTACTGTCTCAACGTCGGCGGTGTGCAGATCGACGAGGCGTTCGCCAGGACCTTCCTCGCCGCGATCGAGCCCGCCAAGCTGGCCGCCACTCTTGCCGCCGCCGAGCGGCTCGAAGCCGACACTGAGGCGACGCTCAAGCAATGGCGGCAGGCCGTCGAGCGGGCGGCCTATGAGGCCAGGCGCGCGGAGCGGCGCTATCGTGTCGTCGATCCCGACAACCGGCTGGTCACCCGTGGGCTTGAGCGCGAGTGGGAGCAGCGGTTGGCTGATCTGGAGGCGGCGAACCAAGAACTCGCCCGTCGATTGGAGCAACGACCTCGCGTTCTCGGCCAAGAAGAACGCGATCGCCTCCTCGCCCTTGGAGCCGACCTCGCCGCGGTCTGGGACGCGCCGACGACGACGCCGCGCGATCAAAAGGAGCTCCTGCGAGCGCTCATCGAGGAAGTGATTCTCTCGGTCGATCGCGATGAACCGGCTGCGCATCTCACGGTGCGCTGGAAGGGTGGCGCACTCACCGACGTGGATGTGCCCCTGCCGCGCTCGAGACCCGCGACAATCAGAACCGATGAGGAGACGTTGGACCTCGTGCGCCGTCTCGCCACGCTTTACCCGGACACTGTCATCGCGGGCATTCTCAATCGACAGGGCCGAACCACCGCTCGCGGCCATCGGTTCGAAGCCAACCGCGTCGCGAATTTGAGGACCCACTGGCGCATCCCTTGTTTCCAGCGCAAGCCGGAGACTGCGGAAGGCGACGTCATGACGATCACGGCGGCCGCGGTCGTCCTGAACGTTGCGCCCTCGACGCTGCATCGTTGGCTGAACGACGGCCTGATCGCCGGCGAGCAAATCACCCCGGGCGCGCCGTGGCGGATCCGGATGACTGACGCGCTAAAAGCACGCTTCACCGCCTCGGCGGGTGAGGGATTCATCACCATGCAGGAGGCCACCCGCGCGCTTGGCGTCACCCGTCAGACCGTGTTGCAACGTGTAAAGCGCGGCGAAATCGAAGCGGCACACGTCACAAAAGGTGGGAAAACGGGATTGCGCGTCAAGCTTCCGGACCGCCAACCGAGACTTTTCGAACCCGTCTGAAGACAACCCTAAACCCTCCCGCTGTATCTCGTCACGTGACGAATTAGAGCGGGGCCCGATCGCTGGAAAGTTTGCGCGATGAAGCCAGGACCCAAACCATCGTCGGGCACGGCCATGACCCATGCAGAGAGGCAAGCCCGTCACAGAGCCAAGCAAGCAGAAGGCGCCCCCACGTTCCGTTACCGCAAACCCGTAGATCGTCGCAGCCGACTTCAGCGATGGCGAGACGTTGTCGCCGAGCTACAGGAACTTCAGGATGAATATCAGACTTGGCTCGACGCCCTGCCGCAAAACATGGCGGACAGTGGCATGGCCGAGGCCTTGCGCGCGATCTGCGACCTCGACCTGTCAGAACTAGAGAGCATCGTTCCGCCCCGAGGGTTTGGGCGCGACTGAATTGTTGCACGATGTAAAGCGTATCAGATTGTTGCGGGATTGACCATTGGCGACTGCACATTTAGTCATAATAAACAGAAGGATAGGCCAGACACCCAACCTCGGCTAAGCCATTTAATAACCCTGAGGGCACTATGAAACCGCATCCAACAGGCCCCTGATGTCGAACTCGACGACCCAGTCGTAGTCCCAGCAGCGGCGTCTGGTAACGGTGATTGCCGCCAGTGCCGACGTTCCCGGCCGATAACCATAGGAATCAGTGCGGAAGATCGGATCCAGCCGTGGCTCAAGCCACATCTTCACCGCCGTCTGCGCGATTCTATCGGCTACCGTCGGAATGCCCAATATCCGGACGCCCCTGCTTCTTCGGGATCGGAACAGCCTTCACCGGCGGCGGAAAGTAGCTGCCGGAACTCATCCGATTCCAAATCCTGTACAGGTTGTCGCCCAGCTTCTCCTCGAACCGCTCGATCGTCTCGGCATCGATCCCCGCGGCGCCCTGATTGGCTTTCACATGTAACCATGCCTCCCATACCAAGGTCTTGGGAATGTCGTAAGGCTTGCAGGTCATGGAGGATTCCTCCCGGTTGCCCGGTTGATCCCCCATGCCCACTGGATGACGCCGCCCCTTCGCTCCACCGCCGTTACAGCGGCTTCATCGCTACTACGAGCGGCTCCGTCCCTTGGCGGCGCATCGCTACTATCGGCCTCGCCTTGTCGGCTTGTGCCTTTCGCTTCGCATCGCCGCCGAAGGTTCCCGCGGTTCAACGTAAGAGCCTGAAACAGGATCGCGCTGCCTCTATGCCGGACGCCACCTGGCCCGTAAGCAGGTATCGGCCAGACTGATCCCGGCGCAACATCACTCACCGGTTTCGACGTCATCTGAGCACTTTCGACACTTGAACGGCAGTTCACGGTTGTTCGCCTTCCTGTCTCCCACCTGACGCCTCGCGGCGCCTTTTCCGTAACGCTCACGACCCGGGCTTTTGACCCGCGCCGCTTACGGTGGTTTGCAACCTGCTCCTGCAAGCCCGATTGCGGGGGGCCGTCCCCCATCTCTCACGCCGCTTGCCGCTTGCCGCGGCACACTGATGTCCGCGCACCAAACTTGGTTCGGCCGCTCGATGCTCAGTTCCCGTAGCAGGTACGGGTACACCTTGTGATCCGGATGCCCCTGACTGGTATTGGGCTTTTGATAGATCGCCTCCAACCCCATGAGCCGCATCAGCCGCTGCACCCGTTTGCGGTTCACGACCAGACCCTCGCGTCGCAGCACCGCAACCATGCGGCGTGATCCATAGAACGGCGAGGCCAGATACAGCTCGTCCATCCGCCGCATCAACACCAGATCATCGGGGTCAACCGCCGCCGGCCGGTAATACAACGTTGAGCGCGCGATTTTCAGCAACCGGCACTGTGCCACGACCGGCAGAGACGGGTCGTCACGATCGACCATCGCCCGCCGGTCTGGCGCGGTCATGGTCCAGACCTTTTGCGAAAAAAATCCCGCTCCACCGTCAGCTGACCGATCTTCTCATATAACGGCGCCATCTGAGCCTCGGCCGTGGCGCCACCGCCTTCGGGCGCCCCCTTGTTCTGCGCGAACAAACCCGCCGTTCCATCCAACAGCGTCTTCTTCCAGGCGTGGATCTGGCTGGCGTGAACGCCGAACCGGCTGGAAAGCTCGGCCACCGAGCCTTCCTCCCGGACCGCCGCAAGCGCTACTTTCGCTTTGAACTCAGGACTGTGCTTCTTCCGTCTATTCACCATGTCTCACCTCCGGCAACCTGGCCGCTCCACAGGGGAGACTCTCTCTTAACTACCTGTCCAGTTTCCGGGGTCCACCTCAAGGCTCATCGACTCTATTCGGCGGCGATCGATCGCGCGATCGGCGTCGTTCCAGACGATCGTCTTGGACGGCCATTACGCTCGGAAGGATTACCCGGAGCGCTTGCGCCGGATCCGCTACAACGACGCCGAAACCGGCAAGGCGCTGGTGTTTCTGACCAACCACTTCGAACTTCCGGCGCTGACCATAGCCGCCTTGTATAGAAATCGCTGGCAGGTGGAGCTCTTTTTCAACGGGATCGAACGCACGTGGTACGTCAGGTTCTTCAGCATCGGCTTGGCCAACGCGAAGCATCGGAACGGCTTGGCATCGGCATTCGCCAGCTCAAGCGGCTGGTGCGATGTTGGAGGCGGCAGGGCGACGCGGGGCTGGTGTCACGCCAGCGTGGCCGTGCCTCGGACAACCGTCTACCAGAGGCGCTGCGGGCTCAGATCACTGCGCTTCTACGGGATAAAAAACCCTGACTTCGGCCCTACGCCGGCGGCGGAGAAACTGCTGGAGATTGATGGGACCAAGGTCTCGCGCGAGACCATCAGCCAGTTTCAGGTGGCGATAGGGCGGTGGAAGCTGAAGAGCCGGAGGGTCAGGCGTGTGTTTCAGCTGCGCGACCGGCGTCCGCGATTTGGCGAACTGATCCAGATCGACGGCAGTCCGCACGATTGTTTCGAGGCCGCGGCCCTCGCTGCACGCTTATCGTGTTCATCGATGATGCGACGAGCCGTCTAACGGCATTGCGCTTCGCTCCGGTCGAGTTGACCCGGGCCTGTATGGACCTATATGGAGACATTTCAGTGCCATATCCTGGAACATGGCTGTCCGTTGGCGTTCTACTCCGATCGCCATGGCATTTTCCGGGTTAACGCCAAGGACGCCCAGAGTGGCGATGGCAAGACCGAATTCGGTCGCGTTGCTGCCCGACTGAAGACTGAGCCGATCCACGCGCTGACACCGCAGGCGAAGGGCCGGGTAGAGCGGGCGAACCAGACATTGCAGGACCGCCTGGTGAAAGAGATGCGGCTTCAAAACATCTGTTCCGTCGAGGCTGCCAACAACTTCATGCCGGTTTTCATCACCTCTTGGAACGGAAGGTTCGCAGTGGCGCCGCGTGACAAACCCTCGGCCCATCGGCTCTGGCTGGATACGTTGGCGGCACTGGACCACGCCCTGGCACGGCACGAGGAGCGGGTTTGGTCGAAGGCTCTGACATTCAGTTCGGCGGGCAAAGTATTGCGTCAAGACCGACGGCCCCGGCACTGCGCTACGCGGGGCGAAGGTAACGCTGCATCACTTCGTTGCTGGCGGTATGAGCGTCCATTACAAAGACCGGTTGCTACCGGTCACGGCCTACGGGACCTATACGGTCCCTGACACGGCAGAGGATGAAAAGACGATCGACGCGCGGGTTGACGCGATCGTCGCATCTCTGCGCATCGCCATCTTGCCAGTCTCTGCCGCGATCTCGCCAGCGACAGGATCATCAAGTTAGGCGGCCGACCTCAGGCCCGGCGTCTGCGACGCCCTGCTTCGCGGCCATGGGGCGTGACCTCCGCCCCATTCGAAGAGCTTGCTTGAGATGCCGACAATATATCGCCTTGTCGGACGCCGAAGGAACATTCTAACTTTGCGTTGACACCATCTTTACGCAGCCATGATCTGCGGACCCGGATCAGCGGTCTACTGCGAGAGAAATACGCCGATTTTGGCGCCACGCTGGCGGCGGAGAAGCTTTGCGAACTGGATCATATCAAAGTCTCGGCCGAGACGGTGCGCCGGCTGCAGATCGATCTTGGCCTGTGGCGACCGAAGAAGCGCCGTGCGAAACGGTGTTGCAGTTGCGCCAGCGCCGTCCGCGGTTCGGCGAATTGGTCCAGATCGACGGCAGTCCGCACGACTGGTTCGAAGGCCGCGGCCCGCGCTGCACGCTGATCGTGTTCATCGATGACGCGACCAGCCGGTTGACGGCGTTGCATTTCGCGCCGGTGGAATCAGGCAAGGCGTATCTGGCGGCAAGCAGATTCTGGTGCACGGCCGTCCACTGGCGTTCTATTCGGACCGGCATGGCATTTTCCGGGTGAATGCAAAGGACGCGCAGAGTGGTGACGGGAATTTGGCCGGGTGGTGGACCGTCTGGGTATCACGCTGATTAACGCGCTGACCCCGCGGGCCAAAGGAGGAGTGGAGCGAGCCAATCAGACCTTGCAGGACCGGCTGATCAAAGATATGCGGTTAAGTAACATAAATTCCATAGAGCAAGCTAAGGCTTTCCTGCCCAGATTCGTGATCAGCTATAATGAGAAATTCGCTGTCCCGCCACACGACGAGATACCGGCGCACCGTCCGTGGACAAAGCCAACGGACGATCTGGACCTGGCTCTCGCAAGCCAGGACGAGCGGGTGCTGTCGAAGTCGCTGACCTTCAGCTACGGCGGCACGAAGTATTGCGTGAAGACGCAGGGTCCTGGAACGTCGATGCGCGGTGGCAAAGTGATGGTGCATCAGTTCGCTGAGGGGCGGCTGCGCTTCTCTTATAAGGAGCGGGCGCTGACCTGCACGGCGTACGGGACCTACGCCATGCCTGACCCGGCCGAGGACGAAAAGACGCTGGACGTGCAGGTCGCGGCGATCATCGCCGCGCAGCGGACGTCACAAGGCGCAGCGGGATTGGCGGCCAGCTAGCCCGGCTGTGTCTCTACCCGGCCTGATCGAGGCAGACGTTCTGGCGTGGCGCCCTCAAGGACGCTTCGCGCCGCAAGAGCGGTGGCCAAGCAGCCATCCTTGACCGCACCACGCCAAAACGTCCGGGACGAATTCAGGCCGGGACGAGGAAACGGGTGCGCCAGGAAAAGCTGGCGTGTTCCAGCGGGTGAAAGTCCCGCCCGGGTAAGGGGTAGCGCCCGCCCGGTAGTGAGTGTTGCACGTCAGCCGGCGACGGCTGAGGTGAAGCGTACACAACGAGTGCATGGGGTGCAGGATTGAGCCACGAAATCCGTGACGACGCAGAGGCCGAGACGTTCCGTTTCGTCGAAGGCAACATGTGCGGGTCCGCTGCGACGCGAGGACCTGTCGCTCTGCCGGGGTCGGAGACTGTATCACGCGCGCAAGGAACACGTCGGAACCTGGGAGACCTCAGACCCGGCCGGGCGGCGTGAGCCGCAGCGGTCCGTATCGGGAAGGCGAGGAGCCGAAGCCGATGATGAACGGGGCTGAGGGGTCAGACCCGGCCATAGTAGCGACGAAACCCGCGAACAAATCTCCGACGGGGGACGCGGAGCGGGCGGAGCGAAGGGCCGGGACCGAGGAAACGCCGGAACAGCAAAGCACGTGCCGGACACAGAGCCGGGAAAGTGTGACACAGGCGCTGGGCCGGATACGGCAGGCCGCAAGGTCAGGGAAAGGGGAGAAATTCACCGCGCTCTTCCACCACATCAGTCCGGAGATGCTCATGACCGCGTATTACGCGCTCTCGCGCAAGGCGGCGGCGGGCGTGGACGGAATGACATGGGCTGAATATGGGCAGAACCTGGAGGCGCGCCTCCTTGACCTGCACGAGCGTGTCCAGCAAGGAAGGTATGTGCCACAGCCGTCACGCCGGACGTATATACCGAAGGCGGAGGGCAGGCAGAGGCCACTGGCGGTCGCAGCACTCGAAGACAAGATTGTCCAGGGCGCGCTCGTCATGATCCTCAACGCCGTCTACGAGGAGCACTTCCTCGGGTTTTCGTACGGGTTCCGACCCGGACGCGGACCTCACGATGCGCTGGATGCTCTGGCCGCCGGGTTAGACGTACGCAAAGTGAATTTCATCGTCGACGCCGACATCCGCAGCTTCTTCAATTCTGTCAGCCAAGACTGGCTCGTCAAATTCGTGGAACACCGCATCGGCGACCGGCGCATCGTCCGCCTCATCCGCAAATGGCTGCGGGCGGGTATCCTCGAAGATGGGAATGTGACGGTCAGCGAGACAGGGACGGGTCAGGGTTCGGTGATTTCACCGTTGCTGGCCAACATCTATCTCCACTACGTCCTGGACCTGTGGGCCCAGCGCTGGCGACGGCGCGAGGCCACCGGCGACATGATCATCGTCCGTTACGCGGACGATGTCGTGGTCGGCTTCGAGCGGGCAAGCGACGCGAGCCGCTTTCTCGATGCGATGCGCGCGAGGCTCAAGGGGTTCGCGCTTTCGCTGCATCCGGACAAGACCAGACTGATTGAGTTCGGGCGCTACGCGGCCGAGCGGCGCAAGAAGAAAGGTCTTGGTAAGCCGGAAACCTTCAACTTCCTTGGGTTCACCCACATCTGCGGCAAGACACGCAAAGGCTTCTTCCAGCTACGGAGGCAGTGCCGGAGCGACCGCGTGCGGGCCAAGCTCAGTGAAGTGAAGGAGGAACTGCGTAAGCGACGGCACGAGCCAGTCCCGGAGACGGGACGGTGGCTCAGCCAGGTGCTGAACGGCTTCTTCAACTACTTCGCGGTGCCGACGAACTATGCGGCGCTGCGGGTTTTCCGCCAACGCGTTGGGGACCTCTGGCGGCGCGCGCTCAGGCGGCGCAGCCAGAAGGATCTCTCGACGTTTGAGCGGATGAGGAAGCTCGCGAGGGACTACCTTCCCGAACCACGCATCCTTCACCCATGGCCCGACGCTCGGTTCGCCGTCAAACACTGAGGTGGGAGCCGGATGCGGGAAAGCCGCACGTCCGGATGTGTGTCCAGCGAAGGCTGGCATGTTCAGCAGGAGACAAACCTGCCGGGGCAAGAGTCAGAGCCCCGTAGTTTGGATAGCAGAGGTGATGGAAACTGAAACTCTGAAGCCTATCGACAAGGTCCCCCTAGGGGAGGCTACGAGTCACCGGGCCGTAACAAAAGTGAACGCATTGTGGCCTCGAAAGTGAGAATCCCCAAGGGCCGAGCCTGCATCCGTAGGGCGAAGGCAACATGAACAGCCGAAATCTGACCGACACGGCTGCTCACCTTGGCGGGGTGGAAGCGACAGCACGGTGACAAGGACATGCCAAGCAACTGGAGAAGCCCTCCTCGTCCCAGCGGGAAATCGCCGGAGCAAGGTAGGCCGTATAACCGGCCAAACCGGGAAGTCGGCCGAAGACGAGAGGGTGGCGGCTGGGTCCGTAGTAGCGACGAAGCGGCGTAATTTCCGTGGAGCCAAGGGGCCCTGCCATTTGCAAAGTCTCCAACAGAGGGAAGGCAAGGACGAGATGACAAAGGCGTCCATCGATTTGCAGGACCTGAGGCGGAGAATATACGTCAAGGCGAAGGCTGAACCGTCCTGGCGTTTCTGGGGTCTATACGTTCACGTCTGCAAGATGGAGACTCTGCGCGAAGCGTATGAGATGGCCAAACAGAACGATGGTGCACCGGGAGTTGACGGGGTCACCTTCGAGGCCATCGAGGCGCAAGGCGTTGAGGCTCTGCTCGCGCGGCTACGGAACGAACTGACTGAGCACACCTACCAGCCACTTCCAGCCCGGAGGCAGGAGATACCGAAGGATGGGGGCAAAGTCCGCGTCCTTTCAATCCCGGCGATCCGCGACAGGGTGGTGCAAGGTGCGCTCAAGCTCATCCTCGAGCCTGTCTTCGAGGCGGATTTCCAACCGGGATCGTTTGGATACCGGCCCAAGCGGACAGCACATGACGCGATCAAGCGAGTAGCTGACGCCATAGTCCAACGGAAGACGCGCGTTCTCGACTTTGACCTGCGAGCCTACTTCGACAACGTCCGGCACGACCGGCTGCTGGAGAAGGTGGCACAGCGGGTTGATGACGCGGACGTCATGCATCTTCTGAAGATTATGCTGAAAGCTTCTGGCAGAATGGGCGTTCCGCAAGGCGGTGTCATCTCGCCTTTGCTCAGCAACCTCTACCTCAATGAGGTGGACCGGATGCTGGAGCGAGCGCGGGAGGTCACACGCAACGGCAAGTACACCTACGTCGAATATGCGAGGTTCGCAGACGATCTGGTGATCTTGATCGACGCCTACAGGCGGCATGACTGGCTGATTGGAGCGGTTAACAAACGGCTTCGGGAGGAATTCGCCAAGCTGCGGGTTGAAATCAATGATGAAAAGAGCCGGATGGTCGACCTCGAGCGAGGTGAAAGCTTCGGGTTTCTGGGTTTCGACTTCCGCTACCTCCGCAGTTTACGCGGAGCGATGCGGCCGCACTACACGCCCAAGCTCAAAAAGCGGACGGCGTTGATGCGGGAGCTCAAGGAAGTGTTCCGCCGACACCGGTCGCAACCGATTGAGAGGGTGATAAGCCTGATCAATCCGGTGCTGCGGGGGTGGGTGAACTACTTCGCGGTCGGGCACTCCAGTGAGTGCTTCGGCCACATCAAAGATTGGGTGGAGAAGAAGGTCAGGCGCCATTTGGCGCACGCTCAGAAACGACGGGGCTTCGGCTGGGAGCGATGGAGTAGGCCGTGGCTGTATAACATCCTGAAGCTGTTTAACGGCTATCGGGTGCGCCGCGACGGGCCGAAAGTCGCCCCGGCAGGATAGGTCCCATAAGCCTCGGCATGAAGCAGATGGGGGCGCGCAATGCGGGAAATCCGCACGTTGCGTGCGACGTGGAGGGGGCTGGAGACGTGGAACGGTCGAGAAACCGGCCCGACCGGCGCGCCAGTCCTCGACCCTACCTGTGTGGGGGGCGCCCAGTAATGGGCGTTCTGCGATAGGGTTACAACGGCGGACTTTATCAAGCACCACAGTCGCCTTTACGGATCATCGCCGTTCTTCGTGATCGTTACCGGCTCGGATCGGCCTGCGTTTCGGCGGGGGTGGGAACGGATTTCGAACGAGCGTTTATTCAGTCCGAGCCTTTTAATCTTACCGGTCACCGCCGATCTGGTTGCGCCCAAACGTTGGGCGATCGCCGCAACCGAAAGCCCCTTGGCCCACTCCGCACGGAGCTGTTCTATCTGGTTGTTGCTCCATTTACGAGCGCCCATAGATTTTTCCTTATCAAATCAAAAATGAGCTGCTGGAAGCGGTCGACCGCTCAAGTACGTCCAATTTTGGAAACCAGGTATTAAATTTTTGTGTTCCGAGTCATAAGGCAGTCGCGGAATGGACCTAATCTCTGACGGTAGCTCTCAAGGCCGGAGGCCACACAAACGAGTAGCGGGAGTGAATTGCGCGCTATACTGTAACAAAACACAGGAGCATATGCGCCAACGGCACAGGAAGAATCACGGCATCGGTTCCTTGAAACCGGAGTGTCCGTGTGCTCGGCCACCAATTCGGGATCGCACCTGTTTGGTGCGGAAGCAATGCTTGTTGCCTGCCTCTGACGCCCACAAACTGGGGAGGCAAACTGGGGCGGCGCTGACTGCGGTGCGCAACGCCTCTAGGTCAAACGAGTAGCGGGGAGTTAATGCGCGTTATAAATAATGCAACAACACAGGGAGCGGATGCACAGACCCCGCCGAATCTAGTGTCCTTGTTTTGTTCGCAGCTAGACGTTGTAGCCTGGCACCTGACGGTGATCGGATGGACTGATTTGCGCCATAGCTCTGGCGGGGCTTAACGCGCCCAACCGTCGCAGCCGTTTGACGCGGATGCGGCGAGGACGGGGGCATAGATGCCGCCCCGACGGCGACCAGCCCGCAGGCTTAAAGAGAATTCCCGCCGCATTATGCCGCCTCTCGGTCCGCGACTTCGCGGGCGAGCTTGCGTGCGAGAAGAATGGCGGCGCGGATTTCGGCGTAGCCTGACCGGCTGTCGTTGAAACGGACAATCGAGTTTTCGTTCCGGCTGATTTTGGAAATTGAGCGGCGCAGATAGATACCGGAATGGTCGCCGAATCCCCGGATGGCGCGGATGCGTCGCAGTCCGCCGACCAGACAGTAACTGCCGGAGCCGTCCGTGTAGGCGTTCCGCATCCAGTGTTGCCCGTCGTCACCCAGCAAATCCTCCAGCAGCTGGAGGACGACGAGGGACTTGCGGGCAAGCATCCCGCGTCGGGACAGTTTTTCCGCAGACGGCACGGGCCTCGCGCGCGGCTTCGCCGCCCGTCGCTCGGCTGTCAGTTTGCGGTCGGCCTCGGCCAGCGGCGAACCCGCTAGCGCCCATAAGCCGTCATACGGCATCGCTTTCCTCCCTGTATCGGTGCGGCCATGTTGATCGAAGGCGCACTCAGAAATGCCATGACCATCCGGGATCCTCAACAAAAAGAGAGGTGGGTATCACTCACATTTGAGTGTCGAACCTCGGTCGGAAGCCGATGATTGCTCGGTTGGCCGCGCCGCCTCGACAGCAAGCTTGGAGCGCCTTCCTGCTTGAGCCCACGGAGCAGGCGGAACACCTGCGGACGAGGCAGACCCACCAGCGTACAGGCGTCGGCGACACGCAGCCGTCCAGACTGAACCCGCAGCAACACGTCGAGCCGGCTGAGGTCTGTATCCCTCGGGTGACCGCCGCCTTGTTTTTGGACGCGGTCCAGGGCGGGGACCTTAAAGACCACCATATATTAAAGTCGAACTTAAAGAGATGTCGAACGGCCCGATCGAGATCATCAACGGCAGGAACGGCGGCGGCTGTCGCGCAGCACCTAAGCCAGAACTCGGCGGCGAAGCGCCAATGCGAGCGGAGCGCCAGGAACCGCACCGTCTCCTCCCGCCGATAGCCGCGCAGGATCTTGCGCACCGCGCTCGCCAGATTGTCGTAGCGCAGCAAATGGAAAACGTGGCCGAAGTAGGCGAAGGCGTGCTCGCGCGCCTCGAGGAACGCCTGCTGTGTGGGTCGGATGCGGTATCTTCCAGATGGAGCTCGATCGGCCGGCCGAAGATGCCGCCGGATTGGTTGATCTGCTCGACCGTGAACTGGGCGACCTGCCAGTTAGCGTTACCCCCCGCGGCGAGAGCACCGGTGATGTCAGTGGCGATGCCCATCTTGATCGGACCTGCGGCGTGCGCCCAACGCGGGCGCAGCAGCCAACCGCTGGCGGCACCACCGATCCAGCCGGAGGCCGTCAGGGCTGCCGCGTCCGAAAGCATTCCGCGACGGGTCATCCGGAGCGTCCAATTCATACGATCCATAGACACCCTCCCAGTGGTCACAGGCAGTCGACGGTGAAGCCCGCCCTGACGGTCGCTGCGGTTACCCCGTGCCGTGCCGCTATGTCCAGCAAGTTTGCAGTGGGCCAGTAGCGGGTTGCCAAGCCTTGCCACCAGACAACGCAACCGCCCCAATCGATCGGCGGCTTGATGATGCCCGCGTTCTTGGCCGAAGGCATGGCGCTGACCGGCGACCTCGACAACTCCCTGCAGCTAATCGACGAGCAGATCGCCCAAATCGAGCGCCCGGGGTGGAGGAACGTATTTCCTACGCCGAGACCCTGCGGCTCAAGGGCTGGATGCTCTCGCTCAAGGGCGACCTTGAAGGCGCCGAACGAAACTTTCTCGCCTCGCTCGACTGGGCGCGGCGCCAGCAGGCGAAAATTTGGGAGCTGCGCACGTCAACAGCCTCGCACGACTATGGCAGAGCCGAGGCAAGCGCCAAGAGGCTTATGAGTTGCTCGCCCCGGTTTACGGCTGGTTCACCGAAGGCTTCGACACCAAGGATTTGCAGGACGCGAAAGGCTCTGCTGGAGGAGCTGGCATGAACGACCGGCTGACGCGGTGTTCAGTTCAATCACAGCAACTGGACAGTCCTCGCCGGTAAGGCCCAATCTCCCTGTGCGATATTCCTCGTGGGGCAGCCGAACCGAGGCTGAGAAATCCGCCGGCCTGCTGGGCGAATTCAACCTGGGGCTGAGTAACCATGATGCCGCCAGATGGCTGGACATCATGCGCAAGAACCCGCGCGGTGCGCTGGATCGATGCACCGCCCGTGTCGGCGATCGAGGTCGGGGCGCTGGCGTGGACGAGAGACCGCGATGTAGGACTGCCAAACAGCGCTTGCAAACATGCGTTCTTAAGGTCATTATAAGGCATGTCTGTTTTAGCCGCTTCAGAAAGTCGGCCAGCAACACTGGAATTCTCAGTGACAAAGTCTAATGACCATGCAGCCTCAGAAACCAAAAGACCGTATGTTCGGAAGTCGGTGCGCTCTTATCTCCGCCCCGACGAGGTTCATCGCCTCATTGCCACAGCCGGTAAGTTGGGACGGCAAGGGCTGCGCGACCAGGTTCTGCTCCAACTGATCTATCGCCACGCTCTGCGCGTGAGCGAGGCCGTGGACGCCCGCTGGACAGACTTTGACCTCGATGGCCATGGGCCGAAGACATACCACGTGCGGCGCCTGAAAGGCAGTGCAGACAGCAAGCACACGCTCGACCGCGATGAGGTGATGGCATTGCGCAAGCTGCGGGACAGACAGGAGCCGGGTGAGCAATTCCTGTTTCTGTCCGAACGCGGCGCACCGTTGTCGATCGACATGGCTGCACGCATCATCCAACGCGCTGGCGATCAGACGGGACTGGGCCATGTTCACGCCCACATGCTGCGCCACAGCGCCGGCCACATGCTTGCCGACCAGGGCACCGACACCAGGACCATCCAAGAGATCCTTGGTCACAGGAACATTCAGCACACCGTCCGGTACACCCAACTGTCACAACAGCGGTTAGCCAATGTCCGCATCCGGTGAAAGAGCATGCCATGACTGACGACACCCAGCCGCCCGTTGCCCTTGCCGATCTCCGGCTCATCCTGCGCAACACCGAGAAGGCCGCCTCCGACCTCCGGTCACTGCGCGAGGCGGTCGAGGACATGGCCACGTCCCTCGGCAGACGGCTCACCGCGATCGAGGCAAGCCAGCGCGTGATCGACGCTTTCAAGTGTTAGGGTCGCCATCGTCGGGGTCCTCCGCCTCGGCCTCGATCAATGGCTTCACCCTCGCCGCCTGCTCCATCTTGAGAATCATCCGCCGGAACTCCAGCAATTCGTGCGGCTCCAGCGCCGAATAGTCCAGCGATAGCTTGACCCCGATCGGACCTTCACCGTCGCCGCCGGTGTGCAATACCTTGTCGCCAAAAACCGCCGGGAGCTTTTTCCCAGCAAACCACTTGTAAGCCTCGAATTTGACCCGACAGGCATTAGCCCATTCAGGCGTCGCCTCGGCCGCCAGTCTCACACCCTTCTCAGCAACCGCATGCGCCTGCATGTTTTGCGCAAACACAAACTTTTCCTTGGCGTCTGGTCGCTGTTCTAACTGTCCGTAAAGAGTGGTTCGACTTGGCATACCGGGCTCTGAGAGAAAGTCACCGAGCAGTTCGCCCGCTGCCATCCTGGCGCAAATGACGTTGAAGAGCACGGGATTGAACTTAGACGGCTTGCCCGGCCGGCGCTTCGCTTGCGGCGAAAATCCGCAATGCTGGCAAACGTAAGTCGGGATGCTAACGGTCATGTCTCGTAGTGGATCTTCCTCCCGTTGTCGAACGCTGGGTGCCAGCATTTGACGCAGCCGCCGAGGCCCTCTTGCGGGTGCCACCACCACAATACCCCGCCACAGCCCGAACAACGAGCGCCGGCTTTCGCCGCAAGATCTGGCGTCAGCCACTTCGGCGGATGCAGATGACGCGGTGGCGCTAACTGCCGGTGGGTGTCCCGGTGGCGAATCAGAGATTGAGCACTCATGCCATGGGCTCGACCGATAGCCCGTAACGACATCATGCCGGAGCGAATAGCGATCTCGATAGCCGCTCTAGCCGGATGGGTACAGATCGAACATCGGGCGCCCACCTTCGGGGCCGCCACCGGCATCGGGAGCCGAGGTAGGCCGTAGGCGCATCGTGGGCAGGGGTATGGCATTTCCTGGCGCCGCTGTTTCGGGCGCTCGCATACCACAGGCCGGGGTAGCGCGGATATGGGACTGGTCTCAGCCCGCGCGTGTAGCGCGACGCGCGAGACTACGAATACTAACCCAGCCGTGCGCTCCGAAATGCTCCAAGGTCCGGTTGCGGGTGTTTCGGAGCCGCTGTGTGCCTGCGGTCCTGTCCGTGGCGTGTCGGTTGATCGGAGCCGATGTGAGTGTCGCGGCTGAAGCGCTGGCTTCATAACCGCTCTGTCTGGCTGCGTGCGGCTGGAGAGGGATCGGAGCCGCTGTGGTTTTGCTTTGTTCGGAGAGAGGATCGGGCTCAGGCGAGCGCTCCAGCGGGTGCGCCATCATAGGCGTTGCGCCATACATGCGCCGTGAGGCCAATGCCTATGGCGCACTTTTGCGCCATGCCATTGGACTATAGGCGATGGCGCAATGACGGCGCAGATTTTGCGCCATAGGGTGCGCCATAGATTTTTTCCAATGGCGCAGAATTTGACAACCTTCAATTCGGCCGTTTTGTTGGGTTGACGGAAAGTCCGGTGCGGGTTTTTCGCTGCTCTGGATCCTCGTAGTTCTCTTCGAAGAGGGTTCCGTTTTTGATCCATGTTTTAATTATCTGGCGTGCCTGATTTTCAGTCTTTTCGGGAGCATGGGCGGCGACGGCATGCCATGCGGCGCGATCGGTTGCCTTGTTGGCTGACGAGTAACGTGATCCGTTCGGGAATCCCGCATCGATGGTATCGAGGATGCGGTTAAGCAATGGGACATCCAAGCCTGCCCATGTTTGTGGAGGGAGCCACGGTTCGACTGTCTGAACGTTGTCGCCTTTGGGATAGAGTGGGGTAGCGTTGCCGAGTGGGACACCGACGATGCGAAACCATGTGGCATCGCTGGAGGGTGGTGTGATGTTGACCTTGGCGCTATCGATGCGGATCAAAGAGCGGCGTTCGGCCTCGGGAAGACCAAACTGGGTCGCTTCTTCGGTTGTCATTGGGGTTGCGGAAAAGACCAGCCGGGCGGCATCGTTCATGGATGATCCGCCGCGCCCACTATCGGCGTTTCCAGGCGACGCCGGCCCTTTTCTGGTATGATGTGGAGCGTCTACAGCGCAGTTATGGCGGATCGCGATAGCGGTGAGTAGGCCGCAAACGAAATCCAGGGCGGAGTTGCTATTTTCTTCGAGGGTATGGGTTTTGATGAACGGGTCGAGTGAAACCACGTCAATCTTGTAGTGGGCGATGATTATGTGCAGGACTGGCACCAACTCGCATGCCTTTGGTGTCCCGTCCTCCATTGTGGCCAGCCTCAACGGGACAGTTGGCGCTGCCAGGAATAGCCATCCTTTCACGTTATCTGGCGAAATGTTATAGTGGCGCATGGCGGCATAGACTCGTCGGCGAAGCTCATCTTTTCCGTCCTCAAACGAGACGATGAGGACTCTGCAGCGTTGGAAGATATATTCTCCGGTAAGGCTGCGTCCGGTGGCTAGGGACAAGAGTTGCGCGACTCGAAGCGCGGTTTTTCCGACGCCGCCCGCGGCTTGGATCGAGGACATGAACCCTCGGCATAGAGTGTTGCCAAGCAGCCACCCTCGCGGCGGGATGATATAGTCATCGTCGCCCGCGTCCCATAAGTTGAGGTTGCGTTCCTCGGTCAGTATAGGATTTGCGATCGGACCGGGTTCGGGCTCGTCTGGCGGCGGCTCAATCCCGGGCGGTTCATAGACCTCACTCGCACCGGTCGTTTGATTTATCCGGAAGTGCCGGCCCGGCTCAAATGCCTCGTGTGGCGCTACCGGTCGCCATCCAGTCGGGGGCGGATCCTCCTTTCCGAGGGGCGGCTCGCGGGGCTGGTGTGTGCCGCCGTTGCCCGATTTGGGGGCGC
This sequence comes from uncultured Pseudomonadota bacterium, assembly GCA_963832865.1. GTDB lineage: Bacteria > Pseudomonadota > Alphaproteobacteria > Acetobacterales > Acetobacteraceae > Rhodopila. The sequence goes on from CAWHWH010000014.1 coordinate 60,646, forward strand.
CCCGGCCCCGGGCTCTGGCTTTGGCTGCCTTAGCGGGGTCCATGTCTGGAAATGTGGCTGCTCCCATCAAATCCCCGCTGTGGCCTGTTGGGCCACGTAGTTTGCGACCTGGCAGGCCTCATCGCGTGACAGGCCCAGGCGAGCGGCTTCCGCGAATGCTTGCGCCTCGATGTCCTCTTGCGGCACCCACTGATCGATCAGCCGATGCAGCAGGGCGGCCAGTGCCCTACGTTCGGCCGGCTTGGTCAGGTTGAACCGCTGTGCGAGTTCTCGCATTGCCCGATCTCGGTCGCCGCCGAAGTCCAGGATTGTGACCACGTCGAACGCATCGAGTGCGGTGACGCCGCCGCACCATGCGGGGAGGTTGTCGCGATGCAGCGGGTCGGTGCCGTTGTGGGAAAACACCCGTTCAGCGCCGCCGAGGACTTTGATATCGGCGCCGTAGGACCCCCGATTCGGAGTTTGGGTGGCGGTATTTTGATCCGGCCTTATCGTAGCCGTGGGACCGGAGCACGCTGTCGAGGTCGAAACGCGAGCGCAGTTTCTCGATCAAGCTGTCGTCGGGGTCGAAGCCGGCGGCGATCCGCGCCTGGAGGCGCGCGGCGGCCTCGGCGTGAGCTGCGGTGGCGATGCAGTCGGCCTCGGCTAGTCGTGCTGCCAGGAGCGTGCCAGCGGTTGCGGCGAGCCAGTCTGCATCGATGGAAGCGCCCGGGACGACGATGCACTGATGCTGGTCGAGTGCGCCAACCGCGCAGCTTGGCAGGTAGAATGCCGATTCCCCCTGTATCTTGCTGGTGTCCAGGACGCCCGCCAGGCCGAGGTGCTCGGCCATGATCTCGGCGACGGGCAATTCGGCGTGGTCGAAGGGGATTTCCGCCGACAGCGGCATGACGACGCGATAGCGGGTGTCCGCCGGCGTGTGGCTATGGCTGGTGTAGACGACGCCGGCGAGCCCGCGCGCCTGGAGGCGCTGGACGGCCTCTATTGGCGCTGGCGGGGCTTCGCCGGTCTTCTTGCTGGTTTCGATATCCAGGGCGATGAGGTTGCGGGCCTGGACGTATTTCCGCTGCCGGCGGACGTGCTTGTCGTCGCCGCTGTAATACGGGGCGAACCGGCTTGGCACGAAGCACGGGCCGTCCTTGAAGTCGCGCTCGCGCCGGGTGCGGGCGATGGTTTGGGCGATGTTCCCCCAGGTGGTGCGCGTCTGCACGCCGATTGCAGGCTGGCCCTCGATGAGGGCGCGGTCGAACCATGCAAGAGAGATTGGCGTATCGTCGGTGGTCGGCTCTTGCTGGGCGGCTAGAAAGGCCAGCGTTGCTGGATTGCGGAGTGCTCTCGCGCGGTGCTCCTCGAACGCGGCGATCAGTCTCGGGGCATCGGCGAGCCAAGCGGCTTGACGTGCTTCCTCTTTGCGGCGGGCCTGTTCCAGCTCCTCGGCGGACGGCTGCGCCTCGTCGGGCAGATGGATCACATCCTCGTCGCCAGTCATGAGCCGCGCCCCTGTGCGCCATCGAGGGCGGCGTTAGCCAGGGCAGCCAGGCAAGCCGCCATGCCGCCGGGCTCGGTGCAGACGTGCTCCGGATGGAGGTTGCTGAGCGCCGCGTGGTTGGACCGCATCCACAGATCGGCGCGATCGGCGTCTCCGTCGAACCACTGCATCGCTTCGCGGAAGAGCGCGATGACGGCCGCCGCGGCGATCTCCTCACCATGACACTCGGCCACACGTTGGCGGGAGACACCGAGGTCGGGGAAGGTGGAGGGTTGGATGTCCGGGCTTCGGACCTTAGACCCTTGGCCGGCTACTACGCCATTTGCCTGGCCGCGGTCGATCTTTGGCGGGGGCCGGGATGCCCGCCATGCCGCCTCCGCTGCTTGAGCGGCCAAGCGCAACGGCTCTGTCCGGCTTTTGATGGCCTCGGCCCTAGTCCGCTCGTCCTCGGCTAAAGCCGCCTTACCCGGATCAGCCGCCAGGAACGCCGCGTGGGCGGCCTGTTCCGCCTCGGTCGGCACGAGCGGGGGGCGGGGGGTGCGCTGAGCGAGAAAGGCCGTTCGCTCCGCTTCCCAGAAAGCCCGCGACTGGCCTGCCCACGTCTCCGCAAAATAGCCGGCCGATTTCCGATCGTGGATCCGGTAAGGCAGCACAGCCGCCTCGCAATGCGAATCCCCCTCCGTCATCGACAGCCCGCGTTGACGGCCGCCGGTCAGTTCGAGGTAGACCTTGGCGAGCAGCTCGCAGTCGAGCAGGGCATTGTGCGTGGTGCGCGCCGATCGGTTGATGGAAAACCGCTGACAGAGGGCATGCAGGCTGTTCGGCATCCCGGGAAACCGGGCCTTAGCCAGTGCCAGCGTGTCGATCATGCGGCCGCGGTCCAACAGCGGTAGGCCCGCGCGTTCGAACTCCATGTCCAGGAATCCGAAGTCGAACGGCGCGTTATGCGCAATCAGCATGCTGTCGGCCGAAGAACCAGCCAGCGGCCCGGCCACTTCGGCGAACAACGGCTTTTCCGAAACATCGCCGTTGGTGATGCCGTGGACGCGCGACACTTCGTCCGGGATGTCGCGCTCCGGGTCGATCAGGGAGTGAAAGCGCTGGCCGGTCGGCAGATCATTGACCAATTCGAGCGCCGCGATTTCGACGATGCGATCGCCATTGAGCGGCGCAACGCCGGTTGTTTCCGTGTCAAACAGCACAGCGCGGCATTCGCTGGCGGCGCTCATGGCCAGCTCCGATCGTTGGTCAAAGCGCCGGGATATTCCGCCATGACCGCTGCGACGACGGCGCGGCTGAACGCGGTGCGCGCCTGCGTGGTTAGTTCGAAGCACGGCTCCCAACGGGGCCTGCCATCACCATCAACCTGCTGCTGGCCGTCGCGGACAACGGCCTTGCCGGGGATTTTCGCCCACGATTGCCCGTCGGCGGACACACCGACCGGAACGCCGGGAACGGTCATAGCGCCCAACTTAACCTTGGCGTAACCGCGCAGGTTGTTGCCGCCGCGGCTTGGGGTCCAGTCGAGCAGGATCGCCCGCATGGCCGGCTGACGCTGGGAAGCGACGGCGCGGCTGTTGGCGCCAAGTTTCAAGGAGACCTCCGCATTGCTTGCCAAGGACCCAGACTTGCCGTCCGTCTGTGTGGTCGCCACCACGATCGCGGGTACCGCTTAAGGCCAAGACAAGCCGCAATATCGGTGGCGTGGATCGTAGTGCGGCCTCCCGCAACGCTGCCACGCGCCAGTCGAGGCGGGTCGCTGCGTGGTCATTACCGACCGCGCGAGCATAGTGGGCATCGCGCTCGACCTGGCGAATGGCTGCGGACAACTCACCGCGGGCGAGAAGTGACGCGGACGGTCGCGCAGATGAGATTGAACGGCAGACCGAACGCGGAACTTATGTTCGATGGGATGTGCATTTCGGCATGTCTCCATGCCGGCCAATCCCTCGAATCCGAATGCAAAACGCCTGTATCTTCATGGTCTGCGCCAATCCTATACACGCGCCGCCGGTTCCGAGTTCTGGGGCCGGCGGTTGCGTTTCAGACAGTATGTTGCACGTCCGACTCGGACGTATGCCGACGCGGCGGGGACAACCGCGACTGCGCCCAATTCAGGCAATCGGACCACATGTACAACGGAACTCTTCCAAACAAGGCGTATGGTGGGCCGCCGCCGCGGGTTGCCTTAGTAGCCAGCGTCTTGTCAGAGACCGGGAAACCAGCCGCACGGAGCGCGTCGGCTGCCTCCTTGCGACGCAATCTAGTGTCGGGATTGGTTGGTATGGTGGTCATCGTGGGGCCTTCTTCGTTTGACAGCAAGCTCGCATTGTCTTGCGACAAAGCCTGAAGTAGTCCCCAGCGCTCTGCGTTAGCAGAGTGGTGTTAAGAGTCAGGAGAGGAGAACGTTAATGCCACCCCCATCATCACGACCCGGTCGACGAACGACGCCACGGATATAGTCTTTGGTATAGTTGGTCTGCTCGAAGGCAACATTTGCGAGCGTCGCGACAGTGCCATGTAGTTGGGCTCCAAACAGTGCATTGCAGATTTTCGAAATTACGATAATGAACTCACGCGTCCGATCATCGCCGCCCGCACGCTTACTCCGACGCTCGACCACAAAGGGGTCCGGGGGATCGGGTTGCTGAATTCGCGCTATCTGTTTCTCGCAGTCATCCGCGGCCTGTTCCAATGAGGCGAAGTGACGTGATAACCCGAGGCAGCAGAGCGTCCGCGCATCCTCCCGTAGCCTGGCAGCAAGTGTCCGAAACGGCTTGATCTCGGATTCTATATCGGCCGTTGTCCGGACGATCCGGGTGTACCGCCAGAAAAGCTGAACGGCCTGGTGAAATAGTAGCGCGGCTGCCTGTTGCTGAAGCCCGTCGGGTTCCGATAGCTCGGGCGCGAGGTGTCGTACTATGTCGAAGTTGGGTATACCTCGAACTATAACTTCATTGCCCGGATGCAAATACTGGGCTGCTCCAGGGTCGCTACCAGCCGCAACCGGTGCGTCGGGTGCAAATCCCGAAACCGGCCGGCGGGGGCGCTTGCGACGCAGTAATTGATTCCATACATTTTCCATTTTTTCATCGGTAGCAAAGCGGGTAATCGCCGCAGTTTCGCGATCGAACGGTCCGCGTATCAACTCAGAGGTACATGTCGAGTGCTAGCACGCGCACACTCCCGGGGACCCATCCGGGAACCTCCAGGCTGCGACCCTCGGGACTAGGCTTGGGGAGCATGTTATGCGATCCACCCACTATAACCGCGGTAATTGGCCTCAGCCTGCGGCCAGCAGCGGCACAACCTCAGCAAGCTTCGGCTCGCCCATCAGTTCCAGCGTCCGTCGCGCCACCGCATCGGCGGCGGCGAGCAACACAGCGTCAGCGGCGTGAACGTACCGCGACGTAATCGTTCGACCTTTGTGGCCAACAAGCGCTGCAATCGTTGGCTCGGAGTAGCCAAGATCGGCGGCAAGGCTCGCGAACGAGTGGCGCAATACATGCGCCGTTACGTCCTCCGGCAGCCCTGCTGTTGCCACCAGCCGCCGCAGCATCTTCTTAAACCCGACCATCGGCCCATCGCCGCGCGTGGCAGGGAACACCAACGCTCCTTCAGCACCCCGACCCAGCCCACACAGAACGTCGCAGGCGGCGCGCGACAAGCCGCGCATGGAGCGGCCGGTTTTGGTATCGGGCAGCGTCGCGGTGCGTCGGGCGAGGTCAATGTCGCGCCACCGCAGGGTCAGGGCTTCGCCAGTGCGCCAGCCAGTCAGGGCGAGAAATCGAGCGCAGGCGAGCGCCTGCGGCCAGATTGTGCCCTCGGCCTGCCGCAGCCGTTCCCCAAACGCCGCATATTCGGCGTCGGACAGCCGCCGCTCTCGCTTGTTCTCAGCGTATTTCCGTACCCGGTGAGCCGGGTTGTCGGCGCGCACGTGATGGTCCACCGCGTACGAAAAGATGGCGCCCAATAAGCCGACGGTCCGGGTTGCCACGCCACGTCCGCCCCGAACGCGAGAGACGCCGCGCGGCTTGGTCTTCGCCTCCCGCTGCGTTTCGCCCGCCGCCACGGCGTGCATGAACCGCTCCACGTCCGGCTTCGTCACGGCGGCGGCTGACAGCCGCCCCAGCAGCGGGATAATATGTCCCTCTATCCGACCGCGGTCACCTTCCAGAGTGCCAGGTTTCTTGGGCGTACCGCCGCGCACCAGCACCCGGCCCGCCTCGGCGTCAGCAAGATAACGCTGACAGAGCTCGGCCACCGTAAGGGCGTCCCGCTTGGCCCGCTTCTCAGCCGCCGGGTCCGTGCCCTTTACAACCTCACCGAGCACCCTCCGAGCTTCGTCGCGCGCTTCGTCAGGCGTCCATGGCGCCCCGTGCCGCCCAATGGTGTGCCACCGCTGCCGCCCGTCCGCCGTACGGTATTTCAGGATGTAGGCAACGCTATCGCGCTGTCGCCGCGCGCCGAACCCGGCAACCGCACCGTCCCATACGATCCCGCCCGGTGTCAGCGCCCGCACCTCGCGCAGACCGATCCGCTTGCCGCTCGCCATCGTCACGCCTCCGGTTTGGTAGCTACGCGGAGCTAGCAACCACATAGCTACCAACGCGACGCAAATCGTAGCAATTCAGGGCTAAGGTCGACAAGCGAAAACAAACGTCGGAAGCTGATTACAGCAAAAACCAGCAACCCCTCCAGCAACCCGTCAAACCTCCGGTCCCACCTTGCCAAGGTTGGGGTCGAGGGTTCAAATCCCTTCGCCCGCTCCAGATTTCTAAGCGAAAGCAAGGCATTAGGCTGCAGGTTGACTAAGTGTCCGGCCTTCTGTTTTTCCAGGGACACTCGGGGGACACACGCGGGGGGAGATTGAGGAAAAAAGCTTTAAGTCACGCCGGGCAAATTCCAGAAAACGGATCTCGCCGCGGATCCGCGGGACCGGATCGTGGTAATCCATCCACTCCCACCACCGACCCGTGTAGTAGCCGATGAAGTCGGTGCCTTGGCGTAGCCACAAGCGGACGAGTTGGCTGTCCGCGTCGCGGACGACATCCGCTGATATCTCTCTGCCACAACCCCCTATAAAGAGCGGCTGCAAATTGTACCACTGAACCGGTGGGTGAGGCCGCGCCGGAGCGGCGCCAAAGTGTACCGGTCCTGATAGGCCTACTAAGCAGAACTCCGCGAGCTTGACCAACGGATTGGTGTACAATTCGCTATCGGCATCAATTCGTAAGGGCGTGGCATGAGCGGCAAGTCTCCTGTTTCGGCGAGCGAGGACCAACGCTCGGCTTTAGCGGCTCTGGCTGGCTCACGTGATCGCGGCGAGGCGGATAGAGCACGCGCCATCCTGCTGACGCTTTCAGGTTGGACCAGTCCACGCATCGCTGAGGCGTTCAGCGTGCGGGAAGACACGGTCCGGCTGTGGCGCAGCGATTTTAGCCGCGGTGGCATCGATACCTTGAAAGCGAGCGTCGCGCCGGGGCCGTCGCCGGTAAAAAGTGAAACGGCCTTGCGCGTGGTTACACCGTTACTGGAAGAGCCTGTGGCCAACCGGCCGAACTGGACGATCGCGCGCCTGCGTGCGGAGATCGAGACGCGCGAGGGCGTGCGCATCAGCCGCTCGCAACTGTCCAAGGCGTTGCGAAAAAAAAGTTCCGTTACCGGCGGCCGCGGCACACACTGAAAGGGCGGCAAGTCGCCAGCGAGGTCGATCGGATCGGTTTGCGTCTGCAATTGCGCGAGCAGCAGGCCGCGGCCGGCGACATCGTTCTGCTTTATGGCGATGAGAGCGAGGCGTTGACGCATCCCTATCTGGCCAGGGCGTGGGCAAAATCCGGCGCTGACCTGCGCGTGCCGGCACCAGGCCAAGCCAAGAAGGTGGCGATCCTGGGCTCGCTTAATCATGTCACACATGAACTGATTGTGCATACCAGTCCGACCAAGCGCAGCAGCGACTTCGTGGCGCATCTCGCGCAAATCGATGCGCTTTATGGTCCGATGCCCGGGCGGGCGGGCAAGCCCGTCGTGTTGGTCGAAGACAATGGGCCGATCCACGTCAGCAAACTGTCACGCGCCGCCCTGGCCGCTCGCGCACACTGGCTCACGGTCGAATGGCTGCCAAAATACGCCCCTGAATTGAACGACATCGAGGTCGTCTGGCACGATTTGAAGGCGTATCAGTTGGCCCACAAGACCTTCACTGACGTCGTCGAACTCAACGACGCCATTCACACCGCCGTCAGCGACCTTAACCGCGAGCGCATGACCGTTCCGTTGGCCAACCCACGAGTCTCTGCTTAGATGTCCGCGCCGGGCATGGAGGGGCCGGAAGGATGTTCACAGTGGAACTCTATGCCAGGATCCGGCGGGCGGTGATGGTGGACGGGCTGAGCCGCCGGGAGGCGGCGAGGTGGTTTGGTGTTCATCGCAACACGATCACCAAGATGCTTCAGTTTTCGGTCCCGCCCGGCTACCGGCGCCGCGAACGGCCGGCTTCGAAGAAGCTGGTCCCGCAAACGGCGTGACCCATGCTAGAAGTCCAAGACCATGCCAAGTCTCGATGACTTTCTGATCGTTTTTCCAGACACCAACTTCTTCCTGGAGTGTCGCACTCCCGAAGAGTGTCCATGGGGACAGATCACGTCGGTGGCCGAGATTCGCCTTGTGGTATGTCGCGGCGTTAGGCGAGAGATCGACCGATTGAAGAACGCAGGAAGGGGCCGCAAGTCCGACCGGGCCAGAAGGTTAAGCTCACAGCTCCGGGAAGTTGGTCAACATGGAAGGCTTGTCCTCCGGGAAATTGGCCCGCGTGTCACCCTCGGCGCAGCTCGCATCGTACCTGCGCTTGTCAATCCGCCGGCCGAACTCGATCCAAACTACCCCGATGACGCCATCATCCTGGACATCCTCGGCCAGGTGGTTGCGAACCCGTCTCTTAGTCCTGTCCTTCTCACCGATGATGGCAACGCCGCAGATACGGCGCGACACGTGGGCCTTCGTGTAATCGACTTACCCTTCGACGAACCAGGGAATGCACGTTGGCGTCTTGATCCGGAACCGGACGGTGTGCAGCGGCGTCTCAACGAGATGGAGCGCAGGCTTAATCTGGTTATGAAACAGGGCCCTGATCTCCGGATCGCATTCCGGGACACCAGCGGCAATGAAGTTGACCAACTTCAGATCGAAGCCGTGCATTACCCTCCTCTGCAATCGTCCGAGGTAGACGAATTGCTGGGCCGGGTGGCGGCACTTCACCCAAGCCCGGAGTTTTCTCTTCCGTCGGTTGGGGACCCAATGCTTTTGCACGGCTTGAGTGATGCGGCCAGACAGCAAAACTACCGTGCTGCCGCATACTTGCTGTTGCCGGACACCAAAGCAATTCGTCGATACGAGGAGGTGGAACGCCCGACCTGGCTTGGGAAGGTCCGGGAGCGGCTTGAGCACGCGCATTGGCTGCTCTCGCTCGAGCACAACCAAATTGCGCTAGCGATCCAACTCGAAAACAGAGGGTCGGTACCTGCTAGGAGCCTGCTGGTGCGCCTGCAGGCGCGCGGCAGGGCCATGTTGTGCTTGCCCCCGGGCGTTTCCAAGGTTCCGGGCCCGGGTCTCGACGAACTATTACTTCGCCTTCCAGCACCTCCAACACCACCCAAGCCTAGGAGTTCGTTCTTGGAGGACTTGAGTGGGCTGAACCTATTCCACCGAACCGATGGAATACCGGAGCCTGAGATGCGGCGAGACCCTCGAGCGTTGTATTGGCGCAGCGAGCATAAGGGTCTGAGGCAGGATTGGGAGATTGAGTGCTCGGAGTTCCAGCATCAGGACGTGCCCAAGGGTGTAGCTTTCCGTTTGGTGATCGGACCGGGGGCAGCTCGGCACGGCAATTGCGCAGTCGAATGTACAGTGCAGGCCGGGAACCAGCCTGAACCGCGAACCGCGAGACTTCCGGTCCACATCGTCTGGACCGAGGGCGACACGATAGACCGGATCGAACGCATGTTCAGTGATCCCGGTTCGGTGAAGTTCGACAAGGAGGGACACGAATCAGACTGGCTTCCAGACTGATGCGAGACTTAAAAAACTCGCCGCTGGAGCGCCTCAGGGCAGGGACTTCCGTTTCGCGGACACGTCCCACAAGGTTCCCACATCGCACCTGCCGGAGGCCCTTGAGGCACGGTTTCCGTGCGGTTTGCCGCAGTAAGGTACGGGTCCTTGTCCGCCAGCCGCGGCCCGACGAACCTCTTCGGCAACAAGCGGTCCGGCATAACGAGATGGTGTGTAACGCTGCGGCACTCGTCCAACGTTACAACATAATTTTCGAATTATCATTTGAAATCAATAATTTGAACTGTACGCTATCAGAATAGCTTCCCCTCCCCTACGGGACGCCAACAAAGTGTCTATCCGGAAATATCTAATATTGTCAATAATTTAGGATCGCATAGTTTCGGCGCGAAAACTCTGCTCTACACCCCGATTTACACCTTTTTCTACACCTTTAGATCCTCCTGGGCGAATCGCATTGGGCGGCCCAAGGCTACATGGGATCCCGTTGAGCAAACCACAGCGACCAGCGCGTAGGCCAACCGTACTGCTGCTCCCTGCAGTTGCAGCCCACTGCCGCCACTTCTCCTGACGCCTCATGCGCGTGCTATGATCCCAGAGCTTGTTCATCCGTTGCCGCGTCGGCAACGAGGTGATCGAGACAGGCAAGCGCATCCAGCTGTTAGACGCCGAAGATCGGAGCCACATCGTCGTCCCAGTCGTGTACGCGCTGCGCGCCAACGTACCGAGGTCTTCGCGAAGACGCTCGCCACCGGACAATGACGATGTCTACTACCTCGTCGAACGGCAACGTCAGCCGACCCGTCCGCTGATCCTGAACGCGCCGACGAGGCTACGCCGCTACGCCTGGTCACTCGCAGCCAAGTGCGCGACGCCTCGGGAGAAAGGCGGCCTTTCTTCGTGAAGGGTTTCGGTCGGTCCGCTTCCGGGAAACCTATGAAAATCGGACATTCGTCTGATGGCTTGGTGTGGCCGAGGAACGAACCCGCTACGCGGGATTGGTGCTGCGGGATGAGTTATACCCAGCACCCGAACCATTGGCCGACGAAGCAAGTAAGGTTGGGGCGCTGCCCCAAATCCCGCCAGGGGCCGAGCCCCTGGACCTCAATACTTGTGCGCGTTTTCGATGAGGTCTTGAGCGGGGCGCAGTTGCCTCTCGAGCATTGAGTTCCCTTCATCATTGAGAGGAACTCCCAATGCCCGCTTCAACTATCGACCGCCCGATCAGCCCACTGCGCCAACGTTTGATCGACGATATGAACGTGCGCCGGTTCTCGCGCGAGACACAGCGCAACTACATTCGCGATGTCGGACGCTTCGCAACCTTCCTGCGGCGCTCACCTGATACGGCGACGGCGGATGACATACGCCGGTTCCAGATCGAGCAGCGCGATGCTCGGCGTGCCGACGCCGACCATGAACAGCATCGTCTCGGCGTTGCGGTTCTTCTTCACGCACACGATCGACCGGCCTGACCTGGCACGCAAGCTGATCCGGGCAGTGCATCCGCGCAACCTGCCCGTGGTGCTGAGCCGGGACGAGGTCGCACGACTGCTCAACGCGACCACCTGCCTCAAGCACCAGGCGGCCCTCTCGGTCGCCTATGGCGCTGGCCTGCGCGTCGCCGAGGTCGCGGCGCTCAAGGTCGACCGACGTCGACAGCGAACGCATGCTGCTCAGGGTCGAGCGTGGCAAGGGTGGCCGGTATCGCAATGCCATGCTCCCGGCGGATCTGCTCACCCTGCTGCGCGAGTGGTGGAAGGTCGGGCACCAACAGGGCGTGATGCATCGCGACGGTTGGCTGTTCCCGGGACAGCACGCCATGAAGCCGATCAGCACCCGGCAACTCCATCGCATCGTCGTCGAGGCGGCACAGGCCGCGGAGATCACCAAGCGGGTCGGACCGCACACGCTGCGCCACAGTTTCGCAACCCATCTCCTGGAGGACGGCGTCGATATCCGCGTCATCCAGGTCCTGCTCGGGCACGCGAAGCTGGACAACACCGCCTTCTACACCAAGGTCGCGACCCGAACGGTGCGCACCGTGACCAGCCCGCTCGACAAGCTCGGCCTGTTCCGGGCCGGAGAGATCGCACCCACCGGCTGAGGCGGTGCGCGCCTCGCTCGAGGTCGCCGACATCTTCCGTGCCGCCGGCCCCGCTTATCGGGCCACCCATGCCGGACACCTGAGCCTTCATCAGCTCAAGGTCATGTCGGCGATCGAGCATTGCCGCACGGCGGCCCTGGGCGGTCATGTCGAGGCCTGCGAGGACTGCGGCCATCGGCGGATCGCCTACAACAGCTGCCGCAACCGGCACTGTCCCAAGTGCCAGGGCGCCGCCGCGCGCACGTGGCTGGCCGAGCGCGAGGCCGACCTGCTGCCGGTCGGATACTTCCACGTCGTCTTCAGCATTCCCGCCGAAGTCGCCGACATCGCCTTCCACAACAAGGCGGTCATGTACGACCTGCTGTTCCGGGCGGCGTCGGAGACGATGCTCACCATCGCCGCCGACCGACGCCATCTCGGCGCGCGCATCGGCATCACCGCCGTGCTCCACACCTGGGGCTCGGCGATGACGCACCATCCGCACATCCACATGATCGTGCCGGGTGGCGGCATCTCGCTGGACGGCACGCACTGGGTGTCGTCCCGGCCGGCCTTTCTGCTGCCGGTCCGTGTCCTGTCCAAACTGTTCCGCCGCCTGTTCCTGACGCGGCTGCTTGAACTTCATACCGCCGGCCGGCTCGCCTTCTTCGGTGACCACGCCGGATTGCGCGAGCGAACGCGCCTTCACGCACCTCATCGCACCGCTGCGGAAGAAGAACTGGGTGGTCTACGCAAAGCCACCATTTGGCGGGCCAGAGGCGGTGCTCGCCTATCTGTCGCGCTACACCCACCGCGTCGCCATCTCAAACCGCCGGCTGATCTCGCTCGACGAAAACGGCGTGACCTTCCGCTACAAGGACTATCGCCGCGACGGTGCCGAACGCTATCGCACAATGACGCTCACCACCGATGAGTTCATCCGGCGTTTCCTGCTGCACGTTCTGCCGAAGGGTTTTCACCGCATTCGGCACTATGGCTTACTCGCCAGCGCCACCCGCAAGGCCAATGTCGCCCGCGTCCGACAACTGCTCGCGGTGCCGCCGCCAGCAGAGCCAGATGAACCGGTCGAACTGACGGAGCCGCGGCCGCCCTGTCCGTGCTGCGGCGGGCACATGATCATCATCGAAACCTTCGAACGCTGGGCGCAGCCGCGCGCGCCGCCAGTTTGTCCCGCACCAACCGGGACGGTGACGCCATGACCCGGCATGGCTCACGCCTACGCCATGTCGTTGCCTCATCGGTACGGCGATCGATACGCTGTATACCCATCCACACTCCCGTACCGTTATGCACTCAGACCCTAGACGCCATCAGCCATTTTGCCTGCCCCTGGCCTCGGATCAGTAGCTCGATCGCTCGGAAAGACCTCCGGAATGGCGTTCTCGAAGCACACGGTGAACGCGGAACCCGGCACCCCCGGCGCAGCCAACTCCTCAAATCTCCATAAGCCTCAGGCCGCACACCGCGGGTTCGTTCCTCGGGGACTTTCGTACGCCAAGCGGCGTCCGAAACTCTTCACGGAGAACTCTTCACGGAATCGGAATGACAGGTCTGGAGCGTACGAGGCCGGAAAGCTGCCGTTCGTTCGGCCTAGGCTACCGCCGCCCTGGCGAGCGATCGCGACTCGGGTTTTCGCCATGGTGGTGGACTCCGAATTTTTGGCTGGGCCGTTCCACACTTGCCGCTTTAGCATAGGCAGGCCTGCCCGTATCGTGGAGAATAACGGTACCGCTGAGCCTAGCGTATAGGTCATCAGGGGGTTAAGCGGTTGCGCTGGCCAACAATAAACTCATGCGCACACATGGCCTAACGAGGAGTTCCAACATGCGAATTGTTGTCGATCTAAATCGATGCCTCGGCTATGCGCAATGCGTTCCTCTGGCCTCAGAGGTCCTCCGCCTGAAGGGCGAGGAAGCACTGCAGTACGACCCCAATCCCTCCGACGTGCATCGCCTTCGCGTTCTGCGGGCCGCCGCGTCCTGTCCGGTTCAGGCCATCCGCATCGACATGCTGGACCAACCCGAGGTCAAGCCATGAGCGGCTCCGCCTCCGCGACTCCCAAGACCCTCGAGGCGTTCAAGACGAGCGGTCGGGTCGTCATCGTCGGCGCCTCGCTGGCTGGGCTGCGCGCCGCCGAGGGCTTGCGGGATGCGGGCTTCACCGGCCGTTTGACGATCATCGGCGACGAGGCTGAAGAGCCCTACGATCGGCCGCCGCTCTCCAAGCAGGTGTTGGCCGGCTGGGTGCCCGCCGATCACACGAAGCTGCCGCGGATGCGCGCCGTCGACGCCGAGTGGCGTCTCGGCGTGGCAGCCGTAGCCCTGGATCGGTCAGCCAAGGTGGTTCGTCTCGCCAATGGCGATGAGGTGGGCTTCGACCGGATGCTGATTGCTACCGGCGTGCGTGCGCGGCAATGGCCCAATCCCGCCGAAGCCGCGCTCGACGGCGTCTACACCCTGCGCACGTCCACGGACGCGGCGCTCTTGCGCAACGCTCTGGCCGAAGCCCCAAAGCGTGTATTGATCATCGGAGCCGGCTTCATCGGCTCGGAAGTGGCCTCGGTCTGCCGCGACCTCGGGCTGGCGGTCACCGTAGTCGAGCGCGCCGCATCGCCGCTGGCCGGCGCGCTGGGCGGTGTCATCGGCCGAGTCGCCGCTGAAATCCAGCGCGAACACGGCGTCGACCTGCGCACCGGTATTGGCGTGTCGTCGCTGGAAGGGGACGCCAGCGGCCATGTTCGGCGCGCCCATCTTTCCGATGGAACCGTGCTGGACGTCGATGTCGTCCTCGCCTCGCTGGGATCCATTCGGAACATCGAATGGCTGGAAGGCGCCGGGTTGGCAACCGGCATCTGGGGCGTCGGCTGTGACGCCGGATGCCGGGCCTTCGATATCAACGGTGTGGTCACCGACAACATCTTTGTGGCCGGCGACATCGCCCGGGCTCCACATGTGCTGTTCGAGTACGAGTTCCTGTCGATGGAGCACTGGGACAACGCCGTCTTCGGCGCGGCGATCGCCGCCCACAACATGGTTAGCGACGAGACACAACGTCGCCCGCACCTGCTGCTGCCCGGCGTCTGGTCGGGACAGTTCGGCGTCAACATCAAGATGGTCGGGGTGCCGTCGTTCGGGGACGAGATCATGCTCACCCAGGGCTCGTTCGAATCGCGCCGGTTCGCCGCCGCTTACGGCCGCCGCGGTCGTATTGTTGGCGCCGTAACCTTCGACCACGGCAAATGGCTGCAATTCTACGGCGCCCAGATCATGCAATCCGGTCCGTTCCCGCCGGTGCCGGCAGAGTACGACATGCCGGCGGGAGCGAGGCCGATTCCAGCCGACTTCCCGGCCCGCGGCGTTCCGACCGGTGTTCCTGACGTCGTTCTGACCGGGCACGATCCGAACGAACGGTCAGCCGAATTCCGACCGCGAGCCCGCTGAACTCGCGATCGAGCAAATGATGGACTCGCTGAGCGCGCGCCAGGCCAAACAATCAGGAGACCGCAGCATCATGACCCCTCAGATAGCCTTCGCCGAGGCGATGAAGTTCGCCAACCGGGCGAACCCGTACCCGTTCTTTGACGAGTTGCGTAAAACCCCCGTCGTGGAAGTGGGTGGCGGGATCTATGCGGTAACCGGCTACCGAGAACTTCTCACCCTGCTCCACGATCCTCGGCTCAGCTCCGATCTTCGCAAAAACGCCGTGGCGGTCATCAGGAAAGCAGAGGGCGCTCCGCTGCCGGCGGCGGTGGAGGCCTATGGCTCGGAGCCGTCGTTTATTGCTACCGACCCAGCCGAACATGACGTCATGCGACGCCAATCGATGCGCCATTTTGGGCCACCGCATTCGCCGGACCTGATCCCGAGCATGGAGCCCTATTGCCTGAAAATCGTCAACGACCTGCTCGATAAGGCAACGGGCAAGACGCGGATCGACGTTGTCGACGACTTCGCCTACCCGCTCCCGGTTACCGTAATCTCCAAGATCCTCGGCGTGCCGCTGGCCGACGAAGCTTTTTTCCATGGCTTGATCGCCGACGTTCTCGCTGGCGCCGACCTTGGCGCGGAAAAGTCGACGCCGGAGCAGGTGGCCCTGCGAGCCAAGGGGCAGGAAAGCAGGGCAAAAATTATGCACTACCTCGTCGGGCTGATCGAGCACGTCGCCAAGGAGCCCAACGATGGGATGATCTCGAAGCTGGTGCATGATAACGGCCCTGACGGCCCGATGAATCGAGGCTCAATCGCGAACAATGTGTTGTTGCTGCTCGTCGCGGGGCACGATTCGACGGTCAACCTGATAACCCATTGCGTGCTGACGAGCCTGCGAAATCCTGGATCCATCGAGCTGTTGCGCAAGAATCGAGAGATGGTCCCCAGGGCGATCGAAGAGGTGCTTCGCCTGCAGTCGTCGGTTCAGTTTTTCCCAACCCGCAGCGCCCTCGCCGATATCGACATCGCGGGCACGACGATCCCCAAGGGCTCGCCGGTCTTCCTGCTCTACGGCGCCGCCAATCGCGACCCGGCGCAATTCCCCAACCCGAACGCGTTCGACCCCACGCGCGACAACACCGAGCACCTCGGCTGGGGCGGCGGCATTCATGTTTGCTTCGGTGGCCCGCTGGCACGGCTGGAAGTCAATACCGCCTTCACGGCCTTTCTCAAGCGAGTTGAGAATCCGCGGCTGGTGGTCGATCCGCCGCCATACAGGCGCAGCCAGGTGTTCCGGGGTCCGCTCCACCTGGAAATCGAGATTGACGGAATAAGGGACGAGGCGTCGCTGGCATGAAAGCTTTGCAACTCGTTGGGTGGCAGAAGCCGCTCGAACTGCGCGAAGTCCCGGTGCCGGAGCCCGGTCCAGGAGAGGTGCTGCTGAAGATCGGCGGGGCGGGCGCCTACCACTCCGATTTGCATCTTATGGAGGCGCCGGAGGGTTCGGTGTCAGTAACATTCCCCTTCACCCTCGGCCATGAGAACGCCGGCTGGGTGGAGAAACTGGGGCCGGGTGCGGCGGGCTATGCGGTTGGAGACCCGGTCTTGGTCTACGGACCGTGGGGCTGCGGACGCTGCCTTAATTGCCGGCAGGGCATGGAAAACTATTGCGAGAGCGAGGGGGTGGCGAGACCTGGCGGGCTAGGTAGCAACGGTGGAATGGCTAATTACCTGGTGGTCCATCGACGCGATTTCTTATTCCAATCGGTGACCTCGATCCGCGCGAGGCGGCGCCGCTGAGCGACGCCGCTCTAACAAGCTACCACGCCGTAAAGCGGTCGCTGCACCTGCTGGGCGCTGGCTCCACAGCCGTTGTGATGGGGCTGGCGGGCTGGGTCAGATGGCGATTCAATTGCTGAGAGCGCTAAGCGCGGCGACGACGATCATAGCCTTGGATACTGCGCCTGATAAGCTCACGACAGCGAAGCGGACGGGAGCCGACGAGGCGCTCGTCTCAGGCGAGGATGCGGTGAGCCGGATCAAGGAGATGACACTCGGCCATGGCGCCAATCTGGTGCTCGACATGGTCGGCATCGATCCGACACTCAAGATGGCGGCCCGGGTGTCTCGCTCGCTGGGCCACCTGACGATCGTGGGGCTGCCTGGCGGAGCGCTTCCCGTCAACTTCTTCAGCTTGCCGCACGAATGCTCCGCCACCGCGCCCATTGGGGCTCAATCCCGGAGTTGGTGGAGGTAGTCAGTCTCGCGCGCGCGGGGAAAATCAAGATGCTGGTAGAACATTTCCCGCTCGAACGCGCGGCGGAAGTCTACCACCTTCTGCACGACGGAAAAATTGGGGGCGGGCGGTGATCACACCGAACGGCTGAGGTTCCGGCCGTCATCGACTCGAGAGAACTCAGCGTGTTGGCAACGGTCGTTGCATTTGCCGGAGATGGATGTTGATCGCGGTAAGGATACATTCAGTACTGGGTCCACTGAATCTCGGACCGATCATTCGTCGAGTAGGCACACGATCTGCGGTGCGGCCGGAACCGCTTGCCGGATTGCGTCGGAAACGATGGATACCGCCGCTTGGCGAGCTATCCTAACTGTACGTGGAGTGAAAAAAGTCGTGTCACAGGAAGACGAAAATCGCTTTCATCAGAATCATGTCACGGCCTTAGGCTTCTTCGGTTCGGCGGCCAGCCAGAGCGGGCCAAGAAGCGGACTGCTGTCTCACCCGGTCGGTCGCGTGCACAGCAGTCCGTTTCCGTAACAACCTCGTCTGTCGCCTTACTGTGTCGCTGGCGGCGGCGTGTACCCATCGGTCAATGTCTGCAGGAATGCCACGATGGCTAGCTCCTGATCATGCGTCAGACCTAGATTGCCGGTTTGCGTGTGATTGACATTGGTCGGCACTTCGGGCGTCGGCCAGCAAGTGTAGCCAACCGCGCCGCCGATCGCCGTGCCGAGGCTCGGCAGGCAGCTCGGCAGCACGTCGCGTGTATTGTAGAAGTGCACAACGTCCTGCAGGCTCTTGAAGTAGCCGTTGTGCATGTAGCCTTTGACGAACGTGGCGCGCGGTCGCTTCGCGACATTGCGCAAGGTCGCCACCTGGAACGTGCCGATGAATTGCGGCGCCAAGGCTACATAGTCGGGATTGCTCGAGGCTGCCAGGATTGCGCCGACACCGTCATCGCGATAGGCGGGACCTTCGGGATTGGCTACATAGCCGTAGGTGTCGGGCGCGTTCTCCGTGTAGTAGGGAATCTCGAGTGTTCTGTGGAATTCCCAAATTGACGGCCGTGAAATCGGTGAACATCGGCTGGGTGGTGCTTCCCGTTGGGGTTGTTCGCGTGGCACTGACTACAGTTGGCGCTGCCAGTGAACAACTGTAGTCCCTCTTGCTCAGTGGCCGTGAACGTCGCCTTTCCAGCCTGCACGAAATCGTATTTCGAGGAGAACGGACTGACATCGGGGCCGGACTCATAATTGGCCATCGCGAGGCCCATGTTGTCGAAAGTCGTGATGGCCTGATCGCGGTCCGCGCTGGACAAGGGGACTACCGTCGAAGTGGCGCTGGTCGTCGAACCCGCCGGCTGAGCGCAGAGTTGCGCCGTGTCGGCAGGCCAGGTGATCGCAAAACTCTGTGCGCCCCAGACCTGCTCGAACAGGGAGCGGTATGCCGACTGCGACAGGTGATAGGTCGACGCATGCGGCGTCCGGATTGGCCATTTCCACGGGATTGAGTGGCGGTCCCAGCGCCTGATCGCCCGCCGGATTCCCGGTCACCAGTCCGGTCGCACGCTCGTCCCAGAAGTTGCCGCCAACGAAGTCACCGGTGCTGGCCCGGTAGAACTGGACAGGTGCAAACGGCGCATAACTGTAAGCCATTGGCTTGCGCCCGCTGGCTCGGTCGCCAATGGCACCGGGGAACGAAACGGTCGTGTTATTGAGAAGGGAGACGCCGCCCGTGAACCCTTCCTGCGGCGTGTGGCAGGTGGCGCACGCGACCAATCCGTTCACCGACAGGTTACGGTCATAAATCATGACCTTTCCGAGGATCGATTTCGCGCTGTTGGGTGCGTTCGGATCCGACGAATACTGACCTGCCAGGATCTCGTTTAGCGTTTGCGTCTCGGTTCGCGTGATGCCGTTATTCACCCGTCTGGCGTCAGGATCATTGGCGATGACGTCCTGGAAATTGACAATTGGGCAGACTGTGTATCCCGGACATGAGTTGGTGCTGGCCGGTGCCGGCGTGGGCGAGGGAGCCTGCGCCGATGCAGGCACAGCCAGCGTGCCCGCAACGATTACGGCAATTGCAGGACGAGTGCCTGATTTGCAAAAGACGTTTCTTCGTGGATTTTCTCCAGACTGCGAAACGCTGATCGGGGATTGATGTCGACTGACCATGACGCTATTCTCCAAGTTGTGGCATATACCATTGGAGCACAAAGTCAGTTGATCGGTAGCTATTTAGGATGTCATCGACGCCTCTCGCTGCCGTCATGACTATACCATGACAGATGGCGGCCTTGCGACGTCCCGGACTTTGTGCCTCCCGAAAAGATTAATTGGCGCTAATTGTGAGGTAATCTCTGTCAAGTTCAAGCCTCAACTCGGGGCTATTTTGATCATACTCTCGCTAAGTAATCGTATTGACCAGCCCTGTCTTCCAAGCGCTTTTACATCTATCCCCGCACTTACTGCGCATGGATGCATCGATGCCAGACAAGAGACGGGCCGAACCTCCCATCGGTTCATAAAAGTTGTCGGTCCGGTTCGAGGTCGCGCTTCAGGGCTCCTGTAACTGTGAAACACTTAACCGTCAACCAGCACGCAACGTTCTTTCCGCCTGATCCGATGCTCCTCGGACCGAGGACCGAGTTCTGCCGCGAGCGGAAGGAGCGCTCATTACGAGCGGCAGCCGGAGGACCGCAGTGGAAAATCAAGAGGGCGAAACCGCTGCTTGCGCGCGCAAAATGCGCCGGCCACGGGCGCTTCTAGCCACAGCTCGAAAACCGTGACATCGCCGAACAGCGTCGCCAGGCAGCCTTGTCTGTAGCAAACCGCCGATGCAAGCTGGTGATGGCCGATCCGAGCAAAGCTCGTGGCCTGCTGAGGCCGATGGCGATAACCACCTTGCCGGCGGAGTGCGGCAATTGGATCCACCCTTCCGGGTCGGCGCTGAGGGAGATCACGGCCTCCAGATCTTGTGGGAGGACGGCGAACGCGTCTTCTGCCGAGGATGGCATCTGGGCGCCGACGGCAACCGCAGCGCCGTGCTGGTCGTGCTGCCCGCCACGCAGCACCCGCCACCTGCTAGCCTCGCTCGCCTGGCCTACGAATACGGATCGAAGGATGAGTTGGACGGTGCGTGGGCGGCGCGCCCGCTCGAGCTTGGACGCGAACGCGGTCGGACCATGTTGGTGCTCGAAGATCCGGGCGGCGAGCCGCTCGAGCCGCTTCTTTGCGCGCCCATGGAACTGGGAAACTTCTTGCGCCTAGCAATCAGCATCGCGGCGACGCTGGGCGAGGTCCACCGGCGCGGCCTTGTCCACAAGGACATCAAGCCAGCCAATATCCTGATGAACCGCCCAACCGGAGAGGTAAAGCGCATGGGATTCTGTATCGCTTCGCGTCTGCCGCGCGAGCGACAGGCGCCCTCGCCGCCCGAAGCGATCGCAGGGACGCTCGCCTACATGGCCCCGAACAGACCGGATGGATGAAGCGACGTCTACGCGCTCGGCGTCACACGGGGCTGGCGCGGGATCGCCGCAGCGACTTCTGAGAGCTTGAACCAATGCAGCCTGTTAGTCTCGTCGCAACACGCTACGATACCATGACGATTTTTTTCCATTGGGCCACTGCCATCCTGGTGGCCTCGCAATGGCTGGGGGCGCAGATCATCGACTGGTTTCCCAAGGGCGCGCCCAGGGTCGATGCGCGGTCGGTGCATATCGTTTGCGGGGTGCTACTCGCAGTGATCCTACTGAGCCGCATCGCCTGGCGTCTGACCCGGGGGCGCCGTCTGCCGCTCGCCGACCGCCCGGTCCTGAATTTCATCGCCAAGACGACTCACTGGGGCCTCTACACGCTGGTCACGGCGATGGTGGTGGTCGGCATGGCGCTGGCCTGGACTCGTGGGGACAGCATTTTCAACCTGTTCACACTTCCGGCGTTCGATCCCTCCAACCATGCGCTGGCGCATCAGGTGCAGGAGGTCCATGCCACTATCGGCTGGATCATTGTCGTGGTCGTCGGGCTGCACGCGGCGGCCGCCCTGTTTCATCGCCTTGTCTGGCACGACGGGGTGTTGGGCCGGATGCTGCCGGCCGACTGGGGTTTTTTCCGCTAATTCGATGAACGCCGGTTAGGTCTTGACCCCGATGCGCTCGCCGCCGAATTCGCCGATCGTGGCCTGCCCGGCATTGGTGCAGGAACCGCCGTCGATGGCACATCACCTCCGGTTCGTCACGTCAACGGGTTCAAACACAGGTCGACGACCATGGCCGATACACCTATAGCACCCGACCCCGAAGGGGGAACGCCCAAACCCGTGTCGCACAAAGCACCCTCTGCGGGACGGTTTGCGCGTAACTTACGCATCTGACTTACGCATCAAAAATCCGGTGCTGATCAAAGCGCTCGCACTGGCGATCGGCGAAACGTCCCGCCGCTACCAGTTCCCAACTGTATGAGTGCGTGTATTGGAGCCTGCGCCGAAAGTGGATCCCGCGCCTGATCCGGTGGCGGTGGAAAAGGCGAGGAAGACGGCGGCGGGAGCGTCTATCTGGCCAAAATCGCTGATGCTCGTGCAAAGGCCGCGGCGGGGCTAAGGGCCTGAGCCAAAATAACCGCGTCATCCATCCGGCCGTCTTGGCTTGATGGTATAGTTCCATTCGCCGTGGAAAGCGGCGGGTAGGATATTCAGAGCAGCCATCTCGGCGTCGGTCACCTTGATGCCCTTCACGTAGTCACTTTCATCGAGGCGACAGGCAACAGTGAGCCCGGCGCCGGTGGTGGTGCTGGCGATCAGTTGGACGATGACCAGGTAGCTGATCAGCGGCTTGCCGCGCCAGTTCTGGGTGATGAAAGAAAACAGCCGATGCTCTATCTTGTTCCACTTGCTGGTGCCGGGCGGGACGTGACAGACGGTGATCTCGATCCCAAGTTCGTCGGCCAGCACTTGCAGTTCTCGCTTCCATAGGCGCAGACGCGCGCCGTTGCTGCCGCCACAATCGGCGTTGATCAGCAACTGCTTCGCATCGGGATAACGAGCCGCCCCGATCTCGTACCACCAGCGTCGGATGCTCGCGACGGAGAACTCTCCGGTGTCGGCGCTGATGCCGACATTGACAAAGCCGGCATTGGCGGAAACGTCGTAGATCCCATACGGCACCGCCTTGCCGAGTTCGGGGATTGCGAAGTCATGCACCCGGACCGGCTCCGGTTGCCCCTTGGGCCGCAACTCACGGCCGCCATTCTTGAAGTCTCCGACAAGCTCCTTCTTCTTTGTGTCGACGGAGATGACCGGTTGCCCGGCAGCCTGGAATGCCTTCACCTCGGCGTTGATATGCTCGAACTGAGCGTTGCGATCGGGGTGGTTGGCACCTTCGCGCGTCTTGCAGTTGGCCTGCAGGCTGAAGTTGAGGCGCTTCAGCAGCCGGCCGACCAGCTTCTGCCCGGCGATGAAGCCCCGCGCGGCCAGCGCCGCGGAGAGATGGCGCTGGCTCTTGCTGACCCAGCGCAAGGCAGCCTCGGGATCACCGCGGATCGATGGCTCCACCAGGTCATTCAAGGCGTCCAAGATCCCAGGCTGCGTCTCGGTTGCGGGCTTCTGACCGCCACCCGTCCGGCGAACCCGGTCGCTACACCGCAGTGCCCCGGACCGCAGGTCTGCCAGGCCACGGCCGATGGTGCTGCGGGCAATACCGCTGATCCGCGAAACCGCGGCTATGCCGCCGTGGCCAGCAGCGCGCGCTTCACTCGCAGCGAACAGGCGCCGGTCTCGCTCATTGAGGAACGGCCCGAGTGCATCGAAGCGGGCCTGGATGGCGGCTTGGTCGATCATCCCGCCAGGCTAGACGTCGCGTCACCCGATTCGCTCCGATGATCCCGGATTCATTCATTGCGTTGTTGCCGCCGCCCCGATTCGTTTCCTGCGATTCGCTTGTTCAGGCTCGGGCCCTAAAGGGCGATCTGGCGATCCGCCCGATCTACCATCAGACCGATGAGCGGATCGAAGCACACATCCTGGTCGCGTTCCTGGCTTATTGCCTCCAGGTGACGCTGAAGCAGCGGTTGCGAGCCCTGGCGCCCGGACTGACGGCGAGATCAGTGTTGGACAAGATGGCGGCGATCCAAATGGTCGATGTGCAGCTGCCAACGACCGATGGCCGCACCGTGATCCTCTCGCGTTACACCGAACCCGAACGGGATCAGGCGCTGCTGCTTCAGCGGCTCAAGATCAACTTGCCCGACCAACCGCCGCCCAGGATCACAACGGACGGCATTCCGATAGCATAATCACCGTCCATTCTGTGGTGCCGACCTTGCGGCACCACGCCCCCGGAAATCCGACCGTTTGAGGGATGCTTCACCGCGAGTTGCGAAAGTCGGGTTAGAGTGGCTGACGGCAACAAGCAGAAGCTCGCTCATTGGAATCGCCACCGGCCATCCCGAGGGCTGGTTTGAAGACCGATTTGGAGGAAGGAAGGGTGCCGAGCGAGCGGCACAACGTAGAGAAGATCGTGCTGCTTTCGGCGCTCAATGCGTCCAGGACACGCCCCCCGTTCGGCTCAACCCTTCAGCACGCCGGCGAGCGACGTGTCCGTGTCATCATCGCGCGCCCGCCCGAGCGCAGGGAGGCACCGGCCGAAGTTCAATTCGAAGTCGCTCGGAACACCGTAACCGATACCGCGGAGCTTGGCACGGCGCGCCTGCGCACTGGACCAGCCCAGGGT
Organism: uncultured Pseudomonadota bacterium; assembly: GCA_963832865.1. Classification (GTDB taxonomy): domain Bacteria; phylum Pseudomonadota; class Alphaproteobacteria; order Acetobacterales; family Acetobacteraceae; genus Rhodopila. The sequence continues at coordinate 84,706 of CAWHWH010000014.1, forward strand.
TGTGAAGAACATGTCGTTGCTCGACTGAAGCTCGGTAGCTGTCGGCGTCCCGAACCGATTGATCTGGGCCTTCGCCGCGGCCAGCGTTTCACGGTCGAACGAGGCCAGACGCCGGACGAGCGCATCGACGAACGAGTCGTGTGTCGTTGAAAAGATGAGCGAGAATGGTCACCGGACCCCATCCTGCGTGCGCCAGCTGGGTGGCGGCGACTTGGGGCGATAGCGGTCGGCCACTTCGCGCTGCGAAAGATGCGGCGCCATCACCAACCGGGCCTCGTTGTAGGCAATCCACAGTCCTTCGTCGGCGAGTGGCGGAATAGTCACCACCTCTCCCTTGTCGAAGCCGACAAGCGCGGCATCGACGAGATCCTCCACATCCATCACCTTTCCGGGCAGAAGCGCATCTGCGTCCTTACCGGAACGCTGCCAGATCTCGGTGCGGGTCGCGCCGGGCAGTACAGCCTGGACACGGACACCCGCGTCCTTCACGTCCGATGCAAGTTTGAGGCTGAGATTGAGCAGGTAAGCCTTAGAGCCGCTGTAGACGCCGTCGAGCAACTCGGGCGCAAGCGCCAGCACCGAAGCGATGTTGATGATAGCGCCGGCTTTGCGTTGAACGAATGCTCTGCCGGCGGCTGCGGCGAGCAGGGTCGGCGCCGTGATGTTGACGGTTATCAGCTTCGCCAGTTCGGCTGTCCCATTCTCGAGCAGGCCGCCATTGAGCGATATGCCCGCATTGTTCACCAAGACCGTAATCGTGGCGTCGCTGGCCAGGCGGCTTTCGATCTTCGCCACGCCGGTATCGAGGCTGAGGTCTGCCGGGAGCACTTCGACGCTGCGGCCGGTCTCCGAGCGCAATCGTTCAGCGATCGCCTCCATGCGTGCCTCATCCCGCGCGACGAGGATGAGGTCGTGCCCGCGATGCGCGAGCCGATCGGCGTAGACAGCGCCGATGCCGGTGGATGCCCCGGTGACGAGGGCGGTACCCTTGGGATTGTTGGCCATCATTGATCTCCTGCGCCCCAGGATCGGGACACTTCCAAACAGATACTGACACTATCCTGCATGGACATTGAGAAATATTCCGCCGGGCCCTGTCCCGTTGGTCGTGGCTTGGTGATGGTGGGGGATGCGTGGAGCATGCTGATCCGAAGCTCTGCCTCGCGTGCCGCATTCAGCACCCGCAGCATGTGAGGAACGCAGCCATTTGCTTCCGCGACGGCCCGAATGCCGGGCCACGCCTTGCCGCCCTCGGAAATGAAGTCGTTATAGGGATCGATCACCAGAAGCGCCGTGATTTCCTTGTCATAGGCGTGTTTTGTCATGGCATCCCCTCCTTCGGAACGGCTGGATCGCGAAGACTTCGAAATCGCCCTTCACTTGCTGATCGCCGCCCGTTCGCGATGCTCGCGGCGAAAGAGGCGTTTCACCGCG
>CAWHWH010000015.1:0-40568 GCA_963832865.1 uncultured Pseudomonadota bacterium
CCGTTCGCTGATACCTGTAATCCATCGCCAACGCGGGTGATCGTGAAACAGCGCGGCGAGCGGCCAAGCCCGCGGTGTACGGAGATGGTTCGGCACTCTCTGGGTTCGAGAAGCAGGGTGTCGCGAATCCGCGTGGCGTTGGGATCGGCGCTATCAAATGCCTCAAGTTCGACTTTCAGGAGACCGGACTGCAGGGCGTAGCTAGCTTCCAGCGTCACAGCGTCTACAATGACCTTCGTCGTACCATGTGAATATCCAGCGCCTCCGCCAGGTGAATATCCAGCGCCTCCGCCAGCGCGCGCCGACGAGCTTGCTGAGACGTGGCTGCTCGCGGTGTTGGTGATGTGAACCGATGATCCGGACCAAGACGAGGAGCTAGAACCGCTTTTCATGGCCAACCTTCCTGCGCTGCGGGATGAGAATCGCCGCATTGGGGAGTGGGGTAAGGCCTACACCTTACCCCACTCCAGATCAAACGGAAAAGGCCAAATTCCACTGAATGGTAAAGGAGTTATTATGGGCACTCACGTAAGAGTGCGGCGAGAGGACCGCGAGACCGATCGCGACTTGGGGGGTCACGTTGACATTAGTCTGCACGGCGATATTCCCGACAATTCCGCCTCCGGCAACCATCTGGACCTCATGTTCCCGCAGTTCAATCAGACTGTTCATAGCATTAACTCCGTCGACATATCTGGCCATATTGGCCTGATCTTCGCCAGCATATATTAAGGTCTCCAGAGAAGCTGGCGTTCTCCCCAGAGTAGGGGGCTGCTGCTTGACTTGCCTATCTTACCGCCCCTTTCTTGTACGTTGCCGACGACCGCGCGTTTATCTCAGGGATGCCTCGCGGGCATGTCCGATCCGCAGTATGGCATCAGCGCCGCCCGCGATTTCCGCACGATGCGCGACGCTAATTCGCGTCATTGGCAGCGCCCGAAGACGCTCATTGATTTCCTTCTCTTTATCGATATCGAGATGAGCCGTTCCTTCGTCCAGAACGAGAATTTTGGGTAGCCGATAGAGCGCCCGCGCCAGTAGCACCCGTTGTTTCTGGCCGCCTGAAAGCGAGCTGCCCATGTCACCTATCAAGCTGCCGTAACCCATCGGCATATCCATAATCTCGTCATCCACCCCAGCCATCCGAGCGCATTCAACCATCCGCTGGTGATCAAAATTGGCGTCAAAAAAACAGATATTGTCGGAGATAGTGCCCGACAGTAACTGATCGTCCTGCATCACCGCGCCGACATTCTCACGATAAGCGCGTACACCGAGGGTGTTCATGGGAATGCCGTCGATCAGCACTTCTCCACTGGTCGGCTCCAACAATCCGAGCATGATCTTGATCAGCGTCGTCTTGCCACCACCGGAAGGACCCATGATGGTAACGAATCGGCCAGCGTCGATCGACATATTGATATCTTCTAAGATATAGGGGTCAGTCTCCGAATACCGGAAGCATACATTGCGTAGCTCAATCTTGCCTTGAACGCGTCGGCCTTCGTCCGGTGGCCGATCGTGTCCACGTTCCAATGGGCTAAGTGCAATGTCGGAGATACGCTCCAAATGCAGGTTAAGTATTCGCAACTCCAGTGCCTTCTCCACCAGCATCACCGCCTTGTCGGTGAACTGGTGCTTGAACGCCATAAAGGCGAAGATCATACCGACGGTCAGCTCGTTCGCCAGGGCAAGGCGGGCTGCGAGATAAACGGTGATGATATTCTCCAGGCTGAAAATAGCGTCGTTTGCCGTTTTAAACGCGATGCGGGTCCGGCCGATGCGGATACCAGCATTGATTGAGTCTGCATACCGATTTAGCCACTGGGTCTCTCGCTCGCTCTCCCGATTGAAAATTTTCAAGCTTTGTATGGCGCGGACAGTCTCTATAAAAGTGGAATTCTCCTTTGCGCCTGTCTGGATAACAGCCTGACTACGCAACCAAAAAGTCCGGAACAGGGCCACGCGCAGCATGATGTAGAGGCTTAACGCGATAATAACAACCACGGCTAATGTCGCGCTGTAGAAAAAGATCATCGCCAGCGTGACCAAGGCCATCGCCCCGTCTATAATCGCAGCCACTAACCCTTCAGAGAGCAAGCTACGGATCGGGCCGAGAGAGCCGAAGCGTGAGAGAATGTCGCCAATGTGGCGCTTCTCGAAAAAGTCAAGTGGCAGTCGCAGCAAATGATGGAATAGCCGGGCTCCCATTTGGAGGGATAGCGTATTTTGGACGAAGAGCAAGATGACACTGCGCAGGGCCGTGGTAACGACGCCGATGACTGTCAGAAGCGCGAAGCCGAACGCGAGTGCGGTCAGCAAATTGGCGTCGCCGCGCGCGATTACCTCATCGATCGCCAGCTGCATGTAATAGGGGCTAGCGATTACGAAGAGCTCCAGGATCACCGAAAGGACAAGGATCTGCAGCAGAGCCGGGCCGAGACCTTGAATATGTCCCCAAAACGCCGACAGAGACAGCCGCTCCGTCTTTTCCTGCGATTTATCCGCGCGCCTAAAGGCATCGGTCGGGGTGATTTCGACCGCGACACCAGTCAGGTGCCGCGACGCCTCTGGCATTGGGAAGAATTTTTCGCCGACAGCCGGGTCGTGAACCAGAACGCCCTTGGAAGTGACGGCCCTTAACACGACGAAATGGTTTAAGTCCCAGTGAACAATGGCCGGAAGACGTAGCTGCCGAATATTGTCGAAGTCGAACTTAAGTGGCCGGCACGCCAGATCAAGCTGCTCAGCAATTTGCATGAGTGCCTTAAGCGTGACCCCCTTCATAGACACGGGAAAGCGCCGGCGCAGGGTATTGAGGTCGAGCCTGTGGCGATGGTACGAGGCGATCATGGCGAGGCAAGCAAGCCCGCATTCAGCCGTCTCGGCTTGCAGGTAGACCGGCAAACGACGTCGACCGCTAAAGTTCAGGGCGCCCTCAAGCATGACCTATATCCTGGCGCTCAGTAGAGGTTGAAGGATCCAGCTCATGATCGTACGCTGCTCCAGGATGATGTCAGCATGCAGCAACGTGTCGGGCTGCAGAGTGATTGTCCTTTTGTCGTGAGTCTTGATTGCGGTTTCGTCGAGTGCCACCACGACTTTGTACGCTGGCTCCTTCAACGAAATTGGGCCAGACAAGTCGGCGCTCGTGAGAGCGGTATGGGAGACGCCAATGATGCGACCGCCGTGGGTTCCGTATTTTTGGTATGGAAACGCGTCGTAGAGCAAGCGCACACGTTGCCCTACCTCAATCAGCCCTGCCGCGCGCGCTGGGACGAACAGGACTGCCTGCAGGTTGGCATTGGAGGGCACGATCTCCATACTCATGCGGTGCGGCTCCGCCAACTGTCCGACGTTGACCTGAACCAACGAAACTCTGCCCGGAATCGGTGCACGCACCAGATAGCCCTGCCGGCCTTTGATCTCAGCGATACGCTGCTCGAGAGATGACAATTCGCCCAGCATGGGTTGCAGCTGCGTCGTCATCACGGTAGGAAGTTGATCGAGCGACGATTTCGTCTCATCCATTTTGTTTCGCAATGAGACTTGCTGCTGGGCTAAGGACGCCAGCCTCTGCGTATCTTCAAGCAAGGCCTGTTCTCTGTGCCCCCGCTCAGGCTCTGAGACCAGGCCCTTGGCCGCAAGTGACGTCGCCGCCTTGAGGAGCGTCTGACCGAGCTTGATTCGCTGGTCCTGCATTGAAATCTGACTGTCGAGCAGTGTCATTTCGTTTGAGAGACTGCCCAGTGATGCATTCAGCCGTTGCTGCTCAGCGTCCAAACGCTTCTGTTCAGCGGCGACCTGCTGCGAGACCCTGGCCTTCTGGGACATCAAGATGCCGAGCGCTACTTGGTTAACATCGTCCCCGCCCCCTGTAAGCTGGTCGGTGGCAACCCGAAAGAGCGGTTGACCTTGGGTAACCTGCTCATCCTGCTTGACAAATATCTCGCGAATGACGCCCTGTGAAGGAGCGGAGACTTGAGCGGTGCCAGCCGAGGGGGACAGATAGCCAATCGCGGTATCCTTCTGCGCGTACTCAACGAAGGCCAAGAGGACAATTACGGCTGCTACCGAAGTCGCCAGAAACCACGTCAGAAGTTTGGTGGAGATCGGCTGCAATAGCACGACTTCACCCCACTGCCTTTGAGTTTGTTGGAATTCAATGGCTTCCCGCCGGAACAGCGGTTTTATCGCGCGTTCGCTCGTCACTCTATACCTCGGACACTCGCGCGTTTACTGCAGCGGTCAGAAAGCCTGTCCTACTTCTAGCCGCAGTCAGCACGCCGTTGTTGCATAGGGTCAGCAGCGGGCTCCCCAACTGTTGGATCGGGGAGACCCTTGGCCCCTCGCTTATGATGGACTATCGGCCATGCACTAAAGCCTTAATAGTAGACCAAGACGAAGGCTGTTCAGCAGTTTAACCTCGTTGGCCGCCAACACCACGGCGGCATTGCGGGACGCTGCACCAACGACAGTCGGGATCACCCTAGTTCCTGCGACCGTCGCTGACAAGTGGCCGGCGTTCGTGGCGATTGCAGTCGATGAAACGGTTGAAGTATCCTGCTGTAGTACGCTTACACTGATCGTCTGGGTTATTGCTCCTCCACCCACAAGAGCGGCTTCGATGTCCGTTAGGACAACGAGACTAGTCATCAGCCCAGCCCCCTTTGTTACCGCCTTTCCTGATACGCAAGCGTTATGGCCGATCAGCCCAAAAGCTGATCGGCCATAACATTAGATGATCAGAAGCGGAGATGGAAAGATTGGCGGTTGCTCGCTGAGATGGAGTTCCGCTGTGCCAGCAACGAAGCATTGCTTGCCGAAGAGCCTGACGCGGCTACGGTCGCGCCACCGCCGCCCCCGGCGCCGCCGTCACCGCCGAGGGCGCCGCCGGCGCCACCGTTGGCTGACAAGGACGCGGAGACTGACCCGTTGTTGGTCGAGTTGGCGGTCTGGTTCACGGTAGCGTTGTTGGTCTGGGTCGCGGAGATGGAAATGCTTTGGTTGAGGATACCGCCAGAAACCCCGGCAATCTCAGCGTCAGTCAGCTGGATGAGGTCGGTCATTGTCTCTATTCTCCATTTGAGGTTTAGTAACAGGGAGCGATGTTTTCTATCATGACGCGCCCTGAGAAAGAACAAAGATCGACATTGAATGTGACGTTGTTCCTCCCGGGCAAGTAAATAGCGTGGCGGGTCGAGGGCCGCCACTCACTATCCTGCGATGGCTCAGGCCGATGTCGGAATAACTACGCTCGGAACTGGCTTAAATTAATGCCACTGCCCAGTTCCATTACGCGATCTCTTCGAGGGTTGTCGTTACGAGCTGAATTTGGCGAAGCTTGCAACTTTTGGTTGTTCTTTAAACGTGATGGGCTAAACTCAGGTGACACTCCGAAGTGAACAATTCGACTATCCGAAGATCATTGAAATATTCACATCAGCGTGAGTGTGCCGCCAGTGCGGCGGTTCCATTTGATTGCATTGGAGACATCCAGCCCCGTAAGCTATATAGGACAAGGGATTTGCTTTGGGACTGTTCGTGTGAAAGAGGCAATTACAGATGGTCAAGAACGTCAGCATTGCAGAGCTATGTGCGGACCACGCGGTGCTTGCGACAGCGCTTGTCGATCTGGATCGACGCGTTCAAGCGTCAAGTAGTGCGTCCCTTGAGGATACACAATACTATGGGATCACGCGTTCGGCGGTTGCTTCAATTACCGAGGCGGATATTCTGTGGTTGCAATTAGATGACATTCTCAGTCGTCAAGACGAGATAGTCGTCGCCTTAATCGATCAAGCGGTTAGTAACACCGACGAACTCCGAGATAAGGGGCAGATTCTTGCCACGTTGCTGCGGGCCAACGGAGCGGCGGGAAACGACTTAGCTCAAGCTCTTTCCCTGTCTTTGGTGCGCGACATCATAACCCTGTTCCCGTAACGTGATTCAGCCGCACCGCATCGGGGCGCGACCCTCCGGTACCGGCCTGTGCGGCTGAGTGGAACAGAAAACCGGCATAAGACGATCCAAAAGTCCCATGCGGAAGTAAGGGGGCATGGGTGGTCGAGGCCGCGGTTGAAGGCCGGTCCACATCAGGCATTTCAGCGGTCTAGGTCTCGCAAAACTCATGTGCGAAAGCCTCTCTTTTGCGAGGACTTTTGCGAAAAGGCTTCATGGCCGGTGACGGAATCGACCTCAAGGGCATCGCCAGCGCTGGGCTAGGACTTGCCTACACCCCGACCAGCGGCGATTTGCAAATCACCGGAAGTGGCAAGGCCCTTGCGACGCTGGCGTTCCAGAATTCGAGATCTCGGTGCAGGCCCTTCCATGCGGCATCCGACGGCGCGGGGGGCACGCTGATCACGCATAGCTCCGATATACATTGAGTATTATGTTGACAAAAAATAGAATAACCACAATGACACCGATACGAGAAGCCTGGACTTGAACAAATACAAACTCCATCCAATTATGATCGTTTTGACCCGTATCTGGGTATATTCTTTGTATCTCTTTCTCAAATCGCTGAATATCCAATTTGGCAGCGTCGATCTTCCTTTTGCCCTCATCGACGGCGGCCGCGCTTTCCTTTTGTTCTGGCCTTTCCCCGCGCAGGATGGTGCCGTTGTTGCCGACGACCCAGCCGCGCTGGCCATCGGCGGTGAACTGCACGCCCCAGAGATCGGCGTTGGTTCCGCTGGTCTGTGGCCTCCAGTTTGTGCCGACGTCGGTGGTGGTGAGGATGGTGCCGTTGTTGCCGACGACCCAGCCGCGCTGGCCATCGGCGGTGAACTGCACGCCAATGAGATTGGCGTTGGTTCCGCTGGTCTGTGGCTTCCAGTTTGTGCCGACGTCGGTGGTGGTGAGGATGGTGCCGTTGTTGCCGACGACCCAGCCGCGCTGGCCATCCGCCAAGAAAGACAACCTAGTTAGTCTGGGAGGCACTATAACCACCTCTTTAGAAAATATTATCTTAGAATTCGACCATTTTTTTCTGAATATCCGCAATTTCGGCTTCCTGGTTTTTGATATCGAGCCGCTTTTTCTCTATGTCGTCCCGTATAGATCTGACCTGGTCAGACCGCTCTTTAATTTGGTCAAGCACGAATGTTTGAGCAAACCAGTAGAAATACGCACCACCAGCCAGGAGCAGGGCGATCAGAAGCAAAAAGCCATAGCCAAGCAGTCTTAAGGTTCTCGCCTGGGCATGCAACCTAGAAACAATATCTAAAATGACCAGGCGTGAGGCGGCATCTTCCTGGTGGTTGGTCATGCGCCGAGCCCCGCGACCAGGCTCACGCTTGATGGGTGCAGCGGCGGCATCGGTCGATTTCTTGGCAGCATCGTCCATAGAGCCGATCCCCACGGGCAAATGTGACGCCTAACGGTTAGTTCGCCCTTGATCGAGTGGAACCCAGCTGGACTTTGTTCGCAACATGCGATGCCGCGCACGACGGCTCCCTTAATCCATTCATGAATGGGCTTGGCGCCGGGCCGCTTCGCGAACATCTCGGCGGGACGGTCTTTAGCCGCCCTAGGCACCCATACCTCCGCCCCTTTACTCTTGATAACAGATTGTCTCAAGAATGCCGACGGGAAGCGCAATTACGCGGTGGTCTTTGGCGTACGCTATGGTGCTTTCAGATCACCATAGCCTTTAGTGAGCGGCTACTAGCAAGGGTGCTGCGAGCCGTTGGGGTGACTGCTGCCCAATGTATGGCCCCGGCGGCTCGCAGGCTGACCGCGCATCGCTCCGCGGCGTTCCGTTCCGATGACGTTAATAAGGGTTCGATCGAAATCAGCAACCTGAAGTGACCTGATCCGTTCCCGCATGGCATCCGTGCCTCAGCGGGACGAGAGGAACGCGCTTCACTGTGATTCGGCGTGGAAAAAGGACCCCGTTTGAGGGGTGATCGGCGTCCAAAAGGGACCCCCTCTGACGATGGGGTTCACGATGGTTTCCAGCGTGAGGCAGCAGCGAAGGCAAGCGCCAGCCCCAAGCTGCTACCCGACACGCCGATCAAGGTGCCGATGCTGACCTGGGCGGATGTGCACCTCAACTATAAAGGCGAGCATATCACCGGCCGCAGTGTTCCGCTGGACAGTGTCGCCGTCCGCATGGACCTCGTCGATGGTCGCATCAACATCCATCCGCTCAGCTTCGGCGTCGGCAAGGGCCGCCTGCTGGCGAATGCCGATGTTGTCCCGGTCTCCGACGATCAGGTGCGGGCGAAAGCCGACCTGAAGCTTGAGAATGTCGACGTTTCGCGGCTGATGGCAGCGACTCACACCTTCCAAGGGGCCGGTGCCGTCAGTGGCATCGGCGCGTTCGAGGGCACCGGCAATTCGGTCGCCACGTTGCTTGGCGCCGGCAATGGCGAGGTGAAGATGGCGATGACCGGGGGAGACCTGTCGGCCTTGCTGGTCGATCTGTCGGGGTTGCAGTTCGGCAACGCCCTGCTCTCGGCGCTGGGCGTTCCAGAGCGCGAGCAGATCGAATGCTTCGTCGGTGTTCTCGCCCTGCGGCGCGGACTGCTCGATTTCCAGGCCATGACGTTGCAGACAAAGGATTCGCTGATCAACGTCAATGGCACCATCGCCCTGGCGAAGGAGGCGATTGACCTTAGCCTGAAGACCGACGCCCGGCACTTTAGCATCGGTTCGTTACCGACGCGCCTCAACATCTCAGGTACCTTCAGGCACCCTGACATCACCCCCGGGGCGCAAGCCGCCGCTCGGGCGGGGGCGGTTGCCGGCCTGGGCGCGCTGTTCGCGCCACTCGCGCTGCTGCCGACGGTGCAGTTCGGAACCTCCGCCGAGGAGGACGCCCACTGCGGCGAGCTGCTGCGGCAGGCACGCGCCTCCGCTGGTGGCGCCGCATTGCCGAAGCGGTAACAGCAGGCCGAGGAGCGCTAGGGCCTGTCAATGAGCCAAGTTAAGGTCGAGGGTGTTCTCTCGGTGCCGCACGCGTTGCTCCGCGAGCAGGTCGATACCCGCATCACGACGCGCACCATCGAGATATTCCACCGCGGCAAGCGGGTCGCCAGCCAATCGGGGAATATTTGAGCTTTCGCGCGCGCGTGCGAGGCAACGGAAGTGAGTGCATGCAAGTTCAGAAGCGGCCGGGAACAGGCAAAGGCGGCAAAGGGCGACACGGGATCAGCACTCGATCGGCGGCCCTTGGCCCCTCGCAACGCGGCTCGGTCGGCGTGCGGAGTAGTGTCGATGAAGACGAAAATCAAAGCCCATCTTCGGGCGGGAGTTCGGACAGGGGCACTGTTGAACCCGGGGCGCGCCCGGGGGACCCTGCCGGAGTTTGCCCACTACAGCAAATCTTGAAGCAACTACGTGGCGCTCTCTGAGCTTGTTTCTGCAGGGCAGATTGGCCCATAGGGAGCTTTGTATGGCAGAACACATCGTAGCGGTGTTTGAGACTGAGACAGATGCAACGGCGGCCGCGCGAAGCCTAGAGAGCGCGGGGATACCCTCTTCCGCGATCCGCCGATACGCGGACACTGCCCGTGCGGAAGTCGAGCCGGCGGAACATACTTCGACCCACACATCGGGAGGCGGTTTCTGGGCTTGGCTGGTCGGCGAAGATTCCATGACGGAAACGACGCGCTCAGCCTATACTCATGACGTCTATGATCGCAGGGCCTCGGCCGGAAATGTCGTCCTGAGCGTAACGGTCTATGACGACGCGAAAATCCACCAGGCGATTGCCGCGCTTGAGGCGCACAATCCCGTCGATATCGACGAACGGTCGGACGAGGTCGGAGAAGCTGGCATGGCGCCGCCGGCGGGTCTTTCGACCGCCGGGCAAGATGTCTCGACCGGAGAGGTTGCCCGGAGCGGCATGACGAGCGCTTATCCAAGCGGGCACGTCGCTCCCGCCGCCCCCCCGGAGGCGACGTCCGAGGCTCCTGCGTCGGCAATGGCTGGCAAAGGCGAAGAAGTCATCCCCCTCTCGGAAGAACAGCTTGAGGTCGGGAAGCGCACGGTTGATCGCGGCACAACGCGCATCCGCCGCTATGTGGTGGAGAAGCCGACGGAGCAGAACGTCTCGCTTCAGGGCGAGCGCGTCACGGTGGAGCGGCGCACCCCGATTGGTACGGCGGCTCCAGGATCGAGCGCATTCGAGGAACGGGTGGTGGAAGTCCGCGAAACGGCGGAGGAGCCGGTTGTTGCGAAGACAGCCCATGTCGTTGAGGAAGTCGTGGTGGGCCGGGAGGCGACCGAGCGAACGGAGACCGTGAAGGATACGGTCCGGCGCGAAGACGTCGAGGTTTCCAAAGACAGCGAGCTCAAGCGGTAGAGAAAAATTTAGCGGGGAGACGATCGTCGTTTCCCCGCTTCCCAGACAAGCCCGGGTGTCCAGAATGTGGGGATGAGGGGGATGAGGCGCAATTTTGGGGCCAATTCGGATTTACTTGGAGAAGCAGCCATTGCGCCGGTTCTTCAGCGTGGCCGTATCGACGGTCAGCAATACAGCGGCGTGGCGCGCCCGTGGGCGGTGAGCTCACAGCATGAGCGTCGCCTGGCCGTCTTGACCAAGCTCAGTCCAGTCCATGGCGACCGTGATGCCGCGACACCAATTCGGGGCAGTATGCGCCGCACGAGGCGTCGGGGCTGACCGACTCCCTCATCGGGCAACCGGCAGACAGGATCCGGAGCAGTCCGGGATAGATGACTCTGGCGCGTAACGCTTAATCAGCGTGGCCAACGGATACTGTCCAGCCCGGTCACACTTGGTACAAGCGATCGCTAGCGTGTCGGTCCCGGCCGCGATGTCAGCCAGAGTAATGGTCCCGGAAGACGACAAAGCTTACCTCCAGCGGTGAAGTGAGTGGTCGCACGCCACCTCTAGGTAAAATATAAGGCAGCAGGTCGACAACCCGGCGCCGCTCCAGATCGCAGACGATGGTTCCATAGCGCTGACCGCGCTTCCAGGCGAAGTCATCGATGCCGACGATGCGCGCCGGTGCTGACCGGGCGCGCCCATCCCGGCACGTGACCGGTACGCGCGTTGCGTCCTTGGCCTCACTCGTTGAGGCGCACGACCAGCCCATCCTTTGTGCTGACAACCCCGGAAGCGCTGCCGCAGCGCGTTCCGCCGGCGGAGCGGGTACGGGAACGTTCGGTCCGGCTGGCAGCGGGCGACGAACTCGAAGTTTCCGAGGCAGTCGCTGCCGGTCTGCTGCTCGCTAAGTGTCCGGGCTGCCGAGCTGCGGCGGGAACCCGCAGAACGTGGTGATCGTTGCCGTCCTCACAGTTTACTGTTTCTCGTGTGCCTAGCGGAGGAGGAATAATTGGCGGAGCAAGACCAGCAGCGAGCCGTTCGCGAAAGGGCCTACTTCCTCTGGGAGCGTGAAGGGTATCCCGAGGGAAGGGCGCTCCATCACTGGCACCAAGCTCTCAACGAAGAACCCGGGATGGAAGATGAGGAAAAGGTGCTTGCCGGTCGCACCGACGCCAACATTCCCGAGATGCTGACGAAGGAGGTACCGGGCGGGTAACCTAAACCGTTTCCTTCAGCTCCTTGGCAACCCGGAACGCCACTTTCTTGCTGGCGGCAATCTGGATCGCGGCGCCCGTGGCCGGATTGCGGCCCATCCGCGCCGGTCGATCCTTAACCTCAAGGATGCCCAGGCCGGTGATGCGAACGCGGTCGCCGTTCTTCAGAAGCGCGGTCATCAGGTCGACCATCCCATTGGCCATGGCCTGAGCCTGCTTCCGCGATATTTCGTGACCATCCGCAAGCTGCTCGAAAATCGTTTTCAGCGTGTGCGTTTTCGACGGTCCCTTTGATGGCGCTTTACGAGCCGAGGCAGCGTTTTTTTGCGGCGCGGCCTGCTTTGCCGAAGCTGCGGATTTCTTGCCTGGAGCTGCGCTCGCCTTCGCTTTGGCCTTTGCAGCGGCTTTTATTGCCATGGGACACCTTGCTGATTCGCCGACAGATACTCCGCTCATAGTTTTAGCCGATTCGCGAGCCATTCCTGACACTGAACCATAGATTTCATCGCCCACTTCAGGTTCAGGAGGCCGGCTACTAGCCCAGGAAGGTGTTCTCCAACGTCACCCCCCGATCTTCGCGATAGCATGAAACTTATACACAATTGCGATTCTGTATCACCGCTGCGCCAGGCATCCATAGCCTCGCGACGGATTTCCGAGGAAACGACGTCGCCAGAGCATCATAATTCGTCGCCAATACTTTCAAAGCCTCAGTTGCCCGTCCGTCGGTCATCGAAAGGGCCATACGCCGGTAGCGCTCTGCCCTTCGTCTCAGCTCCTTCGGACTCTCCATCGCTACCTCCCCGGCGGGAATTGCCTCGAACCGGCTCCCATAGCCAGCCAGGCATCCGGCCGAGCATCCTTGCTGAACGAGTGAACGGGCCGAAAACGCCCACGGTAACAAGCCGACGCGGAGTTGATGCAATCCCTCCAATTGAAAAAGGAAGATTCGGAGACGAACATGCCAAGCGACTGGAACCCAGAGACATACCGGCGTCGCGCCAAAGAGTGGCAGGACAAAGCTGTAGCAGTCCCCTTCGGCGATGAACGCAAGGCCTGCGAAGTTGGCGCAGGGTTATGCCCGGTTGGCGCAGTTAATCGAACAAGCGCGACAATACGGCAGGCTCCCATCGATCGATGCTTCGCGCGTGTCCGAGGATCTGACCCAAATTTAACGCGGCGCTCCTCCCCGCCCGCGGCCGCCGGGCATCCCCTCCCCGGCCCCTCCCGTCGTGCCCTCCCGTATGCGGCGGCAAACGCGCGCGTCGCCTTCAAAGCGATAAATTCATCGTTGTTCCCGATGACGCATTTCGGTGAGGCCGCAGCGGATAGTTTTTATAGTCAGGTCCAATAGTGAAAACCCCGTTTGGGTCGACCAAACTCAAGCTAGTCTAAGTTGGAGATTGACTATCGTTGGGAATACGAACGTTTTCCGTTCCGTCTGAAGAACGGGGCCAGCATGCTTGAGAAGGTCTCCTGACTGTCCCGTAGATTAGCTCCCAACCTCGTACCAAGCGATCGGCGAAACGGTCGCCACTAGGGAATGCAGCAAAAGCAGACAAAGCGACTTCGCAATGAAGGAGGGAAACATGGGCATCAAGCTCGATCGTCGTTCCGGCATAAGGCCGGTGCTGATGGCACTCGCTGCCATCGTTCCTGCCGTGGTTGCGGCAACGGCCGCCGCACAGGAGCACAAGCCTTATACAATGGGGTATGCGGTGGGTTTCCTATCAACGCCGTTTCTCGCCATCGGCGTCGATCAGACCTACGCCGCGGCCAAGGCGATGGGGCTGAAGACAGTGCCGGTCGCCAATGCCAACGGCGACGCTGGCAAGCAGATCGCCGACATCCACAACCTAATCGCCGAGGGTGCGACTGGAATTATCTTGGTGGCGACTGACAGCGATGCCATCGTCCCGGCGCTGAACTACGCCGAGAGCAAGCGCGTCCCGATCGTTTCCACCGATATCGGTCCGTCCGGCGGCCATACCGCGATGATTGTGCGAGCCGACAACCTGCGCATGGGCGCCGATGCCTGTGCCTTGATCGGCAAAAAACTCGGTGGCAAGGGTACCATGCTGTCGATGATGGGCGATCAGGCCACGATCAACGGTCGCGATCGCACTACCGGCTTCAACAACTGCATGAAGGCCAACTACCCCGGCATCAAGGTGATCCAGCAACCGACCTACTGGAAGAGCGACAAGGCAACGGCGGTGGCGCAGACGGTAGTCACTTCCACGCCGGATCTGGCGGCGATCTACATGCAGAGTGACTCGGTGATGCTGGCAGGTGTGATCAATGTGCTGAAGAGCGCCGGCAAGCTGACCAAGGTCGGTGACGCCAGCCACATCACGCTGGTCAGCATCGACGGCACGCCATTTGCGCTGCGCCAAATCCGGGACGGTTTGCTCGACGCATCAATCTCGCAGCCGTTGGACCTGTACGTGAAATATGGCTTGGACCATCTGCAAGAGGCGGTGGACGGAAAGACTTTTCCGCCGGGCCCAACCGACCATAACAGCACGATCGTCGAGTTCCACGGCAGCCCGATGGACCTGCTGCCAGCGCCAACCGTGACCATCGAAAATGTGGACGATCCGGCGCTCTGGGGCAACAAAGGTTAAGAATCGAGCACGGGGCGCCCTTATAACTCTTCGGTCGCCCCGCCGGTCACTCGTCCGAGCACAAGTGCCACCAGGATGATCGCGCCGTAAACGGCATCGATCCAGAACGCCGGGATTTCCGCCAACGTCAGCACGTTTTGCAAAATGCCGAGCAGCAGTACACCGGTCAGCGCGCCGAGCAGCCGCCCCTTGCCGCCGTTTAGGCTGATGCCGCCGATCACCGCCGCCGCGAACACATAGAAGATCATGTTCTGGCCTTGGCTGGTCACCACCGAGGCGATTCGTCCGGTCAGCATCAGACCGGCGAGGGCCGCGAGCATGCCGCCGACGATCAGCGTACCCCATAGCACGCGCTCCACCCGGATGCCGGCCACACGGGCCGCATCGGCGTTGCCGCCGATGGCATAGAGCGCGCGGCCGAGCCGGTGGTAGCGCAGGAATAGCCCGAAGACGAGGTAGAGAATGCTGGCGATCCAGATCGAAACAGGGATGCCCATCCACTTGCCGGAACCGAGATAGAGATAACCGTCCGGCAGATCGAACAGCGTTTTGCCGTTGGTGGTGCCGAGTTGCACGCCGCGCAGGAGGATTAGCATAGCCAGCGTGACGATGAAGGCGTTCAGCCGCAACTTGACGATGAGGAAGCCGTTGACCAGACCGACCAGCGCGCCGGTCGCTAGCACAACCGGGATTGCCAGCCACCATTGCAGTCCGACACCGGAGCCGCCGATCTGCACGTCCTTGATGATCAGCCAGGCTCCCAGCATCGGTGCGAGCCCGACCACCAACTCCAACGACAGGTCGAATTTCCCCGCCAGCAGGATCAGCGTCTCGGCGATCACCACGACAGACAGTTCGGATGATTGCTGCAGGATGTTGAGGAAATTGTCGGTTGTCAGGAAGGCGTCGGATGCGAACGCGCCGATGATGATGACGAGAATGATTACCGGGATCAGTGTTAGTTCGCGCAACCCCAGGAACGTGCTGCGCTTGTGCGGCGTCGCCGACCGGTTCCGCACGGCGTCAGCCTGTTCGCTCGGCATCTTCGATTCCTTCGATCGCCGCCACTAGCGCCTCGCTC
Organism: uncultured Pseudomonadota bacterium; assembly: GCA_963832865.1. Classification (GTDB taxonomy): domain Bacteria; phylum Pseudomonadota; class Alphaproteobacteria; order Acetobacterales; family Acetobacteraceae; genus Rhodopila. The sequence continues at coordinate 15,226 of CAWHWH010000015.1, forward strand.
TCCCAACCCGCAGCGAACTCGGCGGTTAGACGGCCCTTGAAGATGACAAGCACGCGGTCGCACACCGACAACTCGTCCAGTTCATCACTGATGATAAGCACGGCAGTGCCGCCGGCGCGGGTCCGCTCGACGATGGCGAACAGCGCTTCCTTCGAGGCGATATCCACGCCCTGCGTTGGATAGAGCAGCACCAGCACTTTGGGGTCGGAGGCGAGCGCGCGGGCCATCACCGCCTTCTGCTGATTGCCGCCGCTAAGTTCTCTGATCGGTTGCTCGGTCGAGGCGGCGACGATCTGTAGAGAGTGGATCATGCGTCCCGCCGCGTCCGCCTGACGTGACGGCAGGATGAAGCCGGCGCGCCCCATCCTGCCTAGAATGGTCATCGTCATGTTCTCGGCAACGGAGAGCAAGCGGGACGATCCCGCGCGCATGACGGTCGCGCGGCACGTAGCCGACGCCGTTGCGTTGCGCATGTTCGACGTCGCCACGGCGAAGATCGATCCCCGCGACCCGGATCGACCCGCCGGAGGGCGTGAGCAGGCCGGCGATAGCGTCGCCGATCTCGCCCTTGCCGGAGCCGGTCAGCCCGGCCAACCCGACGCATTCACCAGCGCCAACCTGTAGGCTGACACCCGAGACAACGGCACCCAGATGAAGATCGCGCAGTTCTAGCGCCGGCGTCGGGCGCGACGTCGTGGCGATACCGGCATTGGCGACGCGCCGTTCACCGGTCGCGCGCGCTGCGTCACCCACCATGGCCGCGACCACACGTTCCTTCGGCATGTCCTCCAGCGGCGCCTCGGCGACCACACGTCCGTCACGCAGCACCGTCACACTGCGGCAGACTTCGTAGATCTCCTCAAGATAGTGCGAGATATACAGGAAGGTGACGCCGGTGGCTTGCAAATGCGTGATGCGGTCGAACAGCCGCCGAACCTCGCGTCCTTCCAGTTCGGCGGTAGGCTCGTCGAGGATGATGAAGCGCGCGCCCTGGATCAGTGCACGGGCGATTTCCACAATCTGCCGCTGCTCGACCGAGAGGCGCGTGCACTCCTGCTCGACATCAAGTTCCATCCCCCAACCTGCTAGCACGCGCTCCGCCTCGCGCCGCGCCGCACCCCAACGGATCCAGCCGAAACCTCCGACGGGTTGCACGTTGAGCAGCAGGTTCTCAGCCACCGTCAGGGTCGGCACCAGCGTGGACTTTTGGTAGACGCAAGCCACGCGGTCGCGCCATTTCTGCCGCTCGGTCAGTCCGGGGGCGTCCTGCCCGGCGAAATGCACCCGGCCGGCATCCGGGGCGAGGATACCGGTCAGCACGCCGACCAGCGTGGACTTGCCCGCTCCATTGCGGCCGACCAGCGCGCGCGAGTCGCCGGCCGGCACCCGCATGGAGACGTTGCTCAGCGCCTGGTTCAGGCCGAAATGCTTGGAGACGCCAAGCACCTCCACCATCACCGGAACAGTGCCGGTTCCCGCAGCCGATTGCGCGCTCGTCATCACCGGGTCCGCCAGCCTACGGCTGGGTCTATTCAGCTCTTCGCTGCGTTTGCCCACAACGCCGGATCGTCGACATTGGCCTTAGTCACGATCGGCGCCGGCAGCATGTCCATCGGGTTGCCGTTGAACATCTCGATGCGGCTGTCGTGGTCGGTCGGGCCGGGGGCGAACGTCTTTCCGGCGACAGCGTTTTGCAGGTAGTAAAGGCCCCACTTCACGTACAGGTTCAGCGGCTGGGAGATCGCGGCGTCCAACTGGTTCTCGCGGATCTTCTGCATCGCGAGCGGCGTGCCGTCGATGCTGACCAGGAAAATGTGGCCAGGCTCACCGACCGATTTGAGCTTGCCGGCGCTCTTCAGCACATTCAGCACGCCGGCGAGCATCACGGCGTCGCTCTGCATGTAGATCGCGCCGAGAGTGGGAGTCGAGGTCACCACCGTCTGCGCGATCGAGGTCGCTTTGTCGGTCGCCCAGTAGGTCGGCTGCTCGATCAGTTTGATGTCGGGGAATTCTTTTTTCATGCAGGTGGAGAAGCCGCTGGTGCGGTCGCGCCCATTTAGCGTTGCCTGGTCGCCCATCAGCGACAGCACGATGCCCTTGCCGCCAAGCGCCTTGCCGGTGAGTTTGCAGGCGTCCTCGCCCATGCGGATGTTGTCGGCGCGCACCACCATCGCTGCCTTGCCGCCGGCCGGTCCCATGTCGATGGAGACCGCCGGGACGTTCTTGCTGGCGGCGAAATCGAGCGCCGGCACGATCGCCTCGCTGTCGCGGGCAACGAACAGGATGCCCTGCGCACCTTCGGCGATCAGATTGTGGAAATCGGTTATCTGCTTGCCAGGGTCGCCGTTGGCGTTGGCCACCGGCAAGGTCTTGAGGCCGGCCTTCTTGCCGCTCGCAATCACGCTGTCGGCTTGGATAACCTGGAATGGGTCCTGCAGGAACCCGGTAGAGTAACCCAGCGTGAAGTTCTGCGCCCGGGCCTGAGGTGCCAGCGCGAGTGCCACGCCCAGCAACAGGCCGAATGCCAAACCGGCCGTGATGGTGCGGACGCTCAGGCACCGAATGGTGTCTCGCATGGGCTCGCTTCCCCTATATTCGCTTGTTGTTGTGAGCGTTTGGCAGCCTTGCGAAAAGACTGAGCCGGGCGGTCTGTTTGAGTCAAGCCGCGGAGGGCTAGTGTGGCTAGCTCGTGGTTTGGCCGGGTTTGGTAGCTCGTGAAGTGTCCCGGTCATCTGGACCTCCTGAGGTGGGTACGGCGGATGCGTTTCGAAGCTGTTTGGGCCGGGCGGAGGTCGGAACTAAGCCAGATCGAGGTAGATCCCCTCGTCGGCCAGCGCCGGGACGATCCGCGCCGGCGGCGTGTCGGCAAAGCGCGGTTCGTTGGCCACCGCGATGATCTTGACAGCACGAGCAAGGCAGCCGTTTCGCCCAGTGCCTTGTCCTTGCGATGCAGCTCTCGCTCCAACTCCTTGACCCGCCGGCGGTCCTGCCGGGCCTGCGCAGCACTGGCCGCCCGCGGCTCGCCGAGGCCGGTAGGGTCGCTTCAGGGCATTCGGCGAGCGGGCGCTGCGACAGACGTTGCTGTCTGTCGAATACGGTCCGCATCCAGGCGAGCGCGGCGAGCCACGGGTTATCTGGTGTGCAACTGGAGAAATCGAGTGCCCCGTAGAGCGGACGGAGCTGGCGTCTGATGCGTTCGGCCAGCCCGTCAACAATCTGCCAACGCATGGCCAGCTTGCTCGCCGGCTTCTCGCTCAGGCGCTGGCCGGCGATCTGCAATGCCTCGCGTGGCATGATCTTGAACGCGTGCTGGCGCACATCGCCAAAGGGCGTCGTGTCGGTGACCGTGTCATCGACATAGAGCAACAGCAGCCGCCCGACCCGCGGCGTTTCCTGCTCGCGTTCCGCCTGCTCGGCAACGAAGCGCTTGTCTGTCCGCGCCTTGCTCTCGTCCTCCAGCTGCTTCATGTGATAGCTCAAGGCGTCGACGAGATTGTCGGTGAGTTGCCGGTAGCGCTGCCAAGTGTAGCACAGCAAATATAGATGTGTTTGCTCAGCCTTGAGGCGGCGCAGATCATACACCGTGTAGAAATTCGCCAGACTTGCGTAGTAATGCAGATTGCGTTGCGAGACCGCAAGTTTCGGCAGCAGCGTCCTGGCGATCAGATACAACGGTTCCAGCCTGGCACGCTTCTCTCGTTCGTTCGCCATCTGACGCCATTTGAAGTTTTTGGCGTCCTGCTTGAGAGCCGCCAACTCCGACAACGTGTCGTCGCGTACCAGCATCTGGGCGAGCGCCTGCCGTGCGGATTCGTCCAGCATCTCCGCGAGCAGGCCTCCCAAACGCCCGCGCTCGGTGGACAACGCCTCGCTGATCAGCGTCTGCAATGTCGTGTGGCCGGGGCGGACAATCTTGCGTTCGTTAAGCCAGGCGATGAATTCGGCGACGATGAACCCCGGTGTGACATCGCGCCGCACAATTTGGGCGGCCTGTTGTGCGAGTTGCGTGAGGAAGTCCGCGGACCAGAGGCGGTAGCCGAACAACGCCGCGATCATTGTGCGCTGGGTATAGTGTTCGTGTTTGGTAATGGCTTGACGATGAAACGGCTGATCTTTGAAATAGCGGGTCAGGACAAACGTACAATCCTCCTGTGCATCGTCCCAGCTGAAGCGGAAGAAAGCGTGCTTGGCCTTGAAGTAACCGATTTGCAGCGCACACCAGACCTGGGCGTGGAGGCCGGGGCGGCTGGAAGCGAGAGCCAGTTCCGGTCCGGACAGCGACAGATAGGTCAGCCGCTGGCGATCATCGAAGTCGGGCAGCCCGTACAAGGCGAATTGCTCGGCGTCTGACAGGACGGTCAGGCGCTCGCTCTTGTCCGCCATCTGGTTTTGTAATCCCCGTCGAGCAAACTTTCCGTATAATAGGTGATAAACGGAAAGATCGGATTGTGCCATGAGCATCCAGGCGGGTTCCAGGCCCGTGGAGCATATCCCGCCAGCCATCGAAAACCGGAAAGTTCCCATTCGCAAGGCAAATGCCGTCTACCGGAGCCGGGAATATCTGTCAGACCGGGAGGTGACAGCGATGATCGCAGCGGCCGCCGCTGTCGGCCGGCATGGCACGCGGGATGCCGCGTTGATTCTTCTCGCCTACCGTCACGGCCTGCGCGTGTCCGAACTCGTCAGTTTGCGCTGGGATCAGACTGATCTCCGCCAGGGGCTCCTGCATGTCACCCGGCTCAAGCACGGCATCGCGTCGGTTCACCCTTTGCGTGGACCGGAGTTGCGAACCCTCCGCCGCCTGCAGCGGGACTATCCGGATACAGCTTACGTGTTCGTCAGCGAGCGCAAGGCGCCGCTCACCGCCGACACGGTGCGGAAGATCGTCGGGCGGGCCGGACAGCGGGCCGGTATCGAGTTCCCGGTACACCCGCACATGCTGCGCCACGCCACCGGCTACAAACTCGCCAACGACGGACAGGACACACGGTCGATCCAACATTATCTGGGCCATCGCAACATCGAGCACACCACTCGATATACTGAATTGAAGCCCGACCGCTTCAGGGCCTTTTGGTCCGACTGAACGTCAGCGATCCCGGCCATAACGGCTGCTGGCTGCCGAAATCGTCGGCAGACGGAATTTCCGGCGGTTTGGGCTTATAACCCCAAAGTGGAAGACTTCTTGTCTCTCCAGCCGATACGCTAGCCCCTAGTCCATGCGATCTTCAATCGGCAAGCACGCAAGCGCTCGCCAGTTGCTCCTGCCGCTGTCGCCCGCCCCCGGAAAACCGGCTCTGCGAGGTTGAGAGTCGCCGGCCGTTATGTAAATTCGAAGGCGGGGCCGCTGGATTGCGGGTTCTATGACTTTCCGTGTTGCCCGTTTCGGCTAAATGGGTGGAGCAGACGGCCGACGTTGCGTCGCCAGAAGATCGCGAATTTCGGCGAGCAGCACCTCGGTCTGAGTCGGACCAGGCGCCGGCGGCGCTTCTTTACGAACCACCCGAGACATCGCCTTCACCACCCAGAAGATCGCGAACGAGATGATCACGAAGTTGATGATCGTGTTGATGAATATGCCGATGTTTATCGTAGGGGCTGCCGCCTTCTGCGCCGCATCCAACGACTTATAATGCTGGCCGTTCAGCGGGATGAAGATGTTATTGAAGTCCACGCCGCCGATCACGAGCCCAATGATCGGATTAAGGATGTCTTTCACCAAACTACTGACAATGGCGCTAAAGGCCACGCCGATAATGATGCCCACGGCGAGATCGACAACATTGCCACGCATGATGAAGGCGCGAAATTCCGCGACCCAGCCTGGTGCCCGCGGCACCGAGATCGGCGATTGCATGTGTGTTCCCCTTAGCGGTTTTGCCTTGATATTGTGGAATGAGGATGATCACAGCGAAAGCTAATCCGAAATGATGTAGAGAGGTTACTGGACCATCATGAGCCAACGGCGTCGGAGATGCATTTCTTCGTAAAGCTGGCCTTAGCCGCGCCAGCCAACTTTTTATCCGCTGCGGCGGCATCGCAGCTGGCCTTTGCATCCGTCTCGCATTTCTTCATGAAGCTGGTCTTCGCTGCGCCAGCGAGCTTTTTGTCGCTAACGGTTGCCATGCATGACGAGCCCTCGGCGTGCGCCAGTGATGGTAGGGCGGCGGTCGTCGCAAGGCTGAGGATAACGATGAGCACCAGTGTTTTCATGTGGTTACGTCCTTTTATGACCACTACGGAAACGAAATTTAGGACACACATGCCTTGTTGTGATCCGGACGGAAGCCGCTGCTCTTGGCCTGGGCCTCAGACATATACTCGCCGGCTTTCGTCTTCCCGTACCAACGGTCTCCGGGGCAGTGATAGACCTTTGAGTTTGTATTTACCCACACTTGACCAGCGCCGGGCGCCCCGCGGTTCGTCGTCTGCTCCGGGGCAGCCTTTGATTGCATTGTCGGCGCAGCCGCCGGACCGGTCGCCGGAGCCGTTGTGGACGGCGCTGCTGTGTCCCATGTCTTGACCCCTCCGTGGCCCCGGCATGCTCCAGATCGCGTTGCTCCGGAAAAGGCCGAGCCATCGTTGCAAGTTGCGGTCACGGCGGGGGTTTGAGTATGTGCCGCCAGAGACAATACCAACCCGACGACAGTAACTATCGGTAGAAGATAACGGGGCATTTGCATGGCTCCTTGATGTTATGATCATAGAACACTGTCACCTATCCCCAACGGGTCCGTCTTTTGGCATTCCTCGGTTTTTCGGAAGCCGTTTTACCTCCGCGTCCCCCTCGGCTCAGTTCGGAAGGCTGGTGCTGAGCATTCTACGAACAGGTCGGTTTGTTTGACATAACGGGCCGCCCGATTTCTGCCAAGTAGAATCCGCCCCGTTGAACTGCCCGGACGACGCTTTGAGCGCCGTTGGGCCGCCTTCGTCGGGATCGGCGTAAATCGCGACTGACCGTCGCCGTTCCTTGACGTGTTGGCTACCCCGCTGGAGCGGTTCTGTTGCAAAGTGTAGCGTTGGTCCGTGTGACGTCTGCGAGAAGGTGAGATGACGTCTCAGGCGGCCAGCTGGAACAGTCCGGCGATGAACTCTGCCTGGGCCCTGATGTCGTTGCCGCCGATGTTCCGAACCTGCCCTTTCCTGATCATCGCCATTGCCTCGTAGCCTGCCAGCGTTCGTCGGCCCGTCCAAAAGCCACCAAAGCCAAGTCCCGGGCCGGTTAATCGTTTCACCCGCCGGTGATCTTGCTCGACGATGTTGTTCAAATATTTCACCTGCCGCAGCCGTGATCGACGCCAGAGCTCGCCATCCTTCTTCATCTCTGTGAGAGCCTTCGGATAGGCCGCATTCTTGTCCACAGTAATAGTGCGCGGGTTCACCGTGTGGGGCTGCGCCAATGCCTTGCGGAAGAACCGTTTCGCCGCATCAGCGTCGCGCTTGACCGACAACAGGAAGTCGATCGTCTGGCAGTGGCTGTCGACGGCTCGATACAGATACATCCAGCGGCCCTTGACCCTTACGTAGGTCTCATCCACCCGCCAAGAGCCGTTGCTCATGCGCAGGTGGGGGCGGATCCGCTTCTCCAATTCGGCCGAATAAGCCTGGATCCAGCGGAATATGGTCGAGTGGTCCACCTCCACGCCGCGGTCCAGCAGCATGAGCATGAGATCGCGATAGCTGATCGGGAACATCAGATACCACCGGACCGCCCACAGGATCACCTCGGCGGTGAACTGGCGCCCTTTGAAGGACTGATCCTGTCGTACCTGGACAGCTTGTCGACGTTTGGTCATCGCACGGCGTCTACCCGATCAGGTCGGCGTCGCAAAGCTGCAACAGAACCCAGCCACACACTGTGAACCCGCGCACCATCACGGTGGATAAGAATGCGGCCTACCCAAAGGCTGCAGCCGAAATGAAGAAAGATGGCGAACTGTGGCGTCGGTCGCGACTGCGACAGGTGAAATACTTGAACAATATTGTGGAGCAAGACCATCGGCGGGTAAAATGGCTGATCTGTCCTGGACTCGGCTTTGGCGGCTTCTGGACGGCCCGATGAACTCTGGCAGGCTACGAGGCGATGGCAATGATCAGGAAAGGGCAAGTTCAAAACATCGGCGGCAGCGACATCAGGGCCCAGGCGGAGTTCATCGCCGCGCTGTTCGAAGTCGCCGCCTGAGAGGTGGGGACGATCCCTCTCGCCGCTAATCCACCACCACAGTCAAACGATGCAACAGAATCTGGTGCGACGTCCACCGGCAAGACAAAGCCGAGACAGCCAGGGTGCTGCGTGATGCCTTTCTCTGTCTCTGTCGCAATCTGTGCCGGTGGGCGGCCAGCGACACGCTTCAGATTGAACGCGCCGCGCTCCCACACACCAGTTGCGCACCCTGCGTCAGGGTCTCCACTGCCTGGGCGATGACCCGCTCGATGATCTCAGACGCCGCCGGCATGTCGTCGATCAGGTCAACACCCTCGCCGGCCCAGACAACACGCGTGGCGAAATCGTCCGCCGCTGTCGCCAGCCAGGCTTTTTCCTGGGCCGGTTGGTCGGCCGCCAAAGCCTCCTCCTGGCCGTTCCAGTGTGCCGAAAACGTGTTGCGCAACGCACGGCCTGGATAGATCGCCGGCCAGGGCGCCCCACGCACCACGTCGAACACGCGTGTCTGCTCGGTCTGATCGCCGCCCGCTGCCAGGGTCGCCGCTTTCATCGCCTGATCCCACAGTGACTCGCGTGAGGCGGTGAAGCGGGTACCCATCGAAACACCGGCCGCTCCCAGCACGAGCGCGGCGGCCAGGCCCCGACCATCGGCGATCCCTCCGGCGGCGACCACGGGGATTGGCGCAACAGCATCCACCACGGCGGGAACCAGGCCCATCGTGCCGCGCGTCGTTCCCGAATGTCCCCCCGCGTCCCTTCCCTGTGCGATGATGATATCGGCACCCGCGGCGGCAGCCTCCCTCGCCTGCGCCAGGGTTTGCACCTGGCAGATTATCTTGCACCCCGCGTTCCTAATTCGGCCAGTGAAAGGAGCGGGATCCCCGAAGGACAACATCACCGCCGCGGGCCTCGCATCCAGCGCCACATCGAGCGCCGAGGGATTCTTCTCCAGCGCCCAGAGGATAAACCCAACGCCCACGCGTGCATTTCCGGCTTCGGTTAATTCCTTGCGAATGACATCAGCGTTGGCATAGCCCGAGCCGACCAACCCAAGCCCCCCGGCATTGGTGACGGCCGCCGCGAGCTTACCGCCCGCAGCCGAACCCATCGGCGCGAGCAGGATCGGATGCTCGATGCCGAGCAACCGGGTCAGAGCGGTTTCAATGACGGGCATGCGATGTTTTTTCCTGAACAGGCCTAAAGAGCGGCCGGCGCTGAATATCGGACATTGGCCTCGGGCCGCGGAATTGCATAGCTTGCCTCTTGCGCACTCCAATGCCTCCTCGGAGTTTTCCATGCCCAACCAGCCCTTCATCATAGAGCCGCATTTTCGCCTACAGGAATGGGTTGCCAAGGAAAAGGGCTACTTCAAGGATGAGGGCCTCGACTACGTTTTTCAGGAGCTGATCCAATCCAGCGATGGCAGGCACCACGATCGCGGCGATAGGGTCGGTGCGTTCCAATCGTTCGAGCGCGGACGTGAGGCGGTTGTGAGTTGCGCATGTCACTGGACGGTGGGTGTCGCGGCGTCCCAGGGCAAAGGCCGGCTCTATGCGGACGCCTATTCCGTCGCACCGTCAGGGGTGTTCGTCGCGGCGGACTCGCCCGTCCGAAGACCGGAAGATCTTGCTGACGTGCCCATTTCGGTCGGCTATCAATCGGGCAGCCACTATTCGACCATCCAGGCCCTGGAACAATATTTGCCAGCCGAAAAAATCAATCTGTCCTTTTCCGAAGGCATGCTGTTTGCCCGATTGGACAATCTGCTAAACGGCGTGTCGCCGGCTTCGGCGTTGTTCAATGGTCCTTATTATCTCGCGGAGCAGTTGGGTTTTCGCAAGATCGTCGACACCACGTTCATGATTGCTTCAATGATCACGGGCGATCCGGATGCCGAGGACCTGAGTAAATTTTTCCGCGCATTGCGGCGCGCTCAGCGGGACATCGATCTTCGGCCCGACCGTTACACGCGATACTATCGGAACGAATTTCCCGAGCGTTATCATGGCACCATGGATGCGCGAAGCTGGGGACCTGGTGAGCGCCTAGTGTTTGAGCCCTATACCAAAGAGGTCTACGACGAGACATTTCGATGGATCGCGGCGCGTGGCATCTTTGATGGCACCGTGATGGGTTCCGGCATATACGAAGACTCCATCATCATCGCCGCGAGGTGAGTTCGGGTGGGCCCGAGGTCTGGTTGAAAGATTGCGGCGTCAGCCACCGCACGATGGTGAGGGTCTTCCTGGTCAAGGATCAGCGCCCCGACCTCGCTTCCCAGGTCATCGCTGTTTCCGCCGCATTCGCCCTGCCCAGGCACGCAAGAATGAGATGGATTGGCTGACCGCGTGGCGCTTGCTACGCAAGTACGACCCAGAGATGGCGTGACGGATGCGCGATGCCGAGATCGATCCTGCGCAGTCAGGAAGCAGGCAAGAGCGTTCGCGAGATTTGCTGGCGAACTAGGTGTCCGCGACGAGATGCCTGGACGTCGCCAAATTTACTTGACCGAGCCGCTACTGGCGGGGGCTCACTGCCCCCGACTACGGGTCGATCAGCACGCCGGGGTTCATGATCCCGCGCGGATCGAGGGTCTTTTTCGCCGCCTTTAGCGCCGCCGCAAACAAGTCCGGCCGTTGCCGATCGTACCAGGGCCGGTGCTCTCGCCCAACCGCGTGATGGTGCGTGATCGTGCCGCCGCCCGCGATGAGCGCGTCGGACGCTGCGTCCTTGATCGCCTGCCACTGCTCCAGCAGCGCGTCGTGGTGCCCGAGCGCGTGGAAGCTGAAATACGGCGCGGGACCGTCCGGGTAGACGTGGGTGAAGCGGCAGGTGACCTGGCCGGGCTTGCCGGTGACATCGCGGATCGCCTTCTCGGTCACCGCCTTGACGCTGTCGTGGAGCGCCTCGAACCGCTCCCAGGTAATCGCGGTCTCGAACGTGTCGTTGATGATGGCGCGCGGGGTCAGAAGCTCGCGCGCATACGGCATGCGGATGAAGGCGTTGCGCCACTGGCCGGCCGCGCCCTCCAAGTGCGCATCGCCACCGCCATCAGTTTCCGGGGTGCCCCCATGGTCGCGGCAGACCTCCAGCGCGCGGCTCACCCAGGCCTCGATGGGGTGATCGGCGGATTCGAAGGCCAGGACCATGATGGCGACGCTGCCGTCCGCCGCGCCGGTGTTATAGGCCTCGCTCGGGTCGAGGATCCGGCAGTTCGAGGGATACAGCCCGGTCTGGCTGAGCACCCGCAGGGCGCGGGCAGCGCCGAAAAAATCCTTGAAGCGGATCGCCCCGCCGCCGCGGAAGATTGGGCGGTCCTGCAGGCGCATCCACGCCTCGGTGATCACGCCCAGGATGCCCTCCGATCCGATGAACATCCGGTCCGGACTAGGACCCGCGCCGGACCCAGGAAGGCGGCGGGTTTCCAGCGTGCCGGCGGGCGTCACCACGCGCAGGCTTTCGACGAAGTCGTCGATGTGCGTGTACAGCGTGGCAAAGTGTCCACCCGACCGCGTCGCGAGCCAACCGCCAAGCGTTGAGTATTCGAAGCTTTGGGGGAAGTGGCGGAGGGTTAGCTTATGCGACCGCAACTGGTTCTCCAGCGCCGGGCCGAACACGCCGGCCTGGATGCGCGCGGCGCGGGAGGCGCGGTCGATCTCTAGCACCTTGTCGAGCTTGCCCAGGTTCAGCGTCACCACCGGCGGGCCGTCGGCGGGGGGCGTCACGCCGCCACACACGCTCGATCCGCCGCCGAACGGGATTATCGCGAAGCCCGCGTCACCGGCCCAGTCCAGCACCGCGGCGACGTCCCGGTCGTTTTCCGGATACGCCACCACGTCCGGCGCCGAGACGAACTGGTTCAGCATGATCCGCACCGAGTTGGTGAACCCCTTGCTGTGCGCGTGCAGCGCGCGGTCGTACGGGGCGCTGGAGCAGATGCGCGCCAGCGCCGCCGGCGGCGTGAGGCGTGGTGCTCGCAGCGCGTAGTCGGCGGGCGCAGGCACAGTGTGGCTGAGGAACTCTGAGAGGCCGAACATCCGGTGGTAGCCGTTCACGACGAACGCCTCTTCGTCCCGTGTCAGGCCCTCGCCCTCACGACCCCAGCCGTAAACTTTGAGACGTCCTTGTGCCATTAACGCTGTCCTCCTCTTGCGCCGGAATTCACGCCTCTTCGGCGATTGGCACAAGCGGCAGCTCTTCCGAGATGCCTGTCGATGAGGCTGGCTTGTTTCAAAGCGACACCGCTAAGATCGAGACGCCAATCGTTGACGCCCTCGCGTTCCCGGTCCCCTCACCCCGCCGCTGGATCACCCTGGTGCTTTTCGGCGGCGGCTTCCTGCGGTTCAAGGGCACGCCGGAGATCCATCATCATCACCGGCACGACCAAAAGCCCGACGATGGCGTATGGGAAATTGTCGCAGCAGTGCCCAACAGCGCAGCCTGTCCGATAGTGCCGCGAATGGCGATCAGAGGAAAGTTGCGAGCAACGCCACCGACACTACCGCCTAGCACGACACCGGCAAGCGCCAGGGATGTGACGCGCGGTGGCGCGATCTGATCGGGAAGCTGTTTACGGCCAGTTAGCATGGGCCGCAGGAGGTTTTGCCCTTTGGCGCGTAGACGGAGATTGCCATAACGTCGCCATTCCTGCCGAGGCGAGGGAAATGCTGGCGCGGCTCGGACGAGAGATCGAGCATCTCGACACCAGACTGGTCGAAACTCGACGTGAAGCCTCATGCCCGCTGCTGGCCACCATCCCCGGCATCGGCGTGATCATCGCACTGACGTTTGCGCTCGAGATAGATCCGGCGGCGTTCAAATCAGGCCGCCACCTGGCAGCTTGGATCGGCCTGACGCCGAAGGAGCATTCGACCGGCGGCAAGCAGCGAATGGGCGGCATCAGCCGTGCCGGTAATGAACGATTGCGCCGGTTGTTGGTGACCGGAGCGACCGCGGTGATCCGGTTCGCCACCAGGCCGGGCAACAAGCAGGCCAACGAATGGCTACTGAAGTTGCTCGCGCGCAAGCCGCGTAAACTCGTCGCCGTGGCGCTAGCCAACAAAATGGCCCGTACGGTGTGGGCCATGATGAGGAGTGGCGAAGTATACCAACGCCAACCGTGTGTCGTTGGTGCGGCTTCCGCATGACGCTCCGTCACGTAACGGTATGGAGTGGACCAGTGCCCCGTCCATCGAACGGTGCAACACCCATGACCGGCGCAGAACGTCAGGTACGGTATCGTGCCTCGCATGCCAATGGCGCGCCTGTCATTCGCATCGGCCGGGCGACCGATCGGCGCAGCTGGATCCGGCGCTGGAATGATACAATTGCTGCACTTGTGAACCTCAAAGACGAGTATAGCCACTGGCTGGACGACTGCCGGACAATCAGCAGGACAGCACCACGGCGGAGGCCTTACGGGCGATCGTCGAGTTCGATCTCTCTGATCTTCTGGCGATCGAACCACCACGAGGCTTCGGCCGTGATTGAACAACGGGATGGCCCGATCGGCATGGGCCACGATGACGAGTGGAGGGACGACCGGCTTCAGCTTGTCATCCGAATGAACCACGCGTGGATGCCAGGGTGAAAGATCTGAGAGAGATGGCGATCGGTCGAACCGACGATCCGAAGATCCCGTTGAAACCAGTGGCTCTTGAGGCCGCTGGATTGTTTGGGACCGGATCGCGAACCCCTTCTGGGCCCGCGGTCATGGCGCCGCGGCGACAAGGCCGGATACATGATCGCAGTCGAACCGCCGTCAAAATTCTCTTCGAAGTTCTTGAACCCACGGGGTCGTCCACACATGGTATTAGCGCGAATCAGGGAATGGCGAAGTTAAGCCTGGCGCCGCACATGCCAAACATGATGGCGAACGCGACCACTCCGGCAGCTGTGGCGCCGCCGATCAGGAAGCGGTCAGCGTAGCGCCGAGCCACGCCATGTGACAGCATCACCGCGCGCGCGCCGGCGGACAGGTGCGACAACACGAAGAACACGCCCAGGCCATAGTGCGGCACCAGGCGGATATTCCAGGCGTCGTTAACCAGGCCGGACGGCGCGCCGACGGCGAAGGCCCAGTCGCTGTCGATGCCGAGATAGAGCCGTGCAAACACGAACACCGAATTCATGTGTCCGAGCACGTAGGCCGCCAGGAAAATGCCGCTGGCAATCTGAAAGGTTCGGAAACGGTCCATCGGGCGGCCATTCGCGTGCGTGCCGAGGTAGACACCACTGCCGACCTGAAACAGGAACAGTACGACCAACAGCGGCTGCAGAAACTCCTGGCGATAGACGTGGCGCATCGCTTTCATGACCGCGCGATAGGCGTCGGGCCCGAGGATGAATGTGAGGTGATTCGCCAGGTGCAGCGCCAGAAAGATGGCAATGATGCCAAGCGCCGATATGCCGTGGGCGACGCGCAGTCGGGCGGGCGCCGCGTCGGCGGGCGGTGGCGCGGGCGTTTCGTTGCGCGCGAACCCGGCCAGTGCCGTCATGACAAGCCAGAATATGACCCACACCCAGATGTCGGACACCGGGTCGTGCAGCATGTAGAGCTCGACGCCGAGAAATACGAACAACGGCGGGGCGGCGACCGCAAGCAAGGCAATGGCGCGGGCACGCCGTTGCGCCACGCTAGGCGCGGCTAACTCTCCGAGCCTCATCGCGCCGAGCAGCGCCACGATAGGCGCGATGAAGGCCAACAGTAAAAGCGACGCAGCAACGGCTGACCGGAGTGCAGGTTCGGCACTCTGACCACGGATTACCGGTGAAATGTTAGCGTGAAATGCTTCAAGCAGAAACGGATACAGCAACGCCGCCAGAGGTGGCATCAGCAGCGCGAGGTGCGTCCCAAACTTCCCGTGCTCGACGACATCGGCGGGGTAGCGGCTGGAAAACTGCTGGGACATGGGACCTCCAGCGGGTGAAGCACAAGCAGGTACTGTCCGATGTAACCGCGATTGCCTATGGCAGCTATGACCCTCCTGATCGGTCCGGGCGGCCCCAGCGGTCTAACGCGACAGCCCGGAGGTTAGGTTTCTTCCCTAAAGCCCCCAGCGGCACAATGTCGGCGGCCACGGTGGTGATCGACGATTGTGTCCGTTCCCCCACTGCCGCCACAGATACGAGCGTAGTTGTCGGCGGGTCCACGTTTCTTTTCACACAGTCTGCAAGATTCGCGCAAACGGTCTCCGGCACACCTTGCATGGGCGGCCTGTTCGCGGAAACCTAGCCGAGCTGTGGGGGCAATAGCTCCGTGAGTCCAAATTCCATGAGTAGTCTGGCAGCTGCAATCTCTACCTGGACCTGTTTTGCCGGCCCACGATAGTCGGAGCACCGAAAGGGTCGCCGCTGTTTCAGTTCTACTGACAGACGTGTCGAGAAGATTTGCAAGAAGCTGGTCAATACATCACGTCGCCGCCATTCGGGGACAAGGTCGCCCCCACGAAGAACCCGCCATCTGGCCCAGCCAGAAGCAACGCTGTCGCTGCGATTTCCTCGGGGCGTCCAAATCGGCCGACCGGGAGAGCATCGATGAAGGCCTGTCGGTCGGCCGGGTCCATGGTCGCCGTCAAGTCCGTGTCGATGGGTCCCGGTGCGACCGCGTTGACCCGCACCCCCTTTGGGGCAGCCTCCCATGACAATGACCGGGTGAACCCCATGATCGCAGCCTTGGCGGCGGAATAGGGTGCTGCGTTCACCGCGCCCTTCAATCCGCGTTGCGACGCCACGTTGATGATGCAGCCGCGGCCACGGGCAATCATGCCGGGATAGACTGCCTGCGCCATGAAGAACATGCCCTTCATGTGCACCGCGAAGATACGGTCGAAGTCCGCCTCGGTATACGCCTCGAATGGCTTACGGATGTTCATCCCCGCGTTGTTGAACAGGATGTCGATGGGTCCGAGTTGGGCCTCCGCCTCCGCGGCGAACGCCTTGCCCGCCGCGATGTCCGACACATCGAAGGACCGATGCATCGCACGGCGGCCGAGCGCGGTGATGTCCGCGGCGGTGCGGTCGGCGTGCGCACCATCATCCAAATGACAAAATGCGATGTCCGCGCCTTCCCGCGCAAACGCCAGTGCCGTGGCCCGTCCGATTCCGCGCGATCCGCCCGTGATCAGTGCCACCTGCCCCTGCAATTTCATCCTCGATCCTTCCTTCCGCGATGCTGCATCGCATCCCAGGCATGGTGTGGGCATTGACCTTCTGAGATGGAAGCTGTAGCTGCCTTCTCTTCGGCTTCGCGAATAGCTCAAGAGTTGCGAGGGGTATCCTCGCCTCTTGTGAGGCTGACTACAGATATCTAGTCGGCGTTTTCCATCTAGAGCCCCCAGTATTGCCCATCAATGTCATAATAGTCCCGGATCTTGGCGCCACCTATCACTACGGCTGCGGTGATGTGAATCTTTATTGTGACGGTGGCTCCTCTGCCGGAAACGCTCTCGCTGCGTTTGCAGCTGCTGGCGCGGCTCGCTGACACCGGCATCACAGTGCCGCTTATCATCCGCGAGACGATCGAGAATCCGAAGGCGCGCATTGACGCGACAAACTCGGTGCAGGCCGATCGCACGTGGCAGCCCGGGCGGTCCGCAGCCGAACTCGCCGCCATCGCTGCTTGCGGTGCCCGCCAATGCCGCAAAGAAGATTCTAACGCGCCGAAGCATCTACTGCAGGATCGACAACGCGGCTCAGAAGATTCGTCAAACCCCGAAGGCCCAGGGCCAAAAGCGCTGCGGCAAACACGAGCAGGAGCACGTCCCCGAGCAGCCGCACGACGAACACCACCGCACACCAGTCGCGGCAGTCCATCGTAGCAGCAGGGCGATACGCTCAAGCGCGCGCACGCGCCGCTCTGCGAAGTCGGTAGCGGGTTCCATCCGGCGAAAACGGCTTGGGCGTCCCATCGTTGCCGCAGGAAATACGCATAGAAGACCTCGACAGCCATCGAAGGCTTGTCTGCCGCTGCATCCCAGCGTCAGAGCCGCACCGCCCCACTGGCTAAAAGCCGGCTCAATAGCACGCTTTTCGTGGTGCTGCTCTCCGCGACCCGCAGCTTCCGGAAACTGAGCGCGAAGCGCACCAGCGCCGCCAGCTTGCACCGGCCGCACAGACGGCGTTCGATGCGTTCGGCAAGGCCGTGTTTGCAGACGGCGCGCTGTCCGCCAAGGTGAAGCAGATCATCGGGTCGCGGTGGTGCACGTTACCCAGTGTCCGTACTGCATTAAGGGCCATACCAAGGCGGCCAGCAGAGCCGGCGCGACGCCATAGGAACTGATGGAGGCGATCTGGGTGGCAGCCGAGATGCGCGCGGGTGCTGCCTATGCGCATGCCGCGCTCATGCTGGACACGCTCCAAGCGGAAACGGACAGACACTAGATCGGCCGAGCCTCCACTCCACGCGGGACGCGAGGTAACGCGAGCGGCCGCAGGTAGAGCATGACAAACAGACCGAAGGCGGCGCTCCAGGCAAAGCCGGCCACGGAGAGCGCGGGTATGTATTGCGCGCCGGCGAATGGCGCGAGCAATCGGCACAAGGCGGCGACGGTCACCAAGCCGTAGATCGTCGTCGTTCCCGCCCCGGCGACCAGCGGCCGCCCAGTGTGGCCCAGGGTCGCCCGCGTCATCACCGCTAACGTCATGGTGCCGATGGCGCCGACGGTGAGCGCATGCAAAGCAACGACTGGCGGCAACCATTGCAGCACTTTGTTGAGGCCGAGCAGACAGAACCCCAGCCCGAGCCAGCCATAGCCCAGATGCAGCACCCAGAGCAGTGGCTCGCGCAAGGTCGCTAGACCGCGCCAGCGGGCCAGGCGCGTCCATTGTGCAAGCCCGGTTGCCAGGCAAAGCCCGGACGTCACGACGGCGTCCGGTATGAGCAGCCAGGCAACCAGTGCAACGGCGGTCAGCGCCAGAACGATCCGGTCGAACCGGTTAAATGCAGCCGGCGCCCGCACGTCAGGCTGGTGTTTCACCAGCCAGTTGCGCGTGAAGCTGGGAATGATGCGACCGCCGACCACGCTGATCAGCAGCAGCAGCGTGGCGATACCAAGTTGATTGCCGAGGGGCGCGGTCTCCGCAAGGCCGAGTGCTTCGAGGTGAACCAACACATTGCCAAGCAAAAGAAAGCCAAGTGCAGCCAGCATCGGCAGGTTGCGCCAGTTACGGCCGGCGATGATCTCACGCGCGACCGCGCCGAGGAAAGCCATGGGAAACAGCAGATCCAATACCGCCGCGGCTGGTGCGCCGATGTCTGCCGAGAAAAGCACGCCGATCCGTCCGGCGAACCACGCTAGCACGAGAAGTCCGAGCCGGACGCCCTGCAGCGGCATGCGGCCGGTCCAGTTGGGGATCGCCGTCAGCATGAACCCGGCAACGGTGGCCGCCGCAAAGCCGAAGGTCATCTCATGGCCATGCCAGTCCAATTGCGGCAACACGGTCGGCAACTGGGTCGCGCCGCCATACTGCGCGAGCCACAAAGGAATACCGATGCAGGCCCATACCGCGGACAGTAGAAAAAAGGGCCGGAAGCCAGCCGACAGAAGCGGCAGTCCGGCATGTACGCTATAGCGCGGGATACCTCCCATGACGTACCTGGGCGCCGTCGAACGCGCCGTGCTCCGTTCTTGCCGATTCTGCGTAGTAGCGGGACTCGCTGGCGTCAACCCGGAGATCGCGTTGTTGCGACCGCATCTTGGGTGTCGAAGCCGCCTGTAAGCAGCCTGAGTTGAGTGGCCGCATGCGGCCACTCAACAGCTGCGGATCATCCGGGCGCGGTCACCTTGGGCGGCCCGAGTCCGCAAGTGCGACGTGGCCGAATGAAAACAATGCAAATCAATACCGCTCGTACTCGGGATCGTGAGCAATGAGATACGTCCTCCTATGACCACACTGGGGCGACTGTCGAACGGAGGCGATCATGGCAACCAACGTCACGCCCGTCATGCCTTATGCGGAAGACCCTGTCAGCAACGTCCTGAAATGGATATTGCTCCTCGTGGCGATTGGCAGCTTCGGATTGTTCACCTGGGCGACTGTGCTCACGTACGAACGGGCGCCGCCGCAACCAGAGCGCTTCGTGACCTCCGGCGGCGCGACGCTGATGACCGGCGACGACATCCTCGCGGGCAAGGGCGGCTTCCAGAAAGCCGACCTGATGGACTACGGCAGCCTTTACGGGATGGGCTCCTATTTCGGCCAGGACTACACCGCCTTCGGACTGATGCGTTTGGCCACACTCACGGAGGACGGCCTCGCCCAGAGCCGCTTCGGCAAGGCGTTTGACGAGCTGTCGCCAGAGCAGCAGGCCGCGGTTCGCAACACCATGCGCGAGCAGCTTCAGCGGGTTGACCTTACGCGGCAGGAGGTCGTTGTCCCTGACGCCCTCGCCGGTGCCATCAGCCGCTTGCGAGAGGAGATGGCTGCCAATCTTGGCAAGGTTGACCTAATTACCGGATGGACGCCCGCCTATAGCCTCGATCAGGACGAGGCGCTGCATACGGCGGATTTCTTGATTTACTCCGCCCTCACCACCGTAGCCCGGCGGCCCGATGTGAGCTGGTCCTGGACCGAGAACTGGCCTTATGAGCCAGAAGTCGGCAACACGCCCACCAGTAATACCTTCATTTGGACCTGGGCCAGCTTCTGCTTCACCTTCCTGTGCTTTGGCCTGGTTCTGTTTATTTATGAGTTCTGGCTCAACCACCCGGACGACGCACCGATGGACCCAGTGCTTGCGCATTTCAGGCCATTCACCGAGAGCCAGCGCAAGGTCGGCAAATACTTCCTTGTCGTCGCAGCTGTGCTGCTGCTGCAGATCGTCGCCGGCACGATCATGGCGCACTCATACTACGACCGTAGGAGCTTCTATGGGCTGAATCTGCACGAGTTCCTGCCGTTCAACTTCCTTCGCGACGTGCACATCCAGGCGCCGATCATTTGGATCGGCGTGGGTTGGATTGGAGCCGGCCTTTTCCTCGCCCCGGCGATCGCTGGCGGCCGGGAGGCACGCGGCCAGGGGTTGCTTGTCGACGTGTTGTTCTGGGTGACGCTGGCCATCGTCGCCGGTGCGCTGATCGGCAACTGGCTGGGCATCATGGGCCATATCAATAACGGCTGGTTCTGGTTCGGCAACCAAGGATTGTCCTATATCCAGCTTGGGCGGTTCTGGCAGATCGGCTTCTTCCTCGGCCTGCTGATCTGGAGCGGACTGGTGTTTCGCGCACTATGGCCGACGGGCGCGGCGGTGTGGCAGGCGACGCGCCAGTTCTGGTCGGGACGCATCCGGATTGAGAACCTGATCTGGGCCGCCACGATCAACATCGCAATCCTCTACGTTTTCGGCATGATTCCGCTAACCGGCATCGAGAAGTCGTTCACCATCGCCGACTTCTGGCGCTGGTGGGTGGTGCATCTGTGGGTCGAGCAATCGTTTGAATTCTTCGCCGCAAGCATGAGCGCCTACCTGCTGATGGCGATCGGACTGGTGTCGCGCAAACTGGCGGAGCGGGCGGTCTATTTCGAGCTTATCCTGATCTTCCTCGGCGGCGTGCTTGGCACCGGGCATCACCTTTACTGGGCGGGCGGCCCCAGCATGTGGGTGCCGCTAGGCAGCATGTTCTCGTTCATCGAGGTGCTGCCACTGGTTCTGCTAGTCATCGAGGCGATCCAGCAGTATCGGCTGATCCGCGCGCAGCGGGCGTTCAATTATACGGTCGCCTACACCTACCTCATTGGCGCGGCATTCTGGAACTTCGTCGGCGCCGGTGTATTTGGCGGCGGCACGCTGAACGCGCCGCTGATCAACTACTATGAACACGGGACGTTCCTGACGCTGAACCATGCCCACACGGCATTATTCGGAGCGTTCGGGTTGCTCGCGATCGGCCTGATCTACTTCTGCCTGCGCTATGTGGCGGGCGACCGAGTGCTATTCAGCGAACGGCCAGGGTTGTGGGCGTTCTGGCTCTACAACGGCGGCCTTTTGCTGTGGATTCTGTTGAACTTTTTCCCGATCGGCTGGGCGCAACTCAATGCGGTGTTCGAGCACGGGTTCGCCTATGCCCGCAGCATGGCTTTCTATGACACCACGCTGATCTGGCAATGGATGCGGCTTCCTGGTGACGTCCTGTTCGCGGTGGGCGGCGCTGCTGATGGCGTGGGACTTCATCGTCAAGCTGCGGCCGCTTTATCCGCAGGCCATAGACCGCCTGATCTTCCGGACGCCGTTGGTGCTCCGGCCGGGCTCCGAGCCAGCGGAATGACATGAGCAAATGCGTGGAGAATATCCACACCAAGCGGGTTTACGATCCGCCCGACCAGGCTGACGGCCCGCGCGTGCTGGTGGATCGGCTGTGGCCGCGCGGCCTGCGCAAGGAGAGCATAGCGTTGACGCTCTGGCTGAAGGAGATCGCGCCGAGCCCGGAGTTACGCCGATGGTTCGGCCACGACCCGGCGCGCTGGGCGGAGTTCGGCCGGCGCTACCGCGCTGAACTGGCGCTCAATGATGAGGCTGTCGTACGGCTCACTGATTTATTGAAACTCGGTTCCGTGACGTTGCTCTACGCTGCGCACGATAGCGCCCACAATCACGCCCTCGTTCTGGCGGCGTATCTGCGCGAATATCTGAAAGAAGGCCATGACCACCACCCTGGATAAGCCGGTCAGCGATCTGCTCGGCTGCACTTATTCGATCGTGCTCGCCGGAACGGCCGACGTCCGCGGTCGGAGTTCGCGGCCGTCGCGCAGGCCGGTGGCTTCGGTCCCCTTGGCATGGTGCGCGAGCCGGAGGCACTGATACGGTCGGAAGTGGAGGCGCGGCGCGGAGGCGGGATCGAACGCTTCGGGGTGAATCTCACTCCGGCGGCGACCGTGGGCCAGCATAAAAACCGGAATCTCAAGAATCTTATATAATTTCGTCTATCCATCGATTTTTGATCTAAATAGATCTCTGCTGGAAGTGATCGCGGTCCACATCCCCATCCGTCGTGTTCTTCGCCGAAATGGTGCGGCCGAAATCCTGATGGGAAGTCACCCGCTACCTCGATCTGCATGGCTTCACTGACCGAGTTTGTGTCTTCAAAACATGGCGCGGTGGCCCGCAAGCCGGCAGGCCGAAGGTCCCGCCGGTTGCCCGATCGCTGATCGACCGTGGGCTGATGCGGCTCGACACCAGCGACCGCCTGCCACGACTGTTCTTTACCGAGGCGGGGCTTGTCGAATTGCGCGCGATGATAGCCAACCGCCGCCTCGCCGACCCGAAACGTTTCGCCCATGTCCGCCAGGAGCTTGGCATCGACCCGATGTCAGCGACGGACCTGGCGCAGGAGTGACGGAGCAACCCGTCGAAACCCCGTCGGCGGAGCGCGATCAGGCTCGTCAGTTCTTAAAGTAGCTCGATGGGCCGCCTCGCCTGAATCTGGCTTATTTGGCCGATCTACCGGAATTGTGGCGTCTCCCTCTAAGGCGCGGTAAGCGTCTTCATAAACCAGAAGAGCCGGAAATCCGATCCAAGAGCCAGATATAGAGCCTATGGCGAATGGTGGCCACCTCTGCAAACGACCGTTTGATGATGCTCTACGTATCTGTAGACAGCTCGACCTCGGGAACTCGGATTGTCGGTGGCCTTACTTACGTAAGCATGCGCGCGCTGCCTTACCTCCTCACTCGCGTAATGCCATCCTCACGTTCTTCATTGTTCAAGGAAAAAAACCGATCGAGTGCGGCGACGATGATTTCCTGATTGGTGACCCGCCTGCCCGTTCCCCATGATTTCATGCGTTCGTAACGAGTTTCGTCTAGTCTCACGGTTACAGCAATGGTCGCCTGGACGCGGGATAAAATGCGCGCTGGCGCCGGAGGTGGCTCTGGAGCGGTCGCAGGCGCAGGATCGGAAACTGGTTGTCTGTCGAACGATGTTACTGCCGGTGAAGCATCGCCCTTCCGAGCCATTGCCGGCATCATTAACGGTGTAGGTGCTGCCTTGCTCATGAGCTTACTTTCTCGCTTCCGGGCTGTTTCGCATGCTTACGTAAGTAAGCGCTGATGGCCTTCCATAATTGTGAAATTTCATCGGCAGATTTGCTCGACGGGTCCAGCTCGCCGGCCACACGGCCGTCAGTCATAGAGGCGGCATAATCCGTCCGCTGGTGAACGATGCCGGCAACGGGCCCGTGCTGGGACAAGGCCATCATGGCCTGGGCGCTGATTTCGGGCGCGCGGGGTGACGGCGTTGAGAATGAACATGAGGGGTTTCCCCTCCGCTTCGATCATCTCAACAGTCTTGTTGAGTGTGCCAAGGTCGAGCGGGGACGGGCGACGGTACTATAGCCAGATCACAATGTTTCAGAATTGACCTGGTGAAGCTGACATCGGCTCCCGGCGTATCGATCACTACAACCTGGTATCCGGTTTCCCTTAGAGCCTCGAGCTGCGCGGGCAGGTCCTTGAGTGTCGTCTGGACGAAGGCGGGCGTTTCAGCCTCGCGTAGGTTCCACCATCCCGCCAGGCTTGCTTGAGGATCGGTGTCGATAATGGCGACAATGCCAATTTTGTGCTTTACCGCCTCGACCGCTAAATGAGCGGCCAAAGTTGTCTTGCCGCCACCACCTTTGGTTGAGGACATGCTGATGACCCACAATTTGTGACACTCCTCACTTTCGTCAAGCTGTTTGCTTACGTAAGCACGTCCTCGTACTTACCCGCGCAAGGAATTCCGCTTGTCGACGCCGCACAGCGAGGGTAAGTCGATTAGTCAGTCAAGGCTTCCCGCCCGACACCCAGAGGTGTGCATCCCTCGAAAGTCAGGGACGGCCTTTAGGCCGCCGCAACGCGGGCGAAGCTCCTTGATTGGCCGGAAATGTGTGCTGAGGGTCGCTTCGAGTGTGGAGTTTGGCGACGGGTTAAGATGCCTTAGCGACAGCGGGACGCGACGGCCGCAGCGTGATCCCGTTTTCGTTTAAGGAGACATTGGCATCCGGGTATGCCGCCATTGCAAGCTCGAGGCATTCGATAAACTGGGCGCGGAACTGGCGAAGGCTCTGGTACCCGGCGCCGAACTGGGCAAACAGCGCGTGCCAGCCCACCTCCGTGTCGTGCCCCAGGGAATGCAGCCGGTAGGCGAGCCATACGTAGACATCGATGGTCATGGAACGGGGGCCTATGGCCCGTGAGCCGGCTCGCTGAGGGGCACTGGATGGTCACAGAGGGCGCGATAGAAATCCTCGTCCAGTAGAACGGCGTCCTGCCAAAGCCTCTCCTGTTGGTCGCCGAGGACGGTGGACATCGTAATAGCCGTCTTCACGAGTCCGCCCTCACTGCGAATTTCGTGGCCAGTCCTGTCGGCAAAAAACGTGAGGCGGCATCCGCTTATGCGTCTCGCTTGCTCATCGGTGAGGCGATAGGTCGTGCCCCCGATCGAGAGGCCCATGCTCACGAGCCACGCCCGCATGCTCCGGCCGAGCTCGATCTCCCGGCTTCGCGAGCGGATCGCCTCACTCTGCAGGAAAAGCAAGATGAACCGGGCATACGAACCGTAGGGCAATCCCAAAGCATTTCCCGCGCGGTCCACCCCGGATTGAAGCACAAGGGTTAGGTTGTGGCCTTCGCGCCGCCATGTTTGGTTGGGCTGGGGCTTGTGGGGCAGGGAGGTCAAGGCGAACCCCGAATAGGTAAACCCGATCTTCTCGGCATCTTCGCTGAGGACCCTGTAGGCGGCCTCGACCAGCATGCGCTCATGCTTTGTCACTGCCTGCCGGCGCGCCTCATCGACGCCATTTCGGATAATCAACTGGGGATGAATTTCGGCCATAAGCTTACCGTGTAGAGCTCCTTCCGATTCGTCAACATGGAGTTCGGTGACGCAAGCTATTAGAAGATATTAGATTCTTGATATTAGGATGCGTCACCAGACTCCAGTGGAAAACCCCGAGTCGCGCTACCATATGTTCAATACGTGGCGTCACCAGACTCCATATCACGCCTGTGGGAAAACCATCGTCATGGTTGTCTGAAGAGCTCCGAATCGGTGGTGATGATGATGCCCGACGACAACCATCTTTCGCTGGCCGGCTTTCGCCGGCGGCAGTCGGTCGGTGTCGGGCTCTCGACCGGTTTAACGCCGTGCACCCGGCGGGTCGTATCGCGCTGGTTTTGATGGACGGGAGACTTCAAAAACCGG
>CAWHWH010000016.1:0-90536 GCA_963832865.1 uncultured Pseudomonadota bacterium
TCACGCTGGGCGGCCGCCCGCAATTGTAGCAATTTGCTGCGGAAGTATTCTACCTGCAAGGGGTTCATGAATACTTCTGTATTCGAAGGCCTGTAGCCATCGGGCATGTTTGTCGCCATGCCATTTAGCCTAGCAGTTGATCGCGCGATTGAGAAGTGTCAGCCCGATGTCATTTGTTTCGTTTATCACTCGATCGACTACCGCAAGCGGTAGACCGCGAGCACTTCATTGGCTGGAACGGCCCCCCGGCAGCAACGTGGCCAAGACCAGTATTCCGCCGCGATCAGGCCGCGCGGGTCGAGTTTGGTTTGCTTACGACTGGCATGCTAACGCAGGCGTTTGTGCTCCGCTCGATGACCTGCGTTGGTCTACGCCGTGCGATCAGGCGGACCTTCAGCGGCGTCAGGTGCCTGCCCCATCGCGCCCACGCAGCGATCTCATGGTTTCGCTCTCTGGAGGCCGGGTGTGAGTGCCCGGCGAATAAACCCCACTTGTGCCGGTTGAAATTCCCCAGGGGCTGACGCTCTGAGCGTCAGGATCCTGGCGAGCCCCCGGCGCTGATGCGCGATGATGTCCCCTTTTCTGCTTCGGGGGACTTGGGGAGATCGTCATGATTCTTGAACTGCACCGCCAGGGCGACAGCATATCGGCCATCGCGCGCCGGGTGGAGCTCGACCGTAAGACAGTGCGTCGATACATCGCGCGAGGCCTGGAGCCGCGGAACTACGGTCCGCGTCAACCGCGGATATCGCAACTGCGTGCCTTTGAGCCTTATCTGCGCCAGCGGCTGGACCAGGGTAAGGACCGGGGGCGCGGTTGACTGCGGATCGGCGGAGGGCGGCGGGCATGGGTCGGGACGCGTCGATCGGGAATTTGCCCAGACGTGCCGGCATCGCGTCCGGAAGTTCGGCTGTATCGCGATGGGTGAAAAGAGCGGTCCGCTAGTTGCGTGCAAGTGGTTGGTTGGGTTGAGCATTTATCCATCGCCTAAATGCACCCTGCTGGCGCTTCACCCTGAAATGCCGCAGATTTCAACGCGCCGAGCGCCGTCGTCCGCATCCAGAAGGTCCGTTGTTCCATGACAACCCGCGAGGCCGCTGCGCCCGGGCGGGTTGCCGTTGGACCAGCGCGGGAGTGGATGGCTTCTGCCCCGAGACTGTCTGACCGTCCGTGAAGCCCCAACCCGTGATGCCATGATGTCGCGGACGGATTTCTTGGCTTTAACCCATTGAATTCATATTGGTGAGCCCGGTGGGCATCGAACCCACGACCCCAAGATTAAAAGTCTTGCCAGAGAGCGGGCGCGCGAGATCCTTCGGGACGTGGAGCGCGGCATCGACCCGGCCGAGGCAAAGGCGGCTCCCGCCAGCAAGGTTGACACCGTCGAGACGTTGGCCGCGCAGTTCATTACACGATACGCCAAACCCAAAAATCGGTCCTGGCAAGGCACCGAGCGTTTGCTCGCGCTGCACGTCCTGCCGAGGTGGGGCAAGCGGGAGGCCGCCTCGATCACCCGCCGCGACGTGCTGGACCTGATGGATGCGCTGGTCGACGGCGGCCTTCCCATCGGGGTAAATCGGGTGCTGGCTGCCGTGCGAAAAATGTTCGGCTGGGCCGTCGAGCGGGACATCCTGCCTACCTCGCCGGTGGTGAATGTTCGTGCGCCAGGCCGTGAAACCGAGCGGGATCGAGTCCTGACGGACGAGGAATTGAAAAAAGTTTGGGAGGCTGCCGAGAGGAAAGGTGGCGTGTCGGGTGCGTTCCTCAAGACGCTGCTTCTGACCGCGCAACGGCGCGACGAAGTGTCTTCGATGCGCTGGGCAGACCTGGGTCTGGAGGCGCGCGTCTGGACCCTCCCACGTGAGGCGACAAAGGGCGATCGGTCCCACGAGGTGCCGTTGTCGCCGGTGGTCATCGAAGTGCTGACCGCGCTGCCCCGCACCGGCGCTTACGTCTTCAGCTCGACGCGCGGCGAGCGGCCGATATCCGGCTACAGCAAGCTCAAGGCGGCGGCCGATAAGCTCGCTGGCTTTGATGACTGGCGCCTGCACGACCTGCGCCGTACCGCCGGCACCGGCATGGCCCGCGGCGGGATCGCCACCTCCACCATCAGCCGGGTGCTGAACCACAAGGAAGGCGGCGTCACGAAGATCTACAACCGATACGGCTACCTCGAAGAGAAGCGCCACGCGTTGGAGACCTGGGCGCGGAAGGTCGAGAGCCTGGTCAAGCCTAGTCCCACGAACGTTGTGGAGCTGAAGGCGGCGTCATGATTCGACATTTCGTGCTGTCCCCCGACGACGCTGCCGAGGCCCAAAAATGGGTCGACACATTGGGCATGGAGCGAGTCGCACGTATCATTGCGTCCCTTGCGGATCCTGGAGGCGACACGAAGCCGCCGATGCCCGAGACGATGTTGCTCCTAAAGATCGCCCATCAGGTGCGTGCGCGCCCGACCGAAAGCTTAAATTCGATCGTTACCGAGATCGTGAAATCCTCGGGTCAGTTTCGAAGGTGGACCCCGGAAACTGGACAGGTAGCTAAGAGAGCCTCTCGCCCCTAAATTGGCATGGTTGCAAAGGGCAAACGATGGCGAATGTACGAAAGAAACACGGTGTTGACTTCAAGGCCAAGGTGGCACTGTCGGCGCTCCGCGAGGATGGCACGGTGGCGGAGCTTTCGAGCCGGTATGGTGTCCATGCGAGCCAGATCCATGCCTGGAAGAAAACCGCGCTGGACGGTGTGCCATCGCTGTTTGCTCGGAGCGCAGCCGAACCCTCTGTCGCGTCGGCGGCGGACGAGGCACGACTGGCGTTGCTGTATGCCAAGATCGGCGAATTGACGGTGGAGCGGGATTTTTTTCGGAAAAGGTCTGGTGCCTGAGCCTAGCCGCCCGGCTGTCTCTGGTTGACCGAACCGACCCGGACCTGCCGATCGCGGCCCAGTGCCGGTTGCTGAAAGTCGCCCGTTCGACGCTGTATTACCGGCCATTGCCGGTGAGCGTGGACGATCTGCGGCTGATGCGCTGGCTGGACGAACAGTTTCTCAAGACCCCGTTTTATGGCGCCCGGCGGATGGTGGCGGTGATGCGGCGGGACGGTTTCGTGGTCAACCGCAAGCGGGTGAAACGTTTGATGCGGGTGATGGGGATCGCAGCAATCTACCAAAAACCCAATACCAGTCTCGGACATCCGGCGCACAAGGTGTACCCGTACCTGCTGCGGGGTCTGGTGATCGACCGGGCGAACCAGGTGTGGTGCGCCGACATCACCTATGTGCCGATGGCGAAGGGATTTGTGTATCTGGTCGCGGTGATGGACTGGTTCAGCCGGCGGGTGTTGTCGTGGCGGGTGTCGATCACGATGGATTCGGATTTCTGCGTGGCAGCGCTGCGCGAGGCCATGGAGCAGCACGGGCGGCCCGAGATTTTTAATACCGATCAAGGGGTTCAGTTCACCAGCGCGGATTTTTTGGCTGGACTGGAAGCCCAGGCGGTGCGGATCAGCATGGACGGCAAGGGGCGGTATCTGGACAACATCTTCATCGAGCGGCTGTGGCGGAGCCTGAAATATGAAGAGATATTCCTGAAGGCCTACGGGTCGCCGGCCGAGGCGCGGAGTGGGATCGGCGCGTGGCTGAGCTTCTATAATGACGAACGGCCTCATCAGACGCACGGATATCGGACGCCGCGTGAGGTTTTCACCGGCGTGACCCATGGATATGTGGACAACGTAAGGACGTTGACCACATATCCACAGGCCCAACAACAGCAAGAAAAGGCTTTCAATGATTCAAATATCAAGGTAAGTATAGTCTCAGTAACCCCCCGGCGGGCCGGGGATCGTGAAATGGCCGAGAGTCTCTCTTCACTCAGCCCGATTCCTGTCCAACCGATGGGGTCCACCTAATTTAGGTGGAGAGTTGAGCTTGGCAGATGAGCTCACTCGTGACTTCGCGCGGCGCCGGCATGCTTGGTTGAATTTGGCGAAGCGCACCGGTTGCCCGAACGAGCAGGAAATCAACGCTCAAATGGCGCGTCCAAAGTCTGTAGTAGAAAAGAGGATTTTGGGGCGCCTGGTGGCGATGCTTCCTGGCGCGATCGATGTCTATGATGATCTACTAGCCGAGGTTGATGCCAAAGAAAGAAAGGCCAAAGAAAGAGAAGACGATGACCTTCGAGTCAAAGCCGCTAGGACGAAGAAGCTTGTAAAGGCTTTTGGTCGCCGCAGGGTTGAGCCGCTGCTCGAAGGAAAAATAGCACAAGCAATCGCAGGTCTGGTTGTCAAAAATCCCCGCACAGGTGCGATCGCGCGGGACTTCTATGGTCTGATCGAACCGGAGCTTGAGCAATTCGCCTCCACCCGACCTCGAGCCTCGGGTGGGCCCGCGAAGCGCAGTAGACGGGCTCCCAGAACGTAGTCATCCGAAAGGTCGTAGGTTCTACGATTCCATAGGTAGTTAAATCTAATGCGCTAATATTCGATTTGTTTACCCATCCGGTCATGTCACCCGCAACCCAATGCGGTAACACCGGAGATAATGCACCAATGACGCCGCTTCCCGAAAGATCTCTTCGGCTTGCTGAAGTCCAGCAGCTTGTTCCGTATTCAAAAATGCACATCGATCGGCTTGAAAAAGAGGGCCGATTTCCAAAGCGCATCCACCTCGGTGTCGGCCGGGTCGTCTGGTTGCAGTCCGAGGTGATGGCGTGGCTTCAAAGCAAGCGCGCCGAAGCCGAGGCAGCCTGATCCCACATGAGCAACCCCCGGGCACCGGGGGCCGGCACCACGGGGGCTTGGATTTCGCTGGGCAGCGGAACTAAGCCTTTAGTAGCACCTGTCGACCCCTGTTTCAAGAACTGTAAGCTCTGCGCTGCGATTCTTGATCGCCATGCAGATCTTCTATTGGCGCAAGGCCAACATTTGGTAGCCGAAAGGCTTTCGAACCTCGCGGCCGACCTCCGGCAGGCGGTGTCGGCATGATCGGCGCCACCGCCATATGTCATCGCCCGCGGCGGCCAGAAGCCGACGAGTCACTGCGATATTGGTTAATCTACGGCCAGTGGACCAACGCCGACGGCACGGTGGTGCTTTTCGACCGACGGTATCGGCCGCGGTGGCGTCGGACCCCGGACGGCACCGTCGAGCCAGCCGATCCAACGCAGTGGATCGATGGCATCATTCACAAATCTTGGTTTTATCGAGATCGCACCAGCCTTTCTGACCGGAAACGCATCTGCGTGCGGATTGCTTCGGAATGGGGACTGGCATGAGCGCAACCGAATTCGAAGCCCCGTCCGGCCTACCTGACATCGTCTCTCTTGCCACCCAGATCTGGGGAAAGCCGACAAAGCGCACACCCGATAAGGTCCTGTTCGGTGCCCATGGCAGTAAATGCGTGCATCCCGCGCCGGCAAACACATGGTTTGACCATGAGGCGAACACGGGCGGCGGCTACTGCGCTCTGTACGAGCTGAAGCACGGAAAGCTGCCCGATCCACCAGGCTTCCCAATTCCGCCCGGCATGGCCAAGGAGCTCGGCAATCCCGTCGCCTGGTGGGACTACCACGATGCAGCCGGACAGCCGATCGCGCGAGTAGCCCGCTTTCATCCGCCGGGTGGGGTGGAGAAAACCTACCGTCAATTCCGCTGGGAAGGCGGCCGATGGCGCACCGGGATGAAGGGGCTGGAACTGCCGCTCTATCATCTTCCAGAGCTGCTTCAGGCCATTGACGGCAGCACCATCTGCATCACCGAAGGCGAAAAGTGTGTAGACCAACTGAGACTTCTGGGGGACGGTCGCGACCACCAATGCCGGCGGCGCGAAGAAATTCCGGTCCGACCAGGCAGCCGTCCTTGCGAAATTCGATTGCGTCATTTGCCCCGACAATGACGATGCCGGCCGCAAGCACGCAGATGTGGTGGCAAGCGCCCTCCGCGTCGCCGGGTGTACCAGCATCCGCGTCCTCAACCTCCCGAACCTACCGCCCAAGGGCGATGTCATCGATTGGGTCCGCGCCGGCGGCACGTCCGCTGAGTTCGCTGAATTGGTCGCGAATGCACCGGCGACCGGGCCGGAACTAGAGGACCCGGAACAGGAGCCCCCACCCGACCCCGGCGATGGCGAGAAGCCCAGCGGCGACAGACCATGGACGAAATACCTGCAACGGAACGATGCCGGCGACGCCGTCATCAATCTCGCCAACGCGATGACGGCACTGCGCCATGCGCCGGAACTGAGCGGGTGTTTTCGTTTCGATGAAATGCTGCAGGTCCCAGTGCTGGTCCGTCCGTTACCGAAGGGCAAGCCAGGCGTCCTGCCAAGACCAGTCCGCGATACTGATGTGTCGATCGTCCAGGAGTGGTTGCAGCGCAACGAGCTGCGCCGACTGGGCAAGGACATCGTGCACCAGGCAGTCGCGCTCCGGGCCGAGGAAAATGCCTTCCACCCCGTTCGCGATTATCTCAATGGCCTTCGGTGGGATCGTAAGCCGCGGCTGAGCACGTGGCTAACCTACTACGCCGGCGTAGAGCCCGGCGAAAAGCTAAGCGACGACGAGAAGGCCAACCAACGTAAATACATATCAGCCATCGGCCGAATGTTCCTGATCGCTATGGTTGCGCGCATCATGCGCCCTGGATGCAAAGTTGATTACATGCTCATCCTGGAAAGCATCCAGGGCGAGAAAAAATCGACCATCGGCGAAATCCTGGCAGGGCAATGGTTCAGCGATAGTCTTCCCAACATCGGTTCCGACCCGGTCCAGAATATCGCAGCACCTTCGCGGAAAGTGGTTGATCGAGATCGGCGAGCTTAGCGCAATGGGCAAGGCCGAAACTGAGGAACTAAAATCCTTCCTTACCCAAAAAGTAGAGCAATTCACCCCCAAATACGGCCGCTTGGAAGTGACCGAGCCGCGTCAGTGCGTGTTCATGGGAACTACCAACAAAGCGACGTACCTGCGCGATGAAACCGGCGCGCGGCGGTTCTGGCCGGCCAAGGCTGGCACCATCGACATCACCGCACTTACCGAAGACCGTGACCAGCTATTTGCCGAGGCCGTCAACGCCTATCGCTCTGGTGAGCAATGGTGGCCAGATCGCGACTTCGAGAAGAAGTTTATCATGCCTCAGCAAGAGGCCCGACGCGAGGCGGACGCCTGGGAACAGACCATCGGAGATTGGCTCGGGACTCCCGTCAGGGACGACACCACCGCGAGCGGCGTAGCCGAGCGCACTGAATGCACCATTTCTGAGGTGGCCGAGAATGCGCTGCGAATGGAGCCGGGACAACTCGGAACAGCGGATCAGCGGCGAATAGCAGCGGCTTTGGGAATCCTGGGATGGGAACGTGGCAGGCGAACGGAGTACGGCCGCCCATGGGTCCGCCGCGCCTCGATTCCACCCGACGCGGGCGGAGCCGGCCCATGACCCAGGGCAAATCTTGGAAATCCAATCCAAGGACACGGCACAAGGATGGGCAAACAGGGACGCTTCGGCGTCCTTTTTTGTGTTCCGATGCACTCGCCGGTCCTTCCCGTAAATGACGCACTGCTGCACAAAAAAGTGCGTCATCTCTAGATGCCCGCTAACCACTTGAAACTATAGCTAGTCTGGTTGCAATGACGCACCTGACGCATATGACTCACTTTATATTTAGAGCGGGTTTGCAGAAAGAACATTTGTTCTACCCCACGGCGCCTTATAGGAAAAATGCGTCATGGTGCGTCAGGTGCGTCAGCCGTCATTTAGGAATGGCGGAAATCAGCCACTGTTTCGTGTAGTTACTACCATCACTGTACCGTCATAATGGCTGCACCATTGATATGAGTTTTCAGCCGTGTGAAATCCAAGAAATGAGACAGGAGCAGAGACAGCCCGAAGATCCCCGTTTGAACGTCCGCACTTCTCCAATTCGCATGCTTCCAATCATGGGAAGGTTTGAAGCCTGCATAACCGACCGACCGTCTTGGCGGCTGTGTCTCTGGATTGCGGTGCTCTTTCAGCTTGAGGCGAATTCGCCTCAAGGTCACGGAACGACTTTCTAATGGGTAAGCCCCCTGACGCATCAGCCTCCCCGCAAATTCAATACTTCCAATCGGGTGGGTCACGAAGGCTGTGTCTCTGGATTGCGGTGCTCTTTCAGCTTGAGGCGAATTCGCCTCAAGGTCACGGAATGGGTAAGCCCCCTGACGCATCAGCCTCCCCGCAAATTCAATACTTCCAATCGGGTGGGTCACGATCAGACCACTGCATCCTCCTCATTTTTTGTGGGGCGGACGCGGGGATGACTGCAGTTTCTTGCGGAAACCCGCAGAGCGCCGTTGGTGTAGGCGGACGGTTCTTCCGCCAAACTGCTGCTTCAGGACATGGGACACGACACGGTGGCGATCGACGCGTCGGAGCGCGGGAGAATTGGAAGCATTTATTCTAGACGTGCGGATGCCTCCCGTCGGCACTGTCGGCATGCTCACCAGTGTACCAGCTCTCCACCAGGAATGATGTGCCTCATTTGAACCGGGAGTTTTGGTGCACTTGGAAAACCTCACCCTATACTGAGGACCGGGATCAGACGGGTCAGCCTCCCCCTCGAACGCACTGGTGGAGCCGAGTTTCAGACGCAATTCTACTCTTCCGTGTTCGGCACAAGCTACAGCAGAAGACAGGTATCTGTTTGATGACGGTGCGAAAGAGAGCACGTATCTTCGAAGAGGAGCAGGAGCGCCAAGAGATATTGGACAGATTGAGAGCAGGTGTCACGGATGCCGGGCACCCGGATGATGCCTCCTTAAGGCCAGCACTCCTCCTGAAGGCCAGCACTGCCAACACGTTGATGCTTCCAATTGGTTGTCGCCAACTTGCCGACTGCCAGTATGCTGATTACCGTTGAACGCGGTGCTCCGATCCCGCGCCGGCCGTTTAGGTTTCCAAGTCCCAAAGTTTGGTGTGCATCCCGCAGTGCTGCGATTCTATACGGTAAGGACCACCATTTTGGGCTGATTTTGGCCC
The DNA here is from genome assembly GCA_963832865.1 of uncultured Pseudomonadota bacterium. GTDB lineage: Bacteria > Pseudomonadota > Alphaproteobacteria > Acetobacterales > Acetobacteraceae > Rhodopila. Next base: position 9,009 of record CAWHWH010000016.1, read on the forward strand.
AACTTTCCCACCAGACGAAAAAATATGACTTGAAATCAAAGCATTGTGGGGCGCAGACCGATTTAGGCACCACACGTGCCAAGGTGGTGGAAGCTCTGACTGAAGTGCGCCGAGCGAAAATCGATGGTCCAGCCTTGATTTTCGACGACCAACTGTGCGAATTGCATTCCTCGAACACCGACGCCAGCACATCAGCGTCGAGCCGGTCAATGCCAAATGTCCTCGGAAAGGACAGTGATTTTTAGCACCACAAATCGAGAGCGGCCGTAGAAGCCCGCAGTTTTCTGGGGCATTCCGGCTGTCGGATGCGTAACGGTAGGAAAGTTGGGTTTGGACGGGAGAGGCGGTTCGTTGCGCCCACATGCGGTTTATGGCGTGTTATCATGGCGTGCAACACGGAATGCACGCCATATTTCCAATTGAGCCGGCAAATTGCACGCCATAAATCGGGTGCTTATCCGGGGGTCCTGATGGCGTGCAATACGCCTAACTCCAGACTGGAACGCGCTCGACGCTTGCTCCACACGCTACCAGATGGCCAAGGGCAATGTGGCGTGCAATACGCAACCGTATAAAATCGCAGCACTGCGGGAGGCACACCAGTTTGGGACTTGATATTTCCGGCTGGAGTGGGGTTCGCTAACTCGGCGAAGCTGGTTTCGACAGTCAGGCGGATAAGCCATCCGCCGCTTACGCGCTACGGTCCTCACATCAGAGCGCACCGTCGCGCTATTCCCACCATCCATCCCACAAAAATGGGCAACCGCCCAAAAAGCCAACCGGTCCTCCGTTCATATCCCGCCTACTATCCAGATAACCGTCCCGACGAGACCGGCACAGCATGCGGCGGCCAAACCCAGCACCGCGATAAACCGCAGAGCATACTTTTTGTCGACTTCTCGTTGCAGAGGACCTGTCGCGATCATAGTGCAAGGTAGCCAATCAGGAGGCCCACGAGGTGACCGCCCGTGAAGAAGACGCGAATGATGCGTGCCTTTCCAATAACGCACAGTCGCCGCGGAGGTTTCTGACCAGCCGATTCGCCGAACATCTTCCCGAGAGATGACGTTCTCGCACAGGACATAAACCGCCGGCCCGCTGGCGGTGAGGCGGACGGCGAGCCAAGCAGCGACCGCTGCTCTGAACTGTGATACGCCACGACGGCGCAGTTCTTTGAAGCGGTTGTGACCGTGGCCTGTAGCCGGTGCGAGCGGTCAGGGCGGTATGATCTGGACGCTCTGATCGCCAGCCACGGGGGAAGGCTTCAGCATTCCGAAGCTGCTGCGCCTGCTGTCCAAAGATTGCGCAAAGCACGCAACCGTTAGCGCCTATGACTTGTGCGGCGTTCATTGTCCGGAGTTGCCCGGGTTCTTCCTAAGCACGGCGGACTGCTGTCAGCGGACTGATGGGCCGACGATAAGTCGTCCTTATGCGTGACACCCACCGGTTCAGTGGGCAGCAGCTAGGAATATCAAACTCAATATGCAGACCGGCTACCGGCTGATTTTGGACCGCGTCGTGCTGAGGGGATGATTTTCGTGCCAATTCACGGCGTTCACGCCGCCAGAAGTTAAACCCAACTTTCCTACCGTTACGCATCCGACAGCCGGAATGCCCCAGAAAACTGCGGGCTTCTACGGCCGCTCTCGATTTGTGGTGCTAAAAATCACTGTCCTTTCCGAGGACATTTGGCATTGACCGGCTCGACGCTGATGTGCTGGCGTCGGTGTTCGAGGAATGCAGTTCGCACAGTTGGTCGTCGAAAATCAAGGCTGGACCATCGATTTTCGCTCGGCGCACTTCAGTCAGAGCTTCCACCACCTTGGCACGTGTGGTGCCTAAATCGGTCTGCGCCCCACAATGCTTTGATTTCAAGTCATATTTTTTCGTCTGGTGGGAAAGTTGGGTTAAACAAACTCCCGACGGCAACAACTAGTTATTAAGCCCCGACGGACACTTAGGCAGAAAACCCCGTTCGTTACCAGCTCGTACCCGTTCTGGTATCAACATATGCCGCTTGACCCGCCCGCGAGCCGACTTTTTGCTCGGCCACCTTTCGGAGTTTTGTATGTGCTGTTCAGCAGCGTCTCAGACGTCTCATTTTCCGAAATAAAAAAGTCGTCGCCGACGACTGTTGTCGGTCGACCCCAGATCAATCTGATTGTCATGTCGGCGCCGATACCAGACCAGTTGCCTAAAAGCCACACCTCTCTCGTGTGAGCGTCCTGATTGCAGCAGCACACGATTGGTCATCTTATGCCTGCACAGACTACATGCTGTTATGCCCTGGTATTATCCGACATACTCAGGCGTAAGTGCCGCTTGGGGTAACTCTCGGGTAACGCGAGAGCGCGACCCCCGGGTAGTGCCAACTATTCCGTGCTGTCATCGTCTTCCATCATAACCCGCTGATAAACCTTTGATGCCTCGATCGGGTCCATGGCCGCTATGACTACCGGCGATGCAACGGCACTGTTATGCTTCAGCTGCAACTTGTCGCCAAACGTTTTCGGCAAGATCTTCGAAATGACCCACTGCCTTGCCTCAAAGCGCAGTCTGGATCGAGCGATGTGCTCCTTGTCGACGACGTAGCTGACGCGCCCCCGCTGGTTCTCTCGCCGGACCCAATCGTTGGTCCCATCATCCGCAATGTCGATCAACTCATCGGCGAACGTTTGGGCCTGAAGTTCGCGGGCGCAATTATAAAGGGCGGTGAACCCACAATGATTGGTCCTCGCCCATCCCTGCACAGTGCTAAAGGGGGGCATGCCGGGATCGCGACATATCGACTTGAGGGATTCGCCCGCGGAAAGGCGGGCCATATCTCCTCGGCCAATTCGGGCGTATAAACTGATGTAGTACCGAAGGTCACGTCACAATCCTCTCATGTGCAACCCAGGAAAACCTTAAGATTAGTTACGCTTGTATATAGTGCTCCCCTCGGGGTCGCAAAAGGCATCACGTATATCGTTGTGATAACAGACCGAATGATTGGACGTGGGTTGATGACTTGGCCCTGCTACTGCCGATCGAGGCCATGTGGCTCGCGCGCGCGTAGCGACCGGGTGGCTCAACGGCATCGAGGCCATGTGGCTCGCGCGCGCGTAGCGACCGGGTGGCTCAACGGCCTGCTTTGCGCCTCCATCAGACTCGCACAGCCAGCGACCCGGCGGAATCCCCAATCGGATGCAAACGTCAGGTTTATCCACTAGTGCCGCCCGACATGCGTCAATGCAGTCTCGGTCCTCCGTCCCGAACGGAGTGGACGTCCGGGATTCCGTCGGCTATAGACCTGACCTGTTCGGCAGGACGCCTCTGCCAGTGTTCAATACGCCGTTACCGCCCGCGCCGCCACCGACTCCGACAAGACTTCTCAAAGATCGGGCTACACAAGTTGCGTGCGGCATCGCTGTTAGTAGAATCTGGCTGACGGCGCCAATGTTATTCTGGCTTTCGTCCCGGGTCGGCCTGCTCGAAACGCTGGCAAGGACCCCGCAGAAAGGATCCACATGCGGAGCCAGCGAGGACCTCAGTCGTTACCCGTTATGGCCGGTCAGAAGTCTCGTCCTGTCAGAGCGTTTTAGACACATGACAAATTTGAACCTGTATCAGGTGCCGGTGCAAAGCACCAACTGCGGGAAATGTAACCATGAGAACGGAGCTGGCGCTACCAGATGCAGTGCCTGCGGCCATGACCTGCGCTCCCCATTCGGGGCTCGACGGCACGGGGAGCGCCGTCAACTTACTACTTTGTTCTGCGATCTTGTCGATTCCGTTTCGCTAAGCGTGCGTCTTGACCCGGAAGATATGATGCACGTGATTGATACATATCTTGCAATCTGCGACGACATTATCGCTGCGTATGGCGGCACCGTAATGCAGTATATGGGCGACGGGGTGCTCGCCTACTTTGGCTACCCTCGGGCCAACGAAGACGATGCCGCCAACGCAATCCGCGCGGGCATGGCGCTACGCACCGCTGTTGGCCAAATTGATTTACTGCAAGGAATCGCTCTTCAGGCACGTATCGGCATAGCCACTGGCCTCGTCGTCGTAAGCGACCTGATCGGCCGCCGCGAAGCACGGGGCGGGGGAATTGTCGGCGAGACCCCAAACCTCGCCGCACGGCTCCAAAGCATTGCGCGACCGGGCGCCGTCGTGATTGGGGATGCGACTCGGCGCATCGTAGGGGATCAATTCATCTACCACGATCTGGGGACCTTCCCGCTCAAGGGATTTCCAGCGCCAGTCCAAGCCTACGAATTAGTTGAGGCGTTGCCTATCGCCGACCGCTTTTTGGCCCGTTCGCCAAGCAAGGCAATCCCACTGGTCGGCCGCGAAAGAGAATTCGCGATGATGCAAGCTTTATGGGAACAGGCGCGTAAAGGGCAGGGAGCAGGCGTGCTTCTTCGTGGTGAGCCGGGTATCGGAAAATCTCGGCTGGTTCAGGAACTGCGGCAATACATTACGAACGCCTCGAACGTCCAACTGACCTGGTATTGCGGTCCGAATACCAACGATAGTGCACTTCACCCGGTCACAGAGCAGCTTTCGCGTGCCGCCGGATTCGAGCACGGCGAAAGCAGCGAGAGACGTCGCGCCCGATTCGATAGGCAATTCGGAGGAACTGATCGTCTGGGTCGGGCTGTCGTCGCGGACCTGCTGGGCATCCCAACCGAGACCGACTCGCCGGCGCTGACGCTAACGCCGCTCAGACGTAAGGAGATAACGCTCGATACGTTGCTCTCTACGGTCGAGCAAAGCTTGGGCAATCAGCCAGGGTTGATCGTTGCCGAAGACTTGCACTGGTGCGACTCTGCCACGCTGGAACTCCTAGATCGCGTGGTCGAACGTGCGACTACGCGTCGTTGGCTGGTTCTTTGCACAGCCCGCCCCGAATTTGAACGAAGCTCGCTGCAGCGCACGAACATCGCGACCATTGATTTGGATCGCCTGGACCGCTCCAACGCCGAGCGAATCTGCCGCCATCTTGGTGCCGACACTTTGCTGCCTTCCGAAGCGGTCCGTCGCATCATCGCGCATTGTGACGGCGTCCCGCTATTCGTCGAGGAGATGACGAAATCGGTGCTGGAGGCTGCTGCCGATGCTCCGGCCCAGGACGGCCGCCATGCGGTGACTATCCCCGCATCGTTGCGGGATTCCCTGGTCGCACGCCTGGATCGTCTGGGGGATGCGCGGGAAATGGCGTGTCTGGGAGCGGCAATCGGCCGACGCTTTCGTTACGACATTCTCTCAGCGGTCGCGGCTCGGAGTGAGGTGTCGCTGCGTCGGGATCTGCGAGAATTGACGCGCGCTGGCTTGGTCGAACGCAGCGGCATACCCCCTGCAAGTGTCTATACATTCAAGCACGCTTTGATCCGTGACGCAGCTTACGATTCATTGCTGATCCGGGAACGCGAGCTACTGCACGGCCGAATCGCCGCAGTCCTCCGGGATCGATTCCCCGGCGCCCGGGAGGCGGAACCTGAACTCCTTGCGTACCACTACACGGAGAGCGGGGCCATCGCGGAGGCAATCCCACTATGGACGGAGGCAGGGCGGCGCGCCGCTTCGCGCGCGGCGCATGTCGAAGCGGCGGTGCATCAGCAGGCCGCGCTCGAATTACTGCGGCGCCAGCCGGCTGATAATAAGCGTGATACCGCTGAACTGGATCTCTTGATCGGCCTGGTGGTCAGCCTCGCCGCATCTCGGGGCTACAGCAATCCGGAACTGTCAAAAGTGTTGGCCGAAGCGCGGTCGATCTGCGACGTTGTCGGCAACTTGGCCGGGCGCTTCGCGGTGATGCGCGGGATCTGCAATTTCGCAATCGTCGGCGGCGATCTTCCAGCCGCAGAAGAACTTGCTAACCGATGCATGGCAATTGCCACCGAAACCGGCCTAGTCGAGCACCAAATCGAAGCCGACAACGCTATGGGTTACATCCTGCACAGGAAGGGCGATTTGGCGGCGGCCAAAGTTTTTCTGGAAAGAGGACAGCGTCTTTACACCGAACATCATGGCATCCGTCTTACATTTCCTCTGCCGCACGATCCTCTTTGCTGCATTCTCGCTGCTCTTGAGCACGTTTTGTACGCGATGGGAGACGAAGCCGGCGCGGAGCATGTGAACGCGAAGGTTGTTGCGCACGCACGGGCACTTGGTCGTACCTACGATCTCGCGTGGACCTTAGTATTGACCATGCCGTTTCACATTCTGCGACGCAACTTTGCGCATGTGCTTGAGTTGGCGGACGAAGCGATCGGCATCTGCGAACTGCACGGCTACGACCTCCTTGATGTTCTCGCGGGCGTCTATCGAGCAATCGCCACGGCTCATCTGGGAAAGTTGGACGGCGCCTTGCTAGTAGTTCAAACCAAGTTGGCCGAACAAGTGCGCTTCGGGTGCGAGCATGGGCACTGCAATTCGCTTGGTGAAAGCGCCTGGCTGCTGGCTTTATCCGGCGATCAAACTGGTGCCCTGTCAACCATCGACGCTGCGATTGCTAAGGCAGCCGAGTTCTGGCGAGCATTTCTTTCTGTCCCCACTTTACCGCCGCAAAGCGGAAATCCTCGCGCGGCCCGAAGGCTCTAACTCGGCGTCAGTGTCCGACGCCCTTCGCTCTGCGGTATCGATCGCCGAGAAACAAGGTGCATTGGGTTTTGCCCGGCAGGCGGCGGCGATGTTGACTGTAAATGCAACATCCACTGATCCCGCAGGTAATCGCGACGCTTGCTCAATAGTGAGTTAGCAGAGATGGCCGGTGCACCCCGACGAGTCGGAGTGCCCGAACATCGGCGTCAAAGTTCAAAGGGGCAACAAGCCGAATGAGAAAAGACGCATTAGGTCCCATGCCAACGAGGTTTCGGAGCGCGCGGACTCCACACCAGGAGCACCAACCGGGGCAACATATAGGTTTGTGACGTTGTCGCAGACAAAATAAGGGACGCTAAAACCGAAAGAGCGCGCTGGTTTGATCGTCGGGTTGCCGCCGAGTCCCAATGTGATCATATCCGCTTTCATGCTGGCGTTCTCGAACACCTTAATCTCGGCTGATTCGTAATATTCTGGTTGCACTGTGCGGGAGTGCACGAAGCGACAGCCGACTAGCGCCTGATAGGCCGCCTGACTCGAATCCTGCCCATCGCGAATCTGCTTCAGGTTAACGACGGACATCTCTTCGGGAATGAGGCTCAGAGGATCCAGATGTCTTAAAAGTGGGGCCACCGACATGATCTTAGGGTGCGCATTCACTGACGCCGCCTTTGTGGCGGTTTCGAGACCACTTCTTACTCGATCGTGCTGCAGCATAGCGCCGAGGAAGGTATCAACCGCATTCTCTCCGCCATTCCGCACTTTAGGGCCGGTTTTTATGTGGACCACGGGTAGGATTTCTTGCGGGCTTTCGGGACTGAAGGTACGAAACGCCGGTAGCTTTACTTCAGCAGAGAAAGAACCGTCCGAAGGCTGCCCTTGCGGATTGACGACGATACTTCCATACAACTTGCGAAAACCTAAGACTTCACGCCCTGTAAACGCGGAAGTTGCGGAGTCAACAGCGATGAAGGGACAGGCCCACGATATTTCCCAATCCAGGAGGTTTGCCGGCGTAATTCCAATGCGAAGCAGCGGAAAGATAAAGCACACCTCATTCTGTGCTACAAAGCCGTACTGCGCGAAGCTCCCCTGATCGGAAAACATCTTGGCATATTTAACCACGCCGAAAAAACCGATGGGCAACAGAGGCGTGAACCAATAGCGCCGATCAAGTAGCGGTCCAATATTCAGGTACGTATTGCAGAAGCGTTCTTGAGCAGCAAGCGGAAACTCAACCTCGAAGTAGTTGAATTCGACATCCTTGAAACTAAACGGAGGTGGCAATTCCTGCGTGGCTGGGGAACCGATGAAAGGCATCATGACTGCTGTCCTTGCCTGAGAAAGAGACCATTACGCAGCGAGCAATTCGAGCGAGGCGCAACCGAGGGCAAGAATGAAGTCGCCGCCATACACGCTGGCCGGTGTCCGAAATCCAGGTTTGTGATCGCCGGCGAAGACACGTTGGACGACATCAGTGGCGACGAGCTCCGTGACTGCATAACCGTTCAGCGTTTGCATGCGAAGCGCAGTTGATCGGCGCCAGCGATCTTCTGCTTCCACGACAAGCATGTAGTTAGACCGCTGCAGTGCAGTGGGTGATGGCGTATCGGGCCACGCCAGGCTGAGCGCCCGCAAGGTCGTATGTACGACAGAGGCATTTATCCAGGCGGCGGCGGTAGCACTGACCTGGTAGGTCAGACGATCGGTCCAGTTCGCTTCTATGTAGCCCTCTATGTCAGGAATGCCCGTTGTGAACTGTCCGGTTATGACATCCGGCCAAGTGATGGCCGTCGCCTCCCGCACGCTCTCACCAAAATCGAACGCACGCCAGAGAGCGCCAATGGGTACCGGCTGCAACCCACCACCGCGTCGAACCAACACGTACGGGCTGGCCATATCGAGCACGCTTCGCACCGTGCCGCGCAACCATATACCGGGACGGGAGATGGCTAGGCGCAGGATCGCCGCGTCTGGCAAATGCGCTGCCGCCATAGCCAAAAGGCAATCGGACGCCGCAAGAGTAAACCCGACGCCCGGCATCAACATGACGCCAGCGGCAAGGGCGGCCATGGACCGATCCATCGCGTCCACGAAAACCGGCCACTCGCCCGCAATGTCGAGATAATGCGTGCCGGTGCGGATGCACGCAGCCATCATCCGCGAGGCTGTGTGCTGGAACGGCCCGGCAGCATTCAGGACGACCGCGATATCCGCCAATGCTTGGTCGATCTGCTCGCCCCGCTCAAGGCCGAAGACCCGGCGCGGAACCCGAAGGCCTTCAGAAAGCGGAGCGAGTTTCATTTCGCTCCGCCCTCCCAGCACCAGATCCAGTCCTAAACCAGCCATCCGCTCTGCCAACAGGCGGCCGCTAAACCCTGTCGCACCATACAGCAGCACGCGCCCGGTCATGTGCGTTCGAAAATCCAGGGGATGAGCCCAGCAATGAAATCCTTGTCGTAAGATGGCGCCAAGTGCCCGTAAGCAATCGAGAACTCGTGCTCGGCGGCTCCAGCCAGTGCTCCCGCCACGGTGCGGGCATAGGCGACGGATCCTTGCCGCTCCATCAAATCCGCAAGCCACCGCACCTGCTCTCGCGTCCGGTCCGCTCGGCGCAACGCGAGAAAGTTATCGATCGTGTCCCGCTCTGTCGGGTCGCAGGTTCGGCGCGCATGGATCAACATCAGCGTCCGCTTTGCCTCGAACAGATCGCCGTGCAGTTCCTTCCCGTATGCTCTGTCCGCGACCAGGTTCAACAAGTCGTCCTGGATCTGAAATGCGGCTCCAAGGAAGAACCCGAACCTCACGACGCTGGCCGGATCGACCGCACCGCGGCCACCGATCAGAACCCCAATCTGAGCGGGCCAGATGGTCGACATCCAGGCGGTTTTCTTGAGCACCATCGCCAGGTAGTCGGCTTCGGTAAGATCTCCCTCGTTGCCATCGCGCCAACCTAGTTCAAGCGCCTGACCCTCCGCGGTCTCACGCGCCATGGACTGGGTCTCTTGAAGAATCCGCAGGCACAGGCCCTCGCCCAGCGCCTGCAGGTTGTCGAGCAATGGGCGCAGCGCCAGCAGCAGCATCGCGTCGCCGGCATTGATCGCCAGCGGAACGCCGTGCATCAAATGCAGCGTCGGTCGCCCGCGACGCACTTCGCTGGCGTCCTGAATATCATCATGAATGAGCAGGGCGTTATGAAGGATCTCAATCGCTGCCGCGCTCCGGACAGCATCCTCCAAACGCGCACCAAATGCACAGGCGTTGGCTAAGCAGATGCACGGCCGCATCATTTTCCCGCCGCGGCGCGGATAGTCGGTTAGCAGATTCTGTAGATATGGCGCTGGCCGATCGGCAGCAAGATAGTATTCGACCGATCGGCGGGTGGCTTCGCCATATTCACGCAACAGTTTTGGGACAATGTCAGGTGTCAAGCCAACTTAACCATTTGGCTGCGCGCAAAGGGCATCACGACGGATTCACCTGCACCGTAAGCGTACCCAGTGGTTCATGGGTATTAACAGCACACACCACCCCGCTGTAGATTCCCGGCGGTTGGTCTTCTGGGATATCGATGGTTGCAACGACGCCGTACCCGTCGGCCGCTGCGGCGAAAGATACATTGCGAAGCGGGGGCAACGAATGGTTCAAAGACGACAGACCTGTTGCGGAGAGTAGGGTCGGCTGCTCCGGGTTGCGCAACGTGGTCGCCGTCGCCACAGCCTGTTTATTCCCCTTCAGATTATAAGTTAGGGGGAGTTGGCGGGTCACTTGGGAGGCTCCTGTCACTCCTGCAGCGACGGCCCCCAGGGCAGGCCCGCTGGCAGCAGCACGGCCTGCTCGCGGCGGCGGATCGTAGCGCTCTACTGCGGAGCGCAGCCCAGGGTCACGCAGAATCGCCCCAAACAAATCGAACGCCGTCGTACTGAGATCTCGGGTCAACTGAAGCAGCCGCCTACTCAATTGGCCCAGTTCATCCGGCAATTCTCGCATACTGTAGTCCCCGGCACGGAGACGATCAGCAGCAACCCGGCCTTGTCTGATATTCTCACCGATCACCTGATAGCCGACGCGCACCGCATGAGCCACAACCTCGTCAACCGCAGCGTCCGGTGCCGGATGGTTGCTGCCAGCGTTCGCACGTCCCGCCCAACTGCTGCGAATAGAGGCATCACGAGCGGGATCAGATCGCCTCATCCGCTCCTCATCGTTCATTCATTCCTCCCGACACCACGTTTTCAGCGTGCCTGTTCTACGGATGATCGTAGCCAACAATGTCCTCGAGTGCGGGCGTACCAGCAAGAGCATGCGCCGCGAGGCGGCCGGACATAATCGCAGCTTCGACACAGCCTTGATTGAACCCACTATTCGTCCAATCCCCCGCCACTGTGAAGTTGTCATAAGTCATGTCAAGTGGTGAGATACGATGCCGCGAGCTGCCAGGTGGATTCAACACGTATCGATCCGATGGATTGACATTGGCGCGCCAGTGTTGCGTCTCAAACCGCTCCGGTCCCGCCGTCCAGGGCGTTGCAGCTACTCCTGTCGCGTCGGCCAGGATTTCCCAACGGAAGCCACCGTCCGGGTTGTAGGCCCCCGGCCAAAGAGGACCTGCGGTGTTGGCTAGAAACGCAACCGCACTTAGGCGCACCTCTTCCGCGCGGCGGCTTGGATAGCCGGCGTCGTCCTGCGCAGGTGCGATCGGTTCATCTTGCAGGGCCCCGCAGAAGTAAACAGTAGTCCGTGGCGGCCTACGCCAATCTTCCTCCGGAATTACATGCGCCATGTCGCACCAACTGTCGAAGGGCTTAGCGAACGCTGATACAATGTAAGGAGGGCCCAGCCACCCAAGTTGCTCCAAGTCCTCATCCAGCCAGATTTGAAATGCCTGAGAAGCAACCGTTTTGACTTCTGCGACCATTCGGCGCCAGCGTGCGTCGCGCGCGATGATCTCTGAGCACACGTGCGGGATAGCGCCGACGCTTACACCAAGCACCACAAAGTCGAAGTCACGCGAGACCTCAAGTATTTTAGAGGAGGTGCACCGCCGATCCCAATGTGATTCGAAATCGTACCCTTCAGCCGCGAGCCGGGCGCCATCGACCAATTGCTCGTAGTTGGGCATCGAGGGCCAGCAGGGGCGTCCGGCGACGTCAAACAATGGGGCATACTCCTGGCCGCCGCGAACCTCTGCCTGCACGTCGAATGAAAGCGAGGAGACATGTGTTCGTGAACCTGGCTCAAGATCACCGCCCGGAGGCAGGCCGACATTCGTGAGACGATGGAAGAACTGGAACCTGACGCCACGCCTGCGCAGCGCCTCGTAAAGCGGGGCGAAGACCACGTCGCCCATTCCAGCTCGCATCCGCCAATAGAGCGCCCCCCGGTAGCCGAAGAACATCCGCAATGCCCCCCGGAGCGCTTGGCCTGCCGCAAGGGAAGGGCGGCGGGAATCTCCCTCCTCATAGGCAAGGGCGAGATCGTAGAGGCCCCGGACAAACGGCGATTGCAGAGCGCGCTCCGAAGCACCGCTGAGCCGTAGCCATTCGCGGCATTCATAGTCCTCAATCGCATCCAGCCCACGGGGATCGGTCAGGAGATCAAATCGGACGGTGCCAACCAAGATCGCCAACATCAGGTCCATGATTTCCCAAACATGACGCAGTTGGTCGTTCGCTAGAAAATTGTCCTCCAACCAGCGGCGAAGATCAGTGCCGACCCTCTCGGCAAGGCGAACCCATGCGCTGTCGAAGGCGCTTGGCAGCCAACTGAGCGTGAGGCCAAGAAGGCCGAGCGCTTCGGCAAGGACAAAGGCGCCGGACAGCACGCCGCGATCGGCCAGCCCCTGGACAGCACGCAGCATCGCTTCGGGCTTCGTCAAGATCGCTGGATCCGGCGGCCAAAGTTTCGGCGCCGCTCGATAGGTGGCTGCTGAACGACCGCGCAGGGTTACGTCGCATTCAAGCAGCAGCGTGCGCAGCAGCTCGATCGCCCGTTCAATATAGCCGGAAAGCGAAAGCATTTCGCCTGGCTTCAGCAGGTCGCCCGGCAAACCTGGGCGCGGTGGAAACCGGCCTGCCCAGCTTTGCCAACCGCCCTGCTCGGTCGGAGAGAACAGGCCAATATCCGATTCAGGGACAAATGCCTCTTGCCAATGTCCAAAGGGAGAAGGCTGACCTGATGCCGCAAGTTCGGCATAGCATTCGCGCATCATCCGAAAGGCGTTATCGTAAAAGCCGAGCCACACGTGCAGGCCGTGTTCCTCGATGCGCCCTGACGCGCCACGTCCAGAGGCTCCCTTGCCACCGAGGCGCCAGCCTTCCTGATAAACTGTGACCGCAAACCGCCCCTGATGCTCGGGACGGGATAATTCGAAGGCTGCGGACATCGCGCCACAACCGCCGCCGATGACTGCGACCTTGACCTGTCTCGCGGCGGCTATGCTTTGCATCGCGACCGGCAGACAACATCCGCTGTGCTAACGGCGAGGATTGAGAGCTTACCGGCGGCGCGTTCGATTTTAATGAAGATTCGGCACATTAGATTTTGTCTCGACTTGCTTTTGAGAGAAACCACCGCCACTCTTTAGTGTAGGCGCTGTCGAGCAAGACAGCAAACCGGTTATCTGAATGTCTCAGCCGATTATCCCGTTTGCATTTGATCAAAATTCGATGCCTCGACACCGAAGCACCATTAGATGCCCGCGACACCAGGTGCAGCACCCCAGAGCGAATGGTCTCGAAGGGGCGTATCAAGCTGCAGCAAATTGCCTATTGTGGATTTGGATGAGAGCTTCGCGAGAGCCGAGTCCGTCGCCTGGGGTATCGAAGGGTTTTGAACAAGCCGCGGGACAAGGCGTCGCCTGACGAAATCGCGAATAGAAACCTCGGATGACGCCGCAATATCGACATTTGGCATTTGCATCGCTGCCTCAGCCAGCCGCGGGAGCGCCGCCCCGATCAGGGCAGCGGAAAGGAATGCTCTCAGCGCAGCGTTCAATACCTCATCCAAAGCATCCCGGACCATTGGCGAGCCGCTTGAAAGGTTCGAAATTACCGTTCCCAAAGGGTTTGCCGCGGCAAGATGCATGAAGACCGCAGCATCCAGTGAAACCATCTGGGACTTTACGGCGCGTTCCGCACTAGGCTCGAGTGGTCTGCGTGTTACCTCTGAAGCAAGCATATCAGGCTCGGAGCTCGGTATAGCGGGGCTGTCAGCTTTGCTCGGGTCAGGAGACTGCACGGCCCAACCAATGACTTCGCTGGACCGCAAATCCAGATCGCCGGTGGCCGGCAATCCAATTTGCTGTTGCAGTTCCTGCAGCGCCCGACGGGTTCCGGGGCCAAAGAAGCAGCGTGCCGTCTCAGATGGCGCTGGGGCAAATCCCCGGGCTTTCAGCATGTTCTGGAGCGTCGTCACATCGCCTCCGAACGCCCCTACTGAAAGTATTGGTCCCACCTTGATCCCTGTCAGACGGCCTTCAGAATCGGAATGATCCTTAATGGCGGCAGAGCGCTACGGCTCGAGCTCGAGCCGTAGCAGCGAATCCCTGTCTCGCACGACATACTGGACCCGCTCGAACACACGAAACTCACTCGTCCCATCTGGCATGGTTCGAGTAAAGCCCGTGGTCACGTCAGCGCCAACATAGATCGATACCGGATCTCCGCCGAGAGAAATTAATAGACCACAAGCGATAGGCCCTTGAATTCCTCGCGATCGGTATAGTTGGGTGTTTGATGCCTCCGCCGGCGGGAGGCGTAAAGCTCCGCTTAGATAAAATCCGCCCGTCACGAGCGGTCGAATCCGATCGGCGACTGGGTTCGTGGTTGGCGCCACAATTTTATAGGTATTCGCAAAAGCACCGCTCTCTAGAATCAACGCGTAAGGACCCGGTTGGCCCAAATCATTGAGAGTGGCGATGCATATGACAAGATCTGTGAAAAGCTGATTGGGGTCGACGCCGAACCCGTTAACCATATAGTTGCTCGAAGCCTCCCATAACAATCCCCTTCCTGCGGCTGCACGGGACCTCGCCTGAACATTGCCACCGAGAGCAGCCGTTGAGCCTCGAAGCAATGCGACATCTTCCGCCAACGCTACCGACTTGGCGATTTGGATGGCCCGGCGTTGACCGAAATGCAGAGTGGACTCGTCGTCCACTTGGCTTTGCGTAAGAGGGAAGGTTGCGCCGAGTTCAAGAAGCGGTTTTGTCGCGCCCTCTTGTATCGATCCATTAGGCGACACGATCTCATCAGGCACGTTTTGCGCGCCAGGGACTAAGGTGGCCGGGATGACCTTTTGCAGCACCCGAACTTGGCCAACCGCCTCAGAAACAGCGCCATCGATCCCGGCCCAGATGTCCAGCGTCCACACCTGATTTCTTCCCAGGCCGGACATCGATGGGATGATGTTAGCACCTCCGTTGCCGCTCATCACTTTCTCCTTTGGATACCGACGAAGATTTCCCGGGGAAGTAGTTTCCCGAGTGCGTCCTGAAAACTTTCGCCGTTCCGCTACAAGACAAATGGCCGCTCATGGCCCATTTTCCGAAAGGTTGATGGCGTTCTGGACCAGAGTTTAGCACAATCATGCCTTCCACTTGATTTGCCGGCGAGTTCCCAGTTTGTCATGATAGCTTGAAAATCTTGATATCATAACCAGGGTTGATGCGCGACCGGAAAGAGAAGGGGGTGGTGCAGCCAACAGCGCTCCGACAGGTCAGCATCCAATAGCGCCCAGCTTATAATTAGCCACCATGCAGCCCAATGGCAGGCCGAACCCGGCGCGGCCATGCTCCGCGCTCGCGTTCTGTGTGCCACGTAGCGCAACGTCGACAGCACGGAATTTGCGGGAGAACCCAAGATCCAACGCCGATTGACATCGGTACGCCCGAGCCCCCCGTCCCGACCACTACGCGCGCGCGACCCCTCCAGAGGCTGTCTGGCCTAGCGACGGCTGGTTGCGGCCAGAGCTGCGCCTGCAGCCCCGACGCAATCAGCGCTACGCCGCTCCGTCTCGCGCACGGGCGAACGATTAGCCCCTGGATATGATGAAAGGGACCCACACGCTGGCCAGCGATGCCAACTTTTGACCCTAGGGTGGGCGCTGGACCAAGTTGGCAACGAAGATGAATATCAACCATGGGGGCGCCCGTCGAGGCGCCGGTCGTCCTCCCGGGCGTCGGAACAAACGAACGCTTGAGGTTATTGAGGCGGGTGAGGTGGCTGTGGCCCTGGGGGTGTCTGAGCCATTCAAGGGTGATGGTGTCGCGTTGCTCCAGATGGCCAGATGGTCTACCTGATTGCCGAGGCCTCGCGATGCGGTCGCCGCGTAAGCGGCGCGTGCTATGACGATTCCGGCTCGGGCGGCAGTGCCGGAGCCGGTGTCTATGCAGTCAGGCAAACCACTCGGAGATGGCGCGCAGCACCGCGTCGTCAATCTCAAGGCAATCGCGCATCCAGGCGCCCATGGCGTCCTAGCCCGTCTTTCGCAACTCGCGCCGAATAATCCTCCGGGCGGGCGGTTTTCCGTGATGGGACCTGCAAGGTCGGCACCACAGGGGCCGCGGTCATTTCGATATCGGAGTACCATCCGACATGGGCCTTGGGGGCGGTTGATCAGGCAGGCTGATCTTCAGCCGCTCCAGCAGCAGTGCGTTGTCGCTGCACCGTCCGCCCGCCGGAGACCCGGCGGTTCTCCACGATGCTCCAATAGCAGTGCTCCTTGCCGGCATCACGCAAGCAAGAACCATGCCAAGACACGCGACAGCAACGTCATTTAAGAAGGGCCAGAGTGGTAATCCCAAAGGCTCGCTCCCAATGACGCCCGAGAAGCGCGAGTTCAAAGAGGCGTTCATTTTGTTGCTGCCCAAGGCTTGGGAGCGTGTTGCCGAGATGCTCGATCCGACTGCGGACTTCGAAGAGCGGCGCTTTGCGGTGCAGACGGTAATGGATCGTGCCTACGGCAAAGCTGTAGAGCGCAAAGAGCTGAGCGGGCCGGACGGTGGAAAGATCCAGATTAATGACTCGACTCCGAGCATTCGCTTGCTGCTGCAGCAAGCGCTTGAGACGAGCGCACCGAAGGTTATCGATGGCGAGGCGGTCGAGACGGTCCTCGCAGACGCTCCCCATACGGAAACCTAATCGGTGACGGTGAGGCTTGAGCCTAGCATGTCAGCGGGTTTCTTATGGTATGGGCGTGGGACGCACATTAAGGGTAGGCCGAACGCCCTCGGTTGTGGGTTCCGTCATGGCGTTGCCGCCAGAAGTGCCGCGATGGCCTCGTGGCCATTATGTGCGACAGCGTATCCAATCAAACCTGAGGCCACGTGTCCGAAGGTTACCGGCCTGTTCCACCACCACCAACTTGGCATCGTGATCTCCCCGCGATTTTGGGGGGAGATCAAACCCCGTCACCCGCCACTGACCAAATCTGTCACAGTCTTTACAGACCTGAGGCGCCTGAAACTGCCCCCTACAAATCCCCGGCTTATAGGGGCGGACGGTTTCGGGCACCTCCGTGCATCGCAAGATGCGCGGCTCCGGAGTTCGCCCCTATGCTACCCATCTCTGTCTGCCTTGCCTTAGGCATTGCGCTGCTTGCCCACTTCGACCCGACCGCCGTTGCGCAAGCAACGTTGCTGGCGCTTCTTCTTCGACGCCAGGAATAGAGAGGATGCTATTTTATTTTTTCGTTGAAAGCGGAGAGAGCATCGTCAAGCTGAGCGATGTAATCAGCATCAAGCCCGGGTAAGCCAAGACCCGTCTGCTTCACCTTATCAAGTGAGTTCCGCAGAGCATCGAGATTGACGTCACCTTGTTTCGCTAACTCAAGATAGGCCGCGAACATGTCATGCCAAGCGTAAGCATAGGATGGAATGAGATCTGTTGCGAGTTCATATTTCGCAATAGCTTTCCTATATTCGCCCTGTTGGTGATAAATGTTTCCCAGTCCATTGGCAGCCTCTGCAAGGTCCCTGACCGTTTTTTTGTAATTGCTCACCCCCGGTTAACCGCATCCTTTTCCGGCCTAAAGATCGGCGCTCCGCTTGCTTCGGCCATCGGCGTGAGAAAGTTCTTGACACGGTTACGCCGGAGTCGAGTCTACACGGCGGGTGCTTCTGCTTCCTACGCCCGCCCAACGGAGTCACGCCGAGAAGGACGCGCTGATCGCGGCGCTGACCGCAAGGCTGGTGTTGGCGGACGAGCGCATCGCCGCGCAGGACGCACGCATCGCGGCCCTGGAGGCGCGGCTCAGCCACCAAACCCGGCCGCCGAAGACCCCCGGCAATTCATCGAGGCCGCCCTCGCAAGGACACAAGCCAGACCTCCCGGCACCTGCTGCAGGTCGCCCGCCGCGCCAAAGCCGCCCCGGTGTCGGTCGGACGCTGCATCCGAACCCGGATCGCACGATCGACCGGCGGCTGACCACCTGCCCGAAATGCCAAGCGGTGTTTCCGGACGCGTCGCAAACCCTGCAGCAGGTCTATGAGCGCATCGAGTTGCCCCCGGTTCGCCCGGATGTGACCCAGGTGCGCCTGTTCGGCGGCCGTTGCGCCTGTTGTGGCGATCGCGTCACCGCCGCGGCGCCGGCCGGTCTGCAGCCGGGATCGCCCTTCGGCGAAACGATCGCCGCGATGGTGGTGTATCTCCATTACGCCCACGCCATTGGCATGGAACGGCTGGTCCTGTTGATGGACGAACTCTTCTCGCTGGCGATCAGCGAGGGGGCCATCTGCAATATCCTGGCTCGCGCGCGAGAACCGCTGCTGAATGCCACGGCGGCGATCGAGCAAGTCGTGCTGGCCAGCCCGGTGGTCTGCTCCGACGAAACCTCGGTGCGGGTCAAAGGCAAGAATTGGTGGGAGTGGGTGTTCATCGGCACTCTTGCGGTGCTGCATGTGATCCAGCCGAGCCGCGGCAAGGCGGTGGTGACCGCACTGTTCGGTGCCATCCGGCCAGAGGTGTGGGTGTCGGACATGCTCGGCAGCCAGCGCGGCCATGGTGGGCTGTGGCAGGTGTGCCTGGCGCATCTGCTGCGCGATGCGCAATACGCCATCGAGTGCGGCGATACCGTATTCAGTGCGCCGTTCCGGTGGTTGCTGCTGCGCGCCATCGCGATCGGCCGGCGACGCGAGACGCTCAAGGACACTACTTTGCAGCAATATCTCTATGACCTCGACCGCCGGCTCGACCGGATCCTAACGAGGGCCCCGCAGGGGGAGCCTGGCCGCAAACTGCACAAGCGCATGCTCGCCAACCGGGCGCATCTGTTCGTCTTCGTGACCAATCGGTCGGTGCCTTATACCAACAACGTCTCCGAGCGGCACCTGCGTCCAAGCGTGATCTTCCGC
This sequence comes from uncultured Pseudomonadota bacterium, assembly GCA_963832865.1. Classification (GTDB taxonomy): domain Bacteria; phylum Pseudomonadota; class Alphaproteobacteria; order Acetobacterales; family Acetobacteraceae; genus Rhodopila. Next base: position 27,952 of record CAWHWH010000016.1, read on the forward strand.
AAGGTGACCAACGGCTTCCGCTGCGAGTGGGGGGCGGAAACTTATGCCGCCTTCCGCTCGGTCGTCAGCACGGCAAAGGCAAACCGCGCTTCGGTCCTCGGTACCGTCCGGTTCGTGCTGTCAACCAAGCGACCCGGGGAGACCTATAACCTCCTCGTCCCCGCTCACGTCCACATCAACAAACTTCCGCCAACACCCGCAGGCTCCAATTCCTCCGCCGCACTGCGACCGTAATGAGCATGTTGCAAGCTGCCTAATCGAACGTGCCCGCCCATTCGACCTCAGGCTACACTTGCTGGCGCGAATCCTGGCAGAACCCACTTGAGGGCACTCGCCAATCAGCCGACGACGCTTACCTTCTTCTCAACTCTGCCCGTGGATGCCCCATGGAACGTGGGGTAGATCGGGTGACCACCTTCGGACGGAGAGTTGGCATGGATACCTGGTTTCAGCGCATAGCCCTATTCGCATCCGCCGCTGTCGGAAGCCCGGCGGCATTTCTTCTGGCATGTCTTGTGGTCGTCATTTGGGCTGTAACTGGTCCTCTGATGAATTACTCTGACACGTGGCAGTTGCTGATAAATACGGGAACTAGCATTGTAACTTTCTTGGTCGTTTTTCTAATTCAATACGCCCAGAACAGAGATACGAGGGCGATGCGGCTCAAACTGGACGAACTTCTCCGCATCTCGGAGGGTGCACGCATGTCGCTGTTCGATTTGGATCGCCTCTCGGATCAAGAAATCACACGACTGGAGAATGAATTTAAGCGTTGGCGTCGAGATCACGGTGAAGGGCCGGGCGCGGATTTCAGACCGAAAACCGATGGCGCTGCGTGATCGAGCAAGTCACGCTCAAACTGCGCTACCGCCGCGATGACGCCCATGGTCATCTTACCGGCCGGGCTTGTCAGATCAACACCACCCAGCGCCAGGCAGTGAACACGGACACCCATCTCGTCAAGCCGCTTGACCGTCGTCTGAACATCGATGGAGTTGCGCCCCAGGCGTTCCAGCTTCTCAGTGACCGCTTCTCGACATGGAAGCCAGCGGCGCGAGCAAATTACGAAAAAGTAGACAATCTCTGGCATCGTCGCCCTACAATGGGGGCAGAGCTCAGCAGAAGGAGCCAGATCCGAACGGGGAGGGAAAGCCATGGCCATAGCCGATATTCCATGGTGGAAGGAACCGACCAAAGACCAATGGTACGCGTGGTGGGCAGCCTGGCTGGGCTGGACCTTGGACGCCTTCGATTTCACCGTGTTTCTGCTGATTATGGTGCCGATCGCGCAGGAATTCCACGCGCCGTTGGCCGCTGTGGCGTTCGTGCTGACCATCACCTTGTGGATGCGGCTCGTCGGCGCCGTCGCCGCCGGCTGGCTCGCCGACCGCATCGGGCGCAAGACCCCGCTGATGATTTCGATCGCCTGGTACTCGGTTGCGAACTTCATCGCCGGCTTTTCTCCTACCCTCTGGTTTCTGCTGCTGTTCCGCGCGCTGCTTGGCATCGGCATGGGAGCGGAATGGCCGGTCGGCGCCGCACTGGTGATGGAGAACTGGCCCCAGCGCTCGCGCGGCCTCATGAGCGGTATCCTCCAGGCCTCGGGCAACCTCGGCTTCCTGCTGTCGAGCATCGTTTACGGGCTGCTTTTCAACTGGATCGGCTGGCGCGGCATGTTGTGGCTCGGCATCCTGCCCGCGCTGTCGATCATCTACATCCGCTATTACGTCAACGAGCCGCCGGTCTGGCTGGAGAACCGGCGACTGCAGCGGGCCACCAACCGCGAGGTCAGAGCCCCGCTGTTCGCCATCTTCAGGCGCGGCATGATCGGCAACACGATGACCGCATGCTGGTTTATGGCATCCGCCTTCATCACCTATTATTCGATCAATTCGTTGTTCCCCTCGTATATGCAGACCGATCTCAACCTGAGCCCGGGACTGATCGCGACGCCGATCGCCCTTGCGAACCTGGTTGCCTTTCTCGCCAGCAGCAGCTGGGGCTGGATGTCTGACCGGTTGGGCCGCCGCTGGGCGATGATCATCCCGGCGTTGTTCGCCATCCCGCTCGCCCCGCTCTACCTGTTCAGCGGCAGCTTCACCGTTATCGTCGTCGCCTTCGTGCTGCAGGGCGCAGCCGGCAGCGGCGGCATGTTCGGCCAGATCCCGGCTTATCTGAACGAGCGTTTCCCAACCGAGGTTCGCGCGACGGGGACCGCCTTCTGCTACCATCAGGGCGCCATCTGGGGCGGATTCTGCGCACCCGTGCTGGCTTACGTTGCAACCACCTGGCATCTGGGCTTGGCCATCCCGATGATGGTCGGAACCACGGTGGGCGCAGCCAGCTTTATCTTCGCACTGCTTGTCAGCCCGGAGACCAAAGGCACGGACATGGTGGCGGATCTCGTGGTCGGATAGCGCGCTGCCGAACTGTCGATGCCTGAAAGAACCAACCACCCGGCCGCATGACAATGCCGCAAGCCGGAGGCCCGAACAGACAATGTACAGTCTGAGTAACCGAAATGCCGGAACCGCAAGAGATAGGCCCGGTAATACGCGCCTTTCGAATACGCATTGCAAAGCGGCCAGAAAGACATGATCCTGCGGCTTCGCCGCGAAAGCCGGCAACGCTCGAGGAACGCAAGCGCCTCCGCCCGATCGGACGGAACAACGACCGCTACCAGATGATGTTGGACGAGTTGCGCAAGCTCGCCGTGCTCGCCGACGACACGGGCGCGCGCCAAGCTACCCCACTCGGCTCATGGCGCCTGGGCAGCACTGGCACCAAGATGGCTCGCCACACCACTCCCACATGCTGCCTGTGCTCCAGCATCAGGCAATTGCCAACGGATCGACGCTCCATCGAGTGGCGATCATGGCGTTCTGGAGGTCCGCCATGAACCGCCGGGTGGAAGCCATGTCGCAGGAGCGCGGCCACGGTCGTCCGGTGAAGTGCCGGGCAAGGACATCGAGCAGCGCATCTTTCTCGACGGCTTCCAGCCCGCCATCAGCCGCTGCGCCGGCATAGTGGGCGTTGAGGGTCCGAACCAACTTGGGGTCTTCCTCGACGATGATCCGCAGAGCGAAGTTCGAGGGGGGTCTCATATGACGCTGTTCAAGCTCCCACCGGCAGCAGGCGAGTGGAGCGGGCAGTAGGGTGGCCAAAATGGTCTCCGGGGCCGGGAGTTCTACCGGCCCGGCCAACTCCGCCTCATATGGCGCGGCAAGCGTTCCCGTTCTAGGCCGGTAGGCACAGGTCAGGGTCGGTATTCCTTCAGTGCAGAGGGCCATTCAACGCCTTCAGCACGTTCGACCGGTCCGTTGACGGGAGACGGCGTCAACTTAAGCTAGTCAAATCGCATATCCAGCCCGGAGTGTGGCGTTATTCCAGAGCTCTGCCGGACATTGCGCTCGGGCGAAGTGGGAGAACAAGCGCAGCAGCTCGGGGACCGACATGTCGGGGCCGTGTTCCTGCATCAGGCGACGCCCTATCGTTCGCACTGCGCTACCAGGGCCGCAAGCGGGTGCGCCATGCCGACGACATGATGGGCGCGGATCAGATCTCGAGGAACTACCTGGGCGCGCCTGCACTAACGCAGACCCAGTCGCTTCACGCTCGTATTGTGCAGTGGTCGTCGGCGGCGTGAGGCCGCCGGCCGGAAACGGCGAAGAAGCCCCGCGCGCGTCGCCTCCCTGCGGCTGTCGGCTTGTCGAAGGCGTGGCGGGTAACTAGGACGCCATGGGCGCCTGGGATGCGCGATTGCCTTGAGATCGACGACGCGGTGCTGCGCGCCCTCTCTGAGTGGTTTGCCTGACTGCATAAGACACCGGCTCCGGCACTGCCGCCGGAGCCGGAATCGTCATACCCAACTTTCCCACCGTTACGCATCCGACACCCGGAATGCCCCAGAAAACTGCGGGGTTCCGGGGCCAATGTCGATTTGTGGTGCTAAAAATCACTGCCCTTTCCGAGGACATTTGGCATTGACCGGCTCGACGCTGATGTGCTGGCGTCGGTGTTCGAGGAATGCAGTTCGCACAGTTGGTCGTCGAAAATCAAGGCTGGACCATCGATTTTCGCTCGGCGCACTTCAGTCAGAGCTTCCACCACCTTGGCACGTGTGGTGCCTAAATCGCTCTGCGCCCCACAATGCTTTGATTTCAAGTCATATTTTTTCGTCTGGTGGGAAAGTTGGGTCATAGCACGTGCCGCTTACGCGGCGACCGCATCGCGAGGCCTCGGCAATCAGTGCAGGTTGTAGAACCCCATGGCGCCACCGGCCATCACTTGCTGGCGCGTGTTCTCGGACAAGCCGGTGAGTTTTTGGCGTACCATCTCCGGCGCGCCCGGGAAGAAGCCGTCTGGATGCGGATAGTCGGTAGCCCAGAGGATCTTGTGCGGGCCGATATAGTCGGCCAGCACACGCAGGCTGCCTTCCACCGGCTCAAATGAAATCCAGCAATTGCGCTGGAAAATCTCGCTTGACCGCATCGACAGCCCGGAGTCATTGAAACCCTGGTCATCGAAATGCCGGTCCATCCGTTCCAGCCAGGGCACGATCCAACCGCCGCCTGATTCCAGGAACCCGACGCGCAGTTTCTGGTGCTTGTCGATCACGCCACCCCAGATCATGCCGAGGCACGCCATCATCATTTCCATCGTGTGGGTGACGATATGGCGCGCGCCGCGCGTTTCGAACCGGTCCATGCCGACCTGGTCCATGCCGGAATTGCCGCCTTCGTGGAAGCCCACCGCCATGTCGAGATCTTCGACTGCCGTCCAGAACCGGGCGTAGTCCGGGTGGTGGATCATCTTGTTGTTGTACGGATTGGGGCGGACGAAGATGCCGGTCATGCCGAGTTCCTCGCGGGCGAACTTCATCTCCTCGATGGCGCTCGAACGCTTGCCGCCGATGTGTTGTCAAGACGGCGCTGGAGGCGGTGCTTTACCTGCCGTCGGCAGCCGAAGGGCGCACCTTGCCCGACTGTGGTGAAGTGGATCAGGAACTGCGGCGCCGCCGGACGACGATGGGCGGCGCGATCCCGACATAGCGAGGACCGGCGATCAGGTCTGAACCGAAACGATGACCTGAGGGCCATCCCTCGGACCTATCCGACGGCCTATTTCGTCGCCCGGCGTATCGTTTGATAATGGGTGAACCAAGACCACAACGCGAAACCAGATTAGGCCCCGCCGCTCACCTCAATCGTCGTGCAGGTCACGAAGCTGGCCGCGTCGCTAACCAGGAAGTGCACGACCGACGCGACTTCCTCAGGCTCACCGACCCGGCCCAATGCCCTGGCCAATGCCTGCTGCTTCAATATCTCCGGAGCCCGCGCGCCCATGGCCGTGTTGATAAGACCGGGTGCGACGGCGTTGACACGAATGCCGTGTTTACCCAGGCGGCGCCCGAGGCTCTTGGTCATGTTGATGACGGCGGCCTTCGAGGCGCCGTATTCGACCACGCCGCTGCCGTTCACGCCGGCCATCGAGGCGGTGGTAACGATCGATCCGCCTTGACCGGCGGCGATGAGGCGTTTTGCCACCCATTGCGACGCGAAGAACGGCACTCGGACATTTGCCGCCATCGTGTCGTCGTACTGATTCGGCGGCACGTCCAACCAGTCACTCTCGGGATGAAAAACCCCAGCGTTGTTGTATAGGACACGGATCAAGCCATGATCTTTCTCGATTGACGCGAGCGTTTCGCCCATCCGGTCGAGATCGGTCAGATCGCACTGATAATGGGGCCAGTTTCCCTTGCTCTCTGCCCCGATGTCGATGCCCACCGCCAAGAATCCGGATTGCGCCAGCTTCCGACATGTGGCCTGACCGATCAGGCCGTTGCTGCCCGTAATCACCGCCACCTGCATAACTTTCGCTCCCATGGTCTATCATTCAGGAAAGACTGACATACAAGAATGCGATGCAGCAAACCTGGTGCGCGCGCGAGTTCCAATTCGGTTACGACGCTGATACGACCCGCCTACGCTCAACGTCTTGACTTCGCTTCTTCCCCGTCGGGGATCGCCGCCAAGATCATTGCCTTGACGGCCCTTTGGAAGTCGCAGCGTTTATATATCGCCCAGAACCGTCCGACTAGACGGCTTCCTGAGCGGCGTCGATCATGGTTCGTTCAGCTTGAGGCAGGCATGGGCGCTCGGCGCTGTCAGTATCGCCGCCGTTCCTAGAATGCTTATCGCCGGAAAGCCAGTTGATCCGATTCCCCACTTGCGTGTACCGAAATGCGACCGCGCGCGATGAACTACGCCTCGATGGCGCTGGCGGTCCGGCCTCGGGGCGACGTGTTACCGGTGGCGCGAAGACCTATTGGTGCCGTCCCCTGGTGTGCGCCGGTACAGGTCTGCCACCACAAACGGGTTCGCCGCATCAATGCTGCCATTCATTCGCGCCCAAGCAATCTTATGCGCGGCGCCTCTCAACTCCACAGGGTCCAGGGTTTCTGCAATCTCGCGAACTTTTCTGGGCTGCCGATCCTCTACTCCTGTGCCGAGACCACTGGTCGGGCTAAACCGCAAATGGCTAGCCTGCTTTTCACAGCGGCGTCCCGGCGGGCGATGTGCAGCCCGGCAACCGGTAGCATCGCGACTGGGCCGGGCACTACGAAGTCCATCATGAAGATAGGGAAGCGATACTGTGGCAACGCTTCTGATGCCCCTGCAGTGAACCGGGCGAGCCCGACGGGCGCACGGTGTCGTCGCGATAGTGTCACCGTCTTCTTGATTTCCCGTCAGGCGATTGCCGGCGCCCAGAAGGTCGAAATCACCGGGAAAGTTACGGAGAAAGTGTCGGGGCTATCATCATCAAGGTTAAAGCGCCGGCCACCAAGACAACCCGTGCTGCAAACAAAACCGCCTGGCAACCTTCATCGTGTAAAGACAGGAGTTTGAGCAAAGGGCGCCATCCTGCTCGGCGAAGTTGCCCGCCTGGGGCGAAGGTGAACGCGGCCGAGTCCCATGGTGTGGGGCGGCGGAGGCGATGTTGGCGAAGTCCGGCGAGGAACTTGCCGGCTTCTTTAGCGAATTCCACGGGGACGCTCTAAAGACGACAGCGGCTCGATTTGGTCTTTCAGATCGCGCAATTCGTCATAGACGCTTTGCGGTTCACTGCCCCATTAGCCTTGGAAAGGATTCAGATCGACCACCCCGCCCATTCCTCCGCCGCCGCACACGGCAACGTAGCGCGGACCCGATCGAGAAACAGGCGATCTGCTATCCCGGGAGGCACCGCGATCCAGTCAGGAGGTGGCGCGTCGGCGCCCTTATAGCCCATGCATGCTGGCACTCCGAGGGCCAAGGACAGCAGCAACACGGACGCACGCATACGTGAACTCCCCAATTTCAGCTTCGCAGATTCTCCCCTTTACCCTTTGTGCCCGATGGCCGGCTAAGCGAGACATTTTAATCGGGTGGCTACTCAGCCTGTATCATTTTTGAGGACCAGTATAACTCGAAACCATTAGAACAAAGCGTAGACATTAACAAAGCCTCGATCCCGCGACGGCGCTACCGGTATGGCGTTGCGCGTTCTCCCCATGAACGGAGAACCCTCATGCGAATTTTCTTAGCGATCTTAGCTGTCCTCAGCCTGACCGCCTGCGACCCCTACAGCCCCGGCCAGCGGGCACTCGGTGGCGGGGCAATCGGGGCGGGCACCGGAGCGGCTGTAGGCGGCTTGGCAGGCGGTCACGCCGGCACTGGCGCTGCCATCGGTGGCGCCCTCGGAGCGATTGGTGGCGCCGCCACGACACCGGAGCGGCCTACTTATGGCTACACCAGCCCCCTGGGTATGGCTACCGCAGCGCCTACTAAGCAGACTCCGCGAGCTTGACCAACGGATTGGTGTACGATTCGCTATCGGCATCGATTCGTAAGGGCGTGGCATGAGCGGCAAGTCTCCTGTTTCGGCGAGCGAGGACCAACGCTCGGCTTTAGCGGCTCTGGCTGGCTCACGTGATCGCGGCGAGGCGGATAGAGCACGCGCCATCCTGCTGACGCTTTCAGGTTGGACAGTCCACGCATCGCTGAGGCGTTCAGCGTGCGGGAAGACACGGTCCGGCTGTGGCGCAGCGATTTTAGCCGCGGTGGCATCGATACCTTGAAAGCGAGCGTCGCGCCGGGGCCGTCGCCGGTAAAAAGTGAAACGGCCTTGCGCGTGGTTACACCGTTACTGGAAGAGCCTGTGGCCAACCGGCCGAACTGGACGATCGCGCGCCTGCGTGCGGAGATCGAGACGCGCGAGGGCGTGCGCATCAGCCGCTCGCAACTGTCCAAGGCGTTGCGAAAAAAAAGTTCCGTTACCGGCGGCCGCGGCACACACTGAAAGGGCGGCAAGTCGCCAGCGAGGTCGATCGGATCGGTTTGCGTCTGCAATTGCGCGAGCAGCAGGCCGCGGCCGGCGACATCGTTCTGCTTTATGGCGATGAGAGCGAGGCGTTGACGCATCCCTATCTGGCCAGGGCGTGGGCAAAATCCGGCGCTGACCTGCGCGTGCCGGCACCAGGCCAAGCTAAGAAGGTGGCGATCCTGGGCTCGCTTAATCATGTCACACATGAACTGATTGTGCATACCAGTCCGACCAAGCGCAGCAGCGACTTCGTGGCGCATCTCGCGCAAATCGATGCGCTTTATGGTCCGATGCCCGGGCGGGCGGGCAAGCCCGTCGTGTTGGTCGAAGACAATGGGCCGATCCACGTCAGCAAACTGTCACGCGCCGCCCTGGCCGCTCGCGCACACTGGCTCACGGTCGAATGGCTGCCAAAATACGCCCCTGAATTGAACGACATCGAGGTCGTCTGGCACGATTTGAAGGCGTATCAGTTGGCCCACAAGACCTTCACTGACGTCGTCGAACTCAACGACGCCATTCACACCGCCGTCAGCGACCTTAACCGCGAACGCATGACCGTTCCGTTGGCCAACCCACGAGTCTCTGCTTAGAGCAGATCGCTCAGCAGAAGCGGACCCCCTGAACGTCCTTACTTCCCCGCTTTTCGAATGCTTCCAGCGAAATGTCGTCGCCATCGATGAAATTGGCGCCCCCGTCAGGGCGAGCGCTAAGGCAAAAGCCCACGTCCTGTTCATCATTACATTTTCGTCCTTGTGCCGCGCACTGGCGCGACAACAAGGCTTCAACGCCTGGGGAATGAGTTGGTGACCATCGTCACCTACCGCCGCCCAAGGCGACAGTCGCTTATCTCAAACGGTCTATTGGCCGGTCGCGGCCCCGCGCGATGATGGCGACCGTCCGCCAGGACCGCACCAGCGCATTCTGATTGGTTGCGCGGCCTGGAGGCCGCCGGATCAGTCCTCCTTGCCCAGAAAGAACACGGGCAACTCCGGGCAATGAACGCCGCACAAGTCAGGGCTAACGGATGCGCGCTCTAGGCAGGCGCAGCAGCTTCGGAATGCCGAAGCCTTCCCCGTGGCGGGCGATCAGAGTGTCCATACTATATCGCCCTGCCCACTCGCACCGGCTACAGGCCACGGCCAGCACCGCGATGTGCTCAGCAACCTGTCCCAGTGTGATCGAGCCGGAGCTTTCCATCGCCTCATTGCGATCCACAACATATTGACTGCTCGGACGGCCTTGGCGTAGGCCGCTTCTATGGCCCATTCTGGAGGAGATCGGAGCGTTTCGCTCTGCCGAAGCGCGCGCTTTGCGAACTTTGCCGGGATCAGCGTTCTGGTCTTGGCCTTGGGTTTGCTAATCCCACCCAACGGCATGCTCTCTGAGAACGAGGAGAATTACTTCGCGCTCGCCAAGCGATTTGTCGATGGCATCGCATGGCCAGGAACAACCGCTATATTCGATGCGTCTAAGCACCGGATGCTGAGCGATGTGACCCTCGGCTCCCTCGTTTCGACTGTTGGCTATGTGCCCGCGCAGGTACTAACGCGCGTGCTCGCGATTGCTGGCTACACGCTTACCTTGTCGGCTTTGTTCCGGGTGTTTGGATTAACGGCGCTGGATGCAGCGCTTGCGGTCATGGCCACGGCACTAATCGGTCAGGACATCATCGGCGGCGAGTGGCTGTTTAACGGCTATGAAGCCAAGGTGGTCGCGTATGTTCTGGTGCTGGCTGCGTTAAGGATCGTCCTTACCCGCGAGCGAGTGACCGTTGCTGCTCTTTTATTCGCGTCAGCGACCTACTTCCATTTTCTCGTCGGCGGCTTCTGGTGTTTGGCCGCGATGGCATTGCGGGTTCTGGAGAGACCACGCGACTTGCGCCCTGTGGCATCGGCGACCGCGCTATTCGCGATTGCTGTGATGCCGTTGCTCGGGGTTATCGTCTGGTCGCGATTTTCGGATGCCAGCATCAAGCAGGCAACCGACGTGCCGTCGCCGGACGTTATATATTCGATCATCCGCGAGCCGCATCATCAGTCGCCGTTTCTGTCCTGGGGGTATTTCCGCGACAACTGGTTGCCCGGCTACGTCATGGCCTTTCCGATGCTGTTGGCTTGCCTGTGGGTTGCCAAGCGCGGCGAGACCCGCTTGCTGCGGATGATGGCACTTTGGCTTGCTGGCCTTCTGGCGTACCTATTCCTTATTCTAGGTCCAAAATTCATCGACCGGAACAGCGGAGTGCTCGGTAAGTTCTATCTGTTCCGTCCATCATCGCTGGTTCTGCTGCTGTGGCTATTGCTGGTGCTGGCTGTCGGGGCAGCGATGCTTGGCGGCCGCACATGGATCTTGCGTGCGTCACTCCTGGCCCTGATTGGCCCGGCCTTTCTCTTTATCCAAGGGGGCCGGTTAGTGCAGGAAATCCCAGCGCATGAAGCGCTTGAACACCAGAAACAGGCGCTATTCCAAGACGTAGGGCGCGTGATTGCCCCGGGCGCTGTCGTACTGATAGACCCGGAGATCGACATGCAGTTGCTCGACTTCGAGCGCCGCACCGGCCGTCCAACGCTGGTAACATGGAAATTCGCTCCCTCGAACGACCGCGAGCTAATCGTGTGGTATCGTCGGATAAAATTGCGTCAGGCCTTGTTCGCGCTGGGCTGCGGTTCTGGCATGCCTCTCCCGGGTATCCAGTTACCTGCTGACGACGCGGGCGTCGGCGCCTCGGCTGGCTGCGAGCTGCGGCGTTGAAGTCTTTCATATTGGACAATGGGTCTTGCTGCGGCACGAACCCTCCAACGGGACACCGGCTCTGCTTGATGGTCTGGCCAGGCCAAGCTGAACATCGGGAAAGGCGCGCGCACCGGCAGCTCATCACATCTCACGGACGCTGACGTGGAGCGACGCGCAGTCCGGGGAGAAGATCGCCTCCATAGACTTTGAAGCGTCATTGGTGAGCCAGGAACATGCTTGGGCGCGGCTCCGCTACATTGATGACGGCCAACTAAAGGACTACCGGGTACAGATCGAAGCCTCACCCTGCCACTACGGTGGGATGAGATGGTGGTGGGTATGCCCGATATCTGGCCAGCGCGTCGCGAAGCTCTACCTCCCGCCCGGGCGCAACGGTTTTTGCGGCGAGGCAAACCTATCGGCTTGCCTACCGAAGCCAACGAGACGCAAAGATCGACCGGACGCACGCCAGACAGCGGCGGCTCTACAGCAAGCTCGGCGGCGAATACGACCATTACCAACAATCCCCGCCTGATCGGCCGAAGGGAATGCATCACAAGACGTATGAACGACTTATAACGGACCTTTATGCCGCGATGGAGGCCCACGAGCGGGTATTCATATCCAGGGTTTCCGCTTTCCTGGCGCGGCAGAAAAAGGCTGACGGCCAGAGGCGGTAGGGACGACCCACTGAGGTGGACCCCATCGGTTGGACAGAAATCGGGGTGACTTAAGAGAGAGCCCCGCCGTGTTTCCAGTGTCCCTCCCGGTCCTGAGGGGCCGTCAGCCGGCAAGTATAGATCCCATTCTACAGAAGTCAATACATTAATACTTCTTTTTCTTTTTGATGTTGTGCCTGTGAGCATGTGGGTAACGCAGCAGCAGCGCGTAGCGATGCGCAGGTGTTATCCACATGCTCACAGGCTTCGCCGACGAACACTGAACGTGGCGTCTGGTAACCCAGAGCCTGATGCGGTCGCTCGTCGTTGTAGAACGACAGCCACCCGCCAATTCCCCGACGCGCCTCGATCACCGAGCCATACGCCTTGGTGAACACCTCTTCGTATTTCAGGCTGCGCCACAGCCGCTCAATGAAGATGTTGTCGAGAAACCGGCCCTTACCATCCATGCTGATCCGCACCCCCGCGGCCTCCAGTTCATCGACGAACCCGGCACTGGTGAACTGCACCCCCTGATCGGTGTTGAAAATCTCCGGCCGCCCATGTGCGGCCAGCGCTTCCTGAACCGCCTCAACGCAGAAGTCCGCCTCCATGGTGATTGACAGACGCCACGACAGAACCCGCCGGCTGAACCAATCCATCACCGCGACCAGGTAAACAAACCCTCGCGCCATCGGAATATAGGTAATGTCCGCGCACCACACTTGGTTCGCCCGCTCGATGCTCAGACCTCGCAGCAGGTAGGGATACACCTTGTGATCCGGATGGCCCTGACTGGTGTTCGGCTTTTGATAGATCGCCTCCAGACCCATCAGCCGCATCAGCCGCCGCACCCGTTTGCGGTTCACCACCAGACCTTCGCGCCGTAGCACCGCAACCATTCGGCGCGATCCGTAGAACGGCGAGGCCAGATACAGCTCGTCTATCCGCCGCATCAGCGCCAGATCGTCGGGGTCAACCGCCACCGGCCGGTAATACAACGTCGAGCGCGCAATCTTGAGCAGCCGGCACTGCGCCACGACCGGCAGAGCCGGGTCATCCCAGTCCACCATCGTCCGCCGCTCTGGCGCACTCATGGTCCAGACCTTTTGCGAAAAAAATCCCGCTCCACCGTCAGCTGGCCGATCTTCTCATATAACGGCGCCATCTGAGCCTCGGCCGCCGCTTCGCCTCCATTGGCCGCGGCCTTGTTCTGCGCGAATAAGGCCGCCGTCCCATCCAGCAACGTCTTCTTCCAGGCATGGATCTGGCTGGCGTGAACGCCGAACCGGCTCGAAAGCTCGGCCACGGTGCCTTCCTCCCGGACCGCGGCAAGAGCGACCTTCGCCTTGAACTCAGGACTGTGCTTCTTCCGTCATTTGCCATGTCTCACCTCCGGCCAACCCGCCGTTCCAAAGGGAGACTCTCTCTTAGCCACCTGTCCAGTTTTCGGGGACCACCTCACACTTTTGCACTCGATGCGAGAGGAGAAGAGCCTGTCGATGTCCGGGCGTCCCGCCCTTCAACCACCAGTCTCCGATTTTGTGGGTCGCGATTCACCCGACCGCATGGGATGCCTCTGTCGGGATCGGACAGCTAGTTGGCTTTTGGTGCAATTGTGCGCACATTCTCGCGAGCCCGGCGTGATCCGTCTTTCATCTCAGCCCGTTCAGTCGAACTGTCCCATAAGATTGGCCGATGTGCCAACTGCGTCATCTCGCAACCGGGGGCGGTCGTCGGACAAATCGCACATCCCTCATAAAGGGCGTGAGGACTACCTCATGGTCGCTGTTCCGTTGGCTCGGTTCCACTGGTCTAGTTGGTTATCCAATCCGCCTTGAATGTCGCATAAGCCTTGGTCGGGGCGAGGCACGCGCGAGGGTCGGGCGGCGAGAGTGCCAGGGTGCACCCAACGAAGAGGTTCATGATGACCTTGGGGGTAGCTTTGGGGATAGACCTAAGCAGAAGAAAAGAAACCTGAGTAAAATCAACGACTTCGGGATGGTCGCTGGCGGAGAGACATCCGCAGGTGGTCCATAACCAACTGAATTACAAGGAATATCAGCCCGCTAGACGCATGCGTTGGTCAAAACGTTGGTCATCTTACCCTCGCTAGGTCGTTCATTGCGGTGCTTCGACTCCCGGCTCTGAAATCGAACCTACGCTGGCCTCTGTCCAGAAATGTGCCCGACGGCCCGCTATCGCTGAACACTCGCGATGTGTGGCCCGATTGGCGAGCTTCACCGTCGCTGCCTATCGCGACCATGCGGAGGGAACGATGGAAGAAATTGCGCCGGGCAAGCAAGCCATCACGACGGTTGTCCTTCATCCCCAGATCGAATGGATCGGCGAGGCTCCCGGAAAGGCGAAGCTGGATCACCTGCATCATGAAGCTCACGAAGTCTGCTTCATTGCGAACTCGGTGAAGACGCAAGTGACGGTGGCATCCTAACATTCGTCGATCCGTCACGCGTGTGGCGATTGTTGAACGCCTTCCGGTGACCGGTGATCAATCCGCACCCGCGTCCAGCACCCACTGCGGCGCCATCCAGTTTCGCCGGGGCGACACGGTTCGTTTCGCTTTGCCGCTGATCTTCTTATAGCTGCTGATGCTTGTGCAGTTCATGTCCCGCGATACAGCCGCCAACCGCACCGACGATGTTGTGATGGGCGAGATGTGCGCCTGCGGCACCGGCGCCGTGTCGTCACGTCGGTGGCCACAGGTTGGGCGGCGCATAAGCGGTCAACCCGGCGCAAAATCATGATGTCGCTTCGATGACCTCACCGAAGCGCATCCAGCTACTACCGTTCCATCGGGCGAGTTGTAGTGCACGAACCGTATGGTAATCAGTTGGAGAGGTATTCACCCGGATGCCGGGGAGAAGAACAGGCACTTCTAGATTTTTCACGTTGGTTGCTTGCTTCATGACGTTTTCCCGTGAGAAATCGCCGTCGCATTGCTCCAGCACCTTCCACAGCAGATAGCTGGCCCCGTATCCCCAGACATAGAACCCGTCGCTGATGTCGGCTGATGGCAGGTACTTAGCCATAAAGGCCCGGTACTGCTGCATCCCGGCGTCGCTATCCCAGGCCGGGTCGATTGCGTCCTTGCAGAATAGCCCAGAAATCATGCCTACGGCCTTCTCTGGTCCCGCAGGTTGCAGAACCGAGCCCACCGAAATGGAAACGTTGGTCATGAAGAACGTGGGCTTCCAGGCCATATCGGACACTTTGCGGATCGCTTGTGCGGCAAATTTCGGCACGGCCGCTACCAGCAGCGTATCTGCGCCGGATGCGCGCAACTCGGTTAGCGGCGAATTGACCGTTGGATCGGTTACCTCGTAGCTGGCAATCTTGACGACGTGCTTGTCCCATTCGGCGCCGAGCGCGTCCCGCAGACCGCTCAGGTAATCCTTGCCAAAGTCGTCGTTTTGATAAAGTACCGCGAGCTTCGTGTTAGGGTTCTCCTTCAACATGTATTTCAGATAGATTTGAGCTTCGATGCGGTAGCTCGGCAGATAACCAATAGTCCAAGGAAAATGCTGTGGATCAGCCCATTTGTCGGCCCCGGTGCTGACAAACAGTTGCGGCACCTTTTTTTGATTGAGGTAGCGATGGACCGCCGAATTGGTCGGCGTGCCAAGCGCGTTGAACACAAACGCGACTTGGTCGTCTTCGACGAGGCGCCGGGTCTGCTCGACCGTCCGGGGTGGCGTATAGGCGTCGTCGAGCGAGATGAAATTGATTTTGCGTCCGGCAATGCCGCCTTGATCGTTCAACCATTGAAAGAACGCGGCGTCAGCCTTGCCAACCGAGCTATAAGCGGAGGCCGGTCCGCTATAGGGAACAGTGTTGCCTATCCTGATTTCGGTCGTGCTTACCCCCGGAGTCTCGGCGGCGAGTGCTCGGAAACCGACCATCGGCAGGCCGACTGCTGCGGCAAGCGTAGAGCGTCTCGTAATCATTCCCTGATCCCCTTGCTCATCCCCTGATTGTTGCATAGCCCGGTTATGACAGATCACGTTTCGGTAGGCGCTCTACCCTTGCAGCACGGGTTTGATGTTCTGGTTCAGCCGAAACAGGTTGGTTGGGTCATACTTGTTTTTCAGAGCGACGAGACGCCCGTAGTTGTCGCTATAGGCGGCCTTGATCCGGGTCCCTTCCTCTGCATCCAGGTGGTTGACATAGACCTCGCCGGTCGCGAAGGGCTCTACTGCCGTCCAGAAATCACGGGTCCATTGGATATGACGAGCGGACTCCCCAACATCGTGCCACTGCGAGACGATGTCATAATCCCATTGGTCATCGCGAAGCCCGAAGGCGGTCTCGTTCCGGTCTACTCGGCTTGCGGCGCCGTGGACATGAAAAAACCCGACCAGCGACATCGGGGATGGCATAGTGGCGGCCCGGTCTACTAGGATACCCAGGACATCGTCCCCGAGATACTTCAAGAAGCTCGACTTCCAATATCGCTGCACGCCGCCATATGGAAAAGCAGCGTCGAGCATGGTGTTCAGTTGCACGTACGACATCGGACCAATCGTATCGGCGAGGGGTGACCCAAACTTGCGGACTGGTGCGACCAGCCGTTCCCCCTCCGCAAGCGGCCCAATATACCCTACGACGATGGCAACTACAGGGGCACCCTCAGGCGAGGTCATCATCGCAGCAAAAGCGGTCAGCTCGTCGGGGCAAGTACGCGCGTAATTGCGATAAAAACGCAGCACTTCTTTGGCTTTGGTCATCGGATAAATGACCATTCCCGCCAGAACAGGGCCAACCGGATGGAGCCGATATTCGAACGAAGTGACGATGCCGAAATTCCCACCACCACCTCGGAGGCCCCAGAACAGGTCTGGATATTCAGTCGCATTGGCGGTCAAAAACTTTCCGTCAGCGGTGACGACGTCTGCCGAAAGTAGATTGTCGCAACTGAGACCGTGCTTCCCCATGAGCCAGCCGAGGCCGCCTCCCAAGGTCAGTCCGGCGATGCCCGTTGTCGAGACGACCCCGCCAGTGCTAGCCAGACCGAATGCCTGCGTTTCGCGGTTGTACTCACCCCAGGTGAGGCCCGCCTGGGCGCTGGCCGTGCGTTTTATTGGATCGACTCTCAACCCCTTCATTGGCGATAGGTCGATCATCAGCCCACCATCGCAAACCGCATTGCCGGTGATGTTGTGACCACCACCCCGGACGGACAGTCGCAGGTCATTGACGCGGGCAAAGTTCACAGCGGCCATGACATCGGCAACGCCCGCGCAGCGAGCGATCAGCGCCGGTCTTCTGTCTATCATGCCGTTCCAGATCTTGCGGGCGTCGTCGTAGCCAGCGTCGCCGTCACGAAGCACCCTGCCACGTAAGTTCGCCTGGAACGCTGCGATCTCCGCATCCTCGACCCAGATGTACTTACTATCGGCCGTAGTTACTTGCAGACCTCCTACCATAGCCCACCTCCCTCTGATCGTTTCTTTGACATCCGCCAGAAGCCCACCTTTGCTAGCCTCGGTATGTTCATCCCGGCTTCATCGGCAGTGCAGATTAGCTCGACCGGGCGTAGCGAACGATCCTGGCGTCGATCTGCACCAACCTGTCACACAGTATGGCTTTGGTCCACTGTGCAAACTACGCCGTTGGTGCCCTGGTTCGGGAACTGACTGTCTGCTGCGCCGAGCAGGCCCCAGAGAGACCGGTAATCAACGCCCGAGGCGGGATCAGCCAGCCTACCACCATGGATCACCATGTGCTGAGTTTGGCGTCGAGAAAGTGAGGAAACGATGGCAACCTACACTGCCGACATCGCCTGGAAGTTGGCAAGCGGAGACGACTTCTCTCAAGGCCGGTATAGCCGTGGCCACACCTTGAGCTTTGACGGTGGGTCGGTCGTTCCGGCATCGGCGTCACCGCACGTTCAAGTGGGCGGTGAAAGAAGCCGTTGACCCCGAGGAAATGTTGGTTGCCGCCCTGTCGAGCTGCCACATGCTTTCCTTCCTCCACGTGGCCCGACTGGCAGGCTTCACCATCGCGGCCTATCAGGCACGGGGTCGCATTAGACACACGGCGCTCGGTCGCGCAGACTCGACGTGACACACTACGCCAAGCAAGAGGGAGCAAAGCCATGCCAGAAGTTTACGTCCACGCCATCGAGGGCCGCTCAAAGGAGCAGAAGCGTGCGCTGATCAAGGACATCACCGACGCTGTGGTGAAGAATTTCGGCGTCGGAGCGGATGCGGTGCTGGTCGAGATCATCGAGACCTCTCGCGACAACAAGGCGAAGGGCGGCGTGCTGTTCAGCGAGCGCTGATTGACCGGCTATCCCATAGCGTCGATCATGCTGAGGGTGTGATGGAACAAATTACACCGAGCGAGCAAGCCGTGACGAAGGTTGTTCTTCATACTAACGGGGTCTCGTCGATCCATCGCACATGCGGTGATTGCTGAACGCCCAGTGAATCATTCCGGACCGGCTGGCCCCAGCGACAGTCCCACCCGTCCGCCAACGATGACCAGACGACGCTTACCAGAAATTCTGCTGTGTGACCTAACCCCGAGCCGGGTTTGCGGGAGAGCGGGTGTCTGGCACCGTAGGTGCATCAGCAAAGGGAACGTGACATGGCATCGAGGGACGGCGCCCTGGCGCGTGCATTGACCCATTTCGACTCCGACGGTTTCCGCGATCATCTGGCGGAACTCGTCGCAATCCCCAGCACGTCCCAGGACCTTGGACACGAAGCCGACGTCCAGCGGTATCTGGCCGACGCCATCCGGCCGTGGCTGGAGCGGATGGGCTTCGCCGTCGAAATCCACCCCAACCCGATCAGAGGCTTCGGCCCGATCCTGTTTGCTGATCGGCTGGAGGGACCGGACCGACCGACAATCCTATCGTATGGACATGGTGACACCGTGCGTGGCCTCGACGATCAATGGCGAGCGGGGTTGTCGCCTTGGACGCTGACAGAGGAAGGTGACCGCTGGTAGGGCCGAGGGTCCGCCGACAATAAAGGTCAGCATGCGCTGAACCTCGCCGCCCTCGAAGCTGTCCTTGCCGAACGCGGCGGCTCCCTGGGCTTCAACTTGAAATTGGTGCTCGAAACCAGCGAGGAACGCGGATCGACTGGCCTGCGCCAATTTGTCGCCGAACAGGCCGATCGGTTGGTTGCTGACGTGCTAATCGCCAGCGACGGCCCGCGCGTGATGCCCGAGGTGCCCACGATTGCGACCGGCACGCGCGGCATATTCAATTTTGACCTCGTGGTGAACCTGCGCCCTGGCGGCGTCCATTCCGGCCATTGGGGCGGCCTGACGACCGATCCCGCCGTAGTCCTCAGCCACGCGCTTGGCGCCATTATCGACCGACGGGGGAAAATCCTGGTGCGAGATTGGCTACCGCCGAATGGCGTACCGGCGGCCGTGCGAGCGGGTACTCGACGGCTGCCCGGTCGGTGGTGGCGGCGAAGCCGCTAATATCGACCCTGACTGGGGTGAACCCGGCCTTACCTCTGCCGAGAAAATCTACGGCTGGAACAGCTTTATCGTGTTGTCGATGCTCTCGGGCCGACCGGAGAACCCGGTCAATGCTGTTTCCCCCAAGGCGACGGCGCACTGCCAAATTCGTTACACCGTGGATAGCGATCCTGCCGAGTTTGAACTGGCATTGCGTCAACACCTGGACGAACAAGGATTTCCAGATGTACTCATCGAGAACGGTTCGGTGCGGATGCCCGCAAGCCGCACCGATCCCAAGCACCCGTGGGTCGGCTGGACTGTTCGCAGTATGGAAAAGTCGCTGGGCAAGCGGGTGCAGGTGATCCCAAACTCCTCGGGCGGCCTTCCGGGCGATGTTTTCGTGGACTATCTCGGTGTTCCGCTGGTCTGGATACCGCACAGCTACAATGGCTGCAAGCAACACGGACCGGACGAGCATTTGCTGGTGGCCCCGGCACGCGAAGGAATAATGGCCTTCACCGGCATCTGGTGGGATTTGGGCGAACCTGGAACTCCATCGGCTTGATGGGTGCTGGCCTGCGTCTTGATCGCCTCGCCGATGTCACGATGACAGTCGGCATCCAGGCAACTGTTCGACCACGATCGATTCTGCCATCGCCGATCGATAGAGCGGCTCTAATGTGGCGCCACCGTGATCACTCCCCTGGCGGAAAAATCAGATAGTACTTCCGCCCTCCGATAATCTTGCCTTCTGTATCCGGTCTGTCATTTGACGCTTGATGAACCTCACCATCGCATCGGGGTACTCCAGGGGTGCTCTCAAGTACGGTGCTGGATCGACTGGCTTGCCAGCGAAGTCCATCTCAAAATATACATGCGTGCCGACAGTTACTCCATTTCTTCCAACAACACCGAGTTTCTCGCCCGCAGCGACGTTCTTTGCCTTGAGCAAACGATGGGACGGCCATGGCCAGGTGGCTATAGATCGCGACGAAGCCATCGTGCTGCACCAGGATTTCAAGTCCCCCTGACCCCTTCTTCTGGATGCGGATCACCTTGCCGGGCGCCGTTGCCACGATCGACGCGCCCGGCGGCGCCGGTAGATCGACGCCATGATGGTAGGTGCCCGCCTAGGGATGGTTCGTAAGCACACGCGGACCGAACGGCGAGGAGATGTACGCGGGACTGACGGGTGGCACAAGCATCGGCTCGGGCGTTTCTGGGGCATGCGAGCATCACCAGCACAGCGATCTACACGTCGATCAGTCCGAAGCGGCTTGCGGGGCTGAGGGTTCGGTGACCAGGAAGGACGTATACAGAGTCGTGTCCATTACCGAGGGCGGCAGAGAGTGTTTCTCGGTCGTCGTAGCAACAGATGGCGCGTCAGAGCAACGATTGCCTGTGAGATTTAGTGCTCGCGCGGATGCCCTGGCGACACAACCCGCCCTCGCGAGCGGCCGAGATCAGCTTGTCAACAGCCTCGGCGAAATCTCCTGCGGTCATGCTGACCTCCTGTTCTGCAGACCTCCGCCTGACTAGCTGACGATCAGATCGGGCAACTCAGGCGGCCAAGTCCAGATATCTGGGTCTTCCTTCTTGGGGTCGGAGCGGGCGTGCCAGTTCTGCGCAGCATCTAGCATCTCCTTGGTGATGAGCAGCACTGGGTCAGTGCCAGTTGCACGAATCCAGCGCGCGCAAGTGTTCTCGATTGAGCGAAATCGGATCGCTTCACAGATGCTGAAGATGAGGACGCAAAGAGATAACCGCGAATCATACCCGTTTAGCTGGCCATCACATCGGCGGAAGAAGCGCAGCAGTTCGATTGGTCTGTCGGCATAGACGATCTGACCCACTGCGCCGGACTTTTGGTTAGTGGTCCAGTCCAGGCGCAAGCCTGGGTAGGAGTCAAAAGCCCTCAGGGCACCCGCCATGATCCAGCGCGAGTTCGGCAGTCTCGGCCGCTGCTCGCTCGCTGCGCCTGGCGACGGTCGGGGCGCGAACTCCCACCAAGTTTTGTCACCAGCCCGAACGCCAACGAGGTAGAGGGAGCCGCTTTCGATCGCTACCTCGATGACCTCCGAGGTGATAGGCGCAGTAACGGTGATGAAGATCAGCTCTTCATCGGCCTTGCGCGCCGCTGCAACACGCTTGCGCAGGTCCCAAAGTGTTGGCTCGTAAGTGGGTCCGAAACTGACCTGAACAGTGGTGCTCATGATCTCGCGTTATCCACTGAAGTAGCATAGGGGGACATAGCGTCGGCCCCTAACACAGGCAAGGCCAAAGGTGAACGTTCAATCAGTTGACCGGGGCTGCCTCTCAACTGCTCGCTTGCCGGGCACTCCCTGATCCCGGCTTCTTCGTCGGCCATCTATCTCCCCACCACGAAACGATTATAGGCTGCGATCCGAGGGGGGCCACCTGGTGCCCGCTGGGGCCGGGTGGCGCGCCCTACGATCTTCACAACTTATGGCCGGAGCCCCGTGTCACCGCGAACGGCCGATGTGAAGGACGAGTTGAAGGCGCCGCTGGCCCAACTGGTCTGTTCCGGCCGGGTGCCGCTGGCGGAGGCGCAGCAGGCCATCGCGACCGACTGGACCGCAGCCTATAATCGTTTCGTGGTAGGAAAATAATGGCCGATGAAGAGGCCGGGATGCAACGCCAACAGCAGCGCACCGCCTGCCACAATAACTTGCGGGGCTGAGGGTTCGGTGACCAGGAAGGGCGTATACAGGGTCGTGTCCATTACCGAGGGCGGCAGACAGTGTTTCTCGGATGTCATAGCAACAGATGGCGCGTCAGAGCGACGATTGCATATCAGATTTAATACTCCTGCGGATGCCGAGGCGACCGTCGCCTATCTCAAACGATCCATCGACCGGTTGCCGTCGCCGCGCAAGGCCGCCACGGCCGTAACGGCGCATCTTGATTGGTTGCTCGGGCTTCGCGCTCCCGACAGTGACGGCGCGCGGCTTCGTCGATTACTACTTAGCGCGATCCGCGCCACACCCGAATCGCTGAATGAGATCAAGCACGGGGGGATGTGCTGGCGTTCGATCCTAGCTGTCGGGCCGTGTGCGAAACACAAGGTGCTGGTAGGTAGAACTGCATGACCGTGAATACGAAGGCCGTGCTGATACCGAACAACAGCATACCGTCGGCGGCCTCTAAGGCGCCTAACATCTGCCAATGTGGTTGAACCATGGACCCCGAAGCGCCACGCGTGGCCATCGAATCGACGGAGTAGAGGATCGCAGCTTCAGGCGACCCGAGCGCGCCAACCCACAAATACGCTGCAGCCCAGAGCGCAGCTTCTATCAGGTGCAACCCACCAAGCAGCAATGCCATCGCAACAATAGCGAGAATCACGATCGCCAATACGCGTGCTACGCGAAGGCTTCGGCTCTCCAGCCGAACCGGATGTTATGCTGCACGAACACCATGAACGTCACACCGGTCACGTGAATTGCGACCGTCAGCGCGATGAGTGATAGACCCCAAATCCAGATATCCAACCGAGTGTCCTCCTAGCCCCTTTTGCGCCGCCTGGCCGCGCCTCGCCTTGGAGTTTGAGGTGTCCGCCCCTCGCGTTTCGCGATCGAATACCTTGCTGTTGAGTTCCATATGCACATCGCCGCCAGGAAGCTGACGGCCTGACCTGCGATACGCCTCAGAGTCGACAACCATCAACCCAATGTTTCCGAGGGTCCGGCCGGCTGCGGTTCCGTCCACGGGCTCATCACGAAGGGCAGGCGCTTCGACATCCCGGTGCGCCTGTTCTCGGTCGTGCCACGCGGTGTGAACCGTTTCGCAGTAAGATAGTGGGGGTTCGGCCAAATTGGTCGTCGCCGCTCGGTGCACATCCTCCGCACGAGCTGGCCACTTCCTCAACTCACCGGCCGCTTCGGCAATCGGATTTTCCTTTAGGCAGTGTCAGGCCCCTGACCCGGCGGCATTGCTCCAGACGTCGGCGCCGCACGAGGCGGCCCCTTCATGACCACGAAGCCCGACGCCGTCAGATGTTGGATGAGCCGCTCAGCAGTAATCCGCGCCATCATATCGTCGGCATGGTGCACCCGCTTGCGGCCCTGGTACCGCAGTGCGAACGATAGGGCGTCGGCGATCTCCTCTGCGGTGGCGGGGCGAAGGTGCGGAGTGTCATCCAAGCCGTGAGCTTTATCCTCCTGGATGAGTGCGTAGCAAAATGTTGCGTCGATGGTGCGACCATTTACACCGCTCAGAGAACCTCAACCGTGCAATGCCCCGGTCGAGGGGCCGATGATTTGATGATCTATGAGTTTGCGCGAGCTGTCGGCTGCATTTTGGTAACGCAAAATGGCCGCGACTTCGCTACCTTGTGTGTGCGGTATGGGCCGCTGCCGGTCATTGTACTGCCAGCGGCGCCGCCACGCGTTCAGCATGCTTACCTACGGTGGATCATTCCGGGCGCCAGAGGGTTTTTGCATCCTCGCCAGAGCGTTTTGTCGAGATCGATGTCCAAGGGCGCGCGATCACTTACCGCGTGGTGCGAGGGTTAAATTGGGAGATCCGTGCAACACAGCGCGTCTCATGCGCACCGAGGGCGACGATACACTAACAGCCCGTCTCTTTTTGCCATCGCCCTTTAGATGCATTTTTGGCAGCCTTGGAGCGTTCTTTTGGGGTCGTGGACTCACGCTCGCCAAAATGAGGACTGCTGCCGGTTTTCCAGAACATGTCGAACGCCATGAGCACGCTTCGCCGATTCTGGGATGATATCGTTCATGGGTTCCCTACCCCTTCTTCAGAGGCTCTCGCTGCAAGGCGCTTCGAGTTTTTCGACCTCGCCAGGCGTATCGACGGCCTCACGCGCGGTGCTTCGGGCTGCGTCGATGCTCGTCAGCAAGGGTTCGATTATGGCATCGATCGCCGCTGTAATGCGGGCCGGCGCATCGTCCGGCCCAGCCGTCCCGATCAATGCAGCCATTTTGGTTTTGCCCAATGTGGCCGTCAGCTTGCCGCTGTCGCCGCTATCGAGCCTTTAACCGCTTGGCGCGACGCGTGCGTCTGCCCGGTGGCAACTAACTGATAATCAGACAGAACATATCTTGTCGGCCGAGTGTCCATAACCTTTGACCCACCGTGGCGAGTGCCTCGGCACTTACATTTGTCCTCCTCACACTTGGCGCAATGCGTCTTCGGCTCTGAACCAACACTACGACCGTCAACCGCTTTCCAAGAATCGGCGTCGGGGACCACGGTCGATGATGCTCAGGAGTGAGGTGGTCCCCGAAAACTGGACAGGTGGCTAAGAGAGAAGTCTCCCTTTGGAACGGCGGGTTGGCCGGAGGTGAGACATGGCAAATACACGGAAGAAGCACAGTCCTGAGTTCAAGGCGAAGGTCGCTCTTGCCGCGGTCCGGGAGGAAGGCACCGTGGCCGAGCTTTCGAGCCGGTTCGGCGTTCACGCCAGCCAGATCCATGCCTGGAAGAAGACGTTGCTGGATGGGACGGCGGCCTTATTCGCGCAGAACAAGGCCGCGGCCAATGGAGGCGAAGCGGCGGCCGAGGCTCAGATGGCGCCGTTATATGAGAAGATCGGCCAGCTGACGGTGGAGCGGGATTTTTTTCGCAAAAGGTCTGGACCATGAGTGCGCCAGAGCGGCGGACGATGGTGGACTGGGATGACCCGGCTCTGCCGGTCGTGGCGCAGTGCCGGCTGCTCAAGATTGCGCGCTCGACGTTGTATTACCGGCCGGTGGCGGTTGACCCCGACGATCTGGCGCTGATGCGGCGGATAGACGAGCTGTATCTGGCCTCGCCGTTCTACGGATCGCGCCGAATGGTTGCGGTGCTACGGCGCGAAGGTCTGGTGGTGAACCGCAAACGGGTGCGGCGGCTGATGCGGCTGATGGGTCTGGAGGCGATCTATCAAAAGCCGAACACCAGTCAGGGCCATCCGGATCACAAGGTGTATCCCTACCTGCTGCGAGGTCTGAGCATCGAGCGGGCGAACCAAGTGTGGTGCGCGGACATTACCTATATTCCGATGGCGCGAGGGTTTGTTTACCTGGTCGCGGTGATGGATTGGTTCAGCCGGCGGGTTCTGTCGTGGCGTCTGTCAATCACCATGGAGGCGGACTTCTGCGTTGAGGCGGTTCAGGAAGCGCTGGCCGCACATGGGCGGCCGGAGATTTTCAACACCGATCAGGGGGTGCAGTTCACCAGTGCCGGGTTCGTCGATGAACTGGAGGCCGCGGGGGTGCGGATCAGCATGGATGGTAAGGGCCGGTTTCTCGACAACATCTTCATTGAGCGGCTGTGGCGCAGCCTGAAATACGAAGAGGTGTTCACCAAGGCGTATGGCTCGGTGATCGAGGCGCGTCGGGGAATTGGCGGGTGGCTGTCGTTCTACAACGACGAGCGACCGCATCAGGCTCTGGGTTACCAGACGCCACGTTCGGTGTTCGTCGGCGAAGCCTGTGAGCATGTGGATAACACCTGCGCATCGCTACGCGCTGCTGCTGCGTTACCCACATGCTCACAGGCACAACATCAAAAAGAAAAAGAAGTATTAATGTATTGACTTCTGTAGAATGGGATCTATACTTGCCGGCTGACGGCCCCTCAGGACCGGGAGGGACACTGGAAACACGGCGGGGCTCTCTCTTAAGTCACCCCGATTTCTGTCCAACCGATGGGGTCCACCTCAGAGATGCGGGCCAAAAGGCGCTGCTGAGGGGGAGCGAAAACTCGAACGCGTCCCGATGTTGCGACTTCCTAAGGGAGTATGGGTGCGGCCCCTATTTCCAACCCCTCTCGCCCAAGAGATCCGGACCCGTACCAAACCGCAGCAAATCCTCAGAGAATTAGTTTATTTCTGCATTTTTCATTCGAAGTGTGGAAGAATTCTTGGAATTTTAACTATGCACCTTTTGATGAACCATCCTATTGTTCAGATATAGTCGAGAGATTGAAGCCGCACACGACATCGTCCTATTTTTGATACAAAAAGGGCGGACCAGGTATTGTTCGGTTCGCACATGGCTTCAGATGGCCGGTGAGAGGTTGATGGGAATTCATGGACCTGATTCGAGCAGGGGCGCTGCAGAGGGGCTTCCTCTCGCGGAAGTCTTCGGTCTGTTGGATGCCCGCCGCGCAGACATTGACCGCCGCATGACCAGCCTACCCCCGGATGATCTTGCTCGGGAGGAATTGTGGCAGGAGTTGGAGCCCGTTCTGGAGAAAATACGTGAGATCGTGGGCGAACTCGCGAAGTCTGCGGCAGCCGATCTGCCCGAATTGCGAGCCAAAGCGACCATCTTGGCATTGCTGCTACGGCCCGGGAATGACGGTGCGGGTCCGACTATCCCCGAGCCAGAGAGGGAGGCGCTAGCATTGTCGCTCGCCGAAGACGTCGCCCGCTTGCCGGACGGATAGCGCGGAAGAGGGAAGTTGAATCAAGTCGCCCCCGCCCAAAAACTTGCACAATGCGTCCATGATCTCATAGTTGATTGCGTAGATGATCTGCCGACTGCAGCGGCGCTGCACTAGGACCCGGCCGTGGATCATTTGCTGTAGGTGGAATGATAAAGAAGAAGGCGCGACCGATACCTGTGCGGCAATAGAACCGGCAGAAAGGCCGAGCGACCCGTGAGTCATCAGGGTACGCCAAACCTGGAGGCGCAAACTATGCCCAAGCGCGGCCAGCGCTGCGGCCGCTATAGCGCTGTCCACGTCGTCACCGGTTGAAGAAACATTTGCCGCGAGCCGGCGGCAGCAGCAATCGAGCAATATGTTGTGCCATGATTAACATTTGTTGTGCCATGATCGACATCTTCTCTCCCCCAGACGCAGGTATCGCGACTACTCCGCAATGAACCCGGCCGGCCGACCGTATCCGGCCTTCTGCGACTAGTGCCGCAGTTCCTTCCTCTAACAACGCTTTTCCGGACCATTACCGCTGGCTAATACCCATAACTTTGCTTGGGGTCCATGACGTTTAGATCTATCCCCAAGCGGTCCACATCAGATAGCTGTGAGAAGCCGATACGTCTTCGAACGCAATCTCTCGCCGAGATATCTTCGTACCGCCCTTGGCCCCCCAACGCTCATTGCAAGTTGCCCACCACAGCCGATCACCAGCATCTCACGCCGCTTGTGGCGTCCGCCCCGGAACAACCATCTTATGTGATAAATCATCACAATCCGCAAGTCGTTCACGAGAACCCCCAAGCGACGCCGTCGTCGCCTGACGTCCCCTAACTCGGTTGCTGGGCGGGGCCCCGCAGACCTGGGGACACTGCCCGCCGCCCCGTGTCCCGACTGCGGCTGCGGTCTGTGGTGGCGCGTTTTAGTCTTGTCCGATGGTCCTGGCGCATGGCACTGCCAGAATGTCAACCGCCCAGCCCGGATGTGTGGCGGGACGCATGCGCCTGCCCTGTGACTGAGGTACGGAAATGACAGAGGCCACCCCAACGACGTCGTCCTCCCCGGCAGCGGAGCGGCCTCGCAAGACACATGCAGCCCGGCTGTCGAGTGGCCAGATTGCGCAACCGGCGTCTCAGCCGCGACCGAAATCTGCATCACAAAGGTAGTCTAATCGAATCAGCGTCCAGAATTTGATACAGATATCTCATTTGCCAATGTCAGATTTAGCAACGCGGAGCATAGGAGACTATCATTCACGCAACATGAAGTTAACATGACAAACAGAAAGCAAGTTGATGCTTTCAGAACGGCAATACCAACATATAAGTGAAACCTAAAAATAATCACGAAACAGACAGTATAGTGTCAAACAATTCACCGCGACAATACCATCCACAAAGGAAGTTTCTTTCTACAACCGGAAAGTCACGCTGGCGGCATACTCCGCGTTCACGCCCATCAAAGGTCGGGAATGTCGCGTCGTGCTTGTGGTTTCCTGACGCCGATACCGTCTAGGACGATGCCGGCGAGCAACGCCAACAGCAGCACGCCACCTGCTACAATAAAGCTCATGCCCGCGCTCCCTTGGGAAACGGCATTTCCCACGGGCTCGACGAGAACATCCGCCGACGCCGGCGCATCCGATGACCACGACCATGCAGGCTGCTCGATGGCGTCCGCCGCAGTTTGGGCATAATCAGACGCTGTTGCGTCGAGAGGATCAGCAAATACGGACTGGGCCATTGCAAGAGCGGCGGCGAGAGCGGCTGCAGAAAGGGCAAAGCGGAGCATATGGATTCTCCCTTGCGGCGAAATCGAGCTAGCAATCGACGGAAACAGCCTTAGACGGACAGGCGCGCTTCCCCTACGAAACGCTTCATCGTACCCGTGCGGAGCCCGTACTTGCCTGCAGGTAACTAACCGAACCTGGACAGGTCGGGGTTGACGGAGCCATGCTCGGCTGGCGACCGGTGCCCCGGTGGGCCAAGGAGCGGCAATGGACGTTGCCGACTGGCTGCAAGAGCTCGGTTTTGAACGCTACGAGGCGGCATTCCGCGAGAATGACGTTGATGCCGAGCTAATGCTTGGTCTGACGGACAACGACCTCAAGGACATTGGCGTTAACTCGCTTGGCCATCGCCGCCGTCTCCTGGAAGCGATAGCCGCTTTGCGCCTCAAAGGCACGCCGGCTGTCGATCCTCGCCCGCCGACCAGCCCGACCGAGGACCTCGCCTCGCCTGAGAGCACCGCTGAGCGGCGCCCGCTCACCGTGATGTTCTGCGATCTCGTCGGTTCCACCGCACTCTCGTCGCGGCTCGACCCCGAGGATCTGCGCGAGATCATTCGCATCTACCAAGCGTGTGTCACTGCAACGATTAAACAGTTTGACGGCTTCATCGCTCGCTACGTGGGTGACGGGGTGCTGATCTATTTCGGCTGGCCGGAGACGCCGCCCTATTCCGGCTTTCCGCTAGGCGTCAATGACCTTGCGATCGCACCCGACGGCAAGAGCATCTATGCCGTCACCGACGGCGACCCGATGGTGGTGAAAGTGCCGATCAAGGCCGACGGCACCGCCGGCAAGGCCACGGTCGTGGCGCGCGGATTTTCGCCGTTCGACGGCATCGCGTTCGATGACAAGGCCAACATCTACGTATCGGAAATCCTACGCAGCGAGCTTTGGTATTGTCGCCGGACGGAAGCAAGCGGGCGCTGGTGGCCAATAAAAAGATGGCACCGCTGGACGACAACACCAGCCTTGCCTGGTACAAGGGCACCATCTGCACCGCCAATCTCGGCTTCACACATCAGAAGCCGGAGCAGGCGGACAAGACCATCGTCTGCATCCGGGGCTACGACATGCCATAGGCCGAAGGCCCAGCGGCTCACTGCCGGGATTGATGCGCCCAACCGTGGTAATCTCCTGAATACCCTCGCCATGATCACCGACCGCAAGGCCGGGTTTCGCTCGCTCGGCGACACATGGGCCGACACTACGAACTCGCATGGGCGCCTGATGTTGACCGTGCTCGCGGGGTTAGCTGAGTTTGAACGCGAATTAATCCGCGTGCGAACAGGTGAAGGCCGGGATTACGCCAAGGCACGCGGCGTGAAAATGGGGCGTCCATTCAAAATGACACCGCATCAGATCAAGGAGGCGCAACGCCGCCGTGACAACGGTGAGCCGATGCGCGACATCGCACGGAGCTACAACGTCTCGCACAGCACGATTTCGAGGCTGGCGACATGATCACTTCGCCGTGGCGGTGTCAGCCCCTATCGCCGGGCTTCGATCCCCCGAAGGCACCGAACAGCTTGGCGAACGCCTGCTGCATCTGATCGGGCGCCATTGGCATCCACGCCTTCAGTAGCGCCTCCGGCGTGGATGCCTCGACAGCGCTCTCCATGCGCTGCTGGAGTTTCTCCATTGCCGCCCGCTGCATGGGGACGACGTCGGGTAGGCCGAGGAATCGGCGGCCCTCCTCGGGCGTGCAGTCGACTTCGACGGTGACCTTCATAGTGCAGTTCCTGTTAGCGAAATGGGAAAGCCAACACGACCTCGCGCGGAGATCAAGCAAGGGGCAGATGGTTTGGCCACCACCATGATGCCGCTACGGCAGTGCAGACACTCCCGCAACGACAGCCCAGTCAGGGCCTCGAAATGGTCGCGGTAGTCAGCCGATGGATCGGTTGCCGGTGCGGCCGGCGTCGGCGCGGTGATCGAGGTCAAGGCGACGGCCGTGATCGATGTCACCCCGTTGTCCTCGCACCGGGCCGTAAATTCCGAAACGGCGCGGCTGTAGGCGCGGCGCGTGTGCGGATTGAGGATATTCGCCGCGAGGAATTCCAGGAAGCGGAGCGAGGCGCGCTCGCCAGGCTGCTGCGATCGATGCAGGAGCGCGATCTCGGCGCTAACGTGCGTGTGCGACGGCGGCTCTCGTTGCCCGTCCCCAGTTCGACGCGGCAGTCGCGCGCGGCGCTCCCACTACCCACCGCGTGGACCATGCTCGCGAGGACCGACGTACTGCACGTGCATTCCTTTTTCGGTATCGGCCTCGAGGCATTGCTGAACGGCGCCTGCCTCGGATACCAGTGATCGGCACCAATCACACGACGATCGCCGGCTTCGCTCCTTACCTGCCGGTGAGCGCGGATTGGGCGGCGGCGTACGTCACTTGGTTCTATAACCGCTGCGACTACGTGACCGCACCGTCCCGGTCGGTGTTCGACGAACTCGGTATCGCCAAACTGCGCCGGCCGCACCGTGTGGTCTCAAATCCGTATCGCGGGAGGACACTATGAAAAGCACAACACTGTTGCTGTCGGTGGCTACCCTTTCTGCGGGGTTGATCGTCTCAGGAGGGACGCGGGCAGAGGATTGGAAGCCCGTCGGCAGGGCTGGATTTCTCGGCGTCGGCAAGACATATGAGATCGAGAGGGGGCATGTTTACTGGGTCGGGGATTACGCCGGCACGTTCTTTAATGACATGGGCGAGAAGAGTCCTATTGACCACGCCGGCTTTAAATGTCCCGCGTGGGGAGACATCGACTTCAACTATTTCGGAGGGTGGTGGGGATGACATCGAAAATCGCCGGAGAACCCCATACGCCGCGTGAAAGCTGGGACCCGAATCGCCAAATCTGCTTCGCCGCTTGGCTCCCCCATGCATCTCCGCTCCACCAACGGTGATCATCTCCGCTCCACCAGCCGCTTCGCGCCAGTCATCAGAACCCGCACCATCGCGCGCATCCTGTCCATCTCCGCCGTGCGCCGGCCATGCGTCGTCCGGGCCTTCCGGATGCGCTCCAACCCCTCGGACGTGCGTGGGCCGGTGCTGGCGCCCCCATGCATCCTGCACTTCCCGCAGGCCATCGCTGGTGCCTTACAAGGCATGCCCGTCTTGGTGCGTGCGCCACATCGCGGCGAGGCTTGAGCCAAGGGCAGCGTTATTCGCCAATTGGGCAACCCCCGCTTGGGTTTTTTCTGCAACTTCGAAGTCATCCCTTCCCCTCCCCCACCTTGATGCTGCCGGCTGGACATTGCCAACAATTGCCTGACCACCCTCATGGACGACCACGCGCTCGACCCGGACGACCTGGGGGCCTTTGCCTCGCTTCCGATCCAACGCGTCGATCATGTCGGTCATGCCCCGGGCAAGGTTCGCGCCATCCTTCCGCAGCTTCGACGCCACTTCGGGGTGTTGATCGTGCACCATAGCGCGGCGAAAGCACTCCATGGCGCCGAAGTGCATCGCCATCGTCTGCGCGGCCAGCATGCCTTCGATTTCGTCGGTCGGCTTGAACGCCCGCAGGGCCGCGACCGCGGCGAACATCTGTTGATTGCAAGACTCGACTGTCTGGCCCGGAGGAAACCAGCCGGTTCGGGCCATCGCGTTGATCAGCGCGCCGTTAAACTTGTCGCTCCGGGATCCGCCGAATGCGCGCAGTTCGTCGGTTTCGGGCTCGCCGATGAGGAGGTCTATCCGCGCGGAGGCCTTCTGTGCCCTGGGCGACTTTTGCAGCGCCGGATTACCTTCACGCGGCTTGGCCACTTTTGCCAACACCGCCGTCTTGATCGGCTTATCCATAACGTTCCGTCCCGTTGTGGCTGGGGCGATGGCTCCGCCGATCTGTTTCACCTGTGGGTTCCTGGAGCCCCCCTGCCAACCACCGTGTCCATGCCCGGACAGACAGCCGGCTCGGGCCAGCGGCATGACGTCAAACGATCGCGTTCCTTCTACCGTTCCGGCGGCCCTTCCTATTATGCCTCCCGCTAGACATGGTTTCGTGTTTGCCTGAATTTTTTTGCTAACAGGAGATTGCTCGGCGGTGCTGTTAGCCCGACCTTCGCAACTCGGCCCTGATTTGAGAAATTTTGCTCTCCCGTGGTGCCGAAAAAGCTGGAGCACCGCGGGGCCAGCCGGTGCGAACCGGCTAAAACCGGCTGCGGTGCCGACCAACCCCCTTGCGAAACGGCCAGCCGCTTTGGAAGGCTGGCGCCATGTTTCTACGCCACAAGCTGCGCCGCAAGGACGGCAAGGAGCACCGCTATTGGAGCATTGTCGAGAACCGCCGGGTATCCGGCGGGCGGACGGTGCAGCGACACGTGCTTTATCTGGGCGAGATCAACGACAGCCAGCGCGCCGCATGGTGTCAGACGATCGAGGCGTTCGACGAGAACAGGCAGAGCGGCAAACAGATCGCACTGTTCCCCGAGGATCGTGCGGCGCCGCCATTGGATTGCGATGTGGTGCATGTCCGGCTCAGCGGTCTGCGCCTACGCCGGCCGCGGCAATGGGGTGGCTGCTGGCTGGCGTGCCATCTGTGGGATCAGCTTCAACTGGATGAGTTCTGGTCACCACGTCTGCCGGTATCGCGACAGGGGGCACGCTGGCTGAACGTGCTGAAGACGCTGGTCGCTTATCGGTTGATCGATCCGGGCAGTGAGTGGCGGCTGCATCGGCAATGGTTCGAACGCAGTGCGATGGGCGATCTGCTGGGCGAGGACTTCGACCTGGCGCAGAAGGACAATCTGTATCGCTGCCTCGACAAGCTGCTGGCCCACAAGACCGAACTGTTCAGCTTCCTGCAACAACGCTGGAAGACCCTGTTCGAGGCCAAATTTGAAGTCCTACTCTATGATTTGACCAGCACGTACTTCGAGTGTGATCCGCCCGGCGCCGGCAAGCGGCGGCATGGCTATAGCCGGGACAAACGCTCCGACTGCGTCCAGGTCGTCATCGCTTTGATCGTGACGCCGGATGGCCTGCCGCTGGCCTACGAGGTGATGCCTGGCAACACCTCGGACAAAACGACGTTGCGCGGCTTCCTGCAACGCATCGAAGCCCAATACGGCAAGGCCGGACGCACCTGGGTGATGGATCGCGGCATCCCGACCGAGGCGGTGCTGGCCGAGATGCGGGCAGCAGAGACGCCGACGCATTATCTGGTCGGCACACCACGCGGGCGGCTCAGCCAGATGGAGAAGGACTTCCTGGCCAAGCCATGGGCGCAGGTGCGTGACGCGGTACGGGTGAAGCTGGTTGAGCAGGACGGGGAACTTTACATCCTGGCGCGCAGCGGTGCCCGCCGCGATAAAGAACAGGCGATGCGGCGGCGCCGGCTGAAGAAGCTGGTAAAGCGGCTGCATGAGTTGCGCCAGCAGAAGCTGACCCGGGACCAGTTGCTGATCAAGCTGGGTGCCGCCCGAAAAGAGGCTGGACCGGCGGTCTGGCGGATCATCGAGCTGAGGTTGCCCGAGAAGGACCAGATCGTCACACCAGAGACGTTCGGCTTTCGCTTGAACTGGCAGAACCTGCGCGAGGCCCGCCGCCGCGAAGGGAGTTACCTGCTGCGGTCGAACTTGACCGCCGGCGATCCGGCGCAACTGTGGGCGTTTTATCTGCAACTGACCGAAGTCGAGCAGGCGTTCAAGGAGCTAAAGGGCGATCTGGCGATCCGCCCGATCTACCATCAGACCGATGAGCGGATCGAAGCACACATCCTGGTCGCGTTCCTGGCTTATTGCCTCCAGGTGACGCTGAAGCAGCGGTTGCGAGCCCTGGCGCCCGGACTGACGGCGAGATCAGTGTTGGACAAGATGGCGGCGATCCAAATGGTCGATGTGCAGCTGCCAACGACCGATGGCCGCACCGTGATCCTCTCGCGTTACACCGAACCCGAACGGGATCAGGCGCTGCTGCTTCAGCGGCTCAAGATCAACTTGCCCGACCAACCGCCGCCCAGGATCACAACGGACGGCATTCCGATAGCATAATCACCGTCCATTCTGTGGTGCCGACCTTGCGGCACCACGCCCCCGGAAATCCGACCGTTTGAGGGATGCTTCACCGCGAGTTGCGAAAGTCGGGTTAGCCTCGGGCGTTCCGAAACTAGTTGGGACGTTTGTAGACAGTTTCAACATCTGAGTAATCCTGAACAGTTCGAACTCAAATATAGCAATTCGCACCGGCTTTCAGCACCGATTGATGAAATCCGCTTGACACCGAAAGCCCCATGCAAGCTGAGACTGAGGGCGAAACTGCGAAGTCGTTGTAAAGGCGCTCGGTATCGTCTCAGAGAGGCAAGAACCGCCCAGCGATATGGCTCGATCTTCACCGGAGGTGCCGTACTTCCAGACGCCGGGCAAGGCTAGAGACGACCTCTCACGCCATGCCGCCGCCAGAAAAGATGCAGCACGTTGGGCAGGCTGAAATTGATTTCTTGACCGGTCTTATTGCGACTTTCCGGCCTCCACGATCGATCTGTGGCGGCTGCCAGGAAACCGTCCGTTTTCCTGGCAGATAGTACAAAACCGGGCACCTCTGGGTGACCGTATTGCGTCCAATTTTTAGTTTTTTAGGCCCGACACATCTCGGATTCGTTGCCTTGGTCAAGGCGGCTCCACCTGGTCCCCCAACACTCGGCGTAGGAAGACCCGCACCTGAGTTTCGGCGTCCCGAGCAGCAACTTCATCGTATTGGATGAAATGTCCCATATAGCGTGTCGGAGGAAACCTATAATCGAATGCGTGTGTCGCATCCGGGTAAACCACCAGGTCTATCGGTGTCCCCGTTGCGGGATCACGCGTGACTCCAATGTCGGACTCGTGCGCGGCAAGCTTTCGGCACGGTGCGGCGGGTGTCCAGTCATCGCGTTCACCAACCAGAATCAGCGCCGGCGCCGTCAGGATGCCGTTGCTGACCTCGCAGGTGGGATAATAGGCAACTGTGGCGCGAAAGCTTGCCTGTTCGGCATGCGCGACACCTCCTCTATCAACGGCCATGAGAGAAGCCACGCCGCCCATCGAATAGCCCATGACCGCGACTTTGTTGTTAGCCACAAAGCTTTGCACGGTCAGATAGCGCAGCGCGGCATAGGCATCGAGCACCTCGGCGGCGACGCCAAAGGCTGGCTGGCCATCACCGCACATGTTGGCGTCGCCGAGACTGTCCAGCGCCAATCCAACATAGCCCCAGGCTTTCAAGGTCGACGCAGCCGCTGTGTCGTGTCCATCAAAACCGTAACACCCGTGCAGCAACACCACTGCCGGGAAACGCCCTCCGCCGCTCGGTCGTGTCAGAAAGGCGAGCAGAGGCGACATGCTGTCCCTGTTCCCTGACGCGGCAGCCGCACGGTGCGGTGCAACCGTGACCAGTTCATCGCCGCGCGCGCCTGCTACGCCTTCGAGCGCGAG
The DNA here is from genome assembly GCA_963832865.1 of uncultured Pseudomonadota bacterium. Taxonomy (GTDB): domain Bacteria; phylum Pseudomonadota; class Alphaproteobacteria; order Acetobacterales; family Acetobacteraceae; genus Rhodopila. The sequence continues at coordinate 63,757 of CAWHWH010000016.1, forward strand.
GAGCAGAAGCAAGAACCCCGCGAGCAGCGGTATGACTTTCATGGGCCGAAAACTTTGAGATGGCAGGGCTTGAAGTGGAACACTGCTACTGGCGTAAGATTTTGGATAGTGGGGCTTCGGGACCACGCCAATGGCGCGATCCGTCATCAATGATCGTGCGTCGAACTGAACGATCTCGCGTCTGTCTCAACGACCGTGCGCTGAGTCTCAGATAGCGTGCGTCGGACGCGGTATGCCTATTCAGGTGCCGCAGCGCCCGCCAGTCCGCCAAACTGGCAGGACTCAAACGTTGGATTTTTATCCACTAGTAACCCAACGGAGAGGTAGAATGTCTCGAATAATGGCACTTACCCTGGCCGCTGCTTTGTTTGCTTCGACGTCGTCAGCTCTGGCCGACTGGCATGGCCACGGAGGCGGCTATCACGGCGGTGGCTGGCATGGCGGACACGATCATCACGGCGGCTGCGGGTGGTGCTGGGGTCTCGGTTTGGGCGGTCTAGCGCTAGGGCTGGGCACACTGTATGCGGCACCGCCTGTCTATTACGCACCGCGGCCCGCTTATTACCCGCCGCCTGGTTATGCGCCAGGATACGCCTATCCGCCGCCCCGTTTGCGTTCCCGGCCGCCGCGGCTCGGACCCAGGTCTGGCCGTTGGCCCGCCAAACCGCCAGGCCGATACTTCAGTGATGTTGCCCTAACCGGCCGGCAATACGCTCTCGTGTTACCCCGACGTTACCCGCAGCGCCACTTACGTCTGAGTATGTTGGATAATACCCATACATAACAGCACGTTAGGCAATATGCGGCACAAGATATCTTATCAGGTGGTTGCCCGAAAAACCGGCCATCTGCGCGTTCACCCGATCCAAAACGGAAGTCTTCCGAAATAGAACGCGCGGAAGTTGGAAGCATTTAGAGAGCGGCATGGCGGACGCCAAGCTCACCGACCGTCCCGGACAGAGTCGCCAACTGCGTTCAACCGTTCGGTCACCCGGTCGCTACGCGCGCGAGCCACATGGCCTCGATCGGCAGTAGCAGGGCCAAGTCATCAACCCACGTCCAATCATTCGGTCTGTTATCATAACGATATACGTGATGCCTTTTGCGACCCCGAGGGGAGCACTATATACAAGCGTAACTAATCTTCAGGTTTTCCTGGGTTGCACATGAAGGATTGTGACGTGACCTTCGGTATTCCATCAGTTTACACGCCCGAGTTGGCCGAGGAGATATGCGCCCGCCTTTCCGCGGGCGAATCCCTCAAGTCGATATGTCGCGACCCCGGCATGCCGCCGTTTAGCACTGTGCAGGGATGGGCGAGGACCAATCATTGTGGGTTCACCGCCCTTTATAATTGCGCCCGCGAACTTCAGGCCCAAACGTTCGCCGATGAATTGATAGACACAGTAGTGACCGCTCTCATATTGTTCGACACACTTAATGAGGTGCTGGTCGCTTACAATGCCGCAATATCTAGCTTTTTAGATACGCTGGCGTTTCTGTTCATAACTCCTGAATTGATAAGTCGAGAACAGTGGAACCGCGTTGCCTGCCACCACACCCGATCACTACGCGCGCGCGAGCCACATGGCCTCGACTTGTGGTAACTTCGGGTAATGCTTGCGTTATGGCCTGGATATGGTTTATGCCGCAGACATGGCAAAAATAGGTCCGCATTCTGGCCCCCATAAACTGCTGATCGTTGACGGTCGTCTTGCTGAAGCGAAGCTGATGGCCCGCGTACGTGCGGAACTGACCCAGCATCTCGGCGGGTCGCCTAGCGCGACGCAGCGCCTTCCTTCATCTCTCGCACAGCATGGTGCTTTCGCGCCTTCTTGACGCAACCTGTCCACGGCCCCTCTATGGGGTCTTATAAACCGGGCGTATTCGCAATTTTGATACGCATCCGGATGGGGTGACAAGCTAGCAATATCAACGGTGTCGGTCTCAAGTTGGAGCGGCTGACTCTTCCGGCGTACCATAAAATAGCCGGCTTCTCCGACAACTGACGATTTTTGATCCCGGTTCGACCTGGGCGTTATGGTCATTAGACTATTACGGCCCTAGTATCGCCCGCAAATGGTCTTGCATCGCCCAAAATTCCGATGCAATCCTCGGTCAAGAACGGGGAGATGGATGATGTCGGGAACCAATCAATGGGCGATCCACATAGTCTCGACACCAACCGGTGTGAAGTTTTGGCCCTGGGTGCCCAACAGCAATGCCGGCGATCCGGCGCACGCGCAGGTCGGCGACATCGTCACCTGGGGTAACGACACCGGCCAGGCGCATCAGCCGTGGCCGACGGAGAACAATTCCCCGACCGGCGGGCCGGCGACCAGCAATCCCGCGGGTTCGGTGTTTTATTATTCGGACCCGATCGCTGCGCACGGGTCGTCGCGGCCGCAATACGTCATTCCGGGCCAGTTGCCGGCCGTTCCGCCCGCGACTCAGCCTACACCGGTGGCTGCGGGGACTGTGTTCTACTATTGCTGCAAAAATCATCCGAGCGTCCAGAGCGAACGCGGGCAGATCATCATCTTCTAAAGGCCTGACGACAAGATGGCCAACAATAATATCTGGGAGGGCATCATGTCCCATCGTGCTGGATCATTCCGCTGGCTGTTTGGCCTGCTGGCGCTGGCCGCGGCGCTGGTGCCCGGGGTGAGGCAGGCCCGAGCGCAGGCGCCTTATGTCGCCTGCCCGCCGGTGATCGACCTGACGGAGACCCGGCTACCGGAAATCGTTTCGAACGGAGGGCGTCTGCGTGGCACGGTGGTACTGGCCGACGGGCAGCGGACACAGGTGTTGGCGCCAGGGAACCCCAATCAGGGCGCGCCCAAGTGCATCCCGCAGCTTCGCCGCTATTATCAGAACTTCGAGAGCCCGCCGGCCTCCGGACCCGGAAACGCCTTGCCGCCCACGGTGGGCCCGACCTTGCGCGGCAGTCTGGGGGATATTGTGGAGTTGACCTTCCTGAACCAGATCGACCCCCTGGATTATGGCGATTCGATCGACCTTTCGGAGAAGGGCATCGGCACCGGTTGCAACTCGGTGACTAACGGTTCGGGCTACCCGAATTTTCCGGCCGGAACCAACCCGGCCTCTGACACGTATCCGAATTGTTTTCATGGGTCGACCACCGGCAACATGCATTTTCACGGCACCCATACCAGCCCATCCGGGACCGCGGACAATGTGTTCCTGGGCATCCATCCGTCACCGCGGCAAAATGGCGTGCCGGTGGTCACGGGTGCGTCGGTGGCCACGGATTTCAACACGTTTTTTGCCAATTGCGAGAGCAAGCTTAGGGCGAACAACCTGCTGGAGTTTCCGCTGACCTGGGCGCAGATGGGCATCCCGAACTGGCTGGCCGGTCAGAAGACGATGCTGCAGGCGTTTGACGTCGGCAAGCCACCACCCCAGCAATTATGGCCAGCCGATGATGCGGTGGATATGGCGGGCGGGTTTCCGCAATACTATATCGGTTCATTTCCATACTGTTTCCTGCTGCCAAAATTCCCGGGGACCGAGACGCCGCCCCACAGCATGCTGATGGGCCAGTCGCCCGGTACCATGTGGTACCATGCGCATAAGCACGGATCGACGGCGATCGACGTCTCGAACGGCATGGCCGGCGCCTTTATTATCGAGGACAACTCACCGCAAGGCTACGACGGCTTCATCAAAGGCTTTTACCGTCTCCACCAGAACAACCGAAAGGTGCCGGGCCAGACGGTACCAGGGCCGAACTGGCCGATCATGCAGACCACGATGGTGGTGAATCAGTTTGCCGGCACGCCGAAACTGGAAACAGGCGGCAAAGGCCCCGCCCCGTTCTCGATCAACGGCCAGCAAGTGCCGAACGTGTCGATGTATCCGGGTGAAGTGCAGCTGTGGCGGATCGTCAACGCCTCGACGATCAGCGGCTTCTATCTGCCGGCGATGCCCCCGGGCTTCACCTGGCGGCAAACCGCGCAGGACGGTGTTCAGTTCGACAACTTCAACTACCGCAGCCGAGCGGAACGGCCGGTGTTCGTGGCGCCCGGCAATCGGATAGACCTGTTGGTTCAGGCGCCGGCCCATCCCGGTAGCACAACCAGCTTCAACGTGCTGGTCAGCCAGGGCGTATCGCAAAGCGGCGCGGAAAACACTCCGACGCCGGCAACGACCCTGATGACGATCGCGCTGAAGGGCACTGGTCCGGCGATGCCATTGCTGCCTGGAATGCCGCCGCGTCCATCGTTCCTGAGTGACATCGCGGCCAACGCCACCAACGCGCCGCAACGCTCGTTGACATTCAACACCGGCGATCAGGCGACGGGTCACAGCCAGCACAAGATCGCCATCGATGGCGCCCCGCTGGCGAAGTTCGAGGAAGGTCCGCCCTTGACGATCGCCAAGCTAGGTACGGTCGAGCAATGGAAAATCTCGAACACGACAAACGGCGGCATCGACCATCCATTCCACATCCATATCAACCCGTTCCAGGTGGTTGAAGTATTCGATCCGAACCAACCGCTGCTGGACGCGCACGGCCATGCGGTGTTCGAGAATGGCAAGCCGGTTCCGCTCTATATTTTCAGTGGCACGCCCAAATCAGGCCAATGCCTACTGAACGGTGCCGATCCGTCGACTTGGCACCCGTGCGCAGGCCTGCCGACGATCTATAACCGGGGCACCAACATCTGGTGGGACGTGTTCCCGATTCCGGATGCGGGCACGGTGCCGACCGGCGCGCCGGGCGCCGGTACGGTGGTGCCGGGTTATTTCATGATGCGCACGCGGTTCGTCGACTACAACGGTTCCTATGTGCTGCATTGCCACATTCTGGCGCACGAGGATCGCGGCATGATGCTGCAGGTCAACCTCGCCGCCACGCCCGCGATGGCGATGATGCAGCATCACTGATCCCGCGAGCATCGCGCATGAACGTCTATGATGGGATGGCGTCTGACTTCGACCGGCGGCGGCCGTTGCCGGACGGTGTGGCCGAAACGATACGGCACACCGTGCTGCGGGCCGGTTTGCCGGCCAAGCCGCGCCTGCTGGATCTGGGCGCGGGTTCGGGACGCATCGGCTGGCCGTTCGTTGCGGCCGGCGATGACTATATCGCGACTGACTTGTCGTTCGGCATGCTGCAGGCTTTCGCCACCCGGTTTCGCGGCGCCCGGCTCGTGCAGGCCGATGGAGGGCGGCTGCCGTTCCGCGACGGGACGTTTGATGCGGTGCTGCTGGTGCAGGTGCTGAGCGGGGCACACGGCTGGCGTGGGCTGCTGAGTGAAGCGATGCGGGTGCTGCTTCCCGGCGGGGCGCTTTTCGTGGGCCGGGTGGTGGCACCGGAGGACGGGGTCGACGCACGGATGAAGGCTCAGCTCGCGATGATCCTCGCCGCCATGGATCTGCATCCATATCGCGACAAGCCGCGAGACGACGCGCTGGCGTGGCTGGGTGGGCAAATGCCTAATCCGTCAGCGGTGATTGTGGCGACGTGGACTTCGGCGCGCCGGCCCGATGCATTCCTGGAGCGCCATGCCGCGGGTGCGCGCATCTCGGTTCTGCCCGAGCCGGTCCGGCGGGAGGCAATGCACCGGCTGGGCGAATGGGCGCGCGGCGTGTTCGGCTCGCTCGATGTGGCGCAGTCCGAAGGCTACCGGTTCGACCTGACCATCCATCGATTTCAACAAGGGATGACCCCCTGAATGTCTACGTCCGTCGAGAGCACGATGCTGACCGAGCTTGGCAGACGCCTGGTGGGCGGGTCGTTGAGTGACGAGTCGCTGATGCGAGCGACTGAAAACACGCCGAACCTTGCGCTGGTGCCGTGGGCCAACGTGGTGAAAATAGGCGGCCAAAGCATCATGGATCGCGGGCGCGCCGGCCTGATGCCTGTAGTGGAGGAGATCGTTGCCAATCTAGGTCGTCACCGGATGATCCTGGGGACCGGTGCGGGTACGCGGGCGCGACACGTCTACTCGCTGGCCATTGATCTTGGTCTTCCTGTCGGTGTGCTGACCGTGCTTGGCACCGCCGTCGCCTGGCAGAACGCTCAGATGCTGCAATATCTGCTAGCTACGCATGGCATCGCCTTTCTTGAACCCGAAGGCTTCGCCTCCGTGCCGCACTATTTGATGGAGCGCGGGGCGGTGATCTGTCAGGGCATGCCACCTTATAAGCTGTGGGAACAAAACCCCGAAGTCGGGCGCATCCCACCACAGCGGACCGACACCGGCTGCTACTTGATTGCCGAGGCATTCGGTGCGCGCAAGATGATCTTCGTCAAGGACGAGGATGGCCTCTACACCGAGGACCCGAAGAAGAATCCGCGCGCCGAGTTCATTCCGCGGATCAGCGTGCAGGAGCTGCTCAGACGCGACCTTAATGACTTGGTCGTGGAACGCGCCGTGCTGGACCTGATGACAAACGCCCGCCACATAAAGGAAGTCCAGTTCGTAAACGGGCTGAAACCAGGCCAGCTGAGCGCCGCTCTGGACGGTGAGCCAGTTGGCACGATCATCTATCGCGATGACAGCGTGGTGGGAGCGCGGCCATGAGTTGTACTCAGCATGTCGTCTCAACACTGATGCGCGAGTCGTTGGTGGACCGCGCCGTGATTGCTGGAACCGAAGCGCCTGTTCGACGCATCCTGCCGCAGCTGAACGTTATCCAGATCGGCGGCCAGTCGATCATGGATCGAGGCCAGTCTGCGGTGCTGCCGCTGCTGGAGGAAGTCCTCGCGAACCAGGCCGAGCACACTCAGGTCATCGGTGTCGGCCCCGGCGTGCGCGCCCGGCATATCCTGTCCATCGGCCTCGATCTGGGCCTTCCTACGGGTGCGCTGGCGACGTTGGCGGCGAAGTCGGCCGCGCAGAACGCTTATATGGTATCATGCCTCCTGGCGGCGCATGGTTTCGTCTATCTGGAGGCGCCGTTCATTGTGCAATTGCTGCCGGCGATGCTGGCGGCCGCGCGTGGTGCAGTGTTCAACGGCGTCCCGCCGTATGATTTGTGGGAACATCCGCCGGCGGTGGGCAAGATCCCGCCGCACGGCAGCGACGCCGGGTCGTATTTGGTCGGCGAGGTGTTCGGTGCGCGGAGCGTCATCCTGATCAAGGATGTCGACGGCTTGTATACCGACGATCCAAAACTGGAGCCTGCTGCCAAGCTTATCCCTGAGACCTCAGTGGCCGAACTGCTTGCGAGACGGCTGCGCACCCTGCCGGTGGAACCGGTGATACTGGACCTGCTGACCCGCGCGAAGACCATTACAAGCGTGCGAATCATTAACGGCCTCATCCCGGGAAACCTCACCCGGGCACTTGCGGGAGAGGCGGTGGGCACGGTTATCCGCAGCGCGTGAGATATGGAAAGATCGCGGCATAATATGCCGCACGTTCGAGACTTGGTGTTGATCGAAAAGGAGTGGGTGCAACCATCGGGTCGGGAGCATTCGCAGAACACCGATAAGGGGAGGAAGGGATGAAGACGCTCGACGGCACATTCGGGGCATTATTGGGCGCGGTCGCACTGATGTGCATACCCACCACGCATGCTGGTGGCTGGGAAACAGAATTGCCCCAACCGGAGATGCGCCAATCATCTGACGGCGTTCTGGATACGGTGTTGCGCGCTCATATCGCGGCCAATGAGATGACGGACCAGTTAACCGGGGAAATTCAGTGGGTTCACACGCCGACCTATTCTGGAACAATTCCAGGGCCGACCTTGGTGCTGAACCCAGGCGATACGCTGAAGATCAACCACGTCAACAACTTGCCGCCCGAACCGGCAGACCAGCGCGGTGGTCGCTTTCCCCATGATCTACATGCGTTGAATTTCCACACGCGCATGGACTGCGAGTTTCCCCGTCCGGCATCTCAGACAACATCTTTCGCGTCATGCCACCGGGCACGCGGAGCCCGATCAAGATCGTAATCCCTGACGATCATCCCAGCGGGACGTTCTGGTACCATCCGCATGTCCATGAAGCGGCGACCTATCAGTTCGTCTCTGGTATGGCTGGTTTTCTGATCATCAAAGGTGGACCGGGGACGCTGGACGAGCTGCCCGAGATCAAGGCTGCGAAAGACCTGGTCATGGGCTTTCAGGTGATCCGCGCCGATCTTCAGGGCAAGGTGCCGGGAGTCAATCAGCAAGCGACGCAGTTCGGCACGTTCCCGTTCGGCACAGAAGACCCGACCTTGCAAGGCGTGTGGAGCACCTTCGGCTTGGACGGCGCTCCGGGGCGGAGCAATTTCTACTATACCACCAACGGCGTCACCAACCCCACCCTGCACATGCGACCCGGTGAGGTGCAACGCTGGCGTCTGCTCGCTGGCGCGCAGGGCGAGAACTTGATTCTCTCACTGCAAAAACATGGCCTAAACATCATCGCCATGGACGGCATCACCACCAGTTCCATGATCAGTCTGCCGCCGGGAACTCCCCTCGTCATGGCTCCCGGTCAGCGCTACGACGTGCTGGTCAAGGCAGGCGCACCGGGCACCTATCAGTTGCAGGCAATCGACCCCGGCTTGCCCGCTTCGGTGTCGCCGTCCGGCATCGCGCCAGCCTCGCGAGACGCACGCATGAGCTTTGATTTTCCAGTTCCTTGTTCGACCACCCTTGTTCCTGGCACCGACTGCACGGGACAACTCTCCTACCCGTTCCCGATGGCCACGGTTGTTGTCGATGGTGATCAGATCGATATGGCATTGCCCTCAGGCCCCCTACCCCCGCCCACTGGCATGCCGAGCGTCGAGAAGATGCTTCAGACCACGCCGAATGCGGTGCGCCACGTGGCGTTTGAGCTTTGCGGTCAGGCGGTCGGGACGCAAATGCAATCCCCGGAAAACCGGCTTCCGAGTTGTGGCTGGTATATCGAGAAGTACAATTCTCCTGAAGTGTGGGGCGGTGCGCCATTCCACACAATGGAGATGATGCGGGACGCTGATGACACAGGGACGCCGAACAACGACCCGAACGTGCCATTGGTCGACTTCAAGAAGGCAGGACTGTTCACGCCGGATCAGCCGCTGTTCACCGATATGATCGCCGGGAACTACGAGGAATGGACTGTCATCAACCGCTCGTTCTCTGACCATCCGTTCCACATCCATCAGAACCACTTCCTGGTCACCAAGATCAACGGGCAGCCGCTGCCGATGCCTGAATGGCACGACACCATCATCGTCCCCGGAGCGCAGCCGCAGCCCACCGAGCCGATCGGACCGCCGACCCAACCGAACATCAACGCGGTGCCGTGCGGGTCGATCACCTTCCGAATCTGGTTTAGCCCGATTTCGGTTGGCTGCTTTGTCATGCACTGCCACATCATCGCCCACGAGGACATGGGCATGATGCAGCGGGTGGACGTGTTGGCGGCACCGAACCAGCCGAGCCAATGCGAGACGGATGGTAGGCCGACTGAAGCCCTTAACAATTGGGGATCAGCTTGGTCGTGGCTCAGCGCCCTGGCCAGTCCTGTCCCTGCATCGACGCGCTGGCCGATTTGCCGGACGCCGTGATCAACTCTTAGATCGTCAAAGAACGCCAACGTCGCCGCGTTCATCCTGCAGCATCCCAACTGATCAAAGGGCAGCTGCGTTTCGTAGACGGCGCCAGCGTAAGTGCAGGCGGCCAACTTGAACAAAGGAATGCAGCGATGGTTTCGATCTCACGCTCAATGCTGCTGGCAGCAAGCTTGTTGGCGTTTCCGCTCGCTGGCGCTCTGGCGCAACACGACCCTTCGAGAGAAGGAGATGGCAAATCCACCGCTTCTAGTTCCGCCTCCGGAAACAACCAAACGGGTTCTCCTCAAAGCACCGCTCAGAGCACCAAGGACGTTAATGGCAAGCCATCCGAAAATGCGGCCACTGCGGGGCAATCAGGGAAGTAAGACGCCAACAGCACGTGATCACGCCGGTACCCCGACGGCTGGAGGTGCTGCGCAAGCCGCTCAGCGGTGATCCGCGCCATCATGGCGTTCGGCATGGTGTACCCGCTTGCGCGCAAGCGGTAGTGCTGTGACCGGCAACGCCGACAGACAAAGCGCAGCTCGGTGATCACCTTCATCATGCCGTAGTGTCGCGATAGGAAGCGGTTGTTGAGAACGGCGGTGTTCGGACAGTTGGCGCAGATCACCTCAAGAGCGGTGTGATGGCGCATGAGGTCGTAGACGGTTTTCATCCGTCATTGTGTTCCATTTTTGTTCTTGCTTTCAAGCATGCCGATTGGCATAACATAAAGGACAGTATGTAATGCTATCAAAGCCTTATCCGCTCCACCTCCTGCTGCGTAAGGCGCTCCTTAGTCCGATCGTAAAGCTTAGTGGTCCGCGGACTCTCGTGAGCTGCCATTTCCTGCGCATGTTCCAAAGCGCCACCATTTGCGAGATAGGCGGTGATCCCGGTTGCCCGAAAGCTGTGGTTGCCGATTGGTGCGTGAATGCCGGCCGCAACGGCACGCCGGCGGATCATGCGCCAGGCATCGGCTTGCGCCATGGGGTTTTCGAGATTTCACGACAATGGCCAGGGATGGAGGTTTGGTGATAAGCGAGCAGTCTGGCGCGCGTCCGACGAGAAAGCGTCAGGGTATAACTTGCGTGCTCTGGTGGAAGCCGACATCGGCCGGTGGAAACGGGTGATCGGTGAGGCGCTGCATTCGCAGACGGACGGGCGTCAAGCGACCGAGGTGGCGATTGCTGTCAACGTTCACGCTAGTCTGGGATTTCTGCATCGAGAGAGAGCGTGACGTGGATTTCGTCTCGGGCACTCTGCTACCGCATCGGCAGCCCACTGCGGGCGAACACCGCTAGTATCGGCCGATTTCTGCCAAATATGTCAGCGTCAAACTGAACTAGACCCTTGCTTCCCGCGTCGGGCTCGATGGCGCCGATACGGAAGTAGACGGGCAATTTTCATTTGAGTTGTTTGTCATGAAAATTGGCATTCCGAAATTTGTCAAGGCCGACCGGCGTTCGGCACCGCTGACACCCCACTAAAGCTGAGAGTTTATCCTGCTCATCAACGACTCGGAGCACTAAGTTTGCTCTCTGATATGCAACCCGTTTCTAGGACGCGCATGGGTGTGATGGGCAACCAAGCGTTCCTCGTCGGTCGGGATGACCACACGGGTATCGACGACGTCTCCGCGCTGATGCGGCCCTTACCGTTTGCGTTACGGCCGGGGTCCAGCATCGCCCCCATCCAGCCACATCCTTCGATGACCTCTGTCCGCGTCGCCACATTATGAAACGCTTGGCCAATTCGGTTGAGGCGCTGCTCTACCCGCTCCGATGACCGCTCATTCCACGCCACACAGAACCCCTCGCAGAGCGATCAAAGGGGCGAGATTGCGAATAGAGGCGTAGCGGCAATTTGCGGTCTGCCGCCGGGTCTAGTTCATAGGCTTTTTTCTGCGTTCGATCCTGATTGAGTGTAAATCGATAGGATCATCCGGCCACGCTCGCTTTGATATGTGTCAACCGGCTAGCCCGTGGGATGGAGAGGTGGCAGCACGCCGGCGGGCGAGCCTGATCTACCGTGTCGGTACATAGTATCATGATATCGAAATACAAAATTGCTCTGATCATTGACCTAGATCAAAGCCGTGGTCGTAAGTTAAGTATTGTCTCGGCCGACGGGCGAGACTTCGTTCTGTCCTTCCGCTCCCGTGAATTCAGCGGTCCGGCTTCCTCGAAACATGACCTTCGTCATCGTTGGGAAACCAGAAATACTCACAACCCAGGAGATGAAACATGGACCACGAAGACACGGAACTCGATCGGATGCAGAACGCCTACAAGTCTTCCATCGACGCTTGGGTCGCGGCTGTCCGGGCGGAAGAGCAACTCGCCTCGGTCCCTCACCGGGTGGCACAGATCGACACATGGGAGAACGCCCACTTCCTGGCCGAAGAGTTCCGTTGCAAAGCGGAGGCCGCGAAGGCCCGTTACGAGGACGCGCTGCGGCTCCGGTTCTTCGACATCTGACCCATCGATTGATGCGGCGTTGGTTGAGCCAGATCAATCTGGATGTGCCACGGATCTCCTAAGATCTGGGCAACTCCAACGATGGAATGCTGGACAAACATCGATGCACGAAACTAGAGGCGCAACGGGAGGAATTGAGAGGTTCGACGTATTTCGTCGAGCAAGCGCCGCTGATCGACTATGCTGATTTTGAGAAGCTCTTGCAAAACGGAAGCGTAGAGGCCGCGATAGAGATCCCACCAGGGTTCGGTCGCGACATCAAGCGCGGCCGGCCGGTTTGGCTCAGCGCGACGGTGGACGGCGCGATGCCGTTTCGGGCACAGACGATTCGCGGCTATCTGCAGGGAATGCACCAACTATATCTGGCGGATCCAATCGTCAAAAGACGACACCGGCGCGACCTGGATTAAGCAGGCCGAGGCCCTGGGTGAGGTTGGTCCTAGCGTAACCACCCCGCCAGTCCCTGGGGGGCGATGGACATTACTAGCGTGATCATCGACGGCGGATGTCTGCCGGGCGCTGAAGCGGATGGACAACCCCTCACAGCCCCTCCACGGGCTTGCGGCTAGGTGGGGTCAGGGCCTAGTGCCCTTGCACGGAGGCTTTGGCGGGTTGGATGGCGGGCCGCCTCTCAGCCGGGGAGAGCCGGTTCCGACCCAAAGCGGTCCTTCGTCGTCATCTCTATCCAGTCCCGCCCGGGGGCTGGTAGTGGGTCGTCAACTATTCTGGTGGAGATAAGCCATGAACAGAGAAGACGGAAAACATCGGTCCCATTTGCCCATGGCGACGCCGGATCGGTCACCGCGCGGCGGCTCGACCTTGACCGTTCCATCATAGATAGACGGCGCCCATTGAGTGGTTTCGCCGGTGACGAAGCCGTAGAATTTATCAAAGCCCGACCGGGTGGGCCAGCGATCGAACGGTCCGACGGCGCTGACCTCCCAAGGGGGAGTCTCGTGATACTTACCGAACGCCGCCGTTCCGTACCCGTTTTGACGAAGAGTTTCAGCCAGTGGCGCGAATGCGTTTGGTCTGACGCCCGTGTTGCTGGGCAACGCTGTCGCGACCTCAGCGATACCGCCCATATTGTTCATATGGTGATTGCGGCCCGTCAGCAGCGCAGTGCGCGTGGGCGAGCACAACGCCGCAGTGTGGAACTGATTGTAACGAAGCCCCTCGTTGGCCAACCGCTCCAGGGCAGGCATGTTGACTGGGCCGCCGAAAGCACTCGACTGGCCGAACCCCATGTCGTCGAGCAGGCGGGGCTTTCGGCAGGATGGGGCGGTCCATGGGTGCCGCTGCGAGAGCGCTGCCGGTGGATTGCGAAGTTTGTGCCTGAGCGCTGCCACCTAACCAGGAACTGCCCAAGGCCGTTGCCAATGCAGCTTTTGCGCTCGATAGGAACAGGTCGCGCCGGTTCATCCGCCTTTCTCCCCGTATGCTTCTTGTGCGGGCGATAATGCCGAAGTTCCCGGCCTGGCGACAACAAACATGGTAACCCGGTGTTTATCTATACCTCTTCGGATGTGAAAGCCTTCGCCCAAGAGTTTGACGCGCCAGCAGAGAACATCGATCTGTTAACGGTATGCTTTCTCGTCCATCAATCGGGTATCGCGTCAGCCCTTGTAAAGATCATGACTAACCGATGCTTAGACTAAAACCGATCGCTTTGTTGTTCATCAGGGAGTGCTCGTGTGGTGGGAGGCACAACAGCAGACTGCCGCGCCCAGGAGGGGCGCGGCACGACCTGTGTGGCTAGAGTGGGTAGCTTGGGTTAGCGTTCCGTTACGAATGTGCGAGTACAATGTTCGTGGACTGTGTTGAGGTAGACGGCATGCCCATAGTAGCGCTGGTAGTAGTGGTTGGATCGGCCATCGCCATTGATGAGGTAGTGGCGGGTTCGGGCGTGGGTGCAGGAGGTGCCATCGTCGTGGGTGTCTGTTCTATGGCGGCCGCCAGAGCGGTGAGGGTAGGCGGTGTCACAGGGGTGACAGCGGTGGCGGGGGTGACGGCTGCGGCAGTTGCGGCGGCAGGGGTGACGACGGCGGCGGTGGCGGTTGGAGACGCGGAGGCCAGACCGCCGGTGTAAGTGCCACCGTCACTGCCCACACCGCCGGGACCATTGGGGTTGTAGGTGATGCTCTGGATATTCATGTTGGCTGGCCAGGTGTTCGAAGAGGTTGGCGTGCCGGGCCACGACCCCTGACCACCCACGGCGAGGTTAGCGAGGATGTAGGCCGGCGTGTTGGCGGAGGCGGGGGTGGGGGTAGAGCCGACCACCCGGCCGTTCACGTAGTAGGTGATCGTCTGCGCGTTCCAGTTGACACCGTAGGTGTTGTAGTTAGTCGCGTAGTTGGGCACGGTAACCTGACCGGTGGTGTAACCGCCGACGGTGTCGTGCAGGGAGTCCTGGATGAGCGTGGGGTTGTCGAAGGGCGCCTCCATGATATCGATCTCAGCGGCAGAGGTACCGTTGACCGGCTCCAACCAGAACGCAGGCCAGAGGCCGGCACCAAGGGGGAGCTCGGCGGTCATCTGGAAGTAGCCGTAGGTAGCCTGGAAGCCACCGGGCTGGGGTCCACCATTAGCAAAAGAGGCGGTGGAGATAGCGCCGGAGGTATAAGGCAGGTTGTAGGGCGGCGCGGCGGAGGTGTTGGGATTAGGCTTTGCCTGGAGGGTCATCGTGCCGTTGGCGTTCTGGATAACGCCTTGAGGCACGTACACTTCGGCTTCATGGTTATTGCTAAGCGTAAACTGAGCGCCGCCACCGAACGGGAAGCCGAGCAAAAGCTGGTTGTTCCCACCAGTATTCGTCACCGGCGCACTTAGGTTAATGGTGACGGTGCCGCCGCCAGAAGTTGGTGTAGGCGTAGGCGTAGGCGTGGGGGTAGGAGAGGGGGTGGGTGTGGGGGTAGGCGTGGGGGTTGTGACCGGCAAGGGATCAGCGCCGGCCCTCCATCCGGACCCTGTCCAGCTGTACCATTGGTGGCTCGTGTTCTCCTGCCACACCGTATTGCTGACGTACGCAATTTCGGCGACGTTGGCGGTGTAGGCGGCCGCCTTCCCGTTCTCCAGGACGGCGTTGGTGGACGATATCGTCCAGCGGTTGCCAGCGGCATCGGTGATCGCGCCAGTCGAGCCAGCGAGCACGACAGTGTCGTTGGGCGATGTGGTCGGGGTTGGCGTCGGAGTGGGGGTCGGGGTTGGCGTCGGAGTGGGGGTCGGCGTCGGTGTGGGGGTAGGCGTGGGAGTTGTGACCGGCAAGGGATCAGCGCCGGCCCTCCATCCGGACCCTGTCCAGCTGTACCATTGGTGGCTCGTGTTCTCCTGCCACACCGTATTGCTGACGTAGGCGATTTCGGCGACGTTGGCGGTGTAGGCGGCCGCCTTCCCGTTCTCCAGGACGGCGTTGGTGGACGATATCGTCCAGACGTTGCCGGCGGCATCGGTGATCGCGCCTATCGAGCCAGCGAGCACGACGGTGTCGTTGGGCGACGCGGTCGGGGTTGGCGTCGGAGTGGGGGTTGGCGTCGGAGTGGGGGTCGGCGTCGGTGTGGGGGTCGGGGTTGAGACCGGCAAGGGATCAGCGCCGGCACTCCATCCTGACCCGGTCCAACGGTACCATTGATTAGAAGTGTTCTCCTGCCACACCGTATTGCTGACGTACGCAATTTCGGCGACGTTGGCGGTGTAGGCGGCCGCCTTCCCGTTCTCCAGGACGGCGTTGGTGGACGATATCGTCCAGAGGTTGCCAGCGGCATCGGTGATCGCGGCCGTTGAACCGGCGCGCACGACTGTGTCGTTGGGGGACGCGGTCATGGCTGGCACGGGATCATTGCCGGCGCTCCATCCTGACCCGGTCCAACTGTACCATTGTTCTCCTGCCACACCGTATTGCTGACGGAAGATCGCCAAGGCGAGATCTTGCCGGCTCGGCCGGGGTCTTGGAGCAGGGCAAGGGCATAGGATGGATCCAGAAGCATCGCTGGCCGATACTGTTCACCCGAAATAAGTGTGATTTCGTTTGCTATCGTCATTAATCTCCTGGAGACGCAATCGGATGCGGGAGGCTTTTCACCCAACTCCTGGGGACTCCCAAAAAGCCCTGTGCTCTGGCTTAGTAGATGATTTCATGGAGCACGCAGCCTTGGCGGAACGACAAATTCGTGCAGATCTTTGATGTATTGGACTTGAGCGGTCGCCCCATCCCGCGGCTGTCGCTCAACGGCACCAACATTTGTCAGCAAGGTTGCAAATCTGACAATCCTTCAACACCGGAATTCTGCATGCTGACTTGTAATTCGTTAATTTTGGGTGTGGATAACGTACAAAACTAGGAAATTTTGCCCTCTTACAAAAATACTCCTGGTCAACGTCCATGACAATGCTCGAGCCCCAAAAGTAGACCAAAAGTAGATAATAGACGCAGTTAGACGCCGCCCGCCGGTGCAGATAGGCAGCCGCCGGCCGGTGGCTGTGTAGGCTGCATGCTACCCTATCGTCAGGATACCCGATCGGCAGGATCAAATACCGAGAGCACTCCCGTAGCGCTTGTGATATAATTGCCTCAACGCGCCGGCGGCGGCGCTTTTGCAGAATGGATGGATGGATCGACGCCATGGCCAGGGGCCATAAGACCGGCGGCCGTCGGAAGGGCACGCCGAACAAGCGTAAAGCCCCATAGCCGATTGATGCACGCCACGTAATCCCCGGGTTCCGAGCGATGGTGGGGCACGAAGTAGACCGTGTCACGGCCTGTGCCTCGGCGTCGAGACGCTGAGACAATGGATGATCGCGGACGGCCTTGTGGATCGACCGCCGTCACCGCAAAGCCTCTCCGCACCAGCCTCGGCGGCGGCGTGAATGCCTGGGCGAACTGGTGCAGATCGACGGCTCGGAACACGCCTGGTTCGAGGATCGTGGCCAGAGGTGCACGCTGCTGGCGTTCGTCGACGACGCTACCAGCCGGTTGATGCAGCTGCCGTTCACGGCCTCGGAATCGGCGTTCGATTACTTCCGCGCGACCCGCGCTTATCTGGAGGCTCACAGCAAGCCGGTTGCCACATTTCTAGGAAGAAAAAAGGAAAGACCTTCTTCAAATCGCCACTTGCTCAGATATTTTTCATCCAGGGTGGGTCGGCTGAAGGCCGGTGTCAAACTAACGGGGAGAATTTGTGACTTTTCAAACCGGGAGCGACAGAACGTGTAGGTCACCGATAGAAATGTCACCCGTGTCCCCGATAGAAATGTCACCGAGGCAAGCTGTTGTCGAGACGACGTGCGATGACGGTGATCCAAGTGAGCGGTCAGGAACTGACCCGGCTTCGTATCATGATCGTCTTGGCAGACGGCCGGATCACGGTCGAGGCCACCGCGGCGTGGGTGCTGCTCGTTGGCCTGGCACTGCTGCTGCTGGAGCTACCGCTGATGCGCTAGGCCATGACAACTCGTCGCCAGTCAGCGCCGAGTTCGTCGGGCAGGCTCGGCTCGTTGATTTTGGAGCGTAAGCGATTGAGTGGGGACGCGCAGCTGACGGTGTCGATTTGGCTGCACTGCCTCGCTAGATTTTTCCAGCGCCAAGCATCCGGCAACGCAGGCGGCATTGACGAGCTGACCGCAGCCCTCTGCGTCGTGGCGGAAGCTGCACCAGCGCTGATCTCCGAGCGCCGGTCGGCGGTCTGCGTAGAGACTGCCGGCGGATCGTGGCGTGGTTACTTGGCCACAGACGATCAAAAACGGTGGGCCGACGTAAGAACGTTCTTTTAGAACGCGGCAGTTACCAAATAATATGCGGTAACTCCCCGGGAGGACCACCATGAGACAAACCATCGCCCCCGCCGCCAGATCCGCCGCTGCTAACTCCGAACCCGGAGCAGATCGCCGACCCGTGGCGGGAAGTTGTTGATCCTAAGAAGCACAAATGGATAGGTCTGTTCGAGGCACTGACGGGAGTGGACCGTGGTTGACGCCAAGCACATCCACGAAAAGCCCCCTGCTCTCCGATCAGGGGAACACAGGCTCGCCCACACTTCGGTTTCTGGGCCGGAGCTGGATTGCTCTCGTTAAAGGGACAACATGGCTAGCGAGGTGGCTTTGGTCGCTGTAACAGCCTCGCAACTCGCTATTTGGGAGAATTTGACATCGCTCTAAGACCGCGTCCAAGTCGCGAACTTAGACAACCAAAACCAACCAACGTAGAACGAAAGAAATACCCAAAATGCCCGCTTCCGTAATTAGAACAGGCCCCGGCGTGCCAGGTGGGATTAACAACGCCTCCGGCGATTTCATTGATTTACCACTCGGTGGTAATTTCCTGCAATGGTCACCGCTGCAATTAACCGACTACGGCATAGAGATGGATGGGACTGGAACGGTGGAGCTTATCGGGCCTTCGTCGCTGGTCAATAATTCTTCCCTTGTTCTGACTGGACCAGAGGCAAACCTCATCAACGACGGAACGATGAGACTGCAACACTCGCAAGTAACTGTCGACGGCAGCCTTGCCGGTTGCGGCTCTGTCATCGCCACCCAAGGCTCAACGATAACTGCATCTTCAACCGTTCCATCACAGATTCCCTACATATCCTGCGTCAACAAGCCAGACCCTACGGTGACGGCGACCTCGACCTTTCCGTCGGAGACGATCACCCTGCAATCCAGTATCTTGGACATATCAGGCGGGGCTACGACCTTCCTTGCGCCGGTCACGATGGATGCGGCCTCGACGGTCAACCTTGAAGGCGGCTTAAGTGTCGCCGCCGGGCAGAAATTTACGGTGCAGTCAGCGGGAGGACCAAAGCTCGGTACACTGAACAATGACGGCGACACCAACGTCGCAGGCACCATGACGGTTGACGCCAATCTCGCGCAACCCGGCAATAGCGGCAATACCTACATCGGCATCGACAACGGCGGTTACCTCATCCTCGAAGGATCAACCACCGGGGGCGGGATCGGCATCACATCCGGCACGCTGGAGTTCGGGCAGTCACCGGGGTTCCTTCACAGCCCGGAAACCGCGTCCGAGAACTTCCACGCGTGGCTGGCATTCACTGGTACCGCGGGAGCGCTCGAATTCGACGGGATAACCGGAGCGCTGTCGGTCCACTACAACCTGACACTGGATGACCTCAGCGTGTCCAACCATGGACACGTGATTGCGGACTTCCACTTTGCCGCGGCCCAACAGCCATACTCAGCGGCTGAGTTTTCGGTCAAGGGCAACGAAGTGCTTTACCACTTTATTCGGCAGGCGTGACCGCAAGTAAAAAGATGCTGGATCAACTCGACCGTCATAACTTTCTTTGCCGATCGCGATGTGTACCTTCATTCTGTTCGCGGCAATGGTCTACTTTCGTACGGAAGCTTAACGAAATCTATATCTTGCGGAAAGCCGGTAGCATACAACCCCGACGTCGAGCGGCAGGACGCGACCAGCGCCCTGAGCCGTCCGCGTGACTGCCCGGGCGTTACCTCAATCCAAGCCTCCGGAATGCCGTGGATCATGGCAAGCTCATCGGCCGCCAGCTTTCCCTCCACGACATCGTCGATGATGGCGAGTGCTTGGCGTTGAGCACCCTGCGGTGTTGGTCTCCAGATTGGCGATGGCGTTGCTCATCTGGTCAGTCCAGTTGGTCGGCATCGCATTTGCTCCGCCTTTGGGGGCTCCCGTCGAAGCCCGCGAGAGCGGCGCATCCGCTCCGCTGCCGGGGAGAGCGGCGTCGTTGGGGTGGCCTCTGTCATGTCTGCACCTCAGTCACAGGGCAGGCGCACGCGTCGCGCCATTGGTCCGGGTCGGGCGGTTGGCATCGCTCGCAGCGCCATGGACCGGGACCATCGGAAAGCATGGACAGCCGCCACCACGCCTTGCCGCCGCAGTCGGAACAGGGTCGTGTTGGCAGCACTCCGAGATCGAGCGCGGCCGAGACCCCCGTAACTGTCCCGCTCGCGTCCCGCCGCGATGATGTCGGTGGGACAGTCGGGACAGGCCTCTCATCCCCGTTGTCCCAGCCCTTGTCCCGCTGCCTGTCCCGCAGGAAAGCCAGCTTTTCCAGGGCTTTCATCCGGGCTGCCACGGTGGCTGTCCCAGCCTGTGTCCCGCCCTTGTCCATTTCGGAGACGGACTGTCCCGCTGTCCCGATCCCTGGCGGTGGGACAGTGGGACAGTTTGGTTTCGAGATGCGTTCATGCATCCCCGGGCCGCTCGGAAATGCCCGTCTCCCGCGCCTTGACCTGAAGGCGCGATACCCTGCTCTTTGTGAACCCGGTTTCCTCGGCAATATCTCTGACACTCATTCCCTCGGCTGTCAGGACGACGACGCGGGCCATGTCTGCCTCTGCTATGTCGCGCATGGTCCATCCGCCAGCCCCGAGAGCCGCCTCGAACGGCTTGGCGTCATCGCCGTGAAAGCCCCGATTTTTCTCGAAATGAACCTCGAACCGCGCGCCCTGGTCGGCCTGGTAATCTTGCGGCCGGCGAAGTGCGATTACGCTATCTAGCACATCCTCCCGCCGGCTTGCTCCGCGCTGGGCGCCCCCTTTTCCCGCATGGTGCATGAACACCACGCTGCGCCCGGCGCGCCGTTGTTCCAGTGCCCATTCCTGAACCGGAAGCCAGGATTCGGCTTCGTTCTCCCGGCCGGTGCGTGCCAGTGTCGAGATATTGTCGATGAAGACCACGTCCGCGCCGGTTAGATCGGATTCGATGGCGCGTTGGTCAGCCTCATTTGCCAGGTCAAAGCCAGCCCCATTTTGCAGGTCCATCGCTAGAAATCGCAGATGGGCTGGATCAGGGGGCGCTTCATTCGCTGCATCGACAATTCGAGACAGTCGCTCCTGCAACGTTACGGCCGGCATTTCGCCGTCGATGATCAGCACGCGGCGCGGTGCCGGCGCGCGCCATCTCAGAAATCCGCCCCCAGACGAAATGGCATAACCGCATCCGAGCGTGAGGTGGGTTTTTCCGATACCCCGCGCGCCATAGATCAGAACTAACCCCTTCGACGGTAGCCACGGCGATAAAGTTAGCTCCCGGGGAGGGAATATTCTGCTCAGAAGGTCATCGGCGGTCAGGATGCTGAAAGCCTTAACAGTCGGGGCGGGTGGAGCATCGCGGATCGTGAAGCCAGTCGCAGCAGTACCATCAGGCGACATGGTTGTCGCCCCGCGCAATCAGCAAATCGTTGAAGTCAGCAACGCCGTCAGGCAATGCAATGCGCACGTCCCTACCCTCGGCACGCCATCGAATCCAGGCGTCCCGCGCGGCTTTCCTGCCTGCATCGTCGGGGTCCGCCGCGATCACCACGCGTCGGACTTCCGGCGGCAAGGCAAGACCCTTGGCGAGATTGCCCGCGCTGATCGCCGCCCATACCGGCAGGCCCAGTAGCACGCCAGCGGCTCCTGCCGTTTCGACGCCTTCACCAATTGTTAGGGGTAGGTCCGGGTCATGGTCATTCAGCCGGATAGCCCCGCCCCAGATCGGGCCGAGGCTGGCCTTCACCGGCTCCGCCGATGCCTTGCGGCCGTCGCGCGCGAGATAGGTCCGATGCACCGCCAGCGGCGCCCCATTCGGTCAGATACCAGCGCGATCAGCGCCGGATACCACCCGCCTTCCGGGTGCGGACAGTCGGGACGAAACCGGAGCGCGGGCGACGCGGCCAGGCCGGGTAGCCCCCGCGCGGTCAGGTAACGGTCCGCTAGCGCGCCGGATGCCGGTTCCGATCCCCGCCAGAGGACAAGGGCGCGATCCCGGCTGCGTTGCCGCTTGGCCACTTCATCCTGATCCTGGGACTCGGCGGCTTGGCGTTCTTGCCCGGTGGAGCGGGCCACCGCCTCGACCAGCGCGTCGCGATCCTGACACGATGCACAGAACAGCAGAGCCCGGCCATCGCGACCCGCTCGGACGGAAAAAGTGGTGGCGTAGTCGCATGCTGGGCACCGGCCTCGCCATGAACGAGGGTAGCGTCTCAGGCCAAGGCGGCACGCAACCTCGGCGGCCGTCAAATTCGTAGGCAAGGGGTAATCTCCCCCGCCGTCCGCGCTGGCGTTTGCCGTGTCGTGTCTGTAGAATGCAGGTGCGATGCCGCATAATCAAGACAGGCCGCCGGTTCCCGTCAGTCGGGACCGGCGGTTACTATGTGAAACGAAGGATTGCGGCCAGGGCCAGCAGCGCCACGGGCTCGGCCAGCGATTCCGACGCGATCATGCCGCGCTCCGCTGTCCGGTGCGGATGTCAGCCTTCGGCAGGCCGGCAATGTAAGCGCGTAGGCTCTCGGCCGGGATCAGCGTACGGTTGCCCGCCTTCCGCGCATCGATCTTTTTGGCAGCGATCAGCTCATACAAAGTGGTCCGACCGATACCTGAAATCTTCACGGCATCAGCGATTGTGTGGGCGATTACTTCGGTCATGGTGGTGAAGAACTCCGTCTCCTGGTGAACACGGGGAGAAGTGAACGGATTCGAAAGCCATTACTAAGGGTGCTTTGTGGAACGCTTTGCACCCAAATGGCGCCTTCGGACGCCTCCTCCCCTATCCGTTCATTTAAGTGATCGCTGATCGTCTCGTCGCTGTAAGGCTGGCCATGCTTGCCGGTAAAGCCAATACCTTGCAGGGCCAACTGGACAAACGCAACAAGTGGGCTGACGGAATATTTGCCGAGCGCTGGAGGCTCACCACCAAGACGCTCCCAAGCCCCCGTTGCGGCATCAGCAATCCACTTCATCGGGTCTCGGGGTTTCCAAGTTGTCGGAGTTTTGCAGTTCTTCAGGACTGTTTCCACTTCCCCAGTCGCGGCCTCTAGTTTCGCAATGAGGGCGAGGTGTTCGGCTCGCCACCGCTTGTATTCTTTGGTCAGATCTACTTCTGGAGCCCATTCCGAGTCCGAACCGTCGACTTCTGGACCCCAATCCCTATTCAAACTGTTGGCCTTTTGCCTCAAGTCCTGTAGTACTTTTCGAGAATACCGAATGAACCCACGGCCGTGTTTCAAAAGAGCATGATACTCTTCTTTAAGCTCTTCCGATGGTTTCCTGATGGGGGTTGCATTCTCCCTATGAACGATCATGTTCACATAAGCGGCGACAGTGTCGCATTCTATTTCGTTGGGATGTTCTGCTGCTCTTGGCCATGCGCAGCGGAACCAACTCTGCACCTCCTTGGCCGTCACCTCGGTGAGTTGGTGGTGGGCCGGCGTTGTAGTCTTCCGGGTGCCGCCGTTGGGTGCGCCAGTCTTCTGGTTGTTCCCGTCGTTCATGATCGGTCTCGTGTTCGGCCGGAAGCGGCCGGGGGATGCTTCAACATCGTCCTGGCAACTCTCGCCATCATGCCCGGAACCGCCAGGCGCGGGGGCAATCCCATCGGACGCCGGATCGGTGTCACCATCCCCCGCAGCCCAACCAACAGCAGCCTCGGGGGCGATGCCGAGCGTGCCGAACGATTGTCGCACCGTCTCGGCAGGATAGGACGGCGGCGCGCATAGTGGCGCTGGGTCATGCAGGTGTCACTGTGCCCGAACAGCGCGGCGATCACGACAATCGGCACACCTCGCATCGCCAGTCTCGACGCATACGTTGACACAGTTCATGGAACGAAATGGCTGGAGTGATCCTCGCCGGCTCGCAGGCCGGGGGCTGGTAAGGGCGCGATCCAGCTTTCTGAGCCGACGCCGTTCTACCTCACAATTTCCGACCATCGTTTGGCGCCATCTGCCTAGATCGCGGTGTCGGTACCTCGCATTCGCTTGATTGGCTCGCGGCATTGCGGCTGCACGAATGTCTAAGCATTGTATGGCCACGCGATGACCCCGGGAGCTATCGGACTAAACCAGTCGGATGCCCGGGACACAAGCGGGACACCAATTTCAGCCGATCTATTGTAAATATTTGATATACTTGGCGTCCCGTACGAGATTCGAACTCGTGTTACCGCCGTGAAAGGGCGGGAATTTCATAGTCACCCGGCCGCTGACGCCACTGATCTCGACCTGGGCTGCGCTGGCGCGAT
Source organism: uncultured Pseudomonadota bacterium (assembly GCA_963832865.1). Classification (GTDB taxonomy): domain Bacteria; phylum Pseudomonadota; class Alphaproteobacteria; order Acetobacterales; family Acetobacteraceae; genus Rhodopila. The sequence continues at coordinate 87,750 of CAWHWH010000016.1, forward strand.
CGACTGCTTTGCGACGCCCTCCGTCCACTGCCCCCACATCGCTGGTCCCGTGTGAGGAAACGCGATCGTCGGCGATCCGTCATCGTCGCGGTGACCAAACTAGGATCGAACCGCTTGATCCCCGCCGCCATCTGTTACCCAGGATGTTACCCAGGGGGAACCGGAGAGGGTAGTGCAGTTCCATAAGTCGCTGATTTGATTGGCGTCCCCGGCGCGATTCGAACGCACGGCCCCAAGATTAGGAATCTTGTGCTCTATCCTGCTGAGCTACGGGGACACACCTCGGTCATATACCGGATAAACCACCGGAAGCGAAGCCCCAAGCATGTCCAGCGGTTCGCAATGCGAATGAGTCGCGCTCCGGGTTGCAGCGTGCGATGACCTGAGTCCGATATGCCACATGTTGTGGATTTATTGACTGGTCCCCCCACCTCACAGTGGTTTTCTTTGTGCGCCGACTGAATCGTCGATTCAGGTCTAGCCCGACTTTCGCAACTCGCGGCTAAGAATCCCTCAAACGGTGGGTTTTTCCGAGGTGTGGTATCGCAAGGTCGGCACCACAGAGGGGACGGTCATTATGCTATCGGAATACCGTCTGTTGTGATCCTGGGCGGCGGTTGGCCGGGTAAGTTGATCTTGAGCTTCCTGTAACAGAAGCGCCTGATCCAGCTCGGGCTCGGTGTAGCGCGACAGGATAACAGTGCGGCCGTCCGTCGTTGGCAGATGCACATCGACCATCTGGATCGCTGCCATCTTGTCCAGCACTGACCGCGGCGTTAGTCCGGGCGCCAGTGATCGCAGTCGCTGCTTCAGCGTCACTTGCAGGCCGTAAGCCACGAAGGCGACCAGGATGTGAGCTTCAATCCGCGCATCGGTCTGGTGGTAGATCGGGCGAATTGCCAGATCGCCCTTCAGTTCTTTGAACGCCTGCTCCACCTCGGTCAGTTGGAGATAGAACGCCCAAAGCTGCGCCGGGTCACCGCCGCCCAAATTCGACCGCAGCAGATAACTTCCATCGCGGCGGCGAGCCTCGCGCAGGTTCTGCCAGTTCAGGTAAAGCGGAACGTCTCTGGTGTGACGATCTGGTCCTTCTCGGGCAACCTCAGCTCGATGATCCGCCAGACCGCCGGTCCAGCCTCTTTTCGGGCGCTCCCAGCTTGATCAGCAACTGGTCGCGGGTCAGCTTCTGCTGGCGCAACTCCTGTAGCCGCTTCACCAGCTTCTTCAGCCGGCGCCGCCGCATCGCCTGCTCCTTGTCGCGGCGGGCGCCGCTGCGCGCCAGGATGTAAAGCTCGCCGTCCTGCTGAACCAGCTTCACCTGCACCGCGTCGCGAACCTTCGCCCATGGCTTGGTCAGGAAGTCCTTCTCCATTTGACTGAGTCGCCCGGCAGGCCATCAGGGGTGACGATCAAGGCAATGACCACCTGGACGCAGTCGGAGCGTTTGTCCCGACTATAGCCATGCCGCCGCTTGCCGGCCTCGGGCGGATCGCATTCGAAATAGGTGCTGGTCAAGTCGTAGAGCAGGACTTCGAATTTGGCCTCGAACAGGGTCTTCCAGCGCTGTTGCAGGAAGCTGAACAAATCGGTCTTGTGCGCCAGCAGCTTGTCGAGGCAGCGATACAGATTGTTCTTCTGCACCAGGTCAAAGTCCTCGCCCAGCAGATCGCCCATCGCACTGCGGTCATACCATTGCCGATGCAGCCGCCACTCACTGCCCGGATCGATCAATCGGTAAGCGACCAGCGTCTTCAGCACGTTCAGCCAACGGGTTCCTTGCCGTGACGCTGGCAGGCGCGGCGACCAGAACTCATCCAGCTCAAGCTGATCCCACAAATGGCACGCCAGCCAACAGCCACCCCATTGCCGCGGCCGGCGAAGCCGCAGATTGCTGAGCCGGACCTGCACCACATCGCAATCCAATGGCGGCGCCGCACAATCCTCGGGGAACAACGCGACCTGCCGGCTGGCCTGCTCCCTCTCGTCGAACGCCTCGATCGTCCGGCACCACGCGGCGCGCTGGGTAAAGCACGTGCCGCTGCACGATCCGCCCGCCGGACACCCGGCGGTTCTCGACAATGCTCCAGTAACGGTGCTCCTTGCCGTCCTTGCGGCGAAGCTTGTGGCGTAGAAACATGGCACCACCCGCCATTCGCCTCTCAACGCGCCATTCGCCCCTCAATCGGATACGCCGGATCATTATACCCCGGCGTTGAGGGATGCCCAGGCGAGACCAGCCGGTCTATCAGCTCCTCATCCGTCGCATCCAGCCGAGCGGACAGCGCCCCGACATACTCCTCCCATTGCTCTTCCGTCCGGGGTCCGCCAATCGCCGCCGTGACGAACCGATTGTTCAATACCCAGGCCATCGCGAACTGCCCTGGCGATACGCCCTTGGTTCGCGCATGTTCCGCGATTTTCCCGGCGATCTGCAGACTTTCCGGTCGCCACTCCAATTCCAGCATTCGCCGGTCCCGCCGCCCCGCCCGCGTCTCCGCCGAGGGCGGCACGTCCGGACTATATTTCCCCGTCAGCACCCCGCGCGCGAGTGGGCTATACGGCACCACCCCCAGCCCGAAGTATCCGCACGCCGGCAGGTGTTCAGTTTCTACTTCGCGGTTCAGCGCGTTATACAGCGGTTGACTAGCCACCGGCCGATCGATCCCGGCCTCATCGCACAGGCGGCAGATCTCGGCGACCCGCCAGCTTCGGTAGTTGGACACGCCAAAATAGCGGACTTTGCCGGCGCGAACCAGATCGGCCAGCGCGCGAACCGTCTCGGCCAAG
>CAWHWH010000017.1:0-19131 GCA_963832865.1 uncultured Pseudomonadota bacterium
ATCCTCCTTTGAGGGTGCGTGAGCGCGTAGTTGAGGTCTGTTCCCGATTATCGCGACGATGCTGCGGAGACGCCCTCAGCGTTCCTGAGGCGGACACGACGAGCGGAAGTGGCCCTGGAATGTTATTTACCAGCACAGCTCTGCCCGCGACGCAACGCCGGGCACCTGGGTGGAAAGGGGGCCCGACCCCTGGGCCCGACCCCGCCCATCTGCGTGATACTTGCGCGGGGCGCATGCAATAGGACCACGATTTGTGACTGGCGAGCCTCGGCTTTTGGTAGAGTTTTGGGTCGGCGAAGCCCTGGTTGATCGTGAGGAACCTTCGCGAAAAGCATCTCCATTTCGGACGCGAACCAGCCACAGACCATGTTGATGCCGAGGCGGCCATTGGAGATACGGTCGATCGTGGTCGCCATCTTCCCCGCCACGATCGGGTGCACGACCACCGGGATGTGCGCTGTCGCAAACAGGTAGATCTTTTTGGCTACAGCGGCCAGTGCCGCGGTCTAGCTTATGTTTAACAGGCTAGGCGTGGGTCTCCATGCAGTTGCCATTGAAAATTGCTGGCGCCCCGATGTATCGGCACCATGCACTCGAAGCCGCCGGCCTCGAGCATTCGCGCGATCTCCATGTTCTTCTCCCAGGCCGACTCGAAACTGGTCTCCGCTAGCGTCATGGCACAGGCGTTCGAGCAACTGCAGCCGACGATCCCAAGCTTCAAGCTTATTACCGTTAAACGGGGTGTTGCCGGCAGCACGGGACGGATCCAGATTGCTGATGTCTTTCGCTCTTCACATATCGACTTCAGGATGATCGGGACGCCAAGGGGCGCCCTGCGCCACCCGCGGGCGAGTGCCCCCGGACGGTGTGAACGCGGATGGACGAAGCCGGGGGGAGCGGGGCGCGACCCGGGCGCGACCCCCCAGAGCTGTCTTACAGGATTTGAGTTGGCGGGCCTCAACTCGTCGCTGCCCGACGGTTCCTCGCATGATGACTGCGCGGCGGCAGTTGAGGCGGCAGATGCACGCCCGGCGGCGGTCGCTGCATGGACCGCGCCGCACGACAGTCCTGCCATTCTTTCACTCTCAAAGCATCGCCAGCAACCTGGCACGGTCGATCTTTCCGAGACTGTTCCGCGGAATCTCAGGCACCGATTGCAGTTCTTCCGGGAGCTTGCAGTCGGCGAGTTGCGAACTGATGTCCCGAAGTATCTGCTGAAGCTGGTCTTCTCCCTGCTCATCGGCAAGCTGAACGAAGCCGACCACCTTTTGTCCAAGCAGCGTGTCCTGGGCTCCCACTACTCCCGCGTCGCGCACGGCAGGATGGGCGGCCAGGATCCGTTCGACTTCCACCGGCGAGATGTTCGAACCTCCCCTGACGATGAGGTCTTTTACGCGAGTAATGAAGCGAAAGTGACCGTCGTCTTCTTCCTGCATCAAATCTCCTGTCGGAAACCAGCCGTCCGGAAAGGCGTCCCAACCTCCGGGCCCTTTCCAGTAACCAAGAGCGACATGTGGACCGCGCAAAAATGCCTAGCCTGACGTGCCCCTTGAGACAGACCTGCCCTCGCTGTCGACCTTGTCGGCGAGCACGTCGGCCTTGACGTTGCCGAAGGTTGTGTCCGGCTTGTGCCTGATGCCGTCGTAGAACGCCTGGATGATGTCTTCCTTGAACTGGCCGCTGCGCGGATGCGCCCGCACTACCGCCTCGCGCTCTGCGTCAGAGAAGTCGGAGTAGGCAATACCTAGCACGTCCATCTCGACGCCCGCCGTCACTAACGCAATTACCGGGGGCATGTGCTGTGGAATGCCCGGCGTGGTATGCAGCGCGATTGCTGTCCACACCGTGTCGACATCCCGCCGCGATATATCGTGGCTGAGCAAGAAGTCGCGCGCAGCATTCGCGCCGTCCACCTCGAAGCGTTCGTTGGGGCTGCTGTGCCGATACGTCAACCCCATGTCGTGAAACACGCCGCGCCCCGGCCAGTGCGCCCCAGTAGAAGACGCGGCTGGAATGGTCAAACAGCATCGGCAATTCCGTGTCTCGCACGAGCTCCGTGATCTGGTGCGCAAGCTTGCTGTCGGGGACGCTGATTCCTTCGATCGAAATTGCCATTCTCGTTTGTCCTGGTAAATGTGCAGGCGCGGAGGTTCCCTATAAGATGATCAAGGGAGCCGTCGCCGCGATTGTTGCTGCTTCCCGCCGCCCCAGAACCTAAAACCGGTCCAGCGAGAAACTGAGGAACCCTAACCGGCTTCCAGGGGAGAGCGCTATTGCCTAAGAGGAAGGAAAGACTATCAACAGGGAACAGGACACCTGTCCCGCGGTATAAGCGGTCTACGACGCACGTGCCGGCGAATGTGCACCTTTCGCTGTCGGACGTGAACGCCTTGACCCTCGACTCGTCGTCTAAATATGGAGAGGTAAAGGTGCGTGACAGGGTTGTTAGCTCCAGTTTGTCAGTTTGGCCTGTATGTTGAACAAGAGCGAGACGACGAGCGAAAGAGACCGGGGATTTGCCCCGGCCTCTACTTGTACCCGAAAGTCGGATTAACCGCCCTTGGTTGAGGTGGTCGTCGCTGCCACCTGCTCATGATCTGAGTTATACCTAAGCCGGATGAACCGGAACCAAAGAGGCTGTAGCATTGCCCTTCGACGCCTCGATAATCGAGGGTGCCATGGCAAGCGCACTGATAGAACGCTACGACGACCGGATTTCCGGGGTGCTGTCCTGTTACGACCGGGTTGTTGTAACCGGGACGCTTCCCACTGTGTGCTACGCCGACGGGATGACCCGGTTCCTCTACGCGAGGCAGATCCGTATTTTCGGCTACCCGGAATTTGCCGTGACACTCCGCGACAAGGTGCGCGAGGCGGCGGCATCGCTGGCCGCCGAAGCCGGGGTCGCAATCGAGCATGTCGCCAAGAGCCGCGTCCGCAAGGAGGCGATCGTTGCCAGGGTGTTGGCGCGGCGTGGCGATCATCCCGGCCTGGTGCATGTCATCTCGGCGATGGAGGCCTGCGACGCCTACAAGCCATGGCACGACAAGCAGACGCACAAGACCTTTCTGCTTCCGGACAGCGGCAAGTGCCTGCACTATTACTTCTACTTCATGGACGCCGAGCTCGGCTTGGTCTATCTGCGGGTTCCCACTTGGTCGCCGTTCCGCCTGCAATTCTACTGCAACGGCCATAGCTGGCTGGCGCGGCGACTGGCAGCGGAAGGCATTGGCTTCACACTGGCTGACAACGCCTTCGCGCGGATCGACGACTGGCAACGTGCCCAGGAACTGGCTGACGCGTTCTCGCCGGACCGGCTGCACCGCGTGCTCGACCGGTATGCCGGACAATGCTGTCCGGTGCTCGAGGTGTTCGGGCAGACCTACCACTGGAGCCTGATGCAAGTGGAATACGCCACGGATCTGGTGTTCCGTTCTGTCGCCACGCTCGGGCCGCTCTATGAACAGCTCACCCGGCAATCGGTGCTGAGTGTGAAGGCCGAACAGATCGCCACCTTTCTCGGCCGCCAGATCACTCCGCAACTGGCGCAGGAGCTTGGCTCGCAGTTCTCCACCCGGATCGAGGGGACCTGCATCAAGCATCGCTTCGGCGATGCCTCGATCAAGATGTACGACAAGTTCGGCCAGATACTTCGCATCGAGACCACCACCAACGACGTGTCCTTTTTCAAGCACCACCGGAAGGTGGAACACCGGCAAGGCCCGCCCACGCGCGAGCGCGCCCCTGTCAAGAAAAGCATCTACAGCCTGATTGACCTGCGCGAGATACTGTTCAGCTGTAACCGCCGCTACCTGGCACATCTGTCTGCCCTCGACGACTTCTCCGTCGGGGTGCGTGCGCTCGACCGGCTCACCAAGCCGCGCTGGGTCAAGGACAAAACCGTCAAGGGGATCAACTTCTTTGATCCTGTCGACAACGCGCTGCTGCACGCCTTGCAGGACCCGCGGGTCAACATCGCCGGGATCCGGCGCGCCGACCTGATGCCGCTGCTTGATCATATCTCCCCGCCTCGGCTCTCACGCCAGCTTCGAAGGATGCGCGACATCGGCGTGATCAAGCGGGTGGCCGGAACCTACCGGTACTATCTCACCCGACTTGGACGAAGTGCCACAGCAGCGCTTTGCCACCTGATCCAGAGCGTTCTCATTCCGGCTCTGATCTGATGGGATTTTTGGTGCAGAAAGTGTCACGAGTTGGTTGATAAGGGACAATTTCATCATGCGCCCATCGCGCTCGGCCAAGTTGTTGGTGAAGGGGACGCTGGGATCGGTCAGGAAGCGGAGCACGTCCTGCTTGCGGGTGCTCAGGCGTAGCAGGAGGTTGTGGCCAACCCGTCGCGGTTGGCGGCCGCGGCGCTTGGCCTTTGCCAGGGTTGGCTGTGCCTCGTGGAACGCCAGGCCGTTTGCGAGGATGCCGTCGTAACATCGCTCGATCAGTGCGATCAGACCGGGCTTCAGTGGCACGCCCCGCTCGCGCGCGAGGTTCGCCGCATGGCAGGCGCGGCGCAGCAGGCGCTGCATCTTCGCTGCCCAGTCCTCTTTCTCGATCTCAATCAGCGCCTTCAGTTCTCGCAGATGGTGCGCGTTGCACAAGGCGTGCACCACGCCGGTCATCGTGTAATAGGGCTTCCAATGGTCATGCACGACAATGCCCGTGACGTTGGCCAGCAGGCTGCCGCGCTTGGCCGCAGTGCGGTAGAAAGTGAGCCAGGCGGTCGAGGCGATGTGCAGCCACTGCGTTTTGCCGCCGATCCGAAAGCCCGTCTCGTCCATGTGCTTGACCGGTGCCGCGGCCACTTGGTCGCGTAACGCATCGACGAAGCCGTGGAAGCGCTCGGCACAATCGTTGCTGATCCGGGCAATGGTCGCGGTGACCAGCTTGACCCCGAAAAGGTCGGTCATCAGCACGGCCAGACGTTTCTCGGGGAGCAACTGGTAGTGCAGCAGATACAGCACGAACGCAGCAATCCGTGTGCCATACTGCACCGGGGCGGTCACCCCGGCCGGGAACGCCCCCCGCGTCTGGGTGCCGCACGCCGCGCAACAGCAGGCGTGCGCACGGTGCTCGGTGACGATGAGGGGCCTCGGCTCCGGCAGATCAAACACCTGTCGGGCGAGGTGACCGGTTGCCATCGCCGCGGTCAACGGTTCGCCGCACGCGGCGCAGGTCTCTGGGTAATGGTCCATGGTGGCATCGGGCTTTTCAACCCGACAAAGCGTCTCGCCCGGGTGGCCTTTCTGACCGCCGGTCTTCTTGCCCGACGGTTCGCGCAGGCTGCTGACCCGCGGCGGCTTCTTCAGCCCGTCGCTCGACGGGGGTTTGCCGCTGTTGCTGCTATTCAACCCAAGACGGCGCTCCAACTCGGCAATGCGCGCCTCTTGCGCCAGCAGCAGCGCAATTAGTTCGTCCTTCGAGAACTGGTTGAACGCTTCGCGATCCACCAACTCCTTCGAATCGGGCCGCCGAAGTCATGTCAATCAAAATCTCAGCCAACTCTATCGTGAAGCTGAGGACCAGCATGCCCTGACCGCATGACGCCTGATGGTCCAGCCTGCCTCGCTCAGGACGTGGGCTGTTACATATTTTCCGCAAATTTCCCACTCCGCTGCTAGCCAAGGCTTCATGGCGAACATCCCTTGAAAACAAGGGTTTCTTGATCTTGGACCACGGAGGACTGGACCTGCTCCGCCGCTTCCGTTCGTTCCGTGACGGCACGCCCACGCACGATCATCTCGGCGACATTCTCGCCGGGCTGGACGCCGGACAATTTCAAAGCTGCTTCGCCGCATGGGTTGCGTCGATCACCGGGATAGCGGAAGGCGTCATCGCGATCGACGGGAAGACGTCTCGCCGGTCTGGTCTCAAAAACAAAGGCAAGGCGGCGATCCACATGGTGTCCGCCTTCGCCGCGCGCCAGCGTCTCGTGCTGGGTCAGGTCAAGGTAACCGAAAAATCCAATGAGATCATCGCTATTCCAAAGTTGCTGGACCTGCTGACCATCGAAGGTGCCATCGTCACCACACGCTATGGGGTGCCAGCGCGAGATCGCGCAAAAGATCATCGACAAGAAGGCGGATTACATCCTGGCCTTGAAAGGCAATCAAGGCAGTCTTCGTGATGACGTCGAACTCTTCGTGGCCGAGCAAAACGCCGTCGGCTTCAGTGATGCCACGGTCAGCCACAGCGAGACCATTGATGGCGATCACGGCCGCATCGAGACACGCACCGTGGTTGTTATCCACGACATGGCCTGGCTCAGCCACCGGCATGACTGGCCCGGGCTGAAAGCCGTCGCCGTCGTCGATAGCACACGCGAGATCAACGGAAAGACTGAGAAGGAGACCCGTTTTTACATCACCTCCCCGACTGTCCCGGCGAGCCTCATCGGACCGGCAATCCGCGACCACTGGAGCATAGAGAACAGTCTGCATTGGGTGATGGATATGACATTCCGCGACGATGACGATAGGGTGCTAGATCCTTGAAGTGCGTTGGTCTTAATTTCATGGTGGGCGGCCTGAGAGAACCGAACCCTCATCTCCAGGATACCAACCAGTCGTTCTACCATTGAACTACGACCGCCATAACGTTGGGTCGGGTGTGGAAGACCCAGCCGAACGCGTCTATCTCGATCGTGTCGGCAATTATCCCAGACCCATCTCAAATGCTATGAGCTGGGCTCGTCTCGTGAGATTAGACTCATTATTTGTACAAATCGGAGCTTTCGCTCACCTATAGCAGTGCGCTATGATCCTAGTATGCCGTCACGCAAACCAGAGCCACCGCCGAAGCCGAGGGTTATTCGATTTTGCGGATGTTTCTTGGCGCCAAAGATGGCTATCTCGGTGATGGTCTCCGCCCCTGCGACGACCGCCAACAGGCGGAGAAGAAGGATTTCCTCTAGGATAGCACACCTTGCCTTGCTGCCTGGGATCGTGGAGATCCTTGAAGTAGTTTAGAAAAACGACTGTCTCGTCGACTGCGGCGCATTCGGTCAGTGCGTTGTCCATGGTCGGTGTCCTTTAGAGCGAATCGACAGAAGCCATATCGAATTAGCATCTAAGGGGTCTGTCACCTACTCCTTCAACCGATTGCCCTGGGATTGCGACAGACCACTAACCGCTCGCAGGGGTCGTCAGCGGCGGTGATGGAGGCCATGTCGCGTTGATCGAACAGCGTGAGTTGCAAGGCACCGCTGTTCAGCAGGTCCTTGATCGCCGGTCCGCGCAGCGCGGTGATCCAGTCCAGGCCTGCGGATTTGATGTCCTCGGTGATCATGCCGCGTCGCCGACCAGCACCACATGGTTGAGGCCGAAGCGCTGCTTGAGCTTGTCGATCTGCGGCGCCAGCGTCGTCGGATCGCCGGTGTTGCCGTCGAAGACTTCGATGGCCACCGGACAGCCGGGGCGCAGAGCTGGCTGTAGACGATCTGCAATGCCCTTTTTGCCGTCACGGATCCGAATACCGCAACCCGTGCCGTCAAGTTCTGCATCTGCGTCCACAGCGCCTGGATCAGGGCGTCTTTCTCGGCATGGCTCAAGTGGTCAAGGTTAGGAAGCTGGAGCAGGCCCCCGGTTAGAGTTCAACTCGACCGCGACCGTGTCAACTGATTTTTGAAGCCGGTCAGCGCACCGCCAGACTATTCATAAACCTAAATCCGGCAGTTGGGGGACTGCCCTTTCAGGGCGAATTGGCGGAATCTGCCGGTATGGGGACACAAAAACCGGGCATCGTTGATCACCTGCTGGGTGAACAACCGACAGTTGAACCGTGTTTAGCAGTAGCGGACACCTTCGCGGGCCGCGTTCACGTCGAATGGGACGCGACCGCGCCGGTCACACCATTCGGGCAACTGCCTTTCTTCATCGACTATCTGAAACAGGCTGGGCTGTTTGACGCCTTTGTGGCGGACTGCCCATTGTCGCTGACCAGCAATAATGCCCCGAAGAAGCGCGACCTGCTGGGCACGGTACTGCTGTCCGTGCTGTCCGGCCATCGCCGCTACGCGCACATCACCGCGTTGCGCTGTGATCCGGTAAATCCGTCATTGCTCGGCATGCGCAAGGTGTGCAGCGAGGATGCGGTGCGCCGCGGTTTGGCCAAGATCGGCGAAGCCAAGGGACTGGCCTGGCTGCAAAACCACCTGGACTACTGCACTACGCCGCTGCTGAACGAGCCATGGGTGCTCGACATGGACAGCACAGTGAAGACCTTATACGGGCATCAGGAAGGCGCCGAGGTCGGCTACAATCCGCACAAACCCGGCCGTCCTTCGCACGCCTATCACACCTACATGCTGTCGAGTTTGAGATTAATCCTGCGGGTCGATGTGCTGCCCGGCGACGAATATAACGTTGCACATGCAACCGATGGCCTGTGGAAATTGCTCGACCATTTGGGGCCTGGCCGCCGCCCAACCCTGCTGCGCGGCGACAAGTCGTGGGGCATCGAGAGAGTGATGGCGCGGGCCGAGCAAAATGATCTGGCGTATCTGTTCCGCCTGCGCATGGACGGTGAATGTGAAACGAGACCTCGAACGCGCGAGGCGGCACTCCGACTGGGCCGATGCCGGCCAAGGCTGGCAGGGCAAGGAGACGACGCTGCGGCTACTCGGCTGGAGCCGCCAACGCCGCGTCATCCTGCTGCGCCGCAAGCTGGCCCGTGATCTGGCGATCACCGAACAGGCGAACCCCGCGCAACCGCGGCTGACGTTTGCCGAGATCGGGCCCGACAAAGCGGTTTGGGAATACGCCGCCCTGGTCACCTCGCTCGATCGCGAAATCCTGACCCTCGGGCAGTTGTATCGGGATCGAGCTGACTGTGAAAACGTGTTTGATGAACTGAAGAATCAGTGGGGATGGGGCGGCTTCACGACACAGGACCTGACACGCTGCCGGCTGCTCGCCGGGATGGTAGCGCTGATCTACAACTGGTGGAGTTTGTTCGTGCGTCTGGCCGATCCAGAGCATCATCGCGAAGCCATCACTTCCCGGCCTCTCCTGCTGTCGGCCATCGCGCGCAAGACCCAGCACGCCGGGCAGGTGACGCTGACGATCAGCAGCACGCATGGCCTGCGCGACAAGGCACGCCACGCCTATGTCCGCATCGCTGGCTTCCTGGCGGGCCTGCGGCAAAATGCAGAGCAGTTAAACCCGCTGGAAAAATGGTGCCGCATCCTCAGCGAAGCCCTCCGACACTTCCTGCACGGGCGGCAGCTTCAGCCACCGCTGCGCCTCAACCCAGGATGAACACCTACCACGGGTTGCAACGTTCCTGCCATCACCGACAACGGGATCGGCCAACTGCCGGATTTAGGATAAAAGGGGGTTGAGCAGATACCCATTTGCGGCTGACCCTTGACCTGCAAATCAAATCATTCCGTGACTTCGTTTGATCGCAGGCCATCAAGAATGCCCGATGACCCAATGACCGCGAACAGGTTTGGGCTCGGAGCGACCCATGACCATCCGGACCGAGTCGATTTGCGGGCTGCCGGAGGCTCAGGGACCCGGCATTGGTGATACGCCACCTCGACCCAGGCGAAGTCGACTTCTAGATTCTGAAATAGGGGCACTCGACGGCTTCCGTATCACGATCGTCGTCCACAGTCCTTGAGACAGCATCCGTTCCAGCCGAAGCCCTCGCGCCCGATGGGCCGATAGCACGCAGCGGGCCTGACAAGCGAGCAGCCCGGCGAGGATCGCCGTCCCGCCGGGTGCCAAATTCAGCGCCAGATCCCGCGCCGATAGGCACAGCGGCCGCGCCAAAATATTCGCGAAGACAAGATCGTACGGCCCATGAGCACGGAGCAACGGATCACGCCACCCATCGGCCAACCTCACGCTTACCAGATGTGCCACTCGGTTTAGTTTTGCGTTTTCGCCGGCGACCCGTACAGCCCACGGTTCGATATCCGTCGCCAACACGGGCCGATTCGTCACCTTGGCCGCCGCCATCGCCAGAATTCCCGACCCGGTCCCCATGTCCAAAATGCGCCGAGGCAGTCGCCGTGCCACGGCCTCCAGTGCCACCAGGCAGCCCCGCGTGGAGCCGTGCTCGCCCGATCCGAACGCCAAACCCGCATCCAAGGTCAAGGTGATCCGATCCGCTGCTTTAGATCTCGTCAGATGGGTCCCTCGCACCGCGAACCGCGTTCCGATCAACTGTTCGGGGAACGACGCGTGGGTGCGCGCCAGCCAGCCATCTGCCTCGGTGGCGGATCTGTGAAGGACCGGCGACACGCCCGTCATCATCGCTGCCACCGCCAGCGATGACGCTAGTTCAGCATCGTTAACGCCGACCTGCTTCACGCCTTCGACTCGCCACATGCCAGCGTCGTGGTTGCAGAAAAATCCCACCGTCGGACATGCATTCGTCAACGCAGCTTCGAACGCCTCAAGCATATCTTCGGTGACGCTGACGGCGACAGTTTCCAGCCGCACGGGATGTTTTGTCATTCAGGCGCGTTCTACGAAGCGATCGAGTACGCGCTTGTCACCTGATGTTTCGAAAACCACGTCCAATTTGTCGTCATCCACCGCTCGGACCGTGCCGTAGCCGAACTTCTGGTGAAATATTCTCGCGCCTGCTGGGATCTTGTCCGCCCGAGCGGGCCTGGCCGGCTGTTCCCACGCGTCGATCACCCGGGGTGGACGTGCGACCAGCGGAAATTGCCCCGAAAAAGACGTCGCCGCCGCAACGCGCTGCGAGCGCGATCCGCTGGTCTGCTCGACATGGGCGTCCGGCAATTCCTCCAAAAACCGGCTGGGAATGCTGGCTTGCCAGTTGGCATAGATTCGCCGGTTGGCGGCGTGGCTCACGATCGCCCGTCTTCGCGCTCGGGTCAGGCCGACATAGGCCAGACGGCGCTCTTCCTCCAACCCCTTGTTGCCGCTTTCATCCATGGCGCGCTGGTTTGGGAACACGCCTTCCTCCCACCCGGGCAGGAAAACAGTGTCAAATTCCAATCCCTTGGCGCCGTGCAAGGTCATCAGGCTAACCTTGTCGGAGTCGCCCCGCTCCTCGTTCTCCATCACCAGCGCGACGTGATCAAGGAACCCGGCCAGCGTTTCAAAATCCGCCAGCGCTCGGACCAGTTCCTTCAGGTTCTCCAGCCGGCCGGGAGCCTCGGGGGATTTGTCCTGCTTCCACATCTCAACGTAGCCGCTCTCGTCGAGGATCGTGGCGACGGTGACCACGTGTCCATCGACCTCCAGCATTTTGCCCCACTGCCCGAACTGGCGCAGCAGGCCGCCGATCGCTTCCCTGAGCTTGCCCTTCAGGCCGCCGGCTTCGATCAGGCGCGCCGCGGCGGCTTGCAACGGAATACCCCACGCGCGAGACGCTTCGTGCAACGTGCGAAGGGCCGATTCCCCGACCCCACGCCGGGGCACATTGATGATCCGTTCGAATGCGAGATCGTCAGCCGGTTGGACCGTAGCGCGCAAATAGGCGATGGCGTCGCGGATCTCCTGACGCTCGTAGAATCGCAGGCCGCCCACCACGCGATAAGGCACACCGACGACGATCAGCCGCTCCTCGAACGCGCGGGTCTGGAAGCCGGCGCGGACTAGCACCGCGATCTCCGCCAGGGAATGCCCCTCGCGACGCAGTTCCTCTATTTTGCCCGCTACCAAGCGGGCTTCTTCATCGGAGTCCCATAGCTCGACGACAGTGACCTTCTCGCCGCTTTGAGCATCCGCGCGCCCCGGTCGCAGGGTCTTGCCGAGGCGTCCCTCGTTATGCGCGATCAGCCCGGATGCCGCTGCCAGGATCGAGGCCGTCGAGCGGTAATTGGCCTCCAGGCGGATGATTTGCGCGCCTTCAAAATCCTTCTCGAAGCGAAGGATGTTTTCAACTTCCGCACCGCGCCACGAGTAGATCGACTGGTCGTCGTCGCCGACGCAGCAGATGTTGCGATGACCCTGGGCCAACAGCCGCAGCCACATATACTGAGCAAGATTGGTGTCCTGATACTCGTCCACCAGGATGTAGCGGAACCGGCGGTGGTAATCCGCCAGGACGTCCGGCTGGGTGCGCAGTATTTCCGTCATGTGCAGCAGCAGGTCGCCGAAATCCGCCGCGTTCAGCGTGCGCAGCCGCTCCTGATACCCTGCGTACAGCGCCTGAGCTCGACCGTTGGCGAAGTCCGAGTCCTCGTGCGGCGTGATCCGAGCCGGCGTCAGCCCGCGATCCTTCCAACGCTGGATTACTCCCATCAGACCGGCCGGCACCCATCGCTTGGTGTCGATCCGCTCGGCATCCATGACCTGCTTCAGCAGGCGCATCTGGTCGTCGGTGTCCAGGATTGAGAAGTTGGACGACAGCCCGACATGTTCGGCATGACGGCGCAGCATCCGAGCACACAAGGCGTGGAACGTGCCGAGCCAGAGGCCTTCGGCAGGCTCGCCGAGTATGGCGGAGACACGTTCCCGCATCTCCCGCGCCGCCTTGTTGGTGAAGGTGACGGCCAGGATCTGGTTGGGGAATGCTCGCTTGGTCAGCAGAATGTGGGCGAAGCGCGTGGTCAGCACGCGGGTCTTGCCGGTGCCGGCTCCGGCGAGGACCAGCAGCGGGCCGTCGACGGTCTCGACAGCGGCGCGCTGTTCGGGATTCAGGCGGGTCAGGTAGTCGGCGGAGAGGGAAGATTCGGTGGACACCAAGATGATATAGACCGCAGGGCCCGACTTGGCCAAACGCGGCCCGCACACTGGGGGGCGGCCATCACCGATGCCTCCTCCGCAGCCGGAGGCGGCCGCTCCTGTCAGTCGGTAGCTGCTGTTTCGTCGGTACACCGGCCAGAAACGTCCTATCGATGGCGCGATAGACGCTTGGCTGGCGACAACCGGGCTGTCGGAAAATCGTACATAAACAAACGAATCAAACTGGTCTAAATGGATAACTCATTGCTAAACAGGGAATTCTCCGCTGGCACGATAGTTGCGTTACGCCTTCCTTAACTTTGGCGAGTGGATGTGTAAGATGAGGACTAACCGGTACAGGTCGATCAGCATGATCGCGGTTGGCGCGCTATTGACAACGGCCGGGGCGGAGACCGCTCACACTGGGCTCGACTGCGTTTCCATTCGCTAATGAATGAACCGGCTCCATAAGTGTCCCTGAGCAACCGACCGAGTTGGGCACCGAGGATTCGCCGGTGAGCCTGCTGTTCCCTCTGTTCAATAGCACCGTCGGTACCCTCACCGGCGCCAGCGTCGTTGTCGGCGGGACTATGTACACCCTCTCCAACAGGGCAATCGGGTGAAGGAGTAGGTGACAGACCCCTTAGATGCTGATTCGATATGGCTTCTGTCGATTCGCTCTAAAGGACACCGACCATGGACAACACACTGACCGAATGCGCCGCGGTCGACGAGACAGTCATTTTTCTAAACTACTTCAAGGATCTCCACGACCCCAGGCAGCAAGGCAAGGTGTGTTATCCGCTGGAGGAAATCCTTCTTCTCTGCCTGCTGGCGGTCGTCGCAGGGGCGGAGACCATCACCGAGATAGCCATCTTTGGCGCCAAGAAACTGGATCTCCTCCGCCGCTTCCGTTCGTTCCGTGACGGCACGCCCACGCACGATCATCTCGGCGACATACTCGCCGTGCTGGACGCCGGACAGTTCCAAAGCTGCTTCGCCGCATGGGTTGCGTCGATCACCGGGATACCGGAAGGCGTCATCGCGATCGACGGGAAGACGTCTCGCCGGTCTGGTCTCAAAAACAAAGGCAAGGCGGCGATCCACATGGTGTCCGCCTTCGCCGCGCGCCAGCGTCTCGTGCTGGGTCAGGTCAAGGTAACCGAAAAATCCCATCGCTATTCCAAAGTTGCTGGAACCTGCTGACCATCGAAGGTGCCATCGTCACCATCGACGCTATAGGATGCCAGCGCGAGATCGCGCAAAAGATCATCGACAAGAAGGCGGATTACATCCTGGCCCTGAAAGGCAATCAAGGCAGTCTTCGTGATGACGTCGAACTCTTCGTGGCCGAGCAAAAGGCCGTCGGCTTCAGTGATGCCACGGTCAGCCACAGCGAGACCATTGATGGCGATCACGGCCGCATCGAGACACGCACCGTGGTTGTTATCCACGACATGGCCTGGCTCAACCACCGGCATGACTGGCCCGGGCTGAAAGCCGTCGCCATCGTCGAATGCACACGCGAGATCAACGGAAAGACCGAAAAGGAGACACGTTTTTACATCACCTCCCTGACCGCGCCCGCGAGCCTCGTGGGACCCGCGATCCGCGACCACTGGAGCATTGAGAACAGTCTCACGCACCCGCTAATCTGGCCGTGATCAGGCACATGGCACACAACCTGATCCGGCGCGTACCGGGGAAGCAGTCACTCAAGATCCGACGCAAGGTCGCTGGCTGGGATGATGGTTACCTCGCCAGCCTTTTGGTTGCGTAATCGTTACAGCCAATTCCATGACCCTATCGCGAAGGCGCAAAGCTTTCAGCATTTTAATTTTCTCCGTCGGCGCCAGATGCGCCCGATGGGCTCAGGGGGCAGTCGCCGCTGACCTCCTTCCACGAGTTGTTCGATAGGTAAGGCGCTTCCTCTTGACGCCAGCAATCGCCAGCTAGGCACGGGCCACGTCATCGATGCCCAGTTTGATTCGGTTGGAATAGCGGAAATGGAATTCGACCAAATACCGGTGCAGGTGGGCTTCGCTCACGTGCTGATATATGCCGTAGATGCCCCCGCTTCACGAGGGAAAAGTAGCCCTCTACGGTGTTGGTGTAGTCATCATCCCGGACGTATTCCTTAGCCGAGTGGTTCACGACGCCATGGTAGGCGTAAAGGGTGCCAGAGGTCAGCGCACCGCCAGACTATTCATCAAAACGGGGGTTGAGCAGATACTAGAGCCCACAATAGGCAAAGAACGTAGCAGCCCAGTTAGGCAGAGCGGTCACGCCACGCGAAGCTCTGCCATCAGGTGCGCCGGTTCGGCGGTCAGGGTCTGAAGCATGTTCCAGCCCTGCTTTCTAGCCGTCGAGAGAACCAAGCGGATGACAGCGAAGTTCTTGGCTCCATCCTCGGAGCGAAAGCCGCCGGAGATCTTCTGGCGCAGTTTCATCATGCGCCCATCCCGCTCCGCAAGATTGTTGGTGAAGGGAACGCTGGGATCGGTCAGGAAGCGGAGCACGTCCTGCTTTCGGCCGCTTAACCGCACCGCAGCAGCAGGTTGTGCCCCAGCCGTCGCGGTGGACGGCCACGCCGCCCGGTCTTAGTCAGGACGGGCTGGCCCTCATGGAACGCCATGCCTTCGGCGAGAACCGTGTCGTAACATCGTTCGATCAACGTGATCAGGCCCGGCTTCAGCGGCACGCCCCGCTCGCGCGCCAGGTTCGTTGCATGGCAGGCTTGGCGCAGCAGGCGCTGGATCTTGCGCGCCCAGTCCTCTTTCTCAATCTAAACCAGCGCCTTCAGTTCGCGCAGGTGGTGGGCGTTGCACAGGGCGTGCAGCACACCGGTCATCGTGTAGTAGGGCTTCCAGTGGTCGTGCACGACAATGCCGGTGACGTTTGCCAGCAGACTGCCCCGCTTCGCTGCAGTGCGGTAGAAGGTGAGCCAGACGGTCGAGGCGATATGCAGCCACTGCGTCTTGCCGCCAATTCGGCAGCCGGTCTCGTCCATGTGCTTGACCGGCGCTGCAGCCACCTGGTCGCGTAACGCATCGGGGAAGCGCTGGAAGCGTTCGGCACAGTTCTGGCTGATCCTGGCGATGGTCGCGGTGACCAGCTTGACGCCAAAGAGGTCGGCCATCAGCGTGGCCAGGCGCTTCTCGGGCAGCAACTGATAGTGCAGCAGATACAACACGAACGCAGCGATCCGCTCGCCGTGCTGCACCGGTGCGCTGACCCCCTCCGGGAACGCCGCCCGCGTTTGCGTACCGCAGGCCACGCAACGGCAGGCGTGTGCACGGTGTTCAGTGACGATCAGCGTCGGTTCCGGAAGATCGAACACCTGCCGGGCGACGTGGCGCGGTCGCGGTCGCCGCGGCTAGTCCACCCCGCCGGAAATCCGAACTCCTTGGACATCTCACGCCACCAGCGGCTTGCCCTTCATGGTCCAGCGGAACGGCTTCGCCATGGTAGCATTGAAGTAGGCGATGAAGCTCTCGATCCTCTGCCGGAGACGCTCTTTGGAGGTGAAGTTGCCACGGCGGATAAGCTTGCGAACCAGGATAGAGAACCAAATCTCGATCTGATTGATCCAAGAGGCATGCTTGGGCGTGAAGTGGAACGTGATCCGGTGACCGGCATCGCGCAGAAACGCCTCGCGGGTCGCCTTTGACAGGAGGATGCCGGATTTCCCCTTCTCCCCGAGGTCTTCGTTGATGCCGCAGAACTGTGCGACCAAACGGACCACTCCTTCGGACATGTGGGTGTTGAGGTTGTCGCAGACCACCTCCCATCTCGCCGCCGGCACCGAGGCGAACAGACTGTCCAGGAACGATACGAAATCAGCCTCGGTGCGGCTATCTCCGATCGTGCCGCGGACTTTGCCAGAGACGACATCGAATGCGGCGATCAGTGCCTGGGTGCCATGCCGGACGTACTCGAACTCCCGCCGTTCGACGTGCCCAGGCTTCATCGGCAGGCTCGGGGCGGCGCGTTCCAGCGCCTGGATACCGGTCATCTCGTCGACCGAGACAGTCTGCACGCCTTGTTCGGCGGCGGTGGGTGCCGCCTGATAAACCGCGCAGATATCGGCGCACTTCGTCTCGAAGTCGGGATCGGGTTTGGGTGTCAGCCAGTAACGGTTGCGGTGCGGCTTGAGATCAGCCTCTTTTTTAAAAAACGCCCGACAGAGCCGTGCGAAATGCTTTTGACGATGCCGCGGGCGACCGATTGTCGGGCCAGTTCGCTTTGACTCCATTGACTGATTGGGACATCCAGTGTCTCGGGGTCTTCACAGGCCAGGGCCATGATCTGGCAGATCGCTTCCGGTGTGAACGTCGCTGGTGCACCGCGGCGAGGCGCGTCGCTCAGGCGCGCTGCCACGCCAGCGCAGGGTGCCCCATCCCGCCACCGGCGGCGCCAGTGACTGGCCGTCTTGCGCCAGATCCCCAGTCGCTGGGCTGTCTCATCGATCCCCAGGCCGGTCGCGGCCAGTAAGATGATCCGAGCCCGTTCCGCCAACCTCTGTGGCGTTGAATGCGCCCGCACCAGTTCGTTCAGTTCCCGTTCGTGCTCCGACGATAATTGCACCGGTAAGGCCTTGCGAGGCGGCACGATATCCTCCCCTTCAGGTCAAAGAGGGTCGACTCGCATCCCTGTTGGATTCACGCCTATTGCCGACAGCGTCGAGACCGCAGTTTCGGTAAAACTGTGGCAAATGCAACTCGGTTCGCTAAACGGGCCAACCGAGTCGCCACTTCCGACGAGATGTACTAGCGGTTGCCGCACCCAGCGCAGGCCGGTTGATAATTGTAGCGGCGCGCAATCGAAATGTGGCCGACGCGCAATAGAGCACCCGTTTCGACGCAAATTAATTGAGACGGAGCGGAGCGTTCGACGCACGCTGGTTGAGACATAACGCAAATTCGGTGAGACGGACGCGCAATAGTAAGGAGACCGGCGCATGATGGCCGATTTCCGCCACTTAGCTTTATGGTCTTGCCCGTGAAGGCGTACGTGAGCCGCCGATGCTGCTATGATGATCACCCGGATTTTGGATGGGGCCACCGCCTACTTCCGTTGAAGGCGCTGACCCGACATGGCTGCATTAAACCTTGCGACAGGGCGGGAAGGAGGTGCCGTGCCGAAAACGATCGCGGTATTGGGCTCTGCCCTCTTCTTTGCGGTTGCGCCCAGCTCGGTGGCGGGGCTCGTTCCATGGTGGATTACGCACTGGGAGTTTCGGCCGCCCTTCTTCGATCTCGAGGCGACGCGCGCCGTCGGGATCCTGTTGATCGTCGCCGGTCTACCCGGGCTTGTCGACTCGTTTGCACGCTTTGCGCTGCAAGGATTGGGCACGCCGGCGCCGATCGCACCGACGCAGAACCTCGTGGTGACGGGTCTCTATCGCTACGTGCGCAATCCTATTTACGTTGCCCTTGTCGCCGTCATTCTGGGCCAAGCGGCCTTGTTCGGCGACCAGCGCCTTCTTCTGTACGGTGTGTTGGTGTGGCTCGCCTTCCACGCGTTTGTCGTGGGGTACGAGGAGCCGGCGCTCGTTCATAGGTTCGGAACGGAGTACGAGGATTTCCGGGCCAACGTCCCGCGCTGGATTCCGCGGCTCACGCCCTGGCGAGCCGCACGACGCCAGAATCATTCGTGACGCTGGCGCTGCCGCGGGAAGGGCGTGGTAGCTGTAGCGGCGCGCAATGATGAACGCCTCGACGCGCAATAAAGGCCGGTTTCCGGCGCACATTAGTTGAGACACAACGCACGTTCTGTGAGACGGACGCGCAATAGATGATTGGCGACGCACGACCGCCGCTTTGCGGGCGTGGGAACACGTGGCTGGCTTACCGTTTGCGGCCGGCTCGGGAAGCAAGCATTTAAGCATTTTGGGGTTAAGCATCCGTCCCGACAGGAGGCCCATGCAGTGAAGTCCCCTCGCTCCAGCGTCATCCCGAAGCCCATGCAGGCGACCTACGACGCCGTGGTCGCGCTGACGGACGCGTTCTGCCGTGACCACCTGAACGACGAATATCGCGATCTCGCGCGGGCCATGACCGCGGCACTTTGCCGCAAGCGTCCAAGCCCGCTGGCCTCGGGTCAGCCGCGCACCTGGGCCTGCGGTATCATCCACGTATTGGGCCGGCTTAACTTCCTATCGGACAAGGCAAGCCAGCCTTACATGACCATGGCCGAGGTCAGCGCCGCGTTCGGCGTCGGCGAGAGCACGGCGAGCGCCAAGGCTCGGGCCATCTCGGACGCGCTGCACACGAACCGCATGGATCCGACCTGGATGCTGAAGAGCATTGTTGACCAGAATCCGTTCGTGTGGATGGCCGAGGTCAATGGCATGCTGGTCGACATACGCGAAATGCCACGCGAGGTGCAGGTCATCGCCTACGAGAAGGGCATGATCCCCTACATTCCGGCAGATCAAGGATAGCTCTTGGGCCCGACCAGCCACCTC
>CAWHWH010000018.1:0-201850 GCA_963832865.1 uncultured Pseudomonadota bacterium
ACGAGAGGGAGCAGGGCGGCAGGCAGGTCGCGCTGTTCCGCGAGGATCGCGCGCCGCCACTGTTGGATTGCGATGTGGTGCACCTCCGGCTCAGCGGCCTGCGGCTGCGCCGGCCTCGGCAATGGGGCGGATGTTGGCTGGCGTGCCATTTGTGGGAGCAACTTGAGCTGGATGAGTTCTGGGCGCCGCGACTGCCCCCGTCACGACAGGGCACGCGCTGGCTGGGGCACGCGCTGGCTGAACGTGCTGAAGACGCTGGTCACTTACCGATTGATCGATCCCGGCAGCGAATGGCGGCTGCACCGGCAATGGTATGAACAAAGCGCGATGGGCGATCTGCTGGGCGAGGACTTCGACCTGGTGCAGAAGGACAATCTGTATCGCTGCCTCGACAAGCTGCTGGGTCACCAGCATCTCGTGCGTGCTTACCGCCGGGTTGGCGAGGAAGTTGTTGAACCGAATGGTCTGATTGCAGTCCTCGGCCAGTCTGTGGATACAAGCGTCCGTTTGCTCTCGACCGCATCCAACAGCACAGCCCCCAGATCCTCCCGCCTTTTATCCCCGAATCGCCCAAGCGCTGCCTCGTTCATGCGATGCCATCCTGTTCCAGAACCGATGGGGCATCGAGTCGAAGAACAGAGTGATTCGCAAGTCGTTCCGCACTTGTACGACAACGGTAGCCTCCAACCCGGGGGCTTTTAGTCACGGAGTCTGACCACGAGGGCGGGGTGCGAAGCCGCGGGTGTCGAGCATCCGCGCGTGGTGCATGGGTCCGTTACGAAGCGATTTACCTCGGTGCTCTGGAGGCGAACTGGCCTGGAACGAAGGAAAACATGCCGTGTCTGACCCACAAACGACGCTTCACTACGCGCCTAATGCAAATCTGGTCGGAGATACTTAAGCTCCGGGCGCCGATGGATTCAACCTTGCCGATGTGAGTAGCGTCGGTGCAGCGAACGAACTGCCAAATGGCGTTCAAGCGCTGGTGTGGCTTGGCTACCATCCGATCCGACCTGAATTTACCGGTGGTGCGAACTATGCTGTCATCGGAGACGCCGCAACTGCCGCGGAAGCAGAAGGCATATCGCAAAGCCACATCGTTGCGGTCTATCAAAGCATCAGATCTGGATGGGGAGTCTTTTTTATATCTCGTTTGGGCCCAGACCAGCCAAAAATCGTTTGCATTTTATTTGATCCTTAAGGCGTCTCATAGCAGGGCGAACCGATAGTCTCCATTAGGGCGAGGCCGACCCATCACGAGTCGTAATCCTCAACTTGGCTGATGACTTGCTCGATTTGCTGAATGACCGCAAAGACGAAGGCCGTGCTGATGCCGAACAGAAGCATGCCGTCGGCGGCTTCCAACGCCCATCATCTGCCACTCGGGCTCCAATTTAAGCCCCGAGATGCCTCGGGTCGTGATCGAGTCGACAGAATACAACATGGCCGCCTTCGTCGAGCCCTCCGCAATCCGCGCGCGAGCGTCACAACCCCAAGGGCGTGTGCTGCTATGGTCAGGGCGATACGGGAAAGCCCCCATGTCCAACTGGCGCCCCACGCAGGTTCCATTCTCGCTCGGACTCAACCAAGCTTCGAGATCATCAGTTTCTGAACGTAGCGGATCGGCACTCTTCGCAGCGGGGTCATCGACTTGGCCCGAAAGGCCGCCTCTCTATGCGAGCACTCACCTGCGTCGCGCCTAGTCCGCATGCCCTTTCGAGGCGGCGATCGCTTGTTCGACCCGCTCTTTCAACCCTCCGATGTTGAACCTGAATCCGGCCTGCATCGATAGACACTCAAGCAGCGAGGGCACGTATTCGGCGATAACCTGTGTGCGGATCTGAAACCACCACATCTCCTGCTTGAAGACGACCCAATAAGCGTTTGAGTCCTCGAGCAACCGTGTGCCGGCCAATTCATACGCTCGAACGGATTCACCTCGAGCATCACGCCCTAGTGGTAGGACCCGAGGTTCTCCCAGCCGATCGCGTCGCCCATGAGGACGAGGATGTTGGGTTTCTCGTCGCTGTGGGCCAGCATGGAAACACCATTAGACACTGTGGCAGCCACCAGAAACTCGAGCCCGACTGCCCCGATATCCTGAAAGCGACCTTGACATTGTCCGCCTCCAAAATGATAGGCAGAAAGATACCGCCCTACCATGTCGATATATGGCTGCGGAGCAGTCTGCGAAAAGAGCCTTTGCGCTCTATGCAAATTGGGCAGAACTCAAGAGATAAACATTGTCCGAAGGGCCACGGCGGGTTCGGCTCGATCGGCGGGGCGGATCTTTGATTTCTGCTTGACCGTTACGATTGTTGCGTAAGCTTGATCGGTCGCAAAAGCAAACATTCGGTGATCATTCCGTCGGCGATAGAAGCTTCAGCCTGATCAGGCCCGAGTGGACTTTTTTGAGGATTACTTGGCGGGGTGAGCATCACGCCCACGCCTGTGGCTGATATACGCTGACTGGCTCCCGTGGACCGACGCGACATCAGCCGCAGGTTCCCGCCATCCTGGAACATTTGTCGATCAAAATCTATTCCAAATCGTCTCCAAAAGGTAACACGCCGCGGTTGCGTACATAGACATAGTGAATAGTGGGTAGACACCAACGGTCATTGCCACGATGATTGGACTTCAACAAGGACGGGGGTTGGAATGTATTCCAGCCGGATCACGAATTCCAACGACTCTGATCAATTCGCTTCTATGATTTGCTCACGCGATAACGATTACACCGTAACGGAGCGGGGATCTTTCAAGGCTCAAAGCACATGGTTTGCCCTGGGCCGCCTTGAGGCGCAACAGGCTTCCGAGAGCCTGTGCCGCATTTCCCACTTCGAATGTAGCCGGGTAGGGATCGTTTTTCTCACAGATCCAGGGCCGGGTTTCGTTTGGAACGGTGCCGAGGTCGGGTATGACCAGGTTGGGGCTTTCGGGCCGGGTGTTTCCTGCTTCTTCCGGTTGCAAGGCGCTACCAAATGGGCCTCCGTATCTCTGACTAAGGCAGACATAGATGCGCTTTGCGTTTCGCACCTCGAAGATCAGTTGGACTGGATGACGCGCGGAATTGTTTTTACGCCCGCTGCCGCAGCGCTGCGCCGCCTACGTGCGCTGCAGGTTTCCGCACGACATCTCGCGGAACGCCCTCCGGGGTTGTCAGCCTGCCCCGAGACGATCGCTCTCGAACAAGGCTTTATTCAGGCGCTGTTTGAGACCATCGATTTGCCGACCCCGCCCTTCGATACTCTTGCTCGACAACATCAACAAACCGTGATCTCGCGTTTCCACGCGATACTCGAAGCGGCAGCCGATCGACCGTTGTACATGCCCGAAGTCAGCCGAGCCATTGGCGTTTCCGGCCGAACCCTGCGGGCCGCTTGCCAGACGCAACTTGGGGTAAGTCCGACGCAATACCTCGTGCTTCGCCGCATGCGGGCGGTAAGACGTAGTTTGTTGCAAGCCGATCCCGCCATCGCGAGGGTCACCTCAATTGCTACGGAGCACGGTTTTTGGGAGCTCGGCCGATTTGCCCATAAATACCGCCAGATTTTCGGGGAAACGCCTTCCAAAACGCTTAAATGCGCAGTCTGACGATCTCATGGGTAGAGCATGTCGCATCAACCAGAAATTGCTGGCCCACGGGTGCGCCGTGTTTGGCAGTACATTCAGCCTCAGTCGCTAACCCGATCGGTAGCGATAAAATATCCTTCCCGGCGCACCGCTTCCGTTATCGGATCAGTGTCGATATCAATAACAGACATACCTGGAATTACTTCCTGGAACCATGGGCCGAGTGAAGTGGGCAGGTTGTCGCCGGTTGCACTCAAGGTGAATGCCACAAAATCCGGATCCTGCTGGGATACAAATACATAGATGCGCATTACCAGCATCCTAACCCAGTAGCCGGTAACTCCAGCGCCAGAGGTTCTCCCTTCCAAGAGTTCCTTTGGGTTAGCTTCAGACCCATCCGCTATTAACGAAGCTCACCCCGGCGGGCTCATTCGACGCCGGTGACATTAGCGTGACAGCGGTGCGATCGTCTGTCAGGCGGAATGGTCACCGCTATGCGGTATTGGCAAATCCTGCCACCGCAGAAGGCTAAAAGACAAGAATAAGCACATTTGCTTCATTATGCAGCAAACGCCTGCGCGGACGCGGCGGCCTTGGGCTCGGGTTTGGCCTCGCCGCGGACAGGCAAACCTTATGAGCGGGAGGTTGAGGGGACGGCGCAGGCGGTGTCACAGCTGCGGTCTTGCACATTGCCCTTACGGGATTGACCCGCCCCGAGAGGATGTGGGGCGTGTCAACGGACGGCATCACGCGACGGTCGGAATCGCCCGGGAGCACCCCGAGCTCGACGATAAACTCAAGGAGCCGCGAAATGCCTTGACACCCCGATCAGCGCCCGACGGGCAAGCGCCGCATCCCTAGCAAGCGTCAGCAGCCCGATGATTTGGCCTGGCTGCCTTAGCAATGATCTGATCAGCGGCCTTAGACCAATTCCACCATTAGGGTCCAGTGCGACGAGGGCCGCCGGGGGCAAATCCCGTTCGGCCGGGTCGCAGATCGCGCGCACCACGACGAAGGGCAACTCATGTGCCTGGGCGATCCGGGCGACGGGTCCGCTCTCCAGGTCGATCGCATGGGCATGTGTCGTTGCGAACAACCGCCGCTTCGCCGCCGCTTCAGCTACGACCGTTGCGCCCGCCAGTGACATGTGGCCGGTCAGGCCCCCGAAGCAGGCGGCCAAGCGGGGATCCGTCGCCAATGTCGCTCCGTCGGACAGCACACCCGACGGGACTATCACGGTCCCGGGCCGCAGCACCGGATCTAGGCCACCCGCCAACCCGAAACTGACCAAAGCGGTCGCGCCCTGCGCGATCAACTGCTTTGCCGCCGCCTCGGCGCCCGCTGGCGTGCCACCACCTGCCTGGACCGAACAGCCGAACTGGCCGGCGATTCGCGCCTCGGCCGCCAGCCCGACAACGAAACCAAGCGAAACGGTCAGAACCCAACTTCTACACGGCGCATATTTCCGTGCATCAGACGGCGATACCGAGCCAGGGCCAGCAGAGGAAAATACAGCTTATAGCCGTGGTAGCGCAGGTAGAACACCCGCGGGAAGCCGACCGCTGTGTAGGGCAGCTCAGTCCATTCGCCGTTTTCGCCCTGTGTCGAAGCCAGGTAAGCGATCCCCCGAGCCGTCACTGGATGATCCGCGGCGCCGGCCGCCATCAGTCCTAGAACGGCCCATGCCGTCTGGCTCGGCGTGCTTTCGAAATAGCGGCCATGCGGGGCGGCGCCGTAGCTTTCCTCGTCCTCGCCCCATCCGCCATCCTCGCGTTGTACCGACAGCAGCCAGTCAACCGCCTGAACGATTGCCGGGTCGTCGTGAGGGATGCCAGCGGCGTTGAGTGCACACAACACTGACCACGTGCCGTAGATGTAGTTCGTGCCCCAGCGCCCGAACCAGCTGCCGTCCGCCTCCTGCTCGCGTCGCAGATAGGCTATCGCGCGCAGCATCACCGGGTCGTCCGCGGGCATACCGATCTGAGCAAGGAACGACACGCAGCGCGCGCTGACGTCCGCCGTGGGGGGGTCGAGCAAGGCACCGTGATCGGCGAACGGAATGTGGTTCAAGTAATGATGCGTATTCTCCGGCTCGAAGGCGCCCCAGCCGCCGTCGGAGGACTGCATGCCGATGATCCATTCCCGCGCCCGCTCGATCGCCGGGATGTAGGTCGGGTTGCCATTGCGGTGAAGCAACATGCCGACTACCGCGGTATCGTCAACGTCCGGATAGTGCGGATTGTTATACTGGAACGCCCAGCCGCCCGGACGCAGCCCGGGACGGCGCACCGCCCAGTCACCGACGACGTCCAAAATCTGCAAAGGCCGCAGCCAGGCACAGGCGGTATCGGTCGAAACCCCGGCCTCGGCGAGGGCGTGTCCAGCCAGACTGGTATCCCAGACCGGCGACAAGCACGGCTGGCAGTAGGCCCGATCCTGTTGCATCACCAGCAGATTACGCACTGACTGCCACGCGATGGCGGCATCGGGATGGTCGGGCGCATACCCGAGCGTGTCGAACATCATCACGCTATTGGCCATGGCAGGGTAGATCGCGCCGAGCCCATCCTCGCCGTTGAGCCGCTGCGTGACGAACGCAACCGCCTTGTCGATCGCCCGTCGACGTCCGGCCTTTGGAAAGAACGGTTCAGCGGCACGCAGCAACACGTCCACGCCCTTGAAAAATCGCCCCCACCCAGACCGATACGGTCCGCGTATCCAATCGGTTATCTGCTCGGGCGGGGTGCGGAACAGCTCAGAGATCCCGATGCCGCCTGGATTACGGGCCTTCGGCCGCAGCGCCATCAGCACCATGAGCGGAACGATCACGGTGCGGGACCAGTAGGAAACCTTCGATAAGTGGAACGGAAACCATAGCGGCAGATGCATGATTTCCAGCGGCATGACGGGCACCGCCCGCCACGGCACGGCGCCGAACAGCGCCAATTGCGCCCGCGTGAAGACATTCGTCCGTTCGGCACCGCCGGCCGCCAGAATTGCTTCCCTCGCCCGCTGCATATGGGGGGCGTCGGGGTCGTCACCGATGGCTTTGAGGGCGAAATACGCCTTGACGCTGGCGGAGATATTGAATGCCCCGTCATGGAACAGCGGCCAGCCGCCGTGCCTGCCCTGAATGCCCCGCAGGTAGACCCCTATCTTAGCCTCCAGGTCCTGGTCGATGCGCGCGAGGAAATGCTCCAGCAGAACGTACTCCGCGGGGATCGTCGCATCGGCCTCGAGTTCGAATACGAAATGGCCGTCTGACCTCTGCCGCCCGATCAGAGCATCGGTGGCTCGGGTCTGGGCGGATAGCAACGCGGCGTCATCGACGACCGGTGCGGTTGCGGCATCGAGGGCCATGGCATCCTTCAAAGCGCCAACAACGCTTTCGCGGCGGAACGGCCGGACCTTATGGCGCCCTCGATCGTGGCCGGCAACCCGGTAGCGGTCCAATCTCCGGCAAGCGTGAGGTTCGCTGCGAGGTTGGTGCGCGTGGGCGGGCGCCGGGCTTCCTGCGCCGCGGTGGCCGAGAAGGTCGCACGCTTTTCCTTCACCACGCGATAGAGGGGCATTTGGTCCTTGAGGTTGGGAGGTAGTCCCAATCCGTCCACTACATTTGGCCATACGGCGGCGGCGATGGTCTGGACCGGATCATCCACCCGCCTATTCGCGGCGCTGATGGTGACCGAAATATGATCCGGTTTCACAAACACCCACTCCGCCGTGCCGGAGGTCAACCCGATAAAGCCTGCTGCGCGATGGGGCCCGTCGCCATCCGCGGCAAGGCCGAAGTGGATGTTGAGGATCGCCTGGAAGTCCTCTGGCACAACCAAGCCGGGGAGCAGGGAGGCGGCGACCCAGGGGGGCACCGCGAGCACGACCGAGTTGTCAGGACCGAGAGGGATCTGTGCGTCGGGCCCGCGCATGCCGGTTACGCGACTGCTTTCGAGGGTCAATTCCGCGATACGGCTGTTGAACCTTATGTCGGCTCCGCGCTCCCGCAAGGTGGCGATGGCGGGATCGATCAGTGCCTCTGAAAGGCCTTGCCTTGGGAGCATGGGGATGCAGGCTTGGCCACCCCGCATCAAAGTCTCTCGCATCACCGCGGCAAGTAATCGAGCGAGACCTGCGTGCGAAGGGGTGTTCAAAGCGGCGACCGCAAGGGGCTCCAGCAGTCGCCAGTAAAGGCGGCCGCGGCGCATACTGTTGCTGACGCGAGTGTCATCCCGGATACGCACGATTCGAGCCATGCTCAGGTAGTCGGATAGCCGCGTTTGCGGCACCCGGCGATCCGCCACGAAGATCCACCAAGGGATGGGGCCGTTGTTGGGGCGCACTGTCCAGCGCTCGCCGGTCTTGAGGTCCATGAAAGGAAAGACTGCTTCGGTCTGAGTCTGGAAGGAGTTTTCGGCCTTGGTCTCGGCGATGTATGCCTTTGCGGCGGTGTTTCCCGACAGCAGGAGGTGGTTACCGTTATCGATGCGAAGACCGAGTTCCTTGTCGAAGTATGACCGGCACCGGCCGCCCGCCGCGGGTCCCGCTTCGTGGAGGACTGTGGGCCGGCCGGCGGCGGTCAGCGAAAGGGCCGCGGAGAGGCCGGCGAGGCCGGCGCCGATCACATGGACTTGACTCATCGGCTCGATATCTTTTGCCTTTGCGATATGACGAAGGGACCAGGTTGGACGAGTGACAATACCAATAGGGGACACCCCTTGTTTAGCGCCACCGCGACATCGCTCAAAGTGATGCCCGAAGTTCGTCCCCCGCAAGGCTGGCCTTTCGTGCACGAAAAAACCTCGGACAAAACGCTGTTGCGGTTGGCGGGCGCGGCGCCCCAAGCGGCAGACACGCCGCGAACGCCTGCCCAGACCGGAGCCGCCGCACATTGACACATTTTGGTGTGCAGGTGAACATTAGGTTGGCAGATTTTTTTTGCTGAGGTTATGTCTTAGACTTTGTTTGGGATTGGGTCAATACTCAGGATGATACACTCTTGGACGTTTCGACAACGGCGGCTGAACGGCCTTTTATGGCTCGCTATTGGGCTGTTTATATTTGGAATATTGGTCAAAATATCCTGGCTCTACCGGCCTATTAACCTTTATACCAATCAAGCTGCGTTCGACACTTTCTATTACCATGTGCCGCAAATCAATGAATTCATTACCCACGGGGTTAGCGAAAAGTATCATAATTTTGTCTCGATGACGCCGGGTTTGCATATTGCTTACGCTTACATAGCCCGTTTTCTCAATCTGGGGGAATTTGATTATCAAAGCCCAACTCTGTTCGCAATTCATTCTGTCTGGATGGTGCTGTATCTGGCGCTAAACGTGGGAATAGTCCACAGCGTATGTTTGCGCAATGAAGCTTCGATGATCATCGCCATCCCAATGTTAGCTTCCAGTTATGCTGTGTTCAGTTGGATTTGGCCGACCACGGACCTCCCGGCCGCGGATCTCTATCTCACCGCCGTCTTTTTGGAGTTTCAGACGTGGCCATCAGACCGTGCTCGCATGTTGATCTATGCTGCGCTTGGAGTGGTCGGTATCCTCATTCGGCAACAATACGTTTTTTTGGCTGGGGTTCCGGCCGGCATTATCGTTATCGAGGCCATCCTGAGCCGGCGATTGCCGGAACTGCGCCGGTTGGCCTTTTGTTTGTTGCCGCTTATCCCGAGCCTCCTGATCCTGGGCTTTCTCATCCATATCTGGGGTGGGCTTGTGCCGCCTGATCAAGCCTATCACTTCGCGCCTCTGTCCGCCCCGATCGCGCTTGCACATATTCTCGGCTTTACCGGTCTGATCGGCGCACCTTTCGCCCTCAGCCTCTGGCGCTTGCTGCGACAAACTGAAATCAACCCGAGCGCGGCCATAGTCACGGCCGTCATCATCGCGGCCTTCGCCGTTGCTATTCTCCCGCTGAATGCAAGCGTGTCTGATGGCCGCTACGGTTCTATGCTTTGGACGATCGAGGATCACCTACACTCAAACTCGCTGCGTCTGTTATACCTCTTCTCGGCTATCTCGCTGGGAACAGCCATTTGGTTTGCCGTAATCACAATATGTGTCCGATTGCAATACGCTCCCCCGACCTTGGTGATATTCGGCCTCTATTGGCTGACACTGCTTGTTGAGGAACGCTGTTTTCAACGCTATATCGAGGAGCCAATTCTTCTGACATTGTCAGTCTTCATCTTGCTGCAAGCCCGATTGCCAAAATTCGAGCGAATAGTTTGGGTCATTTGGTTTGGCCTGTATGGGGTGGTCTGGTGGGGCAAGTTGCTCGTCAATGTTGGGGGTCTTGGCCAGAGGTGGCCGGCCTAATTTGAACAGACCCACTCAGCATCGGCCCGGCCATCCGCAGGTGACCGAACAGGCCAGGCTGACCGCGCCACACGAGACTGCGCTGTTTGCCATGGCCGCCAACCGGCTCGACGACCCGGTTTCCAAGCTCGCCTGCGCCGAACGCTGGAACGGCGCTCCAGATCTTTCCTCTAGGGAACCCAGATCTTTCCTCTAGGGAACAATGTACAGTTCCTCACGTCAAATCAAGCACAACAAACGCAGTTCCTGCCGCAGCGAGGTGGGCAGGCTGTCCAATCCCGGAATGGCGCTGCAGGCAGGCATATCGGGCGGCGCACCGTCGGGATCGAGATAGCGCCAGCCTTGGAATGGACGGGTCGGACGTCCAACAAGGGGCACGAGTTCAGGGTCGAGGATCAGGCTGGTACACGGCGTTAGGTCGTCGCGCTGGTCCTCAATGATGTCCACGATGCGCTGCCGCGCTATCATGGTTCCGGAGATCACCCAATAGATCGACCCGCCATCCAGAACCTCGGTCCGCCGCCGGGGGAAATTGCGGGTACGATGGCGTAGAGGGGCATGGTCGAGCATGCGCTCGGCCTGCAATTCATGCAGGTGATCGGTGTCTCTCACGCCAACGGCGAGCTTGGTCAGATGCAGCATGGGTTCGGCGACTCGGTTGTCCGATGTTCCTCACGCCAATCTAGGCTGAAACACCGAGCGCGACACCCATGGATGCCTCAGCGCGGTTGAATGTGCTGCGGCGGACTTGCCGCACCCGCACGACCTTGCCGATCGCGGCCACGCCAGCGGCGCACCTCGCACAAGGTCGCGATATCGGTGGAGACTGAGGTCGTCCTGGTCCCGATCCGGCCATGCCCGGCATCGACGTCCAGCCCTGAGGAGGCAACCCCACATCCAAGGGGTCCTTACGCGACAAATTCAAATGGGCCGGATGCAATGACTCCTATCGGGCCTCCCTCCTGACTCAGCTCTGAATCGCGATTGCCCTGGTGGCGCGCCTCGCTCGATGCCACTGAAATTTCCTGCTTGATTCAGCGCCCGTTAACCATTCCGGTATCAGGATAGTTTCCATGCACACTCTCGCCGACCCGGGGCTCGCCTATCCCTGCGCTCCATCGATCGCTGACGATGGCCGAGCGCTTTACGTAAGCGGGCTGCTGGCGCTGCGAAACGGCGAGGCTGAGGAAGCAGTGAGGCTGCTGACCCAGGCGCTGCGGCGGCAACCGGCGCATACCGGCCGGCGGCGCAACCTCGTGCGGGCGCTGTTGCTGGCGCAGCGGTGGGAGCAGGTGGCCATGCATGCGAACGCGTCGTTGGAAGGGTCGCCGGACGATCCGGAACTGCACTTTGCCCGTGGAACCGCGCTGAATGCGCTTGGACACCACACTGACGCATGCGGGGCTTTCGCCCGGGCATTATCGTTGCAGCCCAATCATGCGGCGTCGTGGCTAAACATGGGGAATGCGTCGGTCGATCTCGACAATCTCGGTCTTGCGGAGACGCTGTATCGAACGGCGATTGGGCTGAACCCGACCCTGGTCGAAGCCTACGCCAGTCTGGGCTATCTGCTGACGAGACAGAGCCGGCTGCGCGAGGCGATCGACGCCTGCGAGGCGGCGATCCGGTTGCGACCTGACTTTGTTCAGGCTCATTGGAACCTGGCGATCGCGGCCCTCCTGAGCGGCGATCTGCCTCGCGGGTTCGCCGAATATGAATGGCGCAAGCGGCACCCGCGGTATCAGGCGGATTTCCCGACGCTTCCCGGCGAGATGTGGGACGGGTCCAACCCGAGCGGCCGGACGATTCTGGTGCGGGCGGAGCAAGGATTTGGGGATGCGATCCATTTCGCCCGATATCTGCCGCTGATCGGCGCGGCTGGGGGTGAGCCGATATTGGTTTGCTCACCGGCTTTGGTGCCTCTGATCGGGTCCATGCCGGGGGTCAGGGCTGCGTCGTCGTCTGGCACGCTCCCGGCGTATGACGCGTGGATCGACCAGGCCAGTCTGCCTCAGGTGTTTGGCACGACGTTGGAGACGATTCCCGCCGCTGAAGGTTTTCTTCAGGCCGAGCCTGGCCGCGTGCGGGACTGGAAGGCGCGGTTACCGGAGGGCCGAACAATCGGGGTCGCGTTCGCCGGCAATCCGAAGCACTCGGGCGACCGACGCCGTTCGGTGCCGCTAGAGATGATCGAAATGTTGCTGGATATCCGCGGCATCAGCCTGGTGAACCTGCAATGCGGCCAAGAGGCACACCGCCTTGGCCTGCCGGATCTGACGCCATGGTTGACCGACTACAGGGAGACCGCGGCGCTGATCGAGACACTGGACCTGGTCGTCACGGTCGATACGTCAGTCGCACACCTTGCCGGTGCCCTGGGAAAGCCCGTTTGGATTCTGCTGCCTCATGCGCCCGACTGGCGCTGGTTGCTCGGCCGCACCGACAGCCCCTGGTATTGCTCCGCGCGTCTGTATCGCCAACCCACCGCTGGAGATTGGACCAGCGTGTTGGCGCAGGTGGCAGATGAGATCAAGCGGCATCCACCGGGGATCGAACGTTCCCTCCTTCAGGGGAGCGGTGCGCGCTTAGGAGCGGCGGTCGCCAATCTGGGGGCGCTATTTTTTGGTCCTCATTAGATTTGACGGCACGCTGTTCGCCAGGTGGTCCTGAGCGTTCGCCAGCAGCGTGTTTTTCGTCGCACTGCCCAAGCTGGAACCGAGCCAGTAATTCGCAACCTGGGTGGCCATCGCGGCGAGGGTGCCGACCAGAACTGAACCGAACTGGCCGTCGGAAGTGCTGAGGTGGTTGGCCAGGACAGAGTAGGTCGCCCACCCGAAGGCGGCGACAATCACCACCGAGACGACGACGCTGCCATATGCCAGCCCGCTGTGCGCCTGCGCGAGGTTGACCGCCATGTCCCGGGCTGACGATGTATCAGCCAGACGAGCCTTCAGTTCGTCCAGTGCATCCTGCCGGAGCGCTTCTGCTTCCGCGTCCTGCTCCTTCTGCATTTGCAGGTGCAGATCGGCGAGTTTTGCCGCCAGGTCGGCGGACGCCTGTTGATTGGACTGAATGTGGGCGACCGCCGCGGCCACGCCACCGGGCGCACTGAGATCGGCCACCGCGCCAACCACCGTCTGGACCACGCCAGCTACCTTGGCGGTAGCGTCGGCGCCCTTCGATCCGAAGATCATTCCGGCGAGTTGCGGTGCCAGACTTAGCACCAAGGGGATCAAGAGGGCGAACATACTAAGCTCCAATGGCCTGCAGCGCGGCCTCGCACAGGCGGCTTCGTTCCGCCGCACCGTCCGCGCCGCCGTTAATTTTTCGGGTGAGAAGATCGATCGACCAGGTATCGGCGAGGGTGTTCAATTCATGAGCTGTCCAGAACCATGCGGCGCTGCTGGCGGCTCCGGCTTGGGTGACGGCCTGATCGACTGCCTGGTCCAAGGTCATATTCGTTGCCTGGGCGAAGTGCGCATAGGCGGTGCGGCCGGTGATCTGGATCAGGCCACGGCCACGGAACCGCCAGCCGTCACCGGAGGCCTCATCGCCATTGCCCATGCGACCGGCATAGACCCGGTTGGCAAGGACCTCGGGCTGCATGGCGCAGGCTTCGGCCGCTCCGGCGCTGGGGAAACGATTAGGCCAAACCTCGCAGAGACGCGTCGCGCTGTAACTCAGGTTTTCTTCGAGCTCGCGAAGGCCCGCGCTTTCCGCCGAACACTGGCCGAGGAACGCCGCAATGCGACGCGGGGTGGTAATGTCAGCCGTCAGCAAGGGTTGGGCCAGCGCCGAGATCCAGGCGGCGCGATCGGCGCTGGCCAGATGCGGCGCGACGGCCTGCAACGCTGGGTCCAGACACGGCGATGATGGCGGCGGTGACGAAGCGGCGTAAAGAACAGTGACCGCGGCGGCCACGGCGGGATCGGGCGAGGGCTGCCTAAAAAAGAAGTCCTCGAAGGCGGCTAACGCGCCGGACATGAAGCGGGCCAAGCGGCCGCGACGGTTTGGTTGGGCAAGGAGGGCTCTTTGCTGCTGAAATACAGTTGTCGAAGTGAAGGAGGCTTAGGGACTGGAAATGTCATGGGAATAAAATCATAAAATAGGACCAGTGTCAAGATAATTCGGTTTCCAACCGGCTGACGTGCTATCGTTCCGGCGCGCGACTGGGCGGGGCGCGGGACTGGGCGGGGCGCGGGACTGGGCGGGGCGCGGGGCGGGGCGCGGGACTGGGCGGGGCGCGGGACTGGGCGGGGCGCGGGACCGCACCCTCGGGTGATGTGCCTCCTTGCGAACGGACCCTTGGATGGCGGCATGCGGGATGGAGGTACCGCCGCCTCATTCATCGAGGCCGTGGCCGCTATCGATGAGATGACATACACGTGAAGTTGTACCCGATTGCGCGCAACTCACCTGATTTTCGCTCTCGAACGAGTGTACAAGGCCGACAAGCAACAACGTCGGAATTTGGGGGAAACTAATCATATTGCGGCGCAATGTGGACACGCTTCTTGCTTGCAGGCATGCTCGTCCGGATGGCGTTGGCTTCTTTTTTATCTGGACGCAGTTCGGCGTTTGCGCGGATCACGCGCAGCGGAGATGATCGTGTGCGATCGACAGCAAGTTGCTTCATCAACATGGAAAGCGGGGACGTGGAGAAATGATTAAACTCACAGTCAATGGTCAGGAGCGGAGTTGGGACGGTGATCCGTCGCTGCCGCTGCTTTGGTATCTGCGCGATGAGGCCGGTCTGACCGGCACGAAATATGGCTGTGGAAAAGCCTTGTGCGGGGCCTGCACGGTGCATGTGGAGGGTCAGGCTGCTCGTGCGTGCATTACGGCAATGTCGGATGTGGCTGGCCAGAAGGTCGTCACGATCGAGGGCCTCGACGCGCATGGCGATCATCCGGTGCAGAAGGCCTGGCGCGAGATCAACGTTCCGCAATGTGGCTTCTGTCAGGCCGGCCAGATCATGCAGGCAGCGGCGCTGCTGCAGCAAAATCCGCATCCGTCGCACGATGAAATCCGCGACACCATGTCGGGCAACATCTGTCGATGCGGGTGCTACCAGCGGATCGAAATAGCGGTTCGTATCGCTTCGACGGGGGCCTGAGCCATGAACCACATCTTTGCGCCTCAAATCGAGAATGTTTCCCGCCGTGCGATTATCCGCGGCCTGGGGATCACCGCGGGTCTGGTGCTCGCCGCGCCGGTGCTATCGCGCCGCAGCATGGCTTACACCACCGGCGCCGACAAAATGCCGCATGGCGTGGTCACGGACCCGCGGGTCTTCGTCTCCATCGCACCCGACGGCATGGTGACGATCATCGCGACCCGGTCGGAGATGGGCACCGGCAGCCGCACCAGCCTTCCGATGGTTGTCGCGGACGAGCTGGAAGCCAACTGGGACCGGGTTATTGTCAAGCAGGCGCCCGGCGACGAAGTCAAATACGGCAACCAGGACACCGACGGTTCGCGCAGCATGCGGCACTTCCTGATCCCGATGCGTCAAGTCGGGGCAGCAGCTCGGATGATGCTGGAAGCGGCCGCCGCCAAGCAGTGGAACGTGTCGGTTACCGAGGTGAAGGCGGTCAACCACGAGGTCGTTCATACCGCGTCGGGCCGCAAGCTGGGCTACGGCGAGCTGGCGAACGATGCCGCAATGGAGCCCGTGGTCGAGGCCTCGAAGCTGCAGCTGAAGGATCCGAAGGATTTCCGCTATATCGGCAAGGAAAAGGTCAGCATTGTTGACCTGCACGACATCACGACCGGCAAGGCGACGTACGGTGCCGATGTCCGCTTGCCTAACATGAAGTACGCTGTCATCGCGAGGCCACCGGTGGTCGGCGGCAAGCTGGTTTCATTCGATGCCAAGGACGCGATGAAAGTCCCCGGGGTTGAGAAGGTGATGGAGGTGCAGGCTTGGCCCTGGCCCTCGAAGTTCCAGCCGCTGGGAGGCGTGGCGGTCATCGCGCGCAACACGGGTGCCGCCATCATGGGGCGCGATGCGCTGAAGGTGGTGTGGGATGACGGGGCGAACGCGAAGTACGATTCCGTCAGCTATCGCGCGGAACTGGAAGACGCGGCGCGCAAACCTGGCGAGGTCGTGCGGAACCAAGGCGATGCGGAAGGCGCTTTGAAGACCGCCGACAAGGTCGTGGTGGGTGAATATTACCTGCCTCACTTCGCGCACGAGAGCATGGAGCCGCCGGCCGCGGTGGCGCATGTAGCGGACGGCAAGGCGGAGATTTGGGCGCCGGTGCAGAGCCCCGGCGGAACCCGGGAGGACACCGCGAAGACGCTTGGTATCCCGGCGGAGAACGTCACCGTCAACGTGACGTTGCTGGGCGGCGGCTTCGGGCGGAAGTCGAAGTGCGACTTCGTGCTTGAAGCGGCGTTGCTTTCGAAGGCGCTCGGCGCGCCGGTCAAGGTGCAGTGGACCCGCGAGGACGATGTCCGCCACGACTTCCTCCACACGGTTTCGGTCGAGCGGATCGAGGCCGGTCTGGACAAGGGTGGCAAGGTCATCGCGTGGCGTCACCGCAGCGTCGCGCCGACGATCCTGTCGACGTTCAAAGCGGGCGCCAAACACCAGGCTCCGTTCGAGCTTGGCATGGGCCTGGTCGACATGCCGTTCGACATTCCCAACGTTCGCTGCGAAAACCCGGAGGCGGCCGCCCACACAAGGATCGGCTGGTTCCGCTCGGTGTCGAACATTCCGCGTGCGTTCGCGGTGCAGACCATGGTCTCTGAGATCGCGCACGAGACCGGACGTGATCCGAAGGAGATGTTGCTAGAGCTGATCGGACCGGCGCGTTTGGTCGATATCGGAGCGGGCTCGAAGGACCTGTGGGATTACGGCGAACCGCTGTCGAGCTATCCGATCGATGCCGGGCGTCTGCGGGGCGTGGTGGAACTGGTCGCGGATAAAGGCGAGTGGAACCGGCAGGTGCCGAAAGGTCACGGGCTGGGGATCGCGGTGCATCGCAGCTTTGTCAGCTACATCGCAACGATCGTTGAGGTCGCGGTGGACGACAAGGGCAAAATGACCATTCCGCGGGTGGATACAGCGATCGATTGCGGCACCTTCGTCAACCCCGAGCGAATCCGCTCGCAGATCGAGGGCGCCGCGATCATGGGCCTCAGCCTCGCGAAGTATGGCGAGATCACCTTCAAGAATGGCCGTGTGATGCAGGGCAACTTCGACGACCACAAGGTGGCTAGGATTGACGAGGCACCCTTGGTCACGAACGTCTATATCACGCCGTCAGGGTTCGACGTGCCGCCGAGCGGTGTGGGCGAACCGGGGGTTCCACCGTTCGCACCGGCGCTGTGCAACGCGATTTTCGCGGCGACCGGCAAGCGGATCAAAAACCTGCCGATCGGCAAGCAGCTTGAGTTCGACCTAAAGCATAATCCGCTCCGGGCCCCTACCCGGCGCGGCCTGGAAAAACAAAAGCCATACCGTTATCAGGCTGCAAGTGTGCCTGATAACGGTCAAGGCGAATGACGGGAGTTGAACATCATGAGGAAATCGCCATTGGCTTTTGGTGCCAGTGTGGCACTGGCACTTTCGCTCTGGACGGGCGGCGACTTACTGGCTCAGCAGAACACGCCGACGAAAGAACCGATGACCGGCAGCACAAAGCCGGATCCCGGTAAACCTGCCGTGGAAAAGTCGATGCCGTCTTCGGCGCCGGCCGCTACGACAACGCAGATGACCGGAGCAACCAATCAGAGCAAGAAAGTCAAGACGATGAACGACCAAGGAAAGGCGAAGGTGGAAACCGAAGGGAAGTAGTTGCTGGCGGTCAAAGGGGGGAAACAAAATTATGTCGAAATACAGTTACGCGGCTGCGGTTGTCGCGCTTATATTAGGCGGTCCGGCTGTCGGGCTGGCCGCCGATGAGGTGACGCCGGACCGGCTGCTCAATGCCGATTCCGATCCGGGGAACTGGCTCACGCACCACCGGGACTACTCGGCACAACGGTTCTCGCCGCTGAAGCAGATCAACAAGGACAACGTTAAGAATCTGCACGTCGCCTGGACGTTGCAGCTTGGCGGTATTGAGGGCGGCGGCATCTGGTCGCATGGGGGCCTTGAAGGTACGCCGCTGGCAGCGGACGGCTACCTGTACGTAACGGATGGCTGGGGCTCGGTGACCAAGATCGACACCCGCGGCGG
This sequence comes from uncultured Pseudomonadota bacterium, assembly GCA_963832865.1. Taxonomy (GTDB): domain Bacteria; phylum Pseudomonadota; class Alphaproteobacteria; order Acetobacterales; family Acetobacteraceae; genus Rhodopila. Next base: position 18,091 of record CAWHWH010000018.1, read on the forward strand.
TCAGGCCAAAGTGGTTTGGTCGATGGATCCGAAGACCGATCACGACTGGGCTGGCGCGGTGGCCTGTTGCGGCGTCGACAACCGCGGCGTGGCACTGGCCGGCAACCTGGTGTTGTCACACTCGCTGGACGGGCGGTTGATCGCCACTGACAAGGATAGCGGCAAGATCCTCTGGCAGCGCCAAGTGGCCAATCCCGACAAGGGCGAAGTGACGACAGTAGCGCCGCTTGTGGTCAAGAACCTTGTCATCTCCGGCGTGTCCGGCGCCGAATATGGCATTCGCGGCTGGATCGCGGCCACCGACCTGACGACGCAAAAGGAGGTGTGGCGCACCTATACGATCCCTGCGAAGGGCGAGGCCGGCAGCGACACCTGGAAGGACAGTTACGATGCCCAGGCGATGGGCGGCGGGTCGACATGGGTGACGGGCAGCTACGATCCAAAGTCCAATATGCTGTTCTGGGGCGTCGGTAACCCTGGGCCGGACTGGGATCCGGAGTACCGGCCGGGCGACAACCTGTATACTGACAGCACCTTGGCCCTGGACGCCGATACCGGGAAAATCAAGTGGCATTATCAGCATACGCCGAACGACGCGTTCGACTATGACAGCGTGGCGGAGAATGTGCTGGTCGACGCCACGGTGCACGGCCATCCGATGAATTTAGTTCTTGAGGCCGACCGCAACGGGTTCGCCTATGCGGTCGACCGGAACAACGGTTCGTTCATCTGGGGTCTGCCGTTTGTCAAGAAGGTGAATTGGACCAAGGGACTGGACGCCGAGACCGGCAAGCCAGTCGAGTATGACGCGAAGGCCGACATTCAGAAGTACAATGCGGCCGTCACGCCGACCCGGGAAAATCCCAAGACGCTGATTTGCCCAGGCAACATGGGCGGCAAGAACTGGCCGCCAACGGCCTACAATCCGGAATTGAAGGTCTGGTACATTCCGGTGATCGAAAGCTGCAACACGGTGACGGTGAAGGCGGAAGATCCGGCCAAGAAGGCCAAGCCGCGTGACCTCTGGATCGGCGGTGGACCGACCGAAACGGAGCGCATAACTGGCAGCGTGACCGCGATTGACGTGACCACGGGCAAGGAAGTCGGCAAGCACGAGACGCCCTACCCGATGCTGGGCGGGCTGCTGACGACCCCTGATCTGGTTTTCTACGGCCAGCCGGATGGCAAGGTCGCGGCGCTGGATGCCAAGACGTTGCAAGAGCTCTGGAGCTTCAACACGGGCGGCGGGGTGAGTGCGCCACCGATGACGTTTACCTCGGATGGCAAGCAGTATGTCGCCATCCTGGTTGGCCAGGGCGGCGCCTGGGACAAGTGGTTCATCGAGGCAACCCCGGAACTGAAAGCGGTGCATCCCAGTTCCACGCTTTACGTGTTCTCGTTGAACTGAGCGAAGGGTCCGGGCCGGACGTGTATTCCGGCCCGGATCAATTTCTTCCAGGGGATGACCATGCCGTGACGACTGGTATTGGCCTCGTGCGAGCGGCGGTCTGCGCCGCCGTATTGTTATTGATCGCCGGAGCGGGAGGAGCGATGGCTCAGCCCGCTTCTACCGACGAAGGTATGCGTATTTATAAGGCGGCAAATTGCGCCGGCTGCCACAAGTGGTCGGGCAACGGCGGCGGCAGTTATGGGGGCGCCGCAGCCAATCTGCGACAGACTCAGCTGAGCCTCAGCGAGATCGAAGAAACCATTCGCTGCGGGCGACCCATGGCTGGCATGCCGCATTTCCAGCCCGATGCCTATTCGGATGGTAGCTGCTATGGTCTCAAGGAATCCGACCTCGCCGACGGCAAAATGCCCCCGGGAACCAGTCATCCGTTGCGTCCCGACGATATAAAGGCGGTCGCCGAGTACGTGGCGACCCAGATTAAGGGTAAGGGCGAGCCGACCTTTGCCCAGTGCCAGGCGTTCTTTGGCAGCGAGACGCGGGTCTGTGATGTTTATGCGAAGCAGGGCGAGGGCGGCAATCAGGATGCGGCTTCATCGGGCGCGGCAGGGGCTTCCCCGCATCAGCATATGCAGGTGGAGGCGGCTGGCGACGCCAACGCGCCCAGTAAATGATATGAGCAAGCTGCTGAACGCCGTCGTCGCCGCCTTGTTGGTGCCTGTCTGCGCCAATGCGGCCGCCGGAAACGACCTGCGGGATTTCCGCATTGGCATGGCAGTGTCGGCGCTACCGACGAGCGGTTACGGGGAGTTCGCCTGCGCGGCGGATCCGTCAAAGAAATTGTCTGACTGGGGCGGTTATCAAAGCTGCCCGGCCTCTCAGGACGGGACCCGAGCGGTCAGCTTCCGTTATAACGATGGCGGATCAGCGGCCGACGAAAGCAAGACGCAGGTGGCGGGTCAACCGGTGGAGCTTGCACTGCTCATTGGCGACAATGGGCGGGTGACCGGGATCAAGATCGACACCGACCCTCACGCTCGGTTGTACCTGCACAAGAAGGCGTTTCTGTTCGGGCTTCAGATCCGGGCTCGGTTTGGCGAAGACGGATGGACCTGCACTCAGCAGTCGCCTACGCCCCAGGAACAGCCGGTCGGCGGCGTGTTTATCCACGAGCATTGCGAAAAGGTTACGGCGACGCGCCATTTTGTGCTGGACCGCCAGTTGTTTCGGGACCCTGGCAAGGATCTGCGTGATTTTACCGATGCGACCCAATTGACGATTCTCGGGGCTGGGTAGCATTTTCAGCCTGACCGCGCAGGGCGAACATCGCCTATCGCTTCGCTCTACGAGTTCATTTTTCTCCGGGCCCACCCGCCCACTCGCGCCACAGCAGCATCAGGGCGGCCATGATCGCGGGTCCCAGGAACAGGCCGAGCAGTCCCCAGGTCTCGACGCCGCCGAGGATGCCGAGCAGCACCCACAGAAAGGGCAGCCGTGTCGCGCTGCCGATTAGAGTCGGGCGGATAAAGTGGTCGGCGACGAAGGTCACTACGAACCCCAGCACGCCGATGATGATGGCCGATACCACCGCCCCTTGCGTCAGCAGGATCAGCGCCGCGATACCGAACACCAGCGGCGCGCCAAACGGCACCATGGCGGCGATGGCGGTGAACAGACCGAACAGAGTGGGATGTGGCACGCTGGTCACCAGGTAGCCGATGCCGAGGATGAATCCCTCGCCCAGGCCCACCAGCACCAGACCGTCCACCGTGCCATGAACGGAAGCAATCATCTGCCGGCCCACCCGCTCGCCGCCAGGACCAAACGCGCGGGCGCTGGCGCGCTGCAGTTGCGCGTTCACTTGGTCACCATCCTTGAACAAGAAGAAAAGTGTCAGCAGGGTGAAGCCGAACAGGACGGCGCGATGGGCGATGTCCGCACCCAGTTCGCGGCCGTTCGAGACCAAGTTCGACTGGCGGGCTTTCTGAAGCAGTTCTGACGCAGAATCAGGATTGGCCAGGTTTTCGTTCCACCAGTCGGTCGCCTGCTGGCTGCCGACGGGAAGCTTGCCGAGCCACTCGGGCGGAGGGAGACCGTCGGTTTGGGCTTTGTCGATGGTGTGGTAGAGGCCGCGGACTTCCTTGCCCGCTTGGACACCGACGAGGACCAGGGGGACGATGAACATCAGCCCAATCACGAGGGTGAAAGCCGCCGGCAGCAGGATGTTGTGCTTGCCGGGGGGCCAGCGGCGAGTGGCTCGCTGGTAGAGCGGCCAGACGGCGATGGCGAGGATGGGAGCCCAGATCAGGGCCGGCAGGTAGCGATACAGGGTCCACAAGCCAAGCAAAGTGAGCAGTAAGGCGAGAACCGCCCTCGCCGCCTGCTGCGGACGAGACGAACCGTCATGGGCCATTGGGTCTTGCGGGAGGGGCGCCTGGGTCATGGGGTGCGCCCGGGCGGATACGGTGGCAGGGAACCGCCGCGGTTCGGCGGCGCGGCTGTCACGCGCTGTGTCATTATGACGGCCGCGATGACTACCACGATCAGGGCGACCATCCAACGACTGAGCGGCGCGGGATAGGTGTCGAACGGGTGCCCGATCAGTGCAAAGAACACGGCCGTTACAACGATCAGTGGCCAAAGGCCGTGATGGCCTCGTCGCGATGCTAGGACGCACAAGATGGCGAACACGACGTAGATGGCAATGGCGAAGGCTCGGACGACACCATAGGCCCGCACGCCTAGTTGGGCCACAAGATCGCGGAACGCCGCGTCGATCCTGTCTGTCAGGTCCCAAAGGGCATCAATGAACTGGTCGGGTCCGACCAGGTAAAGCGCCACGGCCAGCACGAAGCCGCCGATCCAGATCATTAGTATCTGCTCTCGCCGCATGTGGGCTCCGGCCGGGGGTTGATTGCATGTCGGAGTGGCGTTCTACGCGATGACCGAGCGACTGCACATCGGGGCGACGGCATCGTGACCGCACCTGTTGGGCTGGTATGGACCGGAGCAAAGCCGGGACCCACGCAGGTTGCTTCGGATTTCGGGCCAGAAGCCCTGCCATGGCGGGATCTCCACGCGTGCTATCGCCGATGGCACGTAGGAAGTTGGGTTGATTGCCCCTACCCTTCCAGAACCTATTGTCAACCTAGCCGAGGAACCGGATGAGGTCTGCGCGTCTTGCCGTCGATATCGGTGGCACCTTCACTGATCTTGCCCTCGAGGCCGGCGGCAAACGCACCACGGTCAAGGTGCTGACCACGCAGGCGTCTCCCGAACGAGGCGTCATGGAGGGATTTCGGACGATTATTCAGGCCGCAGGCGTCGCACCGAGCGACATCGAACTGATCATTCATGGGACCACGCTGGCGACGAACGCGATAATCGAACGCAAGGGCGCCCGCACCGCGCTGATCACGACGGAGGGCTTTCGTGACGTCATCGCGATGGGCAACGAGAGCCGTTACGACCAATACGATCTGAACATCGTGCTGCCGGAGCCCTTGGTGCCGCGTTACCTGCGGCTGCCGGTGCCGGAGCGGCTGGACAACACCGGGCAGATCCTGCTGCCGTTGGACGAGGCGGCGGTTCAGGCGCTGATCCCTGTGCTGACGGAGGCCGGAGTGGAAAGCGTCGCCGTCGGGCTGTTGCATGCCTTTGTCAATCCGGTGCACGAACGGCGCATCCGGGAAATCGTATGCGACGCACTGCCGGACGTCCCGGTGTCTTTGTCGTCCGAGGTTTCTCCCGAAATGCGCGAGTGGGAACGGTTTTCTACCACCGTCGCCAATGCCTACGTGCAGCCGATGATGGCGCGCTATTTGCGGCGTCTGGAAGCCGATCTGCGTGCGGCCGGCACGCCGGCGCCGCTGTTTCTGATGATGTCCGGGGGCGGGCTGACAACGATCGAAACCGCTTGCCGTTTCCCGATCCGTCTGGTGGAGAGCGGGCCGGCGGGAGGCGCCATTTTCTCGGCCCATATCGCGCGGACGAGCGCCCTGGACAGTGTGTTGTCGTTCGACATGGGTGGTACTACGGCGAAAATCTGTCTGATCGACAATTTCAAACCACAAACCGCCCGCACTTTCGAAGTCGCTCGGGTTGGCCGGTTTCGCAAGGGTTCGGGACTGCCCCTGCGCATTCCGGTGATCGAGATGGTAGAGATCGGCGCCGGTGGCGGCTCGCTGGCGCATGTCGATACGATGGGACGGATCGGGGTGGGACCGGAAAGCGCGGGCGCCGATCCGGGGCCGGCGTGCTACGCGTGTGGTGGCACGCGTCCCGCGGTAACCGACGCTAATCTGATACTTGGCCGTTATGACGCGGGTCGTTTCGCCGGTGGGACCATGGCACTGGATGTTGGGGCGGCGCGCGATGCGCTGGTGGCGCATGTCGGTGCGAAGCTCGGGCTGACAGCGGAACTCGCTGCGCTCGGGGTGGTCGAGATGGTTGATGAGAACATGGCCAACGCGGCTCGGGTTCATGCGATCGAGTCGGGGAAGACCTATGAAGGCCGCACGCTGATCGCGTTTGGCGGCGGCGGGCCAGTGCATGCCTGCCGGGTCGCGGAGAAGATCGGCATCAGCCGGGTAGTGGTGCCCTCGGGGGCTGGTGTGGGGAGCGCGATCGGATTCCTGCGCGCGCCGGTGGGGTATGAGGTGGTTCGGAGTTTATATCAGCGGTTCTCGACGTTCGACGTGGCGGCGGTGAACGATCTGCTGGACGACATGCGGCGGGAAGCGGAGGCGGCGGTGGCCAAAGGCAGCTTCGGCGCGCCGACGGTGGAAGCACGCACGGCATATATGCGATATGTCGGACAGGGGCATGAGATTCCGGTGCCGCTGCCGAACCGGGTCCTCGATGCTGAGGACGTCGCGCTGATCCGCTCACGTTACGATGAGGAATATGCACGGTTTTTCGATCGCCCGGTGCCGGGCTCGGATGTGGAGATCATGAGCTACGCCGTGGTCGTTACGACTGTTTCCGACGAGGTCACGGTTGGGATGGGGGCTAAGAGGTTCGGTTCGACCGTCGCGGTGCCGGTTCGCACGCAACTTGTGTGCGATACAACGACCGGGGCGGTGTCGTCTTGGGAGATCTACGATCGCGCACTTCTTGTGCCGGATGCGATCATCACCGGACCGGCAATCATCGCGGAGGACGAAACCTCGACGCTGATCGGGCCGGGCTGGACCGCGACGGTCAATGGGTTGGGCTACATCGAGATGAGGCGTGATGGTGGTTGAAACCGTTGAGCTAACGCTGTTTGGCCGGGCTCGGCACGTACATCCCCTTCGCTGGCTTCGGCTATGACTAAATCGGCGAAATCCGCACCACCAAAGGTGGTCGACATAGCGTAAAGTGACTGGCCGAAGCCAGACTCGAAGGCGTGGAGGGTGACGTCGTCTCTCACAAACTTCCCCCCAGACTAGCATTAAAGCTGAACGCGCAGACATCGCCAATGATCGAGCCCTGCATATTCCCGCCTGCGACACTTCCACTCATGGAATCCGGGCCCAGTTGCGCGTTGAATGCTCCGTCTGGCCCGATCATGGCTTTGAACACGATGACGGGCTTCCACGCCGCTTGAGGCTGGTTCAGCTGGTAGGTAAAGGCGTGATTTTCTACGTGCAGCGTGATCGGGTTGTCGTTGCCGCAGGTGATGGCTTCTCCGCGATTCAGCTGCATCACGCCGCCGTAGGTTCCGTCGATTGGTGGGAGCGGAGGCGCACTCACCACCGGACCCGGCGGAGGTGGGTTGCTACAGGCCGCCAGTACGGCGCCAAGGGACAAGCCCAATACGGTGAATCCGACTAACCGGGGCATGGCTACTCCTAACCAGGATCTTGTCTCTCGAAGCCCCGCTGAGTGGGCGTAAGAGTATCAACTTCAATCATTACATTGACGTCAACCGCCCTGAGCCCTTTGGCATCGAGGTCCTGTAGGCCCTGAACCAGAGATGGCGCATGCGGTTCGCCCAGGCCGCACCAGATCTGCTTCCCTGCGGCAGGCGCGCAGGCGCGGACCTCAATTGCATCCTCGGCGAGAACCGCCTAAAAGGGCGCCTGCGCGGGTGTAGTTCAATGGTAGAACGGCAGCTTCCCAAGCTGCACACGAGGGTTCGATTCCCTTCACCCGCTCCGGTATTAGCGCGTCCCTGCCCCATCCGCCGCCGGCGCATCGCCTGACATGGTATCACCGGACGTTGTGTCGCTGCTCGACGATTCATTTGTTGACGTGAACAGCGGTGTGTCCATCGTCGAATAGGCCGATTGCGCCTTCGCCACTTTGGGCGAATCGCTGTCAGGCGTCGCCTGGAAGAAGTTGGGTACGTCAGAGGTCTGCGGGTCGGACGAGGCCACGCCGGGTGATGCCTGGAAGAAATTCGGCACATCGGACGGCTGTGTTTCGGGTCTGGCGACGGTGGACAGTCCGGTGAATGATTCGGACTCTTTTTGCGGTTTCGCCGCCTTGGCTTTTTGAGACGGGTCCGGACCTGGCATGGGCGATTGCGGCATACCGTAGTCCTTGTCCAGGCCGGCTGGCGGCTCGCTTGAATAGAGGTGTGACGGAGGAATCTTGGTCTGCGCAAATGCTGGCGCCGCGATTACTCCCGCCAAACCCGCCATTATCCAGATAGGCCTCATGCCGCATCTCCCGGTGAAGCCTGCACCAGACCCGAATCCGGCAGCATTAGGCAAATCGTTCCTGCGTGATGGGCTCAGGCAGCAGGCGATGGCGGGGCTAGTGGATATAATCCGACGGATAGTGCCGCCAGATTATATCCACTAGCCCTTGTTTTGGTGGGCCGATTCACCCAACCGCAAGGATGCTTCTGTCGGGATCGGACCACTAGGTGCGTGCTGCCAGCAGCGGCCCGAGCACGTCCTCGATTCCGGTAATCAGGATCTGCACACCGATGCACAACAGCAGGAAGGCGGAAATCCGAGTGATCGTCCGGCTCCCGGTGGGTCCCATCATCCGGGTCAGCAGATCGGCATAATGATAGGTGACCCAGATCGTCACGGTCATCGCGGCTGCCGCTGCCGTCATCCCAAGGAAGAACCAGCCGAGCCCGGCGAACAATTTGGGATGACCGGCACCAAGCGCAACCGCCACGGATATCGCGCCTGGGCCGGTCGTGAGTGGAATTGTCAGCGGAAACAATGCGATGTCTTCCACCCCCTCGGCCGAGGCTGCCTGCTCTTGTTTCCGATTCTCGCGGGTTTCCGGTGCGTTCAGCAGGTGCCAGCCGCTCAAGGCGACGACCGTGCCGCCGGCTACCCGCAATGCCGCCAAAGAGATCCCGAAGAAGGCCAGCAGGTAGGACCCGGCCCAGAGCGCGCCCATCATGACGCCCAACGAATTCAGTGCCACCAGTTTGGCCAGCGTCGCCCGGGCCTCCGGACCGCGGTTCGCAGTGACACCGCGAAAAATCAGCGCGCCGCCGATCGGGTTGACGATCGAGAACAGCGCCGGATAGCCGAGCAGAAAGGCGTGCACGGCTTGCGGCATGGTGGCGTTACGCGAGAGAGGGGCGTTTGCCCGCCCATGGCTGGATCGCCTCGAACGCGGCGGAGGCTTGCAGCACGCCCAGGTCGTCAAAGCGCTTGCCGACGATCTGCAGGCCGACTGGCAGACCGTCCGCGGTAAAGCCGCAGGGAACGCTGGCGGCGGGATTCCAGGACATGTTGAAGGGGTAGGAGAATTCGGCCCAGCTGACCCAATCCCACTCGTGGTGCGGCCAGTGATCGGGCATCAGTTTCTCGGCCGGGAAGGCGGCGACCGAGACGGCGGGGGTCAGCAGGAAATCCCAGCCCTCGAACCAGCGGTGGATGTCGGCGATGTAGGACATCTTACGCTCGCGGGCTGTCTGGTATTCGGCGACCGACACGTTGTTAGATGCCTGGATACACGCGACGAGGCCGGGGTCCATTTGGCTTGCCCACGTTTCCAGCAGCGGCTTCAGGCGGGTCAGGTGAGCTGACCAGAAGAGGCGGATCAGCTCCGGGCCGGGGGCAGCCCAAGGCGTCGCGACGTGCTCGACTGTGGCGCCGAGTTCGGTGAAACGCTGAACGGCGGCGTCGACCAGTTCGGCCACGTCGGGGTCGACGCGGGCATGGCCCAGGTCCGGGCTGTAGGCGATGCGTTTGCCTTTGATCCCGTCGTGCAGCCTGGCGTGATAAGCGGCGGGGCCGGCCTCTAGCGAGGTGTAGTCGAGCGGATGTGGGCCAGCCATCACCTCCAGCATCAGCGCGCCGTCGGCGACGGTGCGGGTCAGCGGTCCGATGTGCGTTGTGAAGTCACCGGTGCTGACAGGATAGTTGGGCACGCGCCCGAAGCTAGGCTTCAGGCCGAATACGCCGCAGAAATGCGCCGGCATGCGGATCGAACCGGCGCCGTCGCTGCCCTGGTGCAACGGGCCGTATCCGGCGGCGGAGGCGGCGCCTGCTCCGGCCGAGGACGCCCCGGCGTTGTAGCCGTGCCTCCAGGGGTTGTGGGTGATGCCGGTCAGTGGCGAGTGCGACACGCCTTTCCAGCCGAACTCGGAGGTGGTGGTCTTGCCTAAAACGATGGCGCCTTCGTCCTTGAGACGCGTCACCATCGGCGCGTCCTCGGACGGCTGGTGGCCCTCGTGGATCAGGCTGCCCTGCTGGGTGGGCATGTCCTTGGTGATCGCCAGGTCCTTGATGGTGACCGGGAGGCCGTGGAGACGGCCGATACGGTCGCCTGACATCAGCTTGGCTTCCGCCGCCCGGGCGGCGTCCATCGCCTGATCGGCGGCGAGATAGGCGAAGGCGTTGACCTTGGGTTCCAGCGCTGTGATCCGGTCCAGCAGTGTGCGCATGGTTTCGACAGGGGAGAGAAGCTTGGCCCGGATCATCTCCGCGAGTTGCGTGGCCGGCAGGAAACCCAGATCCTCGGAATTCATCGATGCAGTCCTCTGAAGGGTCTGTGCCGCGCGGCGGGCGCTAACACGGGGTGTTGTAGCCCGCCGCTCAATAGGTTGCCCGTCCACCCGAGATGTCGAACACCGCGCCGGTGGAGAAGCTGCATTCCTCACTTGCCAGCCACAGGACCAGCGAGGCCATCTCTTCTACCGTGCCGAAGCGGCCGATGGGGATTTTCGACAGCATCCAGTCGATCTGCTGCTGGGTCATCTGGTCGAAGATCGGCGTCTTCACGGCCGCCGGGGTGACGCAGTTGACGCGGATCTCGGTGGCGGCGAGTTCCTTCCCGAGCGACTTGGTCAGCCCGATCACGCCGGCCTTCGACGCGGAGTATGCGGAAGCGTTCGGATTGCCTTCCTTGCCGGCGATCGATGCGATGTTGACGATCCGGCCATAGCCGGTGGTCTGCATGAACGGCAGCACCGCGTGGCAGCAGTAGAAAACGCCTTTCAGGTTGATGTCGATCACACGATCCCACGCAGCGATCGGATACTCCCAGGTCGGGTGGTTGGGGCCGGTCACGCCGGCCGAGGTGATCAGGACATCAATTTTGCCCAAGGCGGCGGCGGTGGATTCGGCGGCGCGGTGAACGGCGGCTGGGTCGATCACGTCCACCGCCACAGTGTGGCCGGCACCTGACCGAGCGAGGCCGGCCTCATCCATGTCCCAGAGGCTGAGCGCGGCGCCCTCGGCGGCGAGGCGGGCAGCGATGGCGGCACCGATACCGGAGACCCCACCGGTCACGATGGCGGCGCGTCCCTCGAAGCGTTTCGACATAGCGGGCTCCCTGCTTACCGCAGTAGTGAAGGACGACATGGAGATGGCGGCAAGATGGGCTACATCGCCTGGTCGTTTCGCTTGGCGCGATGGTGCTTAGACCGGCTTCCAGGATCGGTCGACCTCGACGTCGATCAAAGTCGGTCCACCGGCCGTCAGCGCGGCCTCCAGCAGATCGGCAAGATCGGATAACCTGTTGGCCTTGTGCGCGATCAGTCCCAGCCCGCGCGCCACCTGGACGAAATCGATCCGCGGCTGGTCAAGATCCATCGCGACGTAGTTGTCGGCCTGTGCGGCCAGGCCCTTCATCGCGTTGGTGCGCTGCTTGAGGATCCGATACGAGTAATTGTTGATGATGACAAAGACTACGTTCAGGTTCTCGCGGGCCGCGGTCCACAGGCCTTGGATGGTGTACATCGCCGACCCATCGCCGATCAGCGCCACCACGGGGCGATCCGGCAGGGCCAGCTTCACGCCGATCGCCGCCGGCAGCCCCCAGCCGATGCCGCCACCACGCAGGCCGAAAAAGCTTTGCGCATCATTGCTTTTGAGAAATCGGCGCAGCCCCATGCCGGAGGAAACCGTTTCATCAATCACCACCGCATTTTCCGGCAACAAACGACCCATCGTCTGCATCAAGGCCAACGGATGAATTGGATGACGTTCCGCCAGCGCGTCGGCCATGGTGTTCAGCTTGTGCAGGCTGGCGACGCCCTCCGCTTTTACGTGCGCCAGGCGTTTTGCCGCGCCTTCGGCCTCGTTGACCGAGCGAGCCTTGAGGATTGCTTGGGTGAGTTCCGGCAGGGTCACCTTGGGTTCGCCCAGGATCGAGACTTGCTCGGGGTAGTTCTTCGCGAGTTCCCACGGGTCGGTGTCCAAGTGAATGACGGGGTAATTTTCCGGCATCGCTTCCATCTCGCCGGGCAGCGACAGGGTGAACAGGTTCGCGCCGATGGAGACCAGTAGATCGTGCTGCGCCAGCATGCCTTGGATCGCCTCCGGCAGGCGGACCAGGCCGCCGCGGTAGAGCGGGTGGGAGGATGGGAACATGGTTCGGCTTGCCATACCCTCGTCATAGACGGGCGCGGCCAGGGTCTCGGCCAGGGCGACCAGTTCCTGAAGGGCGTTGCCTTGCGGCACGGCGTCACCCGCGAGGATGACGGGGCTGCTGGCCTTGGCGATGATTTCCGCCGCCCGCGTGATGGCGCTGGCGTCGCCTCGTATTCCGGTCGCCACGCGGCTCGGGGATCCGAGGTCGAGGTCGGCGCTATCGGTCAGGATATCGCCCGGCAGCGACAAGAACACCGGCCCCATCGGCGGCGCGAGCGCGGTTTTGACGGCGCGATGAATGGCACGCGGCAGGTCCTCCAGCCGTCGCACTTCCTCCGACCATTTTACGAACGGCCGGGCGATGGTGGGCAGATCGGCCCAGAGCAGCGGTTCGGTGAAGTTGAACCGCTGTTCGTGCTGCCCGGCCGTTACCAGGATTGGAGAGCCGGCCTTCTGGGCGTCGTACAGCATGCCCAAACCGTTGCCGAGGCCTGGCGCGGCGTGCAGATTGACCACCGCGCACTGACCGGAAGCCTGCGCGTAGCCGTCCGCCATGCTCATCGCCGGGGCTTCTTGAAGAGCCAAGATGTAGCGCAGATCCCGCTCCGCCGCCAACGCGTCCATCAGCGGCAATTCCGTGGTCCCGGGATTGCCGAACATCACGCGCACGCCCTCCTGCTTTAATAATTCAAGCAGTGCGATCTTTCCTGACATCGTCGGCATAGACAGTTTCCTCCACAGGCGGCAAGCGATGTTGTTCCGCTACAGGGCGCAGCGCGGCTAATCAAGCGCTCGCGTATTTAGTTGGTGCAGGAGAACAGACGCATTTTGAGGCTATCCGCGTCGGCTTTTGGTCAGGACTGGCTGCCGGACCGTTTGCGATGCGAAGGATCATTCGAGCTAGTGGTCCGATCCCGACAGAAGCATTCTTACGGTCGGGTGGGACCGGCCCACCAAAACAAGGGCTAGTGGATACAATCTGGCCGCGCTGTCAGGTGAGAAGACCCTGGCCGATTCAATGCGTGGGCTCGTCCAGACTGAGGCGCGTATCGATGCGGTCGAGACGCCGCGCGTATTCATCCACGGCAACGCTGACGGTGGCAATCTCGCGTTTTGAGGTCGCGGACATCCCGCTGATCGCCGCGAAGCGTTTACGCCATCAAGCCGAGGGCGGTAGTGTTGCGGCCCAACTCAATTCCATGATGATGTGATGGACGGGCAGCGGGATTTTCACCGAAGGAGGCTGACAATGGAACCGCACGAAGTCGTCTCACGCGACGAATGGCTTGTTGCTCGCAAGGCATTGCTGGCCCAAGAAAAGCAATTCACGCGGCTGCGCGACCAACTGAGCGCCGAGCGACGCGCGTTACCCTGGGTCAAGGTCGAAAAGCAATACGTATTCGACGGACTGGACGGCAAGCAAACGCTCGCTGACCTCTTCGCGGGCCGCAGCCAGTTAATTATCAAGCATTTCATGCTAGCGCCTGGACAGAGAAGCCCCTGTGTAGGTTGCTCTTTCGAGGTTGACCACCTCGACGGCATCCTCGTGCATTTGCAGCATAACGATGTCAGTTACGTCGTCGTCGCTCGGGCGCCGATCGCGGAAATCGAGTCTGTCAGACAGCGCATGGGCTGGCGCTTCAAATGGGTTTCTTCCTTCGGCAGTGACTTTAATTATGACTTTCATGTGTCCTTCACGAAGGAGGAACTCGCCAAAGGCGAAGCATACTACAACTATCAGACGGGCGCCCCATCACTCGAAGACCTTTCAGGACGCAGCGTGTTTTACAAGGGCACGAACGGCGACATCTTCCATACCTATTCCTCATTCGGACGCGGCGGCGAGGACCTGCATGCGGCGTACAGATATCTCGATCTCACTCCGAAGGGCCGCAATGAGACCGGCCCTCACCGCAACATGCATGACTGGGTCCGGCACCATGACCGTTACGATGAGGCCATCCCGGATCGGACGGGGGCGGCAGCTAGCCGCCGGCCGGTTGGGGAGAACGCCGGCTAGCGCGACTGGGTCCGTCAGGACAGCACCTGGCGATATCCGAACCCCTTGGCTGGAATAGCAGCGAACCCGGATTCAAGCGTTTCAGCTAGCATGCTGTCCGAAGCAAAGCTCCCGCGCACCGCTCTGATCCAGGCGAGTGCGCGGTTGGTTAGCCGGAAGTCCGGGGTCATCAGCCGCCCCCGGGTGACCAGAATGCCGAGGTCGGCACCTTTATACCGATAATCGCCAGGACCGCTGATCCGAAGAAAGAAGGCCTCGCCTTCTGTTTCGATAGCCTGCCAGTTGCTATCAAACCGCACAAACACCATCGTGCCTTCGGGCCCAAGACGATAGATGCCCGATCGCGGCGCCTGGGTTAGGGTGTCAACCGTATCCGACGTGTGTTTGACCACCATCTGGCTCCAGCTATCGATGTAATCCGACGATGCCCAGCGTTGGTTGATTGCCTCGACGTCCAGTTCGACCTCGACATCGAGGAATTCCAACAGATGGAAGAGGAACAACGGCGCATCGGCATGGGCGAACGCTGAATGGTTGGTCAGCGAGGTGACGCCGGTGATTCGCGGATTCAATTCGCCCAGAAAGACCTCTTCAGTCTCTTCCTCGATCAGAAAATCCAGTTCGAAGTAGCCGCGATATCCCTCCGCACGAAGCTGTTCGCCGAAGCGAAGCGCATAATCCCGCGCCTTGGCACGGATGCCCGGCGTAAAGGCGCCGGCAAACAATTCGTTGCCACACCAGCCGCCGCGATAGGGTGTCAGGTCCGCGAAGCCGACAAGTTCAGTCATCAACGGACCGACGATCGTGCCGTTGCGCGTCGCACAGGCCTCAATAGCACCGCAACGGCAGCGCAGTCTGCGCATGATCTTGACTTCCGGCTCGGCTTCGATTTGGTCCGCATAACGCCGATATGCCGCATCCGACGCGATGAAGAACGTGGTATGGCCGCTGTCCCCGAAAGCCGTCTGAACCACGAGATCGGCGCCGAGCCCGGCGGCCGCCGCCGCATTGCACAGGTCAGCGTGGGAAGAGACCTTGGCCAGGGCATTCGGAACACTCGGCACGCCAGCCCGGTTGCCCACCCGCACGGTCTCGATCTTGTTGTCGAGCCGGTTGCGCAGAGCGGCAGAAGGAAAACAGATCTCCAATCCGATTGCCTTCGCCAGCGCTTCGGTGCGCTGATCGAACATCAGAAAGCAGGCTTTCGGATTGCCGCCGCGGCTGGTCATATATTCAATGACTTGGTTGTGCTCGAGAAGATAATTGTTGATGTCCTCGATGCTGGAGAACTCCTGATGTGGAATTGTGTCCGGAACGAAAGAGTGTGGATGCTGTCCATCGTAGGTGTCTATGAACGAAATAAACTTGAAGTTGCGGACCCAGTCATCGATGCCCATGAGATTAAAGTTCGTCGCGCTGATGAAAAAGATCGGCGTCTCATTGCGGCAGAAGAACCGCCGGATATCTGACATGCCTTTTAACGTTGCAGTCAACGTCGCCTCCTGTCGCATGTATAAAAAGACGAAAGATTATCCGTTACGAGTCATGCCGGTTCACGTCCAGGCCGCTCCAGGGGTCCCAGCGCACCAAGATAGCTGGCATCGAAGCGGTCACGATTATAAACCGAGAAATCGACTTGCCGGTCGCGGAAACTCTTGAGCGGTTGGCCAAGCCCACGGATCCCGATCCGCCGGCTCCGGCGCACCTGATCGAGGTCGATCTCGATTGGAATCATCTCCGTTCCGCTGCCGGCCTGATGCAGGACGTGACCTGATGGATCCACAACGATCGAGCGGCCAACCCCGCCGCCGCCAACGCCGTTGATATCGAAGAAATAGCACTGGTTCACCGCCGCCATCGCTCGGGCGATCGACAGTTCGACGTCACGGTCGATGGTGTCCGTCATGGTCGGGTGAAGGATGACCTCCGCGCCGAGCGCCACCAACGTCCGGATTGTTTCCGGAAACCACATGTCATAGCAGATGGAAAGCCCAAACCGCCCGACCAAAGGGACATCGAAGACGCAAAACTCAGCGCCCGCTGTCACCCCCGCCTCGTAAGGCTGGAAAGGGAACATCTTGTGGTATCGAGCGATCACTTCGCCCGATGGATTAATCGCAAGAGCCGTGTTGTGAATGACGTCGCCATGGCGCTCGAAATAGCTCCCCGGCACCAGCCAGAGCCGGTGCGCACTCGCCATTTCGCGAAACGCCGCCTCGACCGGGCCGTCCGGCGGCCGAGCATGTCCAGGTGATGGGCCAAATGCGGCCAGTTCGCTGAAAATCACCATCTGCACCCATGGAAAGCGGTGCATGAGGACGTCAAGCGCGGCACGCATCGCCGGGACGTTGTCATTTCCAGCAACGATAGGGATCTGCATCCCAGCAATAGCAAACGGGACCATAAGACAGCACCTTCAAGGCAAGCGCGGCGAACCATTACTGAAATAGCCAACGCAAGAAAGTAGTAACGAAAACAAGCCGCCGGCACTTGATCGGAAAGCGCTCATGCGTCCGCCGTGCCTCGAAGCCGCTGCACGTGCCGCCGCAGCATCTCCATCGCCAGAAGCAGCGTCGCGGCGAAGATGATCAGCGCCGCCGCGATTGCGGTGATCTCGGGGCTGATCTGCTCGCGGATGCCCATGAACATCTCCCGCGGCAACGTCCGTTGGTCCGGTCCCGCCAGCATCAGGGCGACCACCACCTCGTCGAAGGACGTCGCGAAGGCGAACACCATCCCCGACACCACGCCCGGCAGGATCAGCGGAAGAATAACGCGGAAAAACGCCCTGGTGGGTCCGGCGCCTAGACTTGCCGCGGCCCGCGTCAGGTTGGCATCGAACCCTTGCAGCGTCGCATTGACCGTGATGACGACAAACGGGGCTCCCAACGCAGTATGCGCGAGAATCAGACCGGAAAAGCTGTTGGTCAGGCCAAGCGGCGCGAAGAAGAAATACACGCCGACCGCGGTAATCACGGTGGGCACGATCATCGGCGACAAGAGCACGGCCATGAGCAGCGGTTTTAGAGGCAACTGCGCACGGTTAAGTCCAAGAGCCGCCAGCGTTCCGAGGACGGTTGCCAAGGCGGTTGCGGACGTACCGACGATAAAGCTGTTCCGCAAGGCTGACAGCCATCGGCCGGAGGATAATACAAACTCGTACCAGCGCAGTGATAACCCAGGCAGCGGGAACGTCAGCAGCGAGCCGGAACTGAACGACAAGGGCATGATGGCCAGGATGGGGGCAATCAGAAATAGCAGGACCAGGCCACAAAATACTCGTAGTCCCAACACCTGCAGACGGTGGCTGAGGAAGCCGTCGTATGGAGATCTTGTCATGTCTGGCTCCTCATCCCAAGCGAATCCCCTCCGAGCCGACGAGGCGCTGATAGACGCTGTAGAGCACCAGCGTCGATACCAGCAGGACCGCACCGAGGGCCGAGGCCATACCCCAGTTGATCGTGTCGGTGGTGTAGAATGCTATAAAGTAGCTGATCATCTGGTCGGCGGCTCCCCCGACCAGCGCGGGAGTGATGTAGTACCCCAGGGCCAGAATGAAGACGAGCAGGCAGCCGGCACCGACCCCGGGCAAAGTCAGGGGCAAGTAGACCCGGACAAAGGCAATGCTCGGTCGGGCGCCGAGCGACAGGGCCGCGCGCATGTAGGCCGGCTTGATCGCCTGCATCACACCATAGAGCGGCAGGATCATGAACGGCAGCAACACGTGGGTCATCGCCACGTAGACGCCGAAGCGGTTGTAGATCAGCCGCACGGGATGGTCGATAATCCCAAGATATAGCAGCGCTTCGTTCACGATACCTTCGTTCTGCAGCAGCACAATCCAGGCCGTCGTCCGCACCAGAAGTGAGGTCCAGAATGGCAGCAAGACCAGGATCATCAGCAGGTTCGCGATAGTCGACGGTGCCGTCGCCAGGAGGTAGGCCAGCGGAAAGCCGAGCGCCAGACAGAACAGCGTCACGACGAGGCTGACCGTAAAGGTGCGCAGCAGCACGACGCGATAGATCCTGGTGTTTTCGGGTGCGGCTATGACGCCGCCGCTCGCGTCCCGCTTCAGGTCAACGGCCGACAATAGGTAGAACGCTGTTAATGGCCCAGACGCCCGTTTGATGGCGGCCCAAGTGTCCAATTCGCCCCACCGCCGGTCGATCCGGACAAGGCTCTCCTTGGCGGCGCCGGGTCCCGCGGACGGCAGCTTGCGAGCGGTTGTGGCAAGCAAGGTCCTGAAGCCGTTGATGTCATAGTTCAGGCGCTTCGCAGCCTCACCGATGGTGCCGGCATGGGCGGCAGCGGTCAGGTCTTCCGTCAGCGCGGCATAGGTGGCTTCGTCCGGGAGTCCTTTCCCGCTCCAGGATCCGATAGCGGTCACGGTTTTTGGCATGACGCGACTGACCTCCCGATCCTCGACGCTGCGCCACAGCATGCCGCCGATCGGCACCAGGAATGTAAAGAACAGGAAACCGATGAGCGGGGCGATCAGCAGGACGGCCGCGACAGTGCGATGTCGTTCTGCGCGAGCAAGCTGGTGCCTGAGCGCCGGTCCGGACGACTGGAGAGCTTCCAGCGACGCTTCCGACAGTGTGAGATCAACAGTCATGGCCGATTACACTCCAACTTCCGGTCAAGCGGATCCCCGCGCTGCCGGGATCCGCGCACCAAACGCGCTTCGTTACTTGGTGATCCACGTATTGAAGCGTTCGGTCAGGTGGTCGAGGTTTTCAGCCCAAAAGGCGTCCGAGATTTCGACTGCGTTCGCCATGTTTTCCGGCGCGGTCGGCAGCCGCGCTACCATCTTCGGATCAATCAGCGGCATGGACCCCTTGTTTGTTACGCCGTACGCAATGTAATTCGGCAAAAAGCGCTGATATTCCGGCTCGCCGACAAAGTTGAGGAACTTGAAGGCGACATCCTTGTTCGGCGATCCCTTCAGGATGACCCAACTGTCAATGGTAAACAGCGCACCGTTCCATGACATCTTGAAATTCTTGTGGTTACTGTCATTCGCCGCGCTGATGCGACCGTTGTAGGCCGAGGTCATTGCAACCTCACCTGATGCCAGAAGTTGGGGTGGCTGCGCGCCGGCCTTCCAGAAAATCAGTTGGTTCCGGATCTCGCTGAGTTTCGCAAAGGCGCGCTCGACGCCGGCATCGGTGCCAAGCACCGTATAGACATCCTTCGGCGCCACGCCGTCCGCCATCAGTGCGATTTCCAGTGTCGTCTTCGGTCCCTGGCGAAGTGCCCGCATTCCAGGGAACTTTTTCAAGTCAAAAAAATCCGCCCAGCTTTTGGGGCCGTCTTTCAACTTATCGCCGTCGTAGGCGAGAATGAAGTCGTAGACGATCGCGCCAACGCCGCAGTCATTGACCGCCTCGGGCAAGTAAGCGTCCTTCCCGCCGATCTTCGTGTAGTCGATTTTTTCGAACAGTCCTTCGTCGCAGCCAAGGGCCAATTCCTCCGACTCGACCTCGACCACGTCCCAGTTGAGCGCTCCGCCTTCAACCTTGGCGCGCAACACACCGACGCCGCCGTCCCACGAATCGTCGTTCATTGGAACGCCCGTGTTCTTGACAAAGGGCTTGAAGTATACTTCCTTCTGAGCGTCCTGATAGCTGCCGCCCCATGATACAACTGTCAGTTCACGGGCATCAACCGAGCCCGTCATTAGAGCCGCCGCCAGCACGGCTGGCAGGAACATTGAACCTCGTATCGTCATTTGCTTTACTCACTGTTGCTGTTTACTCAATTAACTCATCATTACTATTCGGCATCATGGGGCATAAGCTTATACCGCGTCGAGCGCTCGGCAGTCGCCGGCGGCAAAATACAGTGGGATCGTGGCGCCGGGGGTCAGGGAAGCCGTTGCAGGGCCGACCGGCTGCGTGACCGCGAATTCCTTGTCAGAGTCCACCGTCAGAAGCAGTCGCGCACGATCGCCGAGATACAGCAGATCCCGGACGCGAGCCGTGATCCGATTGTGCGGTGAAATGTCGACGGGCTCGACAATCCCGACCTTCTCGGGCCGCAGTGATACCGAAGTCGCCTTGCCAGGACCCGCGACATTCACGGCGCGGGCAATTACGCGCTCGCCGCCATTCAATCGGACCGCGCAGTAGGCGCCGTCAACCGATTCGACCAGGCCGTCGAGGCGGTTGTTCTCGCCAATAAATTGGGCGACGAAGGAATTTGCCGGCTCCTCATAGATGACGCGCGGTCGTCCGATCTGCTGGATGATGCCGTCGTTGAACACGGCTATCTGATCCGACATCGTCAGCGCCTCGCCCTGATCGTGGGTGACGTACGCGACGGTGATCCCCAAAGTTGCGTGCAACTGCTTGATCTCGAGCTGCATATACTCGCGCAACTGCTTGTCGAGGGCGCCGAGCGGCTCGTCCATCAGCACGAGCCGAGGTTCAAATACCAGCGCTCGGGCCAGCGCCACGCGCTGTTGTTGACCGCCCGACAATTGCGTCACTCTTCGATCTTCGTAGCCGTGCAGCCGCACCATGTCGAGCGCACGGATCACCTTCGCGGTGATCTCCGTCTTGTTCAACCTGCGCACCGACAGCGGGAAGGCCAGATTTTCCCCCACCGTCATATGCGGAAACAGGGCGTAGTTCTGGAACACCATGCCTATGTTGCGCTTGTGAGGTGGCAGGTTGTCGAGCCGACGACCGTCGAGGCTAATGGTTCCCTGCGTCGGCGTTTCAAACCCGGCTAGCATCATCAAGCAGGTGGTCTTGCCTGACCCAGAGGGACCCAGCAGTGTCAGAAATGAGCCTTTTTCGATTTCGAGGTCGAGGTTTCTGATGATCAACGTCTTGCCGTCGTAAGTCTTGCGCACACCTGCGAAGCGCACCAGGGGATCGGCAGGGTTCCCGGAAGCGGCGCTCAAACTGCCGACCGGTCGTAGGTCCTCCTGGGACCCGCCCGCGCGCGGACGCATGCGTGCGGTGATGGCGGACAGGCTGCGGCGCGCACGATCGGTAAGCGAGAACGGAGCGCGTTGGCCGGACCCCGAAGCTTCCCCATCGTGAGCGCAAGTGCCACCGCTTGACCGGGGCAACCGGCCAATCGTCCCTGATGAAGATGGTGGCATGAAATCCATAATGACCGCCAATTCTGCTTACAGATTAAGCATGACGCTGTTAAATCGACCAATGCTTATTAAGCTGATGAAAGGTATGCCTGGATTATGGGCGACTACAAGAGAGATTCGACCCGCGATGATTATCGAATTTCGACACTTGCCAGCGGACACAGATCGCATATGATGTCGCGCCCAGTTCTAGTACGTATTCGCAACACTAAGGCTGCTGGAAACCTCCCGTCAGCGACCTGACGGCAGCCCGCTCGCGTCGTGATCGGAATCCCGCGTTTGAGTAGTAGGGGCGCTAAACTTCTTCAGGCGCCACTCTGCTGCGCGTCGGCGGGCGCGAGATACTTCTTCAGAATCCCGGCGCCAACGGTGTATTTCGGATCAACGAAATTGCCGAGCCGAACCTTTCCGCATTGGCTCAGCATCATGTACGCGTCCCAGCGGTTGAAGCCATATTCGGCCTCCATCCACAGCACCAGCTCTCGGTAAGCGATCCGGGTTGCATCCTCCAGCGGCCGAGCGCTGCCGATGGCCATGATAAAATCGTCCCGCTCCAGCCGCGGCCATTCCAGCGTCCAACCCTTGATCACGTCGACCCGGATGGTCGTGGTCGAGGGATATTCCACCGCGGTGCCGCACACCTCGCCGTCGCCCTGGCAAGCATGCGCGTCGCCGATAAACAGCCGCGCGCCAGCGACGCGAACCGGCAGGTAGGTGATGCTGCCCGGTCCCATGTCCGGCAGGTCCATGTTGCCGCCATGATTGTCGGGCGTCAGCGAGTTGATGGAGTCGATCTCCGGCGATGTGCTCAGCGTGCCGATATGCGGGCTATACGGCAGGGTGACGCGCTCGCTCCAGCGCACCTTGTGCTCGTCTACATGGATCTTGCGTGTCAGTTCCGGCAGCGGGTCGTTCAGCGTCGCCGTCAGAGTGGTTCCTGTCAGCGCGCCAAAATACGGGATCATGCAGCAGGTCCCGCAGGGGTTCGGGCCGCGTGGCAGCATGCTCTCGATATGCACCACCAGCGCGTCGCCCGGCTCGGCGCCCTCGATCATGATCGGCCCGTTCTGTGGATTGACGAACGGCATCCGCAATCGTTCGGTCGGCTTGTCACTTTCGCTCCGAATCGCGCCCTCGAAGGCATCGCGTGTCTCGATACGGATGCGGTCGCCAGGCTGTCACGCTCAAAACGGCGTCCGAGTACGGTCCGATCGTGTAATGATATTTGCCCTGCGCGGCCTCGGTCAGTTCGTGCAGGTGCGACTTCCCGCGCCAACCGACACCGCGCAGGGCCGCTATGGAACCGTCCAACCATGCCGTGTCCGCCGTCCTTGCCATAAACCCTGTTCCTTCCTCTCGAACGAACGAATGCGACGCGAAAGTCACGGCGCCAGGTAGCGCAGCAATCCCGGATCGTCGCGCACCTGCTCGGCCGGACCTTCCAGCGCCACCGAGCCACGATCCATCACGTAGGCGTAGCCGGCAATACGCAGCGCCAGATGCACGTGCTGTTCCACAAGGACGATGCTCATCTGCCGCGCCAGCACGGCAAGCCGGTCGGCGATCTCCTCGATGACGCCGATCCACACCCCCTCGGTCGGCTCGTCCAGTAGAAGCAGCTTGGGGCGCCCCAACAAGGCGCGGCTAATAGCCAGCATCTTGCGCTCCCCGCCCGACAGCGTCGCGGCGGTCTGGTAAAGTCGTTGCCCCAGCTTGGGAAAAAAGTCGAGCACCTCCCCGAGGCCGTCGTAATTTGGCTGATTTGTAGCACCGAGCAGCAGGTTTTCGCGGACAGTCAGCCGGCCGAAGATCGCGTCTTCCTGCGGCACGAAGCCGATGCCGCGCCGCGCCCGCCGTTCCGTCGATTCGCTGCTAGCGTCGCTGCCATCGAACACGATCGAACCGGACATCGGCGGCAACTCACCCGCGATTGTCTTCAGCAATGTGGATTTGCCGGCGCCGTTGCGGCCCAGGACCGCCACCGCGCCTTGGGCCGGCGCGTTGATCCGCATATCGAACAACACCTGGCTCCGGCCATATCCGGCATCAAGGTTCGTAACGATCAGAAGGGGCTCAGACACGGCTGGTATAGATCCTTTGGATCTCCGGCGATTCCTCGATCTCGCGAACCGTCCCGTCGCACAGCACGCGACCTTGATCCAGCACCGTCAGATGATCGCAAATGTTCTTGATGAAATCGAGGTCGTGCTCGACGATGACCAAGGCGCATTCGGCCTTGATCGGCAGCAGTAGCTCGCCGGTCATACGGCGTTCCTCCGGGCTCATGCCGCCGGTGGGTTCGTCGAGCAGCAAAAGCTTCGGCCCCGGCGCCAACGCCATGGCGATTTCCAGCCATTGCTGCTCTCCATGACTGAGCTCGCCCGCCAGGTCGTCGGCCCGATCCGCGAGACGGAAGCGGTCCAGCGCCTGCATGATCTGCCCGTCCAGGCTGCGCCGGGTGCGTGACCACACCAGCGACCAGGCGGTTTCGCCCGACTGCAGCGCCAGCAGAACATTGTCGTAGACCGACAGCTCCCGCAGCACCGCGGTGATCTGGAACTTGAGGCTGAGCCCGACACGAGCCCGCTGGTAGGGCGGTGATTTGGTAATGTCCTGTCCGTCGAAGCGCACCGTGCCGCTCGTGGGTAAATGGGCGCCGGCAATCGCCTTCAGCAGCGTGCTCTTGCCGGACCCGTTGGGGCCGATCAGGCCGTGAAAAGTGCCCGCCTCGACCGCCACGTCCACGCCGTCCAGCGCGCGCAGTGCGCCAAATACCTTGGTGACACCTTCGACCTCAAGGAGCGCCACGGCGCCCCCCGCGAGCGGATTGACGGCCGCGCGCCCCATACGATCCGATACGCTCGCGGGTCGTTACGACCAGGCCAAGCAGCCCAGCGGGTTGAAACATGACGACCACAAGTAGCACCAGACCAAGGATGACCGGCCAGAATTGCCGGATCGCATCCATGTCCGACAACCCGTAACTCAGGAATTCGATGGCGGCCGTTCCGATGATCGGCCCAACCAAAGTGCCGGCACCGCCGAACAGGCAGTAGAGAACCGCCGTCGTCGACAGCCCCGGACCCATGTTGCCAGGGCCGATAAAGCCCTGATGGTAGCTATACAAAGCGCCAGACAGCCCGGCGATCATGCCGGCAAAGGAGAACACCACAGCCTTGAAAACCTGCACCCGGTAGCCGAGGAATGCCAGCCGCTCCTCATTTTGCCGTATACCTGCAAGAACTAGTCCCAGTTGTGAGCGAACAATGAATCGGCACGCCATGTAGACAAGCACGAGGCTCAGCAACGCCAACGTGTAGAACTCGAAGCCCTCGATAAATTCATACGATCCGATTTGCAGCAGTTTAATCGACGAAAGTCCATTGCCCGCTCCGACATACTGCCAGCCGGAGACCAGTCGTTCCGCCGCGTACGACCCAGTCAACGTTCCGAATGCAACGAATATCGCGCTCGGCGTCTTGCGCCCCAACAGTAGGAACGCGGCGAAGACGAATGCCAATACCAGCCCGGTTAGCATGGCCAGCGGTAACACGCCCCAGATCGCGCTGAAATCGAGATCCCGGCCAACCAGGGCGATGACATAGCCCGAGACCCCGAAGAACAGCGCCTGCCCGAACGACATGATCCCGGAGAAACCCCAGCACATGTCGAAACTAATAGCCAGGATCGATAGGATCATGATGTTGGTGATCAGGGTGATCAGATCCAGACGATCCTGCAGCAGAAACGGCGCAACCACCAGCACCGCAAACACCAACAACTCGACGGCCAGCAGCGCGCGAAATCTTCGGCGTCCGCGCGCGCTGCGGGATGCTGCTTTCTTCAGCACTCCCGCGGGTCCACCATGTCGGCTTTGTCTACGATGTCATAGGCGGGTTTTTCGCCGCTGACCTTGCAGATTGCGGTGTACATGTTCATTTTGCAGTGCCAATGGCCTGGCACCATGGCGGAACCGCCGCCGGGGCCTTCGGCGATC
The DNA here is from genome assembly GCA_963832865.1 of uncultured Pseudomonadota bacterium. Classification (GTDB taxonomy): domain Bacteria; phylum Pseudomonadota; class Alphaproteobacteria; order Acetobacterales; family Acetobacteraceae; genus Rhodopila. The sequence continues at coordinate 43,408 of CAWHWH010000018.1, forward strand.
ACGGCATGGTCCATCGCGGCGGCCACGGCTTCGCGGTGCAGGTCGCCCTTGGTTTCTTTGACGGCGGCTTCGTAGAACTTGATGCCGCGATACATGCCGGTGGCGGCGCTGCCGGCAGTGAACTGGTATTTTGTGCCGGGGAATTTCTTCGCGTATGCCTCGAGGAGGCTCTTGTCGAACGGATCGTTGATAGCATGGAAGAAGTCGAGGCAGGTGTATACACCGTCGATTTCGTGGGCGGGAAGGTAGTTATAGGTGTTTTCGTCGAAGTAGACGCAGCAGAGGGCACCGCCGTTCTTGTGGAAATCGGATTCGTAGAGCTGCTTGATGAATGACTGCAGGCCGGGCGGGATGACGGTGTTGAACACGCAGTCGACCTTGCCGTCCTTGATCTTGTTGATGGTGGCAGAGTATTCAGGCTGGTCGAGCGGGTAGTATTCCTCGAATACCACTTCGCCGCCATTGGCCTCGATGACTTTGCGGGCGTATTTGTTGAGAAGCTGCGGCCAGACGTAGTTGGCGGACGGCATGGCGAAGCGCTTCTTGCCGACCGTCTTGATCAGATAGGGGATCAGCTTGTCGCATTGCTGGGCGGGGGTGGGGCCGGTGCAGAACAGGTCTTTCGTGCACTCCTGCCCTTCGTAGAGCTGGGGATAGATGTAGAGCGTGCGGCCGCGGTTGACGATGGGGTCCTTGATCGCCTGGCGCATGGCGCTGGTGATGCCACCGAGCACGACGTCGACCTTGTGTTCCTGGATAAGGCGGCGGACGTTGCCGACGGCGACCTTCGGGTCGGAGGCGGTGTCTTCGAGGTAGAGTTCGATAGGCTGGCCGTTGATGCCGCCGGCCTTGTTGATTTCCTCGACGGTGAACTGGGCGACCTGCCAGTCGGAGTTTCCCGCCGGTGCGATGGGGCCGGTGATGTCGGTAGCGATGCCCATCTTGATCGGACCCGCCGCATGAGCCCGGCGCGGCCGCAACAGCCAGCCGCCGGTCGCACCCCCGATCCAGCCGGAAGCCGCGAGCGCTGCGGCCCCGCCAAGCAATTTCCGACGCGACGGCGTGACGTTGAATTTTGTTTCGGTCATCTCAGTCCCCCCTGTGTTTGTTGACTATTAAGCTCGCGCGACCGCCCAGAAGCCTTGCGGCCGCATCTTCACGATTACCAGCGCGATCAGGAACACCAGTGGATCGGCCAGGACTGGCGGCACCAGCCATGGCAAGCCGGAGGCCATCACGCCCACCGTGCCCGCCCCCAGAACCGGTCCCAGGAACGTGCCAACACCGCCGAGCATCACTGACAAAAAGCCCTGCACCAGGAACCGGATGCCGATGTCGGCCGATAGCTGATACAGTGGCACGATCAGAGCCCCCGCCAACCCGGCCAACGCGGAACCGAACGCAAACGTCAGCCCGTAGAGCCGCGAAGTCGAAATCCCGCATGCCCGCGCCAGCATCGGATTTTCCAGCGCGCCGCGAATCCGCAGCCCGACCTGCGTGCGCGCCAGCATCCACCAGCTCGCGAACAGCACCACCAGGGTTGCGCCGATGATGATGGTCCGCCAGATCGAGAAATTAATGCCGCCGACTGAGAAGGAGCCCTCGATCGGTTGCGCAATGGACTCATAATGACCGCCCAGCAAGCCGCGAACCGTCTCGCGGATCACCAGTCCAATTGCGTAAGTCCCAAGCATCGCGATGATCGGTGAGGCATAGAAGCGCCTGATTATGATGCGCTCCATCGCCAGACCGAGCAGGCCAACGACGATCGGCGCGGCGAAAATCCCGAACCATAGACCGAGCCCAGCCGACGCCGAAAGATATACCGTGTAAGCGCCGAGCAGAACGAATTCGCCATGAGCAAAATTAAAGATGCCCATCATGCTCGCGATGACACCGAGACCCAGCACGATCAGAACCATAACGGAACTGAACGAGGCGATATCGAAGATCAATGTCACCGCATCCGACATTTCCACTCTTTAGATGTCCTCTAGCTTATTCGACGCCGGCGGACGCTGCTTTGCTTCGGGTAACGCATCAGGATCTCCGCGGTGATCCGCTCCTTAAGCGAACCACTCCGCGGGCTTTAAAGTATCATGCCGTCAGCGCCGGATGCTGGCGATGCCAGTCGGTCGCACGTTGATAGACATGTCCGGCTCGGAACAGTGTCTCCTCCCGGAAGTGCGGAGCGACGAACTGAAACGCAACCGGCGTGCCAGCGTCGGTAAAACCGCACGGTAACGTAATGGTCGGGCTACCGCTCGCATCGAACGGACAGGTGTAGCGGAGGAGGGTCACTATTTTCCCAGGATCCTGGCCGAGCGTTGCCATCTCGGCCATGGTCGGCGAGGCGAAGGCCTGTGCGGGAATCAGCAGCAGGTCGATGGTCTCGAACAGCGCCCGCAAGCGCCCGCTGAAATCGAGCCGGCGCAACAGCATCTTCTGGTAGTCCATCCCTGACTGGCTCCGTCCGAGATCGATCAGACCCGCCAAAGCGGGACCGTACTCGGATTTTCGCGACGGGTAGGTGGCTTCGTGCGCCACAGCGGTCTCGATACCACAATGGGCGGACCAGTCCGCAATCACCGCCGACGGATCGGGGAAGGTCACCTCGCGGACCTCGCCGCCGAGTTCGCGCACCGTCGCGATTGCCTCGTCCACCGCACGCACCATCCGGGCGTCGGTGCCGTGCTGGTTAAACGCCGCATCCACCCCAATCCGCAGTCCACGTATGCCGCGATCGATGCCGGCCAGATAATTCGGCACAGCCTCCTGGCTTGCCGTCGGGTCCTTCTCGTCGCGCCCGGCGATTGCACCAAGCATCGCGGCCGTATCAACGGCGCTCCGGGCCATCGGGCCGATATGGTCCAAGGTTGCCGCAAGCTCAAAGACGCCGTACCGGCTGACCCGTCCCCAGGTCGGCTTCAGCCCGGTGACGCCATTGGCAGCCGATGGAAACCGTATCGAACCGCCGGTGTCGGAGCCAAGCGACCCATAGCAAAGTCCTGCTGCCGTCGCGACGCCCGATCCGCTCGATGAAGCGCCCGACCAGTGCGCCGCGTTCCAAGGATTGACGGGCGGCGTAATTTCCGGATGGTGGTCGGCGAACGCGCCTTCCGTCAGTTGCAGCTTCCCGAGAATGACGGCCCCCGCGGCTCTCAGTTTCTTCACGACGGTCGCGTCCTCCGTGGGACGGAAGTCGCGGTAAATGGTCATTCCCGCTGCGGTCGGCACGCCCGTTGTCCAGCACAGATCCTTGACGGCGATCGGCGCGCCATGGAGCGGGCCCCTGATGTCGCCTCGAGCGATCTCCGATTCTGCCTGCCGCGCCTGCTCCAGCGCCGCTTCGGGCATAACCAGCGCGAAGCTGTGCAACGACTTGTCCAGCTTCCCGATCCGATCGAGCTCCGCCTTGGTCGCATCCACCGGAGAAATCTCCTTGGCGTGCATGCGCCGCGTCAGCTCGACCAGCTCCATGTAATACAGCGCTTCGTCTGCCATGTTTTCTCCTGTTGATATCATCAACTGCCGCTCGTTTCGAACGCTTGCGCTAGGCGTATTAAGGTCACTTCTTCAAAGTGCCGACCGACCAGCATCATGCCGACGGGAAGGCCGGTGATCTTGCCGCAAGGAATGGTGAATGCCGGATTTCCTGAGACGTCGAACGGGCAGGTATTCGCTTGCATGTTCAGCGCGCGCTCAATCGAGAGCGAACGCGGCGCGTCCCGAGGCGGAATTTCCGTTGCTGTGAACGGGATGGTCGGCATCAGCAGAACATCGACTTGCCGCAACGCCTCATCATACGCGCGACGCAGCAGCACCCGGAGGTTCTGCGCCTTTGAGTGATAGCGGTTATGGTAGTGACGGTTGAGATAATCGCCCAGCAGCAAGACCAGCTTTACCGTGTCCGATGCATCGTTCAGACGTGTGTCGAACCCGCGGGCGAAAGCCTCCTGCAGCCCCAGCGGGTAGTAGCCAGCCACGTTGTTGCCGACGCCGTGGCCCTTCAGCATCATCTCGGCCGCACCTTCCAGGATGATGCCGCTCCAGATCGGCGGTCCATCGTAGTGCATCGGAACCGAAATTTCGCTCACATCCGCGCCAAGCGCCCCAAGCCGCTCGGCAGCGTCCCGCACCATCGCATCGACCGCGGCGTCGCTCTCGGGGTGACCAAATCCCTCGCGCATCAACCCGACGCGAAGCCCGCGCGGACTTTCCTTAAGCGCAGCCATGTAATCGCCGGTCCGGGCAGCGATGGTCCGCGAGTCCCAACCATCGTGACCAGCGATCACTGTGAGCAATCTGGCGACATCTTCGACGCTGGCACAGATCGGACCACAATGATCGACCGAATAGGAGATCGGCATGGAGCCGGTAGTCGGCACCAGTCCCCACGTCGGCTTCAATCCGTATACCCCGCACCAGCTTGACGGCGTCCGGATCGAACCGCCTTGGTCGCCCCCGAGCGCCATCGGGACATCGCCGGCCGCCACAAGCGCAGCGCTGCCGCCAGACGAACCGCCCGCGCTGTGCAAAGGATTGTGCGGATTGCGGATCGGACCGGTGGCGCAGGTGTGGCTGGCGCCGGAGAAACACAGATCCTCGCAGGCTGCCTTGCCGGCTATCGTGCCGCCCGCTTCAAGTATCCGCGTCACAACGGTCGCGTCGATGTCGGGTACAAAGCCTTCCAGCAATTGCGAACCGTTCATCATCGGCACGCCGGCCACGCAAATGTTGTCCTTGATCGCGATGCGCTTTCCGCTGAGCAGACCCGGCGTGCCGCCGGATATCTCAGTCTTCCAATACCATGCGTTATAAGGGTTTTCGTCCACATTCGGGCGATGGCCCGGCGTCCGGGGCACCCGAACAGGCAGCTTCGGTTCCGGCAGTTCGTCCAGACGTCGATAGGAAGCCAGCGTCCCCTGCATGATGCGGCGAAAGTCGGCGGCGTCCTCTTCGGTCAAATCCAGTCTATAGCGAGACGCTATCTCCCGGATCTGGTGCACCGTCGGAGTGCTGACAGGCATACTCCCTCCTCAAAAAGCTTCGCCATCACGACGCACAACATGCCCCGACCAGATCCCGCCGCGGGTCTGGCGAGGCGTCATTGCCACGCTACGTAAACTGAGGGAACGCGTTAGCCGTTGCTCATCCGCCGCGGACATCGTTGTCCCGGATCAAGTTACTCAGTATTCGATGGTAAATCTTCGGTATGGCTGCGAGGCTGTCAAGCCCCTCTTCTGTCCATGGAACCTCGACGGCAACAGAGGGTGCGCCGCCGGGTCAGGGCGGTTCTAGGCACGCCCTTCAGTTTAGGCATTAGCTATCGCACAGGCGCCGCGAAGACACCGGGCTAAGAGTTGGGGGGAAATGACCGGCCATACCCAGGTCGCAACGGCTGTTGTCACGCCGGCTGAAGTGCTCCTGTCGCTGAGCGGGATCACTAAATCCTTCGGCGCGGCGCGTGCCCTGAACGGTGTCGACCTTGATATCGCAGCGGGCGAGGTGTTTGGTTTGATGGGCGACAGGCGCCAGGCATCACCCACCCGAACCACCAATCCCGCGAAGCGGGTTCGTGGTTGGGCGGTTTTCCGACGCCTGACGGCATCCGAAAACCTTCACCATGTCGGTCGTTTCGGGCCACCCGGGGAGTCCCCGAAAGCGGACCATCCAAGCCTGCGGGGATCTGCTGGAAGCGCTGCCAGGACCCAGCTTCGTTGGTGCTTGAGACGTATCGGAAAGTCGCTCCTCCGTCGATGACGACCCTCCATGGTCAGCGAAGTGCGTGCCGTTTACCACGTCAGCGCATTTTCATCCCGCGTGTTCGCTTGTCATCAATGTGACTTCTGGTTTTGTTGGTAGCGCCCGAGCGGCTCTTCACGTGATCGATGAAGGCTCGCAGCTTCGGCATTATTTGTCGGTTCCCGGGATAGTAGAGAAACACACCCGGCGCCCTGGGCGCGAAAGGTTCCAGCACGCGCACGAGTTTCCCCACTTTCAACGCGCCGGCTGCAATCGGCTCGGGCACCTGCGCAAGGCCCAGTCCTTCGACGGCCGCGCCAAGTATTGTGGGCATGTCATTGGCGATAAAAGGTCCTGCAACGATGACTTCGACTGCTTCGTTGCCGTTGACAAAAGACCAGGGCGTGATCGACCCGTTTGAGCGGCGCATGCGCAGGCAGGCGTGCCGGCGCAGATCGCCGATGAGTTCCGGCCGCTGCCGCCGGCGCAGATAGTCGGGGTTGCCGACCACGGTCAGCCGGTGCGACGGCGTCAGACGCACCGCGATCATATCGGCTTCGATGAACTGGCCGAGCCGGATGCCGGCGTCAAATCCTTCGGCCGCGATATCGACCAGATCGGCGCTCGCGGCGATCTCCACCTCGACCTCGGGCCAGGCCTGGCAGAACGATGCGATCAGCGGCTCCAGCAGGATCGGCACCACCGCCCGCGGCGCCGTGAGACGCAACAGTCCGGCGGGCCGCTGCCCGAGGTCACGCGCAACCTCGCTTGCGGCGACAAGCTCCTCGAAAGCGGGCTTTGCACGCGATTGAAATCGCTCGCCGGCTTCGCTCAGGCCGACACTGCGCGTCGTGCGGATGAAGAGTGCTACGCCGACGCGCGCCTCAAGTGCGCGTACCGCCTGGCTGATCGCCGATGGAGTTACCCCGAGCTCCGCCGCCGCTTTGCGAAAACTGCGGTGATGGGCAACGCTCAGGAACGCCTCTACGCCGTCGAGCGCGCCTTGCCTGACCGTGAAGTTCTGCTTCATAGCCCATCAAGATTATCGCGGATAGTCGCTCACTGAAAGTGGTCGCACATCTGACGTGCAAGTCAGTCGATATGCATGGAGGACTGCTGATGACCGCCGCCGTTATTCCCGCCGGTATTGTCCCGCTTGGCCCCGCTTGGCGCAGCCTGCTTTGGCTCATCCCGCTGACGGTCCTGTGGATCGTGTTGATCTACTGGCAGCCGTTTATCCCGGCGAGCGGCGTTCCGTCCTTGGCACGTAGGAAACTGTCGGCCCGTTAAGCATGACATTTAGTCATGCGATGCCTGACAAAGTATCCTTTGCGTGAGCCAGGGCGAAAGTCCAGCTTCAGCCCTGAGAGGTCGTTGGAGGCCTCCCGCTACGTCGCGATGGTGCGTGGATTTCAAGCAGGGCTGAATTGGCGCCAGCGTTCCCAGCACATCTCGACAGGAGATCGTAACAGCAACCCCGTTTTGGAGGATCAAGTATGAGCGCACATGCCAAGGTGATCGACGACCCGACCTTAGACCTGTCGTACGTGAAGGCCGATTTGCACTACCTGTCACGGATGACGGAACGGCCACGCAACTATACCTTCGATCCGCCGCCGGGCGTTCCGCGCTCGAACACGGTGCATGAGACCCACCAAGTCCCGATATACGACCTCCGCGGCGTAGAGCCGGAGGCCGCGCTCGATCGTGAGGGTTTTGAACTGCTGCGGCACGCTAGCGCCGTGCAGAATTTCTACGACGAGGACGAGGTCCTAAAGAAATACTATCCCGAGGCTGAACGCCTGATTGCCGAGGCGACCGGCGCCAGCCGCGTCTTCATCTTCGATCACACGGTGCGCCGCCGCGTTCGTGGCGCGGACGACCGCGCCGCCGGTCTGCCGAGACAGCCCGCCACCCGCGTCCATGTCGACCACACGGCAAACTCCGGGCCGCAGCGCGTTCGCGACTTCTTCGGCGACGAAGCCGAAACACTGCTTCGCGGCCGTGTCCAGGTGATCAACCTGTGGCGCCCGATCCGCGGCCCGTTGCGCGATGCCCCGCTCGCGGTCTGCGACGCCCGCTCCGTCGCGCCGAGAGACCTGGTTCCGTCGGACCTCGTTTACCAAAACCGAGTGGGCGAGACCTACGCCGTCACGTTCAATCCCGCGCATCAGTGGTTTTACGTGCCCGACATGCAGCCGAATGAGGCGCTATTGTTGAAATGCTTCGACTCCGCGACGGACGGACGGGCCCGCTTCGCGCCCCATACCGCTTTCGAGGATCCGACCGCACCGGCGGACATCCTTCCGCGTGAAAGCATCGAGCTTCGCACCCTGGTATTCCACCCGGCCTAACCCGCCGCTAACCACGCGAAATGGTCCGGCGCCCGCAATGCAGGGGCGAGCGCCGGGCACCAACGATCACCCCGCCGCCCGTGCTTCTGCGTGGCACAAGTCAGAGTGTCTATTTGATTCCTCGAAGTCACCCGGCTTCCAGCTTCCGTCGAACGCAGCCTGCTCCGGGCCGTAAATGCGGATATGGGTAAACCAACCCCTTCCGGGGACGGTCTTGATCCATCGACCTCGATCGCTGGCCGGCGCCATGGATCCGAAATGAAGCACCGTCGCCGCGGTAGCCGGCACACCTTTCGGCTCGAACATCGAACGGAGCGCGGCCTTATCCTGGTCCGTTTACACTTCTAGCGTGTTTGCGCGTCATAGACCGTCACCGACCAGAACAGCTTATGGGGCATCGCTGGGGGATCGATAGCTGTCCAAAAGAGACCGCCTCAGACAGTGGGGTTCACGATGGCTCCCGTGCCGTATGGGAGCCTGGAGCGGGATGCTGGTTTTGGAGACGGTCGCGAAGATCCGCCGCGCGTATTTCGTTCAGCAGAAGACGATCAACGCGATCTGCCGTGAGCTGAGGGTCTCGCGAAAGGTTCGTCGCGCGGTGATGCATCATTTTCAGGGCAAAAAAGGCGAGCGCAAGTCCGTCATGACGTCGGCAAACGGCTCGTCACCGTCACCCCCGATTTGTACCAGCCTCACAATCCAAGCCACGCGTCCACTTCTGGTCAATAACAGACGCGAAAACAAACAGACGCGAAAACACCGCTCTGGCACTCGCATCCCCAAACTTGCGGCGGTCCCATCCGAGCCGTTGCAGAATGGCTTGGTTTGGGACGCACCGGCCCAGGCCGGCACCCTATTTAGGGTCGATCAAAATCCCGGCGAAGAAGTCCGCCAATGCCTCGTGACCATGGAGCGGAAGTACCTGCGAGACGTGCTGGTCCGGGCGGACCACGACCATGCAGCCGGTCTCGCGATTCACCCCTCGCAACTCGAAGATATCCTCCGCCTTCGGGTCGCGGCAAAACATTTTCTCATAGTCGATCAGGCCGAACTTGCCCTTTTTCGGCAGCAGTATTGCCGGCATCTTGGCCACGGCCAGGTCACGATGGCCCTGCTGGAAGATGGCACGGACGTCGATCACGGCATCGGGGTCCGCACCCGCCGGGGTAAAGCGCTTGATCGGAGACGCCTCGGACCCCAAGAACTCGCACAACTCCCCGAAGTGGGAGTGTCTGCTCGTCGGGTCGCTGCGGTCGGCAAAGATGTAGATCCGCCAGGCGCCGTCCGCCCGAGCGACGTGGCCAAGGTGGACCGGTTTGGCGTCGGCTAGCCGGACGACCGGGGCAGAATGGAAGCGCATCCCAACCGGGAAGCCCTCCGCGAGGTGCTGGAACATCACGTCGGCGGTGATTATTGACGGGCCGTATTTGGTCGCGACCCCGGCAGTGAAGCGGCCGTGCGTGATGAAGTACTGCCGGAATTCCTCGGGGTCGATGCCCTTTTCGCCGGCGCCACCCGACTCCATCGGATGGGCGCTGAACATCTTGGCGAACTCACGATCGAAGTCGATGAGCTGCTTGGCAACCTTCTGACGTTCCTCCGAGTAGGAGTGCAGGAGTTCCGGCTTGGCCGTCCCACGCAGGACGGCACCCAATTTCCAGCCCAGATTCCAGGTGTCGTTCATGGACACATTCATGCCCTGACCGGCCTTGGCGCTGTGCGTGTGGCAGGCATCGCCTGCGATGAACACGCGCGGCAGACGGGTGGCCATCTCTGCTGCCGGCACGTCGTCAAACTTGTCGCATAGCCGCTGGCCAATCTCGTACACCGCCCACCACCCGATGTCTTTCACTTCGATGGTGTACGGGGCCATGATCCGATTCGCGACCGTGGCCAGTTTCTCGGAGGTCACACTCCGATTCTCGAGCATCTCCTTATCACGCACGCCGTCCAGTTCGACATAGAGCCGGACCAAGTATCCGCCCTCACGTGGAATTATAAGGATGTTGCCTTGGTTCGCGGAATAGATCGCGCACTTGAGCCGGATGTCCGGGAAGTCGGTAACGGCCAGGGCGTCTAGGACGCCCCAGGACTGATTCATCAGGTCCCCGCGCAGTTCGCGTCCGATCGCCGCCCGGGTGCTGCTGCGTGAGCCATCGCAGCCGACGACATACTTTGCCCGGATCGTCGAGATTTTGTCGGTCTCCTTGAAGTCCTTAAGGTGCTGCACCGTGACCGTCACCGGGTACTCTGACGAGCCGCTCGTGTCGATCTCGATGCCCCTCGCGTGCAGTCCATAAGACGGCTTTAGCTTGCTGGCCGACCGTTCCATGTGATCCAAGAGGTAGGCGAGCATACGCGCCTGGTTGACGATCACGTGGGGCATCTCCGACAAGCCCTCCTCGACGTCCTGGATACGCCCGGTGCGTATGATCTTGCTCCGGTCTTGTGGGTCCGGCTGCCAGAATGCGACCTCGTTGACCCAATATCCCTCGTTCACCAGACGATCCGCCAGGCCGAACGCCCCCATCAGCTCTACCGTGCGGCAGGCGACACCGTCGGCTTGGCCGACCTCGAGCGGACCGTCCTTGCGGTCGATGACGACCGTCCTGATGTCGGGAAAGTTCGACATCTGCGCAGCCAGCACGAGACCAGCCGGACCGCAGCCAATGATCAGGACGTCGGCGTCCTCAGGGAGATCTGTCGGCCGCTCTGCCACAGACGGATGCGGGTCCTCAATGAACGGGTCACCGGGTTTGTAGCCGTTCAGATAGAATTGCATCGTTCACTCCCATCGTTTCGTTGCTCGTTTAGCCTGGCCTATCTGAGCTGGCCGGCGATCCTGGCGGCCGCGCCAACAGGATCGAACATGGTGAGGATCAAGTCGGCGCTCGAAACCAATTGAGAGCCGTCATGCGGAACATGGCATCCCGCTCGTCCTCAGAGAACGCCGCAACGATGTGCTCGTAGCTGTCGTAGAGGCGGTCGAATCCGTGCGACAGGCCGTCGATCGGCAGGTGGCTTCCGAACATGCAGCGTGAGGGAGCAAACGCTTCGACTACGGATCTGACCCAGGGTTCGATCTGCTCCTCGGTCCAATTCAAGCCAAAAATGCACTCGATGGCCGATATCGAGGCGCAGGTGTTCTCACACCGGCCAAGGGCGTCCATTTCCGAGCGCCAGCGGGCGTATCCCTCCGAACTGAGGTCGGTCGGCCAGCCCATCACGGCGATGGTGAAGCCTATGTCCGGGTACGCGCGGACGACTGAAAGAACTTGCGCCAACTGCGGCGCGAACACCTCCAGTCCACAGCGCAGGTCCTGGCCTTTTAGGCGGCTGAGCCCGCTCAGCCACGCGGGATCACTCATGAAATCTCCCCGCAGCGCCATGCGGCGAAGCGGATTGCGCTCATCCCAACCCAGGTGCTGGCGCACCGCCGTCAGGCTCGGAACGTCGCGATAGACTTCGAGGCGAAGCGGCAGGTTCGGCTCGGTGAAGTCGACGAGCCCGACAATGGCCATCGGCACAGTCGAGGCCGCTGCTAGGTTTTTGACCCATGCCAATTCCTTCAACGTGTCATCGGAGATGAACTCGTGCCAGACAACGCCTTCGACCTTTCGCGAGCGGGTAGCTCGAAGGTAGTCATCTGGAAGATAAGTTGGCGGCAGGTCCGCGTAGTCGCCGACCAGCGTCTCGAAAACCGGGTCCCTGCGCGCGAAGACTCCATAAGGAACGACGCGATGATCGTAAAGGTGGGCGTGCGCGTCGACGAGAGCTGGCCTGTTCGATGAATGGGCGGCTGCCACGAGTGCTTCTCCCCGAGTTCGTGGGTCCATCAGGCCGGGAGGTGATCGGCGATCTAGGGCCGGCGCTCGATCCAGGCAGGCGAAGATGCGACGTCAACGGATCTCCATAACCGTTGCGTCGAGGCTTGGCGTGATACGCGCTTCAATATTGCCGTTGGCTGCTCAAGACCGCAAGCAACCTCAACTCCGCACGATCGTAGCCAGTCCGACACGTCCCCTGTGAACGCTCTCCGGAGTGGATCACGCGCTGTGAGATTGGACGACCGAACCCCCGATCCAGGAATGTGGTTCCGCCGGGAGGAACAGGCCCCAGTTGAAAACAGGGGCAACCGTGACAGAGCACCCGTGCGCACTATGAATCGGGTGTTCAGGCCCTTCGGACGTTCCAGAACAGCGCCGCGTCGGAATGGACGAATCCCGACAGCCCCTTGCGATATGCCGACAGGCTGAAAAACTCGCCGAGCGGCACGAACGGCGGATCCTCGAATGCCCGTAGTTGCATCTGGTCGGCGATGAATTTCTGCGATGCAAGGTCCGGAGCGTCTAACCAGGCGTCCCGCAACGCCAGCATTTTCGGGTCCCGATCCGGCACCAAGCCAAACAGCGGCAGGTGGCTGCCCGGATCGAGAACCGCAGGCCCCGGCCAAGCAGCACAAAAGCAGTTCCAATTGTCCGACCCGGCTTGGCCGCCTTTATTGACCCGGCTAACCAACGTACCAAAATCCATGGCCTGAAACACCACGTTCAGTCCGATCTCCGTCATCATCGCCTGCGCGACGAGATTCAACGCGCTCAGCCTGGGGCTGTCGGTCGCCGCCATCTGCACGATCGGCACGCCGGTGTAGCCGCTGGCTTTCACGAGTTTCCGCGCCAGATCGAGATCACGCGGGCCGGTCAACACTTCGATCCCCGCTTTACTCTGCAAGGGCGACTCCGCGTTGAACAGACCCACGCCGGTACGCATCAGGTCGGCCCGATCGCCCACCACCGCACCCATGTAGTCGGCTTGGTTTACGGCGGGAAACAGCGCCCGCCGCAACGCCAGGTTGTCGAACGGGGGCGCTCTGGTGTTGAACTGCAACACGGACCACCAGCCGAACGGGTTGAGTTGCTCTACCGTTACGCCGGACGTCTGTCGAAGCTGCGGCACTAGGTCGAGAAAGGCACTGTCCAACCAGTCCACCTCACCCCTCGCGACCGCGCCGGTGGCGGTGACGGCATCGGGCATTATCGTCCACTCGATCCGGTCGAAGTTCGCGACCTTGCCCCCGGCCCAAAGCGACGGCTCTTCCGGCCTCGGCACGTAGTGCTGGTTTCGCCGGAAAGCGAGGAACGCGCCGGAAACCCACTCGTCCGGCAGGAACATGTAGGGTCCGCTGCCAGTGTAGTCCTTGGCATCAGTGAACGCATCGATGTGGCCGGCCACGCGCTCCGGCCTGATGACACAGTCGACGGCGCGACCGAGGCCATAGAGTAGGTGGGGAAATGGTTTCTTCAGTTGGATTTCGAACCGCCGATCGTCGATCGCGCGCATCTCGTCCAACTGCTTCTTCATGCTGACGCCAAGCGGCGCGCGCTGTGCCCAGCGCCCGATCGAGGCGACCGCATCACGCGCGCGCACCGGCTCGCCATCGTGGAACCGCAGTCCCTCGCGCAAGCTGAACCGCCAGGTCAGCCGGTCCTCAGATAGTTCATGCCCGTCGACCATTTGCGGCTGCGGCGTCAGCGACGCGTCCAGCCCATATAATGTGTCGAAGACCATGAAGGCCGCTTCTCGAGTGCTCACCGATTGAGCCCAAAGCGAATCGAGCGAAGAAGGATTGAGTATGGGTACAAATCGCAACACGCGGGCGTTCCCGCCTCCGAGGGCGGGAGGCCCACGGCTACCGGCGGCAATGGCCGCTGCTCCAAGTGTCACAACTGCGCGGCGACGGATTTTGGCCGAGGCGACTGACATTCCGTATCCTTCCCAGTTATTTAGGGCGTGGGGACGTACTTCGTCGCGATAATCGTCGTCGGGTGGCTGGCTCTGTTCCAAACCCGTTAGTTCCGCCAGGTTCCCGGTCCGATAGGAGCATCGACCTGACAGAACCGGAGGGTCAATCCAGCGATGGTGATGCAGCGACAGCAAGAATTCCTTCATCGCGTCCTGACTGTGCCTGCGGCGTGCTCCCGACACGGGGAACAGCATCCACGCGACGGGGCATGAACGGCTTGCGATAGCACGATGCCTTGACTTAGGTCAGGGGGACCGCGACGAAGGGGTGAAAGCCCAATTGGAGGCAACGGCCGAGCATATCCGGGCCAGATTCCTGCGGATTTCGCGCCTGATTGAGTTGAAGGCTGCACAAGCCGGCGAACCGTACGTGATGCATCCGAAGAGCCGCTCTGGGAAATGCGCTTGAAGGGCAGAGGCGGCATTGCCCGCGCCGTCTACGTGACAGCAACGGGTCGGCGGGGTGTTGTCGTCCACCTACTCCGCAAAAAGACGAAGAAGACACCGCGCCATGAAATCGAAATCGCCCCGCGAAGGGCAACGGAGGTGACGCGCAAGTATATTTCCGTCGAGAAGCCGCGCAGCGATGGATGGCAGACGCGGAGTTCAAGACAGCCTGGATGCGTTGGAGGATGAGTTCGCCCTGGCGTTAGCCCTCATAAAAGCCCGCGGCGACGCCGACATGACATAGGAACAGGTTGCCGCCGCGATGGGAACTACGCAGGCCTTCGTGCCCGCCTGGAAAGCGGCAGGTGCTGCCCTCGACGCGCACCCTGGAGCGCTTTGCCAAGGCCGCGCATACGCGCCTGCGCATACGCTTCGAGCCGAACACGCCCAGTCAGGAAGCACCTGGCTGAACAGGCGGAAAGCCGGCGGTGGCCAACTCCTATCTCAGATAATTTTGTTCTTGCTTTGTATCACAACCTGAGGTAGGACAAACCAGCAAACACACACTCGACCAACCAGGATCCCCCCGATGTCCCCTCAAACCAATCGCTTCGTGGAACACCTGATCCGCTTCCTGATGCCGTTCTTTCTTGACGCCGCCCCGAGCATCGAAGAGGCCCGCGCGGAAATCCTGGAGACATTGGCATCCTACGGCGCCCGTACGCGCCAGGAATTCCTGCTCGCCGCCAAGATCATCGCGTTCGGCCTATCCACGCTCGATATACTGGCTGATGCAAAAGCCATGGACATGTCGCCCTCCATGCGGCTGCGCTACCGAGGCTGCGCCAACAGCCTCAACCGTGCCAGCCAGACGACCGAAAAAGCCCTGGCCAAACTTCTGACCTGCGACCTGCCCGGATCTACCGAGCCAGCGCCGGAGCCACTGAACGACATCTCCGAACAGGACCTCCACGAAGCCCTGCGTCAGGCGAAAGCCAAGCTCGACACCACCCGCAACCGCCTGTCAAACCCAGGCCCGACGACGCAACCCAAAAAAGGCGACGCGATGTTCGATGCCCTGTTCGAAGCCGCCCGGTTGTCCCGGCCCGCGACCGCCTAGGTCGGGCGGCCCGAGCTTAATCGAGCGGCCGGGCCCGATCGTGCGCTCAACTCAACAAAAGCGCCACCCACTTCGGACCCGGCACTTCGCGGGACTTCGGCAGCACCAGCAGCAGCACGTAGTTGTGCTTGGCGGCCCGCGCCGCCTCGATGCCAGCCTTCACCTCCGCCGGTGACCCAACGGTGTCATTCTGCACACGCAGGATCACATCGCCGCTTGACATCCCCCGGTTCGCCGGATCGGACCCAGGTGCGACACTCGTCACCAGCACGCCTTGCAGACCCTCCTCCAACCCCAAGTTCGCTTTCTCCTCCGCCGGCACGGCGGACAATGACAGGCCGAGATCGGGCGGGATGACGATCTTCGGGCGCTCCGTCGTCACCGGTGCATCACGCGCATCCCACTGGTTGCGCGGCCACTCCATGGTAGGCACGGGAATATCCAGTTCGTCGTCGCCACGCCGGACATGCAGTGTAATCGTTTCGCCCACCGGTGTTTCGGAAATATTACGCAATAGCGCGCGTTCGTCGGTCTGTACCTTGCCATCAAACCGCAGGACCACATCACCGATTTCAAGGCCGGCCTTGTGCGCCGGCCCACTCGGCAACACCCAAGAGACGATCGACCCTTCCGCCCGCGACATGCCCTTGCAAGCCGCAATCTCTTGCGTCATCTGCTGCAGCTTAACGCCGATCCAGCTTGGGCGAACCCACCCGTAGGTCCGCAACCGATCCACCACGAAACGCGCGCTGTTGGACGGTTCGGCAAAGCCCAGACCGACCGATCCAGCGGTCGGAGAGATAATCGCCGAGTTCACCCCAACAACCTTGGCATGCATGTCAAACAGCGGGCCGCCGGAATTGCCGTGATTGATCGGGGCGTCCGTCTGAATGAGATCATCATACGGCGAATTCTTGATGTCGCGGTTGAGCGCGCTGACAATCCCGGAGGAAAGCGAGAGACCGAGCCCGAACGGATTCCCCGCCGCGAAAACCTGGTCGCCCACTTGCAACGTGTCGCTGTTACCCCACTGCGCCGCCAACAACGGACGGCCGGCCTCGACCTTCAAGATCGCCAGATCGGCCAGACGCGACGCCCGCCAGGTCGTCGCAGGTAGACGCGTGCCATCATAGAATACGACCGTGATCTCGAACGCGTTCTCCACCACATGATAGTCGGTCACGATCAGCCCAGAAGGATCAATCACAAAGCCGGAGCCGACATAGCTTTTGATATTTGGGCCCGGATCCGTCAGCGGCATTACCGCGCCCACGACATTCGAGCCTGCCTCGGCTGGCTCGTCCTTCCTGACGGTGACGTTGACCACCGTTGGTAGCACGCTCTTGATGAGGTCGGGCTTGGTAACGCTGGTGTCCTCGGCACGGGCAGGCAGCCCGGCTGCCCAAACCACCACGAACAAGGTCACAACAGCCGAGGTGAGTTTGCGCCATGGCTCTCGGCATCGGTTCATCGTCATCGTCCAGTGCCCATCTATCGGTTCGCGCGCGCGAATTTGCCCTCTAGTGCTCCATGCTGTAACCGGTTTTTTGGCTAGGTTGTCTAGGCATTTATCTGCCACGACTGCACCGCCTCCCGAGTTCACGATCGGAGCAGTACTCCCGCAACGCATCCCCGGTCCGCCAACAGTTCCAAGAGCCCAACTCCCGAGCCCCGTCTCAACCCTGCCCGGTTCCTCGTCCCGACATAATGGAGTCCTCATACGATCGCGCCCCCATCAATCCCGCTATGCCTGTTTTATGAACAATATCGGCTCACTGCAATTGACGAGAGGTGAATTGGCCCCCTCAAAAGCCGAATTTGGCGCCAATCTTCAATAATCTCTCCCCCCGAGGATCGGGGTGTCGGCCACAACCGTCATTCGGAGCGCCGTTCCAAGCGCAGCCCGAGGCTAGGTCTGCACAAGCTGCCCGCGTAAGGAAGCCGCGAGGTGCGTCATCGCGAGGATCCAGGCCTCGCCCAAGCGTCAACCTCCAGCCGCAACTCTTCCACCATGGTCGCGCACACCGGATCAATGGCTTCGATGGCGGTCAGCACAACCTGACAGGCTTCCCCGAGCGCTGAGCGCAGAACCGCAGCGGAATGGTTGTGCGCCAGCGCAGCCCGCAACCTGCCGGCGTGCTCGGCATGACCCCGCTGATCCAATTGGTCGGCGACCTGGCGCGCGGTCTCGATCGTCTCGTCGGGGACATCCTTCATGAGGCACTCTCCATACCGCAATAAATTCCCCCGCTTTATATCCCCCATCGCGCTCAACCGCGACGAAATGGGAAGCCTAAATGATGGCCCGAGCAATGCAGCCGACCTGCCGGGTTTCGGTCACCGGAGGGATCAGAGTGGAATGGCAAGTAACGTATCGAAATGACTACTGTCGCAGACCACGATACGTTCAGCGAAACGTAAGTTGCTGCCTTCATCGCGCAGCCTGTCGAGATAGACCCCGGTCGCGAACAGGTCTGTCCGGCCATCACGCATGATGCGGGCGACCAGGAACGATGTTTCAGCTGTAACCCCAGTGGGGCCGATCACCGGCAGACCGATGATATGGCGATATGCCTGCCGCTCATAGATATTCGCAGTACGCAACGCGGTGACACGGTCACGAAGCATCGCGCGCGAGTCGGCATAGATGATGCCCGCGGCATATCCTCGATTGTGGTTCTCGGCCGACGTGATCTTGTAGAAGCAATCATCGGTGAAGAAGTCCGGCCATGCCTCCAGGCGGTCTTGATCAATCGCCGCCGAGTAAGCCGCGTTCAGCTCTGCCAGCCGCAGCAGCGCGCTCATACCCCGACCATGCGCCGCCAGAGCGTCCAGAAACCACGGACTGCGGCTTCGGTCGCGCGGGTGGACTGGCTCGCGATGCCGGCACCACCCATCTGCAGGATCGAGGAGGCGTCCTCCGAGGTCGCGATGCCGCGCTCGACGAAGCCGCCGATGCAGCCATCCTCCATCGACACGAAGCCGGCGGGTCCGCCGAGATTCAAGTGGCGTAGCCGGCGTTTGCGCATCTCGGACGTATCGTCGGCGTAGCCGAAGTAGATCCATTCCAGGTTTGTGTGGCTGACCCCCCTCGGCACGAAGAACCGCAGCGCCATGGCGTTCTGTGTCTTCTGCACGACAAAGTTCGGAAACACCGTGACGATCTGCTGGCGAATCCGGTCCTTGTGCTCGTCCACGACATCAACGAGGCTGGAGTCTTCCAGCTTGAAGTCGTCGGCAACCGATCGCATGCCGGCATACGACTTGTCGTCTGCATCGTCCGGGGCGATCGTCGAGGAGACGCTGCACCCGCCGTTCGGGCTGACGATCAGGCCGCCACCCTGGCTGAGACGGTTGATCTTGAACGTCGCGAAGAACAGATGCAGCAAACTGGCATGATAGGAGTCGCGGACGTTCTCGGCGTACATCTTCCAGTTGTTCGGCAGCACTTCGGTGAAGCGGCCAATAATCTCGATTTGCCGGTCAGCAACGACCCGCTTTAACTGTGTCAATACATCGGCGCCGATGTAGTCCTCGATCGGGGGCGTACTATCGTGCAACGTGCCAAACACCAGGCCGCACAAAGTCGTTGTACGCAATTGGCGCGGACCGTGATCCTCCAGGCGGAACGCTTCCGGCATGCCGCCCTCGCCGTTGACACCACGGCGGAATGCGACCGACTTCAGGTTTCCCCGCAGGTCGTAGCGCCAGGCGTGGTAGACGCACTGGAAGTCTTTGGCGCCACGGCCGGCGTTGTCCAGACAGATCAGTGCGCCGCGATGGGCGCAGCGGTTCTCGAACGCCGCGGTCGAGCCGTCCTCGGCGCGCGCAACTACCACCGGCATTTCACCGACCACTGTCCCGCGCCAGTCGCCGGGTTGGGCGATCTCTGTCTCCAGGCACAGAAAGTTCCAGACCGCGCCTTCGAAAACCTGCCGCTGCTCGGTTTTCAGCAGTTCGTCATCGCGATAGACCCAGTAGGGAACCCGGGTGACGTCACCCGGCCAGACCGGCTGCATGGCAGAATGGCCGGTCCCCGGAGTGGGCGCTTCTGGCATGGTGGATCCTCCAAAGCCCGCTGGCATAGCCCCGGCCGTCTGGCCGCGGATTGTGACGACAGATCATCCCGAGGTGTAGTTAGCCGCCATTCCGAACCTTTTTCAACCTCGGCAATGTTGGATTTCGAGCCAGATCCCGTGCGATTGCTCCTGCGTTTTGCTGTCCGAGTGACCTGCTTCACAGCCCGGCCGGTTCGCGGGTGTCATTTTCCGCTCGAGGCCTACTCACCGGGAGTTCGCCGCGTTGATGGAGGCAGAGATGGAGGCGTTGGAGCACTTATCGATAATGGTCGCCTTGCTGTTGGCGATGGCGGCCGCACTGATATCGAGTGATACCGAGGCGCGCCGGGAGGTAACTGAATTCTTCGCCCAGGCGCTCAGGCCGCAAGCCGCAATTCTCGGGGGCGACCCCGGGTATCTGTCGGGAATAGAGGTAGACACCTCTCGGTCCCGGTGACGTACTCTGGAGATTCCCGGAGGCTGACCTCGGCCGCGTCGGAAGCTAACTCGTCGGCGCGATTGCCGATCGTGCCGGGCACGGAAGTGCGGTCCGCGTTCTGGCCCTGGCCGGACCGATCCAGCTGGAACGGCAAGCAATGACAAGCGCACGCGACCTCTTTCGGGAACCTCGTCCTCTGGCGATAAGCCGCCGCGATCGCTTGGCATTGGGGTGGAACAGGTGGCCAGGCCGAAGGCCGTGAGGCCGCTGCTGCGATTGCTGTCGGGCGATTGCCCGAGGCGGAACTCCCTCAGCGCCTACGATCTGTGCGGGATTGTCCGGAGCCGCCGGCGTTCTTTGGCGGCTCGCCTCACTCCCAGAGTCAGTCACACCCCGTTCGCAAACAAGCCGGGCCAGGACCGCCTCTAGTTCCAGCGAGTTCGTCCTTCCGGTCCACCCTCCAGCCGTCCGCCGATACCCAGGGTTCAGGCCAAAGGTTGCGGGGGTCGTCAGGCGCGCCGCCCAGAACGAGCGGGATCAAACGGTCTCCTTCATAGTCGCCGAGCTTCCGGTCAGCGTAACCAAACTCTCTGACCTACTGACGCTTCAGCGCGGAGGTGTGGTCCGGAGGCGGGCGGACCGTTGCTAGAGTTCGCCCTGCGGGTCGCGCACAAGCTTTTGGCCCGTTGCAAAACGGAACCAATGACCGATGGTGCTCCCATCTGCGACTACGTAGAAATCCGAATCTACCCAGCTAGGAGCTTGACCGGTATCGTCGCTCTACTGGACGGTTCTTGCACACGTTGGGGGCCAGATCCAATCCGCTGCTCAGGCGGCACGAAATCACCGTCTTGATTTTGGCGCCGCTGTCAGTCTCCAGGAGTTCGTCATGGTCGCGATTGCAAAAGAATTCCGCCTGGGCTCCGACTTCCCGACGATCGATCGCGCGGCATGGCAAAAGGAAGTGGAAGCGGACCTCAAAGGCGTGCCGTTCGCCAAACGCATGATCTCCCACAGCTACGAAGGGATCGAACTGCAAGCGCTTTACACTGAGGAGGTGTTTCCCACAGCCGGCGATCCGGCGGGATTGCCGGGCTATCCCCCTTTTGTGCGCGGCGCGCAGCCGCTGGGCAACGTGCTCACAGGATGGGACATCCGCCAAGAGCACGCGCATCCAGATCCCGCTGTCGCTAACGCGCAGATCCTCGAGGATCTCAACGGCGGTGTGACCTCCATTGATCTGCGGCTCGATGGGGCGGCCAGGCACGGCCTGGATGCCGATGATCCGCGCGCGGCGGAGCTGACCGGCCGTGATGGCGTCAGTATCTCCTCCGTCGCCGACGTTGGCCGTCTCGCTCACGGCGTGAAACTCGGAATGGCCGGCTTCCATTTCGATGCTGGTGCAGCCTTCCTGCCGGCCGCCAGCCTCTATATCGCCTTCGCTAAACGGTCAGGCGTGCCATTGAATGAGCTTCGCGGCGGCTTTAACGCCGATCCCCTCAAGGCGCTGGCGCGCGACGGCTACCTTCCGGTGCCTCTGTACACGGCATTGAGGCAAATGGCGGACCTGGCCGCATGGACAGCGGAGAATGCATCGCTCATGACCGCGGTCGAGGTCTCGTCCACTCCATACCACAACGCGGGGGCCACGGCAGTCGCCGACATCGCCTTCACCATCGCCACGGGGATCGACTATCTCCGGGCGTTGACCGAAGCTGGGCTCGATGTCGAAACCGCCGCTCGCCAGATCACCTTCAGCATAGGGTTGGGCTGCCGCTTTTACCTGGCGATCGCCAAGATTCGCGCGCTCCGGCGGCTTTGGGCAGATCTCATCAGCGCCAGCGGCGGCAGCGCGCAGGCCCAGAAGATGACCCTGCGCGTCTCTACCGGCCGGCGCGTGCTGACCACGCGCTACCAGTCACTCAACATTTTGCGCAACACTGTCGCCTGCTATGCTGGCGCGGTGGCTGGAGCCGATATTATCACCACCACGCCGTTCGACACTCCAACCGGCCTTCCGACGGAGGTAAGTCGGCGCAATGCGCGCAACGCACAGCTCATCCTCGCCGAGGAATGCCATCTGCCACAGGTGATCGATCCCGCCGGCGGGTCCTGGTACATCGAGTGGTATACCAACGAAGTCGCCAGACGCGCCTGGGAGATCTTCCGGCAGGTCGAGGCTCAGGGCGGCATGATCAAAGCGGTCGTAAACGGCTGGGTGGCGGAGCAGATCAAGCCCACCGAAGCTGCGCGCGAGAAGGACATCGCCACGCGCAAGGTGGCGGTGACCGGCGTGAGCGAGCATCCGACACTGGCCGAGCATCGCACCGAGCAGGAGCAGCCCGACTATCGCCAGCTCGCGATCGTGGCCGCGCACCGCCTGTCTGACCGGCGGCAACAGCATCCCCGCCCGGCGGTGCTCGACGCATTGGCCAGTGTGGCTACCGGGAGCGGCCTGCTCACCACGGCTGCGGTCGCCGCGGCCCAAATGGGTGCCACGCTCGGACAGATCGCCGAGAAGCTGGTGCCGGAAGGCAGTCAGCCGGCGGTGATGGCTCCGCTCTCGGTGCATCCCTACGACGATGCATTCGAGGAGCTTCGGGATGCCGCGGAGGCGTTCGCGAGTAGCCACGGTCACCGCCCGCGTGTCTTCCTCGCCGGTATTGGCAGCATCGCCGAGCAGGTCGCACGCAAAACCTATGCGACGGATTTTTTTGAGGTCGGCGGCTTCCAGGTGTTGGCGCGGGAAGCGAAGTCCGACGTCGCAGACGCGGTAGCGGAATTTGCCGCGAGCAATGCCAGGGTCGCGGTTATCTGTTCGACTGACAAACGATATGCCACCGCGGTTGCGGAGTTGGCACCGAAGCTGAAGGCGGCTGGTGCGGCCGCCGTTGTACTCGCCGGCAATCCCGGCCAGTCGGAAGCCACCTATCGCGCCGCCGGCGTCGATCGATTCATCTACGTCCGGTGCAACGTCCTCGACACATTGTGGTCCCTACTTCATGCGGAGGAGGCGCGGTCATGAGCAAGATCCCGAATTTCGCGACAGTGCCATTCGCGGAGAATCCAAAACAAGCGAGCCTTCAGCAGTGGCGCGACGAGGCGGAGCACATGGCGTTCAAACCGCTCGATGATCTGACGTGGCAGACCGCGGAAGGCATTGGGGTCAAACCGCTGTACACCGCCGCTGATCTTACCGGATTCGAGCATCTCGACACCTACCCCGGCTTCGCGCCGTTCGTTCGCGGCCCTTATGCATCGATGTATGCGACACGACCCTGGACAGTGCGCCAATATGCTGGGTTCTCGACCGCCGAGGCCTCCAACGCGTTCTACAAGAAGAACATGGCGGCCGGTCAGAAGGGCCTTAGTGTCGCCTTCGACCTGCCCACCCATCGCGGCTACGACAGCGACAATCCTCGCGTGCTGGGCGACGTGGGCATGGCTGGTGTGGCGATCGACAGCATTCTTGACATGCGTATCCTGTTCGACGGGCTGCCGCTCGATCGGATAAGCGTATCAATGACGATGAATGGCGCGGTGCTGCCGATCCTGGCGATGTATGTCATCGCAGCGGAGGAACAGGGCGTCGCGCAGGAGAAGCTTTCGGGGACCATCCAGAACGACATTCTGAAGGAGTTCATGGTCCGCAACACCTTTATCTATCCGCCCACACCGAGCATGCGGATTGTCGGCGACATATTCAGCTACACCAGCCGCCATATGCCTGCTTTCAACAGCATCAGCATCTCCGGATACCACATGCAGGAAGCCGGAGCGACCGCCGATCTGGAGCTGGGTTATACTTTGGCGGACGGGCTGGAATATCTCCGCGCCGGCGTCGCGACCGGGATGGCCATCGACGACTTCGCGCCGCGCCTGTCGTTCTTCTGGTCGATCAGCGAGAACGTCATGATGGAGGTCGCTAAGATGCGGGCGGCCCGCATGCTGTGGGCCAAGATCGTCAAGATGTTCGATCCTAAGAACCCCAAGAGCCTGTCACTCCGTACCCACAGCCAGACCAGTGGCTGGAGTCTGACGGCTCAGGATGTCTGGAACAACGTCACCCGCACCTGCGTGGAGGCAATGGCTGCCACCCAAGGTCAGACCCAAAGCCTGCACACCAATTCACTGGATGAGGCCCTGGGCCTGCCGACCGAGTTCTCCGCCAGCATCGCGCGCAACACACAGCTGTTTCTACAGGGAGAGACCGACACGGACACCGTGATCGATCCCTGGGGCGGCAGCTACTATGTCGAGACCCTGACCATGGAGTTGGCGCGTAAGGCCTGGGCGCATATCATCGAATGCGAGGCGCAAGGCGGGATGACCAAGGCGATCGAGGCGGGACTGCCGAAGATGCGCATCGCCGATGCCGCGGCTCGGACTCAGGCGCTGATTGACAGTGGGCGGCAAACCATTATCGGGCTGAACAAGTACCCGCCTGCAACCGATGACCCAATCAATGTGCTGAAGATCGACAACACGGCGGTGCGGGAGGCCCAGATCAAGCGGCTAAAGACGTTGCGGGAGCAGCGCGACAGTTCGACCGTGGGTGCCGCGTTGGACGCATTGACCGCGTGCGCGCGGACCGGGCAAGGCAACCTGCTCGATCTGTCGATCAAAGCGGCGCGTTTGAAAGCCTCGGTCGGTGAGATCAGCTCCGCGCTGGAGAAGGTCTATGGCCGCTTCCAGCCGACGCCGCAGCTCGCCACCGGCGTCTACGCCAAACAGGTGGGGGAGACGATGGACGTCATCAGACAGGTCCGTGCCAAGGTCGAGGCTTTCGTCCAGGCCGAAGGGCGGCGTCCGCGCATCCTGATCGCCAAGCTGGGACAGGATGGGCACGATCGTGGCCAGCAGGTCGTGGCCTCGGGCTTTGCCGATATCGGTTTCGACGTCGATGTCGGACCACTGTTCCAGACACCCGCGGAAGCAGCGGCCGAAGCGGTGGACAATGATGTCCACGTGATCGGCGTCAGCTCGTTGGCCGGCGGTCATCTCACACTTGTGCCGCAGCTCAAGCGAGCCCTGGTGGAACGTGAACGCAGCGACATTCTGGTCATCGCGGGGGGCGTTATCCCGCCGCAGGACTACGACGAGCTCTACGCCAACGGCATCGACGCGATCTTTGGGCCTGGAACGGTAATTTCCCAGTCGGCGTCGAAGATTCTCGACGTGCTGCTGACCCGGGCCGCGGATCAGACATGAACTGTGGTCCGCGAGAACGCGGATGAGCGGCCAATGGGCGCCGGAGCGCCATACCGATGCGGTGCCGCGGCCGCCGAGCCTGACGGTGGACGACTACCTGAGCGGCATCCTCGCGTTCAACCGCGGGGTTCTATCGCGGGCCATTACGCTGATCGAATCCTCGCGGCCGGATCACCAGCGGATGGCGCGCGAGCTGATTGCCCGGACACTCCCGCTTGCGGGCGAATCTATCAGGATCGGCGTGACCGGATCGCCTGGAGCGGGCAAGAGCGCGCTGATAGAGGCCTTCGGCAGCTTCCTGACCGCGCGCGGGCACCGTGTAGCCGTGCTGACGATTGATCCATCCAGCGCTCGGTCAGGCGGCAGCCTGCTCGGCGACAAGACCCGTATGGTCAAGCTCAGCACCGATCCCAACGCCTTCATTCGGCCCTCTCCCAGTGGCCGGATGCTGGGTGGGATCGCGCGGGCGACGCGCGAGACGATGCTGCTGTGCGAGGCGGCGGGGTACGACATCGTGCTGATCGAGACGGTCGGGGTTGGGCAGTCGGAGGCGGCGGTTACCGAGATGACCGACTTCCTGCTCGTCCTGATGCTGGCCGGAGCCGGTGACGAGTTGCAAGGGATCAAGCGCGGTCTGCTGGAACTGGCCGATCTCATCGCGGTCACCAAGGCGGATGGCAACAACGTCATTTCCGCCAGACAGGCCGCATCCAAATACGCCTATGCCATGCATATTCTGGCCGGCCCCGACCAGGGCGTCGCACCGGTCGTCACCTGCAGCGCGCTAGAAGGCACCGGCCTGGAGGACATCTGGAAGATCGTCTCCGACCGGACCACTAAGCGGAAGCGATGCGGCGATTTGCCCAAGCGGCGTAGCGAGCAGAATGCCAACTGGATGTGGTCCCTCGTCGACCAGCAGATTCACGACATGCTGCACCAGCGTGCAACGGTCAGTGCAGTGGCAGAATGCGTCGCGGCGCAGGTCCGCGCTGGGACCTTGTCCCCGGTCATGGGGTCCGAGCGGATTGTAAGCGCGCTTTTCTCCGATATGGCTTCGGCTCCCACCGCACGCTAAGCTATGCGTTGCGCAAAAAGGTGCAGTGGTCGTCGCACGGTTGGTCCAAGCCGGATCATATCATAGGCCTACCCCACCGCAGGCAACGCCGGGTGATCGCCTTGCGGCTGATCAGCACGGTCCTCATCCGGACGATGGAAGATGAACACGACCAGCACGGAAGACAGCGACAGCGCGGCCATCAGCAGAAAGGCGTACTCGAACGATCCGAACGCGCCGACCACCCAACCGGTGATCGCCGGAGCCAGGAAGCCGGAGATCGCGAAACCCGTATCCATGATACCCAGTGCAGTGGCAGCCCGACTCGGCACGATGTCGACGTTGACCGCATAATATGAGGCGTTGGCGCCCATGCTGAAGGCCACAGCCACGGTAATGCAGGCGATCGCGACCGGCAGGCTGTGGGTATAGGCGATTGGGACCACCGCGAGCGCCGCCAGAAGCTGGGTTACGCCGATCAGCAGGCTTCGGGATACCCGCAACCGGCCCGTACGCACCAGCAGATAGTCCGATAGATAGCCGAGTGCCACCAGCAGCACCGCGGCGCAGGCCCACGGAAGGATGGCGAACAGGCCGACCTCACGAACGTTCAACTGGTAGGTCTGGGTCAGGTAGTTCGGCAGCCAGGTCATGAAGAAGAACAGGAAGTAGCCAAACACGAAGAACGCCCAGTAGTTCGCCAGGAGCGTTCGGTTGGTGAGCAATAGGCGCCAGTCGGTGAGGCCATGGCGCACGTGCCCAAGCGTGCGGTCGCGGTGAGCCTCTACCCCGCCGCGGATATGCTTCAACTCGGCGTCGCCGACGAACGTCGACTGCGCCGGATCGTTGCGAAAGAAAATGAGCCACAGCGGAACCCAGATGCCGCTCAGCGCGGTCAGCGCGAAGAACATGCCGCGCCAGCCGAACATATGGATCAACTGCGTTGAAACCGGAGCGCCGATGGCAAGCGCAAGCGGCACCGCGGCAAGCGTATTGCCCAGCGCGATGGCGCGCTCGTGCGGCGCGAGCCAGTGACGGACCGCGCCGGTAAGCGCCGGGAAGTTGGGCCCCTCCGCCACGCCCAGCACGGTGCGCGCGATGTAAAGCGTGAGGAAACCGGCGGCAAATCCGGTGACGCCGATTGATGCGGTCCATAAGATGGCTGCGACGAGAAGCACCGAGCGAGCGCCCCACCGATCAACTGCGATTCCGCCGAGGAATGTGGTGACCGCGTAACCCAGCCCGAAGGCCCCGAGGATCAGGCCGATCTCCGTCGGTCCCAGTCCCAGTTCGGACTTGATGCCGCCGATCGCGTAGGCGATCGCCGACCGATCGATGTAGTTGGCAACGGTGATGTAAAACAGCAGGAAGATGACGATCCACCGGAAACCGCCCTTTGTAGCCGTGATTCCCCCATGTTGCGATTGACCTTTTTGCGGTCCTGTGTGCGGCTCCTTCGCGGACGTCGCGCTTGCCCCGGCCATTGTCTCAGTTTCCTTTTCCCGATGTCCAATTCTCATTAGTTTGAAACAACTTCTCCGGATCCCACCGGACCGCATTGATCTAAGACAATCGGATCGCATTGATCTGAGCGAACCTGCAACCGAATGTTTGACCACACCATCTCACCACTGGGCCTTAACGTCCGTGCCCGCGCCTGCACCGGCCGGAGCTAAGCAGCAGCCGCCGGCGCCAATTACCAGCCCTGGCGAGATCACTTGAGCAGCGCGAGCATAATGCCGCCTGACAGGGCGGTGCCGAACACGCCGGCGAGGTTCGGACCCATGGCGTGATAGATCAGAAAGTTCTCGGGATCGTCTTCCAGCGCCACCATATGGGCCACGCGGGCGGCGATAGGCACCGACGCGATGCCGGCCGATCCAAGCAACGGGTTGATCTTCTCCCTGAGGAAAAGGTTCATGATCTTGGCGCCGATCACACCCGAAGCGGTGCCGACCATGAAGGCCACCAAGCCGAGCACAAGGATCTCGATCGTGCTGACGGTGAGGAATTTGTCCGCCCCCATTGTCGATCCGATGGCAACGGTGAGCACTACGATGACAATGTTCATGATCTCATTGGCTGCGGTCTTGGCCAGGCGATCCGTCACAAGCACTTCCTTGAACAGGTTGCCCAGCATCAGCATAGTGATCAGCGGCGCCACCGGCGGTAGCAGCAGGTTGACGAGGATGCCTATGATGATCGGGAATCCGATACGCTCCACGCGCGTCACGACACGCATCTGCTTCATGCGGATCATCCGCTCCCGCCTGCTGGTCAACAGCTTCATGACCGGCGGCTGAATAAGCGGCATCAGCGCCATGTAGGAATAGGCCGCGACGGAGATTTGCGGCAGCAGATGTGGTGCCAGTTTTATCGTCATGAAGATGGCCATCGGACCGTCGGCGCCTCCGATAATGCCGATGGCGCCGGCCTCGTAGATGGTGAAACCCAGGAGCTTGGCGATGATCAGGGCCACGAAGATGCCGAGATGCGCCGCGGCCCCCAGGATCACCAGCTTGGGATTGGCGATCATCGGTCCAAAATCCGTCATCGCGCCGACACCGAAGAAGATCAGCGGCGGCAGGATCAGCAGTTGAACGCCCTCGTAGGCATAGTGGAACAGACCGCCCGGAAGCAGAAGGTCGGAACCAGGGACGTTAGAGATGATGCAGGAAAAGCCGATGCCTACCAGCAGAAGCGGTTCGAATTTCTTGATGATGGCCAGCAGGATCATGCCAATGCCGACGGCGATCATCAGCACGTTGCCCCACCAGATGTGCGCGAGGCCGGTCTGGGCGCCCATTGCACCTAGGAAAGAAACAAATTGGTCGAACATAATCGGCTCGTTCCTGTTGCATGCAGCGACTAGTGACCGCGACGCATGCTTTCCTCGTCGAGTGCGCCAAGACGATTCAGCTTGGGGAGCAGATAGAGGACCAAGCCGATACCCGTTATCATCACGATGCTAAGAAGGAAGTCGATCACGCTCAGAAGCAGCGCGAATGTCAGTGTATCTTTTTCCACTGTAGCCTCCCGAAAGGGAGCGGGGTGCCGATAGAAGCGCCGGCGATCCGCGAAGATGTCGCTTGCGATCGGGATGTGACCGCCTCAGCACAGCCAATTAGTTATCCCACGGTCATCAGCACTTGCCCGGTCTCCACGCTCTCGTTCGTCTTGGCTGCGATATTGGAGATCTTGCCGGCAACCTTGGAAAGCACGTCAGTCTTCATTTTCATCGCCTCGATGGTCGCGACCTTGTCGCCAACCGCGACGTCGCGGCCGAGCGCCACATCGATCGAGACCACCACGCCGCCGAGCGGGGCCATGATGGCGCCGCTGCCAGCCGGAGCCGGTGCCGGTGCCGCCGGGGGAGCCGGGGCGGCCACGGTCGTGGGTACGGCGGGGGCGACCGCGGCGGTAGCGGTTGAATAGGAGGGGTCCGCAGCCGCGTCGAGATCCTCGACGACCACGTTGTAGCTTCGGCCGTCCACGGTGATCCGGAAGTTCTTTTTCATGTTCTGCTCCTCGGGGATGAGGCTCTAGCGGAGGGTATGCGAGGTCTGTTGCGCCCAGCGACCTTCAATCTCCCAGGCCTTGCCCGGGCGGATGGGTTCAAGATGCACGATCCGATGGGTTCCAAGCATCGCGTAGACGGCTGCAGCGATCACGGCGATATCCTCGTTCGGGCGCGCCAGCTGCTCCGGCTGTACCGGCACCGGGACATGGGCACTGGCGGCGGGCGCAACCGCGGCCTTCTGACCGAAGCTGCCGCGGTGCCGGAGAGCGGTGACGATGCGCCATGCCCAGTATATCAGACTGATAAGCCCGAGGATCGCCAGCCAGTTCGTTAGCACCGTCCCGCCAATCATGTTTTCATGCATAGCGATTTCCCCCCGGTCCTGACGTCTTACAGCGGGATGTTCCCGTGCTTCTTCGGCGGCCGAGCCTCGCGCTTGCTCTGTAGCTTGCGCAGCGCCAGCGCGACGGTCCAGCGCGTTGTCGCGGGATCGATCACATCGGTGATGTAGCCAGCGCCCGCCGACAGGTAAGGCGAGGTGAACTCCGCCCGATACGCCGCCGCCAGTTCGGCAGCCTTGGCACGGCGATCCGGCGCCGCGTTCAGTTCCCTTCTGAAAAGCACATTGACGGCACCTTCAGCGCCCATCACCGCGATTTCCGCCGACGGCCAGGCGAAGACGAAATCTGCCCCCATTTCTTGGCTGCACATCGCCAGATACGAGCCACCGTAAGCCTTGCGCAGGACTACAGTGACCTTGGGGACAGTGGCCGAGGCATAGGCGAACAGTAGCTTGGCCCCGTGGCGGACAATGCCGCCGCGTTCCTGCTCGATGCCGGGAAGAAAGCCCGGCACGTCCACCAGCGTAACCAAAGCGATATTGAAGGCGTTGCAGAAGCGGATGAACCGTGCGCCCTTGTCCGACGCGTCGATGTCAAGGGCCCCGGCCCGCACGGCCGGCTGATTGGCGACGATGCCGACCACCATACCCTCGACGCGGGCGAAGCCGACGATGATGTTCTCGGCGAAGCCCGCGTGCACCTCCAGAAAGTCACCCCCATCAACCAGGCGCGTGATCACTAGCCGAGTGTCCATCGGCCGCGAACTGTCCTCGGGGATCAACGCGGTTATCGTCTCGTCGGGGGCCTCATCGATTGTGGTGCTAAGCTGGTGCGGCGGCTCCTCGGCGTTGTTCTTCGGCAGAAAGCTCAAGAGGCGCTGCACGAGTTGGACCGCATGATGATCGTCCTCAGCGAGAAAATGCACATTCCCGCTGACGGTGGAATGCATCGATGCGCTGCCGACCTCGTCCATCGTAACCGTCTTGCCGGTTACCGCCTTGATGACCTCGGGGCCAGTGATAAACAATTCGGCATGCGACTTCGTCATGATGACGAAATCCATCAGCGCCGGTGAGTAAGCCGCGCCGCCGGCGCATGGCCCGCAGATTACCGCGATCTGCGGTACTACACCCGAAAGGAGAACGTTCTGATAGAACACCTGGCCGTAGCCAGACAATGCGTCCACTGCTTCCTGAATGCGCGCTCCACCGGAATCGTTGAAGGCAACGACCGGCATGCCGGTATGTCCCGCGGTCTGCATGGCGCGAACGATCTTGGTCGCATGCATCTTGCCAAGCGTACCGGCGGCCACGGTGAAGTCCTGGCTGAAGGCGGCAACCGGTCGACCGTCGACAAATCCGGTTCCGACGATGACCCCGTCGGCGGGCAGCTCTTGTTGTTTCGCGGCGCCCGCCTGATGTTGGCTGCGGATATGCATGCCGATCTCTTGGAACGTGCCCTCCTGGAACAGTGCTGCGAGACGTTCGCGGGCTGTCATCCGCCCCTGGTCGTGGCGGGCGCGCGCCTTTTCCGGGCCGCCTCCCGCGAGGATATGGACCTGCCGGTCCCTGAATTCTTCGAGGACCTTGGCGTTCAACGTCATGGTTGGGTCATCCTTTCCCAGTCGGCGCGCTCAGGTCTGCTGCAGTTCCACCAGACAGCCGTTGAAGTCTTTGGGATGCAGGAAGAGCACCGGCTTGTCGTGCGCACCGATTGTCGGCTCTCCACTCCCCAGCACGCGCAGCCCGTCGGCCTTCAGGATGTCACGCGCCGCAAGGATGTTGTCTACCTCGAAGCACATGTGGTGGATGCCGCCGGCTGGGTTTTTCTCGAGAAAGCCGCTGATTGGGCTCTTATCGCCCAACGGCAACAGTAGCTCCAGCTTGGTGTTCGGTAGTTCGACGAATACGACCGTGACGCCGTGAGTGGGCTGCGGCAGCGGCGCGGAAACGTTGGCGCCGAGAACGTCGCGATAGATCGCCGTTGCCTTCTCCAGGTCGGGGACGGCGATGGCGACGTGGTTGAGTTTGCCGATCATGGAAATCTCCTGTTGAGCCAAAGCATAGCTCGAATTTCACACCACGACGCCGATCATCAGGTCGCAACCGGCGCTCCCCGAGGGCTTTGATCGGCGTTTGGCGGTTTGTTCATGGTGGTTGCGCCTTATTGCCTGTTTCAGCCGCGCGCGGAGTTCTCGAAACAGGGCGCAAACTCCCGAGGTGATAGTAGCCGGCAGTGACCCTAGCGAACAGGGCAGAACAGCGTCGAGGGATCGATGAGCTTGTCGGCGCTGGGAACGCCAGTTGGCATAGGAAGGGACGCTCGTTTCTAACGGCGGGGGCGGTTCATCGCCGCCCGCGTGGGGGAACGCCGTGGTTCCGATGAATGTCACGTTGCCCTCTCCAGTTCATCCCCCCAACGCGCGAGGAACACTCTCCATGGAGCCGCCAGCACTGGAACGTGAGCGGTTCATTCCGGCACGCGCGGGGAGCGCACCCCGGACGTATGCACGCCGGATGATCGGTGGTCGCCGACCGGCAGTCTTTGCGCAACCGGCTCGGTCTGGCTACGGAGCGCCCCTGGGCAGCCCGTCTGACCCATGGGCGTCGCACAGCCGAGATGGAGCGAATGCGCGCATCACCCGTGACCGGGCGGGAACGGACACGATCACGAGAGTTATACAGAATGATATGTTAACGACCAGGACGAACATCCTGACCGTTCCCTATCATAGATCGTTCTGGTTCTCGTACCGGACCAGCACAAGCGCAAATGACGCTGGAATCGTTCGGTCGGCTACGCGGCCAGCTACGCGGCCCATCCAGAGGCATTCGAACATTGATCCAGATCAAGGCGTCATGGCCGGCGAGGAGTAACTGCCAGGCTCGAATCCGCGGCCAGGACTTCGACACCGCCAGAAAGCGGGAGGTTCCGCGCTTCACAATGATCCGATTGTGCGAGCGGCGGTCAACTGGGTGCGCGATTGATGTCCCACGTCACGCAACTTCGCCAACGCTCTAAAGGAAAAACGCCATGGCTCAAGATGCAGAAAGAAAGTCCACGGAACCATTCGCAGATTTCACCAAGATGCTGGAGCAGTTCAAGGTACCCGGCATCGATATGACGTCCCTCATCGAAGCGCGGCGCAACGACCTCGCTGCGCTGACCCAAACGAACAAGATTGCTTACGAGGGGATGCGGGATCTGGTTCGGAGGCAGGTTGAAATTCTGCGCACGACGATGGAAGAGGCGCAGGCGGCGGCCAAGGAAATGGTCAAGGGCGCCCCATCGGGAGCACTTACCGGACAGCCGAAGGAATTCGTCGGGCAAGCAGTCCAGAAGGCGCTCGCGAACATGCGAGAGCTGGCTGAGGTGGCGGTCAAAACCCAAACCGAAGCCTTCACCATCATCAGCAAGCGTGTGATGCAGGACGTCGAGGAAATGAAAACGCTGGTGCAACTCAGGTAGGGATTCGCGGTCGTCGCTTCCTCATTTAATCCGGCGCGTCGGTTCAGCTTTGATCCGGCGCGTCGGTTCAGCGAGCGTTTCGCCCCCCGGCCTGCCCTTCCCGCTGTGTGGCAGAGGCGGTTTTCGTTCACCGCGTCAAGCTGGGAACACGAACATGCCAATACGCTCCAACAACAGTGTAACGCCAGGCTCGTTTTAAAGTTTAAACAGCTTCTCCACCATCGATCCGCCGGGCTCGACGAGCACGAGCGTGGAGGCGCTCAACAACACGGGGCAGTTTGTTGGCTCTTACTCTGTCAGCAGCAGTCTCGTCTTTGGATTCGCTTATAAGTCCGACCATGTTGAGGACAGAGCGTCGGTTATTAGTTAAACAACTATTGGTTAAACAACGCTAAGAGCGAACATTTCTGAACCATGCAGATATTTACAGGGTCGGCCCCGCGCCGGAAGATTTCGGAGGCGACGCCCGACTGCCTAAGGATCGTTGAGCGGTCACGCCCAGAATTTCCGGAAACGCTGACGCACGACGAGTAGGCGGACCAAATCATTACCGGACGGGGAAGCGGACAGACAAGTTTTGTCGTCCGTTCTAGCTTAGCTTCGTTTAGCTAACAACCGACGCTCGGTCATAGACGAAGTAGACCGTGGCGAGCGGCGGCACCGTGATCGTTGCAGAGGCAGGAAGGCCATGGGAAGGCTCCGGCAACGCCTCGATCACTTCCATATCGCCGAAGCCGCTGCCGCCATAGACCGGCGCATCAGTATTCAGTGCCTGTCGCCAGCGGCCCGGGAGCGGCAGACCGATACGGTAGCTCTCGCGCGGGATCGGGGTAAAATTCGACACCATGGCCACCTCGGGCCCATCGGGTGCGAAGCGTAGCCAGGCATAGACCGAGTTGTCGGCATCGTCGGCGACGATCCAGCGGAACCCGCCAGACTCGCAGTCGCCGACATGCAACGCTTTCTGGTCGCGATACAGGCGGTTCAGGTCACGCAGCAATGCCTGCACGCCGCGGTGCACGCCGTAGTCCAACAACCACCACTCCAGTCCGCGGCGAAAGTTCCATTCCTCCGACTGGCCAAATTCCTGGCCCATGAACAGCAGCTTCTTGCCCGGCTGACCCCACATGAAGCCGTAATAGGCGCGCAGATTGGCAAAACGCTGCCAGTCGTCGCCCGGCATGCGTCCGAGGATGGAGCCTTTGCCGTACACCACCTCGTCGTGCGACAGCGGCAGCACGAAGTTCTCCGTCCAGGCGTAGAGCAGGCCGAAGGTCATCTTGTGGTGGTGCCAGCGCCGGTGCACCGGGTCTTCCGCCATGTATTCCAACGTATCGTGCATCCAGCCCATATTCCACTTGAAGCCGAAGCCGAGGCCGCCAACATCGGCGGGCGCCGAAACGCCGCCCCAGGCAGTGGATTCCTCGGCAATGGTCATCGTGCCGGGGTAATCGCCGTACAACAGCGTATTGCAGCGGCGGATGAACGCGGCCGCGTCACGGTTGTCATTGGAGCCGTCGGGATTCGGCGACCACTCGCCGGCACGGCGCGAATAGTCGAGGTACAGCATCGACGCGACCCCATCGACCCGCAGCCCGTCAATATGGAACCGATCGAGCCAGTAGGCGGCGGACGCAATGAGGAAATTCGCCACCTCAAGCCGCCCGAAGTCGTATATCGCGGTGTTCCACTCTGGGTGGAACCCACGCTGCGGATCGGCATGCTCGTACAACGGCTGGCCGTCGAACAAAGACAGGCCGTGGACGTCGGTCGGGAAATGCGCCGGCACCCAGTCCAGGATGACACCCAGCCCGGTGCGATGTGCCCGGTCGACGAAGCGGGCGAAGCCCGCGGGGTCGCCGAACCGGGCGCTAGGGGCGAACAGGCCGATCGGCTGGTAACCCCAGGAATTGTCCAGCGGATGTTCAGTGACCGGCATTAGTTCGAGATGGGTGAAACCGAGGTCGGACGCGTAGGGGATCAACGTCTCGGCCAGTTCGTCGTAGCTGAGGAAGCCGCCGTCGTCCCGCCGACGCCAGGAGCCAAGATGCACCTCGTAAATGGTGATCGGCTGTCGACGCTTGTCGGCCTCTGTTCGGCGGACGAGCCAGTCGGCATCGGCGAACGGCAGGTTGTCGGTGCGGGCGATCACCGACGCGGTGGAGGGGCGAAGTTCCGCCGCGAAGCCGAACGGGTCAGCCTTCAACGGCAACAGGCGGCCGTCGCGGCTGATGATCTCGTATTTGTAGACGGTGCCTTCGCCGACCTCGGGCGCGAAGATCTCCCACAATCCGCTGTCGATGCGCTTCCGCATCTGGTGGCGGCGGCCGTCCCAGGCGTTGAAGTCGCCAACCACCGAGACCCGGCTGGCGTTCGGCGCCCAGACAGCGAAATGTGTTCCGTCGGCGTTGTCATGATGCATCGGATGGGCGCCGAGCCGCTCGTAGAGTCGGCGATGGGTGCCCTCGAGCAGCAGGTGGTCGTCGAGGCTGCCGAGCACTGGAGGGAAGGCGTATGGGTCTCGCAGGGTCCAGGTGTCGTGCTCATTCCTGGCGCCCAGCCGGTATGGGAAGCGTGCGGGCCGGTCGGGCAGCAGGCCCTCGAAGAAGCCGTCCTCGGAGCGGTTTTCTAACGTGGCGAGGGATGCTCCGGCCAAATCCAGCACAGCGAGGCTGGTTGCTCCAGGGACGAGGGCGCGGATCACCAGTCCGGCCGGCGTTTCGTGCGGGCCGAGTATGGCGAACGGGTCGGGGTGCCGGGCGGCCAGGATGGCAGCGATGTCGGCTTCTGAGGTGCGCCACTCGGTCATGCGTGTTCCGTCCCTTTGTTCAGCCGACCGTTTCGCCGGCGGCGGCAAGGTGGTGCAGTCGATGGCCCCAGTCCAGATCACAGGCTAGACCGAACCTTGTCGCCCTGGTGTCAGCGTCCAACGTTGGGGTCGGTCGGCTCCTGGAAATGGGTCCCGATGATGGTACGGCAAGCGGGGGTCGCGGCAGCGGCGAGGCAAGGGCTGTATATCCTCGCGTTTCGGCTGGGGCCTGTCGGCGGGCGTCCATGGATGATGTAGGTAGCTGGCACAACAAGAGGTCAGCATGACCGCAGAAGAGTTCGCTCAGGCTGTCGACAAGCTGAGCGGGCCGCTCGCGAGGGCGGTTTGTCCGACGCGGCGATCATCGTGGTGCTCGAAGATACCGTGGAAGGGTTGGATGAGGGATTGTCGGCCGCTTAGGACCCCGGCCGGATCATCCTGGCGAAGAACGCGGCAGCCCGCACCTCGGCCTCCGGGTCGGGTTCTGGCAGCTTCCACGCCCTGCCCCGCGGCATTATGGTACTTTGATCGCAGCCGCCCGGGCGGCCTTTGTGCGCTTCCGCGGGGGCGGCCTTTGTGCGCTTCCCGCCCGGGCGGCCTTTGTGCGCTTCCGACGGGGGCGGGTGGTGACGATGGGGATATTATGTCGCGGACGGGGTGGCGGCAACCTAGTGGCCATGTCGCGCAACCGATCAGCGGCGGCGCTTCGTCAAGTAGAGATCGACCTACAGACGTACGACATCTGCGACGGGCCTGTTTCGCCGCAGATCTGGCTTTGGCGACATTCCCCCGCCCTGCGCATAGATCTAATGCTGCGCCGCACCATTATCATCCGCTGAGCAACATCCACTTTGGGTCGCAGCCGGACATCTCGCCCGACGATAGATGGAGAATTGCGATGAAGACCATGATCCTTGCCGCCGTTGCCGCCTTAAGCCTTGGCGTCGGCGCTGCCTACGCTCAGGGCGTACCGGCTGGCTACCAGGGGCCGCACTACGGCGCGCAAGCCAAAGGTTAATCCGACTTAGGCTGCACGATAGAGGCCGGGGATACCATCCCCGGCCTTTTTGGTGCCCCTATGTTCTCGACATGTTCTCATTGCTCGGCTACCATCTGGGTATGCCCGACGCCCCCTCCCTTCGCCCTGCCACCGCAGATGAGATCGCCGAGGCTCTGTCGTTCGCGCTCCGCTACCAGGGTCGAAAGCGGGTAAATCACGCTGACGATGCGATGGCGCGGATCACTGCTGAGCGGCTTGTCCAGCACCTGCAGGCGTCGGGGTTCGTGCTGATGAAGAGGCCGCCGCGTGTGGCGCCGACGACAGGCGGAATGCCGCCTGGGCGGGGATCGGGCGGCGGCGTCTAAAGGAAAAATCCCGACCGCCGAAGCGGCCGGTAAGTTGAAGGAAAGTGCACACCCGACCCGTTTGGCAGAGCCAACAAGAGCGGCGATGGCCAACTTGGGCCGAAACCCCAATATGTGTCCGTAACCTGGGTCACGAAGACACACGCACCTGAGTCGATCGATGTGCCTGCTCGGTGATGACGTAGCAGGACCGGCCTTCATGGAGGCTTTCATTCACGTCCGGATGACGTTCCAGCCTCGGGCGCGTAGTCTCCGCCCGATGCGGTCGGATCACAACATCGCCTCGCGAGCCGAGCGGCTGGCGAACGGCTTAGTGCAGAGCGTGAATGTGGTGCTGGCGGTGACAGGGTGCGTCGCCTTGGGCGCGCTGGTAGGCACACACGCCGATCCGCTGCAACTCGCGGCGCTGGCCGTGTATGGGGCCGGCCTGCTGGCGATGGTAGGCGCCTCGGCGTTATACGCCTGGGGTCGCGGACGCCGCCACCACACGCTGTATCGCCATCTCGACCATGCCGCGATTTTCCTGATGATCGCCGGGACGTACACGCCGTTCACCTTGATCTCGTTTGATGGGATTCATGGACGTTGGCTGTTGGCACTGATCTGGGCCATTGCACTGGTTGGGGTGTTGCTCAAGCTGATCGCACCGCGCCGTGTCGAGCCCCTTGCCATACCACTCTATCTGATCATGGGCTGGGCGGTGCTGTCTGATCCGGGGCTGCTGTTGGGCTTACCGGCGTCGGTCGTCATGCTGCTGGTCACCGGCGGCGTGTTCTACAGCGTCGGCATCATATTCCATCTGGCGCGGGTGCGTTACCAGGAGGCGATCTGGCACAGCTTCGTCCTCGTCGCCGCGGCTTGCCACTACGCCGCCGTTGTGCGCCTCGTGGCCTAAAGGCGCCGGCTATTTGCCCGGGATCGCTAACGCATGGAAAGCGCGTCGGGCGTGACCCCCGGTGTCGAATTGTGCCTCACGTCGGGCGATACCTCCGCCGGCCGACCTGCGGGACGTCAAGCTCCCGCATCGCGTCGCGGTGATCCTCGAAGGCGAGGCGCTACTCAACGATGCCTCGGCGCTTCTCATCTACCGTCTCGCGATCGCGGCGGTGCTTGCCGGTGGCAGCATCGGTGCCGAGGCGATTGCCCCCTTTCTTCTGTCGCCTGTGGGCAGCACCGGCGCGGGCCCCGCGTTCGCCTGGCTCGTCGGACGCATCGTCTGCCGGATCGAGGATGCGCCATCGTCGATAATTTTACAGTTCGTAAGCACCTTCGGCGTCTGGGTCATTGCCGAACGGATCGCACTGTCGCCGATTCTGACCGTCGTCACCTACGCAACGACGCTCGCGCGCTCGGGTCCAGCCTACCAGCCCGCTCACCTGCGCATCCCATCCTACGCCGTCTGGGACAAAGCGGTCGTGGTTCTCAACGTGCTCGCCTTTCTGCTGATCGGGCTGGAACTCGGCCCGATGATCGCCGCGGCGCCGGCTGGCAACCTGGGCCGCTGGGTAGTCGTCGGGGCGGCAGTGCTTGCAACGATGATTGTCGTGCGGCTTGGCTGGACAGTGGCGGCGGCGCTGTGGGGCGAGTGGCGAATCAGGCACCGGGGAGTGGCGGCTTCGACCGCCGCTCCATTACCCAACTGGCGCACCGGTCACTGATTGGCTAGGCCGGCACCCGCGGCATCGTTACTGTCGTGACCGCGCTCGCCTTGCCGCAAAACTTTCCGGGGCGCGGAATGCTGCTCTTCGCTGCCTTCACCGTCACGCTCGGCACACTGCTGGTCCAGGGATTGACGCTGCGCCTGCTGGTGCTTGCGCTTCACTTGAAGTGACGATGATCCGATCAACCGAGGGAGGCGCGAGTGATTACGGCCGACGCGGCGCTCGCCGCGATCGGCGGCGAGACGGTCGAGGGTGTCCAAGCAGTGCGCGCCGAGTTGGAGGCCGAGCGCCAGATGGCCGAGTTAGCGGATGAGGGCGATGAACGTCCAACCCTTCCCGTGAAGGCGCTCCGTGCCAAAGCGGTCGCTGCAAGACGGCAGCGACTGCTCGCCATGCGACGCGAGGGCGCGATCGGTGACGCGGCCTTTCACCGGATCGAGGAAGAGCTGGACCTGGCGGACCTCGCGGTTGCGAAGCGCGCCTGAGTGCAGGAAATATCAAGAGACAGCTGATTGCTGATTCGAGACTAATATTGGACCACGGTAGGCGGTCAACTGAGTGGTACACGGACGGGAGACGGAATGTTGGACCATCATCATGCCGATTTGGGCGACGTGCGGTTGCACTATGTGACGGCTGGCAGTGGTTTTCCGGTGATCTTACTGCACGGATGGCCGCAAAGCTGGTACGAATGGCGACTGATTATGCCTGGGTTGGCCGAACGGTTCCGGGTGATCGCACCCGACATGCGGGGCCTCGGCGATTCGTCTCGTCCGACGGGGGGCTATGACAAGAAAACAGTCGGCGGGGATATCTGGCGGCTGGCGAACGAGGTTCTGGGGATCTCGGAGTTTCATCTGGTTGGGCATGACTGGGGCGGCCCGACGGCCTACGCGGTTGCCGCCGCGTATCCGGAGGCGGTACGGAAACTGGCAATCTTGGATGTGACGATCCCCGGTGACGGCAGCCCGAACATCAGTCAGGGCGGGCGGCGTTGGCACCATGCATTTCACCAGACGCTCGACTTGCCGGAGGCTCTGGTAAGCGGCCGCGAGGATATTTACCTCGGCTGGTTCTACCGCACCTACGGCGCTCGGCCGGATGCCATTCCGGATGCCGATATCGCGGAGTACCTGCGGGTGTATCGGCAGCCGGGAGCGTTGCGAGCCGGGTTTTCGTATTATCGGGCGATTCCCGTAGATATCGCCGACAATGTCGCAACGGCCGCGCGGTTCAAACTGCCTATGCCGGTTCTGGCGCTGGGTGGCGACCGGTCGTGGGGGCGGAGGCTAGAGGTCGTAGAGTCGCTGCGACGGCTGGCTGTGGACGTCAGCGGTGGCGTCGTTGAAAACTGCGGCCACTGGATGCCGGAGGAACAGCCGGCGGAACTGCTGCGGCGCCTGCTGGCGTTCCTTGGCTGAGGCAGCGGCATGCAAGACAATCGGCCGGAGCAAATCAGGCGGCCATCGTCGCTCCAGCGCGTCCTTCAGGTCGGTATTTCAGCCGCCGGGCGAAGCTCGTGGCTCCAGCTCTAAGTTGCGGGGATCATATGGCGCGCCATTTCGTTGGGCCCCGTCGTCGCATGCCGTGAGCACCAGCCAGGCGGGGAGCGATTCGGGAGCGGTCGGGCCAACCGTCATCCGTGTCGCTTAGCGGCCCACCTCATCGCGACCTGGCGGTTGGTAGGGGAAGCCGGCTTGGCGCGTGGCCGCTCCGCTTGGTTCACTTCCGGCAACCAAACGCGGACTTCCCGCTCCACAGCCCCACGTTCGCTCACATGTGCGGACGATACGCCAGCTATCTGCCCCCGGAGTTCATTGCCCGGCTCTTCGGAACGGTGAATCGACCGCCTCACCTCAGGCCGACCTGGAACATGGCACCCACCCATTGGTTGTCCGATGGGATCTGGAAAGCAAAGAACGCCACCTCGATGTGCTGAGGTGAGGATTGGTGCCGTATTTCACGAAGGACCTGAAGACAGCCCGAAAGCCGATCAATGCTGGCTCCGAGAGCGTGGCGACATCGGGTATGTTCAAGGCGGCTTTTGGCCACCGCCGCTGTCTGGTGCCCGCGGCTGCGTATTACGAGTGGACCCCGAAGGGAAAGCGCCACTCGCCGTCGGCCTCCTGGACGGTGATCCCGTTGCTTTCGGAGGGATATGGGAGGCGTGGATTGCGCCGGATGGCGAGACTTTGCAGACTTCTCGACCATCACAAAGGCGGCCACTCGTCAACCGATCCAGCCACGTATGCCGGTCATCATCGAGCCGACCGACTGGCCGATATGGCTCGGCGAGACTAGAGGCGATTTTGGTGCGCTGCTAAGGCCGGCGCCGGAAGACGTGCTGCGTGTATGGCCGGTCGACAAGAAAGTCGGCGACGTTAAAAACGATGGGCCTGAACTGCTCGAACCCCACGCTTCGTCTGGGGAAATGCCGACGCTTCTTTAGGCGGACGGGTCATTGCCTGTAGCGGCACTGCACGGGTCCTTGGCTTCGCCAACGGGAGGCGCCGGCTCGGTGGAGACAATGAGGGAGGCAAACCTAGGCAAACCCAGCACTTGATATCTCTCGACAGCGCGCCGCCTCCGCGACGCACGGCACGTGTTTCGGGACCGCTCGGCCGCCGAGCTTCAGGCTTTGTCTTCTGCCTTTGCCAATATCTTCAGCCCAGCCTGTTTCGCCTCATCAGGTAGGTAGCCAAGCCTGGCAAAGGCGTCGGCCAGCACCTGCTCGGGTGTTGCGTCTGACGGCGCGGCCGATAACGTGACCTGCAATGCGCCCCGTAATGCTTCAGACAGAAACTGCGCTTTGGAAGACAGGTCACGTAGTTGGGGCGGTAGATCACGGGATGCAGTCATCGACGATCTCCCTCAGGCCAGGCCCCGATTGGGGTATCTCCTCATCCTATAGCAAAGATCCTTGCCCCGACAGGTCCCGCGTGCTCGTCGCCGTCACCACCATGATCCGCACCCGGTACGGCGGTCCGGTCGATTGTTCCTGGTGCAGTCGTGCGGCGTGGACCCCGCAGGGGGTGCAGAAATTGCACCCCCTTCTGACCGCCGGCGGCCTACAGATGTTTCGCACGCTGGATCAGGCCGACGTGCTGCGCCTGATCATCGGGAGCACCCTTCCGGTAGCGCAGCAGGCGTGGGATGCGCGCGCGCCGACCGTGCCGCTGAAAATGGGCTGGCTGCAGCCGGTACCTCAACCGAAGGCAAGCGATCTTCATCACGGCCAACGCGCAATAAAGGCCAGCTTCCGACGCACATTATCTGAGACGGAAGCCAGCGTCCGACGCAGAATCGGTGAGACACAGCCCACATTCTGTTAGACGGACGCGCAATAGATGACCGGCGGCGCACGACTGCCGCTTTCGACCCAAGATCACGTCCCCTCGACCACCACCATCCCCTGCTCGACCAGGAAACTGAGTGCGGCGTCGGCATCTTCGCTGGTCCGGGCGCCATCTACACCTTCAAGCACGCGCTGGTGCAGGACGCGGTTTTCAACTCGTTGCTCAAGAGCCGGAGGCAGGAGTTGCACGGCAAGATCGCCCGCGTGAGGAGTTTTCCGAACATCAAGACCACCGAACCCGAGGTGCTCGCGCATCACCTGACGGAAGCGGGCCTTGTCGCAGCAGCCAATCCGCTCTGGCAGGCCGCTGGCGATCGTGGTCAAGGTTGGCCATCG
Source organism: uncultured Pseudomonadota bacterium (assembly GCA_963832865.1). GTDB lineage: Bacteria > Pseudomonadota > Alphaproteobacteria > Acetobacterales > Acetobacteraceae > Rhodopila. The sequence goes on from CAWHWH010000018.1 coordinate 86,433, forward strand.
TGGTCTTCTCCGAGAACCTGCCTGCGCGCGTAGTCATATGCCTCGCGCGCCGTACAGACTGATTGCTTGTTGAAGTAATCGAGGCCAGCGCGGCGCAGCTTGTCAGTGACAGCCGCCTCGTCAGGCGGGGCCTTGGCAAACACCCAAATCGGACTGACGTGCTCATCGTCAAATCTGTCCGCCACGCCGGTGATCGCAAACAGGCGGCAATCGTATAGTCGGCATGCCCGCGGTCGGTGTTCGTAAACGGTGCAGCCGCGCTCGGCGTCCAGGTGACCGCACGCGCCGTCTGGACGCTTGGCCAGCATAAAACCGCCCTTATCTGGATTCGGCGCCACATTCAGCACGGCAAGATCCTCCGGCCTTTCCAGTTCCGGTTCAACCTCGATATATTTTGCCCAGCAGCACGCCGAGCAGCCGGCGCACGGCACCGCCACGCTTGCGCCCGGGTCGCCGCGCAGGACCCGTTGACGATCGGCAAAATTGGCATTTGTTGTCTGCCGTGCCGTCATCGGCAAAACACGCGCCGTCTCCATACGACGCAACTCGGTGTTGTAGGCCCGCCGAAGCTCGAACCCCGCCGCCGCCATAATCTGCTTCCGTCGCTTTGCCTCGCCCACGCTGCTCTCCCTTGGCCGGGTCGCTTGTTATACGACACCGCCGTTCTTTCTGCCACGGTTCACCCGTGAAACGGCCGCCCAGGCCACGACCTGAAAGCGAAACTGCCAGTCCTCGGCAAGTGTAACCGGCCTGCGCGTGCGATCGGGTGTGCCGTAACTTCGCCAGCACTGTGTGAAGACTTCCCATTCCTTACCAATACAGAAATTATGCGGATCATCCAGGGAATTTTTGTTGCGAAGTTTCAAATACAATATGTAGAAACCACCCGCCCAAACAAAACACAGGAGCAACACGCATGCAGGCCGGATACTGGTTCGTGCAACCGCACCGCCGCGGTGGGCAGATTGAGGCAGAACAACCTTGCGCCAACTGCGAAGAAGTTGTGGCGCGCGTCAAGGCGTTCAGGAACGCTAACGCGGACCCGAATATGAAATTGCGGGTTCATATCCCTGCTCACGCGACCGACAACGAGGCCTTTTGTTGGCCGATTGATTTGATTGCCGCCTGCGCATGGAATCGAATTGTAGGCCTAATTGATTACGAATTAACATATGGCCTCGGCAGCGCTCGGTAGATGGTATTGCGCGAAACATTTAGCCGCCGGGCCGTCTCACTGACGTTGCCAGCGGTTTCCTGAAAGACCGCGCGGATCCGCTCACGCAGCATCGACCTAAGCACGTTTTGCGCCGGCAGATCGATCGCGCGGTCAGCTAAACCGGACACCATCAGCGAGTCGATCACGCCGGCCCCATCGATCAGCGTGAGGCGCGTAAGCACTGTTCTTAGCTCTCGAATATTGCCGCACCACGGCATCCGCCTCATTATCGTCATCGCTGCGTCGTCGATCCGCCAACCAGGTGCGACGCTTCCTAATGTGTAGCGTGCGATCGCCGCGAAGTCCGCCCGTTCGCGCAACGGTGGCAGCGCGATCTCCACCGTGTTCAAGCGATACAGCAGGTCGGCGCGAAATCGTCTCGACGCAACGGCCGCGGCCAGATCGACGTTGCTGGCTGCCACCGGAAGCACGTCCACGGACCGCCGCCGGCCGCCACCGACCGGCCGCACGGTCCAGTCGTCCAATAGCCGCAGCAGCACCGCCTGAAGCGGCAACTTCATCTCGCCGATCTCGTCGAGGAACAATGTGCCGCCATCAGCCTCCAACACCAGCCCCGGTGCGCCACCGCGACGGGCGCCGGTGAACGCACCGTCGGCGTACCCGAACAGTTCGGCTTCGGCGAGCGCGTCCGGCAATGCTGCGCAGTTCACCGCTATGAACTCACCCCGCCGATCGCTCGCCGCGTGGGCGTGACGGGCGAGTTGCTCCTTGCCGGTTCCGGTTTCGCCGCACAGCAGCAGAGGCAATTTGCGGCGAGCGGCACTTTCTAACCGCCGCAGGGCATCCAAAACAACCGGATCGTCGGCCACGAAGCCATCGTGTGGACGTGCGGGCGTGGACATTGGCGATGTGCCGATCGCCACAGGACGCACGACCCGCACATTCTCCAGCTTGGCGACGAACACACTGCCGACCCGATCTTCCAGCCGCACCGGAGTGTTGTCTCGACTGGCGCGCAAAAGATTCTCGAACTGGATGTGGAACAGATCCTCAACCCGCCGCCCGCGCATAACCGGCAGGCCTTGGAGCAGGAAGCGCGCCTGCGAGTTGGCCGCCAGGACCATGCCGCCCGGATCGACCGCCAGCAGCCCGGCGCTAAGTGTATGCAAGTATTCGGGACGATTGTGCAGTGCAATCAGCACGTCAGTTCTGTGACATTCCCGGAACAGACCGTTCTCGATCTGTGTCGCAGCCATGGAAACAAGCGCGCGCGTGTGCTGCTGTCGCGATCCACAGTCGGATGATGCATCCAGTACACCGGCTAATACACCGTCGGCATCGTACACCGGTGCCGCGGTGCAGGTCAGCGAACCAAATTGAGTGAAGAAGTGCTCCGCGCCATGCACCATAATCGGCAGGCCTGTCTGTATGACGGTGCCAAGCGCATTGGTGCCGCAACTGGTCTCGGTCCACACGGTGCCGGGCCGGATGCTGCTAGCCCCGGCCATCGCGCTGAAACTTTGGTCGGTGATCGTATCGAGCAAAATGCCGTCGGCGCCGGCGAAGGCGATCATGAAATTGCTGCCGGCGATCTGGTGATACAGGTTGTCCATTTCGCAAAACGCAAGTCGCCGCAGCAGATCGCGCCGCTGGCGAGCCTCGCGCAAGGTTGCGTCATCGACCACCGTGCGCCTGGGTTGGTCATGCGGGTCCAGCCCGGCCGCAAGGCAGCGCATCCAGCTTTCTGAGATCGGTTGCGGCAGCAAGTCCGCCGCAGCGCTACGGCTATACCCAGATGATCAACAGCGCGATCCTGACGAACTCGTCGTACAAACTTCGTTTCGCCCAGGACCTGACACTGTATCTCGGCGATCTCGCCCTCGATATCGAAGGCTTCGACCTCGACGCCGGCAAGAAGCACTGGCTTGAAGACCCGATCTGGCAGGGCACGCGTCGCTCGATCGAGACGATCATGGGCGCCACGGATTACCTGGAGCAATATTTCGCCATCAACGTGATATTTGAGCCGCTGGTCGGCGAGCTGTTCCGCAGCGGCTTCGTGATGCAGATGGCAGCTTCGCAGAACGACTTCATAACCCCTTCGATCGTCTCCGCCGCCGAGGGCGACTACGAGCGCAATCTAGCCAATACGGTCGAACTCTGTTCGATGCTGACGCAGGACCAGGTACATGGCGAGCACAATCGGCAGCTATTCGTGAGCTGGGCCGGGACGCACGGCAAGCTGGCGATGGATGCGGCAAACCTGTTGCAGCCGATATGGTCGCAGCCGCGTGTGAAGATCGCGCACTTCAAAGACGCACTCGACCAGGCGAATAACCGCCTGCGTGCCATCGCGGCGCAGATCGGCTTCGACGTCCGCGCCATCATCGGCGGCTGATCGCCCTCAATCTCAAAGGAGTAGGCTCCTATGGCCCATTTGCACCACGACAACATCTTCAAGTCGATGAAGGACATGCAATTCGAGGACACCATCTCGCACGAATGCGGGGTCACAATGAACGACAGCGTGGAGAGCCGTGCCATCGCCGAGGTCATGGCGGAAAAGCCGGGCATCACGGTGACCTATCTGCCGGCGATGATCCGCATCGATGGCGAGGGCAAGATCACCTTCAAGATGTCCGAGATAACCGAAGCCTTGGGCCGTGAGATGACACCCTACCTGTTCGAGATCTGCACCTCCACCCATTACGGCCGCATGGTGATGGTTGACGACGACACGGTGGTGCTGTTCGGCGACATGAACGAGGCGATGCAGTACATCGCGTACTGATCGTCTTAATCACAGCGGGAGGGAACGCCATGTATCGCACGAAAAGCGGCGAAGAGATCTTCATCATCGACGGTCACACCCATAACTGGAATGCCGCCAAGGACAACATCAAGAATATCCATGGCCAGCAGTTCATCGACTGCTTCTACGGCTATCACACCGTGCTCAGCCCGAAGGAGCAGCTCTGGCCGAAGGACAAATTCGACTGCTACGGGCCGGAGCAGATGTATCAGGACCTGTTTGTCGACGGCCCCGATGACATGGCGATCCTCCAGTGCACCTACCTCACTGATTTCTACAAGAACGGCTTCAATACGATCGAGCAGAACGCGGTCATGAAGGATCGTGCGCCCGACCGCATCATCCTGAACGGCGCGTTCGATCCGCGCGACGGCGAGGCCGGGCTGGACGCCTTGGAGGCGATGGCCGCCAAATACAAGATCAAGGGTGTCAAACTCTACACCGCCGAGTGGCGGGGGGATAGCCGCGGCTACAAGCTGACCGATCCGTGGTGCTACAGATACCTGGAGAAGGCGGAAAAGCTCGGCATCAAGAATATCCACGTCCACAAGGGGCCGACGATCATCCCGCTTGACCGCGATGCGTTCGATGTCGCCGATGTCGATCATGTCGCAACGGATTTCCAGAACCTGAACTTCATCGTCGAACATTGCGGCCTGCCGAGGCTCGATGATTTCTGCTGGATCGCGGTGCAGGAGACCAACGTGTACGGCGGTCTCGCCGTCGCTCTGCCATTCATCCATGCGCGCCGCGACTATTTCACCAACGTCATCTCCGAACTTCTTTTCTGGCTCGGTGAAGACAAACTTCTGTTCGGCAGTGACTACGGAATCTGGACGCCGCGCTGGTTGGTGGAACAGTTCATGGCGTTCGAGCTGCCTGATGAAGTCAAGCAGGCGAAGGGCGTCGACCTGACGCTGCAGGCGAAGAAGAAGATCCTCGGCCTGAACGCCGCACGCCTTTATGACATCGACGTCGACACGCAAAGGCAGAAAATCGCGGCCAACGCACGTGCTAAGGTCGCCGCGTGAGTTCTCGACAACGCCGAGCGCGAGGCGGCGGTTCGCCAGGCGCTCGACCGCGTCACCGATCCTGAACTCGATGAACCGGTGACGGACCTTCGCTTCATCGAGCGGCTAAGCAGACTCCGCGAGCTTGACCAACGGATTGGTGTACGATTCGCTATCGGCATCGATTCGTAAGGGCGTGGCATGAGCGGCAAGTCTCCTGTTTCGGCGAGCGAGGACCAACGCTCGGCTTTAGCGGCTCTGGCTGGCTCACGTGATCGCGGCGAGGCGGATAGAGCACGCGCCATCCTGCTGACGCTTTCAGGTTGGACCAGTCCACGCATCGCTGCGGCGTTCAGCGTGCGGGAAGACACGGTCCGGCTGTGGCGCAGCGATTTTAGCCGCGGTGGCATTGATACCTTGAAAGCGAGCGTCGCGCCGGGGCCGTCGCCGGTAAAAAGTGAAACGGCCTTGCGCGTGGTTACACCGTTACTGGAAGAGCCTGTGGCGAACCGGCCGAACTGGACGATCGCGCGCCTGCGTGCGGAGAACGGCACCACCGTTGAAACGTTGCTGGAAGTGGTCGACGGTATGGCTTTCGACCGTGGCTACCTCTCGCACCATATGGTGACGGACGTCGAACGGATGCAGGTCGTGCTGGATGCGCCCTATATCCTGATGACCGACCTCAAACTGATGACCCAGAATGAGGTGGCCGCGATACAATCCGTGATAGCCGGCCAGGATCGTCCCTTGCTGATCATTGCCGAAGAGGTGGCGCCCGCCTGCGTCATCAGCCTGCTCAGCAGTCACGAAAAAGGCGGACCCACGGTGGCGGCGATCCATCCGCCGGATTACGGCCATTGGCGGAAGTCGATGCTGGACGACATCGCCATCATGACCGGCGGCCGGGTCATTGCGCGCGATCTCGGTGGCCGTATCGATCACGTCACGCTGCGGGACCTGGGCGCCGCCCGGCAGGTTCGCATCTCCGCCAATCAGACCGTAATCAGCGCCGGCGGCGGGGACCCCGTCGCGATCGGCGCTCGCCGCGAACAGGTGATGCGGCAGGTCGAGTTATCTCCCCCGAACATCGAACGCGACAAGCTGCAGGAACGGCTGGCGCGTCTCGCGGGCGGTGCGGCGATGATCCTCGCCGGCGGTGCCACGCCGGTCGAGCAAAAGCGTCACGCGCAGTTGATCGAGGATGCGATCAATGCCGCCCGCTCCGCTGCTCAGGACGGTATCGTCGCAGGCGGCGGCACCGCCCTGTTGCAGATCGCACCCGAACTGGATGATCTGATAGCGAGCCTGTCCGGCAACGAACGCATCGGCGCGGCAATGCTGCGATCGGCGCTGGAACACCCGCTGTCCGCCATCGCCGCTAACACCGGGCGCAACGCTGATGCGGTGGTCGAGCGTGTGAAATCGGCCGACCAGGGCATCGGGTTTGATGCACGCAACGGGCAATTCATCGACATGGTGGCAGCCGGCATCGTCGATCCCGTGGCGGTCAGCATCGCTGCTTTGCGCAATGCGGCCTCGGTAGCGGCATTGATTCTGACGACGCAGACACTGATCGCCAAGAAACCCGACTACGCCGATCCCACTGCTGGCCCCGCGTTGGGTGGCGGCGCGGAGAAACTTGGCCGCGCATAAAGCGCGTTGAACAGGTCACCCAGAATCACATATTTGGCGAAAGGCCGCGATAAGGCCGGAAGTATAATTGCGGGAGGCCGACGATGCACTCGCCCACCGATAGGCTGGGACTGCCCGTCGCGATCAGGCACGCCGAGGGCAGCGACACCATGCGCGCCTGGGAACGTTTTCTGACCGGCGGGCCAGAGGAGGCGGTCCCCGCCTGCAATTTTGTGATCTCCTCCTGGCGGCGCAGTTTAGGTTTCGGGGTGGATCCCACGGGCCCGCCGCGCCGCTGGTCGCGCGCGGCGATGAGGTGTATACGCTGCGGGAACGATACCGCGACCTTATTCTCGCGGCCGCCGGCGTTTTCGCCGAGGCTGCCGAACTGCTGGCTGGTTCCCGATCAATCATGATTCTGACCGACGCGACGCGGCGTCGTTTTGGACGCCGTCGGCGACCGGCGGACGCTTGAGCAAGGTCAGGACATTCATCTGACCCAGGGCGGCGCCTGGGGTGAAGACGTGATCGGCACGAATGGGATCGGCACGGCGCTTGCCACCGGCCGGCCGGCGCAGGTGCACGCGGCGGAGCATTTCTGCGAGGGGATCAAGGGCTGGACTTGCGCCGGCGCGCCAATCTTTGAGCCCGGATCGACCGAGATCCTGGGCGTCGTGGATATCTCCGGACCACCCAGCACTTATCAGCAAAACAATCTGACACTTGCCGTGACCACCGCACGTCAGATCGAGGCAGCATTGGGCGAACGTTCTGCGCGAGAAAGGATGCGGCTGCTGGAAGTATGTCTGAAGGAGATATCGGGCAGTGGCGCGGCTGGCTTGATGGCGCTCGATCGAGTGGGGCGGCTGGTGCATGCGACAGGCCGGACGCCGTCGGACGTGGGAGTCGGTGAGCGTGTGCCCGGGCTTGATCGGGACGTGCCGGTGGCGGACTGGGCCGGCCGCCTGCCGACCGGTTGGCACCCGGAGTGGCTCAATGCCGTCCTGCTCGACGGCCAAACGATCGGAGCCGTCCTGATCATCCCCGACAAGGCTAGATCCGCGGTCAATCGAGCTGTATGCCTGGTTCGGAGAGCGACCCGCAGCGGAGCCGTTTTGATCACATCATCGGACGTAGTTCTGCAACGGCGACCTTGATTAAGCAGGCGGCCCAACTCGCCGGACGACAGGTCCCGGTATTGATCGAAGGCGAAACCGGTGTTGGCAAGGAATTACTGGCCCGGGCCATCCACGACGATGTAGACGGACGGCGCCCGTTCATCGCGTTCAATTGCGGCGCCGTTTCGAAAGAGCTTATCGCGGCGGAATTGTTTGGGCATGTGGCCGGCGCATTCACCGGTGCTACGCGCGAAGGCCGCCCCGGCCGGTTCGAACTGGCGCACCAGGGAACGCTGTGCCTGGACGAGATCGGCGAGATGCACCTCGACCTGCAACCAGTCCTGTTGAGGGTGCTCGCGGAAGGCCTTGTCTATCGCGTCGGCGACACACGGCCCCGGCCGGTCAATGTGCGATTGATCGCCATCACCAACCGTGATCTTCGCGCCGAGGTGGAAGCCGGACGATTCCGCCGCGACCTGTTCTACCGAATCAGCGTAACATCGATAACTGTTCCACCGTTACGCGATCGCGTTGATGACATCGAGCCGCTTGTGGATCATTTCAACCGGCTGCTGTCTGCGCGTCATCATCTGCCGATGCGGCGCTTCGCCACCGATGCAATGGACGCTCTGCGGCGCTACCGGTGGCCAGGCAATGTGCGAGAGTTGCGCAATCTGATCGAACGCCTGCTGTTAACCAGTGACAACGAACTGGTCACCCTGGATGATCTCCCCTCCGATCTGATCGATGGCCCGGTGGCACCCCGGCGCGAGGTGGCATGCACCAGCATGGGAGATGCCGAGCGCGACGCTATTGTCCGTGCCGTCGACCATGAGCACGGCAATTTGGCTGCCGCTGCCCGACGCCTTGGCGTTTCACGCAGCACGATCTATCGCAAGATGTCCCGTTACGGGTTGGATGTCCGCCTCTGACCGCTCCGATTGCGCTTCCAACGCACTGCAACCCGCCCGGTGCTAACCATATCCAGCTTCCATTTCGCCGCGCGCGTGCCGTCGAGTTTCAACTGGCTGGTCACGAAGCGCAGCCGGTCTGCGTCCGTGCCCTTCGCGGCGTATTGCGGATTTCGGCGTGGTGAAGTTTTGAATCCGGGCCGACACTAGGGTCCATCACTGGGGGGGACTCGAATAGACCAATATGTATCCGTGGCTGATCTTGAACTTGGCCTGATTATCCGTGTGGCCGTCGGTCTCCCAGAGAGCAGTAGCTTGATGCGAGCAAATTCGATGTCGTCTATGCTTACGAATATCATGATCTGCGGCAGGAAGTAAGCCGTTGCACTGTGCTCCGAACGCCGCCGGCAACCGCGAAGTCGGAGAGACCTATGTTTATCCAGAACGTCCAGAACCATTATTCCGGCGAGGACAGCGGCGCCAGTATAGCTGCCCGTATCCTGGCGGCGCTCCGCTCAGTCAACGGCAATGATGCGACGGTCACGCCGAAGGCACTTGAACCGCTCGACCACTTCAACGCACGGGGCGTGGAGGCGACGCGGGAACTGGCCGCCTTGCTGGACCCACAGATTGGCGAGACAATACTCGATATTGGCTGCGGGATCGGCGGGCCGGCACGCTGGATTGCCGCAAGGTGCGGCTGCGCCGTAACTGGCGTTGATCTCACGACAGCTTTTTGCGAGGCGGCGCAAGAGCTGAACGCCGCGTGCGGCATGACGGATCAGGTCAGGATTTTCGCGGGCAGCGCGACTGCGTTGCCGTTGCCGGACGCAACTTTCGACCGAGCCTACTCCCATGGAGTTTTGATGAGCATCGCCGATAAGGCCACAGTTTTCCGGGAGGCATTTCGCGTCCTCAAACCAGGTGGCCGGCTGGTACTCTTTCAACACAATGCCGGCCCAAACGGTCAGCCCGATTTCCCGCTGCCCTGGGCGGCGGTCCCAGAAGAAAGTTTTCTGGCGACTGATGCGGAGACGATCCACGATCTCGTGGCAGTGGGCTTCGAAGTCACGTCGTTCCAGGATACGACCCAGGAAAACCTTGCTGCACAGACCGAATTGCGCTGTAGAATCGAGATGGATGGATTGCCCGCTCTCGGCATGCATGTTTTGGTCGGTGCTTGCCTGCGGCAACAGCGGGATAACTCCTACCGAGCGCTGCAAGATGGCTGCGCACGCATGGTGGCGATGACAAGCAGGAAGCCGGCGCCGGTCGAGTGCTAACCGAGACCGGCGCGCGGCAACCTGTAAACTCCAATCAGGCGGTCAGGCTTTGGCGCTGGGGCGCTGATTTACCGCTTCGTACCAGCGTTGCAGATGCAGGCCGGATTCCGGGATTTTCACATCCGACCAGCCGGCGAAATCCACCGCCGCCAACGCCGTCGCATCGGCCACGGTGAAACGCTCGCCGGCGACAAAGGGATTGTCGGCAAGCTGGCGATCGAATTTGGCGAAGAAGCGGTTCAGCCTGGCGCGGCCGCGATCACGCAGCTCAGGGACTGCTGGAATCGGGTCGGCGGCGCCCGGCAGGCCGCGCTGGGCGAATTGTGGGTGCGTGTTGCGGAACAGTTCAGAGGCAGGGAGCATGCCTTCCTCGTTCGCCCGCTTCTCCCACATGTCGACGATCGCCTTGTCCTTGGCGTTGGTGCCCATCAGGGGCGGTTCGGGGTGGATTTCCTCGAAGTAGCGCGCGATCGCCATCGCCTCGCCGATTTGGGTGCCGTCATCCAGTTCCAGCATCGGCACCATGGCGTGCGGGTATTGCTGCTTGAACCACGGCGCGAGGGACAGGTCTTCCTGCCCGACCTCCACGAGTTCGACCTTGATCCCCTTTTCCGCCAGGTAGATGTGCAGACGGCGTGGATTGGGGGCGATGTGCCAGTCGTAGATTTTCACGTTCCTCTCCTTTCGCAATAGCGGCCGGGTCTTGGAGGCCCCGAGCCGATCTGTCGCTGATTTCTTAGTTTGGCGGCAGGACCTTGGTGCCCTGCATCATGGCGATATCGAGCAACACCCCTCGCGCGAAGATGGGCGCGTGCTTCTCGGTCCCGCATTTGGTCCAGGCGCGGTTGGCGGAGATGCTCTTCGGCGCTGAAGTCGTTGAAGTTCTTTCCGTTGTATCCGAAATGGTTGAAGGTATCGGGGTCATCCATATCTGGTACTGCTGGTCGCCCGCTCCAAACCAGCCTGCCATGCCGAGGAAATTGTCGACCGAGACATCAAAAACCTTTGAGGCCATTTCGTCGTCTTTCCACAAGGGCTCTTTGTAACCTTATGGAATACGGCTACGTAGATGCAACGGACGAGTGTGGCCCAATCGCCAAATTGATAAAACGGGGAATGGCCGAATCAACCGGGATTCTGCAGCAGGGCTGTTTTTTGCTTGACAAAGAGCGGAACAGGTGCCGTGGTATAAGTTAACTCGATACAAAAAAATTCGGTGCTCCCTTTGGCCAGTGGCCCGTTACCACGCGGATGACTTCCACGTTGTTGCCGGCGACTTCCTGAACCTGGACTTTATCATTTATCGCTGGACGTGGCCACCTTAACGGTCCGGTGGTGGAGGACGCCATCAAAGTTGATCGCGAAGCCTCACCATGGTCGCGTCCGGCGCTTGTTGTTGTCCCGGTCGCTGGCTCAGATGACTTACAATTACAGTTGGGGCGTATCGCGATCCTAGCTGACAAAGTGCGGACCACGAATCCAAATACTGCTTCCACAGACGAACACAAAAAGAGGAGGAAGTATCGTGCGGGGCTCACGTTCACGAATAGCGTCTCTGACAAAAATCACCTTCGGGGCGGCGATCTTGCTAAATGCCGGCATCGCCTTTGCGCAGGTCTCGGCGGGCAGCGAGGACCCGAACAACTGGCCGCAATACCACCGGACAAGCAACGGCTGGCGATACAGCCCACTCGATCAGATCAACAAGGACAACCTCAAGAACCTGAAGGTTGCCTGGATTTACCAGGCGGGCGACATCACCGGCGGGATGATGGAAACCCCGATCGTGATCGACGGCATCATTTACTCGATGACCGCGGGCACTCGCGTGGCAGCGATCGACGGCAAAACGGGCAAGGAAGTCTGGCATTACGAGCTCAAGCTCAACCCAGTTCTCTCGAAGTTGCCTGGCACGGCCAGCAGCCGAGGTGTCACCGTCGGTCTGGACAAAGTCTTCATTGCCACGCTCGACGGGCGCGGCATTGCGCTGGATCGGCAGACAGGCAAACAGGTCTGGTCGGTCCAGCTGACCGATCTGGATAGGCAATGTGCCAGCTGCATTTTCACTGCACCTCCGACGCTCGCGAACGGTGTCTTGGTTTTCGGTTCAGCGGTCGCCGAGATCGCGAGCTCGGGCAAGCTCTATGGCGTCGATCCGCAGAGCGGAAAGACATTTTGGGTCTTTGACGTGATTAAGAAGGATTCGGAAAGCTGGTCAGACGAGGAGGCTGCGAAGTACGGCGGCGGTGGCGCATGGCTGCCCGGAAGCTACGACGTCGAAACAGACACGGTTTACTATGGGACGAGCAACCCCGCGGCGGATGCGTGGGGTGAAGACCGCAAGGGTGACAATCTTTACACCGACTCGGTGTTGGCGCTGGAACCCAAGACTGGCCGGTTGAAATGGTACCGACAGGAGATCGAGCATGATCTCTGGGACTACGACTCCGCCTATGAGACTCTCTTGATCAAACGTAATGAAAAGGATCTAGTCGTCCACCTAAACAAGAGCGGGTTCGTGTTCGTCATGGACAAGAACAACGGCAAGCTCGAAAACGTCTGGCCCTTGGTCGAAACCTACAATTTCGCCGAGGGATTTGATCCGAAGACCGGTAAGATGATCAACCGGAACGATCCCGAGCCGGGCAAGCAAGGCCTGTTCTGCCCGTCGCAGTGGGGCGGCCGAAGCTGGAACCACGGGGCGTACAATCCAAAGACGGGTCTGTGGTATACTAACGTGCTGGAGCTTTGCGACTCCGGCACGCCAGTTCCGCAGAAGGCTGATCCGCACGATTATGGCGTGATCCGAGGCGGCTTAAAGGATTTTACTCACGTAAAGGTCGAGGGCAAGTCCGCCGGCCGCCTGGATGCGCGTGATCCCGTCACCGGCGAGCGCAAATGGACGTACGAGATGAGCGTCCCGCTGATGGGGAGTGTTCTGACGACCGGCGGCGGCCTGGTGTTCAACGGCGATCCTTTCGGCACCGTCAGAGCGTTCGACGCGGACACCGGCAAGATACTGTGGAGCTTCAACACCGGCTCCGGTCTGCACAGCGGGATCGTCAGCTACGCCATCAACGGCAAGCAGTATATCCTGGTGCCCAGTGGATGGGGCTCGTTTGCGGCATTAGTTATGCCGGTGGTGTTTCCGGAGCTCGCGAATTTGCCAACTGCATCGACCCTGATCGCCTTTTCGCTTGACTGACTAACGACAGCCTTGGGCGGCGCTGTGTCGCGGCGCCACTCCCTTCCGATGGTGGCGGAACCTGGATGTCCATCTTGCGATATGCGGTGTTTGGAGCGGGTGGGCTGCTAATGTCTCTTGCTCTTACAGCCAACTCTGAAGAGGTTCCGAACCTCAAGGACCCGCAGATGATCGCGGCGGGTCGCGAGTTGTTCCAGGCGAAGCAGTGCACGTATTGCCATGGATCTGATGGCAAGGGCGCTGTCAGGCTGGCCGACCGTGGCGACCTGGAGCCTACCTACGTATTTCAGACCATCGCCGAAGGGCGTCTGCGCGGCAACCGCCGTATGCCGTCCTGGAGCGGGGTGTTGACGGACGAGCAGATCTGGCAGGCAACCGCCTACATCATGTCTCTCAGCAGCCATTGAGTGAACTTGCAGGGACTGCTCAATGCGCGATCGTCACTAATGGAGTGGCGGCTTGCATATGCACCTTAACCACGCTCACAATGGTCATCGCTCGCGGTCGTCGCGCAATCTGACCGACCCGCGATACAACCGGTTGCGGAAAACGTAACTGCACATGGGGAAGGAAAGAAAATGCGGCTTCGCAGATCGTGGCTGGCTTGTTCGATGGCGACCGGGCTTTTGGGGGGATTGGCGCTCGGAAGCGCCGGCGCGTGGGCCGAGGACACGTACAACGCGCAATGCTTCAAGCCGGCGCCTGGCCACAAGGTCATGACGATGACCGCCAAGCCGGGACCCTATAAGCTGGCGCTCGCCAACGGCTTTGCCGGCAATAGTTGGCGCATCCAGATGATTCAGGGCCTGAAAGCGTGGGCAGCGCGGCCAGAGAACGCCAAGGACATCAAGGAGCTCAAAATAGTCTCCACCGGCACCGACGTCGCGGCACAGATCGGGGCGATCGACAACCTGATCGCCGCTGGCTACGACGCCATCATCACCATCGCGGTCAGCCCGACCTCGTTCGAGCCTGTCATCAAGCGCGCCCGCAAGGCCGGCGTGGTGCTGATCCCGTTCGACAACGTCATCGACACCGACCAGGTGATCGAGGTAACCGAGCCTCAGGTCGAATTCGAACAAGTGAAGGCGCAGTTCGTGTACGACAACATGCCTGAGAAAAAGGGCAAAGTGCTGGAGATCCGCGGCCTGCCAGGCAATTCGGTCGACCGCGACCGGTCGATCGGCTTCCACAAGGTGTTCGACAACAAGCCTGGGATCGAGATCGTGACCGTCGTCGGCAACTGGGATGACGGCACGGTGCAGAAGGTCGTGAGTGATGCCATCGCGACGCAGGGGCCGTTCGCCGCCATCGTCACTCAGCACGGAGCGACTGGCCTGATGAACGCGCTGAATGACGCCAAGCATCCGAAAGTGCCGATCGGCACCTCGGGTGAGAATGGCTCGCTTAGGATGATCCACGATCAGGGCTGGACCTCGATCGTGCGGGTCCAGTCGCCGCTGTTGGCGGTGGTCGCGATGCAGGCGGCGATCGCCGAGCTGCAGGGTCACCCGGTGCCGCAACTGATCGAGCTGCCCGGTGCCGACGACCTACTCGAAGGACCTCAAGGACGGGGTGAATTACTCCACCAAGCTGCCGGACAATTTTCAGGATGGCGCCGATATCGCAGCCTGCAATGCGGTGATTCCGATCGACGAACTGCTGAAGCAATCGCCCGATAATACCTGAGCCTACGTGCGTAGGGCTGGCGGAAGCGGCATGATCCTGAATTCTGACGGCGTCATGCCGCCGTACGCCGCCAATCCGCCGTTCCTGCGCCTGAGCGACGTGCGCAAGCGCTACGGCGGCGTGACCGCGCTCGACGGCGTCGATTTTGCCTGCCGGCGGGGATCCATCCACGCCGTGCTGGGCGAGAACGGCGCCGGCAAGAGCACTCTGATCAAGATCGTCGCCGGCGCGGTGCGGCCCGACGGCGGCGTTATGGAGGTGGACGGCCAGCCGGTGCATTTCGTCAATCCGCTCGACGCAGTGCGGCACGGCTTCGTCTGCGTGTTCCAGGAACTGTCGCTGTTGCCGGACCTCAGTGTAGCCGACAACATCTGCATCACCGGGCCGCCGGGCATCGGCGGGTT
The DNA here is from genome assembly GCA_963832865.1 of uncultured Pseudomonadota bacterium. GTDB lineage: Bacteria > Pseudomonadota > Alphaproteobacteria > Acetobacterales > Acetobacteraceae > Rhodopila. Next base: position 101,677 of record CAWHWH010000018.1, read on the forward strand.
CATCAACCATCGGGCGCAGCGTCGCCGCGCCGAGGCGCTGTTGGCTGAGGTCGGCTGTCCCGACATCGACCCGCGCATGACGGTGAGTGACCTGTCGCTGTCGCGCCGCCAACTGGTCGAATTCGCCAAGGCACTGGGTCGCGCGCCGCGGCTGCTGATCATGGACGAGGCGACCTCCGCGCTGACCGCCGGCGACGTGGAGACAGTGAATGCGCTGCTGCGTGCGTTGCGGGACAAGGGCACGGCAATCCTGTTCATCTCGCACCGCATGCACGAGGTCGAGGCGCTGGCCGACACCTGCTCGGTTTTTCGCAGCGGACGGCACATCGAAACGTTTCCGGAAGGCACCCGCAGCCACCATGAGATCATCAACCTGATGATCGGGCGGGAGATCGAGCAGACCTATCCGCCGAAGCCGCCGCCGGTAGCCGCGAAGGAAAGGCCGGTGCTGGAGGTGAAGGGTCTCGCCTGGAGCAACCGGCTGCAAGGGATTTCGCTAGAGGTGCGCCGGGGGGAGATCCTCGGCCTTGGCGGACTGGACGGCCAGGGGCAACGGGAATTGCTGCTGGCGCTGTTCGGGGTGCTGAAAGATGTGCGCGGCAGCGTGGCGGTGGACGGCAAGCCTGTTGCGTTCGGCGGACCGAAGGCGGCAATGTCGGCTGCCATTCGGATCGCCCTGGTGCCTGAGGACCGCAAGACCGAGGGGCTGCTCCTGCCGCTGTCAGTGCAGGAGAATCTCAGTCTCGCCTCGCTCGACCGGCTGCGCCAGGGCCTGTTTCTCGACGGCCAAGCAGAGCGGCGCCTGGTGGCGAAGGCGATCGAGCGCTTGCGGATCAAGACATCCTCGCCGACGAGGGCTGTCGGCACGCTGTCCGGCGGCAATCAGCAGAAGGTGGTCCTGGGCAAATGGCTGGCGACCGACCCCGGCATTCTGCTGCTGATGGACCCGACGCGCGGCATCGATGTGGGGACCAAGCAGGAACTGTATGTGCTGATCCGCCAACTTGCCGATCTTGGTACGACTGTACTGTTCTATAGCACCGACTATGACGAGCTGATCGGGATGTGCGACCGGGTCGCGATCATCTATCGCGGCCAAGTGGTGCGCGAACTGTCTGGCGAGGACATCACCGAGAACAACATCGTCGCGGCGTCGCTGTCGATTGGAGTAGCGCCAGCGGAGGCGGCAGCAAACGCATGAACGCGTTGTTGGGGGCGACCCGGCGCAACCAGGGCGCAGTCTTCGCTGCGGCTTTGTTTGCGGTGCTATTCGTCGGGTTCCTCATTCTGCATCCCCGCGGGCTGTCGATCATGGTGACGACGCCGGCGGCGAATCAGGGTCTGGCGCTGGCGTTCGCGGCGATGGCGCAGACGCTGCCGGTACTAACGGGCGGACTCGATCTTTCGGTCGGATCGGTGCTCGCGCTCAGCAATTGTGTTGCCTCGCATCTGGTCAGCGGTTCGACCGCGCAGATCGTTGGCGGCATCGCGGTGACACTGCTCGCCGGCGCCGCCTGCGGATTTTTCAACGGCGTGGTCGTCGTCGCTGGAAGGATCCAACCGATTATCGCGACGCTGGCGACCGGTGCGATCTTCACCGGGATCGCGTACCTGCTGCGCCCAATCCCGGGCGGCAGCATCGACGAGGATCTCGGCGACCTGCTGACCAACGAAACCTTCGGCGTGATCCCGACTTCCCTGCTGCTGCTTGCCGGCGTCTTGCTGGTGGTGTGGGTGCCATTCCGCAATTCGGTGCTCGGGCGTGGCGGTTACGCCGCCGGATCGTCGGAGGCCGCGGCGTTCCTGTCGGGCGTGCGGGTGGGACGCTCGCGGCTGGCGGCCTATACGCTGGCGGGGTTGCTGGCGGCCTGCGGCGGGCTGTTCCTAGCGTTGCAGACACTGTCGGGCGATGCGCAGGTGGGCGCCGATTATACCCTGAAGTCGATCGCCGCGGTGGTCATCGGGGGCACCTCGCTGCTGGGCGGCAGCGGCGGGGTGATGGGGTCGATATTCGGGGCCTACGCGCTGCGCGCCATCAGCGGCCTGTTGCTGTTCGCCGGAGTCTCGCCGTTGGCGCAGCCGCTGTTCGAGGGCATGGTGCTGATGGTGGCGATCGGGCTCGGCGCGATCCGCATCCTGGCCAATCGCAACCGGCTGGAACTGCTCAGCGCGCAGGAGACCGCGCGCAGCGATCCGAGCCGGCCGTTGATCCGTGGATTGGACAATTCCGTGCTGGTGGCTGTGGGCGCCATCGTCGTGGTTCTGCTGATCGGCAGCTACTATTTGCCGGCCTTCCTGTCGCCGGCCTATCTGGTGCTGCAACTGCGGATCGCGGCTTTTCTGGGCATCGTTGCGGCGGGGCAGATGGTGGTGATCCTGCTTGGCCACATCGACCTGTCGATCCCCTGGACGATGACGGTCACGGCCATGACGGCGACGACGCTGGCGGGGATGGGTGATCCGTGGGTTGGGTTGGCGATCCCGCTCGCCCTGGCGGTTGGTATGGCGATTGGGCTGTTCAACGGATTTGGCGTCGCCTATCTGCGGCTGCCATCGATGATCCTAACCCTGGCCACGAACGCGGTGCTGCTGGGGCTGGCGGTCATCTACACCGGAGGCTTCGCGCCGCAGACCAAGGCGTCCCCGCTGATGCGGAGTCCTGGGCAAGGACAGCAGCATCGCCGGCGTGCCGAACATCCTGTGGGTGTGGCTGGCCGGTTCGGCGCTGCTGGTCGTCCTGCTGCGGCGAACGCCGTTTGGCCGCAAGATCTACGCGATCGGCAATCGCGAACGGGCGGCGTATCTTTCGGGCATCCCAACGGCGCGTGTCGTGATGACCTGCTTCATGATTTCAGGACTGACCAGCGCGCTCGGGGGCGTGCTGATCGCGGGGCGGCTCGATCAGTCCTACCAGGGCATGGGGGACGAATATCTGCTGCCCGCGGTCGCGGCCGTGGTGCTCGGCGGCACGAACATTCTGGGCGGGCGCGGCAGTTATCTGGGGACCGTGGCCGGGGTGCTGGTGATCAGCCTGCTGGCGTCGATGCTGTCTGTGATGCAGATGCCGGAGGCGAGCCGGCGGGTTATTTACGGTGTCGTTATCATATCGATGCTGCTGGTCAATGGCCGTGGGGCAAGCGCCTCGTAGCCGGTTGCGGGGGACGGGATGCTTTGGTCGCCTATCTTTTACGAGAGGGAATCTGTATCTTTCTTTGGTATTCGCGGAACGGTGGTGAGAACAAAAATGGTCGATCGCAAGACTGCTCGGTATTCAATCGGCGGCATCGCCGTTCTGCTGCTTCTGTTGATGGCATCTTCACGGCTTGCGCTTGCGCAAGACGTCGGCGACGTGGATGCTGGGCGCCATATTGCCGAGACGTGGTGCAGCAGCTGCCATGTCGTCTCCCCCGGCCAGTCTCAGGGCACCAGCACCGGCGCACCCCCGTTCCGAGCCATTGCGGCGGAGACTTCGATCACCCCAATGGCACTGGATGTGTTTCTACAGACGCCACATCATCGGATGCCGGATTTGCACTTGAGCCGACAAGAGATCGCCGACGTTTCGGCGTATATCCTCAGCCTTCGGACACCCGCCAAACAGTGAGGTGGTGATCTTTCGGCGGTGACTTGCCGGAAGCCAAGCGACCTGGTCAGGGTGAGGCTGGACTCTTTCGGGTGAACTCTGCCCTGACACCGTGATTATCGGCAGGCGTGCCAGCCGAGCAAGTGCACTTGCAAGCGGCGAGCTGGCCTCCATATACCATCCTGGTAGATGGTGGACGGATGGTATGGCGAATGTACAGGAATTGCGGCCGAGGGGCGTGGACAGCGAGAAAATCACGATCAACCTCGGGTTTGTGGACCTCGGTCACATCGATCTGATGGTGCGGGACGGGTTTTACGCCAACCGCACGGATTTCATTCGAACGGCGATCCGCAATCAGTTGGACCGGCATGCTGATGTGGTGCGGCAATCGGTCGCGAGGAAGACCCTTGCCCTTGGTATCTGCCACTACACGCGTCTGGACCTCGAAGCCGCCAGGGATCGCGGCGAAATGCTCCACATCAATGTGCTCGGCCTTGCCACGATTGCTTCCGACGTGACCGTCGAACTTGCCCGAGCGTCGATCGGTTCGATAACGGTACTGGGTGCGTTGCATGCCAGCGCTGAGGTCCGCGGCGCTTTAGCCGACCGCATGCACTGACAAAGTCTTGCTGATCCTATAGTGAAAGTGGTGAATATGAAGTATTCCCTGCCGGATGTCATGCGGCAATTCAAGCACCTGACGCGCAGTGGCGGCCCGATCGATCTGAGCTCGATCAAGCAACATTTGCGCGACAGCTTGAGCACGACCAGCCCAGGATCGACGGCGGATCGTCCGATCGACTTAAGCTCTATCAAGCAATTTCTGCGCGACGGCCTGAAGGCAGCGACGACGGCTGACCGCACGATGTCGCGCTCGGCCGACCCACAGAGGCGTTCGGATAGCGGGCCGGAGGCCGGGCAGTTCCTGGCGAAGACGTTCAGCAGTCAAATCGGCAGCCGGCCTTACAAATTGTACATACCAACAGGTTATCGCGGGCGGCCTGTTCCGCTGATTGTCATGCTGCACGGTTGCACCCAGTCGCCCGACGACTTCGCGGCCGGAACGCGGATGAACGTCGCGGCGGAGGCGCACACCTGCCTGGTGGCGTATCCCGGCCAAACGAGGGGCGCCAACATGCAAAAGTGCTGGAACTGGTTCAACCATGCCGAGCAGCAACGCAACGGCGAGGAACCTTCGGTGATTGCCGGGATCACGCGTGAGATCATGCGCGAATACGCGGTCGACCCGCGCCGGGTTTATATCGCGGGATTGTCGGCGGGAGGCGCGGCCGCCGCGATCATGGGCGACGCATATCCGGAGCTTTATGCCGCGATCGGCGTGCACTCGGGGTTGGCGTGCGGCGCGGCGCGCGACATGTCATCGGCCTTCGCGGCAATGCGGCGTGGGGCCGATGGCCGAGCCCGAGCTGATCGGAAACGTGTAGTGCCAGCCGTTGTTTTTCACGGCGAAAAGGATACCACGGTGCACCCCCGGAACGGTGATGCCGTCATCGCGCAGTCGATCGGGGACGAATCACTGCGAACCCAGGTTCAATCGGGGAAGGTCCCGGGCGGCCACGCCTACAGCCGGACGCTGCATTTAAATCGCGATGGCGACGTAGTGGTGGAAAAATGGGTGGTTCATGGCGCCGGCCATGCCTGGTTTGGCGGCAGCCCCGATGGTTCCTACACTGACCCACTCGGACCGGATGCGACCGGCGAGATGATGCGGTTCTTTCTGGCGCGCACCCTGCGCTGATATCCTGGGCTGAGGAGTAACGAATTACCCCGCCTGAACCTTGTAGCAGGGGTGCGGCAATCCGGGCGCCTTCGTCCGCAAAGTATAGACCGAGGTCGTTGCGGTCAGCAGCAAGGTCCGCAGATCCGGACCGCCGAAGCCGATGTTCGCGCATACCTCGGGCATTTCGATGATTCCGACGCGTGTGCCGTCCGGGTCGAACACCCACACACCGCCGGTGCCGGTGCAGAACACCCGCCCCAACTCGTCGATTTTCATTCCGTCGGGGACGCCATTCGTGCCATCAGCCGACATGTCGGCGAAGATGCGCCGTCGCACCATATGGCCCGAGGAATCCAGTTCCACCGCGTGAATATACTGTGTCCATCTGGTATTGGCGACAAACAGCGTCCGCTCGTCGCGAGACAACGCCAGCCCGTTAGGATATTCGCACCGAACCACTTCCGACACGGCACCGTCCGGTGCGACCCGATAGACCGCCGCGTGGCCGATCTCGCGGTGTTCAAGAGGAACACGAAAGTCTGGATCGGTAAAAAGTATCGACCCGTTGGAGTGGCAGATTACGTCGTTCGGCCGGCTAAGACGCTTTCCTTGGACACGATCGACCAGCGTCGTTACTGTCCCATCATGCTCGGTCCGCGCCACCCGACGGGCGTCGCCCTCACAGTTGAGCAGCCGTCCTTGCAGGTCGAACGTTGTACCGTTACCGCCCTGGGTATCACGAACCTTTTCGGGCTGCTGTCCGGGAAACATGCGATAGAGCAGATTTGACGGCAGGTCGACGAAGTAGAAGAACCCGTCAGGATGCCAAAGCGGACCCTCGGTGAACAAGAAGCCGCTCGCGACCTTCTGAAGTTCAGAGGATTCCAGAACATCGGCCAAAGTCGTCATCGTTTCCTCCGTCTTTGTTCAGGCCGCCCGCACACGCGGCCGGGGATCGCGTCCGCCGAGCCGGGTCTGGATTCGGCGTCCGAGATAAGACAGCGCCGCATTCACGTTCGCATCAAGCACTCCGAACTCCGGCCGATGGCGGCGATCGCCCAATCATCCGCGCTCATTCATCCTTCCCGGACCTGAATGAAATCGACAAATGCGCGAAGTGGCGCTGGCAGATAGCGGCGGAACAGCCGCACATAGAAATCGGTCGCCTCATCCGGATCGACCGAATTCAGTTGCGGGTGGTGGAAGCCGGGCGTGCCAAGCATCACAGCACGTCGGCGCCCGGCGCGGGTGCCATCTCAGCGGCGTTCACTGTCATTGCCAACATGCTGTAATAGCCAATAGCGCCGGTGAGTTGGATGAACTCGTCGTCCCCAAGCCGCTCCCGCATCGCCGCCGCCGCCGCTTCACTGACCCGATGCTGGCGCAGCAGGGCACGAGTGAATTCGATCACGGCCAGATCCATGGGCGGCACCCCATCCGAGCGGTTCTCCCGAATGGCCGCGATCGTGGTCTCCGCCACGCCCCGCTTCCGCGCTATGCCGGTCTGTGCGCCCCAGACATACGCTGCCTCGAACTCCCGCGCGACCGTCATCGCCGCGAGCACACGCACCCGCATGTCCAACGAACCCTCAAACCGCACGTAGGCCCCCAGGTGCGCCATCCGCTCTGCCAGTTCCGGGCTATGCAGGAAGACTGAGAACGGACCCTGAAGCGACCCGCGGCTTTCGATGATGGCGTCGGCGATCGGATGGTGTTCGGGTGCAAGCTGGTCCTTGCTTGTGATCAGTGGGAGTCGCGCCATGGTCGTTTCCCCTTCTTGCTTCGGGATGAGCGTGATCTGGTTCGCGCCAGATCGCAAGGCTCGCAGGCGAACGACACTGGCGCGCTCGATTCGCCGCCAAGTCAAACCGAACACCCGATTGCGCCGAAGGACGGTGGTCAAGACGGAAGGTCGGCCCAAAGAGCGAGGTTCGTAGCGGTCCCGAGGCGACTGAGGAGCGCCGGGATGATCCCGAGGGTCATCGCACTCCCCGATAGGTGCCTGGTGTGACGCCCATCGTGGCTCGGAACCGCCGATTAAATGTGGACAAGTCGGCGAAGCCCGCGTCCAACGCGATGTCGAGAATTGGGCGGACCGAGCGGCGAAGTTCGACCGCGGCGGTGTGAAGCCGGGTGCGTAGTACGAACTGATGTGGCGTGAGGCCTACGACGTGGCGAAAGGTTCGCAGAAAATGGTAGCGGCTCATGGACGCTTCTCGGGCCAGATCGGCAAGGTTCAGCGGGAGGTGAGCCTCTCTCTCGATCCGGCGCAGGACCGCGGCAATTCGCCGTTGATCCCGCGGCGATGGCGCGGAAGGGGATCGCGCATGATCGGCGAGCAGGGACACCACTCTGCCGGCGATGCCGAGCGCGATTTCCTCGAGTGCATCGGCATCGCCCGCGGTCCGCGCCCATTCGGCTGAGGCGATAATCGGCGTGAGGGCCATCAGCGGCGGCAGGCGGGGGATCGGGAAGCCGTCGGACCGGACGCCGGGGACGGCCGACAGGATTGTTTCGAAATAGCCAGGCTCGAACAGAAACGACAGGCACCGGTCGCCGGCGGCGTGCTCATGGCCGCATTCGAAGCAGTGACCGTGGTTGCCCAACAGGACGGCGCCTGGGGCCAATGTCGCGTCGCCTTGCGTCGTGCGGTAACGGAAGCTGCCCTGCGTCACGGCAGCGATGCAGACGGACGAATGTTGTTCCTCGAACGGCCGGTCGCGCGGACCGGCTGAGCACAGGATGTCGTGGACGCGCCAGCCCGGGCCTGACGCCATTGTCTCGACGCGCATTTGCATGCGCCAAGAATAGCAACTTTTCCCAAGCGCCGCCCAGGGGCGATCGATAGCGTTCGGCCTCGGTTCGACAACCAGAGGAGTTTGAACATGAGCTTTTTCGAGGCTTTGCAAAGCGCCGGACCGGCCCGCGATCGGGCGGACAAGATGGGCCTATATGGCTGGCTGACCGGCGACTGGACCATGGAGGGGACAGTGCATGCCGCTGATGGGTCGCGACACGATGTTCAGGGCCACATTCATGCCGGCTGGGTGCTGGAGGGGCGGGCGATCCAGGACGTATGGATCCTGCCCGGGTTCTTTCACGGCACGACACTTCGGGTTTACGATCCGAACCTGGACGCCTGGCATATCCTCTGGAGCGACCCGCTGAAGCAGTATTTCACGCGGCAGATCGGGCGGGCTCAGGGGGCGGATATCGTCCAGGAAGGCCGCAACGAGGCCGACGAAGCGATCCGCTGGCGGTTCAGCGACATTACGAAGAATTCGTTTTGCTGGCTGGGTGAGCGTTCGTTGGACGATGGGGCGACATGGCAGCTTCAGGCGCGATTCCTAGCGCGGCGGACGGTCGTGCCGGCGGTTAAACCGATGCTCGATCATGTCTCGATCGGCGTTTCCGATATCGCGGCGGCGAAGCGGTTCTATGACGCGGTTTTGCAGCCGTTGGAATACCGCTGTTTGTATCAGGACCCGGCGATGCTGGGGTATGGGGGCACTGAGACGTCACTGTGGCTTTACGGGGTGGCGCGTCCCGTGCAGCCGGATGAGACATCCGGGTTGCATTTCTGCTTCGCCGCGCCGTCTCGGGAGGGGGTCGACGCATTTCATGCGGCGGCGCTTCGATCGGGCGGGCGGGACAATGGGCAGCCGGGGCTGCGTCTCGATTACGGTCCCGAATATTACGCCGCGTTCGTGGTTGATCCCGACGGCTACCGGATCGAGGCGCATCATGGTGGGTAGGCGAGCCGTGACGTGTTATGCTGCTTTGCACAATAGCTCGCAGGCAGTTCGGCGCAATGACCAGTCCTTACGTTACCCTTTCTACCCGCGTTGCTTATGAGAACCGTTGGACCCGGGTGCGGGAGGATCGGATCCGGCACCCGGACGGCTCTGATGGGCTATATGGCGTGGTTGAGCGGTCCGACTTCGTGGTTGTCGCACCGGTGCAGGACGGGCGGGTGACGTTGGTCGAGCAATTCCGGTATCCGGTCAGTGCTCGGATGTGGGAGTTCCCGATGGGGATGTGGGAGCAGGCGCCCGGGGCTGACCCGGCGGTGGTGGCCGCCGGTGAATTGCGTGAGGAGACCGGGTTGATTGCGGGCCGTATGATCTATACGGGCGAGATCTTCCAGGGGCCGGGCTACTGCAACCAGCGTGGCCACATTTTCCTCGCGACGGATCTGTCGCAGGGCGAGACCGAGCGGGAGGTCAGCGAGCAGGACATGATTTGCCGGAGCTTCACGCTGGGAAATTTTGAGGCGATGATCCGGCACGGAACGATACGAGAGGCGATGACGATCGCGGCGTTCGGGTTGCTGCGGGTGAAGGGGTTGCTTTAGCTTTAGCGCGGCCCTGGGTCCTCGGGGGGTGCTTTGCGCTCGATCCAGGCGGAGAGCCAGCGCAGGGCGACGTGGGCGAAGAACACGACCACGGTCAGCGTGATCGCCTGGGCGTACTCGTAGACCCCTGTTGCGGCCCCGATCGCGGCTACCGCCCAGAAGGTGGCGGCGGTCGACAATCCTCGCACCTGGGTGCCCTCGTGCATGATAACCCCGGCGCCGAGGAACCCAATGCCCGTGGCGATGGCGCCCAAGCCGGCGCCTGGATTGGTTCCGCCATACACGACGGCAACCCGGGCGAAAACGCAGGCCGCGGCGGCGACCAGGGCGGAGGATCGAAGTCCTCCGGGATGGCGGCGCCATTCTCGCTCCGCACCGATGGCTCCCCCGAGTAGGGCGGCAATGAGGATGGCCGCGACAGCGTTGAGGGGAGATGGAAGGTCCATTGGGTCAGGGTAGGTCGAGGTTGATTACGGCGTCGAGAGGGTCGCCGAGGTGGACCTGGCCGGCGGTGATGATTCGGGCGGTGATACCGCCGTGGCCGCGGACGGCGTTGTAGCCGCCGGGGCCGAGGTTTTCCTCCATGCGGGAGCATGGATGGCACTCGCCGGTTTTGAGCAGGAGCGCGGAACCGAGGCGGAAGGTGCGGTCTTTCAGGGCGTGCAGGTTGATGCCTCGGACGAGGATGTGCGCGCTCGATCGCACGGTCTTGCATTGACGCCAGCAGATGCGTGACCGGGCCTCCGGTCGCCGCCGCCTTGGCTGTGAGTTTCTTCAGTGACGGTGGCTTGAAATCGCCCACTTTGGAGAGGGATAGACCAGCACTGAGTTTGCCCGGCTCGGGCGCCGAAATTTGGCGCCGAGACCAGCGACGCGACAGCCGCCTGTTCTAAGCGGCGGCTATCGACGCCCGGGGATGACAGGCCGGCAGGCTTATTGCGTGTCGCTCAAAATCATACCCGACGCAGTCGACATCGGGATGTGGACGGGCATGTTGAAGCTCCATGGCGTGGTGATGACGTCGCCTGGAGTAGCGGCTTCGACCGCGGCCGCGCTGCTGACGAACGCTGCCGCAACGCCCGTAGCGGCGCCGAGATCAGCAGCGATATTCCACCCGGTTGGCGGCGTGACCTGCGACAGATTGTCCGTCACCGCATTGCCGCGGCCAATCGTCGCGATGCCATAGGGGTAGAACAGCAGGCAGTCCGCGCTCGTATTGACCAGAGCCTGCGCCAGGATGATCTGCAATTGCGTCGCATTGAGCCGGACGCAGGCAGTCGCATTGACGATCGTGCCCGGCGTCGCCACCGAACCGCCATCCATCACCGCCCATCCGGTACCTAGCGCGGCCAGTGTGGCCGGTACGATCAGGTCTGTTCCGCAATCGTGCTGTACTGTCACGACCAAGCTCGTATTGGTCTGTCGGTATACGTGGGTCAACACTGGACCGCCAGCGGCGGGAACGCCGGTCGGGATGGCTGTGATCGTGTCGCCTCCCTCCGACGCGAGGATTGCGCGCGCCACCAGCGGGGCTGCCAACATGCCGAAGCGCTGATTGTCCGGAAGATCGCGATGCCATCCGTCACCGCCACTGAAGACTCCTGTGGCCGGGTTGAAGACCAGCGCCGAATTTCCGCCGATCGCTCGCGGCATGGCGTCAGTCGTCTGCGGCAGAACCACACTGACGTTCTGGGTGGAGTCGGCGACCATGTCTGCCACGACCTCCCGCTGCATCTGAGCCCCGGGGTTGTTGTTGTCGTAGTTGTATGGGATCGCCGACCACCAGACCTGCGGCAAGGACGCGGCGGTGCGGTTCAGCATGTCTCGCTCGAGCGACAACAGACGGCGGGCCGCGGCCTCGTATGTCGCCTTTTCGCTGTATTGGCGGGTGCTGTCGGTCTCGGACCAGGGCCAGAAGATGGCGGCGATATCCGCGGCGTCCTCGGCGGCGGTGTTTACCTGGATCCAGGCCTGCAGAGACTCGCCGTCGGCGCCGAGGTTCCAAGTGGACGGATCGCTACCGTCCCCGGGATTGGTAAGAAATGAGCCGGACAGGCCAAGCGCCGGCACCGGATAGATGGCCTCACCGTGGATGCAGGTCGCGCCTCCGGGAGGGCTGCCGTAGTTTGCAACCACGCCAAAGCCCAAGGCGCCGAGATGCCAGGCAACGCCTTGGGCCAGCAGGTGCCAGGCGCCGTCGAGCAAGCCATTGCCGCTATTTGACTGACCGGTGATGAGGATCTGGATGCCCTTACGTGGGCCGGTTATCCACCGCATCTCGTAGTTCAGGACGGCATTGATCGCGCTGATCGGCAACGCGTTATCCCACACGGCGGCTTCGTGGAACCAGCATTCTGCGCCCCCTGCGGCGGCGCCGTTGTGGAGGAACAGCAGCGGCGCGCTGAGCGCGGATGCCATGGGATTGGGGGCGGCGGTGGCGACCTGGGTTGAATCGAGCCAGACATCAACGCCGGCGCCGGGCGTGTTGCGCAGGATCACGGCGTGGGTATGACGGCGCGCGAATGTCGAGGTCAGAACGGTCTGTTGTGTGCCCGGAAACAGCACGAGGCGACCGCCGCCGCCGTTGTTGTCGCCAGCAAGGATCGAAGTGCCGCCGACGCTCAGCAGGATCGACGCGGCGTTGGAACTCTGCCGCCAGTTGGGGCGTGACCATACCAGAAACAGGGTCCAGGCGGTGGAGGAGCCCATCGCCATTGCGGCACTGATGAGGCCTTGGTCTGGGTCCATCAGAGGGAGTTGCTGGCCAGATGGCGGCAGCATGGGGGGAATGATCGTGTTGAGGCCAAGGCCGCCCAACAACCCGTTCAGGCGCGGCGTTGCGACGGGTCGCGTGGTGCCGGCGGATGCGGCGTGCCACACGTTCAGCGCCATCGTGGCGTCGGATTTGTCCGCAACCGCAGCGACCGGCGCGCCAAACGCGGTCAACGGTGTGCCGGACGTACTGAGCATGCCGGTTGGCAGGCTGGCGTCCCACCATCCTGCCAAGCCGGGGACCCCGGATAGGGGGGCGGCGACGATGGGGGTCACAACGCCGGACGATGCCCCCAAGAGCATGGGTCGTCCGGGAGCAGCCATCGCGATCTGATTGCCGTTTCCGGTCAGAATGAGGCTCATAAGGCGGCCTGTTCCGTTACAGCGACGGTTGGGCAATGGGCGATCATGGTGCGGACTCCAAGCTGTGGCGGCTTCAGACGCGGTTCGTTCACTCGATGTTCTAACGCAAACTAACCTAAAATACAAGCATAACTAACATTCTGTGGCGGGAAGTGGACCTTCCGCTCGCCCAGTGAGGTCGCGACATGCCCTAGGCTGACGTGATGGTGACCCTGGCGCGGTACCATTCCAGGCATCCCCCGGCGCACGTGCTGCGTTGCAACATACTCCTTGCACGATCGGTGGTGACAAAGTGGTGTTCAAGCGCCGCTCCGAGCGGCTCGCGGCCAGCATCCGGGTCCTGCCCGTTTAGTGCACCCCTAACCGCCTGAAGGCGCCCCCCGGCTATCACGACAGGTGGCAGACAGCGCCACGGTCGCCGCACCGTGACCGCAGCTTCAGGGCAGGCCCGGTCCCGCGCCTAGCTTGCGGGTTCGCCGACTTGGTGGACCTCGATGATGTTACCCTCCGGATCATGGAAAAAGATCTGCTGCCACCCGGGGATGGCCCAGGTCCCGTAGTCGGAGAACGGAACGCCGCGCGCTGTCAGACGGCGTTTGACCCCCTCGATATCGTCGGTCCGGAACGCAGTATGGCCACGCTCGAGGGGGTTGATGGCCTGCCCTGTCCGGAACGACACATTCAGGTCCAGGGTAGAAAGATGCATTTCGCTCGTGCCATCCGTCAGGAAGGCGACACGTCCGGCATATCCTTGATCCTTGATCTGGTCGTAGGATGTTTCGCCCAGCTCAAGCACGTCCTTGTAGAAGCTGTCCAGCTCCAGGGGGTTCTTGGAGCAGAAGTTGATGTGATGAAACCGCGTCGCCATTGATTATCTCCTTAGTGTTGTCAGTAATAAGCAGTCTCGCCGGTCACGACCGTTACTTCTTAAACTTCATGTCTGCGGGCTTGAACGTCGTGACTATAAGCTGCATCATTCCGTTCTTAGTCACATAGGCATCGGCACCTTTGTATGGCTCGGCGAGCCAATCGGCCTCCACGCGCCAAGACACGCTAATTGTATCACCGACAGAAACGGATTCTTCCGGGATGAAGGTTGCTCCCTTAAAGCCGCCGTCCTTGTGATCTTTGCAGAACCCAACAAACATTTTGCCAACCGCGGTGCGTCCCTTGATCCACGCTCCATTCGGCAGCATGAATTCAACGTCGTCCGGAAACTGTGCCATGATACGGTTCCAGTCACATTTGTTGAGCGCATCGAGGTGTTCATCGAGCACTGCCTGAGGTGTCGGCTGCCTCTTCAACTCCGGCAACTTCATGTCGTCCGCAAAGGCCGGAACGCTCATGACGAGACCGGTCAGCGCAAGCACGGCAAAGATTTTTCTCATATTTCTTCTTCCGGGTAGCAGCCGGCACGATGCCGAGCTGATCACTTCTACTTATTTGTTATGCCGGCACCATATGATTTCCAGTAACGGGCGGCGCCATGAACTCTCATGCGGTGGCTCGATGGACGTAATCCAGAAGGTCGCCGATGTCGACGAACCGTTCGAGGTCCTCATCCGGGATGGCAATACCAAAGCGATCTTCGGCCGCGACCGCCAGGTCGATTTTGGCGAGCGAGTCCAAGCCGAGCTTCTCGAAGCGCAAGTCGCGGGCGATCTGGCCAGGTTGAATTCCCGCGATGTTTGCAAGGAGTTCGGTGAACGCCGTCTCGATTTCGATTCGCTGCATAGTGACCTCCTCAGGTATGTGCGGGAGCGGGGTGAGGCTGCGTCTGCATCGCGTTCCGGACCGTTTGGAGCGCGTCGAACTGGTGGATCCAGCCGAAATCCTCCGGGAACCGCGCCACAAGCCGATCGCGTTCCGCAAGTTGCGGACCATCCGGCAAATGCAGCAACGCATTGGTGATCCAGGAGCTGCGTTGGATTTTGCGAGTCCGGGCGCGGCGCAGCGACTGGTATTGCGCGAGAATCGGACCGAGCCCGTCGGGAGCTGTTCCGGGCAAGAGTTCCGCCAGAGTGATCGCGTCCTCGATGGTTGTATTGGCGCCTTGGCCGTGGTGCGGCAGCATCGCGTGCGCGGCGTCGCCAAGGATGACGACGCCGCCGCGATACCAGTGCAGCAAAGGCCGCGTTCCGAACAGCCCCCAGCGCACCGGCAGGTGTTGCGAAACCATCTCGATTACCGCCGGATGCCAGCCTTTGAACGCGGCCGTAGCCTCGCCCGGCTCGACGGAGTCCAGCCACTTGTCGGCATGCGGCCAGACCTTCGGATACTCGACGACAGCGAAGAAATTCACGTAATCGGCGTTGCCTCCGATCGCATAATGCAGGAGGTGGGCATCCGGCCCCATCCAGAACTGGATCGCCTTGGGGTCAGGCAGCGTCGGCAGCTTCGCCACGGGCACGATGCCGCGGAACGCACTCGTCCCTGAGTAGACCGTGTCGTCCCGGCCGGTGATGAAGCGGCGAACGAGGGAGCGCACACCATCCGCGCCGACAACGAGGTCCGCCTCAATGGTTCGCCCGTTGGCGAAGCTCAGGCCGGTCGCGCCGCCAAGGTCCCTGATCTCGGTCAGCCTATGATCAAGATGTAGCCCGGTGCCGCCCAGCGCGCCGCTCAGGATGCGCTGCAGATCGGCACGATGAATCCCGTAGTAGGGCGCATCGCAGAGTCGCTGGTAATTCATGTTCTCATGAACCGGATGCGCCGCGACGCGGCCGGCATCCCGCCAGTTGCGGTAGATGAGCTCGCTTGGCTCGGTCGAGACGGACCGCGAGCGCCTCGAGAATGCCTAGCCGGCGAAGTTCCCGGTTGGAGTTGGCCGAGAGCGCAACGGCAGCGCCGATCTCGGCCAACTCCGGCGCTTGCTCGTACACGTCGGCTTCGATGCCGCGCTGTCGCAGAGCGACCGCCAGTGTTAGACCGCCGATGCCGCCACCGACGATCGCAATTCGCAATGTCCTGGTCATGTTTTACTCCCTGTGATTATGAACGAGGCGAGAAGTCCATCAATTATTTGTAGCAGTGACGGCGAAACATCGGTCAATCTCGACGTTATCATATAATGATACCATCGTTTCTTATACGAAAAAATAGTGGATGCCAAGATGGCCGCCAAGACATGCTATGCGGCCCCGTGCTCACTCAATTGTTGAAGGATGCCGGGCGAGCGGCGTCACGATGATGTCCATGAAGGGAAACAGCGGAAGTGAGGACAGGGTGGCGTGCAGTTCATCGTGATCCGCCACGTCGAAAACGCTGACATTGGCGTAACGTCCAGCCACCCGCCATAAATGGACCCACTTGCCGGCGCGCTGCAATTCCTGCGCCCGAGTCTTTTCATCGGCCTTCAGGGTATTGGCCTGCGAAGAGTCCAAATCGTATGGAATGCGGACGTCCATCTGGACGCAATACAACATCGCACTTTCTCCTATTGTCGCGCATAACGCCGCAGTTGTTCCGGATCGAGTGTGACGCCGAGTCCAGGACCGGTCGGCAGATGAATGTGGAAATCCTCGAAGCGCAGCGGTTCGGTCACCAGGTCACCTGTAAGGATCTGTGGGCCGAAGTGCTCGCAGCCCCAAGCGAGATCACGCAGTCCCGCGAAGACATGCAGATGAGCTGCTGCTCCGATAGAACTCTCCAGTAGGCAACCGCCATAGAGGCCGATACCTGCTGCCCCAGCGACGGCCGCGACGTCGCGCGTCGCCAGCAGACCGCCGTGCTTAACCAGCTTCAGCGAGACCACGTCGGCGGCCCCCGCACGTGCGACATCCAGCATGTCGTGGATCGAGAACACGCACTCATCGGCCATGAGTGGCAGGGTGGAGCGAGCGCGCAGGCGCGCCATGCCCAAAATGTTCCAGGCCGGAAGCGGCTGCTCGACCAGGGTGACGCCGATCTCTGCGAGGATTGGCAGACAGCGTAGCGCGGTGGTTTCGTCCCATGCCTGATTGGCGTCAACGATGAGGGTCGCCCGCCCTTCCAGGGCGCTGGCCAGGCGCCTCATGCGTGCCATGTCGGCTTCGGGCGATTGTGCGCCAATCTTGACTTTGAAGGTATTGTGCAGACGGGCGGCGATTTTCTTTTCCGCCTCTTCGATCTCCTGGGCGGGATCCCCGGAGGCAAGCGTCCATAACACCGGCACGCTTTCGCGCACCACGCCGCCCAGAAGCTGCACGGCAGGCACGCCAAGGGTTTTGCCGACGGCGTCGAACAGCGCGCTTTCGATGGCGGCCTTGGCGGCGTTATTGCGCTTCGCTGCCCCGTCCATACGGGCCCGGGCTGCTTCGAAGCGATTCGCTGCCGCGCCGATCAGAGCGGGTGCCAGGTAGGTATCAACTGTCGCCTTGATGCTCTCGACGCTTTCCTCGCTCCAGCGCGGGCCGCCAAGGGTTGCGCCTTCGCCGATGCCGATCACTCCGTTGGCGAGACGCAACTCGACGATGACGTAGCTTTGTGCCGTGACGGACAGCGAGGACAGCTTGTGCTTCCGAACCGTCGGCACATCCACGATCGTGCTCTTGATCTCGTTGATCGTCAGATCGCGCCGCAGGTGGGTAGGAATGGAGAGGGGAGTGTCGGGCATGTGTGGCTCCGAAACAGGCGCGAAAGGAAACTCGGCCGCCGCGATCGACGGCCGGGCTCCGGGTCAGGCGGCTTCGGCGTGCGCCCGCGTCACCTCGGTCTTCGGTGCGGCAGCGCTCTCCGGGTGCAGAACGAAATCGAAGGTGATCTCGGCGAACGGCGCGTTCAGTCCGCGGGCGTTGATGGCCGCCGGATCGGTCGAACGCCGCACGTGCGGGATCAAGCCATCGCGGGTGGCGAAAGCGAAGTCGTCGTGCAGGTACGCATCGCCGTCGATGTTGATCTGGGTCGTCAGCTTGCGGTAGTTCGGTGCCGACACAAAGAAGTGGATATGCGCCGGGCGGTGACCGTGCCGGCCAAGCTGATCCAGCAACTTCTGCGTCTGGCCATCCGGCGGGCAGGCGTAACCCGAGGGCAGCAGCGAGCGGAATCTGTAGCGTCCCTCGGTATCGGTTTCGATGCGCCGACGCAGGTTATATTTCGGCTGCGACGGATCGAAGAACGAGTATCCGCCGAGGGTGTTGGCATGCCACACATCAACAATGGCGCCGGCGACCGCCTTGCCGTCCATGTCGCGCACCTGCCCGTCCATGAACAGGGTTTCGCCCTGCTCGCTGCCGTCATCGAGCCGCACTTCGCCCTTGGACAACGGTGCACCGGCGACATAAAGCGGGCCTTCAATCGTGCGCGGCGTGCCGCCTTCGATGCCCGCCTTACGCTCCGCCTCATCCATGCGCAGATCGAGGAAGGTTTCGATGCCGAGACCAGGCACCAGCAGTGCCGCTTCGTTCGCCTGACCGAGTGCGGTGATGTAGCTGACGGCAGACCAGAATTCGTCGGGCTGGACGTCAAAATCTTCAATGGTGCGGAACAGGTCGGATACCAACCGATGCATGATGCGCTTCATCCGCGGGTTACCGGCGTCGTTGGTCAAGCCGCTGACCTTGGTGATAAGATCCTTCACTTCATTGGTGTTCATTAGGGATTCACTCATTTTACATCCTCCGTGATTTTCGTTTCGCCAGCTGGGGTGGTCTTTCAACCCTGGCTCTTTATCTGATACCTGGAAGGTTGATTTCCTCTGATGCCGCATTCCTGCCGCTTCCCGTTTGCGCGGTCCAAGACTAAATAGGTCGGTAGGATACCTAGGAGGTATAAAGTGGAGCTGCGGCATCTCCGCCGCTTCCTAGTAGTTGCGCGCGAGGGACGTTTCACGCGGGCTGCCGAGATCCTGCACATGTCTCAGCCGCCGTTGAGCAGGCAGGTGCAGCAACTCGAGGACAAAATGCGCCTTGTCTTGATTGAACGTGGCAGCCGCCGTCTCACCTAAGGTGCGCCGGAAATGGCCATCTATTGCGCGTCGGGCCGTTTATTATTGCGCGCCGCTTCAGCGAACACGCTCAGGCATCAAAGAGACCGCCGACACAGACCCACTTCATCAGAACGGTTCTGGCGGCATACCACTTGACGATGGGGGCTTGAGCCGCCGATCATTCAGCGGACGAACCGCCGTCGCGTTGACCCGTGCCCGCTGTTGCGGCTACCCGCCCTCGATCCTTGGGATGAAGAACACCTCTGCGTCGGGCGGAACGGGCTGGAAATAGCCCGTCTCGTGATATTCGCCGTTGATCGCAACCGTCGTTTCATCTTCCAGGTGCTCGCCGAGGCCCGGAAACAGTTCGTCCATCGCCTTCAGCACGCCGCGGAGATTCTTCGCCTCCACCTCGAACTCCCGCACGCCGTCGGTGTAACGGCGTGCGAAGCCCGAGGTGAAGACGACTCGCGCCATTTTACGCCGACAGGGCCGCAAGCAGCCGCGGCGGCGACATCGGCAGTTCGGTCATCCGTTTGCCGGTGGCCATGTCGATCGCGTTGGCGATGGCGGCCATCGGCGGGCAAATGTTCACCTCGCCCACACCCTTCGCGCCATACGGATGGGTGGGGTTCGGCACTTCCACCAGGACGGCGTCGATCATCGGCAGGTCGGAGGCGACCGGGCAGCGGTAATCCAGGAAGCCCGGATTATCCAGCAACCCCTTGGCGTTGTAGACGTACTCCTCGTTCAGCGCCCAGCCAATGCCCTGCACCACACCGCCCTGGATCTGTCCTTCCACGTAACTGGGGTGGATGGCGCGACCGACATCCTGGGCGGCGACGAAGCGCAGGATGGTGACCTTGCCAGTCTCCGGATCGACTTCGACGTCGCAGAACTGCGAGGAGAAGCCGGGCGCCTGGCCGCCGGCATTGACACCGGCGGACGCGGTGATCGGGCCACCCGTCGCCGCCGCCTTGGCCGCGAGTTCCTTCAGCGACAGCGGCTTGAAGTCGCCGACGTTGGAGCCGGCCGGCTTGGCGTGACCGTCCTCCCAGACCACGCCTTCCTCGTCCACGCCCCAGATCAGGGCGGCGCGCTTGCACAGTTCCTTCACCACGGTCCTGGCACCCTCCACCACCGCGGTGCCGGTCGCGAACGTCACACGCGATCCACCGGTAACGTGAGTGTAGCCGACCGACGCGGTGTCGGCGACGATCGCTCGGACGGTATTATAATCCACCCCCAGCGTCTCCGCCGCCATGATCGCCATGGAGGCTCGGGAGCCACCGATGTCGGGGCTGCCGGTCGCCACCAGGACGGTACCGTCAGCGTTCACCTGCAAGGTGGCGCTGGATTCGCCGCCGCCGTTGAACCAATAGCCGGAGGCCACGCCGCGGCCCTGGTTCGGCCCCAGCTTCACCTGATACGCCGGATGCTTCATCAGCGCCTCTAGCGTTTCGATATAGCCGGCGTGTGCGTGCTTCGGCCCGGCGATGGTCGGCGTGCCGATGCGGCAGGCATTCTTGTAGCGTATCTCCAGTGGGTCCATGCCGATGGCCTTGGCGCACATGTCGAGCACGCTCTCGACCGCGAAGGCGGAGATCGGCGAGCCAGGCGCGCGGTACGCCGCCGCCTTCGGCCGATTGGAAATGACATCGAAACCGACGGCGCGCTGGTTGGCGATTTCGTACGGAGCGAAGGCGCACAGACAGCCGTTCATCACCGGCGAGCCCGGGAACGCGCCAGCCTGAAATTTGAAGACGCCGTCGGCCGCGACGATCGTGCCATCCTTCTTGACCCCGATCTTCACCCACATCGACGCGCCGGAAGTGGGACCCGAGCCGCGGAATGTGTCTTCACGGGTCATTTGTAGCCGGACCGGCAGACCGGATTTCTTGGAGAGGATGGAGGCCACAGGTTCCAGGTAGGTGACCGTCTTGCCGCCGAAGCCGCCGCCGATCTCGGCCGGGGTGACGCGCAGATCGCCCAGGCGGGCACCGATGATCTGCGCGGTCAACGCGCGCATCTGAAAGTGGCCCTGGCTGGAGGACCAGATTTCGCATTGCCCGTCGGCCTCGTATTTCGCAACGCAGGCGTGCGGCTCGATGTAGGCCTGATGCACGGCGGCGGTCTTGAATTCCTTCTCGATGACGACGTCAGCTTCTTTGAAGCCAGCTTCGACGTCGCCCATGGCAAATTCCAGGCGCTTGGAGATGTTGGACGGTTTGGTGGGTGGCGGTTCGATGCCGCGGGTGATCATGTTCTCGATCAGCAGCGGGGCGTCCGGCGCCATGGCTTCATCAACGTCGATGACGTGCGGAAGGACTTCATAGTCCACCTTGATCAGCGCTGCGGCATCTTCGGCGATGCTGCTGCTGATCGCGGCGACGGCGGCGATGGCGTGACCCTCATACAGGGCTTTTTCGCGCGCCAGGACGTTGCGGGTGACGTGCCAGAAATTCACCGCCACGCGCTCCGGCCCGATGTAGTCGAATTTTTGTTCGGGGAGATCGGCAGCGGTCATGATCGCTTTCACGCCTGGAAGGGCTTCGGCGGCGGAGGTGTCGATTGATTTGATGCGGGCGTGGGCGTGCGGGGAACGCAGGATCTTGCCATACAGCATCCCCGGCAGTTTCAGGTCGGCGCCGTACAGCGCTCGGCCAGTTACCTTGGGCACGCCATCTGGGCGGATCGGGCGGGAACCCACCCATTTGAAGCGCTTCACCGAGTCGGTGATGATCGTGCTGTCGTTCACGGCTGCCTCGCTTTGCTTACCACGGACTACTGTCTGGCTCCCAAGGTCGCTTAGGGAGGGTGTAAAGGCAAGAGGGACGAGCTGACGGGCCGAATATGGCGGATCGCGCCGAGCCGGTCTTGATCCGCGCATCTCGCCGCCCATGGCCACGCGGGGCATTGCTCCAAGCGAGGCCCAAGGCCTCGCCAATCAGGCGGCTTAAATCGAGAACGGCGAATTTTTATGCCGCCGACGGAAGCAGGATGTCAAAAAATGGGCTGGTGGAGGACTGCGTGCCGATTTGGTAGAGTGTCGCCGACGACTGGATCGACTCCGATCTAAACTGCTTGGACCGATAGTCGTGTCTGCTCGGGCGAATAGACGCCTATGCGCTCTCGCCGAAGCCGAAGATGGCGAACCTCATCCCCTGTTTGGTATATGGCAGAATTTCTATATCCTATAGTAACGTCATTTACCACTTTCTCTTGGTGGAGCAGAAGGTATCGGTTTGACCTTGGCATCATAGCAACGAGGCCAGCTCGATCATAGATAGCCTCGTCGCGCTGCTTTCGGCGTGCCCGAGATCGCGATGGATAGGCAAGGTGTCACGGCTCAAGCCGCCCGACTCATTTGAGATGATTGCAAAAATCGAGGCCTTCACGCTGCGGATTAGGCAGATCGCCAAGGCGTCTGGCGAGGTAACAGGACGTCTTGGCGCACCGGGGCTGCAGTGCCGGCGGGAGGTTTTTAGTTGACGAAGAAGCCCCCGTGTTCCATACGGGGCGGCCAAGGAGAATTTGACTTTGCGCCATACCGTCGTCCGCACTGCTTGAGTCATGTTCGACCTGAGGCGGCCGCAGGTACGATCGTGGGGGGCCTGCCTGGTTGCCTAGACGTTCTCCAAATCAGCTAACATAATTTCCCCCTGACCGGCATTCGACGATCAAATTAGCAAATTCGATTTCAATTCCAAACATGTGGAGGATGCGATCATGTCCCTTCGAATAAACTCCGAAGCACCCGACTTCACGGCTGAAACCACCGAAGGCCCCATAAGCTTCCATGAGTGGATCGGCAACAGTTGGGCCATCCTGTTCTCTCATCCCAAGGATTTCACACCCGTCTGCACCACCGAACTCGGCTACATGGCTGGACTGAGGCCGGAATTTGATAAGCGCAACACCAAAATTATTGGCCTCAGCGTCGATCCGGTCAGCAACCACGCTCGCTGGGCGGCGGACATCGAGGAGACCCAGGGGCACGCCGTGAACTACCCGATGATCGGCGATCGCGACCTGAAGGTGGCGATGCTCTACGATATGCTGCCGGAGGGTGCCGGGACCACGGCCGATGGCCGTACCGCCGCCGACAACGCCACCGTGCGCTCGGTATTCGTGGTCGGCCCCGACAAGAAGATCAAAGCGATGCTGACCTACCCCATGAGCACGGGCCGCAACTTCGACGAAGTACTCCGGCTGCTCGATTCGTGTCAGCTCACCGCAAAGCATACGGTCGCGACACCGGTGAACTGGAAGCCCGGCGAGGATGTCATCATTCCGCCAGCCGTCTCCGACGACCAGGCAAAGCAGAAGTTCCCGGGCGGCTGGAAGACGGTGAAGCCATATCTGCGGGTTGTTGCGCAGCCGCTCGGCTGACCGCTTCGGGTTTTCGCCCCAGTCCTGCAAGATGACGCTCAGACCTGAAACCCCTGGCAAGCGAACGGCAAGTCGCCGAGCCGTTGCTTGCCCGGGTCCAGGATTAGCCGGGAGAGAAAATCGGGGTCGATAAAATTTCTTGCGGAGACGCAACAGATGATTTTCCGTCAGCTCTTCGAATCGGTTTCCGGCACGTATTCCTACCTGCTTGCCAGCCGCCGCGGTGGTGAAGCGCTAATCATCGACCCCGTCCTGGAAAAGGTCGACCGCTATCTGCAGTTGATGGACGAACTGAACCTCAAGCTCGTCAAGGCTGCGGACACGCATCTGCACGCTGACCACATCACCGGCCTCGGAGCGCTGCGCGATCGCACGCACTGCATTACCGTCATGGGCGAGCAGAGCCAGGTGGATGTCGTGTCCATGCGCGTGTCCGATGGCGACAGCTTGCAGATCGAAGGGCTCAGCCTGGAGGCCATCTACACCCCCGGGCATACCGATGATTCCTACAGCTTCCGGATGGAGGACCGGGTGTTCACCGGCGACACGCTGCTGATCAGAGGCACCGGGCGCACTGATTTCCAGAATGGTGATGCTCGCGCGCAGTATGACAGCATCTTCAATCGGCTGCTGAAGCTGCCCGACGAGACGTTGGTGTACCCGGCGCACGACTACAAAGGGGACGCCGTGAGCACGATCGCCGAGGAGCGCGCCCATAATCCACGGTTGCAGGTCAAGTCGGCCGACGAATACGCAGCGATCATGAACAGCCTCAATCTGCCGAACCCGAAGATGATGGACGTCGCCGTGCCGGCCAATAAGCACCAGGGCATGGCGCAGGAACAGATCGCGAAGCGCGGCTGGGCATACACCGCGGAACAAGCCGCGGCGCTGTTGGGCCAATCCCAAATCACCTTGATCGACTTGCGCGAGAAGCGTGAGCGCGAACGTCACGGCGCGTTGCCAGGCGCCCTGCACCTGCCTTACCCCGACCTGCAGGAGAGTATCGGCCCCGGCGGCATGCTCCATGAACTCGCCAAGTCCGCCAATAGAACCATTGTGTTCTACTGCGCGTTCGGTGAGCGCTCGGCGATGGCGGTGCAGGCATCACAGGACGCCGGCATCCAGATGGCGCGTCACATCCAGGGCGGTATCGACGCCTGGAAAAAATCCGGCGGCCCACTGGCCTGATCCGACACGCCCGGCCCCAAGGTCGTCAGGCGCTGCCTGCCGAAACGATCCAGATCCGACCCCAGAACTTTTTTGCGTTCGCGGTTCGATGGCTGGCTTATGTGCACCCCTGCTGACGCTTTGCCGACACCCTCGCGGGTGCCGACGCACGGCTCGGGGAAAACGGTCATCGCCAAGCACGGTTTGAAGGATTCAGATGCTAGGCGAAATTACTAACAGTCGGTAGCGTATCGCCCAGTGTTTCGTAGTGATTAGGGCAGTTTATAGCTGCCCTGAATAGTGACGTAATTGAGGAAGGTTCCCTCAGTCGCCGCCCGGAACTCATTGACGTGGAGTACAAACGTTCCGCCGCCGCTGATGCCAGCATACCTCCCCGTGCCCGTCGTCAAAGAGAACGGTGAGTTCCAACTCTTTTGGTCTGGCGTATGCTTCTCATCCGGACCAAAATTGTGAACAATCTGATCTCCCGCCGGGTCAGTCCCCACGCAATAGCCCTGGCCCTGACCCATCCCGTTCGTGAAGTCCTCTGTTCCCCAACAGTGCCACGTCATGTGGTCGAAAAGCCCATTGGTCAGGGTCAGGCCGTTTTCGTCGAAGGCAGCCAAGACCCGCACCTTTCCGATTGCGGTAACCCTGACCGTGCCGAATCCGGAATAAGTGCCGCTGAACGCCCCTTCCTTTGACAAATCAGCGCCTATTGCCGTGCTCGCCGAGAACGTGGCAGTGCTCAGTGTGGAGGCCAATAACATGCAAGTGGACGGTCTCATTGAACTTTTCCCCCCGATCATCAATGCTCTTCCGAGCTCCTATATTCCGTACCTGGGCCCCGCGAGGAGTGCATGGGTTGAGTTTGTCCCACTCCCATAGCGGCTCGACGCCTGCTCCCGTCATGATCTTAGAGGCAACATGTAACATGAAGTTGTCACGGTGAGCGCCGGCCGATATAATCAAGTGACAATCCTTCGATTCAGCAATTCGCGAACGTGTTCGGCCGGTTTAGCGACCGACAGTGAAGACGGAGACCTTTTTTTGGGTGATCCAAACTATGATTGGTGGCCAGGATGAGTGGCACGCAGCCCGCGTTGGCAGGCTCACGCCGCTATCTCGACTATGGCTGCTTCGCGCTGGAGCTAGATGGCCAAATCCTGATCGACCCGTCTGGCCGCGCCGTCGAGTTGCGACGGCGGGAGTTCGATCTGCTACTGACGCTCGCGCGCAGCCCCGGACGGGTGATGAGCCGTGCTACTCTTCTGGATGCTATCGCCGGTCGCGAGGCCGAGGCCTTCGACCGCACGATAGATGTTTACATCGGCCGTCTGCGCCGGAAGATCGAGTCTGATGCCAAGCAGCCTCGGCTTATCGTTACCGTCCCCGGTGTTGGATATCGGCTGGCCGCCAAGCCGACGCCGGCGCAACCATTGGGCCAATCGTATGCTGATCAACGCCCGGACGAGCCAGCGGGTCGCGCCGCGCTTGGCATCGTTACGGCCTTCAACAAGGCGAATTTCGACAGAAATGCCGAGGCAGTAGCCGCTCTTTACGCCGAAGACGCGACCATGATCAAGTCGATCAAACTGCTTTCCGGTCGGGCAGCTATCGAAGCAGACCTCTTGCAATTCTTTGACCGTTATAGCCCTCACCCATCAAAGCTAGAACACGTCGCGGTGATTGGGAATGACATGATGCTAAGAGCTGGCAGTTGGTCTGGCACCTATCAGGGACATAGCGGCCCCGTTCATCTCTGGGGTTCTTGGACAACGACCGACGTGCGTGAGGGCGCCACCTGGAAAATCCACACTGAAACGAGCTTTTTAAGATCCGACTCATATATGCCGTCTGCAAAGCCGCCGGCGGAACCACCGAGCTAGGTATCCGACACCCGCGGGTGTCATCTCTGCTTTGCGCTCAGAGTGGCATTTCGATCATGCGGTGCCAATAGGCCTGACCCGATCGATCATGGGCCTGTTCCGTCCCCCGTCAGCCGCGCAGCTTGAGCGAGGTGCGTCCAATATCACGCGCGTTCCACTCCTTCAAATCGTCGGTAACGCGCTAGGCGTTGCAGCGACATGGGTGTTGCGACAAAGCTGAACCGATGATCGGCGGTTGGTTCCGCGGCTAGGCCGGAAGCGTAATCTTCCCCATTCGAAGTTCATAATGCCACCGAAATATCTAGGACTTTATTCTTGCATTTCAAGGAACATTCGCCTATGTAACAAACATCGAACGCCAAGGCCGAGCCCATGTCCGTCGCTCCCTCCCCTGCGCCCTCCCTCGCCAACACCATTCCCGACGCCATTCTGGAAACCATCATCTCCCCCTCAGCGCGCTCTTTCTCGCGGGCGCCGCGGGGGACATGACCGCCGCACGCCAGGCCGCCGCCCGGATGCTCATTACCCACCACGCCGAAACCGAGGACGAACTTCGCCTCGCCGCCAACATCGTCGGGTTCACCTTCCACGCCCTCGAGGCGCTCGGCTAAGCCGCCACCCCGGAAATGCCGATGACAAGGATCCTTCGCCTCAGGAGCACCGCCGTCAGCCTCAGCCGGGAAATCCCATAAAGCCCAGCGTCGCCTGGACAAACTCCAGACCGCCTGTCGCCAAGGCATCCCCGCCGAAACCCGACCCAACCCCGCCCAACCAGAACCAAAAATCGAAAGAGCCCTCGACCTGATCGAGACCGCCCGCAGGATCGCCGCGGCCGCCAAGACCAAGGGCCTGAGCTGGACCCAAGCCTACGAGCAGCGCCCAGTGGGACACGCGCATCGCCGCCAGCCTAAAGCGAGCCGAAGCCCGGGTCGCCGCGCAAGCCAACACCGCGGCACTTGCCCCTCTCCGACCATCGGGCGGTTGCTCAGGCCGTCTGATCCACAGCCTATCCAGACCGCTTCCAGAACGGCCTAAACTGCCGAAAGCGGCGGCGCCACGTCCTCAAGCGACCGGCGTTCCGCGTTCGCCGCGAGAAACCCCGCTACAATCGCCGCTACAACCATCAATACGCCACCCAGCAGATAGCCATAGAAGATCGACACCCTTGACCCAGTGTCGATCAACGCCCCGAATAAAAGCGGCCCAATAACCCCGCCAACGCCAGTCCCGAACGCATAGAACAGCGCAATGGCGATAGCGCGCACCTCCAGAGGAAAACTTTCCCCGACGGTCAGGTACGCCGAACTCGCGGCGGCCGAGGCAACGAAGAAGATCACCGTCCAGGCCAAGGTCTGCTGCACCGCATCCAGCCAGCCCATCGCGAACATCCAGCCGGTCAGCGCCATCAGCACCCCGGACACCGCGTAGGTCACGGTGATCATGATCCGCCGCCCCACGGTATCGAACAATCGCCCGAGCACCAGCGGCCCAAGGAAGTTGCCGATCGCGAACGGCAACATGAACAGCCCGACATTGCCAGACGAAATCCCATAGAAGCGCGTCAGACACCAAGAGCGTAGGTGAAGAACACCGCATTGTAGCAAAACGCCTGAGCCGCCATCAGCGTCACCCCGAGCCAGGCCTGCCGCCGATAGGTCGTGACCAGCGCCTCCGCCCCGGCCCGGAACCAGGAATGCACATCGGTCCGCAACGTCAGGAACCCCGGCGGCACCGGCGGCAACGGCCTGCCGGTTTCGCGCTCCACCCGAGCCTCGATTTCCCCGACAATGCGTTCCGCTTCCTCCGGCTGTCCATGCGTCATCAGCCAGCGTGGACTCTCCGGCAGGAAACGCCGCAGCAGCAGCACCCCGAAACCCAGAACACCGCCGATGATAAAGGCCGCCCGCCAGCCGATCTCCGGCGGCATGATCGCGGGATCGAGCACCACATAAGCCCCCAGCGCGCCAATCGCCGCACCCAGCCAGAAGCTGCCGTTCACCACCAGGTCGGTAAAGCCGCGCCGCCGGGCCGGGATCAGTTCCTGGATCGTGGCGTTCACCGCGGCGTATTCCCCGCCGATGCCGGCCCCGGTCAGCATGCGGAACACTGCGAACGACCAGAAATTCCACGACAGGCCGCAGGCGATCGTCGCGACCAGATAGACCAGAACCGTCAGCGTAAACAGCTTTTTGCGCCCCAGCCGGTCAGTCAGCCAGCCAAAGAACAGCGACCCGGCCACCGCGCCCACCAGATAGGCGCTCGCCGCCGCCCCGATCTGGCTGCCGGACAGGTGCAACGTGGGACTTTCCGACAACGCGCCGGCCAGCGAGCCTACCACCGTCACCTCCAGCCCATCCAGGATCCACGCGATCCCCAGGGCGAATATCACCAGCCAGTGAAACCCGCTCCAGGGCAGCCGATCCAGCCGGTTGGGCACATTGGTTTCATAGACGTTCCCCCGCTCCGGCATTGCCCGCCCCCACCTTTCTGTTGCCTACTCACGGGCAGACCAACCCGGAGAAACCGACAGATGGATGCATTCGAGACTTCGGTTGAAGCAACGATCGCGCGATGGTTCGGGATCCACGCGCCGAACCCGCCAGCACAGCGGCTGGCCGCAGAACTCGCCGAAACCATCGCGGCGTTCGAGGCCCTGCGCGGCACGATCGCCTTCGAGGACGAACCGTCCAGCTTCGAGGCCGCCCTGCAGGCGACGAAGGAGCGTGCCTGATGAACGAACTCGCCAACCTGACATTGGTCGAGGCCGCCGACCGGGTCGCCTCCGGCCAGGCCACCTCGCTCGACCTGCTGCACGCCTGCTGGGCCAATCTGGACGCGGTCAATCCCCAGGTGAACGCGATCATCTGGCAGGACCGCGAAGCAGCCGAGACCGCCGCCCGCGCCGCCGACCAGGCCGTCCGCGACAGGCGCAAACTCGGCCTGCTGCACGGCGTGCCGATGGCGCACAAGGACATGTATTACCAGGCCGGCAAGCTCAGCACCTGCGGCTCAGCCCTCCGCCGGGACTTCCGCCCGACCGTCACCGCCACCGTCGTCGCCCGCATGGCGGCGGCCGGCGCCTACACTTTCGCCGGCCTGAACATGGCCGAGTTCGCGCAGAACCCCACCGGCCACAACAAGACGTTCGGCGACTGCCATAATCCGTGGAATCTGCCCTACATCACCGGCGGTTCATCATCCGGATCGGGGGCATCCGTCGCGGCGCGCTTCAACTACCTGGCTCTGGGCTCCGACACCGGCGGATCGATCCGGCTTCCCGCCTCGGCCTGCGGAGTGACCGGACTGAAGCCGACACAGACCCGCGTCTCGCGCTACGGCGTCATGCCGCTCTCCTTCTCCCACGATAACGTCGGCCCCCTCGCTCGGTCGGCCCGCGACTGCGCCCGGATTCTGAGCGTCATCGCCGGACACGATCCGCTCGATCCGACCAGCGCGACCGAGCCGGTGCCCGACTACGAAGCCGCCATGACCGGCGACTTGCGCGGGCTGCGGATCGGCGTGCCGACCAACTACTTTCTCGACGACGCGGATGCGCAGGTCCTCGCGGCGATGGAAGCCGCACTCGCGGTCCTGATCGAACGAGGCGCGACCGTCAGCCGTTTCGCCCTGCCACTGCTGGACGCCGTTTCCGCCTACGGTGGGATCGTCTCCCGAGCCGAGGCCGCCCCGATCCACGCCGAATGGATGCGCACCGACCCCCACGCCTACGCCCAGCATATCAGCGGCAGGATGTACCCCGGCTACGCCATTCCGGCGGGCTACTACATCGAGGCGCTAAGCCGCCGAGGCCCGATCCTCAAAGCGTTCGCGGCAGAGGTCTTTTCTAAAGTCGATGTCCTGGTGACACCGACCATCCGCACCAGCCTGCCGACACTGGCGGAGACAGATATCGACCACGGACCGCCGGGCACCGAGCATAAGTTCATGGCGGTGTCGGCGAACACCAGGCCGTTCAATTACCTGGGTCTCCCGGCGATCAGCGTGCCATGCGGGTTCGATTCCAACGGCTGCCCGATCGGATTGCAGATCGCCGGCCGCCCCTTCGGCGAGGGCCGCATCCTCAATGTCGCTGGCGCCTACCAGTCGGACACCCACTGGCATCGCGACCGGCCCGCCATTCTCGAGGCCGCCGCATGAGCAAGCCCAAAGTCGCGTTCATCGGCACTGGCGGCACGATCTCTTCCCTCGGCAACGGCCCGTTGGACCTGCAGGAGTATGCCACGGCCGGCACCATGATGCAGGCGGACGAAGTCCTGGCGCGCTGGCCCGAAACGGCGCTGGTGGCGGACATGATTCCGGTGCGCTACCGCGCCATCCCCAGCCCGGCGATCGGCTTTCCGGATTGGAAGGCGCTCGCTGCGCTGTGTGGCCAGCTTGTCGCTGACCATCCCGATCTGGCCGGCATCGTCATCGGCCACGGCACCGCCACACTGGAGGAAACAGCGTATTTCCTCAACTTGACGGTAAAGGTCTCTGTCCCTGTTGTCCTGGTCGGGTCGCAGCGCCCCTCGAGCGCGTTGTCCAGCGACGCCGGCATGAATCTGGTCAACGCGATCCGGGTCGCCGCCAGCCCGGAGGCCCGTGGCATGGGCGTGCTGGCCGTCCTGAACGACGAAATCCATGCGGCGCGGGAAGTGACGAAGACCTCCACCTTGCGCTTGCAGACATTCCGGACCCCCGACTTCGGCGTCCTCGGCCACGCCGACGGCGACGCCGTCGCGTTCTACCGGCGTCCGATCCGCCAGCACGCGCCCGATACCGAGTTCGACATCGCCGAACTCGAGGCCCTGCCGAGGGTCGATATCTCCTACGCCTACGCCGGAGGTGACGGTGTCGCGGCGCGCGCCTTCGTGGCGGCAGGCGCCCGCGGCATCATCGCCGCCGGGTTCGCTCCGGGTTTCTGCCCGCCTGGAGAATTCGAAGTTCTGACCGAGGCGGCGCGGCAGGGCATCGTCGTCGTGCAGTGCACCCGAGCGGGCTCAGGCCGGACTTATCGAAGTGCGAAACTACGAGACGCGGGGTTCCTGATCGCCGATAATCTGAACCCGCAGAAGGCGCGTATCCTACTGGCGCTGGCGCTGACCATGACAAGCGACCCCGAGACGATCATGCGGATGTTTCGGACCTACTGAGGGTAACCGCAGGTACTCAGGCCATTGACAGCGCTGGGAAGCTCGACCCCAAAGGACAGGAGACCCTGTTGCATGCGTATCGAACCATCTGCCACGACGAGATATAGTATTCGAGGACCGGAAATACTCGTGCCTGCACGCTTATGCTGTCTCCCGTTGCCCCGAAAACGGCGGATTTTCGTGAACGGAGCGGCGGCGCGGCAACGCATACGGATTGACACCGAAAGAGCTTTGCTGCCCTGTTCGCAGCCCGAACCATCGACCGGAGACGCCCTTGTATCGCCGTCTGCTTCTAATTGCCCCGATCTTGGCGGCCATTGCCGCATGCACCCATTCGGACGGGGACGGGCGACGTCTGGTGGTCTTCTTTACCGCCGACAGTGCGGGGCTGAACGACAGTGCTCAATCGGTCATCAAGCAGGCAGCCGATTTGGCCCGGGCCAATCCAACAGCGCCCGTTCGAGTCCTCGGCTTCGCCGCTCCCGATACTGGATCGGCTGAATACAATCATACTCTTGCTCTGGCCCGGGCGCGAAACGTCGCTGATGGTCTGGTGGCCGCTGGCGTCGCCCAAGGCCGAGTACGCATCCAGTCCCGAGGCGCCGTGCCGTTTGAAATGATGCCGACCGAGTCCCGCCGAGTGGAAATCGTCGTTGACTTGTGATGTTCCGCAAAGGCTCGAAGCGAAGACGAAATATTCGTTTGGAAATCGGAATCACTACGGAACAATGCCTTCCATTGCTGTTCTTCCCGTATCAGCATAGCGGGGGGCCGGGCGCTTGGCGTAGTGCACAGGGGTATATCGCGATCGACGAGGCGTGGCCTCGCCCTGGCTGTCATCCGTTCACCCAGGTTGCGGCATCACGATGTCGTAGGGGCCAGTGGCCCGATCGCGGGTCGTACCTGTAGCGTTTGATCCAGGGTAATGGAGATCGGATTGCAGTCGGACGAGGCTAGGGTGCTCGGTGGCGAACTGGGGGACATGGTTTGGATCCCCGGCGGCCTGTTTCAGATGGGATCCGACCGCCATTATCCTGAGGAAGCGCCTGTATCTCAGGTGCGCCTCGACGGCTTTTTCATCGACCCGCACCTGGTTACCAACCGTCAGTTTGCCGCCTTCGTCGCGGCGACCGGATATCGTACCGTCGCAGAGAGAGAGCTCGACCGGTCGGCTTATCCAAACGTCGCACCGGCAATGCTGCGGCCGGGATCGTTGGTGTTCAACCCGCCGCGAGGGCCGGTGGATTTGCGCGACGTAACCAATTGGTGGGCTTGGAAGCCGGGCGCTTACTGGCGTCACCCTGAAGGTCGCGGCAGCTCGGTCGCAGCACGCCTCGATCATCCCGTGGTGCATGTCGCATTCGAAGACGCCGAAGCCTACGCATTTTGGCGCGGCAAGGCGTTGCCGACGGAAGCGGAGTGGGAGTTCGCGGCTCGTGGCGGACTGGAAGGTGCCGAATTCGCCTGGGGCAACGATTTCGCGCCGCAAGGTGTCAGAATGGCGAACACTTGGGAAGGCGAGTTTCCGTGGAAGAATCTTCGTCCGGCCGGCCTCCAGCGCACCTCGCCGATCGGCCACTACGCCCCGAACGGCTACGGTCTGTTCGATATGATCGGGAATGTTTGGGAATGGACAACCGACTGGTTTGCCAACCATGGCCGAGCGCCTGCCGAGGCGCCGTGCTGCGGGCCGGATAATCCGCGTGGCGGTTGTAGTGACGACAGCTATGACCCAGCCCAGCCCACGGTGCGCATTCCGCGCAAAGTGGTCAAAGGCGGTTCATTTCTGTGCGCACCAAGCTATTGTCGCCGGTATCGACCAGCCGCTCGGCACGCACAGATGATCGACAGCGGAATGAGCCACGTCGGCTTCCGCTGTGTCTTGCGGCCGCCATCAAAGGAGGAACATAGTGGCGAATGAAACTAAACCGAACACGCACCTGAACCGACGCGCGATGCTGCTGAGCGGGACGTCGTTGGTTGCGGCGACCGGACCGATCCCGGCCGCGCGTGCCGAAGCGGCCAACCCTAGTCAGACTGCGGCAGCCAACCTTGCGGCGAGCGGCGGCAAACCGAACATTGTCGTTATCTGGGGTGATGACATCGGCATCTCCAACCTGTCCTGCCATTCCATGGGACTGATGGACTATCATACGCCGAACATCGATCGCATCGCGCGCGGGGGCATGCTATTCACCGACTACTACGGCGAGCAGAGTTGCACGGCGGGACGATCATCCTTCATCACCGGCCAAAGTGTATTTCGCACCGGCCTGTCGAAAGTCGGTGTTCCCGCCTCGCCGATCGGCCTGAGCGCGTCCGACCCGACAATCGCCGAAATGCTGAAACCGCTCGGTTACGCGATCGGACAATTCGGCAAGAATCATCTGGGCGACCGCAACGAGTTTCTACCCTCCGTTCACGGTTTCGATGAGTTCTATGGCAACCTCTATCACGTCAACGCCGAGGAGGATCCCGAACAGACCGATTATCCGAAGCCTGCCGATTTCCCGAACTTCGCCAAGACCTATGGCCCACGCGGCGTGATCCATAGTTACGCGACAGATACGGACGACGCGACGGTCGAACCGCGCTAGGGCCGCGTCGGCAAGCAGAAGATTGAGGATACCGGCCCGCTGACGCGCAAGCGGATGGAGACAATCGACGACGACATCGCGGCGAGGTCGGCGGATTTCATTGATCGGACAAATCAAACCGGCAAGCCGTTCTTCATGTGGATCAACTTCACCCACATGCACTTACGCACTCACCCCAAGCCGGCCAGCGTCGGACAGTCCGGGCGTTGGCAGGACACATACCACGACGTGATGATCGACCACGACCGCAATGTCGGCACGGTATTGGCAAAACTCGATGAATTCGGGCTGACTGAGAATACGATCGTTATCTACGGAACCGACAACGGGCCGCACGCGAACACTTGGCCGGACGGAGCGACGACGCCATTCCGAAGTGAAAAGAATACCAACTGGGAGGGCGCTTTTCGGGTTCCCTACTTGATCCGGTGGCCGGGCAAGATCAGGGCGGGAATCGTGTCCAACGAGGTCGTCTCACATCATGAATGGATGCCGACGCTGGTCGCTGCGGCTGGAATGCCTGACCTCAAGGAGCGTTTGCTCGCGGGCTATACTGTGGGCGATCGCACATTCAAGGTGCATCTCGACGGTTACAACCTGCTGCCGTATCTCACGGGGCAGGAAGCCAAGACCCCGCGCCCCGGCTTTTTCTACTTCTCCGACGACGGCGACCTGATGGCGCTGCGCTTTGACAATTGGAAAGTGGTATTCGCCCAACAGCGGTCACCTGGCACGCTGGCACTATGGGGTGAGCCATTTGTCAACACGCGGATACCTTGGCTGTACGATCTCCGCACCGATCCGTTTGAGCCGGCCACCATCACGTCCAACACCTATTGGGACTGGTATATGGACCACGCCTTTATAATTATGCCGACACAGACGATCGTGCAGGAGTTTTTTGCGACCTTTAAGGACTACCCACCACGACAGAAGGCCGCGAGCTTCACGATCGATCAGATCCTGCAGCAGATGACGAGCAGTCTTAGTAAGGATTGAACGGAGACGCCGACCGGGCCAACGGTCGCGGCGGATGAGCAAGTCGTCACCCGGCGGCCCAACTCGCTGTTGGCCCCCATGCCGGTCTTCTAGGCCGCCGCCGATGCGGCAGCCGGCGGAAGTTCTCGGTGGGACGACCGCCCGCCTTCGCCATAGGCCTACAGGACGGCGCCTGACTGATGCCTTGACCTACCATAATCTAGTGGCATGTGCTCCAAGAAACTGCTAGTCACCGTCCGGTAAAATCACCCGGAGCGGGAAGATGGCTTGCGTAACCAAGGTCGC
Source organism: uncultured Pseudomonadota bacterium (assembly GCA_963832865.1). GTDB lineage: Bacteria > Pseudomonadota > Alphaproteobacteria > Acetobacterales > Acetobacteraceae > Rhodopila. Next base: position 136,883 of record CAWHWH010000018.1, read on the forward strand.
ATGTCGTGTGGCACGGGCGAAATACTATGAGGCCTGTTGGATTCGGCCCCTAAGGCCAGAACACGTTCTCGTGTGCAATGCCGACGCTAGCTCCCGTCATGCTCAGCGGACGGCTGTCGCGGTAGGCCTATTCGGATGAGTTCAAGGATGGTCAAAGGCGAGGAGCGATGGCCGAGCTATGCATTGCCGCGTGGCACTAAGGTCAACGGCTACCTCATAGAGCGCATACTGGGAAGCGGCGGGTTTGGTATTACTTACCTTGCGCACGATTTGTTACGCCAGCCATTTGCCATCAAAGAGTATTTCCCACGACAGTTTGCGTCCCGTGACGGTCTGGCCGTCGTTGCTGGATCGACCGAAGACGCACCGTTGTTCGAGGAATGCCGCGACCGGTTCATGCGCGAAGCCGAGGCGCTGGTCACGCTTGGCCGCCTCGCCGGCCTAAGCGACGGGATTGTTCGTGTGTACACCTTCTTCGAAGCGCACAACACGTGCTATCTGGTAATGGACTACATCAAGGGCACGAATCTCAAGAGCGTGCTGCAGCGGGAGCCAGGCGGCCTTGCCGCGCGACGGGTGCAATCGTTAATGGCGCAGTTGTTGTGTAGCATCCGGGTGGTCCATAAGGCCGGGCTGATGCACCGGGATGTCAAGCCCGCGAACATCATCCTGCGCGAAGATGATAGCCTGGCACTGATCGACTTTGGGTCGAGCCGGCCTGCCGCACGCGGCGATTTCACCAGCTATACGAAGATTTATTCGGGCGGTTACGCGCCACCGGAGCAAACCCTGGGGCTGGATCAGGGCGAATTCTCCGACATCTACGCGGTCGGCGCGGTCTGCTACCGGGCGATTGGCGGGGAATTGGTGGATTCCGTGACACGCCACAACGCGATTTTAACGGGGCTGGCGGACCCCCAGCCCTCGGCGATGCAGATCGGGGCCGGACGTTACCCCAAGGTTTTGCTCGCCGCAATTGACGCGGCCCTGACGACGGAAGCGTCGCAGCGACCGCAGAACGTGGACGCCATGCTTTCGATACTTGATCGGAATGAGAGAGCCAAAGCTCGGTCCCCGCCACCGCCGTGGCGACGCAACGTGTGGACGGCCGCTGCAGGAGCTTGTGCGTTGGCGTTGACCGGCGTGGTGGCCTATTTTCTGTTACCCTCGTCACTGCCCGCTGCGAGCAAGCACGAGGGCGTTGCCGCCACACCGGTCGATGGCACGACGCCGCGGGTGGCGATGCCGCAAGACGAGATCCGGGAGATACCGCAGGACGCGTCGGGCGATGCACCCCGGCCGTCAACCGCCGAACATGGTCAGCCTGAGATTGCGGTTGGGCCCGAAGCTTTACAGTCACCGCCAGTCGAGCAACCGAAGCGGGAAGCGAACGTCATGCCACCCCAGCAGCCGCAGCAGATCAAAGGAGCGGCGGACGCATCTCTGGTCGATGGCTGGCCGATCATCGATGGAAAAACCGTTCACCTATCAGGTGTCGAAATGATCGCGCCTAATATGGTTGATCAAGTTGACCACTGGATCAAAGCCCATGGCCGCTATTTGGAATGCGACTCCTCTGGGGCCAGCACCTATCGGTGCCTGACGACGCAAAAGCTGGACGTTGCGCAAGTCCTGTTGCTTAACGGGGTGGCGCGCACGAGCCCAGACGCAGAGCCGATTTATCGCGAAGCCGAAAAGCAGGCTCAGGCGGCGAGGCGCGGGCTATGGCATTGACTCGCGCTGCTGTCATTGTGCTGGCAGGTTCGTTACTTGGCGCATGCTCACCGAGGATGACAATGCCTGTGCTCTCCTCGGAGACCGAGGCCAACATGATCGCGAATTTGCGGGATGGGCGAGCTGACCTGCGTTGTGGTGCCGCGTGCGCGGAGACCTGGCGCGGCAACCTGCTCACACTGAATGATCGCTACGTCGCGAAGGACTGGCTGCACCTGGGGATATTGGTCATGCAGACCGGATATCAGAACGACCTGGCCTACTACTATCTTGGTCAGTCCGCGCAGGGTCTGGGGTCACCCAAAGCCGCTTTGAAATTTTATCGCATCTCCGGCGCCCTGGCGAGCCGGAACGATCCGAAGTTCAAGTGCAATTCCGGGGCCCGCGACTTCTGCAACGGTATCAGTCTTCCGCGCGATCTTTATCTTGCTATGCAGATTGCTCAGAAACATGAAGTATCACAACCACATGCGTCAACACGGAAGCCAACCGCGATCTTTTCTGGGAGCTATCCGGCACAAACGCCGGCCGAAGTGGTTGTCCCGCCAGCGCCGCTGGAACGAGACGAGGCGTGGATTGAGCCGCCACCGGTTACTCAGTAAAGCGTGCTTGGGTGGCCCGTATACAGGCCACGGCGTCCAGGAGAATCACAGCGCGCATCGATGAAAACCCAAGATTATGGATAACAACCACTCGACGCGGCCTGTCATGTTCTCGCACTATGCGGCCGAACGAGCAGACGATATATAGAAGCGGCTCGCGCAACGGGATGGAGCGGGACCATGGCAATATCCTACGATACCGCAACGGTCGAGCTTGCAATGACGCTCAGCACGCTGGCCTACGTCGACGAGAACAGGATCGCCTCCCAGCAGCAGATGATCAGCGAAATCAACGCTGGTCTGGACGAGGAGGGGTATGCATCCTGGCAGGTCGCCTGGGGACCGGCCCTAAACGCGGACCGCAGCAATCTGCTCTACGTTGCGCAGAACAGCGAAACGGGCCAATTGGCAGTCAGCATACGCGGCAGCGATTTCTCATTCTGGCTTAATTGGCTTGAAGACCTCGCGGCAATCAGACTTGTGCCCTACGATCAGTTTGTCCCGACCGCCAGCAAGGCCGCGCAGATCGCATTCGGTACCGCCGTCGGACTGAGGCAGGTCCTGGGGATGCTGGACGGAACCAAGAGCCTTGAGACATTCTTGACCGCAGCGCCTGAAGGGACGCCGATCCTGATCACCGGGCACAGCCTGGGCGGCTGTCTCGCCTCGGTTTTGGCGCCCTGCGTGGCGAACTGGCTGGGAAGCTCGTCCAACCTCTCCGTCTATACTATCGCCGCGCCTTCGCCAGGCAACGAGGACTTCGCCGACTACTACAACACGCTGTTCACCCTTCAATCGGGCCACAGCACGGCCTTCCGATTCTTCAACAGCCTGGATGTCGTGCCCAATGCCTGGGCAAGCCTCACGACTGTCGAGACATACTACCCGCCTTTGGTTTCCTGTCCCGCTGACATCACCAATATCATCGTCCGTGCCGAAAACGTTCTGGGCGGGAAATACAGTCAGCTCGGTGAGCTTGCGGTAGGTAGCGCAATTGAACTATCCGGCACCGTCATCAACCCGTTAGGTGCACGTCGAGGCAGTTTGGAGCTCAATCCTTTCGAAAACGCGCTGTTTCTGTGGGAGGCCGCACAACAACATGCCTGTACGACGTACCAGGCATTGTTGCAGACGCCTTTCACGGTTCCAGCGGTTGGCAGGGTCAAGCGAGCGCTCGCGGCACTCGAGACGTAAGAGCAATCGTCCCGCCTTCACTTTCGTTACTTGCTCCGAACCGAGGCGGGCCGGGCCAGCAGGGGAGGCGCCGCCTCTGAAGCGCACGGGCGGCCGTCGACGTCCGGGCTGTCAAACTCGTGCATGACACGCGTATTGCGCCAGCGTGGCCCACTATTGAGGGGGTTAAAGATCGCACCGGATAACACCCCATGATTACACAATACTTCTAGCCCCGTCATGGGTATCGGATCTCTGATTGAAGAACTCGCTACACGTTACGTTGCCATATCAGGATGAGTATCCACACCCTTTGCAGCTTGCCAGGGCGCATGACGCATAGGTTGAAAAATGATTGAGTCCGGCTGAGCTTTCGTGATAGCAGGACAGGAGATCACTAGATATGGGAGTGAATTTTCGTCCGCAACATGCGGGAGACGGGACATGACTGTGTCAAGACGAACTTGCTGGGCGTTGTTGGTTTGGTTCGCTTTTTCCGCCCAGGCGAGCGCCAAGGGCACCGGCTACTTATTCGTTAGCAACGAACAGATGAACAACGTTGTTGTGATAGATCCGAAGCAAGACTATCGGGTCGCCAAGTGGATCGAAACATCCCACCGACCTCGAGGCATGGCGTTTCGCGACGATCGAAAGCAGCTTCTCGTCGCCTGCGGAGATGACGACGTGATCGATGTGATCGACGTCGCAACGCTGACGGTCATAGATCACATCCCGACTGGCCACAGTCCAGAAACGTTTGGACTCAGCCAGGACGAGAAGACGCTTTATGCTTCTGATAGAGCGGGATCCGCGGTCGAGGTGATAAGTATCGCGGAGAAAATGATCGAGCGGGAGATCCCCACCGGCGCGGAACCCGAAGCAATCGCCGTAAGCGGACAAGAGAGACGATGTACGTCGCCTCCGAGATCAGCGATTGGGTGCACGTTGTTGATCTCAAGGCGGGCATGGTCACCGACAACATCGTGGTTGGTGGGCGCCCGAGGCGCTTCTTGCTGATGCCTGGCGGAAAGGAACTCTGGGTTTCGAGTGAATTGACTGGACAGGTGTCAATCATCGATCGTGGGACCAATCTGGTGTCGGCTCGTCTTGACTTCCTGCCGCCGGGATCTCGTCAGGCCGATGTCACCCCCATCGGCATGACAGCGACCAAAGACGGCAAGCTCACGTTCGTTACGCTCGGCCGAGCCGACAATGTCGCTTTCATCGATAGCCCGAGGCGAGAAGTTCAGGATTATGTGGCGGTTGGTAGAGGTCCCTCCGACGCAGCGCTGAGCGCTGACGAGAAGACGCTCTATGTCGTAAATGGGTTGAGCGACAATCTTTCGATCATTAACGTGCTGACCCGCAAGACGGTCAAGTCTGTGCCCGTCGGCCGCGCACCGTACGCGGTGCAGGCCGATGATCTAACCCAAGAACCGCCTGCCGTGGCTGTCCTGCGGGCTTTCGGGCGTTGACGGTTGACGACCACCCTCTTGCGCCTAGGACCGGACGGCGCGATGCTTCATGCGGTTCCTTATGGATGGCCTGTCCCAACCGCGCGCAAATCGACCTTCAGGAGATCGCAAGATGACCCGTTTGTTAGCTGCCGCTGTACTTTTTACCATGGCCGTTGCGCCTGCCTTCGCCTGTGATTTTCAAAAGTCTGTCTCCACCGACACGCAGAAGCGGACGGTGGCGTCCCAGCCTGACCATTCCAGTCCACCGCCGAGCGCGACAACGGATCGGAAGCCTTCGTAGGGCAACCCGTCGACCCCTCCCCTCCCCTGCCGCTTGGCCTCACGATCTGGGGCGCGGACGGGTATCTTGGCGCGTCGTTTAGCGGTTGGAATAGTTCGCCGGCGGCGCTGTTTGTCCGACGGATCAAGCCGGACCGTGCCGGATTTGTATTTGACCTTCTCGACGAGGATGCCGGTCGCGATTGACAACCATGTCAGGTAGATCGCCGACGATCCCGGTGTGATGGCACTTATATTGCATACCGTCACTACGGTTGCGTAGCGGGGCCGCCTGATGGACTTGAATACCGTCACCGAGATCAGCCGCCCCGGGTGCCGGAATGATCTGCCGCCCTGGCGTTCCGGCGATGCGTGGCTTGCGGGTGGGACTTGGTTGTTTTCCGAGCCGCAGACGGCACTGACACGGCTGATTGACCTTGTGGGGCTTGGCTGGCCCGCACTGGAAACAGACGCTGACGGCCTGCGGATCGGCGCCACCTGCACGCTCGCGACGTTGGCATCCGCCGAGTTCCCGACCTCCTGGCATGCCAGCCCGTTGTTCCGCCAATGCTGTCGCGCGTTGTTGGGATCGTTCAAGATCTGGAATAGCGCGACCGTGGGCGGCAATCTTTGTCTGGCGCTGCCGGCGGGTCCGATGGCGGCGCTGACCACGGCACTCGACGGGGTCTGCAGGATTTGGATGCCGGAGGCGGGCGCCCGGTCGCTGCCGGTGATCGATTTCATCCGCGGCCCTGGCGAAAACGCGCTGCAGGCGGGGGAATTGCTGCGCGCCATCGATCTGCCGGTCGCCGCCTTGCAGCGCCGTACCGCCTTTCGCCAGATCTCGCTCACGCCGAACGGCCGTTCGGCGGCGCTGCTGGTCGGCACCCTTGCGGCGGAGGGCCGCTTTGCCTTGACCGTGACGGCCGCCACGCGGCGGCCGGTCCGGCTGGATTTTGAGATCATGCCCTTGGAGAGCGACCTCCGCCATGCCTTGGTCCAGACGATCCCTGACGCGATGTACTACGACGACCTTCATGGCGCTCCCGACTGGCGCCGTCACATGACGTTCCGGCTCGCCGAGGAGATCCGGCGGGAATTGTCGTCATGACCCTGACCGTCAATGGCGTGACGGAGGTGGGTGTGCCTCGGCCAGGCCAATGTCTTCGCACGTTCCTGCGAGAGCTCGGCTGGTTCGGGGTCAAGAAAGGCTGCGATGCCGGCGATTGCGGCGCCTGCACCGTGCTGCTGGACGGCCACCCGGTGCATAGCTGCGTCACTCCGGCGTTTCGGGCCGAAGGACGCGAGGTCACCACGATCGAGGGTCTGGGCGGACCGGATGGGCAGCACCCGATGCAAGGTCGCTTCGTGGCGGCGCAGGGCTTCCAGTGCGGGTTCTGCACGCCGGGCATGGTGCTGACGGCGTCCGCACTGGACCAGGAACAGCTTCAGGATCTCGGCACGGCGATGAAAGGAAATCTCTGCCGTTGCACTGGCTATCGCGCGATCGCCGACGCCATCGCCGGCGTTCAGCATATCGACACGGCGGATTTGGTTGCGCCGTTCGGCCGCAGTGTTGCGACCCCGGCGGGGCCGGCGGTGGTCACCGGCGCGGCTCGGTATACGCTGGATGTGCCGCCTCCATTGGGGCTGTTGCATCTGAAGCTGCTGCGCTCGCCCCACGCCCACGCGCGGATTGTCTCGATCGACACCGCGGCCGCCCTGGCGATCCCGGGTGTCCACAGTGTGCTGACGCCATCGGAGGCGCCGCTTCGGACGTTCTCCACGGCGCGGCATGAGAATCCGCTGGACGATCCGGCCGATACGCGGGTGCTGGACGATGTCGTGCGCTTCATCGGGCAGCGTGTCGCCGGCGTGCTGGCGGAGAGCGAGGCGGCGGCGGAAGCGGGCTGCCGGGCCTTGGCGGTCGAATACGAGGTGCTACCGGCGGTTTTTGACCCGGAGGCGGCGATGCAACCTGGGGCGCCGCTGCTGCATGCGGATAAGGGACCTGAAGCACGCATCCATGATCCTGGCCGCAACATGGTGGCCGAACTCCATATCACGAGCGGCGATCCGGCGGCCGGGTTGGCTGATGCGGACATTGTGCATACGGCCACCTATACCACGCAGCGGGTGCAGCATGCCGCGCTGGAGACCCATGCGGCCACCGGCTGGCTGGATGAGGCCGGGTGTCTTCACCTGCGCAGCAGCACGCAAGTTCCGTTCCTGACCCGACGCGCCTTGTGCGCGCTGTTCGATTTGCCGCTGGAACGGGTGCGGGTGTTCTGCGAGCGGGTCGGCGGCGGCTTCGGCGGCAAGCAGGAGATGCTGACCGAGGATATCGTCGCACTGGCGGTGTTGCGTTCGGGGCGGCCGGTACGGCTGGAGTTCACGCGCCAGGAGCAGTTCATCGGTGCGCCGTCCCGCCATCCCATGCGGGTTACGGTGACGCTCGGAGCCAAGCACGACGGCACGCTGACGGCGATGCAGTTGCGCGTCGTCTCCAACGCCGGCGCCTATGGCAACCACAGTATCGGCGTGCTGTACCACGGCTGCGGCGAGTGCCACGAGGTGTATCGCTGCCCCAACAAGCAGGTCGACGGTTACGCGGTCTATACGAATACGGTTCCGGCCGGCGGGTTTCGCGGCTACGGACTGAGCCAGACGGCATTCGCCGTGGAGTCGGCGATGGACGAGCTGGCCCGCAAGCTCAAGGTTGATCCGTTCGAGCTGCGGCGACGGAACGTTGTTGGCGCGGACGCGGAGATGCATGACGACGTGGTGATGGGCAGTTACGGCCTGACGCAGTGCCTGGATCTGGTGGAGGCGGCGCTGCGCCGGAGCACGGATGCCGCTCCTCCGGACGAAACCTGGAAGGTGGGTCAGGGCATGGCGCTCGGCGATGATCCACACCATCCCGCCGCGCGGTCATTTCGCCGAGGCTCGGATCACCCCGATCCCGGAAGGCGGATACGAGTTGACCGTCGGGCACCGCGGAGTTCGGCAACGGAACGACGACGGTGCACGCGCAGATCGCCGCGGCGGTGCTGAACACCAGGCCGGAGGCGATCCGCATCCGCCAGTCGGATACCGCGCTGATCGGCCACGATACCGGGGCGTTCGGCAGCACCGGGCAGCGTTGTCGCGGGGCAAGCGACCCAACGCGCGGCCGAGCACCTGCGGGCGCAGTTGCTGGATCTGGCGGCGGGACGGATGGGCGTCGATCGCGGGGCTTGCCGTATTGAGGGCGGATGCCGTGGTCGCGGACGGATCGGGTGTTAAAGTGGCGCTGATTGCCTGGGGCGGAGGCGTTGACCGGCATCGGCGGCAGCGATGGCTCGCCCCGATCGATTGCGTTCAACGTGCACGGCTTCCGGGTCGCGGTGCAGCCGGAGACGGGCGAAATTCGGATCCTGCACAGTGTGCAGGCAGCCGATGCCGGGCGGGTGATCAATCCGATGCAATGCCGCGGTCAGGTCGAAGGGGGCGTTGGTCAGGCGATCGGCGCCGCACTGTACGAAGATCTGCGGATAGACGCCGGGGGTCGCGTCGAGAATCCGGCGTTCCGTGAGCTATCACATCCCCGCCTGGGCTGATCTGCCTCGCACCGAGGTGCTGTTTGCCGACACCGTGGATCGCGTTGGCCCGTTTGGTGCAAAGTCGATGAGCGAGAGCCCGTTCAATCCGGTGGCACCGGCCCTGGTCAATGCGGTGGCCGATGCGACCGGGGTGCGTTTCCGCGAGCTACCGCTTGCGCGGGATCGTGTCTTTCGGGCGCTGACGGGTCAAGCTGCCGAGCGGACGAGCTGACGACGGCGGGCTTGCGGAGGCCGCAACTTAGGCCTGCTTCCACTGAAGCGGCTTATCCGCCCTCACTTCGGCGAGATGAGCAGAGCCGAAGTTTCAGGACCGGACAACAGCGAAGCGGTCACATTCGCCGCAGGTAGCCGCGTCGTCTTGGCTGCTCGATATTGGGCAGAGTGATACCATTCACGCGCCTTCTCGGGGCTTTCAAATTCGAGGATGCTTATGCGGCGACCACCGAGATCACCCTCAAGCACTTCGGAATCGCGACCCCCCGACAACAAAGCGCGCGCCGAACTCTGCGAGGCTGGTCAGGGCCAGCGGAACGTACGTTTCCCATTGTCCGGCGTCGGTTACCTCAACCTCTGCATAAGCATAGCCCTTGGGCATTCGATACCTCCGTCTAGGTTCCGTTGTGCGAGGGGCACATAGCCTCGGGTCGGCCTGGCGCCATTTGTCCGCGAGGTTCGTCTGAGCAACGCCATCGGGTTGGACGGGGCGACGCTGCTCAACCTGCAGGCTCAAACCGACAGACGGAGCCCGCCGTCGCAGACCAGCATGTGGCCGCTTATGAAGCTATCGCCGATCAGGAAGGCGATCGCCTGGGCGACGTCCTCGGGCTGCCCCACGCGGCCGACCGGGGCTTGGCGGCGTAGTCTCCGAACATCGCTTGCTTCTGTTCCTCAGGAAAGGCGTCCCACCAGGGCGTGTCGATCACGCCCGGGGAGATGCCGTTCACGCGCAGCGGCTTGAGTTCAACCGCGAGGATCGGGACGATCGCGGCTATCGCCGCATTGGCGGCCCCAATCCCAGCCGTGCCCGGCACGGCAGCCTGAGCGGAGACGGCCGAGATGAAGGTGAGGCTGCCCGTCGGGTTCAGGAACGGCAGCGCCGCCTGCGCCGCCGCGAAGTGCGCATAGACCTTCTCCTCGAAGCCGAGCTTGACGTCGGCGAGGCTCACGGTGGCGAAAGGGCCCACGCCCTTGCCGCTCCCGACCGCCAGGACCAAGTGGTCGAAACTGCCGATTTGCGCGAATTGGGCGGGAAGCGCGTCCGCCGCGGCCGCGTCCATCGGCACCGCCTGCGCTTCAGGGCCGAGCTGTCGCTTTGCCTCGGCGAGCCGGGTTTCGTTGCGCCCGGTAATGGTGACCCGGGCGCCGGATGCGAGGAGATGACGGGCGGTCGCAAGACCGATCCCCGATGAGCCGCCGACGATGACGGTGTGCTGAGATGACATGAGCTGCTCCTAAAGAAGGGTCGAGCGGGCGCCGCGCAAGGCCGCCGGGCCTCGTTCACGCCGCGCAGCTGAAGCTTGGCGGGGCGCGAAGGCGCAAACAGTCTTCGGTTGATCCTAGTATTGATCGTAATATGATGGCGCTATGGGCGACGCTGTGACCGCCGATCCTGCCGCATGCCGACGTGAGGCCGGCGACTTCCTGCGCTCTCGCCGGGAGCGCCTGAATCCGTCCGAGGTCGGGCTGCCCAACGGCTTCCGGCGACGGACGCCAGGCCTGCGCCGCGAGGAGGTGGCGATGCTCGCCGGCGTCGGAACCACTTGGTATACTTGGCTGGAACAAGGGCGAGACGTGCGGCCGTCCAACGAGGTTCTCTCGGCGCTCGCCGGAGCCTTGCGGCTCGATCCAACCTAACGGCGCCACCTCTTTGTCCTGCACGACCGGCCGGCACCGGAGCGGCGGCCCGCGAGGGCGGAGCGGGTTGATGAGCCGCTTCGCCGGATGCTGGCCAGCCTGACCGGGCAGCCCGCTTTTGTGCTCGGCCGGCGCTGGGACGTGCTGGCGTGGAACAGGGCGGCCGAGGTGGTTTGTGGCCCTACGGGCGGCTTGAGGGCGACGAGCGCAACACCCTGCACCTGCTGTTCGCCGATCCGGACCACCGTCGCGTGCTCGTCGATTGGGAAGCGGTGGCGCGCGCCTCGCTTGCCATGTTCCGCGCCGACTGCGCACGCTACGCCGGCGATCCGGATTTCGAGCGCCTCGTCGCCCGCCTGACGCGCCTGAGCCCGGAGTTTGCGCAGTGGTGGCCGCAGCGCGAGGTGGCGCGGCCATTGGCAGGCCAAAAGCGTATCGAGCATCCGGCCGCCGGGCGGATGCTTTTCGAATATTCGAGCTTCGGTGTGGGCGACCCGCCGGACATGAAGCTGGTCGTCTTCACGCCCCTTGAGGACGAGGGCACGGCCCGGAAGTTGGACTGGCTTCTGCGCGTGCCTTGATCAGGGCGGCGTCGTGCTCGCTGCTTGACGGACACAACAATTTCATATCGCGACTTTCTCAGACTTACTGCAGCGCCAAGTGAACTCCAGACAATTCTCAGCATTAATTGCAGTGTGACGCTGGTCGGGGACTTTCACACCGAGCGGCGCTGGCGCTGCTTCTGGGACTGGTCAATGCGCGCCGGCCGTGGCAGGAAGGTTGTCAGAAATATCATGGGGGAATCGATGAAGGCACTTCTTCTGGCGGCCGCGGTCGCCGGGCTGCTACCGCTGACAAGCTATGCGCAGTCCAGTGACGAGTTGATCAACGGGGCCAACGACACAGCCAACGTGCTCAACTACGGCATGGGCTACAATCTGCAGCGCTACAGCCCACTGACGCAGATCAACAAGCAGACTGTGCGGCACCTGACGCCGGTCTGGAACTACAGCTACGATGACAATCGGTCGGAGGAGTCTCAGCCGCTGGTTTACAAGGGTGTCCTCTATGTGAGCACCCATGCGGCGACCATGGCGATCGACGTGAAGTCCGGCCGGGCGATCTGGAAGACAAAGGTTGAATATCCGCCTGAGACACCGCGGATTGTCTGCTGCGGCATCATCAGCCGCGGCGTCGCGCTGTACGATGGCAAGGTGTACCGCACGACGCTGGACGCCCATGTGGTGGCGCTGGATGCGAAGACCGGTAAGGAAGTGTGGAACTCAAAGGTCATCGACTGGCATGACGGCTACTCGCAGACGCTGGCGCCGCTGATCGCCGATGGGGTTGTGATCACTGGCATCTCGGGCGCCGAATACGGCATTCGCGGCTTTCTCGATGGCTGGGACCCGCAGACCGGCAATCACCTGTGGCGCACCTACACGATCCCCGGACCTGGCGAGCCCGGCAACGACACCTGGCCTGGCGACACGTGGAAACATGGCGGCGGATCGACATGGATCACCGGCTCCTATGATCCGGAGCTGAAGTCGGTGTTCTGGGGCGTCGGCAATGCGGGGTCCTGGAACGCGATGACCCATCCCGGGGACAATCTGTATACCTGCTCGATCCTATCGCTCGACCCGCACACTGGGAAGATCAAGTGGCACTTCCAGTTCACTCCGAACGATCCGTATGACTATGATTCGGTCGCTGAGATGATCCTGGCGACGCTGAACATCAACGGCCAGCCGACCAAAGTTGTAATGGACGCCAACCGGAACGGCTTCTACTACGTGTTTGACCGCGCGACCGGTGAAATGCTGAAGGTCAACAAGTACGGCAAGACGATCAACTGGGCGAGTGGCATCGACGAGAAGACCGGCCGGCCGATCGAGTCGGAACTCTCCTTGCACATGCGTGCAACCAGCGAGGAGACCGAGATCTGGCCAAGCGTGTTCGGATCGAAGAACTGGGGACCCTCTTCGTTCAATCCCAACACCGGACTGATCTACGCGAACACGCTGGAATTCGGCATGAAATACAAGCCGACGACGCCAGAGTTTCGCGCCGGCACCACCTACTGGGGCGCTGACATCAAATGGGTATTTCCCAAGGACCGCAATGTTGGCTACTTGAAGGCGATCGATCCGCTGAGCGGCGAGACCAAATGGGAAGCGCCGAGCGGCGTGCCGCGCTTTGGTGGTACGATGACCACCGCCGGTGGCCTGGTCTTCACCGGTAAGGAGACTGGTGAGTTCGAGGCGTTCGACGCCGACAACGGCAAGAAGCTGTGGCAGTTCCAGACTGGCTCCGGCATCGAGGGCCAGCCGGTGACCTGGGAGCAAGACGGCGTGCAATACGTGGCGGTGTCGGTCGGCCTTGGTGGCGGTTACGCGCTGTATTCGGGTGACGACCGCCTTGCCAATATCCCGGCGGGCGGCTCCTTGTGGGTCTTCGCGTTGCCACAGGAAACGGCTGCCAACTAAAACACTGACCGGATGACGGACACGAGGCCATGTGTCCGTCATTTGTTTTCTTACTAAAGAAAGTTGTCGACATGAGATTATTCGCGTTCGCCGCCACGCTGACGGCGGCGCTGTGGTTGGGTGCATCCCGTGGCACTGCCGTGGCCGATGATCAGCTGGTGGCTGGAGAGCCCCCGTCGGCGCTCGCGGTGCAGGGCAAGAAGCTGTTCACCCAGCTATGCTCGCACTGCCATGGCGTGGACATGGTCAATCCAGGAAACGTGTCGTTCGATCTGCGCAAGTTCCCGCACGACGACAAGGCCCGGTTCGTCAATTCAGTGACACATGGCAAGAACGCGATGCCGCCCTGGGGCGACATCCTGCATCCGGACGAGATCGAGGCGCTTTGGGCTTACATCCAGACGGGCGGAAAGATGTGATGACGTCACGACCGCTGGCAGCTGCTCTCGCCATCGCGTCGATTGCCTGGTTTGGACCGGCGAGGGCGGACGCGCCGCTGACAATTTGCCTCGACCGGGCCGCGGCCCCGGCCGCGGCGGGCAGCGGTCCCGAGGTGCGCAACTTCGATCTTGATGTCGCGAGGGACGTTGGGCGCCGGATCAGCCGAGAAATCAGAGTGCAATGGTTCGAGAGCAGCCTGGACGGTGATCATAATCCAGACCGGGAGATGAACGCCCTGTTGTCCGACGGGCGCTGTCAGTTGGTGCCAGGCTATCCGCTGACCACACGTGTGATCGGCACGCCGGGCGTGGACCGTTCGAGGCTGCCCGACTTCGACGGCGCGAAGCCGGGTGACCGCCGTCGGTTGGTGCAACTCAGCGATTTGACCGCCAGTCGAGCCTATCGGTTCGACCCGTTTGTTGTTGTCCGCGGGGCGCGCATGGCTGATCACGCCATCAACAGCCTGGCTGACCTGAAGGACGCGGACTTGGTCGTCGAGGAACAGACGCTGGCCGATCTGATCCTGATGGCCTACCACGGCGGCATGTTGGTCGGCGGGATCACGCACATCCGCCCCGGCCCGGCGGTTTTCGACGAGTTGGAGCGTGGTGAGCATGATGCGACGCTGGTTGAGTTGCATCGGCTGGATCAGTATCTCGCGCGGCATCCGCAAAGCGAGCTATCGTCATCGGGTCACTACCACTCGATCGGTTTCAATGTGGGAATGATCGGCAGGGCAGATGACGCGCCATTGATGGGACAGGTAAATGCTGCGCTGGGCGACATGCTAACGGACGGCACGTTGCCCAATCTCGCTCGGGCGGACGGTTTGACTTATGTGCCGCCGCGACAGCCCGAGGTTCTGGCCACAATCAAGCGCGAGGCTTTCGCGGGGGACTGACGGGCGGGTTGGTATGTGGCTGTCGGCGATGATCGTGATCGAGCCGTCGAGCGCGGTGCGAGTGACCAGCCAGCCGCTGTGCTTGCAAGTGATCAGGCGCCCTTCTGGGTCGATGGTATTGCCGTTGGTCAATCGGGCCAGCGCTTATTTGCGTTTATATCAACCACTATATGGACCGGCAGACAGATCATTCACGCCCTGACATAGGCACGTCCGGCGACAGCCCGCTTTGGAGGCTTGGCTGTGCAATGCTTACCGTTCTCGTCATGCTGCTCGCCTTGCCTTTCGAATCAACGATACGTCCCATTCCAAACGGTTCGTGGGAAGTATCGAAGCTTCGGTTCGTCGCTATGGGAATGATACTTTGTATTACGTTCTCCCTTGCCTTGGTCGCGCAGTTTGCGCTCAGAAAACCTGCGGATTCAAGACCAACCTTGAATTCCGAGGCAGAGCGCCCAGGCATTCCGATCGGAGCTGGCCGGTGACTCCGATGCGAAGCCGCCCGCCTGGATCCGGTGAGTGTCAAGGTAGTTGCCGCTTGAACTACGTAATGATTTCTCGTATCGACGCAGCCGCAGCGCTCGCGGCGTAAAGGTCCGGAGATGCGGACTTCCAACTGGTGATGAGTGTGCCAAGGTGCTCACTGCGAAGAGCGGCGCATCTGAACAATACCGCGGCTTTCACAGCGATAGCGCACCGCCTTCAGCCCGCTGAGCACATGGGCGATCCGCGCCCAAGGAAGCTGACAGCGGATCTCAGCCGCCCGTTGCATCTGCAGCGCCAACACGCAAAGCTTGACGTGCGCCTCGATCCGGCGCGGCGTCCAATGAAACATCGGCCGCACCTGCAGACCCGTCTGCTTTATCCGCCGGAAGCAGGATTCGATGATCCAGCCACCTTTGTAGCCAAGTGCGATGTCCTCGGCTGACAACGTGTCGTCGTTGCTGATCACCACGAACTTGCCGTCGAACTTCTCCGCCGCCTTGACCTTCGCTGCGTCCAGCCGCGGCCGACCGCGCTCGTCTTCGCTCAGGTAACGGCCGTAACGGCGCGAGGCCATCAGCTCACAGGCGGCTTTGGGATGATCCTCCTGACGTTGCTCCAGCAGCGCCAGTTCAGCATTGAGTTCGATCAGCAACTGCGCGCGACGCGCGCGCTCACGCTCGGCCTCTTGCGGGTTGAGGCACAGCACATAGCGCTTGCGCCGCTCGCCATCACCGACCCATACCTCTTTGACCTGCAGGTTGTCGGCGACCTGTTTGTAGCGGCCCGGCCTTGTCAGCACCTCATCCTCGATATCGCGCACCCGGCGCATCGGTACGGCCAGGATGTAACGACCCAGTCCGCGGCTGAGTTGAGCCAGGTTGTCGGCCGAGTACATCCCGGCATCACCGACAAACAGGCAGCGGCCGAGCCGCCAGGCGCGCAGATCGTCCTTGATCCGTGCGACCGTCGTCACGTCGGCGGTGTTGCCGGGCAACACCCACGAGCGCACCGGCATTCCGTCGCGCGTGACGGCGAGGGCGATGATCACCTGCGGCTGGTTGTCGCGGCCTTCCTTGCTATGGCCGCGCTTGCGCAGTGGCGCATACAAGCGGCCGGCAAATTCCTGCTCGTCCTCGTCCGGCTCGTCGATCTCGAAGTAAGCGGTAGTGGTGTCGTAGAAGATCAGATCGACATCGAGGCGGAACAGGTCGGCGGCTTTGAGGAATACCTCGCGTTCGATCTCGTCGGCCCAGACTGCCAGGAAGTCGAGCGCGCGATAGCATTGATCGACCGCCAGCCCGGCGGCGTCTGGAAGCCAGGCGATATCAGGCAGCCAGCGTTCGGCGCAGGCCAGCTTGGAAACCGGGTCGTCGAGGCGGTTGGCGGCCATGGCGAACAGCGCGGTCTCGTGTGGCGCGGTCAGCTTGGCCTGTTCGGCGCATCTGCGGATGGCCGGGCCGATGCCGAGTTCTTCCCAGAGTGCGCGGGCGGCGAGCACGACGCCAAGTTCGAACACCCGCTCGATCTCGATCTCCGGACGATCAGATGTCGCCGCACTGCCGGCGGCGTCATTACCGTCATCGAGGACGCGGTTGATGCTGCTGACCAGCCGTTCGAGTTCGGCTCGATCGAGTTGATCGGCACGGCCGAAACTATGCACCACATGGGCTTCTCGTCGCTTTGCGTCGGCGTTCCAGACGCTCTCGGCGAGGGCGTAGTAGGTGACGCTTGACAGCGCCAGACATATCAATTTTGTTACTATGATGAAGAGGAGGTCTGTGCGTTCGTTGGAAAAATCAATGTAGCGAAAGCCAAACCCAGACATCAGCGCGACAGCTTTTTCGATCCTTGAGGCATGGGATGGGTATAGAAAGCGGTGAAATTCAACCGCGATTTGCGTGCATCGGCGAAATATATCTGGCTCCGTCGTCTCTATTATGTCTAGCTCTGTTCCCTCGACGTCTATCTGTCGACCTGCTCGACTTTAGCCTCTCGGAAAAACTTCGAAAGCGTGATGCTCGACACGGGAACCGTCTCTGAAATAGGCGTACTGTCCGCGACGATCGTGCTCGCCTCAGAGTTTTCCTCATTGATCGAGAACTTAACGTAACCATCAACTGCACACGATCCCGTTAGATTTAGAAATATTGGAGGCTAAGACGGGGTTGGCTTCAGCACCGATCACGCAGGAGCCGTACGTATCATGCATAATTCGGGCGAAATCGCCCTTGTTGATCCCAAGATCGATGACGCTTCCTGGCCTATTTAGGTAGTCCTTTAAGAAAGTATGACCCTTCACTTGGTCTATCTTAAATTTCTGTGGTATCATGCGAAGCTCCTTCTGGTGACAGCTATCACTTGATGTGGACACTGCGCTGAGCTGCCGTTGGCGGGATCACCAGAAGCTCTTTACTCCGCCGCTGCTCGCTGTGCGCCGCCTAGCGCACCGGATGCCAAGGCTTGGGCCACCTGCGCGTCGTCCAGATTCAGGACGGAGCGCAAGATCTCCTCGGTATGCTCGCCCAGTAGCGGCGAGCGCTTCACGTCCGACACGCTGTCCGACATCTTGATCGGATTCCCGACCGACAGATACTTGCCGCGCGTTGGGTGATCGACCTCCACGACGGTTCCGGTGGCGCGCAATGACTGTTCCTCGGCGAGTTCCCTCATCGACAGGATCGGACCGCAGGGGATGTCGTATTTGTTCAAGATGTCCATGGCGTCAAATTTGGTTTGTGTCATGGTCCAGGACTCGATGGTGTCGAAGATGTGCCGCAGACGCGGCAGACGGGCTGCGGGCTTGGCGTAATCCGGATCGGTTTTCCATTCCGGCTTGCCGATGACATCGCAGATCGACTCCCAGACGGGCGCCTGCGCGATGAAGTAGATGTAGGCGTTCGGGTCGGTCTCCCAGCCCTTGCACTTCAGGATCCAGCCCGGCTGGCCTCCGCCCGAGGCGTTGCCGGCACGTGGCACCGCTTCGCCGAAGGTGCCGTCGGGATATTGCGGGTATTCGGTCAGTGGGCCGTGCGCGAGGCGTTGCTGGTCGCGCAGCTTGACGCGGCACAGATTCAGCACGCCGTCCTGCATCGCCACATCGACTTTCTGGCCGCGGCCGGTGGTGTTGCGCTGGAATAGCGCGGCGACGATACCGAGCGCCAGATGAACGCCGGTGCCTAAGTCACCGATCTGGGCGCCGGTCACCAGTGGGGGACCGTCGTCGAAGCCGGTGGTGGATGCCGCACCGCCGGCGCATTGCGCGACATTTTCGTAAACTTTGCAGTCCGCGTAGGGGCCGGGGCCGAAACCCTTGACCGAGGCCAGAATCATCCGCGGATTCAGTTGCTGGATGCGTGCCCAGGTGAAGCCCATGCGGTCGAGCGCACCGGGGGCGAAATTCTCCACCATGACGTCGCAGGATTTTACCAGGCCTTCGAGGACTTCCTTGCCGACCTTGTGGCGCCCGTCGATCTCGATCGAGCGCTTGTTGTGGTTGAGCATGGTGAAATACAGGCTGTCCACGCCCTTAATGTCCTGTAACTGGCCGCGGGTGATGTCACCGACGCCGGGGCGCTCGACCTTGATCACGTCGGCGCCGAACCAGGCCAGAAGCTGGGTGCAGGTCGGGCCCGACTGGACGTGGGTGAAGTCCAGAATGCGGACGCCGTCGAGTGCTTTTGTCATTAGAGGATCTCCTTAATCTCGCCATGGCCCAATTTCGCCCCGGCCCCGTTGTGGTGTTTTCGACCTGGCCCCATTTCGTCGCGGCCGCATTTTCGTCATGGCCGGGCGTGTTCCGGCGTGTTCCATCTGCGCACGAACTGCATCCGGGCTGACGGCGACGCCCCGCTTGGTCAACCCAACAAGCGCTATTTGTACATCGTCTGCGCCTTGGTGCCTGGGGCGTATTCGTTTGGATCGACCCAGATGTTCACTACGGCGGACTTGCCGTGCACCAACACGAATTCTCGGGCCCGGCGCAGCGCGGGGGCAATCTGCGGCGGCTTCGCGGACTTCCTCGCCGTGTCCGCCCCAGATTTTGGCGAAGTGGGAGAATTCCATGTCGCCCAGCTTGTTGCCGACGTTGCCGCGTTGCGGTCCGTACTTGGCCAATTGACCGTAACGGATCTGGTTCATCGCCGAGTTGTTGCCGATGACGGCGATGTACGGGGCGCCGAAACGATCAGCCGTCTCCATGTCGAACGCGGTCATGCCGAAGGCGCCGTCGCCGTAGTAGCACAGCACCTCTTTCTTCGGATGCGCGAGTTTCGCCGCGATGGAGAATCCGGTTCCGACGCCTAGGGATCCCAGTGCGCCGGGGTCCATCCAGTGACCTGGGGAGCGCGGCCGCACCGCCTGAGCTGAGATCGTGACCACATCGCCGCCATCGCCGATATAGATCGTATCGTCGGTGAGGAATTCGTTGATCTCGTACGCCACGCGGTAAGGATGGATCGGTGACTGGTCGGAGGTAAACGTCGGCATCAGTTTTGCCAGGCCGCGTCCTCGGCCTTGCCCAGTTCGCGCATCCATTCCTGCCGCATCTGGCGCTTGTCGTTCTTCAAACGGCCGCCGGCCGCCTGCAGCACCGCGCCGAGCACCGCGCCTGGATCACCGACGATGCCGAAGTCGATGTCTCGATTCTTGCCGACGGTGCGGTAGTCCAGATCGATCTGCACCAGCGTCGGGACGTTGATGCGCTTGCCGTAGCCCATGCGGAAATCGAACGGGGTGCCGACGATCACCACCACGTCGGCTTTGCCGAACGCCATGGACCGGGTGCGGTCGAAGTGATGGGGATCGCCGGGTGGCAGGATGCCGCGGGCGGCACCGTTGAAGTAGCCTGGGATGTCCAGGCCTCGCAGCAGGGCCACGGCTTCCTGATGCCCCCGAGCGGCCCAGACCTGCTGGCCGAACAGGATCGCCGGACGCTCGGCGTTGACCAGGACATCGGCCAGACGCTCGATATCGCGCGGGTCGCCGATCGACTTGGTGGAGGCACGATAGTGGCCAGGTTTCGGTAGCACGGCGCGAGTGATGTCGACCTCCCGGTCCAGCACGTCGCGCGGGATTTCCAGGTAGGACGGGCCGTAGGCGCCGGCGAAGCACTCGCGGGCGGCCATTGATACCATGTCCGCCACGCGCTCCGTGGACATCACCGTGGAGGCGAACTTGGTGATTGGCTTCATCATGTCGACGTGCGGCAGGTCCTGCAGGCCGCCCATTCGCCACTGCGATAGCGCGCTCTGGCCGCCGATGTGCAGGACCGGACTTTCGGAGCGGAAAGCGGTGGCGATGCCGGTTACCGCGTTGGTGCAACCCGGGCCGGCGGTGGTGACGACGACGCCGAGCTTGCCGGTTTGGCGGGCGTAGCCGTCGGCGGCGTGGGCGGCGGTCTGCTCGTGGCGGACGTCGACGATGCGGATGCCTTCGTCGATGCAGCCGTCGTAGATGTCGATGATGTGGCCGCCGCACAGGGTGAAGATCGTGTCGACGCCCTCGGCCTTGAGGGCCTTGGCGACCAGATGGCCGCCGGATACCACGGTGCCGTCACGGCGTTTCTGCGCCAGTGTGTCTTCGGCGGTGGTCTTGGTCGTCGCTGACATATTCACTTTCCTCCCAAATCAGTTTTTCGGTTGGACCGACGACCATCGAGGAAATCACCATGGCGTTCCACGTGGGTCGCCAGACCAAGCGTATGGTCCCGGACCAGACGCTCTGCCCGGTCCGGGTCTGCTGACCGTAATGCGGCGATGATCGCGCGATGGTCGGCGACGGAACGCTGAGCGCGATTGTCCTGGGTCATTGTTACGGCGCGGACGGCACGCATGTGGATGAACAGGGTATCGGTGAGGCTCGACATCAGGCCGATGCCGCCGAGGCGAATGATCGCCTTGTGAAACGCCATGTTGGCATCGGAGTATTCGGTGAGATGGCCGGTCGGGTCTTCCTCGAACGCGTCCATCAGGCGGGTCAAGGAGTCGATCTCGGCCGGGGTGGCGTGGGTCGCGGCGATGCGGGCGGCCATGCTCTCGATCGCGGCCCAGACGGTGATCATCTCGACGATTTCTCGTTTACTCTTGCGCACGACGACGATGCCGCGACGCGGGAGGGTGCGGACGAAGCCCTCTTGCTCCAGGACCGACAGCGCTTCGCGGATTGGGGTGCGGCTGACGCGGAGGTCTTCGCAGAGTTGCCGCTCGTCCAGGCGGATTTCGTCGGGCTGGCCGTAGATGTCCATTTCGGTGATGGCGCGCTTGATGGCGTCGCAGGCTTGCTTTCGCAGGCCGAACCCGATGTCGAGCGGTTCGATCCGTAGTCTTGGCTGGGGTTGCACCCTCACCTGCTGGCGTCCTCGCGAAGTGAGGGAGTTTGTATTTTGTATGCCACGGCGTCAAGGTCGGTTGAAGGTGGACGCCGTTGATGCCCAACCGAGGGGCGGCGGGGAAGCTGTTGCCTCTGGCCGTGGTAAGAGGTGCCCGGTAAAAGACCCGGGTGCCCGCCTGGCGGAATGGTAGACGCAGCGGACTTAAAATCCGCAGTTCGAAAGGACGTGGGGGTTCAAGTCCCCCGGTGGGCATAACCTTTTCAATCTCTTATCGTTTATGCAGAGGTTGCGTGGCTTTATGCATCCCATGCGAAGCACATCGATGGATTCGCCCGACGCATAGCGCGGTAAATCGCGCTGACACCAGAAGAGCATCGAGGTGCGTAGACACCACCACGAGCGATGTCCGGCAGAGCCCTGCCCTATAGAGGCATTGCTGTACGTCCAGAACATTGAGCATTCGGTATAGATACGTTTCACGCCGGCTGCGCCGCGATTTGACCTGACCGCTAGGTTATAGGACGCTCCATAAGCGCTGTTTCATACAGCAGGATGGTCATGAGTACAACTCTAAGCGGAGCCAATCGAAGCCAAAAACTTGCTGGACAGAAAGCAGTGTTGACCAAAGCACTACAGGCCCATAACTCGCAGGCCAGCCAAAGGATTTACTCAGGGAGACGTCACCCAAGGAGCAGACTTACCCCGTGACGTTTTCACGAGTGGGACGCTTTTCGCATCCCACAAGTTGCCTCTCCGCACATATCTGTACATATCTGTCGAAGACCGTGATCTTTATCAATAAAGTGAAGGACAAGTCGGCTTTCACTCTCGGATTCCATCATGCCTCCGACACCGCCGGATAGGGCTGCTCCCACTTGTCCAGATACACAAAGTCCGAAAGCTTCCCGCGTCCAACCGGTCCGAACTTCCCCATCGGATACCCGATCGGCAAAATCGCGTAGGAATGAACCCCCTCCGGCAGCCCCAGTGCTGCCTCGCTTTCCTTCGCGTGCAGCAGGTGCCGCGTCGTCAGCGTCGACCCCAGCCCCAACGCTCGGATCGTCAGCAGCATGTTCTGCACCGCCGGATAGATCGATGCCCCCGCCGCACGCCCCGGATTGGCTCCATCCACCAGGCAAGCAACGATCCACACTGGAGCCTCATGAAAGTGCTCAGTTAGATACTCGACGGCGCCGTGTTGGCGCTGGTATCTCTCACCCGTCACGCCCGGCGGCGGCGGACTGGTCGCATACCGAGGCCCGACGACCTCATCGAACGCCTTCTTGTACCAGACCTGAACGGCCTTCTTGATCGCCGGATCCTTGACCACGAGAAAGCGCCAGGTCTGGTTGTTGCCGCCATTGGCAGCCGCGGTTCCCGCCAACAGGATCTTCTTGATCATCTCATCCGGCACCGGGTCCGGCTTCAGCCGGCGCATCGAGCGTGTGGTGCCGATGATTTCGAAAACGTCTTGCATTGTGTGTTTTCCTACTGCCGCTTCGGTACCCCGACTCCGCCGGAAGCCGACCGGCCGCCATCGATGACGATATGCGTGCCTGTCACGTTGCCCGATAGGTCGGAACAAAGGTATAGCACCGCCCCAGCGATTTCCTCCGGCAGCGCATAACGCCCGGTGGGAATCCCGGCGGCATAGGCGGCACGCACGCCGTCCGGATCGTTCGGGTTCCGCTGCGCCTCCAGCGCGCGCATCATCCGCGTCTCCACCGGTCCGGGACACACTGCGTTCACCCGCACGCCAGACCCGGCGACATCGGTGGCCGCGACCTTGGTCAGTCCCAGAACCCCATGCTTGGACGCCACATAGGCCGGCATCCCCGGCGCGCCGAACAGCCCCGCCACCGAGGCGGTATTCACGATCGTCCCTGAGCCCTGCTTCAGCATCACCGGAAGCACATGGCGCATGCCCAGGAAAACGCCCTTCAGGTTGACCGCGATGACCTGGTCGAACACCTCCTCGTCGTAGTCCTGGAACGGAACGACTTTGCCCTCGATCCCGGCATTGTTGAAGAACGCGTCGATCCGCCCATACGCCGCCACGGTCTTTTCGACATAGTCCTTCACCGAAGCCGACTTCGTAACGTCCGCATGTACGAACGCCGCGGTGGCCCCACGTTGCGCGATAATATCGACACTCGCGTGGCCTGAATCGGAATCGGCATCCACCACCATCACCTTCGCCCCACGTAGCGCGAATCCCAACGCGGTCGCTCGGCCAATCCCGCCGCCTCCGCCAGTGATCAGCGCAACCTTACCAGTAAAATCCATTCTCGTTTCTTTCTGTTAAACCACGTTCGACGCACGCAGCGCGGCAATCTCCTCCGCGCCATATCCGAGTTCGGTCAGAACGGCATCGGTATGTTCCCCCGGCTCCGGCGAGGCACTACGGATACTCCACGGCGTCCGGCTGAGTTCGATCGGCTGCCCGACGACCTCTACCTCGCCCAGCACTGAGTGTGGTACGACACGCGTCATCGCCAGATGTTTTACCTGCGGGTCGGCGAAGACCTCATTCATCTTGTAGATCGGCCCGCATGGCACGCTGGCCATGTTCAGCGCCTCGATCCACTCCGCGGAGGTCTTGTTCCGCGTGATCGCGCCGATCGCCTCGTTGAGCGCATCGCGGTTATCAGATCGCGCCCGCCCGGTGGCATACATCGGATCCGCCGCCAGATGGTTCGCGTTCAGCGCCTTGCACAGCCGGCGGTAAATGTCGTCGCCGGCAGCAGCGATGTTGATGTAGCCGTCGGCCGTCTGGAACACGCCGGTCGGGATGCTGGTCGGATGGTTGTTGCCGGCCTGACCGGGAACCTCCTTGTCGATGGTCCAGCGCGCCGCCTGAAAATCCAACATCGAAATCTGCGCCCCCAGCAGCGAGCTTTTCACCCACTGTCCTTCACCGGATTGCTCGCGCTCCAGCAGCGCGATCAAGATGCCCATGGCGGCGAAAACGCCCGCTGTCAGATCGGCCACCGGAATGCCGACCCGCATCGGCCCACGCCCAGGCTCCCCGGTGATCGACATCAACCCGCCCATCCCCTGCGCGATCTGGTCGAATCCAGGACGGTCGCGGTACGGCCCGTCCTGCCCAAAACCGGATATGCTGGCATAAACGATCCGCGGATTGATCGCCTTCAGGCTCTCGTAATCCACCCCGAGGCGGAACTTCACGTCCGGCCGGTAGTTCTCCACCACCACATCAGTCTGAGCGACGAGGCGCTTCATCACCGCCAGCCCGTCCGGCGACTTCAGGTTCAGGGTCAAACTGCGCTTGTTGCGGTGCAGGTTTTGAAAGTCCGGACCATGCCGCTCTCCGCCCAGACCCGCATCGCCGTCGGGTGATTCAATCTTGATGACGTCCGCCCCCCAGTCGGCCAACTGCCGGACCGCCGTGGGGCCGGCGCGCACGCGAGAAAGATCGATGACCCTGAAGCGGGCGAGGGGACCTGTGGTCATGGATGCGGTTCCTGTATGGTGGCTTTTGATCTATTGGGGCTTTTGGGGCTTTTGATCGAATGGGGCTTTTCATCGAAACTTCGCACGAAAATCGGTAGTGGTCGAGGCGCCCCGGACCTCAACGCGCCTCACTTCACCCGGCAAAGCCCTCCCATGAGAGGATCTTATAGACGAAGTGCTCGTCCGGTTCGGCCGGAACGACCCGCACGACGGCGACGCGGCGGAACCGGCTACCGTCGGTTTGTCTCGCCATGGCGGTGACCCTGATGACCGCCGGCTCGTAGACCGTTGCGGCCACCGTTTGTGCCGTGTCATACGGATAGGCTGCCGTCAGCGCCTGCCGAACCATCGGGTCGGTTGTCGTCTGCAGCGATGGAACCGACAGCGAATACACTGAAATATGCGGCTCCAGACAGCCGAGGAGCGCGGATGTCATACCGAGCACAAGGCCCAATTCGTCGATGCTGACGAAGCGCGAGTTGGGGGGCAGATAGCTGCGCCCGGCAAGCCGGTATTGCGCCCCTCGCAAAGAGCCGGTCGATTGCAGCAGATCCACACTGCGCCATTCAGCGATCGCGTCGGCGAGTTCCGCGGCGGTCTTCGGCGGGGCTCCGCATTCCCGCAGCAGCGCCTGCATCAACGCGGCCGGTGCCACGTTCGGGTCGATTTTCCCGCCTTCATCGTCAACCCGAACCGCGGTCATGACCTGCGCTCCGGGAACGATATGCGCCACTCCATCGGCTTTCCAATGCCGCGCGAGGACCCGAAAGATCGCCTCGTTCACGGCGCCGTCGGCATGAGCCTCCGCGACTGCATTGCCACGGATATTGGCCGCGATCAAAACTGATGTATGTGTGGCGGAGGTGATCTGCGTGGCAAGAAACATTAGCAGAGCAAGCCACCATAGCACGATCAGGAGCACGAAACCCCTGTCGGCTTTGGTTTCACGCCGTGGCGCTGGTGCATCTGGCGGTAGCAATGTTCTATAACCGTCTCGCCTGTTCGGCAACTGTATCACCGTATCGGCGCTGGTTCATCGTCCGCCAATCGCTGATTAATCGAAGCAGGTCAAGCAGAGGTAAGCATTATGTGAGCCGTCGGATTGCATCTGGACATGTTCGATCGGGTCGTCCAGTATAAATAGAAGTACTGTCAATATCAAATTGACTATCAGGGGGAAGCGATGCGGGAATATATCGTGGCAACAACCATGGCTGTCACACTAATCCTGTCGGGCACCACGGCGGCCCAGGCGTGGGATGATCCGCAACCAGCAAGCTGTCAGATACAGTCTAGCGTCGTCGAGAATTTGCAAGCGCAACTTGCATCGGTTGTAAAGGAGCCCGACAAGAATGGCGGCTTGTTCAGCCCCAACCGCATGTGGTCGGCGATAGTCGACCGGGTCGGCACGCTGTGCTCGGTGATTGTTACTGGCGATGCCTGGCCGGGTAGCCGCGCGATCGCCATCGCCAAGGCCACCACGGCAAACGGCTTCAGTAATGACGCCCTGGCACTCTCGACCGCGAATCTTTACGGGCCAACCCAGCCCGGCGGCTCTCTGTACGGCCTGAACGATTCAAATCCGTTCAACCCGCGGTTCCAGCCACAAGGCACCGGCATCGGCTTCGTTCCGGGTGGCATCATCACCTTCGGGGGCGGCGTTGCCCTCTACTCCGGCGGCCAGGTCATCGGCGGGCTCGGCGTCAGCGGCGACACGTCATGCGCCGACCATGCGATTTCCTACCGGATGCGCCATTCGGCTGGGCTGGATGGAACGCCCAACTCCGATAACATCGTATATTTCAATCCAGGTGAGCCGACCAACGACGGCTTCAAGCAGCCCCACTGCGGCACGACCGACATCACGCCATAGCGGACCCCATGGTTGCGGCGCCTTTTCAGTCGCCGCAACGAACCTCGATTGCCGGCTTTACTTTGCTGGAGGTGCTCGTTGCACTTACAGTGCTGGGCCTGCTGTTGTTCGGTCTGGTGCAAGGCAGCCACTTTGTTCTATTAGGATGGGACAGACAGACACGGCTGGCGGCCCGGACGGAAGACCTTGACGCTGTCGACCGCACCTTGCGGCGCTTGGTAGTTCAAGCCATGCCAGGCTCGAAGTGGGAGCCGCTGGTCTTCGCCGGTACTGCGCATTCCGCGACGTTCACCAGCATCGTGCCGCTGCCGGCGGCCGGATTTCCAACCCAGCGTGCCGATGTCGAGCTTGTCGTTGATGCGGCGCACCGACTTCTGTTGCGGTGGATGCCGCACTTCCATGCGATCAATGTTGGCCGCCCTCCGCCCGCGGTCACGACGGAAATCCTCGACGGGGTCGATCGGCTCGAGCTGTCTTACTGGTCGGAAACCCAGGGCGGCGGCTGGACCTCGATCTGGCAAAACGAAGCACCGCCTGCTCTCGTTCGCATCCGGATCATTTTCTCCGATCCCAGCCATGGCAGATGGCCCGACATTTTAGTAGCGCCGATGCTGAACCCGCCGTGATCCGGCAGGCCGGAATAGACCTATCCTTTTCCTATTCACCGGCGCCCGGTAGCCTCTGGGGATGACTGCCGCCGCCATCCCCACCCGGACCGCCAAGACCGTCACCTTTTCCGCAGATGATTTCGGGCTGACGCACTCCGTCAATGCTGGCATCGAGCGAGCCCATCGTGACGGCATCCTGCAAGCCGCCAGCCTGATGGTCGGCGCCCCCGCCGCGGGCGAGGCGGTCCGCATCGCGCACGCAAATCCTCGGCTGCGCGTTGGCCTACACCTTGTGGTCATCGAAGGACCCGCCGTCTTGCCGTGGGCTGATATTCCGGACCTCGTTGATGCCGACGGCCAGTTTCCCTCCAATCAATTGGCACTCGGCCTCAATTATTTCTTCCGCCCACGCATCCGCCGGCAGTTGCGGGCTGAAATCCATGCCCAATACGCTGCCTTCGCCAAGACTGGGCTGGCGTTGGATCACGCCAACGCGCACAAACACATGCACCTGCATCCGACGGTGGGAGCGATGATGTTGGCCGTCGGCCACGACTTCGGCCTGCCCCGCATCCGCGTCCCCGCGGAACCACCCGCGATAATGGCCCGATGCGGGACACCGGTCGACTGGGGCGACAAGGCACTCTACCGTTGGACCAGCGTCCTGCGCCGTCAAGCGCGAGCCGCTGGAATCGCTACCAATGATTATTGTTTCGGACTAGCATGGAGCGGCCACATGACCGCCGAACGCATTCGTTGTCTTCTTTCCAACCTTCCTTATGGGGACAGCGAAATCTACTTCCATCCGGCCGCCGCCCGGGACCCGGTATTGGACCGGCTGATGCCGGATTACGAGCATGAGGCAGAATTGGCGGCCTTGCTCAACTCGGTTGTCCAGTTTTAGCTCCTTTGTCGTCGCCGCGGAACGCGCGGAGTGACCGATTAAGAGGTGAAGCATGGCAAAGTCCACTGCACCGCCCGATGTTGCCGGCCTGCATCACCGAAGGACTCGTTGTTGAACGCTTTGAAAATGATATTGACTTGTTCTTCGAACAGCTCGCGGTTGGCGTCCTGATTCATCATCGGTGCGCCGAAGGTTTCGACCTCCCGCGTGCGGTAGCCCCGCCCGACGCCGAACACCGAGCGACCCTTGGTCAGGATGTCGGCGACCGCGTAATCCTCCGCCAGGCGCAGCGTGTGCCACATCGGTGCGATGTTGAAGCGCAGCCGATCTTCAGCGTCTCGTCAGATGCGCCAGGTGAACCGCAACCATCAGCAGATTCGGGATCACCTCGTATCCCTCGTGCTGAAAGTGGTGTTCAGCCAGCCACAGCGTATCCCAGCCGAACCGGTCGATCAGCGAGGCTACGTGCTCCGTCTTGTCGAAAACACCGGCCAACGCCTCGTTCGAGAAACGGCGCTCGTTCGCTGGTGTCGAATCCTGGCGGTGATCCGGCAGGTCGATATGGCCTGGGTAGAAGGGGGAAAAGCAGGTGATCATCGGACGTCTTCCCTTTGCTCCCCGGCCCGGAAGCGCCAGGCTATGCCTGGTGGTCTAGCCGCTGTAATAGACCGCATCGCCGAGGTCCTTCATCTCCGGAATCGCCGCAATCCGCCCGCCCCGCCGACGGCTTCATCACGACGGCCTCGGTCCCCGCAACGAAGATGCGGTGATCGCCCAGTTCGACAATCCGCGATGGCGAACACTCCACCTTGGCGATGGCGTTATCCAGGATCGGCGCGCCGTTGGTCCCAGCGTGGAACGCCTGACCGGACCGCTTGCCGCCCTCGACCCTTGGCCGGTTTGAAGAAAGTGAAGGCGATATCCTTTTCGACTCTTGCCCAGCAGAGCGCGAACCGCCCGGTTCCCTTGACGGCGGTATGTGCGCCCGAGTCAGCTTTGACCCAACTACCACCAGAGGTGGCGCGAACGAGCCTTGGGTGACCCAGTTCACGGTCGCCGCGCCGATCTCTGCCGTCATCGCCGGTAAGCACATAGTCTAGATCCCGTAAGGGATCATGCGAAGAGCGATTTTCTTGGCTTCGCCGTCCATCGGTTCCTCCTGAAGCTTCTGTCTGGGGATCGTTTTTGAGCATGATCGCGCTGAGCGGAACGTCCCCGTTGCGTGAATCATGCGATCAAACGGCGAGTGCGATCGGCAATCGTCGGCTGCATGTGGCGATGAAATCTGGAATATCTCGCTGGGAAGGCAGCGGGCGCGTGCCTTTTAGAGGCCGCTAATGCTTTGTCTGGATCGTCGCAAAAGTCCAACGTTATCGGGATGGCTTTCGCATACACCCGTGCGCTACGCTAGGTTGTGCAGACACCAACGGAGCTCATTAATGGATTTCCTGTGCTACCTGCACGAAGGCTGGCACCCCTTGATCCGCCCGGCCGAACCCACGCGTCCCTGGATGGACCGGACCCCAGAGTCGTTCGCCTATCGCTGCCTGCCGTTGAACATCGCCAACGCGCACGGCTGGGAAATTCTCACACCGGCCGGGTTCGAAGCCTACTGGCGCGGTGGCTCCTCGACGGCGGACGTGATCGTCAGGCCGGACGTCGGCATGCCATCGTCTTCGGCACCGGTTTCGCTGTTCGGGCAAGGAACGTTCACGATCCACGTCCAGGCGCTATTTCGCACCCCGCCGGGCTGGAATCTGCTGGCCGGCGGCTCGCCGAACAGCGCCAAGGACGGCGTGGCTCCGCTGTCCGGTGTGATCGAGACCGACTGGGCGCCCTACACCTTCACCATGAACTGGCGCTTCACCCGGCGGAACCACTGGGTCCGGTTCGAGGCGGGGGAGCCGATTTGTTTCATTCAACCGGCTCAGCGCGATGCCCTGGAGCGGATGAACCCAAAGTTTGTTCCGTTGAGCGACAATCCCAACGCCGCCCGCCAATTCGCCGCGTGGAGCGAGTCGCGTAACAGCTTTCAGGCCAAGGTCGCTGAAAAAGCGCCGTCGGCCCCTACGGATCAATGGCAGAAGCGCTACTACCGGGGCCTGGACATGGACGACAAACCCGGTGTCCCGGACCACCAAGCCAAGTTGCGTCTGAAACCGTTTGTCCAGGGCGTTGCCGAGGAAGCCGAGCCGCCGTTGACGGTCGACCCGGACCGGCTGGAACAGACCATCGTTTCACTGATAGCCTCAGTCCGCGCCGGCACAAATGTCGAAGCCAGTGTTCTGACCGCGGCCGGATTGCCGCGCGCGATGGCCGACAGGATTGCGCGAGCGGCTCACGCTCCTGCATAGGTGTAGCGATGCGCAATTGTCCGACGCGCGATCAAGACCGATATACGGCGACCTTACTTGAGACTGAAGCAGGCCTCCGACGCACGCATTTCAGGCTCAACGCACTGTCCTTGAGACAGACGCGAGATCATGCAGTTCGACGCACAGTCATAGAGACTGAGTGGATCGGAGAGGGGGGCGCCAATCGTCGGCATCCAAGGCTGCTAATAGCCGCGATATTCTTGCTGTCTGAGCTTTTTGGTCCGGTGGCGTTGGTAAGCCTCGATCTCGCGCGATAGCGGAACCGGTCGGTGGAAGGATGAGTGATTGAAACAAGATGTGGGGTTTTAGTGTTAGGGCCACCGATGTCCAAGCCGCAGATGATTCCTCCCATGTCGCCGGTGTAAAACACAGTGATGACATTGCACTTCGCTGGAATGGGCGTGTCCGGCGACTGCTCTGCCAAGAGTTTAGCTAGGGGCGGCGTAATGTCTGCCTCAATAGGCAACGACTCCTTCAACCTTGCGATAAGCAGGTCAGTTTTTTCGTGCTGATCAATCATTGAGGTCCTCGAATTGGCGCATGCGTTGGTTGGGCGGCATTTTGGGGCGCTGCGGCCAGCATGGGAAGCCTTAGGTTGCAGCCCGCTTCCTGCTGTCCGTGACGGAGGGCAGCGGGCTTCCGCGACCGGTAAGTCATGAACGCAAGGAAAACCGACGCTCCCCGGCAGTCGGGACCACCTCGTGATGCGGTTTATGCTGCCCGTGCCTGCCCAATGACTCCGGGCATGTGCTGGCGCGTTTGCGGAGCGACATACATTCGCGCTAGAGCACCGGTAGTCCCCTCGTCTGGAGTCGACCACCGAATGCCCGTCCTGTCCGATCGCTGGATCCGCCGGATGGCGCAGGACCACCGTATGATCGAGCCGTTCGTCGAAGCGCAAAAGCGTGACGGTGTGATCAGCTACGGCTTGTCCAGCTACGGCTACGACGCCCGCATCGCGGACGAGTTCAAGATCTTCACCAATATTGATTCCGCCGTTATCGACCCCAAGGCCTTTGCGCCGTCCAGCTTCGTGGACCGCAAGACGGACGTTTGTATCATTCCCCCGAATAGCTTCGCCCTGGGCCACACCGTCGAATTTTTTCGAATCCCGCGCGACGTCCTGGTTATTTGCCTGGGGAAATCCACCTACGCCCGTTGCGGCATAATCGTTAACGTCACACCGCTGGAGCCCGAATGGGAAGGCCAGGTAACGATCGAGATCAGTAACACCACGCCGCTGCCGGCTAAGATCCATGCCCACGAGGGAATCTGCCAGTTCCTTTTCCTGCAAGGAAATGAGGCCTGCGAAACCAGCTACGCCGACAAGGCGGGCAAGTATATGGGACAGCGCGGCACCGCGCTTCCCAGGATGTGACCAGGCCCAGATTTGGTCGGGTCGACCATGTGATTGGCAAGGATGTAAATGGATCGTATTCGGATTCGCGGCGGCCAACCTCTTTCCGGTGAGATCACGGTTGGGGGTGCAAAAAACGCGGCGCTTCCGCTGATGGTTGCCGGCCTGCTGACCGACCAGCGCCTCATCCTTTCGAACGTGCCGCGGCTTGCCGATGTGCAGACGATGACCCTGCTACTGCAGCAGCACGGCATTGTGGTCGACCCGGTCACCAATGACGGCCGCACGCTGTCCCTCGGGGGCGCCGTTACCAATACCGAGGCGCCCTATGACATCGTCCGCAAGATGCGGGCCTCTTTCCTAGTTCTCGGTCCCCTGCTGGCGCGCATCGGCGAGGCGCGCGTGTCGCTCCCCGGCGGCTGCGGCATCGGCGCTCGCCCGATCGATCTACATCTGAAGGGCCTCGAGCAGA
This sequence comes from uncultured Pseudomonadota bacterium, assembly GCA_963832865.1. GTDB lineage: Bacteria > Pseudomonadota > Alphaproteobacteria > Acetobacterales > Acetobacteraceae > Rhodopila. Next base: position 169,292 of record CAWHWH010000018.1, read on the forward strand.
TGGGCGCCCGCATCGCGCTGGAGGGTGGCTACATCGATGCTCGCGTGGATGGACGGCTGAGGGGCGCCACCATCGTGTTCCCATTCGTCTCGGTCGGCGCCACCGAGAACCTGCTGATGGCCGCTTCCCTTGCCGATGGCCGGACGGTCCTGGCCAACGCCGCGCGCGAACCGGAGATCGGCGATCTAGCGGCCGGCCTGGTGGCGATGGGCGCGCGGATCGAGGGGATCGGCAGCGACAAGCTCATCATCGAGGGCGTCGAGCGACTGCACGGCGCGGAGCACGCCATCATCCCCGACCGTATTGAAACCGGTAGCTATGCCTGCGCCGCCGCGATCTCCGGCGGATCAGTGTTCCTGCGCAGCGCCTGTCTGGACCATCTGGGCGCGACCGTCCGAATCCTGCGCGAAGCCGGCGTCGACATCTCCGAAATGAAGGACGGCCTGATGGTCAAGCGCCTGAACGGCCTGCACGGCGCGGACGTCATGACGGAACCCTATCCGGGCTTCCCGACCGATATGCAGGCGCAGTTCATGGCGCTGATGTCGGTGGCCGACGGCGCTTCCATGGTCACCGAGACGATCTTCGAGAACCGCTTCATGCACGTTTCGGAGCTGAACCGCATGGGCGCCCGGATCAATGTTCACGGCGCATCGGCGATTGTCCGTGGCGTGCCGGCGCTGTCCGGCGCACCGGTCATGGCGACGGATTTGCGGGCCTCGCTGTCACTGATCCTGGCCGGACTGGCCGCACAGGGGGAGACCGTCGTCAGTCGCGTGTATCACCTCGACCGCGGCTATGAGACGGTCGAGCAAAAGCTCGCTGCTTGTGGCGCGGATATCGAACGAATTCCCGGTTAGTTCGAGCATTTTCCGGCTGACTATGCAGCCGGCAAATGATCTAACTGTTTTATGGCGCACGGCCTGGCGCGATCATGGTCTGAGGGACACATCTCATGCGTATCGACGCTATTGCCATTGGCAAGAATCCGCCGGAGGACGTCAACGTAATCATCGAGGTCGCCATCGGCGGTGAGCCGATCAAATACGAATTGGACAAGGAAGCCGGCACGCTGGTCGTCGACCGCTTCCTCTACACGCCGATGCGCTATCCAGGGAATTACGGCTTCGTACCGCACACATTGTCCGACGATGGCGATCCGATCGATGTGCTGGTGGCCAATACCCGTCCCATCGTCCCCGGCGCGGTGATCAATGTGCGTCCCGTCGGCGTGCTGAAGATGATGGACGAAAGCGGCGGCGACGAGAAAATCATTGCCGTACCGTCGCCAAAGCTGACGCAGCGGTATGTCAACGTGCACAATTACACCGACATGCCCTCGATCACGCTGGATCAGATTCAGCACTTTTTCGAGCACTATAAGGATCTGGAACCCAACAAGTGGGTCAAGCTGCTGGGTTGGGGTGACGCCGGGGAAGCGAAGGCGTTGATTATGGATGCGATCGACCGCGGACGTTCAGCCAAGGCCTGACCCCGAATTCGGCAGTTGCGGAATTTTATCGCTGGGGGTTTTGCGGCCGGAATGCGACCGGCGCTATGGGTTATCCGCGGCTAGACGTGCGGATTTCTGAAGCTCGCTCTTCGGCGGCCGCGCCAGAGCGAGGAACAAGAAGCCGGCGAGCGGGATTACGACGTCCATCCAAAGCAGCAATCCGGAATTGCCGGCCGCATCGTTGTTGTGCGCGATCATCTGGTAAATGTGTCCGCCTGCGGCCCCAAGCAGGAACATAGCTGGTCCGGCTACCGCGGCCAGACGCAGTTCGTAGCCTCCACGCCAAGCGAGGAAGCCGACAAGGGCGAAACCAAGGCTGGCGAAGCCGAGCTCCGTCTGGAACGGGCTATCCGCCCAGCCTATGAAGCGCGCGGACATAGCACCGAAAAAGACGTGGTAGACAAAGTTTACGAGGTAGAGAAAACCAATCGGGAACAGCACGTAGTAGGCCAGCAGGCGCTCGCCGACGACCGTGCGGCCTCGCGGCGGCGGATGGCGAGCAATTGCGACCGCAGCCGCGAGCAGACCGACCACGAAGAATTCGAAACCGAACTCACCAAGCACGAAGCCGATGACCGCGTCCATCGTTCTCCCCATCTCACTACCCCGATTCTACCCGGCAACGGACCGCTGCGCTTCCTTCAGGATAGGCTGCCACGACGTGTGGCCGGCCAATAGCCCGTCCATTTCTGGACCAGCGCGATCCGGACCCATAAGATTAGCGCGGCGGCAAAGTGCCCCAGCGGCTGGCTACGTGCCACTCGGGCACCTGTGTCGCACCTTCTCCTCGTCAGTTGCTCAGTCTGGGCCGATCCATGGCGCATCGCCGACTCGAGATGGGGCCGGTGCTCTCGGTGTGGTCGGACACCGACCGGATGACTCGATGATCCTGGTGCTGCAGGGTTTGCGGTGGCCGTCGGCCAGCAGCAGCGAGGTGGCCGCCACTGGTTCACCAGGGTTCTTCAGCGCGACCTCCCGCGCGTCGAGGGCGAAATAGTGTTGGAAAGTCTTGCGCTTGCTTCCGCTACTACCGAGCGCGGCCGCCCGGACTCGCCCTTTTGGAACAGGCAACGCACGAACTGACCGGCGCAGGCGGTCTCAGCGGCGGGGGTCGAGCGCCGTGGAAACGGTTAGCGCTCGGCAATCTGTTGCTGCCGGTGCTTGTCACTGATGGTGCGCATGTTCAGCAGTTCGCGGCGCACCTCGGCATTCTCATCGTCCGTTCCGGGGTGCCGCGAACCATCCGGGGCGATCCAGTAACAGGTTTCTGCTTCCGAATTGATGATTTTCTGCCAATCTCGGGGTCGATGCACCATTGGCTGGACCTTCTGAAACAGGGTCCTGACCGTTGGAGCGGGCGATGGCCTCGTCATGCATCGATCAGGCTTATGATGTGTAGCACGGACGCAGGTGCGGGCCGATATATGGGGCTCTGCCGGACTCAACAGGCCCTCGGGGATTGGATCCGGGTTGCTACGAGCCTGACCTTTCACAGAAAGCGTCCAACGCGCGGGTCGCAATGCGAGGCCCCTCAAAATCTGCCGCGATCTCTTGGTACAACTGAGCCGCTGATTGGAAGAGACCGTCGCCGGGTTGGTCCCGCCCGACGAACGCTGCGATTTCTTCCATCTCCGCAACCCAGCGGTAGGCCTTGCTGTGCATCTTCGGCATCTGGCTTGTCAGCCATTTCAGCAGCGCCGGTTGGCTGACCTTCATTTCCGCGATCAGTGCGTCCGCGGTACCCGCGCGCGTGGCAGCCAGCATCATCGTGGCTCCAAGGGCGGTGAACCCTTTGGTAATCCCGGCATAGGACATCTTCATCGCCGAAGCCGCGCCGACAGGCCCCGGTAGAATTGGCATCGAAAGCCCGTATTTCTCCAGCACCGCGACCGTCTCGGCGCCCGGCCCGGACAGATAGATCCTCGTCTTGGCGGAATTGGGTTCAGGGGGTGGCCCGATGATTCCGCCGTCAACGAATCTGGCACCGGATCGCCGCACCAACTGGTCGATCCGACGCACCGTCTCGGGGCTGACCGCATTACAATCCACGTACACCGGTTTACGTGTCGCAGCGCTCATTGCAGGCAGGAGGCTTTCCGCCAAGGCCAGCGCCTGGCCCGGCGGCACGATCGACAGGATGAAATCCGCCTCAGCGATTTGGTCGTGCGTGGCATCGTTCAGGCCGACCGCCTGAGCACGCGCCACAGTGGCGGCCGAGCGTCCAGTGAGCAACGTCCGCCCATGGACACCACGCGACGTCAGCCGCTTGGCGACGGCGCTTCCCATCATACCGGGGGCAATGACCGCGACGATCAGTGGCATTGACGATTCTCCTCGCTGCTTTAGGCCAGGGTGCCCCAGCCTGCGCGCGAGCGAAAGGCTCGGCCGAAACTGCCTCTACAGGTCGTGATGTATCGCCCATCTATGACGGGTGATACATCACGAGTTATCTGAAGGTCCGAGCTTAAATTCCGGGCCCCCGAGCGACACAGCCTGGCCGGGGTTGGACACTAGCTAGTGCGGATCGAAGCCGCCTCCGGCCCCTTGGCACCCTGCACGACGTCCATCCAGATTGTCTGGCCTTCGGCGAGCTGCATGACGCCGGCCCGCTGCAGGGCAGATGCGTGAACGAACACATCCTTTCCACCTTCCGCGGGCGCCACGAAGCCAAACCCTTTGGTTGCATTGTACCACTTCACGGTACCTTGCATTTCCACGGAAGGCCCAGTTGGCGCGCTACGCCGCGGAGCGGCCCCAGCACCACCGCCGAAACCACCACCACCGCCGCGATCGCTGAAACCACCCGGACTGGCACTGCGTGCGCCGCGGCTCGCGGACGGCGTCGCGGTGGACTCGTCAACCGAGAGCACCTCGGACACCTGACGGCCCTTTTGGCCTTGGCCGATCCGTACCCGCAGCGTCGCGCCTGGGCTGACCGCGTTGTGGCCGGATTGATTGAGCGTGTTGGCATGCAGGAACGCATCGCCCGAACCATCGGACAGTGCCACGAACCCGAAGCCTTTTTCAGGGTTGAACCACTTGACGGTTGCGTCATGCTCGGGGCCGAAACCCGCCGAGGAGGGCCAGGATGGTGCGACCCGCGGCATGTCGCCTGGCGGAGCACGATCGAAGCTGAAGTCATCATCGAAGCCGCGGCGCCGGCTGGGGCGTCCACGGCCGCGGTTGGTCATGTTCAAGAGAAAATCGTCCCTATTATCATACGCGTTGTTGATGGCGACAGTGCCCGCGAAGGCAAGATCACCGGTTTGCTCCTGTTCGGGCACGCTAACCCGGAAGGGCATAACAACCTTCCCGGCAATCGCACACCGTACACTAATCGTCACTACAGACGGTTCACTATACAAGTTGGAGCGGCGTGCGCCAGAGCCAATCGGCAGAAATCCCCGTAGGCGACGATGTTCTTCTTGTTTTTGTCAAATCGCGGCGTCCGGGTTACGCCCTTAGCTAGAGGCGGCCCTCGCATCATCCTGTAGCGCAAGCGATGCTGTCGCACTGGCTTCGCGCGCAGGATCAAATCACCGCATTGTTATAATACAGATGTCGGAGGTTGTCCGCTGGCGCGGTGTAATCGCAACGTTCTACAGATTTGATTCGGCTTCCATTTCGTCCAGCTCCTCGGCGCCTCCCGCAAGGTCCAGTAGGGCCTCTGCTTGAACCGCCTCGATCTGCTCGACGCCGCGTAGCTTCCGGCCCACCGCCCGGGTGCGAACCCGAGCCTTGTCGATCGTGGCGGAGAACGTGCCGGCCTGTTTGGCCAGCCGTTCCAGCACGTCATCCATCTTCAGCATTTCGGTCCGAGTGGCGCCGAGCAGGTCGCGGATCTGATCGGCTTTGTTCTCTAGCGCCAGCGTCACAAAGCCGAGATGGATGGTACGTAGCAGCGCCGGGAACAGCGTCGGCCCCATCAGCAGCACCCGGCACTCGCGGCCGATGTCGTCAACCAGGCCAGGAATTCGCGCGACCTCCGCGTACAGTGCGTCGGTCGGCAGATAGAGGATCGCGAACTCCACGGTGATCGGCGGAGCGATGTATTTGGTCGCGATCTTGCGGGCCTCGTCGCGCACCCGGCGCTCCAGCATGCGGGTCGCGGTCCGTTCGGCCTCGATGTCGCCGGCTTCGGAGGCGGCCAGGAGGCGATCGTAATCCTCGATCGGAAATTTTGAGTTCGATCGGCAGCAGCGGGCGATTTTCGCCGCGCATCGGCATGATGACAGCGAATTCGACGACGTCGTCGCTGTCGGGCCGGACCTTCTTGTTGGTCTCGTATGCACCGGGCGGCAGGATGTCGTCCAGCATTGCCTTCACCTGCGTCTCGCCCCATCCGCCGCGGGTCTTGACGTTGCTGAACAGCCGCTTGATGTCGCCTATTTGCGCGGTCACCGCCTGGACGTCGCCCATCGCCTTCTGCACCGCGGTGAACTGGTCGATGACACGGTTGAAGCTCTCGCCCATCTGCTTCTCGACGGCGGCGTGCAGCTGCTCGTTTACGGTCTTGTGGATTTCGGCGAGCTTCGCCTCGTTGCCCTCGCGCAGTTCGCGCAGCTTGAGTTCCAGGAGCTGGCGAACGGTCTCGAATTGTGCGCCGGTCTGTTCGGTGGTTTTGGCTTGGCCCTCGGCCAGCGCCAGGCGTAGTTCGCCCTGATCGCGTGACAGGGCGGTACGGATCTGCTCGGTGGAGACATCCAACGCACCGCGCAGGCCGGCTAGCCGCTCGGCGCCGGTCGTCTCGTTGGTTCGCAGCGCGTTGCGGGTGGTTTCGTTTTCGGCTCGCAGGCCGGCCTGGGTCTGCTCGGCGAGGAGCCGGAGCGCCTGAAGGGCGTGGGCCTGCCGCAGGATGATGACGCAGTTGGCGGCGGTCACCACGAGGGTGGCGGCCAGCAGGATCAGAATGGGGTATTCCATCGCTTAGATAACCCTGCGTTGGGGTTGGCTATCCATACGTGACTTAGCGGAGTTGCCTTGCACGCGGCATTCGGATTTTCGGTACATGCTTTGTGGGATGCCGAACCCAGCGCACGCAGCAACGGCGTTGTCTGGTCCGGCACGAGTTGTGGGGCGGGCGGAAGCAATTCTAAGCCGGTCCGAATCTCGACTTTCGATTCGACCCCTCTCGGACGCAGAGCTGCTCCAACCGGGTGCCAACCGGCAACCTCGACGTTTTCCCAGAAGACCGCCACTCTCGATCGCCCAAGGACATGATTTCTCCTGCGTAGGCCGACCCTACGAGCCACGACACGGACCTTGAGCCGACGCGGCCTCGCCTGCTCAAAGAGGAACAGCCAATCGTTCCCAGCCAGCCACCGAGGGGATAACCATGCCGACCGACGCTTCCTACAACCTCAACGGCGGATTCAAGCCGACCACGAAGCGGTCGGCTGACCTTGACGGCTTGGATTTCTATCCCACCCCTGCCTGGGCCACATATGCACTCATCGAAAATGAGCGGTTCGAGGGTGACATCTGGGAATGCGCCTGTGGGGACGGCTCTATGACGGAAGTGCTTGGCCGGACCGGGATGCGGGTCATCAGCTCTGACCTATACGACCGCGGCTTCGGGGAGCCCGGTCATGACTTCCTTACCAGCAATCGGCGCGCGTCGAATATTATCACGAACCCGCCGTTCCACAGTGCCAAGGCTTCGTGGCCCAATGCCTCAAATTAGCCGAAGCCAAATTTGCCCTGCTCCTCCGTCTCGCGTTCTTGGAGGGTGCGAACCGGACGCGGACAATCTTCCACAAACATCCGCCCGCGCGCGTGTGTGAGTCTTTAGCGAGCGGATCACCTTCTATCCCAAGGGCGCCAAAATGGCGGGCAGCGGAACCACGGCGTATGCGTGGTTCGTTTGGGACAAGGCCCGCAGCGCGCCAACGGCGCTGAGGTGGTTCAAGCCGGGCTACAAGGCGGAATATCGAGACTTTGAGACGCCTTTGACTTTGCTGGACCTGACAGCCGCTGCCGACTAGGTCTGCCCCGGAGCTAGGACAGCAGCGCCCGCACCGTCGAGCGGCCCTCATGGGAAATCCGCAGGCCATGCCGTTCGTAGTGCGCCAGACCCTGATGGATAAAGCTCGACGGCTGGTCCCGGTGCGAGATCATGTTCCGAACCTTCTGTGAGAAATAAGTATCGCTTCGTTCCTCGAGAATCTCGGCGTCTTGTCCCGAAGGGGCGAAAAGCTCTGTCAGCCGCGCGATTATGTCACTCGTGGCCATCCACCCCCTGTTGCCGTCTTCAAGCAAGCGCAATGTTGGGACGACCAGTTCCCGCTCGGAGATGCGCGGTTTCTCAGTCCTGGAGTAGCGAGGACGGGGGGTTACCTGCGTCAGCAATTCCACGGCCTCAAGCTTTCGTGGACCGAAGCTGGTCACGTGACCAACGGTCGAACTCGAGAAAGTACTCCCGCTTCGACATGTCCACATCAAGCCCGAGCAGGAACCGGAAGGTATCAACAGCTCTCGCTTCCAAAGGATACGAGAGGGCGCCGTACTTGTCCTCGGGGGGCACTCGGGCGATCTTCAGGGCTAGCGTGTCGAGGAACAATGGGATCGGCAGCTCCAGGTCCAGTTCTTCGGTCCCACGGTCATACGCGATGACACTGTGCGCAATCTTGGCGGCATCGGGCGGCGGCTGGACCTTCAGGAGGACGTTCATGGCTTCACCTTACGTGTGGGATCGGGCGGGCTCAATCGTTCCCCGGTCTCGGGGTCAAACTCGCCGAGGTGTGCTCCCCTCGCGTTGAAACGTTCGACCCTCCCGTGGCGAGCATCCCATTCGAGAATATCATTGTTCGCATCACGCCATCGCGGGCGCCGTCCGCCCGCAAAGCTTGTCTTGGGCCTCACCCTCCGGGCGTGCGGAAAACCCGGAAGGCTGCGCGGTGCCATGACTGGCTCGTGTGCAGGCGGGCGGCCCACCTTGTTCTCCTCTCCATCGGATCTGGTTGTCCGGGCGGGGCTTTGGCGGTGCCCTCAGCACAGTCTATTTCAGACGAAGCCGGCCAATTCGGGTCCGTGGTCGGGAGTAGGTCGGCCGGTGGGTGTCCAATCGTTAATAGGCCTCAGGTCGAACGGCCGAACGGCCGAACGGGGTCGGCGGATCGACCGTTGCGGTCAAAGATAAGTGGGCTGCCTGATAGGCCTGATAGGACGGAATACCGACTTACAGTAGACTGGTCATAACGCACGGGAATGGTAAGTTCGATCGAAAACCTGTGACCGTGACAGCGAGGTTCGAATGCTCCAGCCGCAGCGACCGCCCGCGCGTTCCGTGTTTGGATCTCTGGTACTGATCGCGCTAGTCATCGGTGCCTCGGCCGCTGCCTTCGCCTACACGGCGGGATGGTTGTCGCCGCAGCGCCTGACGCCGAACAAGATGGTGGATGCGCTGACGCCTCCCGGGGTCGATCCGCTCGGCCATCGCCGGAACCATGCCAAGGGCATCTGCTTCACCGGCATCTTCGAAGCGAATGGGGCTGGTTCGGAACTCTCGCAGGCTCAGGTTTTCACCCGCGGCCAGTATCCGGCCCTGGGGCGCTTCAACCTCGCCACGCCTGATCCGAATGCGCAGGATGCGATGGTCCGGGTGCGAGGCCTGGGACTGCAGATCTCAACGCCGGACGGGCAGGAATGGCGCACCGCCATGATCGATGCCCCGGTCTTTCCGGCGTCGACGCCCCAGACCTTTTACGAGCTTCTGCTCGCCTCGGGGAGCAAGGACCCGGACGCGATGAAGACCTACGCCACCGCGCATCCGGAGATCGCGGCGTTCGGCGCGTGGGCAAGTAGCGCTCCCTGGACCGGCAGCTACGCGGAAGAGCGATTCAACGGCCTCAACAGCTTCATCTTCGTCGACAATTCCGGCGCGGAGCATGCAGTGCGATGGTCGCTCGTGCCGGCGGCGCAACCAGTCTCGGTCTCGCCCGATGATCTCAAAAAGCGTGGCGCTGACTTCTTGGAGCAAGAGATCACCGAGCGGGTCCACGGCGGGCCGCAGCACTGGACCATGGCGGTAACCGTGGCCAATCCGGGGGATCCCACCGCAGATCCGAGCAAGGCCTGGCCGGAAGATCGTCGAACTGTGGAGGTCGGCACGCTCACCGTCCAGCAGATTGAAGCCGAACCGGATGGCCCGTGCCGCGACATCAACTTCGATCCGACCGTTCTGCCAACCGGCATACGGACATCAGACGATCCGTTCCCGGCGGCACGGTCGTCTGCCTATGCGAAGTCCTATGATCTGCGCACGGCCGAAGCCAAGGATTATCCCCGAACGACAACGGGAGCCAAGCCATGAACGGCGGCCGCCTGCGCTTCACCGTGCTGCAGCGAATACTGCACTGGCTCATGGCGCTCTGCATCCTGGCCATGCTGTTTATCGGTGTGGGCATGGTGTCCACCGTGATGCCGAAATATCTAACCCTCGTTTCGATCCACAAGCCCCTCGGCATTGCCATTCTGGTGTTCGCGCTGGTCCGCCTGGTGGTGCGTCTGCGCTACGGCGCGCCGTCGTTGCCGGTTGACCTGCCCGAGCCGATGAAGCTCGCGGCCTACCTGTCGCACTATGCATTATACGCCCTGATGATCGGCTTGCCGCTGATCGGCTGGGGGATGTTGTCGGCGGCAGCCTATCCGGTCGTGCTGTTCGAGGGCGTGCATCTTCCGGCGATCCTGCCGCAGAGCGACAGCTTGCACGCGCTGCTCTGGGATGCGCATTTCTACCTTGCTTTCGCGTTCTTCGCGCTGATCCTGTTGCATGTCGCGGCTGCGCTGTTTCATGCGCTTGTTCGACGTGACGGCGTGTTCGAGGCTATGGCGTCGGTGTCGGCTCACGACGAGGTCGCGCCGGCGGAGTGACGGGTCGTTCTGATAGCCCTTACCACTAGGAAGAAAAAAGGATGAGTCTCCTCCAAATGGCCGCCTGCGCAGAATATTTTCATTCAGGGTGGGTCGGCCGAAGGCCGGTGGCGAACTAACTATCTTCAGCCTGACGGTGCAGACTGAAGATAGGTTATGCTTCACGCGCCGGCGACGTTCCGGCTCAGCGCGGTCATGCCCTAGAAGAAGACGAAGGACCGGACCACGACGTTCTTGCGGCATCTGGCGTCGGCGGGTGCGGTCGGGTCGAAACAGGCAGTGTGGAAAGACCAGCGCGAGACGGACCCGTCGGTTACAGAGTCATAGCACTTGAGCATTGAGACTTCGGTGGGCGTTTGCTGGGGAAACCAGTACCACTCGTGGTCGGGACGGTAGGTGAAGCGGGTGGTCTCGCCGACGCGGTCGTCGTAGATCCGGTAGTTGGTGATGTAGGGCTGGTCGGCGAAGGAGGGCCAGGCGCAGAGCACGAAGGGAAACTGCTCGACTGTCTCCATCGGCTTGGCCAGATTGATCGACACGAACCGCCGCGACATCTTCTCGTCGGCCTCTTCCTCCGTATAGTGCTGCGTGCGGCCGAAGTTCCGCAGGTTCTTGGTGAGCAGTTCGCGGCAGCGCACGCGGCCGCTGTTGTCGTTGAGATCGTTGTGCACGAGGGTGGCGTAACGGGCGTTCACACCCGGGTTCTTGTTGTCCTGGTCTTCGGTGCGGTCGCCCGCGTAATCCTTGTCGAAGACGTCGTGATTGTAGACCAGTGCATCGGTCGCGCCCGGGAAGAACTCGAGCAGGAGTTTTTCGATCTCGGGGTAGAATACGCGCTCCACCTCCGCTGCATCGTAGAAGTTCGAGCACTTGGATTCGAGATGCGCCAGTGAGACACCGAGCCGGTCCATGCTTTCGGGGCTGTTGGGCGAAAGGCCCGGGTAGTACTCGCCGATGCGCCGAGCGTCGCGCAGCACCTGTGGGAACCAGAGGTCCCGCCGCCGGTTGTCCTCCTCGTTCTTGCGCAGGATCGCCGCTACATCGGCGCGCGCCGGGTCCCGCCAGACAGCGTTTGACGGGACAATGGAGTAGGTTGATTGCTCGTGGATGGTGTAGGGCAGCGGCAGCGCCACGCCACCCTCGGGGGCTTTGATGCTGTTCGAGCCGCGGATGTAGTCCATGCACGTGTCGTAGTCGCGGAACCCGTAGCCCCATCGGGTCTTGATCGGGCCGGGCGGCGCATGTTCGATCATGTCGATAACGCGCTGGCCTTCGCCCTCAGCGATCTGGGCGAGCGCGTCCTCGAGCGCCGCGGTGGTTCCCGCATCGCCGCCCCGGTCGAACGACATGTAGGACAGGCCACCGTTTGCTGCGATGGGCGGCGGCTGCCCTGCCGTGCGCTGAAGCGATGGCACATAGGCCGAAGAAGCGCTCTCCTCCGTATCCGCCGCAACGCTGTGGTCAGTGATCTCGAGTTGGGTCATGCATACCTCGGTTTAATTTGGACTCACCGTGGCACACAGAGCCTGGGTTTTCCAGACCACGATTTTCCGGTCGTGCGAACGTGCGCTGCGCACCCTTGGGGTAGAAGTTGTCGAATCTCATCCCCAGTCGAACATGGTCTGGATTGTCATAACCGATCCATCATGTATTCGCCGCAAACAGGGTTGGGCCTTGCCACAAGGGTTTGGTGGGTTCCAAACGCAGTGGTCCCCTTCGTGGGCTACTCAAGATCACTCCGAGCTTATAAGCCAGATTTCAATGCGCGAGCCAACCACATCGATTTGCCACCGCATCGGCCGGTTGACCGTTCTCCTTTTGGGACTAGCCCTGGCCGCCTGCAGCGCGCCAGTGAAGGTCGAGCACGTCAGCCTCCGCACCGCCTACCAGGACCTGAACCGCACCGCGCTTTCCACGGACCAGCTCAGCGAGGCCACCCGCACCGTCCTGCGGCGTGCGGCCCTGCTCGACACCTTCGACGCCCAGCCCGACGCTGCGATCACCGCGCTGCGAGCCCAGGCCATCGCCACCGGCATGCACTGGCCCGACCTCTACGCGCTGGCGGAGATGAATTACGCTCAAGCGCGCCGTATCAAGTCGAAGCCGATGTTGCTGGCCTCGGCACTCTACGCCTACGCCGTGCTGTTCCCAGCCGGCAATGCGGAGAAGCCAAGCCCGTACAGCGCGCAGTTTCAACACGCGACGAACTTCTACAACCTGGCGCTGACCCAGGTGCTCAGCAGCGAAGGTGCCGAAGGCACCGCCACCCTGGAGAGCGGGCGCTATTTGCTGCCGTTCGGCACCGTGGACGTGACCGTCGACCAGGCCAGCCTGAATTTCGCCGGGCGCACCCTGACCTCGTTCGTGCCGACGATGAACCTGAAAGTGGAGGGTTTCAAGAACGACTACCGTAGCGACGGCCTCGGCGCGCCGCTCGCCGCTGGCCTGACCCCGTCGGCGCAGCCGGACGATGGTCTCCTTCTGCCGCCGAAGTTGCGCATACCGACCTCGGCCGTACTGCAGATGGACGACCCGCGCCGACAACTCATCGGCGGGGCCTTGACCGCGCGGCTGGCGCTCTACACGATTTATGACACCGACAGCATCCAAATAGGCGGCCAGGACGTGCCGCTGGAATACGACCAGACCGCAGTGCGGGCGCTTTTCGTCACCGAGGGGAAGGGTTGGAGGCGGGAACTGTCCGGCCTTCTCAACAACGCGTCGCTCGACCCGAACGACCCCACCATTAAGGACCACCTGTTCGCACTGGAGCCACATCGCCGCGGCCGCATCCCGGTGGTGCTGGTGCATGGCACCGCCTCCAGCCCGTTCCGCTGGGCCGACATGGTCAACGATCTGCTGGAAGACAAGGAAATCCGGGACCACTACGAGTTCTGGTTCTTCACCTACAACACCGGCAACCCGATCCCGCTTTCGGCCAACGTGCTGCGCCACTCGCTGGAGGACGCCGTGAAATCCCTCGGCGGCGTGCAGGCAGACCCTGCGCTCGGCCGGATGGTCTTGATCGGTCACAGCCAGGGCGGGCTGCTGACGAAGATGAACGTAATCGACTCCGGAACGAGGATCTGGGACTCGATAAGCAACCGGCCGTTGGACGATCTGAAACTGAAGCCCGAGACGAAGGCGTTGCTGAAGGAGTCGCTGTTCGTCCACCCTCTGCCCTTCGTCGAGACGGTCATCTTTATTGCCACGCCGCACGGCGGCAGCTACCAGGCCAGCCTGACGATCGTCGGCCTGTTCACACGGCTGGTGACGCTGCCGGTGGCTATCGTCGGTGCTGCCGCCGACGTGGCGGCCAACGCCGGCGACGCACTGAAACTGCAAAAGGATCGGCGTACCTTCAACAGCATCAACGGGATGTCGCCCGGCAACCCGGCGATCGAGGCCGTGCGGGCGATGCAGGTCGCGCCTGGCATTCACGCCCACTCCATCATCCCGACGCTGCAGGACGGCCCGCTGGAGACCCGCAACGACGGCGTCGTCGAGTACCGGAGCGCCCACATCGACGGGGTCGAGTCGGAACTGGTAATTGAGCACCAGGGTCACTCGACCCAGTCCAACCCGCTGGCTGTGCATGAAGTGCGGCGCATTCTCATCGAGGAGCTTGGTCGGCCGGAGCGCGCAATTGGCGAGCCGCCGAGCCGCGGCAGTCTGACGCGCCTGCGACTAAGTGACGCCAAGACACCCGCCAGATCTCTTCATGTTCATTGAGATAGTCAAGGCCCAGAAACTAGTCCTCGCCAGTCCTCGCCCATTCGGGTAACGCCCCCTTCTTTAATCGGAGGGACCAGGTCAAGTGGTCGAGCTGGCAAATCGCCCATGAGGAGATTTGATGACATCGAGTTTGTTTGAAGGTCGCTGGAGAAAGTGAGTACCGATGAAGACTACCACGGACGTGTTAATTGCTGGTGCCGGCCCGGTTGGTCTGCTGCTGGCGACGGAACTGTCACGAGACGGCGTCGACGTGCTGCTGATTGACCGCCATAAAACGCGTTCGTTCTTTTGCAAGGCGCTTGGCGTCACCCCGCGCACCTTAGAAATCTTTGAGGACATCGGCATCGCTCAAGACGCGATTGATAGCGGTGTTTGGCTGCAGGGCGTCTCGGCGTTTAACGACGGTGTTCCGGAATCGTCGATGGACGTTCCGACGGACCTTCCGTTCGGCAGTCTCTCGCTTGCCCAGTTCGACACCGAGCGGCTCCTGGAAGCTTGTCTGCACCGGTGCGGCGGAAGCGTGTCGTATGGCCACACGCTCACCGGCTTCGAAGCGAAGGCCGATGGTGTCCGCGCCCAAATCCAGGGGCCGGACGGCGAGACGCGGACGGTCGATTGCCGCTGGCTTGTAGGCTGTGACGGCGCTCACAGCAGAGTCCGAGGCACCGTGGGCCTCGAATTTGCCGGCGGCCAATACCCGCAAACCTTTGTCCTCGCGGACCTGGAAGTGGACTGGGATTTGCCGCGGGGCCGGATGTATCGGTTCAACGCCACGGCAGCCAACCAATCCGGCGGTGCCGCCCTGGCGGCGGTGCCGGTGCACGGCTCCGCTCGCCGTTATCGGTTGTCCACCGTCGTGCCGGAATCAGCTATGAACACCTCGAGCGATGCCTCAGGAGAAACCTTTCCGGCGACGCTCGATCAGATCACCGCGCTCATGACCCCGATTCTGCCGAAAGGGACGATTCTTTCATCGCTGCATTGGTCGTCGGTCTACCGGGTCAGTCACTGCATTGTGCCAGCCTATGCGACAGGACGCGTGTTCCTGGCCGGCGACGCCGCGCATCTGCATCCGCCGGTCGGCGGCCAAGGCATGAACACGGGTCTTCAGGATGCGCACAATCTGGCATGGAAGCTGACCTTGGCCAGTCGCGGCCTTGCGAGCCAGACGTTGCTAGACAGCTACTCCATCGAACGCCATGCCGTGGGCCTGGATGTCGTCGAAAACACCAGCCGGGCATTGAACGACGTGCTGGCGCAGCGTGCGCAGCTGCCCGGCATGCGCGAGACTCAACTGCTCGTCAGCTATCGCGACAGTCCGATCGTAAAGGATGAGCGTCCGGACGCCGCCACCGCACCGCTTGCCGCTGGAGATCGCGTACCAGACGCGGGACAGCTGCGCCGACCCTTCGTCGGTCATGCACTAAGGCTGCATGAGCGGCTCGGGCGTGGTCGGCACGTCTTGCTAGGCTTCGTCGATGATAATCCGACGGCGGTAAAGCTTGCGGAAATGCTCGGCCTTATCCGCGCCACGTTTGGCGAAAGCGCGGCCGGGTGCGCCATCGCGCCGCAAGGCCAGACGCCGCTGGCGGCGCGCGAGGATCTTCCGGTCCTGACTGATGCGGAAGGAGAGTTCGCTGCCGCGTTTGCCGCCAAATCAGGCACCGCTTGGTTAGTTCGGCCGGATGGATATATCGGCTGGTGCAGTGAGACTCCATCGACTGGTGGCCTGCAATCCTTTCTGAAAGTGATGGTTCAGATGCCAACTACGAGCGCGTGAGGAGAACCTCCGAACCATCGCCCCCGTGCTTCGCATGGCCACATTCCTGGATCGTGCCGTGCGCGTCGATGCGGTCGTCGACCACAGCGAAATGGACCTCGCTCTCAAGGAAATAACTTGGAGGATTTGCTGGTGGAGAAATATTTTTTGAGACGCGCAAGCGCGACCGGCCTGACCTGCATCGATCTGGTCTGATACCAGCGGCCGTTGAGAGTGACCCATAGGCGTTCTCTTACCGTCATGGCCGGGCTTGTTCCGGCCATCCACGCCTTGCGGGTCGATTCGGCCAGAATCGTGGATGCCAGCTTGCGCTGGCATGACGGGGACGCTGGCATGACGGGAACCATACACGCCCAAGAGTTGGTTTCAACGGCGGGATTATCTCCTTGGCTCACCCACGCCGAGGTGTGCCGTGAAAACTATCAGACCGCCACAGGTTCGGCCCGTCGCAGTCCTTTGGCGAGGGTCGGAAGCACCGGCAGCAGCAGATCGAGGTCCCGTTCGGCGACACAAACCAGGTATTGTTCGGCGAGAGGGGTGTCGCCCTGGGACTCGGGCAGCGGCAGTCCATCCAAACCCAGGGGAAGCGCGGTCAAACCGAGGTCACCATAGATGCGCAGCAAATCGGGACCCGCGTGCCACACCGCGGCGTCCAGCCCCTCCTGGCGTGCCAGATCGCGCAGCCGCCAGATCGCTGAGACGCGATCGGTTTCGTCGCCCACCGGATCGCCCAGGCCCAGCAACACGCGCCCGCAGCGGCGGAACGGGACGGCCGCTCGGGCGGATTCACCCAGGACCACACCGTCAGCGCCTTGATCGAACCCGCCGCCCCAGGCGCGCACGAGTTGGCGCGCGTGGCTGTCCCACGGCAAGTAGCGTACGCGGCCCGGGCGCAACAGCAGCCAGATCGCGCTCAGACCCAGCAAGACAGAGATGGCCACCGCCAGCCGTACGTAATTCGGCAGCTCCCGCGAGATAATCACCGCCCAGAACGCATTGTTTTGCAGCAGATGGGTTTGCGGCCGGGTCATCGCCAGCGAGAACAGACACAAACCGAGCACAGCCAGGGTGAGGGCGCTGCCGGGTTGCAGCGGACCGCTCATGAGTTGGGCGTGGCGATAGAAGCAAGCGCGGAATGGCGCCAGCAGCATGGTCGTCAACACGAGGATGCCGGATACCCAAAGCCGGTTGTCCTGTGTCGCAGCGAACGCCGCTCCCGTCACCAGCAACAGGATCGTGAGAAGTCCAGGCAAGGTTGACCCGATGCGACAGCGCGATCGCCATCATCACGAGGCCGGCTCCGATCAGCGACGGCACGAACTGCCCGGCCTGACTGGCGATCGCGCCGTAGTCCGGATCGATCCAGGAGAAATCCGTTTGCGGCGCGAGTACGCCCAGACACAGCATCAGCACCCCGCACAATCCGACGGCGCCTGTGGCAGCGGTTACGGCGAAGTCCGGCTCGCTCCATCGGCCGATCGCCTGCACCGGCGCCAACCGGGCGAAATGCCGCAGCAGGCCGCTGCCCCGCAGCACGATCTCATTGCCAGCAAACAGCGAGCCCGCGAGGAACAGTGGGATCACATAATAATAGAGGCGAAAGACGAGGATGGCGCCGACGATGTGCGGCGCACTGACATAAGGCTCCAGCCCAAACAGCATCGCGGTGTCGAACACGCCGATGCCGCCTGGAAGATTGGCGGCCAAGCCGGCGGTGTAACAGGACACGTAGACGCCCAGGAAGACCAGCCAGGTCAGCCCGGGCGCGGGGGGCAGCAGGGCGTAGAAGATGGTGGCGGTCGTCGCGACATCGACCGTGGCCAGCAGCACCTGGATGACTGCCATGCGCCAGCCGGGAAGTCGGATCTCGTGGCCAAGGATCCTCACGCGCTTGAGGACCCGAGACAGTGTTACGTAGCCAAGCACCACTGCCCACAGCAGGACGCCAACGCCGTACATGGCGAGCTTCGGTAGATGCTGGCCGAAGAAGGGAATGGCCCGAGGCTCCATGAACAGAATGGCACCGCCCAGAACCATGCCGCCGAGGGCGAACGTCAGGCTGCAGAACGCCACCGTCTTGCCGATCTGCAGCGGGGTCAGGCCCCAATGGGCATAAAGCCGATAGCGAACGGCGGCGCCCGAGACCGCCGAGAAGCCGATATTATGTGACAGCGCGTAGGCGCAGAACGAGGCGAAGGCGACGCGGCCGTATGAAACCTTGTGGCCGGCGTAGATCGTGCCCAGTCGGTCATAGAAGGTGAGGATGAAGTAGGACACGATCGTCGAGACGAACGAGAACACCAGTGCGTGGGCCGGGATCGCCGCCAACGCCGCGCCGATGTCCTTCAACCGCAGGTGATGGAATTCGCGCTGAACGACGTAGATCGCGCCGATCAGTAAGACGACGCCGAGGATCGCGGGCAGGTGGCGGACCCAGCTAGTGAAGGCGAGACGCGCTTTCCGAGCCATCCGTCAAGCCGGCTCCGCTTGGCGGGCCAGCGCCGACTGGATCAGCGCGATCGTTTCGGGAATGCCATACAACGCGACGAATCCGCCGAAGCGCGGACCTTCCTGCTGGCCGAGCAGCACTTGGTACAGGCATCCGAACCAGGTTCGCAGATCGGGGAAGGGGTGGCGCTTGCCGACCTCGAACACCGCGTTCTGGATGGTTTCGGCGCTGGTGTCCGGAAGGGTGCCGAGCGTGGCGGCGAGATCTTCCAGGGCGCCGCGCTCCATCGCATCGGGCTTTCGGTACTGCTTTTCGGGGCGCACGAAGTCCCTGTAATAGGCGACGGCGTGGTCCGCCAGGCGGGCGAGAAATGGCTGGGTTTCCGGGCTGGCACCGGGGACGTAGCGCTGGATAAAGCCCCACAGGATGTCCGGGGTCTCGGCGTTCACGACGCTCGCGAGGTTGAGCAGCATTCCGAAGGATATTGGGCTTCCGGCATGATCGGGCAAGCGGCCGGCGTGGATATGCCAGGCCGGGTTAACCGGGTCGGCCTGCGTTCGCAGCTTGTCCAGGTTGCCGACGTATTCATCGACCGCTCGAGGGATGACGTCGAAATACAGCCGCTTGGCCCGCTGCGGTTGATTGTACATGAACTGGGCCAGGGATTCGTTGGGGGCGTAGGTCAGCCAGTCCTCGACCGAGAGGCCGTTACCTTTCGACTTGCTGATCTTTTGGCCGTCCTGGTCGAGGAAAAGCTCGTAGGTCATGCCCTCGGGCGGCTGGCCGCCGAGAACGCGGCAGATGCGGCTGGAAAGCTTTACCGAGTCGATCAGGTCTTTGCCGGACATCTCATAATCGACACCGAGCGCATACCATCGCATCGCCCAGTCGGCCTTCCATTGCAGCTTGCAGGCGCCGCCTTTGACCGAAGTTTCGAATGTCTCGCCGGTGGCCGGGTCTTTCCAGGTGACCTTTGCGGCGGCGGGGTCGATGTGCTCCATCGGCACCTGCATGACGATGCCGGTGTGGGGATGGATGGGCAGGATCGGGGAGTAGGTGGCGCGGCGGTCCGGGCCCAGGGTCGGCAGGATGACCGCCATGACCGGGTCATAGCACTCGAGAATTCGCGTCAGAGCGGTATCGAAACGGCCGGCTTTGTAATAGTCGGTGGACGAGGCGAATTCGTAGTCGAAGCCGAAGGAGTCGAGAAAAGCGCGCAGCCGGGCATTGTTGTGGGCGCCAAAGCTGTCATGCGTGCCAAACGGGTCGGGGATTTGCGTCAATGGCTTGCCGAGGAAGGGGATTAGCATCGCCTTGTTCGGGATGTTGTCCGGCACCTTGCGCAGGCCGTCCATGTCGTCGCTGAAGGCCAGCAGCTTAGACGGCAGACCGGTGATTTCCTTGAAAGCGTTGCGAACCCAAGTGGTGCGGGCGACCTCTCCGAATGTGCCGATATGGGGTAGGCCGGAGGGACCGTAACCCGTCTCGAATAGCGCGTGGTCCTTCGCTGACCGGGCGAGGCGGTGGGCAACTTTCCGAGCTTCCTCGAAGGGCCATGCCTTCGGGATTTCTGTGAGGTTGTTGTGGAGTGTATCGGACATGGGCCGGAAGCTATGGACCGGGCAGTCCAAGGTCAATCGGAACCATGGCGGTCCGCCACGATGGACAGAAATTCATCCAGGAAGGATCATCGGACAAAATTAATCGGAGGAGTGCACGATGCCGACCATACCTTTGCCTCTCGCGCTTTCGATGGAGGGCCGTCGTGCCTTGGTGACGGGTGCCGCGAGCGGGATTGGGAAGGCGACCGCGTTGGTGCTGGCCCAACTTGGCGCGGAGGTTGTGATCATTGACCGGGCGCCGATGGGCGAGACGAAGGATGAGATTCAGTCGGCCGGCGGGATCTGCACCGTGATGCAGGGGGACCTGACCGACGATGCATTCATCGCCACGTTTTTTGCGGGGGCGCGGGTGCACGCCATGGCGCACTGCGCGGCCATCCTCGCGGGGCAGCCGTGGACCGAGGACCCGGGTTGGCATGAGCGCTTTCATAGAGTCATGGATATCAACGTGCGGGTTCCGCTGCAGCTTGCCGCCACGGCGATCGAGCATATGGCGGCTCATGGCGGCGGGCATATCGCATTGGTGGGTTCGGTGGCAGGCAAGACGGGCGGGACCTCGTTGACCACGCCACCGGATTACGCGGCGTCAAAAGGTGCCTTGCATACGCTGGTGAAATGGCTGTCGCGGAATGCGGTAGGGCGAGGGGTCTTGGTCAACGCGGTGGCGCCAGGGCCGGTGGAGACGCCGATGACCCGCGGGTTCAATCTGGGGCCGACGCTGCCGATGAGGCGGATAGGGCGGCCGGAGGAACTCGCTTGGCCGATCGCGTTCCTCTGCACCTCTGCCGCGAGCTATTTGTCGGGCGCGATCCTTGATGTGAACGGCGGAGCGTTCGTCGGACCGTAGCCGGCGCCGCGACCGTCCGCGTCGCAGTGCTGAGTGATGCACTCGGCGATGCCTTCGGCCACCGTTTCGATGCTTTCAGTCCGCCAACGATGATCAAGTTCGATCCGTGGCCGCACAATCTTGCGCAGGATTTCTGAATGCTCTCACTGGGGTCCGGGTATTTCGTCGGGCAGTAAGAAAGCCTCAGCGACAACCTTCGTGCCGCGCTAAGCACGGGCAGATGTCGGAAGATCTTAACCCCCAGCGGCGAACGAACCGCCGCGCAACTAAACCTCCCGGCCAGCCTATGGAAATCCTGCTTGATTCGTGTCAACATTTCGGCGGACCGGCACAGCGGATGCCGCCCACCGATCGGCCGGCAATTGCTCACGCAAATACAAAACAAGCACCGCAAATCAGGAGGAAGAGGTGAAATTCACTTATTTCGAATTGATGCCATGGCCCTACCTACCAGACGATTTCCGCGAGAAACATCGCTCGGTCTGGGTCGACATCGATCGCACGCTCTACGACCCTGTGAAAGGCCACGCAGTCTATAACGAGTATCTCGATATGCTCGAAGAGGCCGATACGATGGGCTTCGACGGTATCGGGGTGAATGAACACCACCAGAATGCTTATGGGCTGATGCCGTCGCCCAATATCATCGCCGCGTCGCTGGCCCGGCGCACCTCACGCTCAGCGCTGGTCGTGCTCGGGAATTCGATCGCGCTCTACAATCCACCGATCCGCGTGGCCGAGGAATTCGCCATGCTCGACGTGATCTCGGGCGGTAGATTGGTGGCCGGTTTCCCGGTCGGCACCTCCATGGATACCAACTTCTGCTATGGCACGGTGCCAGCCTTGACGCGCGAAAGATACGCCGAGGCGCACGAACTGATCATGCGAGCCTGGCACGAGGATAAACCGTTCGCCTTCAATGGCCGCTATACCAAGCTGCGCTATGTCAATACTTGGCCGAAACCTTTACAGCAGCCGCACCCGCCGATCCACATTCCCGGCGGCGGTTCGGTTGAGACCTATGATTTCTGTCTCGACAATACCTATTCGTATTCGTATCTCAGTTACTTCGGCTATCTGCGTGCCACCTCGGTGATGCAAGCTTATTGGGATCGCGTTGCGGAGCGTGGATTGGACAACTCGCCCTACCGCGCCGGGTTCGCGCAGGTGGTTTGCGTCGGCGAAACCGATGCGGAAGCCGAGAAGCTCTACGGTGCTTATGCGAACTATTTCTACAACCGCTGTCTCCATATCTATCCCGGCTTCCTCGATGCGCCCGGGTATCGCACCATCAAGACGATCAAGATGGGGGCGCTGTCGCAATATTCGCCCGACCCCAAATGGGCGACGTTGAGCTGGAAGGACCTGATCGACGACGCCTTCGTCATCGCCGGCAGCCCGGAGACTGTGCGTCAACGGTTGGAAGACCTGGTCAAGACCTTGCGCGTCGGCAACCTGTTCCTGCTGTTCCATATCGGCAACATGCCGAAGGAGCTGACTATGTATTCGACACGGCTGTTTACTGAAAAGGTCATGCCGAAGCTGCAAAACCTCTGGCCGGAGTTTGCCGGCGATAGCCGCTTCTGGTGCCATCCCCTGAGCCAACGCGCCGAGCCGGCACCAATCGTTGCGGCAGGGAGGGCATGATGATCGAGCTCCGCACCATCAACACACCTCGTCTTCCCGTTCAAGTGCTGGCGGGTGGCGAAGGGGCCGATCTCGTACTGCTGCACGACGCCGGCGGCATCACAGCGGAACACCCCTTCCTGAATGGATTATCACAACATTTTCGCGTTCACGCGCCATTGCTGCCTGGTTACGGCGACAGTCAGGAAGCACCGCACATCCGTGACATGCTTGACGTGACGCTGCATACCTTTGACGTGGTCGAGGCTCTGGGCCTGCGACGGCCGACGCTGGTCGGTTGTTCGCTCGGCGGTATGATCGCAGCGGAGATGGCGGCGATTGCGCCCCACGAGGTTGAGCGGTTGGTGTTGATCGACCCGGCTGGTCTGTGGCTCGACACGCATCCGATGCCCGATGTCTTTTCGATGATGCCGTTCGAACTGCCGCAGGTATTGTTCCATGACCCCGAGCTTGGCGCCAGGCTGCTTACCGGGGGGATCAACATGGACGATCCAGACTTCTTGATCCCGTTCCTGGTAAACAATGCCCGAACATTCGGCATGGCCGGCAAGTTTCTGTTCCCAATCCCCGATCGCGGGCTGAAAGACCGGCTTTATCGGATAACGGCGCGAACGCGGATCATTTGGGGCGCGAGTGACAAGCTCATCCCACCGCCTTACGGCGAGGCCTTCAAGGCCGGCGTCCGAAACTCCGATCTTGTGGTCATCCCGAAGGCCGGCCACGTCCCGCACCTGGAACAGACCGAAGCGACCATCCGTGCCGTAATCGATTTTTGACCGCACCACCGGGTCCTTGGCAGCGGATACCGAGGACCTGGAAGTGGCCAATTGCCGCCGGCACTGAGCACCGCCGCGACGTGTTCTGAGACAACTTACCATAACGCTCGGTTCGTTATCTTAGGACCCACGACCGATCGGCATTCTGGATATCATCAGGATCGAAGATCTCAACGTCCTCTCAGCGACCGCGCAAGCCGTTAGCTGACCGCATGGTCGATCGAAAGTAGGTGACATCCGATCTCGCCACTGCCTGCGGACGATCCCGACTATTTGGAATGTATAACGATTGGCATCCAGTTCGCTTCGCGCCGGGTCAATCGGGCCTCTGTCGCCTCACCGCCATAGTCGGGACGCATCGGCTCCTGGGTGAATTTCTCCCGGTCGCCGAGGCAAAGCGTGTTGATCACACTGCGGTGCCCGGAGGGCGTCTCACAGACTGCCCCGACATAGACGCCACATTGGCGACAAAACAGATAATCTGCGGTGCGGGATCCGAAACGATAGCGCTGCACGAGGTCCCAGTCCGACGCCCACAGATCGGCCTGTCCCGTCGGATCCGATACAGTGCGGGTCCCGTGAGACCGGCAGAAGGAGCAGGCACACGAGCGAATCAGGATATCAGCCGGCGGTCGCGTCAACCGCACCTGAACTCGAAGATTGCCGCAATGGCAACCGCCTTGGTAGTCCATTGGCATAAGAATCGATACTCCATTGTGTTCTGCCCGATTTGACTAGAGGGAGGCGTCGTCTCCTCGCTGCGTATTGCACCGAATGGGCCTAAGTTCATCGGCTCAACACTGATCGCACCCAGTCGCACGCTTCGTCCATGGCAGCACTCGCCCGATCAACGACCCCGGGCCAGAAGAAGAAGCCATGATTCACGCCATCCCACCGCTTCATCTGCGTCGGCACGCCGGCCTGACGCAACCGATCGGCGTAGTATTCACCCTCGTCGCGCAGCGGATCGTATTCCGCTGTCACCACCAGGGCCGGGGGCAAATCGCTCAGGTCAGCGGCGCGGAACGGGCTGGCGTGCGGATTCGTCCCGTCCGATGGAGCAGCCAGATAATGGTTCCAGAACCAGATCATCCCGACGCGGGTCAGGCCATAGCCCTCGGCGTTTTCGATCATCGACGGGGTGCCGGGCTCGTAGTAGTCGGTCACCGGATAGATCAGTAATTGACCTAGCAGGCGGGGGCCGCCCTCGTCGCGGATGCGTAAAGCAGTGACGGCTGCCAGGTTGCCGCCGGCGCTGTCACCGGCGACGAACACGTGACCGGGGTCGGCGCCCAGAGCCGCGGCATTCGCCACCGCCCAACGGGTTGCCGCGAGACAATCGTGCGTTGCAGCAGGGAATTTCGCCTCGGGAGCAAGACGGTAATCGACCGAAACCACGACGCAGCCGGTGCCGGCGCACAGGTTTCGGCACATGCCATCGTGAGTATCCAGGCTGCACAAAACGAACCCGCTGCCGTGGAAAAATACCATCAGCGGGAAGGGGCCTCTTCCCTGCGGGGTGTAAATCCGCAGTCCCAGCGAGCCACCGGGTCCCTGCATGTCGCGGTTGACAACGCTTGCGACGTCCGGCTTGCGAAGGCCGGCGAAGTCGCGGGCGGCGAACTGTGCTCGGGCGTCCTCGACCGACAACGTCTGCAACTGGGGTAATCCAGCGCCCAGGTCCAGCAGCATCTGGATCTGTGGATCGACCGGCATTATCAGGCGACCTCGAATAGGCCGGCGGCACCCATGCCGCCGCCGACGCACATTGTGACGACGACATATCTGATGCCGCGGCGCTTGCCCTCGATCAGCGCGTGACTGGTCATGCGGGCGCCCGACATGCCGTAGGGATGGCCGATCGAGATCGCGCCGCCGTTGACGTTCATCTTGTCGGGGTCGATGCCGAGCCGGTCGCGGCAGTAGAGCACCTGGGATGCGAAAGCCTCGTTCAACTCCCACAGATCGATTTCATTGACGGTCAGGTTGTGCTTCGCCAGCAGCCTGGGTACGGCGAAGACCGGGCCGATGCCCATCTCGTCGGGCGCGCAACCGGCGACCGCCATGCCGCGATAGATACCGAGCGGGTGGAGGCCACGGCGGGAGGCTTCGGCTTCCTCCATAAGAACGACGGCCGAGGCGCCATCGGAAAGCTGCGAGGCGTTGCCGGCGGTGATAAACTTCCCTTGCTTCACCACCTGGCCGTTGGCGAAAACCGGCTTCAGGCTGGACAGACCCTCCAGCGAAGTCTCTGGCCGGTTGCCCTCGTCCTTGGTGATTGTGACCTTCTTGCGGCTGGTCTCTCCGGTGGCCTTGTCGGTGACCAGCATCTCGGAGGGCAGCGGGACGATTTCATCGTCGAACCGGCCAGCCTGCTGCGCGGCGGCGGTGCGTTGCTGGGAGCGCAGCGCGTATTCGTCCTGCGCCTCCCGCGTGATGTTGTAGCGGTCGGCGACCAGTTCGGCGGTCTCGATCATGGCCATGTAGAGGCCGGGGACGCGGGCCACAAGGTCCGGATCCTGCCCGCGCGAACGGTTGGTGGCGTCGGTCTGGGTAAGGGAGATCGAACTCCAGGCCGCCGCCGACGGTGATCTGCATATCGTCGTTGATGATCTGTTTGGCCGCGGTGGCGATTGCCATGAGGCCGGAGGCGCATTGCCGATCCACCGACATGCCGGCGACGCTGTCGGGCAGACCGGCGCGCAAAGCTGCCTGGCGAGCGATGTTGAAGCCCTGTGCGCCTTGTTGAACGGCAGCGCCCAAAACGACGTCCTCGACCTCCACAGGGTCGATGCCGGCGCGGTTTATCGCATTTGCGATAACGTGGCCGCCGAGCGCCTGGCTTTGCGTGTCGTTGAAGGCGCCGCGATAGGCGCGGCCGATCGGCGTGCGGGCAGTGGAGACGATTACGGCGCTGCGCATTATTGGATTTCCTTGGACGAGAGGCTCCAGCCTTATGCGCCAGGCGCCGGCGAATTTGAAGGGCGGGCGGGCTGCGCGGTGGACGTCTTCGGCAGCGACGATTTACCTGTCCATCGTGGTGGAGTTCGAGAATGGGCGCGGTATCGGCTGCCATTGGAAAATCGGAACCGTCGCCGGGCTACAGCTACCAGTGCCCGCTCCCGCCCGGCAGGACCGGGAGTTCCACGTCGTGGTCCGCTCGGGCACGGCTGAGGTCGGTGCGCGGTTATGCGAGGACTACAGTCCGTATATTCGACCGATGGAGCAAGTAAGGTTGGGGTGCTGCCCCAAACCCCGCCAGGGGTCGAGCCCCTGGACCTCAATACTTAAGAAGAACAGTCGGCGCTGTGCCTTCTCTCTGTAAATGACTGATCTCGACTGTCGGTATCAGCGCGTTGTCCATAAAGTCTTGAACAGAGCGAGGGGTTGCTTCCCTTCATCCTGAAAGGAACTTACGATGGATGTTTCAACTAGCGAACGCCCCGTAAAATGCGCTGCGCCAGCGGATGCTTCAAGATATGGCGATGCGCGGCCTGCGATCAGATACCAAGCGCAAATATGTTCGCGTTGTGCGTAACTTCGTCGCTGCGGCCAATGTTTCATTGCCGTCGCGTCGAATCGAAGCGCATGTCAAGCTTTGCGTGCTGGCGCTGCAGGTGCAACAGGCGGGTGAGATACGTTGCCAGCTTCCTCATCGTATATCTGCGCGGGTACCCGCAGGTATCCGCCTGCGCGGCCGGGGCGAAGCTAACTACGGGCCGAACGCAGGCCACACGCCCCAGTCCTGGAGCTTGGCGTCAGTTTCCTGTGCGGCGGCGGCATTTTTCGCTTTCATAGTCTGGAGGTAGCTGTCGTAGGCAGCCTGATTGCCGACATACAGGCAGTTGCAAATCGTTGGGTCCGCATAGACGACGACCGGGACGTTGTTGCGTACTTGGTGGGTGAATTTATGCGGCGGCAGTGCCGCCAGCGAGGCCTGTCGCTGCGGCGTGTTCGCCGGCACCGGCTTGAATCCTGCGGCAGCCAACATGTCCTCCTTCTGTTGCACCTGCTGGGCGCACCCGGACAGTGCGGCGAGCAACGCAACGCACACCAAACTTTTTCGGCTCGGGACCATTGTATACCCCTGCCTATTCAAATGATCGTTCTGAGGACGGACGACCCCACTCCTGTGCAACCGACCGACCCAGTGCGGTTGGCTAATGCAATTTGCAGCGCGTAGTAAAATGGAGGCCGCAATGAAAGTCATGTTACGGTAACTCGAATCGGATGTCTACGTATGGATATTCGTAGGATTTGCAGGATACAAACTATTGATTTCCTGGTAGAATGAGAGAACGGGACCAGAGGGCGTTGTTGACGTTGGGGAAACACTAGGCAAACCTGTCGCTAGCTTCGTGGTCGGTCTCTAGGGTTGCGTCGATGGACCTGACGCCCATCGTCGCCTTCGAACTCAACCTTCGGGCCGATTAGCGGAGAGAGCGCTGTGCTGTCATCCGACTCCGGGAAAATTACCTACGCCGCATAAGTGTCCTCACGGTCTTGAACCGGAAGCCCACTTGCACCGAATCGGGTTACATCACCGATGAGACCGCCAACAGCTTCTGTGGCATGCTGCCCCGGCCGCGAGCAACACGTTCACGCAGTCAGTAGATGCAATCACCGCGGCGTCGATGATCTGGAAGCCAGGAAGATTTCGCCGTTCAACGCGACTGCCTCGGGCGCCCCACGCTACAGGGCGCGCAGGAATGCCACGAGATCCTGCTTCTCCTGCGATGTCAGCTTGTCGCCGAGGACCAGGTTGAAGAACTCGACCGTATCGTCCAGGGTCAGCAAACGCTCGTCGTGCAGGTAAGGCGGATTGTCCTTCACACCGCGCAACGCAAACGTCTTGATGCTCCCGTCGCCGACCTCCATCGCGCCATTCACGAGTTCCGGCTTGAAGAAACGCTCGAGTTTCAGGTCATGCATCAGATTGTCGGTGTAGTACGGTGCCTGACGGCAGCTTGCGCATTGGCCCTTGCCGAAAAAGATGTCCTGTCCACGCATCTCGGCCGGCGTCGCCTTCGCGGGATCGAGTTTGCCGAACAGGTCGAGCTTGGGCGCGGGCGGAAAGTCCAGCATCTCCTCGAAGTCGGCCATGAAGTCGACCTGGCTGCCACGCTCGAGCGGGTTTACGCCCTTTTTCGTCGCAGTCACGATATCACCATCGAAATAGGCCGTGCGCTGCTCGAACTCTGTGAAATCCTCGATTGTCTTCGAAGCCCGCTGCGATCCGAACAGCCGCTGTATGTCGACCCCGCGCAGCGACACGGTCTTGATACGGTGACGGAACCACTCCGGACGCGCATCGGGCGCGAGATGGGTGGTGCCGTTCTGATGCCCGTTCGCATGGCAGTCGAAGCAGGCTGCGCCCTGACTGGCTATTGCCGACTTGCGGTCGTCGGTGGCGTTGAACTGCTGTTGCGGGAACGGCGTGAGCAGCAGGCGCAGGCCTTCCAATTGCCGAGGCGTCAAGATGCCATTGAACATTTCGAAGTAATTGGTCAACGAGACAAGCTTGCCTTGCGAGACATCCCCGAGGTCGGGACGCTGGACCAGATACATGGCTGGCGGAAACGCGGCCAGGAAGCGCTCGGGCAAATCAAAATCAATATCGAAACGAGTAAGATCGCGGCCATCCTGGCGCTTTATCGCGTCAATCTCCTCCTGCGGGAACACGAAGCCGCCGGAGGCGTGCTTCGGATGCGGCAGCGGTAGGAATCCCTTTGGAAACAAGCTCTGTTCACGGATCGCGTCCGGCGTCATCGCCGCGAGTTGGTCCCACGTCACTCCCGATGGCAGCTTAACCCAACTTTCCCACTGGTTTCGAAAATATTGTGGTAGAACAAGGCAATAGTGGCCCTGTTGTGATTTAGGCACCACAGTTTCGGGGCGTATCAGGACGCTGCTTCAGCGTGCGGGAGTTCCTGAAACACTGGCGGTAGGGTGATCCCGACGGCTCGGCAAAGCGCGTCAATTGTCGATCCAGGCGCGGTGCGCAACAGTGCGCGCCGTCCGTCCTGCTCAACCACGATCTCGCTGAGGTCGGCAAGATCATCCACGACCTGGTGCCATTCCGGTATGGCGAGATGGCGGGCTACCAGTCGGTCCATCAGTTCCTTGCGCAGCACCAGGGCGAGAAAGGTGCAGAAGATGTGGCCGCGGATGGCCGCATCGGTTCGATGAAAGATCGGCCTTGTGGCCAGCAGCGTCTTAGCCGCAAGGAAACCCTGCTCGATATCCCATTCGTGATGCCGCTGATAGTTTAGCCGAATCGAGAGGACCGCCGAAGATCGGTCCCATGGCGCTTCGAGCGCTGGCTCGTTGGCTAGGATCACGCCATGAGCGAGACCGGTCTGCCGATATGGCAAAGGTTGCCGAAGGAGCGGCAGCATCAAGTGCTGCAAACGCTCGTGCAGATCGCTGTGCGCCAAGTTCGTGCCGCACCGCCGGTCGTGGAGGCAAGCTATGATGGATGGGGGGCGGATGCCGCCGCGGGGCGGGCTCGCTACGGACAAGATCCAGAGCCGACACCGCGAACGAGCGGCGATGGTCTATATTCGCCAGTCGACCGTTCAGCAGGTTGAGCGACATCAGGAATCGACCCGGCTGCAATATGCTCTGGTCGAGCGTGCCGTTCAGTTTGGCTGGGATCACGGAGCGATCATTGTGATCGACGATGACCAGGGCCGATCGGGTGCTTCGATTGAAGGTCGTCCGGGGTTCCAGCGGCTGGTTGCGGAGGTGGGGCTGGGCAAGGTGGGGCTGGTGCTCGGCGTTGAGATGTCGCGGCTCGCCCGGTCTTGCCGGGACTGGCATCAGTTGCTCGAGATCTGCGCGTTGTTCGACACTTTAATTGCGGACGCCGACGGCGTGTACGACGCAGGAAATTTCAACGATAAACTCTTGCTCGGGCTGAAGGGAACGATGTCGGAAGCTGAGCTACACATCATCAAAGCTCGCATGTTGGAAGGCAAGCGCGCCAAGGCGCGTCGAGGCGAGCTCGGGATGCGATTGCCGATGGGGTATGTGCGTCGTCCTTCGGGAGAAGTCACCCTGGATCCCGACGAACAGGCCCAGGGCACGATTCGCTTGGCGTTTGACCTATTCGAGCGGTTTCGTACCGTGGGTAAAGTAATGGTTTATTTGGTCGAGCACGACATCCGAATGCCGGTGCGCAACAGTAGCGGACCGAACAAGGGTGAGTTGGAGTGGCATCGCGTCAACCGCGTGTCTCTGCACAATCTGTTCAGTAATCCGACCTACGCCGGCGTCTATGTGTATGGCAAACGACCAATCGATCCCCGCCGGCGTAAACCGGGCCGACCCGGCACCGGTCGTCGGCCAAGCCGTGTTGAAGATGCGGAGGTGTTTCTGCCTGATCGTGTGCCTGGCTACATCAGTTGGGCGCAGTATCAGCGCAACCAAGCACAGTTGCGATCGAACAGAGCGACTGTCACGGGACCACCACGTGCTGGCCAGGCTTTGCTGTCCGGCCTGCTGGTCTGTGGCCGGTGCGGACTGCGAATGGCGGCGCAGTACAACAACAACGGCGCCTATCCGCGCTATGCCTGCGGCAGCATGGCTTACTGCTATGCCGATCCGGTGTGCCAGACGTTGAAGGCGGCACCGCTTGACGCCCTGGTAGAGAGGCTGATGCACGAAGCCCTGGAACCAGCAGCGCTAGAGGCAAGCCTGCTGGTGGCAACCGATCTGGAGCGCGAGCGGGAAGTGATTGAGCGTCAATGGCGGCAGCGGGTCGAACGAGCCCGCTACGAAGCCGAGCGCATGCACCGACAGTTCAATGCCGTCGAGCCGGAGAACCGGCTGGTTGCTCGCACACTTGAGCGACAATGGGAGCAGGCCTTAGCCGAGCAGACGCGTCTTGAGGCCGAGCACGAGCGCGTTCGGCGTGATCAGCCGTCGCCGTTGAGCCTGGCAGAGGTCGCCGCCATTCGCGAACTGGCGAAGGATCTACCGGGCATCTGGACCGCCGCAACTCAGGAGGAGCGACAAACACTTGTTCGTTTGCTGCTCGAACGGATCCTGGTTGAAGTCGTCGATGGCAGCGAACAAGTTCGTGTCGTCTGTCATTGGCACGGTGGCGCTCAAACCACACATCAACTGATCCGACCAGTGGCTCGCCTGGCTCAGCTCAGGACTTATGACGCCCTCGTTGCGCATGCAGCCGAACTCTATCGTGCCGGGCAGAGCTACCCTGTTATTGCTGAAACGCTCAATCTTGAGGGTTGGCGACCGGCCAAGCGTCGTGACACGTTCAATGGATCGATGGTGCATCATCTTCTGAGCAAGACCGGCATCGTCACACCCAAATACCGCCGGCGCTGCCCGAACATCGATCGCGATCCCGACGAGTGGACGATCGCAGAACTTGCCCGACATATTCCGATGCCTGAGCCGACCCTGTACACCTGGGTCCAACAGGGGCGCCTACGCAGCCGCACAGTCGCGATCAGTGGCCGCAAGTTCACTCTGGTTTATGCGGACGACGCCGCGATTGGAGCGGTCAGAACGGTGCGCGCGACGCCTGCTCCATGGCGACGTAGGCCACCGCCGATCGTGGCGCCATCCCATGAACTGAAGTCTTCCATACCAAGAGAGTTTCTGAGAGTCCCCATGTCTAGTCGATATTGGGACCGGTTCGCCGACCGTAGCGCCGAACCCCCAGCCATCGCCGATTCGCTCCTGTGGTCGAGGTGTGGGCGACCGATAGCCCAGCCCTGTGCGACGGGTAACCTGTTAAGTGTTTATTCTCTCCAGGGCGGGATCATCCCATTGTATCCCGTCACAGTGACGGGATAGCGTGCCCCATGCCCGGACCCAGACCACAAGGCGATCGCGCGTTAACCTCGGCCGAGCGCATGCGACGCCTTCGCGAGAAACGTAAGGCCGAGGCGGCAGACAAGCCGCCGGACAAAGCGCCAGTCGTGATCCACTATCGCCGCCCCAAAGATCGGCGCAGTCGACCCGACCAATGGGCGGATGCAATCAACACACTCTCAGACTGCCTCGACCGATACCAGGACTGGCGGGACAACCTGCCCGCCAGTCTCGCCGACAGCGCGCTTGCCGAACGCCTCGACGCCGTGCTGGAACTGCGCGACCTCGTTGATCAGCTATCGCTTGCCGATCTGCCGCGCGGATTCGGACGGGACTGACAACAGAACCATGATGTTCCACCCAAAATGCCTCGTTGCTGACCCGATCCACCCACCGCTTGATTCTTGAGAGTTCCCATGCCTGGTCGATATCCACGGCCAGCAGGTTCCGGTAGCGCAGCACCACTTGCAAGGCA
>CAWHWH010000019.1:0-87672 GCA_963832865.1 uncultured Pseudomonadota bacterium
CGGGGTTTTTTTGGTTTCCGTCAGCCATATGGCCTTGCCCAGGTAAGCGAACGTGTCGTGAATGCTTTCCCAGGAGGCGGTCGCGCCGGCGATCCCAACCGAGTTGCGCGCGATTGCCATGTGCAGGCTGTACAGCCAATTGGGCGCTAGGATGACTGAAAACGTGTTGAAAAAACACACGTATTCGGAGGTGAATTGTTCGGCTGCTTCGATGTATGAGCCGATGTCGGTCAGATCGTCGGAAACAAAGAGGTGGTCGTCGCGGATAGCCTTCAAGGGGGTTTCAGGTTCGGCGTCGAATCCCTTGTAGATGACGACGAGGCGATGCGGCTTACCGGATGCGAATCGCCTAAACGAGGTAGCGAAATCCACAAAAGGCTGAATGCCTTCCGCGGCGCGAGCCAAATAAAAAACACAAACGTCTTCAGGCATGGGTCGTCCTTGCCGCGGCTACCCCGCGGGGAAACCATAAGGATTTGAAAATCCAGCGGCGAAGCCAATCGGAATCGAATCGACGACTTCCTGACTGCCATTTAGATTCTTGATCCAACGATGCACCAGAGTTAGCAGGCTGCGGAAAAATGACCATCTGTGTAGCGATCAAGGGACCAGTTCCGGCTAATTCCGAGGGGCGGTGCAGAAGCCACGCGCCGCGCAATTCTTCGTTCAACCGGCACACAGCCGTTCGGGCTTGGTCTCCCTCGTGTGCAATGCTCCCGAGCAATTCAACGAGCCTATCCAGTTCGGCCGCGATTCGCTCATTTTCCGCTGCCAGCCGGTCCCGCTCCTCCATTGCCCGATCCCGCTGATACAACGGTCGTCGCAATAACGGGATACGACGGTGCAGTTGGAACGGGATCACGTCGGCCCAGCGGTCGTCGTTTGCTGGAACTGGTGGCTACTTCGCCGGATCAGGTCCGCAACGCTGATGCCAAGACGCTCCGCTTCCGCCTCAAGAAAGGCAAATTGCGGATCGGTCATCAGGATCGATCGACGTTTGGCCACGGGTGAAGAATTGCACCTCGCTAGGACCTATGCAACGCCCCGAGCCTCCCGGTTCCACCCTGGCCGGCTACGGTCTACCCGTTACGCTGCGGTCTTGAAACGGCATCTCACGGCAGCGCCACGATGTGCTTTATCCCCAGGCCACGCACCAAGGAGGCGGCAGCCTGGTCAGGTCCTAATCCGTGGCTAGGGCCAAGTGATGATCTCTACGTTAGCCGCGTCTTATCCAACGCGGATGCCGGCAGACGAGCGCGTCCTTGTCCCGGGCATAAAGCGAGTGAACAGTAAGTGGATAGAATTCGTGGTTCACGGATAGAAACATTCTGGTTCGGTTTAGCGAACTCGTAATTATCCTGAGCGTCTTCAATAGACAATTCGGTCATCGAATCCACATTTAGTATAAGATCATATCATATTGTTCCTTCAGGTCTGGCAAAGCGTGAGCCGGGACAATTCTGACGCCGGTTGCGGTCAGCGCCTCACCGTGAAGGCTTATTGCGTCCTCGCCCAGTGTTCGGCCCAGGAAGTACGCCTGCGCGACGTTGGTCAGTGGAATATAATAATCGTGTAATCTTAAATCCCCATCTTAACAGCGCGGCTACCGCTCAATCCGAAATATCAAAGTCATGGTCTGACTGCTCATCGGAAAGCTCGACTTATTGTTGCCCGCCCAAACACGTTTCTAGCCGTACCAAGGCCCTTGCGATAGACGTTTAGCAATCCTGATCCCGCAGCACGATATAGATGAGTCAGTCGCCATGAGCGAGAGGCGCGGATACTAGCCAGCTCGGTCTCTAGGTCGTTCCTTTGATTAAAGGCAAAGGTAGTCTGTTGCTGGAGCCTTGATAGGTCCTGGGTTAGGTCCTCAATCTGCTGATGGTACCGTCTTGCCTCCTCATGACGAGCGTCATCAGCATCATCCTTCTCGTGGCAAGCCTGTTTTGTCGCTGCGACCGCTTCAGCGAGTGCAGCCTCCAGTGCTGTGATTCGACCGCTAAGATGGTGCGTCTCGTCGGCAAGTTGAGCGCGAACCCGGATAAGCTCTCGACGTAGAGCAATTTCATCGAGCGCAGCATGCAATTCGTAGCCAATGACTTTAGTTGCATTCAGCTTATCCAGTGTTGCTACGGATCCAATCTCAGTGCCAACCCTGACTTTAGCCGGATCGACCACGCGCCGTTGCGCGGAGCAGGCTATTCTGTGGTCAACCGTCTGCGGCAAGATCGGGCGAAGCTTTTCGAATAGATACGTTGGGTCTTCGGTGAGTTCTGGGAAATGCCAGGAAAATGATTGGGACGTCGGCTACAACCAAGCGCTGAACAAGGTGATGAAATCCGACCGCCAGCAGGCGCCCTTGGTCGATTGGATTTAAGGAATAGATGATGCCACCAGGGACATGCGCCCAGTCCTCCCAGCTGCGATCAAATCGGCTCATCCAAGGCGCGCTCTGGTGGATTGCACGTTGCTGAACTACGCAACGGCTCGTCACTGCCTCAGCCAGATCGCGCACGGGAATGATAACCGCGTCTGGCACAAACGTCCGATCATTCAAAAGATCGTCGATAAAATGATATAGCCAAGGGCACTTAATGACGTAGGGTAAGTCAGTATCCGGGGTAAGAAACGGTGCATCCTCGAGGCCTGCATTCGCATCTTCATCCCATCCCGGACTTTCGCGGTGCCGTCCCAGATGCGTATCAAGTCCAAGCTCGGCCAGATAACGGACGAGGAAGCTGGTGCCGGCACGACCGGTGCCGGCGATTAGAAGATGCCGCCGCCGCACAGGATTTTCGTCATCCATGATAAAGCCTCCGCCGACCTAAGGAACTATGACCAATCGATAGCTTTAGGTTGCACGGCAAGCAACAAATGAGCCGAACGGCCACCATCTCTGGGATGAACCGCAACCGCACCGGATCGATCCGGCCATAAAGGCGGCCTCTCGTTGCCGATCAGAATCTTCACCTCGCATTCTTCCACAAGCCGCCGCTAGCCGCTGGCGATCGGTCGGCGTAGTGGCGCAACTACAACTAACATACTCGTTCGCGGAAACCGCAGTGGGTACCTATAACCACCCAGCGCGATCGTCAACAACCGATTCTCAGATTAGGTCCGGCCGCGTCCAGAATCGGGTCGACCGTCATCAAGGCCAGCGGAACGACCTCTGACTGCGGATCGACTTCCGGATAGGCTATGCGGATCGCTCCCACAGCCTCGGCGAGGCTTTGGACGGCGTCCATCACCCCGGCATAGAGCGTTCCAGTCAGTGATTTCGTCAAGCCGCCGCAGGACAAATTCGTGCGGTTCCGCGGTATCCGGCGGCGGGACAATTTCGGCAGCAAGACCGTCAATCTCCCACGGGCGCGGCCTGACAGCGGCTTCGCCTTGCTTGTTCGCAGCAATGCTGATGGCGATGATCCCGGCCATGCCGGTCGCCGACGCGACCCGGACGGTCGGCGAACGTGACACCAGGTTGTGGCGGGTGCATCACTACGTCGATCAGGCGCGTGCGCGAGCGGATGCGTCGAGCGTCACCCGCGTTGCGATCGACGCCGCGCGTACATTCCAAACGCCCCGCCTTCGGGCAGGCTACGTTGAACGGCATCCTGCGCTGGTTTGGTCGCAAGATCGAACAGCGGGAACCACGCGGAGGACACTGTAGTCGCAGCGGCGCAAGAGCGGCGGCTTGTCGAGCGGCGTTGAAAGTTTTTATGCCGAAACAAAAGCTGATGGCGGCGCGCTGGCGGCGGCCTCCTTTTCGCTCATGTGCTGCGGCAGAGCCCGCCTAGAAGGTGGGGGCGCTATGGGACAGCCCGGTCATTGTAGCCGGAGGTCGGGATGACGTGGCGGATCGTGTTGGAGTTGGTCGGACCGGATGGGACCGTTGGCCTTCATAAGGTGGGCGGTCGCGCGACCGTGGCGGAATGCGCCGCGGATGATCGGGCTGACGCTGGAGGAGGGCAAGCATCGGCTTCTTGCGCTGCTGGTCCACCTCGTTCAAGCCAAACTTCCGAACCACGACCAAAATATAACGCCAAATCAGATACTTGTAGGACCGATTTCGATAGCACCTCATCATTCGATTGAAGGGGAGAGCACCCGGTATCGCTGTGGGGTGACCTGCCGGCGGACGTTCAACCAGGTTTCCGAGATCATGCGGGACCGATGCACGCCGGAGCACGAGCGGACTGTCGCGAAGATGGGATCGCTGGTACCTTCCCGCTGAGCGCGGACGCTCCTGGCGGAGTTTTTGCTGCTCGCCCAGCCCCAGACTGTGAAAGCCACGGCGCCCACGGGAGGCGCCGCTCGTCTGTATCAGAGGTGTTCGTTCGAGGTTCGCCTTGCTCAGCTCAGCAACGATGATTGGAAGTAGGTCGTGCTCGCCAGCGTGCCGGCGGAGGCGGATTCGCAGACAAGGCAGTTACGCGCTGCGCTACAGGGACTGGGTGCGACTCCAGTTGCGCCGATCACCGTCCTCCCGATGGTCCGCGATCACTCGGTGAAGCCGCCTGCCCTGGTCCAGCTCACCATAGGTCTGACTAATTCCATCTCGGCGACGTCGGCAGCACGTCACCGCAGCGTCGATTTGAAGCACCGCGCAGCCGATGGACGGGCTTGAAGACAGCCATGCGCGGTATTTGATCTGCTCGATTACCCCCTTGATGCGAGCAAAGGACTGCTGCATTTATAAGCTATGCTGGGCAGCAGGAGCTTTTGATTGGGCATCCAGGATACGAGGACGCGAATCCCAGCGTCCAGTGCTCTGAGCCATGCCGCCATGGATCACCTGACTGCCCAGATGCTCCATTATTGTCAGACCTGCGGAACAAGGTGATAATTCATGCTATTCTCGATCGTCATTCCGACGCACGATCGCCTCGATCTACTGACCGACGCTATCGAGACGATACGCCACCAGGATGGCGCCGATTGGGAACTTCTTGTCTTCGATAACGCTTCAACCCAGCCTGTCAGCAACTACATCGGCTCGCTCGCCGACCCGCGCATCCGCTGTGAGCGTTCGGAGGCGTTTCTCCCCGTCACCGACAGTTGGAATCGCGCCATGGCGATGGCTGACGGCGATTACGTAACCCTGCTCGGTGACGACGACGGGTTGGCGCCGGACTATTTTCGCCGCCTGCGGGAAATCGTCGAACGCTTTGATGGTCCCGAACTTATTTACACTGCGCTCTACCAGTTTATGCATCCCGGTGTGGCGCCCTGGGCGCCGGAGGGCTATGTCTCCGACCTCAAATACGCATTTTTTTTTGGCGATCACAGCGAACCGTTTGTGCTCTCCGATGCCGAAGCTCATCAAGCCGTATGCGGTTCGTTGCACCTACGTCGCAATTTTACTTATAACTCGCAGGCCTTCTGCTTCAGCCGAGCACTGCTTTCCAGGCTAAGCACCAAGGGACAGGTCTACCTCTCCCCGTTCCCAGACTATTACCTCGCTAATGTTGCGATCGCCCTGTCGCGCTCCACGATCATCGTGCCAGCCCCGCTGGCGATCGCCGGGGTGTCGAAAGCATCGTTCGGCTTTACCCTGTTCAACGGGCTCGAAGGGCTTGGCGCCAGCATGTTGAATACCAAGCTCCGCGAAGATCCGGTGTACCGCGAAATCGAGCACAAGCTTCTGCCGGGACCAGCCTACCAGGTAAACTATGCTGTAACTATGGAATACGTCGTGCAAGTCACACAGGACGTGCTCCACGAACGGGTCGATTTCGGCCGCCATCGTCGGCTTCAAATCGTCTCGGCCCTCCAGCACCCAAATCGCGGATCATCCGATGACGTCTGGTCCGATTTGCGGCCGCGCCTGTCACCCTTCGAAGGCGCCTGGGCCGATGCCGTCAAATCGCTCATGGCGCTGCGAGGGAAGCAAAGCCATCCCATCATCGAGTTCGCGCGTTATCCCGGACCTGCTGCGCAGCGTCAGCCCCTACGCGTTCGAACCCGCACAGAGGTTTTGTGATCGCGGAACCTACGCCCGCATGCCGGAGGTCTTTACGGCGCTTCAGTCCAACGCATTGCACTAGCAAGGCGCGGACGGACGTGCGTAGGGCCTCCAACACAGGGCGCGATAATCCGACGATTGGCGTCGTCTATTTGGCCTGGCACAAACTCGGCCCCGACTGTTTCCAGCGCTTCGTCGACAGCTATCGGCGATATCCGGCCGGATCCGAGCACGACCTGATCGTCATCTATGCGGGTTTCAATCAGCAACAAACGTTGCAGGAAGCGGCATCGGTATTCCGCGATCTTCCGCACATCGCCATCGAAGTGGCGGCAGTCAAATTTGATATCGGCTATTATCTGGAAGCCGCGGACCGCGTCCCGCACGACTATCTATGCTTCCTCAACACCTACACGGAACTCAACGCCCCTAGCTGGCTGGCCCACCTGCGCACCCATGCCGTGCGCGACGGTGTGGGACTCGTGGGTGCGACTGGGTCGTATGAAAGTCTCAATGATTCTTTCGGCCTCTATCAGAAAATTAGTTGGTTGTGCGCCACATCCGGCAACAAGGTCAGCGAAGCTGCCGCGCACTATTTTGGTTTCTATCTCAAAGATGCCTGTCCCGTCGCCACTGTGGAGCCTACAACCCCGCTTCCATCGCGCCGGATCGACCGGTGGATCGCCCAGACCACTCGGCTCACGCAGCAACGGCAGCAAGAGATTGGCTTTCGGGCGCTGTGGGAAACGCTGACCGGCCCTTCGATGGTCTTCGCGGATTATAGACGTTTCCCGGCGTTTCCTAACCCGCATATCCGCACCAACGGCTTCATTGTGGAGCGGCTCCGCCTCGCGCCCACCCAGCGCTGGCCGGTCGAGACAAAACTGGACACCTGCGCATTCGAAAGTGGCACCGACAGCCTGACAGCTCAGCTTCGCCGCACGGGTCTGTCGGCAATGGTTGTAGCCAGCGACGGGAAAGGCTACGACGTGCCCGATTGGTCGCGCAGTGAGACCTTCCGGCTTGGCACGCAGTCTGGGCTGATCCTGACGGACAATCGCTCGCGAGAGTTTGACCGCATGTCACCCGCCGAACGCATCGTCCATGCTCGCATTACCTGGGGCGACTACCTAGAGCGGCCGGCACCGACGGATTTTCCCGATTTCGGCTACCGCTTCGCCAGAGGATCGCTCAGCCCGAGCCGTACCGGACCCATTCGCCGTGTCCCGCCGCTGGAATCGGACCTGTACTATCGCATCTGCCGGCTCGGGCTACGCGCGATGCGCGTGGTGGCCCTGAGCCGCTCGCCAGATCAGGCCAGGGCCGTCCTGCGCGGAAAAATGCGCCGCATCGTGCGCGCCACCCTGCCTCCGTTCCGGCGGCTCGACGATCAGGTGGCCGAAGACGTCCAAGTGATCACACGCCTTGAGGCGGAAATCGCCAGCCTACATGAACGCCTCCGTTCGCTTGAAATGGAGAAGGCAGACCTCCCATGACGCCGCGCCCGAAGCAGACCCACCAAGGTGGGTCGCAGCCTGGGGCGTTGCGGGCGACGCTCGATAGGACAATATCAAGCCGGTCGGCGTCTTCGACCAAGGACAATATTGCTCATGGATGACTCGAAACCCGAAGATATCGCCATGGGCGATGCGTCCGGCGAAACTTTCGATCGGGAATACTACGCAACCCATTGTGGGGCATTGCCCTACAACCACTCCTGTGGCTTCTGGGCCGAATTCTTTGGCCGGATCGCCGACGAACTCATTCGTTCGTTCAGGCCACAGCGTGTATTTGATGCCGGCTGCGCTAACGGTTTCCTGGTCGAATCATTCTGGGACCGTGGGGTGGAAGCATGGGGTCGCGACATCTCCAGATACGCCAACTCCGACGTCCGCCCCGACATCCGTCAGTATTGCTCGGTCGGCTCCATAGCCGACCCGATCGAAGGCAGGTATGACCTCGTCACGTGCATCGAAGTGCTGGAGCACATGCCGGAAGCTGAGGCGATCCGGGCAATCGCCGCGATGACCAAGGCCACCGATCGGATCCTCTTCTCGTCCTCGCCAAGTGATTTCAACGAGCCGACCCACGTCAACGTGCATCCGGCGATCTATTGGCTCCGGCTGTTCGCCGCCCAGGGTTTCACTCCGGACATGACATATGACGCCACGTTTATCCTGCCGCACACGCTCGTGCTGCACCGTACCGACACCGACCCCCGGGAGGAAGACCTCGCAGCCTGCGCCGCTCTCGTCCGCACCCGGCTGTGCCTTGCCAGCCGCGAAAGGACCTATGCCGAGCTCGAGGCCGAACGTAACAAGCTGAACCATGAACTCGAGGTTGAAAAGGCCCGCTCAGGCCAGGAACGGGCGCAATTCAACGACGAGATACAGGCCGAACGGGCACGGTCTAACCATGCCGTCGAGGCCGAACGGGCACGGTCTAACCATGCCATCGAGGCCGAACGGGCACGGTCTAACCATGCCATCGAGGCCGAGCAGGCGCAGGCCAATTATGACGAAGCACAGCTGATACGGGCTATCTGTGACCTGGAAGCGGAGCGGGTCCGGGCTGTCTCCGAGACGGACGCTGCTGTCCAGCAGCGTCCGTCTGAACGGGACGCGCAGCAAGCGCGTTTGATCGCGCAGTTGGAGGCACAGTACCAATCGGTTGTGACCTCGACGCTGTGGGTGTCCACCGCGCCGTTGCGTGCAATCGGCCGATGGCTCCCGCGCCCCGTAAGAATGGGGTTGCGCAGGTCCATGGGCCTCGCCCGGCGCGGCGTCGCTGTTCCATACGCCGCTTTTCAAGGCCACCGTCGCCCGCCGAGCTGAAAGCCCCTGTCGATGTCTGACGAGGAGGAGGTCAGTCAATGTCTTCTACCTGGCGCATGCCGCGGAAGGGATCCAGCCCCCTGAGCGTTTCGCAGCAGATTGATCCTGCCGCACCTCAGGCGCTTGTCGTCGTTTCGCCACGGCGTGGCTTAAATCGTGCTCCACTCGCGACGAAAAGCTGCAACAGAACCGTCGTCGGTAGCTTCCTCGATTGCATGAGTAACGTGTTAAATTACGGATACGGATGTTCGAAGCTCCCGCACATTCCTTGACCGAAGATGAGAGGCAACCTCGCCCATGGTTCATCCACCACCGCTCAAATCGCGTTTGGCGCTCAAGCCTCATGCGCGGCTACCGCAATGATTCCATTCCTGATTCACCGTCGCATTCCTTTCGTGCGCCGGCCATTTTATCAGCGAGACGAGGCGATAGTCCAAAGGGACAGAGCGGCCGCTGAGCGGGATGCGTTGGTTGCCCAGCGGGACCGTGCCTTAAATGAGCGAGACGCGTTGGCCCTGGAGCGAGCTGCGCTGATCGCGGAACGCGAAGAACTCACAAGGTATACCGGCACTTTGGGAGCGACGTTGCAGTATCGACAGGCATATTTCGAAATGAGGGGCCATGTCGCTCCCGGCCTCGCCTTGCCGATGGCGCGGCCTTGGCCAAGGCCAGACAATGGGCTTTCCTATGAACAAAAACTACTCGGAATGTTGGACTTATCGGCTGGCAGGGGCGCCGAGATCGGGCCACTGAATATTCCAATTACATCGAAGCTAACGAGCAAAGTTCTATACGTGGACCACCTGGATACAGATGGTATCAAAACCAAATATCCCACCCTGTCGGGCATAGTCGATATCGACAGGCCAATGGTAAACGACAGCCTTACCGACACCCTGCAAGATGACGCTCCTCTCGACTATCTTGTTGCGTCGCAGGTATTCGAGCATGTCGCAAACCCAATTCGGTGGCTGCGAGAAATTGCCGCTGTTTTGCGCGAGGGCGGCTTGATCAGTCTCTCGCTACCGGACCGCAGGTTGACGTTCGACCTGTTGCGCGAGGAAACGCGGGCTGCTGATATCGTTGCTGCCTACTATGGAGATTTTGACACCCCAGATGTGCGCAACGTTTACGACCACCATTCCTTGGCAAGCTTTGTCAATACCCACTGGGCAACCGAGGCCTCCGTTTATCCCGATGAGGTCATCTGCAGCGGGGGCGCCGTCAAACCAAAACTTGCAAGTGACGACCATCTTGCCTATGTCGAGAGAGCTAGAAATGGTGAATACCTAGACGTCCACGCGTGGGTGTTCACCCCTCCTTCGTTCCTGCTGGTCATGGCTCAGTTAGCTGGTGACGGGTTTCTACCCTACCGCTTACACCAGTTTTACCCCACCAACAGTAATGCTGCAGATCGGGGAAATTCAAGTTTTACTGCTGTTCTGGAGAGAATTGATGGCGTTCCGTCCGCGAAACTGCGCGAGAGTTATTTGGCGCCACTTGGCGAATGAGAACCCCAGAACCCCTGCACTTAGGAGCGTTTTTCCGATCCGCTCGAACTCGAGGTGCATGACGGACTTTTCGCGAATCGGCGCGGCTTGCAAGTCTCCCCCCGGAGATAGATCCAGGAGGACCTTGTGCCAGCCGCCTATTCGTTGGACCTGCGTGAGCGCGTGGTGGGACCGGATCGGTGAACTGCTGGAAGCATTTACTAGCCAGGAGTGCCCGAACTACCTCACTCATCAGGGCCACGGGTCAATCTGATCGGAAAACGCTTTAAGGCAACATTTTGACCACTATCTTGTCATATTTGTCGTTTAACCATCCTTCATTCCGGCCAGATAGTCCCGGCCTAGGTCGTCATTCTGATACAGGATAGCGATCTTGGCGGTGGGCTTCTTTGCCAGGACGTACTGTGCGTACATCCGCCCTTCCAGCCGGAAACTAGGTTGAAACGGAAATACTCCAGGGATATTCCTTCGGATCAGTAACGAACATCGAGGCACCAGAACCGAGCCAGATGTCGGGAACTTTCTTCTGGTTGTCGTACTTGCAGATTGCCGCATTCGGAGCGGTGCCGATGGTCTGGAACAAGATAGCAACCTGCTCATCTTCGATCAGGCGACGCACCACCTCGATAGTTTTTGGTGGGCTGTACCCGTCATCGACCGCGATCAGGTTGCTCTTGCGGTCGTTGATGCCGCCCTGCTCGTTGATCATCTTGAAATAGTCGGACTCGGCTCTCGAGATCTGGCCATAGACGCTCGCAGGCCCGCTGAACGCGGCGCTTTGGCCGATCTTGATCTCGGTATCGGTGACGCGGCCTTCTGTGCAAGCGCCGGCGTAACGCTCAACAGGCATGGGCACGCCGCCCAACCATGGTTTAGTCACGACGTTGCTCCCCCATTTTCCAGCACTTTGCGAGACGTCGTCAGTCAGCGCAGGAGGGCACAGCGGGCTTACCAATGCGTGATCAGGATAGCAACCGGCACGTGAAGGTACGATTGTTCAATCGCAGCGGGACGTGAGTTTGAGAAGTCTGATCAAGCGGAGTTTTTCGCTGGCGGGCCATCGAACCAGCGTTGCCCTGGAAGTCGAATTCTGGGAGGTTCTGGTGCGGATAGCGGAGACGAGAGGCCAGAGTTTGTCCGCGATGGTCGCGGCGGTCGATGCGGCTCGCGACCCGGACCGGTCGCTGGCATCCGCGCTTCGCGTAATGGCGCTGGTCGCGGAAAGGGCACAGTGAGCCGGTCCTCAGCTACTCGATCAATTTAGAGTCCGTCCGGAAACTAAACATTGGAATTGCTTAGCTTTCTCAGCATCAGCCGGATGATGCCAGCCTGATGAAT
The DNA here is from genome assembly GCA_963832865.1 of uncultured Pseudomonadota bacterium. Classification (GTDB taxonomy): domain Bacteria; phylum Pseudomonadota; class Alphaproteobacteria; order Acetobacterales; family Acetobacteraceae; genus Rhodopila. The sequence continues at coordinate 11,646 of CAWHWH010000019.1, forward strand.
GCGAGGGCGTTACGGGTCCGGTTCTCGAAATCCTTGGCCAACCGACGGCACCGGTTGAGCCAGGCGAAGGTGCGTTCGACCACCCAGCGTCTGGGCAAGAACCTCAAAGCCCTGCGCGGTATCCGAACGTTTGACGATTTCGACGGCCAACTCGGGCTACAGCTTGGCCAATGCCGTGCGGGATTTCGGCCCTGGTAACCGCCCTCAGCGAATAGCTTTTTCAGAAACAGGTACAATCCGAGCAGGGTCGCCAGGACCAGTCCCGCCATCGCGCTCCTGAACGTCGGCCGGATGAACCACCGCATGGATCAGCAAGCCCTCGGTATCCACCAGGATATGCCGTTTCTTCCCATTGCTCTTCTTGCCGGCATCGTATCCGGAGGGATCGACGTGCGCGCCACCTTTTACGCTCTGGCTGTCGATGACGCAGGCGGTTGGGCTGGCTTGCTATGGTGAGCATCAGGCGACCTACGCACCGAACATGCGTCGTTACGAAGGGACCGGCATCATATGCCGCCCTTGGTGGGAAAAGCTTCATCTTTTCAATTCTCCAACAATGGCCTGGATCGTGCATGGCCCGGCATGCCAGTCGTCAGCAAAGGAGAACACACGTGATCCATTCGGTACTCGGGCAAAACGAGCGATGGGCCAGCTTACCGCGCTCCAGCTGTCGGCCGCCGCACAGTCCGGCCAGGGTGGCGGGCCTGCCTTCAGCAACGCGGGGACAACCACCGCCGACCCGACCGTGGTCGACCCGATCGCCGGCAGCATGCCCTCACCGTTGTCGAGCAACATGAGTTTCATGCTCATGATGCTTGGGGGCGGACTTGAATTCGGCCACCGGCAGCGGGGCGGCGGGCGGGACCGGTTTGACCAGCGGGAGCGCTTCAACCACCGGGTCACCAAATACCACACCCGGCACACAGGGCGGAACCGGCGCCGCACCAATTCTGGCGAATCTGCAGATAGCCAGCCTGACGGGCAGTACTTCCGGGGATGCAGCCTTAAGTAGCGCTACGGCGCCAGCCGGCAGCGGCGCGTCGCCGACCAGCAGTTCACTATTGCAGGGCTTGAATAGCATTGTTACCGACCTGGGCACGACGGCCGCAACGACGGGGAGGACGCAGCCGCCACCGCCACCTCCTAGTGCCGCCCCGACGGGTCCGCCGAGCCGCGGCAACGACATCACGAACCCAAGCTGGGCCGCCGCCGTCGCAACCTGGGGGGATGGCCCATCCGGCCCCGGCGGCGGCTGGCAGGAGCAATTTGCTCTCGCAGCCTATGCTTCGGGGAACGTATCGGGACTAAGCGGTGTGTCGGACTCGGCGCGGGAGAGCCTGACTGTCTAGGCTAGGAGCTCGTTCCTCGCGCAGCGTCGACAGGGAGGATTGTTTGGGCACTCAATGTGCCTCAGCACGGTGCCGATCATGGCGAGGGCAGCGCGACAAGGGTGGCCTTTATTGTCAGGCTGCCGCAAGCCGATGAGACCGGAAATGTGCTGCCACCCAGTATCCCAGCGCCAAAAAATAACCTCCCGGACAGGCCGGCGTGGATGATGTCCAGCCGCGCGAAACCTTGAAGACCACGAGTTCCGGCGGTGCGACCTCGGGGTAGACAATCCAGTTCCATGGCGGGATGCGGGCGAGGCCCAAGGGCTTGGCTGGGTGGGCGGCCTCGATCTCTTCGATTGCCGTGCGGCTCCTCTCAAAGACGGTGCGAAAATAACCCCTTCCGGCGGGCTCAAGCCGTCTTGCTGAGCGTGACCTCGTATCCGAGCCCCTTCAGCCGACGTACAAATTCTGCTTAACGCGATGCTCGGCCAATCGATCGAGATACGTGTCGCCGAGATCCTGATACGGAACCTCCTGCGTGAGGATGTACCACACGCTGACAATGATCTTGTGCGCGATTGCGACACCCGCCCGTCGCGCCCCGCGGCGTGCTCGCAGTCTGTGGTACCTGTCCTTCAGATAACTGCCACGCTGCCTGGCTGCTGCCGAGGCCGCAACGTAGAGCGTCGCTTTCAGGTGAACGTTGCCTCTTCGGATACCGGATCCTTTCGCTCGTCCAGCACTCTCGTAGTTGCCAGGACAGAGCCCAGCCCATGCCGCAAGTTTGCGCGCCGTCGCCCGATGACTCAGATCGACGCCCACCTCCGCGATGATGGCGATCGCGCTCAGCCGATCGACCCCCGGGATCTGCATCAGCAGCGAGATCTGACGGTCATATGGCGCGACTTTCACCGCGATCCGCTCGTCAAGCAAGGCGATATCGCGCTCAAGGGCATCGAGACGGCCGAGCGCGACGGTCAGCAGGAAGCGGTGATGGTCGGTGACACGCCCGTCGAGTGCAGCGGCCGATGGAGCAAGCTTACGGCGCATCCGGCCACGTGCGAGATCCGCCATCTCCTCTGCCGCCGTTGCCCCCGACGCCAACGCACGCAGCATTGCCAGGCCCGACACGCCGAAGACGTCGGCTGCGACAGATGCAAGCTTGATGTTAGCTGTTTCCAGCAGCTTAAGGGTGCGGTTGCGCTCGGCCGACGCGGTACCCACCAACTTGCGCCGATAGCGCGTCATATCCCTTAATTCAGCAATCTCCGGGGTGGGTACGTAACTCGCGTTGATCAGCCCGTGGCGCAAGAGGTTGGCTATCCACTCTGCGTCCTTCACATCCGTCTTGCGTCCTGGCACGTTTTTGATGTGATGGGCATTGGCGACAATGAGAGTAAACCCGCCATGCAGCAGATTATGCACCGGTCGCCAGTAGACACCGGTGCTCTCCATTGCCACATGCGTGACACCCTCAGTTTTAAGCCATTCGCGCAACGTCTCGAGGTCCTTTGTCGTTGCCCCGAATGTCCGGATCTCGCGTCGCGGCTTCCGGCGCTGATCGGTGATAATGATGCACGCGACCACTGAACTTTGGTGCACGTCCAGACCACAGCAGCGTTCAATTACAGCTTCCATGCAACGTCTCCTTCTCGATGGTGGTCGCTGCGCCGCCATGCTGAATGAGATACTGGTGCACGTGCTCCGCGGCTAATGCCGGTCGCGACAAAGGGTGATACCCCGACGCGGCGCGGGCTCTTCTCCAGTGCGAGGTCAAACCGTCAAGTCACTTAAGTCAGCCTTCGAGCGACCGCACCAATTATGCACGTCCCACCATTTTCTTCCATGGTGGTGCGTGCGCAGCGCGCTGGTTGTCTCCGGTCAAAACGGCGCCTTCGATGACCCGAACAAGGGGTGCCGATGGGCCGAGGAAGACCATCCGAGCACCGGAAGTGGATATCGCACCGAGTTCGCAGCCATGCAGTATCAGATCACCGTCGCGACCATCGCGGTCACCTCGATCAACGGCGCGGCGCGGCGACGGTATAGCTGAAGCGCGGCATCCAGCGGGACGCGTCTCTACATCGTATCCAGGCTTCCTGTGGTCTCGCCAAAGCGCATGGACCGCACAGGCAATTACCTCGCTTCCGATAACGATCTCGTCGTATGGCCCGAAGGGGCCGACGGACAGGCTACCGACCACAGCAACATCCGAAACACACCAGTGGTACAGGACAAGCGACTTCGACTGCGTCTCGAGCCAAGCTCAATAAACTACATCAGGTAGGCGGGTGCTGCGCCACATGCCGTCGCCGCATCATATGCACCAGGTGCACGCGCGACTCGAATGCACTCATCATGCGGGTCGCGGCTTCCTGGAACATCCCGTTGGCAACATGATCAAGCAGATGACTTTTGAATTGGAAGTCTATGACGAAGTCGACATGGGTTGACGCGTCGCCAATTGGCGAGAACGTCCACGTGTTGGTAAGATGCTCGAGCGGCCCTTCGACAGCGCGCACCAGCACCTGTCGCGGACGGTCCAGCGTGACCTGGCTCGTGAAGCTTTCCTGGAACAGACCGAACCCGATGACCAGTTCAGCGATGATCTCTCGCTGATCCTCACGGTGAATACGCGCGCCGCCGCACCACGGGACGAATAACGGATAGTCTCTCACATCCGCGACCACCGCGAACAGCTCGTCGGCACCGTAGGCGAGCGTCGTCTGCTCTTCGTGGCGCGGCATGTGGACCCTCCATCTGTGCATCCATGCTAGCAAGGCACCGTCGACTGGCGCAAATCCGGCACCGCTGCGGCAACCGACCCGATGGCCCACGGTTAATTCGCCACCCAGCCCTCCGTAACCTGCGCGAATGAACCAAGCGCTTCTCAGTTTCCCCCCACCATGAGCGACCTTTTTGCTCCTGACGGCGGCTGGCGCGTCCGTATCCTGGACCTGTCCGGGGGAGCCCAGGACAATATCAGCGAGGAGATCGGCGGCTTCGACACCCTGATGCACGCCAACGCCTTTGCCCGCTCCTACGTCCGCAACTCGGTAGAGCATTGCCGCGCGCCCGGCATGTCATCCAAAGACGTGCTGGAAGCCTGGTTCGCCTTCGGCGAGGACGCGGTGGTCATTGACGCAGGTGACGGCGGTTGGAAAAGCGCTACCGAACTCGGCGACTTCGTGGACCACCGCGCAAGTCCGGAAGACTGCGACTGGCGATCGATCGACCCGCGCCGCCAAGACCTCGAGCCGATCGAGGACGATGGATGATCCGCGTCCAATTCGCCCCCACTCCGGTCGGCAACCTGTTCGTTAGCGGCGCGCGCGTGGCTCTTGCCAATGACTTGTTCGTAAGGCGGAGCGGCGGCGAGATGCTGCTGCGGCTGGATGACCTGGACCAGGAAAGGTGCCGTCAAGGCGCCTCCGATCAGATCGTGCAGGACCTCCGGTGGTTCGGGATCGAGTGGCACGAATCGTTCCGCCAATCTGATAGATTGGACCGGTACCAGGAATCGATAGAGCGGCTGAAGCGCGACGGGTTCATCTATCCGTGCTTTGAGTCCAGTGAAGAATTAAAGGCCAAGCAGGAATTCCGCCGCAAGCACAACAAGTCCTCGATCTACGATCGCAGCATGCTGGCGCTGACCGACAAGCAGCGCCATGACGCCGAGGCTGGCGGCAAGCGCCCGCACTGGCGGTTCAAGCTATCCGGCCGGACGCTGGAATGGCACGACCTGATCCTGGGTCCCCGGCACGCGGCGTTGTCGACTGTATCTGATCCCATTCTAGTGCGCGGCGACGGCACCCCGACGCCGATCCTGGCCGGCGTGGTGGACGACATCGCGTATGGCACCACCCACATTATCCGTGGTGAGGACAACGCCGGCAGCACCGCCGTGCAGATCGAGCTGTTCGAGGTCCTGGGCGAACAGAGAAAACCGGTCCGTTTCGGTCACCTACCCGCACTCAGTGACAGCGGTTCAGCTACTCCCGGGGGACGAAAAACTAACCACTTGGCGCTGCGAAACCTTCGCCACGACGGGGTCGAGCCGAGCGCTATAGCCGCTTCCATGCTGGCGATCACGGACCAGCCCCTTGCCGTCAAGGACCTCGCCCAGCGGTTCAAGCTGGCCGATCTGGCCACCTCCCGTTTTGATATTCCAAAGATGCTCGCGCTTAACCGGAAGGTCCAGAGCGGCCTCGATTTCGCCGACGTCGCCGATCGCCTGCCGGCGGGCGCCACCGAGGTTTTTTGGCAAGCCGTGCGCGGCAAGCTGGATCTCTTGAGGGAGGCCCGAGGATGGTGGGACGTCGTCGCCGGCACCATCGTTCCGCCGGTAATTAACGGAGCTCGGGATTTGCTACTCGCAGCCGGCTCCCTGCTGCCGCCTGAGCCGTGGGACAACACGGTGTGGACGACCTGGATTGGCGCATTAGAGCGGGCAACCGGATGCAGCGGGGAAGCACTGCTGACACCATTGCGTCTGGCGCTGACCGGCGAGGATAGCGGCCCCGACCTCGCCGATCTGCTTCCCCTGATCGGCCGGCCTAGGGCCGCAAGCAGGCTGTCGATCGCCGCCGCGTGACCATCAACCGCCGCATCGGTTTGAGCCGCTGCTTGTCGTTCGGGGATTGCACAACATCGGTCGCCATTACCAGCAGGCTGTCGGCGGCACCACGCCAGCAGCGCTCCTGCGTCGGTCGTGATGCGGGCGCCGGCGAAAGACGCAAATACCGCGCGGCTTGTGGCGCTAATACTGCGAACCCAGAAAGCAGTCCAAGGAGCCAACTCATTTTACTTAAGAATGTGCAGTAAATCTATGCCCTGACCTGAGTTGTCGAGCCCAGTTTATGAGGAACTTGGCTTTGGCGAAGCCATTCTCCCCTCCCGTCCGCGGTTCCTATGCGCAGGCTTCTTGAGGCCAGCTGGTCCCGCTACCCCACCTCCGCGATCAGGGCATTGCCGATCATGATCTCCGGCATCCCTTTGGTCAGGTCGAGAACGTTGTTCCTCACCCAGTCTGCTGCCGCCACATTGGACGCAACCGCCTCGTCCGCGCTGTCGAACATGCTGATGGTAATGAGCACGTCTGGGCCGCCATCCAGCAGGTAGTAGCCTCTGAACCCCGGCATTTGTCGCGTCAGAGGCACGAAGCCCTCCTGCACGCGGCGCGCGTATTCTTCCATCGAACCCCGCTTCACCTTGTACTTCCTGATGCTGGTGAACATGGTTCTGTCCCTACGGTCGGGTTATTCAGAATGGCCGCCACCGCCGGCGCAAGCCAAGTGTATGGTTCCAGGGCCGACGCGCTCGCCACTAGTGGTCGAGCTGCGGAGTTGCCAGGGCGAATATACATTGTCCCGCCATGTCGTCCTTCACCTGCTCCATCCGCATCGCCTCGATCACCCTGTTGATCGTCATAGTCGGGGCAGTGCGGTCCATACATAACCTCCGGCGATAAAGAGGAACGGCGGTTATCCGTGCTGGTCGGGCCCGGCTCCTCGCAAGTTCGTAAAATGTCAGCCTTCCAGCGCCAACCTGTCCGCCGATCGAGCGAGTTCTGCCCGGTTAGCTGGCACTCATATAGGATCCCAAACTTGCAGTAGACTTGACCATCCGACTGTGGGCCACAAAGCGGCATTGCAGCCTTTAAGTTTTGACTGGAAAGTTCTTCCGTTCCTCCCGTTATGGGTGCCACCACGATGGCAAGAAGCAGAAGCCGGGTCAGCACACGCTGAACCACGCCGTCGTTCCGCGTGCCCGATAGGTCGCGAAAGTTACAGCCCGGCACCCTACGAATATCTGCGACCGTCCGGCGAGAGTTCGCGCTTTCCATCGCGCGACTGTGAGCCAATCAGGTTGACAGAGGGTTAACAACCTCCATAACGAACGTTTAACGACGGCGCTCGGGACTCCAACCGATTGACGCGGCGTTTGTCCAATAGAACCGAGGATTCTTCGGTGTGGACGCCACCGCCGCTTTTAGTGCCTAGTACATCTCGTCGGAAGTGGCGACTCGGTTGGCCCGTTTAGCGAACCGAGTCGCATTTGCCACAGTTTCACCGAAACTGCGGTCTCGACGCTGTCGGCAATAGGCGTGAATCCAACAGGGATGCGAGTCGACCCTCTTTGACCTGAAGGGGAGGATATCGTGCCGGCTCGCAAGGCCTTACCGGTGCAATTATCGTCGGAGCACGAACGGGAACTGAACGAACTGGTGGCGGGCGCATTCAACGCCACAGAGGTTGGCGGAACGGGCTCGGATCATCTTACTGGCCGCGACCGGCCTGGAGATCGATGAGACAGCCCAGCGACTGGGGATCTGGCGCAAGACGGCCAGTCACTGGCGCCGCCGGTGGCGGGATGGGGCACCCTGCGCTGGCGTGGCAGCGCGCCTGAGCGACGCGCTGTTCCGCGACAGCTCTGATGGCCGGTCGGCGACAGGACCGGATGGCCGGTTGAACTGGCCAAAACTCGGGCTCGCCCGGGCGTAGGTCAGCTCAACCGGCGACGTGGCAAGCGTCCACGTCTGCGGGCCGCGGCGTGTGCGGGCAGTCTGTTCTCGATAACCAGGACGAGAACCGAAGTGCCCGGACGACACGTCACACGTCAGCAGATGAGATTGTTCATGGAGTTCCGTCCCGACCACCTTCAACGTATTGCTGCGGCCAAAGCCGGGTTCAGCGAGCGAACCGCCCGTCGCATCGAGACAAATCGGCATTTGACGCCGCCGCCAAACGCCGTTCGAACCCGCCAGGGTCCCGACCCCTTTGATGGATTATGGGACAGCGAGATCCGTCCGCTGCTCGAGACGCATCCCGGCTTGCGGCCGGTCGCGGTGCTCGAAGAGATGCAACGCCGTCATCCCGATCATGACTGGGATCGGCTGCGCCGTAGCCTGGAGCGGCGGGTTCGCGCCTGGCGAGCGCAACAAGGGGCCGATCGCGAGGTGATCTTCCGTCAGGATCACGTCCCCGGACAGCAGGCGCTGTCGGATTTCACCGACATGGCCGACGCCGGCGTCAGCATTGCCGGCCAGACGCTGGAGCATCGGCTGTATCACTTCGTGCTGGCCTATTCGGCCTGGGAGCATGCCGAACCGGTGCTCGGCGGGGAGAGTTTCACCGCGCTTGCGGTCGGCCTGCAGAACGCGCTGTTCTCGCTCGGTGGCGTGCCGCTCGGGCCCCGCACCGACAGCCTCTCTGCCGCGTTTCGCAATCTCGATGACGATGCTCAGCTCGATCTGACGAGCCGCTATGAGGCATTGTGTGCCCATTACGGCATGACACCAACCCGCAACAACACGGGCGTGGCGCATGAAAATGGCGCCATCGAGAGCCAGCACGGGCATCTCAAGCGGACGGTTATCCAGGCGCTGTTGCTGCGTGGCAGTGTCGATTTCGAGAGCCTCGAGGCCTATCGCGGCTGGATCGCCAACCTGATCGGCCGGCGCAACGCGCGCCGCGCCAAGATGGTGCAACTGGAATGCACCGCTCTGCAACCGCTGCCGGCGGGACGAACCACCGATTACGACGAGGCAACGGTGTTCGTGACCTCGAGCAGCGGCTTTGTGCTGCGCAAGGTGTTCTACACCGTGCCGTCGCGGCTGATCGGCTTTCGCATGCAGGCGCGGATCTATGATGATCGGCTGGACTGCTTCGTGGGCCAGACCCTGACACTGACCTTGCGCCGCGGCCGCTGCCAGGCTGATGGACGGCGTGGTCACCTCGTCGATTACCGCCACGTCATTCACAGCCTGCGCCGCAAACCCATGGCGTTGCTTAACCTGGTCTATCGTGATGCGCTGTTCCCGCGCGCGGCCTATCGTCTGGCCTGGGAAAAGCTGTTGACGGACGGTGATCCGCGCAGGGCTTGCAAAGCCATGGTGGCGCTGCTGGCGCTGGCGCATGAGCGTTGCTGCGAAGCCGAACTTGCCTCGGCTCTCACCGAACAGCTGGCCTGCGCGGAGCCGATCGACGTTGCCGCACTGCAGGCTCGGTTCGCACCGGTGCCGGCACAGATGCCCGACATCGTCATCACCCTGCCGCCGGTCGCCAGCTACGATCTGCTTCTCCCGTCGCTGGGAGAAGCAGCATGAACGACAGCACCAGCGACACGATCAAGGTTGACACCGCGCGGCTGCCGTTACTGCTGCGTCAACTGCGGCTGCCGACCATCGCCGCAATGTGGCAGGAGTTCACCGAACGCGCCGATCGCGAAGGTTGGCCAGCGGCACGGTTGCTCGCCACCCTCACCGAGTTGGAACTCGCTGAACGCGATCAGCGACGCATCCAGCGACATCTGCTTGAGGCCCGCCTGCCAGCCGGCAAAACGCTCGACAGTTTCGATTTTACCGCGGTTCCCATGCTAGCCCGACTTTCGCAACTCGGCCCTGATTTGAGAAATTTTGCTCTCCCGTGGTGCCGAAAAAGCTCGGAGCACCGCGGGGCCAGCCGGTGCGAACCGGCTAAAACCGGCTGCGGTGCCGACCAACCCCCTTGCGAAACGGCCAGCCGCTTTGGAAGGCTGGCGCCATGTTTCTACGCCACAAGCTGCGCCGCAAGGACGGCAAGGAGCACCGCTATTGGAGCATTGTCGAGAACCGCCGGGTATCCGGCGGGCGGACGGTGCAGCGACACGTGCTTTATCTGGGCGAGATCAACGACAGCCAGCGCGCCGCATGGTGTCAGACGATCGAGGCGTTCGACGAGAACGGGCAGAGCGGCAAACAGATCGCACTGTTCCCCGAGGATCGTGCGGCGCCGCCATTGGATTGCGATGTGGTGCATGTCCGGCTCAGCGGTCTGCGCCTACGCCGGCCGCGGCAATGGGGTGGCTGCTGGCTGGCGTGCCATCTGTGGGATCAGCTTCAACTGGATGAGTTCTGGTCACCACGTCTGCCGGTATCGCGACAGGGGACACGCTGGCTGAACGTGCTGAAGACGCTGGTCGCTTATCGGTTGATCGATCCGGGCAGTGAGTGGCGGCTGCATCGGCAATGGTTCGAACGCAGTGCGATGGGCGATCTGCTGGGCGAGGACTTCGACCTGGCGCAGAAGGACAATCTGTATCGCTGCCTCGACAAGCTGCTGGCCCACAAGACCGAACTGTTCAGCTTCCTGCAACAACGCTGGAAGACCCTGTTCGAGGCCAAATTTGAAGTCCTACTCTATGATTTGACCAGCACGTACTTCGAGTGTGATCCGCCCGGCGCCGGCAAGCGGCGGCATGGCTATAGCCGGGACAAACGCTCCGACTGCGTCCAGGTCGTCATCGCTTTGATCGTGACGCCGGATGGCCTGCCGCTGGCCTACGAGGTGATGCCTGGCAACACCTCGGACAAAACGACGTTGCGCGGCTTCCTGCAACGCATCGAAGCCCAATACGGCAAGGCCGGACGCACCTGGGTGATGGATCGCGGCATCCCGACCGAGGCGGTGCTGGCCGAGATGCGGGCAGCAGAGACGCCGACCCATTATCTGGTAGGCACACCACGCGGGCGGCTCAGCCAGATGGAGAAGGACTTCCTGGCCAAGCCATGGGCGCAGGTGCGTGACGCGGTACGGGTGAAGCTGGTTGAGCAGGACGGGGAACTTTACATCCTGGCGCGCAGCGGTGCCCGCCGCGATAAAGAACAGGCGATGCGGCGGCGCCGGCTGAAGAAGCTGGTAAAGCGGCTGCATGAGTTGCGCCAGCAGAAGCTGACCCGGGACCAGTTGCTGATCAAGCTGGGTGCCGCCCGAAAAGAGGCTGGACCGGCGGTCTGGCGGATCATCGAGCTGAGGTTGCCCGAGAAGGACCAGATCGTCACACCAGAGACGTTCGGCTTTCGCTTGAACTGGCAGAACCTGCGCGAGGCCCGCCGCCGCGAAGGGAGTTACCTGCTGCGGTCGAACTTGACCGCCGGCGATCCGGCGCAACTGTGGGCGTTTTATCTGCAACTGACCGAAGTCGAGCAGGCGTTCAAGGAGCTAAAGGGCGATCTGGCGATCCGCCCGATCTACCATCAGACCGATGAGCGGATCGAAGCACACATCCTGGTCGCGTTCCTGGCTTATTGCCTCCAGGTGACGCTGAAGCAGCGGTTGCGAGCCCTGGCGCCCGGACTGACGGCGAGATCAGTGTTGGACAAGATGGCGGCGATCCAAATGGTCGATGTGCAGCTGCCAACGACCGATGGCCGCACCGTGATCCTCTCGCGTTACACCGAACCCGAACGGGATCAGGCGCTGCTGCTTCAGCGGCTCAAGATCAACTTGCCCGACCAACCGCCGCCCAGGATCACAACGGACGGCATTCCGATAGCATAATCACCGTCCATTCTGTGGTGCCGACCTTGCGGCACCACGCCCCCGGAAATCCGACCGTTTGAGGGATGCTTCACCGCGAGTTGCGAAAGTCGGGCTAAGTCGCGCGCACGTTGCGGCACTTGCCACGGGTGATGGGTGGATCGACCGTGGCGGCACGATCCTGCTGTTCGGCCCGAGCGGGTCGGGCAAGTCGCATCTCAGCGCCGCCTTCGGCCACGCGCTCATCGAGAACGGTTACCGGGTCCTGTTCACCCGAACCACCGATCTCGTGCAGCGCCTGCAACAGGCGCGTCAGGCTCTGTCGCTGGAGAGCGCCATCGAGAAGCTCGACAAGTACCATGTGCTCATCCTCGAGGACCTCTGCTATGTGCGAAAGGATCAGGCGGAAACCTCGGTCCTATTTGAGTTGATCGCCGCTCGTTACGAACGGCGCAGCCTGATCGTCACGGCTAATCATCCATTTGGCGAATGGACGAGTGTCTTTCCGGATGCCGCGATGACGCTCGCGGCTGTCGATCGCCTCGTGCACCATTCGACGATCTTTGAAATGAACGTCGAAAGCTATCGCCGAAGGGTCGCCGCCGCCGGCGCGCCGCGTAAACCGCGGGGCCTCAGCGACAGCAAGAGCGACAGCGAGGCGCAGTAGAACCAACCGGATTAGCCATCGGCAAGACTTGCGGCCGCTCGCCTCTGTCTTTCGTCACGTAACGGAATACGGGGGCGAGTTCTCTTCCACCACTCAACGGTTTTCGGGATCGATGTTGAGAGCAATGCACAGGGGTCGCCGCCGCCCGTGCACCACGCAAGCCACGGAGCGCCAGCGACAGCAAGAGCGACAGCGGGACACCGGAGCGGTAAATCGTGCCATACAAGATGCCTCCAGCTGACGCTCAGTGAGATATTGAAGATAAGATCTTCGCATTACCCCCGAACTATACTTATCTTATTATAAATGAATACCTAACTTGGCTGTTGTTGATGAGCCGGTGGAGTTGTGTGTAACGCGCTTGCGTTATGCACAAATCCATGGGTTCTGCCGATGGGTCGTCAAGCTCGACGATTTCGCCGATGCCGATCCGTTGGCGCACCCCCTGACGGACGTTCTCCCTTCTCCGCCCACGCTCGGCGTCAGAAAAAGGCGGCGAGCCGGATACCGCATGGCCAATCCAGCGGCGCCGAACCCTCCGGACATTTCATCGCCGCCGAGCCCGGCAAAGATCCCTTGTCGCTTCGCGTCAATCAGGCCATCTTAATGACGCGCAGCGACCGGCCATCCGAGTGTCGCTAGCCGGCCATCCGTCGTGTCGCGCTACAGACGCGCCTCGCCGCGGTGCACCAGCGACGTTCACACCGGAAGCGATCTGCCAGATCATGGCCCTGGCCTGTGAAGACCCCGAGACACTGGATGTCCCAATCAGTCAATGGAGTCAAAGCGAACTGGCCCGACAATCGGTCGCCCGCGGCATCGTCAAAAGCATTTCGCTCGGCTCTGTCGGGCGTTTTTTAAAAAAGAGGCTGATCTCAAGCCGCACCGCAACCGTTACTGGCTGACACCCAAACCCGATCCCGACTTCGAGACGAAGTGCGCCGATATCTGCGCGGTTTATCAGGCGGCACCCACCGCCGCCGAACAAGGCGTGCAGACCGTCTCGGTCGACGAGATGACCGGTATCCAGGCGCTGGAACGCGCCGCCCCGAGCCTGCCGATGAAGCCTGGGCACGTCGAACGGCGGGAGTTCGAGTACGTCCGGCATGGCACGCAGGCACTGATCGCCGCATTCGATGTCGTCTCTGGCAAAGTCCGCGGCACGATCGGAGATAGCCGCACCGAGGCTGATTTCGTATCGTTCCTGGACAGTCTGTTCGCCTCGGTGCCGGCGGCGCGATCGGAGGTGGTCTGCGACAACCTCAACACCCACATGTCCGAAGGAGTGGTCCGTTTGGTCGCACAGTTCTGCGGCATCAACGAAGACCTCGGGGAGAAGGGGAAATCCGGCATCCTCCTGTCAAAGGCGACACGCGAGGCGTTTCTGCGCGATGCCGGTCACCGGATCACGTTCCACTTCACGCCCAAGCATGCCTCTTGGATCAATCAGATCGAGATTTGGTTCTCCATCCTGGTTCGCAAGCTTATCCGCCGCGGCAACTTCACCTCCAAAGAGCGTCTCCGGCAGAGGATCGAGAGCTTCATCGCCTACTTCAATGCTACCATGGCGAAGCCGTTCCGCTGGACCATGAAGGGCAAGCCGCTGGTGGCGTGAGATGTCCAAGGAGTTCGGATTTCCGGCGGGGTGTACTAGCGCGTCCCCTGACCCCGGGAACTTCCTACCCGACGCGGTTTTGCACTAATTCCGTCACCACGCCCGGATCAGCCAAGGTGGAGGTATCCCCCAGTCCCTCCGTCTCGTTTGCGGCGATTTTCCGCAAAATCCGCCGCATGATTTTGCCGCTGCGTGTCTTCGGCAGGCCCGGCGCCCACTGGATCGCGTCCGGCGAGGCGATCGGCCCGATCTCCTTACGGACCCAGGCCACGAGTTCCATCCGCAACGCCTCCGACGGTTCCTCATCGTCATTCAGAGTTACATAGGCATAAATACCCTGGCCCTTTATGTCGTGCGGGAAGCCGACCACCGCCGCCTCCGCGACCTTCGGATGGGCGACCAGCGCGCTTTCTACCTCCGCCGTGCCCATGCGGTGGCCGGAGACGTTGATCACGTCATCGACGCGGCCAGTGATCCAGTAATACCCATCGGCGTCGCGCCGGGCGCCGTCGCCGGTGAAATACAACCCCTTGAACGTCGCGAAATAGGTCTGGACGAACCGCTGGTGGTCGCCGAACACGGTGCGCATCATGCCGGGCCAGGCGTCTCTAATGCACAAATTGCCTTCGGCCTCGCCGATCAGCTCATTGCCGTCGCCATCGACCAACAGCGGCTGGACGCCTGGAAGCGGCAGCGTCGCGGAGCCCGGCTTCAAGGCCGTCGCACCTGGCAGCGGGCTGATCAGAATACCGCCCGTTTCGGTCTGCCACCAAGTGTCCACGATCGGGCAGCGGTTGTCGCCGACCACATGGTAGTACCACAGCCAGGCCTCCGGGTTTATCGGTTCGCCGACACTGCCCAGCAAGCGAAGCGACGCGCGGGAAGTCTTCTTCACCGGCCCCTCGCCGTGGCGCATCAGCGCACGAATGGCCGTCGGCGCGGTGTAGAAGATGCTGACCTTGTGCTTGTCGATCACCTGCCAGAACCGGCTGTCATCCGGATAGCTGGGAATACCCTCGAACATCAGCGTGGTCGCGCCGTTGGCCAGGGGGCCGTACAGGATGTAAGTGTGGCCGGTCACCCAACCCACGTCGGCGGTGCACCAGTAAACGTCACCCGGACGGTAATCGAACACGTTCTCATGCGTGTAGCTCGCCCAGACCAGATAGCCGCCGGTGGTGTGAAGCACGCCTTTCGGTTTGCCTGTGCTGCCGGAGGTGTAAAGAATAAACAGCGGGTCCTCCGCCGACATCGGCTCCGGCGGGCAATCGGGCGAGGCTGCCGCCAGCAGCGTAGTGTAGTCGTGGTCCCGGCCGGCGACATGATCGACCTTGGCGCCCGTGATCTTCACCACGATCACGCTTTTCACGCTCGGACAGGTCTTCAGCGCCTCGTCGGCGTTGGCCTTCAGCGGAACGGACCGGCCACCCCGACGGCCAGCATCCGCGGTGATCAGCAAATTTGAGTCGCAGTCTTGGATCCGGTTTGCCAGGCTGTCCGGAGAAAACCCACCGAATACTACGGAATGGATCGCTCCGACCCGAGCGCAGGCCAACATCGCCACAGCGGCTTCCGGCACCATCGGCAGATAGATCGTCACCCGGTCCCCGCGCTTGACCCCCAGCGTCTTCATAGCGTTGGCCAAACGGCAGACCTGGTCATGCAACTCGCGGTACGTCACGTGACGGCTGACGTTGGGATCGTCGCCTTCCCATATGATCGCCGTGGCATCGGCATGTTCAGCTAGGTGCCGGTCGAGGCACGACACCGAGGCGTTCAATACCCCGTCTTCGAACCACTTGATCGAAACATCGCCGGTAAAGCTGGTGTTCTTGATCTTGGTCGGGAACGTCATCCAGGCCAGGCGCTTGGCTTCCTTCGACCAATAGGCATCTGGGTTGGACGCGGCCTGCTCGTAGGCGTCACGGTAGCCGGCGGCGTTTATGTGGGCGGTCTCGGCGAAGTTCGCCGGAACCGGAAAGACCTGATCATGGATCGGTGCATTGTCTGCCACGGACTGTTTCCTTGCTGCCTTGTAAGCTTCCCTTTGTGCCAGGCAGATCTGAATTCAGCCGCCGTGCGCGATCAGGATAACCCCGTCACGAACCACAACATTGATCGGCGTCAATCGGTCGCCTCGGCACGGGCCCGAGATACACGTCCCCGTGGCGATTGTGAACTCGGCACCATGCGTCGCGCAGATGAGGCGGCGCCCGTCGGCCGTCAGGAACCGATCCGGCGTCCAGTCGAGCGGGGTTCCGATATGCGGACAGGCATTTTCGTAGACATAGACCTGGTCACCCTGGCGGACCACGATCAGGCCGGTGAACGCACCATCGGGGCCCGGAAACCCTTTTGCGCCGTTCTCCGGGACATCGGCAATCCGGCATAGCACTCGCATGTCCGCTGGCATCACCTGTTCCAGCCCCCCATCCGGCAAATTTTGTCCCAGTGCGGCTTGGAGACAGGCATCACCGAAAGCCGCGACAGTCGCACCAAGGGCATATCGGCCAAGCTAGGCTCGGCTTTGATATCGACCAGGGTGACCGGCTTCGGCAGCGGCCGAACCGCCTTCATATCGACGCACACCCAGCCGCCGCTTTCAGCCGTCGGGTCCGGATAAGCCTCGCGAGCCACTTCGACGATGCCGACGATCTGCTTGCCCGTGTTCGAGTGGTAGAAGAATGCGAGATCGCCCTTTCGCATCGCCTTGAGGTTATTCTTCGCCGTGTGGTTCCGCACGCCCGTCCATGGCTCGACGCTGTTGGCGACTTGTTGGTCCCAGGAGAACGATTCCGGCTCCGACTTTACCAACCAATAGCCTGTCATTTTCCCCCCGAACGAGATGGCCGAACTGGCGCGGCGCGGTCGATCTTGGCATTGAGAACCTGAGTTATTCAATATGCCGGATCGGCATCGGGCGGCGGCGAAATTTTCGAGATCTGAAGCGTGATCGCCTGAGGCTGACCCAGTCGGAAGGCGTGAATCACGCGATCAAACATAATCTTAGACCATGATCGAACGCCGAAATGTGGATCAACCCCAAACGATCATGGTTGTCTTATGAATCTGCCCATCGCCTAAGGCAGAATGGTTCACCATCGGCAGGTTGCAACCTGCCGATGGTGAAGGGGATGGATCGAGATCATGGCGGTCAGGTAGGACCGAGTTAGAGTTGGATCGTCCCCTTCTTTTCCTTCAGGCCCGAACGGAGACCTGGGTGTTTCACGCCCCGGATGACAAGCATGGGACAGGAAAAGATGAATCACGTCATAGCACCAACGCCGGATCAGATCACCCTTGGAATCGACATCTCGAAAGACCGACTGGATGCTCATCTGCATCCCCACGCGGTCGTCAAACAGTTCGACAATGATCGCAAGGGTATTGCCAGGCTCATCGCCTGGATCGCCCCACTGCAGCCAAAACGCATCATCTTCGAGGCAACCGGCGCCTATCACCGAGCACTGGAAATGGCGCTCGGCAAGGCCGCACTGCCAAGCGTCAAAATCAACCCACTGCAAATACGACGCTTCGCCCAGGCAACCGGAACACGCGCCAAAACCGACCCGATCGACGCCGCCATGCTCGCCCAATTCGGTTGTGCCATGCAGCCGGATATCCCGCCAGCCAGGGATGAAACCATTGATAGTCTTGCCGAATTGCTGGCCGCTCGGCGCGCCTTGGTGAAAGACCGGACCGCAGCGCTCAATCGCTCCAAGACCCTGACACTGGCGGTGCTGACGCACCAAAGCCAGCAACATCTCAAACAAATCGAAACCCAGATCGACGCCATAGACCACGCCCGGGCAACCCTCGTGGCAGCCCATCAAACCCTCAACGCCCGATCCGAAATCCTTGTCAGCATTCCTGGCTTTGGCAACTACACAGCCTTCGCCCTGCTCATCGATATGCCCGAACTCGGCACGATGGACGCCAAACAGACCGCCAGTCTGGCCGGCCTGGCACCGCTCACTAGGCAGTCGGGAAACTGGAAGGGCAAGAGTTTCATTCAGGGCGGACGAGCCACACTGAGGCAGGCCCTCTATATGCCAGCTCTGGTCGCCATCCGATTCAACCCGCCGCTCAGGGCCAAATATCTAGCCCTGCGGGCAGCCGGAAAACCCGCGATAGTCGCCATCGTCGTCATCATGCGCAAGCTCCTCATCATCGCTAACGCACTGCTGCGCGATCATCGCAGGTGGACACCAGAACTGGCCCAGGCATGAGGTCGAACCAACACCCAGTCATCAACAGTTTTCCGGTTCGGTTGAGACGCCGTTTTCCCGTCCCGGCCATACCGATCCACGGACACCGCGCACAGCGGCGGTCAAGGCTGGCCGAAGGCCATCGCGAAGCGACGCGGCCTTGACGGCTGCGAGCACGGGTCCACTCTGGCCTCGCCGGCCCAGTCAAACTTTGCGAAAAAAGGGCTTGATCAAGACGGATACTCTAAGGTGTGACGAGCACCACTGGCATACGTTACAAGCTCCTGCTTTCGTGGCTATGGCGGATCGGGTAAAGAGTTTCTGTGGACGCACGCTCATCTGTCGCGCCAACCCGTGCGGGGAAGGCGCTGCATCGGTTTGCCAATCCGGGCCAGTTCCTTCGGCTGTCCGGCGCGATTTTGCCGTGGCTGTTTTGGACAGGTGGAATCCTGACCGCTTTCAGCCTCGTGTGGGGCCTGTTTTTCGCGCCTGACGATTGGCAGCAGGGCGACACCGTCCGCATCATGTACGTCCATGTACCGTTCGCTTGGCTGGCTTCGGCGGGCTATCTCTCGCTGGCCGCGTGCAGCGTCCTGTCGCTGGTGTGGCGCCACCCACTAGCCGACCTCGCGGCGGTCGAAATCGGGCCCGTCGGCGCCGGGTTTACCGCAGTGTGCCTCGCCACGGGCAGCCTGTGGGGGAAGCCGACCTGGGGCGCCTGGTGGGTCTGGGACGCCAGGCTTACCTCCGTATTCGTGCTGTTTCTGCTATATTGCGGGCACATCGCGCTGGTCCGCGCCTTCGATGATCCGACCCGAGGCTACCGGGCCGGCGCGATCCTGGCTCTGGTCGGGGTGATCAACCTGCCGATCATTAAGTTCAGCGTCGATTGGTGGAACACCCTCCACCAGCCGGCATCCATCGGCCTGACCGGAGCGCCCACCATCGCCGCCAGCATGCTCTGGCCGCTGCTGTTCTCCGCGATCGGATTTACCCTGATGTTCGCCGCGATCACCATCGCCCGAACGCGGGCGGCGGTGATGGAGCGGCGCATCCGCTCGCTACTGATGGCAAAGGCGTCGTCGGCGAGTGCCGAAGAGGCTGTGTCGTGACGCATCTCCCCTATATCGCCGCGGCCTACGCCATTGCGATCGGGGTGCCGCTGTTCTTCTCCATCCAGGTATTCTTCCGGGTCCGGTCTGCCCATCGGCGACTGGCCGCGATCGACACGAGGCGGGAGCGAGGCCGGTCATGACCCGCAAGAAGCGTCGGCTGCTGTTGCTGCTGGTTTGCGGCGTCGGCCTCGGGTCGGCGACCGCGCTGACCTTGTCAGCTTTCAGCGACAATCTGGTGTTCTTCGTGTCCCCTTCTGATCTGTCCAAATCTACACCTAGCGGCCGTCAGGTCCGATTGGGCGGCCTGGTGCAGCAGGGGACGGTTGAAAGGACTTCAGGCGGACAAGCGGGCGCACGGTTCAACGTGACGGACGGCAACGCCAGCATACCGGTTATCTACAAGGGCATTCTCCCGGACCTGTTCCGCGAGGGTCAGGGCGTTGTCGTGCTCGGCACGGAGCAGCCGGACGGCGTGTTTCGCGCCTCACGAGGTGCTGGCCAAGCATGATGAGACCTACATGCCGAAGGAAGTCGCCGACGCGCTGAAAAAATCCGGCCGATGGAATCCGGCTGCCGGTTCGCCCCCGCCGGCGTCCACGTGGAATGTGCCGGCGAAACCCTCGGGGTGATATGAACCAGAGCCTGTCTGTGCGGGTCTGCATCATGGGTGCCGGCCCGGTCGGCGGCACGCTCGCCTGCCGCTTGGCCAGCTGCCGGGGTCAGCGTCGCGTTGATCGATCACGCCGCGCTGCCTCCGATGGAAAACCCGGCCTTCGACGGCAGAGCGTATGCGGTTGCCGCGGGGTCGCGCACATTGCTGGAGGGCGCGGGGCTTTGGGATGTTCTGGACGTGCCACCCAATCCGATACGCGACATCCGTGTCAGTGATGGACGAGTCGGCCGTCCGCCCTCTCGGCTGCATCTGCATTTCGACCACCGTGAGGCCGGTGGTGATTCCCGACCATTCGGCTGGATGGTGGAAGCGCGGTCGCTCCGGAAAGCCCTGAATGCCCGATTTCCAGCGCAGGACCGGTTACACTTGTTCGCGCCGGCACAAGCGATTGTCGAGCGGTCGCATGACGGCGCGTTGGTTCGCTTGGAGTCAGGGCAGCTGATCCAGTGCGAGTTGGTCGTCGCGGCAGAGGGTCGCAACTCGCCGCTGCGAGATCAGGCGGGCATACCTGTCACCCGAATTCCGTATCGCCAGACGGCAATCGTCTGCGCGGTGGCACATGAGCGGCCGCATCACGATGTAGCTTTGGAGCATTTCCTCCCCGCCGGACCATTTGCCGCGCTGCCGATGGGGCCAAGCACCGATGCGGAACCGGGTGGTGCCCCGAATGTCTCAGCGATCGTCTGGACCGAGCGCACGAGGGACGCCCTGGCGCTCATGGCACTGGACGACGTGCGTTTCGCGCGGGAGGCGGCCCGGCGTTTGGGACCACATCTGGGGGCGCTCCGCGCGGTGGGCCGGCGATGGAGCTACCCGCTGTCGGCGATGATCGCTCACCGCTACGTGGATACCAGGCTGGCGCTGGCCGGTGACGCGGCCCACGGGATCCATCCGATCGCAGGGCAGGGGTTGAACCTCGGCTTTCGCGACGGGATTGAGCTGGCGGACCTGATCGTCGATGCGTTCCTGGCCGGCTCAGATACCGGCAGCTCAGCGTTGCTGGCCCAGTATCAACGGGCGCGGCAGGTGGACAACTTGCTGATGTTCACGATGACCGATGCGCTCGACCGGCTGTTCAGTACCGATCGCCGCCTGGTTCGTATGGTCCGGGACGTCGGAACCGAGGGTGTCAATCGCCTGGGTCCGGTAAAGCGGGTGCTCATAAGACGTGCGATGGGCGTGACCTCTGCCTAGTCCCATCTTCCTGCTTCGGCTCGACATTAACCGTTAGCCCTAGGCTAGATCCAGCAGCCAGAGGATTGGCGGTCGCGGGGTTAGGCCGAACTTCGCCCTGAAAATTCACCAACTAGCTGATATCGCTCAATTTCCTTTTTGAGCTCTGTCTACATCGGCTACCCCAACAAGGTGGTCGAAATTCAATTCAAAGCGGGTGCCTCGTGCCAAGTTGTGTTCGCCGCGATGCATATTCGATCCACCGGACGACTCCTTGTCAAGACATTTTGGAGCCAAAACATGACTACGTCCGTACCCATGTTTTGAGCTATTTCAATGTATTAGTCGAAAAAGGGCGCAAAGTTCGGGTTAGGAGGTGCGGAGCGCCCGATCGTTCTGAAATGGATGGAAACGCTTATGGCGGCAATCGCCGGGAAGCTCTCCGCGGGCTTGGCGAACTCCGACGTGCTTCCGAGTGACACGGGACAATGGTTCCCGATCGGTGGAGTTCGCCCCCGTGGGATGGGCCACCGAGGACCTGCACACCCAAGATCAATGCCAAGCGGTATCACATCAATCCCGAGGTAAAGCCTCGAAGCCCGGTCATCCGCGAGGTCGTCGACCGGCCAGAGTGCAGCACGGCACGCACCGCTTCAGTCGCGGTCGGAAGGTCCTCGTTGACGACCACATGGTCGAAATCCACCCAGTGACGGATCTCATCCCGTGCCACTCGCATCCGGCGCTCGATCTCGTCACCACGGTCCCCGGCGCGGCCGACCAGACGAGAACGCAATGCCATGATGTTCGGCGGCAAGACAAAGACGCTCACCACATCGCCGGGTAGTTTCTCACGCAACTGCCTGTGCCCCTGCCAGTCGACATCGAACACAACGTCACGACCCTCAGCCAGCGCCTTCTCCACTGGAGCACGGGGGGTGCCGTAGGCGTGGGTGCCTTGCAAAACACGAGCCCATTCCAGCAGCGCATCGTTACGTAGCGCCAGCTGAAAGCGATCCTCGGTCAGAAAATAATAATGAACACCATCGATCTCGGTTGGGCGCCGCTCGCGAGTGGTAACGCTGATCGATCGTTCCAGCATGGGTTCGGTCGCAACCAGAGCATCGGCGATCGCGGTCTTCCCGGCCCCCGATGGCGCCGACAGAACCAAACAGACTCCGCGGCGCGCGAGTTCGATCATTCTATGTTTTGCACCTGCTCTCGCAACTGCTCGATCGCGGCCTTCAGCTTCAATCCGGTCGCCGTCAGGGCAGGCGAGGCCGACTTGCTGCACAACGTGTTCGCCTCGCGATTAAACTCCTGGATCAGAAAATCCAGCTTG
The DNA here is from genome assembly GCA_963832865.1 of uncultured Pseudomonadota bacterium. Taxonomy (GTDB): domain Bacteria; phylum Pseudomonadota; class Alphaproteobacteria; order Acetobacterales; family Acetobacteraceae; genus Rhodopila. The sequence continues at coordinate 34,065 of CAWHWH010000019.1, forward strand.
CGGCCGATATTGAACGCCTCGCGCAATAGGTCGTGGGCAGCAGCGCGGTGGCTGGACAAACGGTCCAGTTCCTCGCGCACGTCGGACCGGCTCGCTAGCAACGCGACTTCCTGCGCAATCCGCTCCTCCGAAATGGCAGGCGTCTCCCGCAGCAGAGTTTGCAGATTGTCCAACATGCGCGCCCGTTGCGCCGCTGGCTGACCAGCGGCCTGGGTGGTGGCGGCCTGGCACAGAATGGCGATCTCCTTCAACTGCCGGTTCAGCACGACGGCCAACCGGTCACCCTCGGCCTGACGGGACGCCACGAGGTCGGCCAACGCGGCGTTGAACCCCGCCTGCACATCCCCGGCCGCAGCGGCTTTTTCCTCCTGCTGGTCGGCTTGTGCCTGGCGCAGCACGCCGGGCAATGAAAGCAGCGCCTCGGGCGAGGGCGGCTTGCTGCCCGGGATCCGGTGATGCAGATCCGTGGCGATTTTCAACACCTGCTCCAGCGCCGCCGGATCGAGTTCCAGCCGGGTTTCGGATTGGCGCTTAATCGTGAGGTTGGCGGTGACATTGCCGCGCTTCAGCGCCCTGCCCGCGATTTCCCGCCAACCGGCCTCCAGACTGTCCCATCCATTCGGCAGGCGGAAGCGCACTTCCAGGGTGCGGCCGTTGACGCTGCGCAGCTCCCATGCCCACGCAATACCCTCGATGGTGCCCTCGGCTCGGGCGAATCCGGTCATCGATGCGATCGCTGTCATGGCGCGGCTTCTAACAGCGGCAAGAGCGAATGCGAAGCATTGTATCTACGACGGGGCGTCTGCACCTTGCAAATGTAGCTGAGTCGCTTTCGCGACTCGGACGTCCCCTGCTAGCAAGATCGGATGCCCAGTCTGGAATTGGAACTGGCCGCCGGGGGGCGAGTCGCGGGAGTAGATGAGGCTGGCCGCGGACCGCTGGCAGGTCCAGTCGTCGCTGCTGCCGTGGTTCTGGGGCCCTGGGTGCACTCGCGAACTGGCTGACATGCTGGACGATTCCAAAAAACTGACGGCTGAGCAGCGTCTTGCCGCGTTCCTGGCGCTGCGGGCCTCCGCCGCGGAGATCGGCATCGGCGCGGCCTCGGTAGCGGAAATCCTGCGCCTGAACATTCTTCACGCCTCCATGCTGGCCATGCGCCGGGCGGTCGCACGCTTGGCGGTGGCGCCGGATCTGGCGCTGGTGGATGGCAATTATCCTCCGAAGCTGACCTGCGCGGTGCGCTGCGTGGTGGGCGGCGACGCGCTGTGCCTGTCGATCGCCGCGGCCTCGATCGTCGCGAAAGTCGTGCGCGACCGGGCGATGACCCGGCTGGCGACGCGATTTCCTGGTTACGGATGGGAGACGAACGTCGGCTATGCCACCACCCTGCACCGAGAGGCGCTGGTCAGGCTCGGCGCCACGCGCCACCACCGGGAGGCGTTCGGAACCGTTGCGCAACTGCGGTTGGAGCTGACGATTGCGGATTGACGCGGCCGTCGCGATGCGATGTTGATGCGATCTGCATTGATAAGGTTGGAAATCGGGCTTGGATCACTACTACGAGTTGCCGCTGGACCAGATTTTGCGGGGCGACTGTGTGCAGTTGATGCGCATGTTGCCGTCTGCGTCTGTCGACTGCGTCTTTGCCGATCCACCGTACAACCTGCAATTGCGTGGCGAGCTGCGGCGCCCCGACGACAGTCTGGTGGACGGCGTCGACGACGAGTGGGACCGGTTCACCGATTTCGCCACCTACGATGCATTCACCCGAGGCTGGCTGACCGAGTGCCACCGGCTGCTGCGCAAGGACGGCACGCTGTGGGTGATCGGCGCCTATCACAACATCTTTCGCATCGGCGCAATCTTGCAGGATCTCGGCTTCTGGATACTCAACGATGTGATTTGGCGCAAATCCAACCCGATGCCCAATTTCCGCGGCAGGCGCTTCACCAACGCCCACGAGACCCTGATCTGGGCGGCCAAGGGCCGCGATTCGCGCTACCGCTTCAACTATCAGGCGATGAAGTCACTGAACGACGACATCCAGATGCGCAGCGACTGGTTCATCCCGCTGTGCACAGGTCCCGAACGTTTGCGCAACGAATATGGTCTGAAGCTGCACCCCACGCAGAAGCCAGAGGCTCTGTTGCACCGCGTGCTGCTGGCCAGCACCAACCACGACGACATCGTGCTCGACCCATTCGCTGGCACCGGCACCACCGCGGTCGTCGCTAAGCGATTGCGGCGGCACTTCATCGGAATCGAGCGGCACCCGGCCTACGCCGAGGCCGCCATCGGGCGGCTCCGCCGGACCAAGCCGATCTCGGTGGAAGGAGCGACGTCGCAGCCAACGAGACGCGATGCAACGCGGATTCCGTTCGGCAGCCTGGTAGAGCAAGGCCTGATCGCGCCGGGCACCACCGTCTTCGACCGGCAGCGCCGGGTCAGTGCAATGGTCGGGCCGGATGGATCACTGAGCGCAGGCGATATTCGCGGCTCCATCCACAAGGTCGGCGCGCTGTTGCAGAACGCTCCAAGCTGCAACGGCTGGACGTTCTGGCATTTTGAGCGAGACGGCACATTGCAGCCTCTGGACGTATTGCGCACCCCGCCCATGGGGCAGTCGACCCTCCTTCCTGCCTAAACGCCGCCCCGCTTTGCCGCCCGTTATAGGCCGGGCTCGTTCCGGCATCACCAACCGTCGAAGCTCAAACAAAACGGCGTCACTCCGGAACGAGCTTGTACATCTTCCCGTCGAACTGAACCAACCGCATGCTCTTCATCGGCCTGTAGTCTGTCGGACTGGAGCTGATCTTGATCCCGGGCAACACCATCGGGAGCGTTGTCGTATCCGGCAGGTTTGTCGCCGCCTTCATGATATTCTCTCGCGACAAGTCGTTGCCCGCCTGCTTCAGCCCGATCACCAGTGCCTGAGCCACCGTATACCCAAACCGGATTGGCGGGATCGCTTTCTGGCGCGTACTTCGCCCGCCACGCTTGAAACTCCTTCATTCCCGCGTCGTCGGCCCAACCGGGGTCTGTCGGGTCCTTCAAATATTGGGTACTCATCACTCCAACCGACTTGTCCAGTCCCGCGGTTTCCAGCGCCGGCTTCACTAAGGGCCTGAGCCTGAATAACCGCGTCATCCATCTGGCCGCCTCGGTGCGATGGTATAGTTCCATTCGCCGTGGAAGACGGCGGGTTGGATGTTGAGAGCGGCCATCTCGGCGTCGGTAACCTTGGTGCCCTTCGCATAATCGTTTTCATCGAGCTGACAGGCGACGGTGAGTTCGCTGTCGGTGGTGGTGCTGGCGATCAATTGGACAATGACCAGATAGCTGATCAGCGGCTTGCCGCGCCAATTCTGGGTGATGAAAGAGAACAGCCGATGTTCGATCTTGTTCCACTTGCTGGTGCCAGGTGGGACATGGCAGACAGTGATCTCGATCCGAAGTTCGTCGGCCAGCACTTGTAGTTCACGCTTCCACAGGCGCAGGCGCGCGCCGTTGCTGCCGCCACAGTCGGCGTTGATCAGTATCTTCCTGGCATCCGGATAACGCGGCGCGCCGACCGCGTACCACCAGCGTCGGATGCTCGCGACGGAGAACTCTCCGGTGTCGGCGCTGATGCCCACATTAACGAATCCGGCATTGGCCGAAACATCATAGATCCCGTAGGGCACAGCCTTGCCGAGTTCAGGGATGGCAAAGTCGTGCACCCGGACCGGCTCCGGGTTCCCCTTGAGCCGTAATTCACGGCCGCCATTCTTGAAGTCTCCGACGAGCTCCTTCTTCTTCGTATCGACGGAAATCACCGGTTGTCCGCTAGCCTGAAACGCCTTCACTTCGGCATTGATATGCTCGAACTGAGCGTTGCGATCGGGATGGTTAGCCCCTTCGCGGGTCTTGCAGTTGGCTTGCAGACTGAAGTTGAGACGCTTCAGCAAGCGGCCGACCAGCTTCTGACCGGCAATGAAGCCCCGCTCGGCCAGTGCCGCGGAAAGATGACGCTGGCTCTTGCTGACCCACCGCAAGGGCGCCTCAGGGTCACCGCGGATCGACGGTTCCACCAGGTCATTCAAAGCTTCCAAAATCCCAGGCTGTGTCTCGGTCGCGGGCTTCTGTCCACCACCCATCCGGCGAACCCGGTCACTGCAGCGTACGGCCCCGGATCGAAGGTCCGCCAGCCCGCGGCCGATGGTGCTGCGCGCCATTCCAGTCGTTCGTGAAACCGCGGCTATGCCGCCGCGGCCAGCCGCGCGGGCTTCACTCGCAGCGAACAGGCGTCGGTCTCTCTCATTGAGGAACGGCTCGAGCGCATCGAAGCGGGCCTGGATGGCATCTGGGTCAATCATTGCGACAGGCTAGATGCCGCAATGGCCGATTCGCTCCGACTTTGCCGGAGTCGTTCGTTGCGTTTTTGCCATCTCTACGAGTTTTTTCGTGCGACTCGTTTGTTCAGGCTCGGGCCCTAAAGCGCCGTTGGAATTGGCGATATGCAGCGGGTGCCAGTCGAGGTCGGCAACCTTGCGGATCGCCATGGCGGAGAATTTCGGCGTGCTTGCGTCATAGAGCGGATCCGCCCCTGAAGCCTGCAACTGCTGGAACAAGATGGCGACCTGCTCATCCTCGATCAGGCGACGCACCGCCTCGATGGTTTTTGGCGGGCTGTATCCGTCATCGACCGCGATCAGGTTGATCTTGCGGTCATTGATGCCGCCCTGCTCGTTGATCATCTTGAAATAGTCGGACTCGGCGGTCGAGATTTGGCCATAGACGCTCGCGGGCCCGCTAAAGCCGGCGCTTTGGCCGATCTTGATCTCGGTATCGGTGACCCCGACAACTGTCTTTTGTGACAGCGTCGGCGCGACGCTCAGCAACACGGCCATGAGCGCGCCGCCGAACCATGGTTTAGTCACGACGTTGTTCCCCTGGTTTTCCAATGCGTGACGAGGATACCAACGGGCACGCGGAGGTGCGATTGTCCGATCGCTGGGGGGACGTCAGTTTGAGCAGTCTGATCAAGCGGAGTTTCTCGCTGGCGGGCCATCGAACAAGCGTTGCCTTGGAGATCGAATTCTGGGAGGTTCTGATCCGGACGGCGGAGACGAGAGGCCAGAGCTTGTCCGCGATGGTCGCGGCGGTCGATGCGGCGCGCGAGCCGGACCGGTCACCGGCATCCGCCCTTCGCGTAATGGCGCTGCTCGCGGAAAGGGAACAGTAAGCCAGTATTCGGCTTACTTGATCAATTCAGCTTCAAGGTGAGGGACGCAGGAGCGAGCCGGTCGCCAAGACGCTTTGCAACAGCCGGGTCACGCTCGGCCCGCTCGATCGCAGCATCGAAGCCATTGCGGTCTACGACGATCTGCTCGATCGCATTGACGCCCCCCGAGCTGCCGCTGCGCGAACTTCCAACGATGGCCAAATCTCGGCTCGCGAATTTGCGCACATCCTGAATCTCGAACCGACCTAAAGTTTTTCATTCGGCGCCGCTTGAGATTTCCGGCGCGGCCACCCGAGGCTTGGTCCAGGCGTCAGTTTACGATCCCGTCGCCTGATGATCGCGGGCCTTTCCGCGCGGGCGTTCCCGGGCGACACTGCGATATGCCGCCGCAAACTTCCCGCATTACAATCCGGGTTTCGCGCCAGACCCGCCTGACCGCCGTGGTCGTTGCCAGCGCGCTGTTCATGCAGAACCTCGATTCAACCGTCATTGCGACCGCGCTGCCAACCATGGCGCGATCCTTCGGCTACGACCCGGTGCGGATGAACGTGGCGCTGACATCCTACCTGCTCAGCCTGACGGTGTTTATTCCCGCCAGCGGTTGGGTAGCGGATCGGTACGGCACCCGCACCGTGTTCCAGTGGGCGATCGTGGTGTTCACCGTTGGCTCGATCTTGTGCGGTCTGTCCAACGGGCTCGTCGAACTGGTCGCAGCACGCGTGCTGCAGGGACTGGGCGGCGCGATGATGGTCCCCGTCGGCCGACTGCTGCTGCTGCGCACCGCCGCGAAATCAGAGCTGGTGGCCGCCATGGCCTGGCTCACTGTTCCGGCGCTGCTGGGGCCGGTCGTCGGGCCGCCCGTTGGCGGGTTCATCGTCACCTATTTCAACTGGCGCTGGACATTCTTTATCAACATCCCGGTCGGCTTGATCGGACTGGTCGCTGTCACGGTCTTCGTCCAGGATTTTCGTGAACCGCCCAAAGGCGCCTTCGACATTAAAGGCCTGGCGCTGACCGGCTTGGCGCTCATCTGCGGAATGTTCGGCCTGGAAACCGCGGGCCGGGGGCTGATCGCGTCCGAGGTAACCGAGGCCATGATCGCCGCCAGCCTTGCCTTCGCCTTTCTCTACTCCCTCCATGCACGGTACCACCCTGCGCCGCTGCTCGATTTTACGTTGATGACGCTACCCTGCTTCCGCCTGTCGTTCACCGGCATGATGCTGTTCCGCACCGGCATCGGAGCCATTCCTTTCTTGCTGCCGCTGATGCTGCAGGTCGGCTTCGGCAATTCGGCCGTGCAGAGTGGTCTGATCACCTTCGCCAGCTCTGCTGGTGCGCTGGTAATGAAGCCGGCGGCACAACATGCGCTGCGGTTGTTTGGCTTCCGCGACACGCTGATCTGGAACGGGATACTGTCCGGCATCATGCTGACGATTTGCGCGCTGTTTCGCCCCACCTGGCCAGCGGCGGCAATCTATCTGGTGCTGCTGGTTGGCGGATTTCTGCGCTCGCTGCAGTTCACCGCCTTCAACACCTTGGCCTACGGCGATGTTCCGCGTGCCCAAATGAGCGCGGCAACCAGCCTCTATACCGCCGGTCAGCAGCTTGCCGCGACCATCGGAATATCGGTCGGCGCCCTGGCGCTGGAGGTCGCGCGTACGCTCTCGCAGCATCGGACCCCGGAGACGTCGGATTTCAGTGCCGCCTTTGTCGTGGTGGGCTTGACGACGCTGGCCGCGGTACCGATCGCGTTCCTGATGCCGGTCACGGCGGGCGATGACCTAACCGGCCGCCACTCGCCCGAGCCTTCGCCGCCCAAGCCGGCGCCGGTCTCTCGGCCGGTGGGATAGGGCCGTAAGGCGCTCTCGTTAGTGCGAGGAGTGCGGTCTTGAAAAGCGGGCGCGCCAGCAAATAGATCACTACATGGAAAACTATCAGTCCGCCTTGACCGAACCTTCGCGGCGCGCGTCGGTGAGCGAGGTGGCGAAGCTTTGGGGTCAAGCTGCCAGCCGTGATGAAGCCGGTCCGATTCTTATACCGATGTCCGAATTGGGGGCCGCTTTCGGGATCGCTTTCACACGCTCGACGGCAGCGAGCGCAAGAGCAACGGCGAATACCGCGAGATCGTCGGGCATTCGCGGCTGGCGATGGCCTGGCTCTGGCTTGGCGGTGACGAAGATCCAGAGAAGTCATAAATAACCTGATATAACCTGAGTGGTCGGGCTATCGAGTCCGTCAGCATCGTCGCGTCCGCCGAACCCGATGCGGCGCCCGCTCTTATCCGGGCGCCATGGGATGCGTGCCGATCAGAAGCTCCGCCGCGTATGGATGATCTCGCGCATCGGAGCGACGTTGGCGCGAAATGGGATAAACGTGTGCTGCCGAAATTGCAACGGAATCTGCTGCGCGAGATCGCCATTCACGGGCGGCAGCGATCCAAGGTTTAGTGGTATCTGGGAATTCGTATCGAAGTGAGCACGCGGACTAGGTGTCAACGCCCTGTTCACCGGTGCCAGCGGAACCGTCGCACAGTATGGACGTTATCCTTCGCATCGGATCAAAGTCCGGACCTATGGCTGCATTCGAACCTATGCCAATGTCTTGCAAAACCGACTTGAACCCCACGGGCCGTCCAACACTAGCCCAGTTTCGGCGGCCGATTGAGCGACTGTCGTCGGTTCTGTGCTATCCCGCTGGGCGACCCGCCGCACGATCTTCGCTGTTTCGGCATCGGCTGGAAGGAAGGCTTCGATCGCCAGTTCCGAGACTGTCATATCGACAGGCGTGCTGAACAACGTTGTGGTGCTGAAGAAGGAGAGCACACCGTCAATCGTGGCCAGCCGAAACGGTGTTGCTACGACTCCACTCTCAACCTGCTCCAAGGGATGCACAGTAACGCGGATACGGATAGTCGCGAATTTCCTCCGCCTATTCAGCAACTGGAGTCGCCGCTCAGATCAATCTGCCGGAGCAGACGAGCTATCAGATGGCCGCGCCACTGGGCTAGATTGACAATACTCGAAGCCAATCCAGCTGGATGTAGGAACAACCGCACGACGTTGGCCGGAGGACGCAGTAGCAAGGGTTGCGCACCCCGGCCACCAGATGGGCGACCGCACGGTTCGCCGAAAGCATGGTCTAGTGCCGGTCCACTACCAGGGCTGGACAAGGATCATGCGCCGCCAGCACAGTCTCGATTCCGCGCCGAAAGATGTCCAGCGCAGGCACATGGAATGTGTGTTCCTCAAAGAGGGAGTCGAACCAGCGGCGCTCAGCAGGGCGTTCTTCTGCCGCAAAGGTACGTCCAGGCACGCGGCCAGATGGAGCAGGATCCCCCGGCCTGGCTTCAACCGCCCAGTTTCCATTAGGCCGAGCCGTTTGGAGGAATTTTCGGCATCGGAAGCCAAGTCGAGCTGGCGCATGCGGCGCCTACGCCGCCAATCCCGCAACAATCCACCGAGGTCCTGGGCCGGCGCTCCGGTTGTCAACTCCGTTTATCCTTGCTTATAAGGCTAGATTGGTGCAATACCGCAGCGTTGAGCGCCCGATCGCGAGGCGGCGTCCGATACGATATCACCGTCAAAAGGTGGTCACAAATTCGTAAATTACCCGTCGCGCCTCGTAAATTCGACGGAGATTTCTGCTTAATCAGGCTTTTAAATGACTCGATCGTTCATCGTGGCGGCCTTCGCACCCCGGATCGTCGGCTATGCGGATCATAAAATCCCATTACAAACAATTATCGCAATCGGCTCCTCGCGCTGAAGGATGACCGGGCGGAGGCGGAGCGAATGCCGCTGAAAGCCGGGGCGGCAATTGGCGCGGAACATCAATCCAGTCCCCTCAGACCTGACTTTGCCAGCCGTGCAAGGAGGTGCAACTGCATTCTCCGGGCAACGATCATGTGGCACTTCTGGCGATGGGGCGGCCCAACGATCCCGTTCGGGCAATTGCGGATACCGCCGCGATCTCGGCGGGGCAGGGCTGAACGTATAAGGACCCGCCATGCGCTACATATCCACCCGCGGGCAGGCACCCGCGCGCGACTTTACCGATGTCCTTCTCTGCGGTCTCGCTGAGGACGGTGGCCTATTCATGCCGGTAAGCTGGCCACATTTCGGCCCATCCGAATGGCGGATGATGCGCGGCCTGCCATACGCGGAGTTGGCGGCACGCGTCATGCAGCCATTTGTCGGCGGATCGATCCCGTTCGAGGTGCTCCGGACAATTTGTCAGCAGGCCTATGCCGGCTTCAACCACCCGGCTGTTGTGCCGCTGATCCAGCTTGAGACCGACCTTTTCACGCAAGAATTGTTCCACGGTCCCACGTTGGCGTTCAAAGACCTGGCTATGCAGGTGCTCGGTCGCCTGTTTGACCACGTGCTGACGGAGCGTGACCAGCGCGCGACGATCGTCGGCGCGACCTCCGGCGATACCGGGTCGGCCGCAATCGAGGCCTGCGCCGGCCTCGACCACGTTGATATCGTGATTCTGCATCCGCACGGTCTTACGAGCGAGGTGCAGCGCCGGCAGATGACGACGGTGAAGGCTGCGAACGTCGCCAATGTCGCGATTGAGGGCACCTTCGATCACTGCCAGGACCTGGTCAAGGCGATGTTCGCCGACAAGGATTTTCGAAACGACCTGCGACTTTCGGCGGTGAACTCGATCAACTGGGCTCGCATTGCAGCGCAGATCCCATATTATGTCTCGGCCGCCTTGGCTCTGGGGGCGCCGGAGCGGGAAATCGCCTTCAGCGTTCCGACTGGGAATTTCGGTAATGTCTTCGCCGCCTGGGCCGCTTCCCAGATGGGGCTCCCGGTAGCACGTCTGATCGTGGGGTCGAACCGTAACGATATCCTGACGCGATTCCTGACGTCAAACGACATGTCTATCGTCCCGGTGGAGCCGTCGCTGTCTCCCAGCATGGACATTCAGATCAGCTCCAACTTCGAGCGGCTGCTGTTTGAGCTGGTGGACCGAGATTCGGACGCAACACGCGAAATGATGCAGGCATTCCGCCAGACCGGGCGGATGGAGGTCGCTGATACGACCTGGCACCGCGCGCGCCACCTGTTCCAAGGGTTCCGACTGGACGATCCGGGAACCGGGGCGGAAATTCGCCGACTGTATGCGTCGACAGACTATCTGGCCGACCCCCACTCGGCAATCGGGATCGCAGCGGCACGCTCTCTGCCGTGCGGCGGCGGTGTGCCGGTGGTGGCGATGGCGACGGCTCACCCGGCGAAGTTCCCGGACGTCATGGAACAAGCGATAGGACGCCGGCCGATGCTGCCGCCTTCGATGACCGATCTATTCAGGCGAGAGGAGCGGTTCACCGTGCTGCCGAACGAACTGTCCGGTGTAGAGGCGGCGGTTCGGGCGCTGGTAGGACGAAACACAAACGGCAACGTGGTTTAGTCGCTTATTGCGTCGCTCTTGACACTTTTTGCATCGAAAAATCCCTTCGGATCATCGCCAGAATGATAGTCCTCGGTCTTTCGGGTCTGAACCGCCCGGAGATTGAGGCTCTCCTTGTTGATCTATTCGGGGAAGTTGCCGTAGCGAAACAGGTGATTTGCGAACAGCGAAGAGATCACCCGGCGGAAAGGCCGATAGAGCGCAGCCGGCGCCCACGTAACTGTCCCGCCGCGTCCACTGACCGGATTATGAACTCGCTGGCCACCGAGATCACGGCGTGCACAGGGGCCCGAGCCCGAATAATCGCGTCATCCGCCAGGCCGTCTCGGCGCGATTGCATAGTTCCATCCGCCGTGGAAAGCGGCGGGTTGGATGTTGAGAGCGGCCATCTTCGCGTTGGTGACTTTGATGCCCATCGCATAGTCACTTTCATCGAGGCGGCAGGCGACGGTGAGCCCAGTGTGAGTGGTCGTTTTGATCAGCCGGACAATGACCAGGTAGCTGACCAGCGGCTTGCGGCGCCAGTTCTGGGTAATGAAAGAAAACAGCCGATGCTCTATCTTGTTCCACTTGCTGGTGCCGGGTGGGACATTACAAACTGTGATCTCGATCCCAAGTTTGTCGGCCAGCACTTGCAGCTCGCGCTTCCACAGGCGCAGCCGCCCGCCGTTGCTGCCACCACAGTCGGCGTTGATCAGCATGTGCTTTGCATCCCGATAACGGGGGGCGGCGATCTAATACCACCAGCGGCGGACGCTGGCGACAGCAACTCTCCGGTGTCGGCACTGATGCCGACATTGACGAAGCCAGCTTTGGCTGAAATGTCGTAGATACCGTGCGGCACGGCCTTGCCGAGTTCAGGAATGGAAAGTCATGCACCCGGACCGGCTCTGGCTGTCCCTTGGGCCGCAACTCACGGCCACCATTCTTGAATTGAAGTCTCCTCCTAGGACCGCGAACCCAGGCCAGGCCATCTTAGCCGGGCTCAGCGACCGGCAATTCGGCTGTCGTTGACCGGCCATCACTTCGGTCGCTACGGCGCGAACGGCCAAACCCATTTTGCTGAAGGCTAATGGCTTGGCGACTGGCAAAGGATGGCCGGACTGCGAAATCGCCGCCGCCCTCGATACAGTCGACACCGTTGCTTGAACGCCAGCAACTGGTGGACGAAGACTTCGATGCCATGCTTGTCCGCAAGAATTCCCCAGCCTCGGCCAGACCGCGCTTCTTTGACGGCGCCGCGGAAGAGAAGCTGATTACCTTGGCCTGTTCCAAACCGCCGAAGGGTCGCAAGTGGTGGACGTTGCAACTGCTGGAAGAGCCGGTCGAGGGAACTGAAGATCGTTGACCGAGCCAACGACAACACGATCGGACGGACGCAAAAAAGCCTTCTGCAGAAGCGATGGGTCATATCAACGGTGCGGCAACCTCGATCCTGATCCGGTTATCCGTCAGATCGATCATGACGAGGCCGGGTCAGTTCTTGACCGCTCATTTGGATCACCGTCATCGCACGTCACCCCGAACGTCTAAAAGACAGCTTGCCGTAGTGACATCTCTATCAAAGACACGGGTAACATTTCTATCGGTGACCCACACACGCGGACCGCAAGTGGCTTGGCTATGTTAAAATCAAGCGGTCAAACAAGCAGTTAGTTATATACCCCCGACTCTTTGAGAATCCGAATACGCCCCTTGCGAATCAGTGCTGCTGCGACTCTAGTCATTGCATGATTAGCGGTGGCTTCCTTGACCCCGAAGCGCGTAGCGACCTGATTGAACTGACCCGAGATGGGTCTGTGGCTCATCGACTGGCGCGGCGGGCCAATGCCTGACCCCTGCTGGACGATGGGATGAGCTGCGAGGGATCGCCGAGGTGCTCTATCTGGACGACGATACGATCCGCACCTGGCATCGGCTGTATCAAGAAGAGGGTATCGAAGGCCTGACGGGCTCTGCCACGAAGGCAGCGCCTGTCGCTTGAGCGATGTGCAGCAAGACAAACTGACAGCCTGGATCACCGAGACGCTGCCACGGACAACCCTCGAGGTTGGCGCCTGGATTGAGACCGAACGCGGTGTCACCTATGAACCTAAATCCGGCAGTTGGGGGACTGCCCTTTCAGGGCGAATTGGCGGAATCTGCCGGTATGGGGACACAAAAACCGGGCATCGTTGATCACCTGCTGGGTGAACAACCGACAGTTGAACCGTGTTCAGCAGTAGCGGACACCTTCGCGGGCCGCGTTCACGTCGAATGGGACGCGACCGCGCCGGTCACACCATTCGGGCAACTGCCTTTCTTCATCGACTATCTGAAACAGGCTGGGCTGTTTGACGCCTTTGTGGCGGACTGCCCATTGTCGCTGACCAGCAATAATGCCCCGAAGAAGCGCGACCTGCTGGGCACGGTCCTGCTGTCCGTGCTGTCCGGCCATCGCCGCTACGCGCACATCACCGCGTTGCGCTGTGATCCGGTAAATCCGTCATTGCTCGGCATGCGCAAGGTGTGCAGCGAGGATGCGGTGCGCCGCGGTTTGGCCAAGATCGGCGAAGCCAAGGGACTGGCCTGGCTGCAAAACCACCTGGACTACTGCACTACGCCGCTGCTGAACGAGCCATGGGTGCTCGACATGGACAGCACAGTGAAGACCTTATACGGGCATCAGGAAGGCGCCGAGGTCGGCTACAATCCGCACAAACCCGGCCGTCCTTCGCACGCCTATCACACCTACATGCTGTCGAGTTTGAGATTAATCCTGCGGGTCGATGTGCTGCCCGGCGACGAATATAACGTTGCACATGCAACCGATGGCCTGTGGAAATTGCTCGACCATTTGGGGCCTGGCCGCCGCCCAACCCTGCTGCGCGGCGACAAGTCGTGGGGCATCGAGAGAGTGATGGCGCGGGCCGAGCAAAATGATCTGGCGTATCTGTTCCGCCTGCGCATGACGGTGAATGTGAAACGAGACCTCGAACGCGCGATGCGGCACTCCGACTGGGCCGATGCCGGCCAAGGCTGGCAGGGCAAGGAGACGACGCTGCGGCTACTCGGCTGGAGCCGCCAACGCCGCGTCATCCTGCTGCGCCGCAAGCTGGCCCGTGATCTGGCGATCACCGAACAGGCGAACCCCGCGCAACCGCGGCTGACGTTTGCCGAGATCGGGCCCGACAAAGCGGTTTGGGAATACGCCGCCCTGGTCACCTCGCTCGATCGCGAAATCCTGACCCTCGGGCAGTTGTATCGGGATCGAGCTGACTGTGAAAACGTGTTTGATGAACTGAAGAATCAGTGGGGATGGGGCGGCTTCACGACACAGGACCTGACACGCTGCCGGCTGCTCGCCGGGATGGTAGCGCTGATCTACAACTGGTGGAGTTTGTTCGTGCGTCTGGCCGATCCAGAGCATCATCGCGAAGCCATCACTTCCCGGCCTCTCCTGCTGTCGGCCATCGCGCGCAAGACCCAGCACGCCGGGCAGGTGACGCTGACGATCAGCAGCACGCATGGCCTGCGCGACAAGGCACGCCACGCCTATGTCCGCATCGCTGGCTTCCTGGCGGGCCTGCGGCAAAATGCAGAGCAGTTAAACCCGCTGGAAAAATGGTGCCGCATCCTCAGCGAAGCCCTCCGACACTTCCTGCACGGGCGGCAGCTTCAGCCACCGCTGCGCCTCAACCCAGGATGAACACCTACCACGGGTTGCAACGTTCCTGCCATCACCGACAACGGGATCGGCCAACTGCCGGATTTAGGATGAAAGCCGCTCCGGGCTGATCGCGCTACTGCACCGGCTGGACATGGGGCATCACAAGCCGAAAGCAGTGTCGTCTAAGCCGAACTTTGCGCCCTTTTTCGACTAATACATTGAAATAGCTCAAAACATGGGTACGGACGTAGTCATGTTTTGGCTCCAAAATGTCTTGACAAGGAGTTGTCCGGTGGATCGAATATGCATCGCGGCGAACACAACTTGGCACGAGGCACCCGCTTTGAATTGAATTTCGACCACCTTGTTGGGGTAGCCGATGTAGACAGAGCTCAAAAAGGAAATTGAGCGATATCAGCTAGTTGGTGAATTTTCAGGGCGAAGTTCGGTCTAAGCTGGACCCCCACAAGCGGGCGGCTTTTATCAAAGCGTATGAAACCTCCTGCACTAGATTGGAAATGACGAGGCCGTCCTATTTGGCGATGCGGTGCATCCGACGCACGCGGTGCGGCCTGTGGGATGCTGGGCGCCGAAAGACACGCCGGTCGCTGTGGAACAGACCAGCGGCCGGCAACGCCTGAACATTCACGGTGCGATCGATCTCGAGACCGGCAGAACCCGTATGATCGAGGCGGCAACAGTGAATGCGATCAGCGTGATCATGTTGCAGCGGGCGATCGAGGCGGTGCAGGCTTGGCTGGCCCGGCCGGGTTGCCGGGTATATTTCGGGGCACGGCCAGCCAGTAACATGTTTAAGCTCGTATTGCTCGTGAGGGAATGCGATTCGCCAATGGTCAGGTTGCTGGGCATCGATCCGGGATTGCGTTTCACTGGCTGGGGACTGATCGACGTGGACGGGAATCGCCTCCAACATGTTGCCGATGGCGTAATCGCCACCGACAACACGGATTCTGTTCCCGCCCGGTTGAAGATCCTGCACGACGCGTTGATGGCGCTGCTCAACAAGCACCTCCCGGCCGAGGCCGCAGTGGAGGAAACCTACGTCAACCGCAACGGCGCCGCGACCCTGAAGCTCGGCTATGCCCGCGGCGTCGCCTTGTTGACGCCCGCCTTGGCCGGCGTTCCGGTGACTGAATATGCCGCTAAGACCGTCAAACTGTCCGTCGTCGGCACCGGAGGAGCGGAAAAGGAGCAAGTCTTGATGATGGTCCGCCGGCTGCTGCCTGGCTCCGCGCTACGACGATCCGACGCCGCGGACGCCCTTGCCGTGGCGATTTGCCACGCGCACCACCGCTCGTCCCGCCTCGCATGGTCCAAGGCCCTGTCGGGTTCTAACCCAGCGCCTCGGCCAGCAGTTCCAAAGCCCGGACGCCGAAAGCCCGCATGTTGGTGATGCGGTCGGCGCTCCCTGTCTCGAGCGTGAGCGACTTGGAAAAGCCCGCGCCGGTTACCGCGAGACAGGTGTGGCCAGCCTTGTCGCCGTACCGGTTTCCGGTCGGACCGGTCGCGCCGGTTTCGCCCAATCCCCAGTGCGCGTCCAACCGGGCGCGAACGGTGTTGGCGAGCAGTAGTGCATAGGGCTCGGTGGATGCTCGCTCGATCGGCGCGGGCAGTGGATCCGGTATATCCAAGAACGCGTGACGCGCAGATACGGTATAGATGACACCGCCGCCACGGAAGTAGGCGGAGGCGCCACCGATCGACAGCAATGCGGCGGAAATCAGGCCGCCGGTCGACGACTCGGCAATTCCTATCGTCTCATTGCGTTGCTTCAGCTGGGCGCCGATCTTCTCGGCCAGGGGCAGCAGGGCTTCCATCGATGTCTCCCTTCCTACCATGCGGGAATACTTGCCCGGACCGGCGCCGGAGTCGATAAGCAGGCTACCTGATCCCCGCCAGGACGAGCCGAATGGCGGTCGAGGTCGCCACTGGCCGCACGAGGCTCATGCCGCCACCGAACTGCCGGGCGCCGGACGGGCCAAGCGAACGGCTAAACCTAAGGGCCTGAGCTTGAATAACCGCGTCATCCATCTGGCCGCCTCGGTGCGATGGTATAGTTCCATTCGCCGTGGAAGACGGCGGGTTGGATGTTGAGAGCGGCCATCTCGGCGTCGGTAACCTTGGTGCCCTTCGCATAATCGTTTTCATCGAGCTGACAGGCGACGGTGAGTCCGCTGTCGGTGGTGGTGCTGGCGATCAATTGGACAATGACCAGATAGCTGATCAGCGGCTTGCCGCGCCAATTCTGGGTGATGAAAGAGAACAGCCGATGTTCGATCTTGTTCCACTTGCTGGTGCCAGGTGGGACATGGCAGACAGTGATCTCGATCCGAAGTTCGTCGGCCAGCACTTGTAGTTCACGCTTCCACAGGCGCAGGCGCGCGCCGTTGCTGCCGCCACAGTCGGCGTTGATCAGTATCTTCCTGGCATCCGGATAACGCGGCGCGCCGACCGCGTACCACCAGCGTCGGATGCTCGCGACGGAGAACTCTCCGGTGTCGGCGCTGATGCCCACATTAACGAATCCGGCATTGGCCGAAACATCATAGATCCCGTAGGGCACAGCCTTGCCGAGTTCAGGGATGGCAAAGTCGTGCACCCGGACCGGCTCCGGGTTCCCCTTGAGCCGTAATTCACGGCCGCCATTCTTGAAGTCTCCGACGAGCTCCTTCTTCTTCGTATCGACGGAAATCACCGGTTGTCCGCTAGCCTGAAACGCCTTCACTTCGGCATTGATATGCTCGAACTGAGCGTTGCGATCGGGATGGTTAGCCCCTTCGCGGGTCTTGCAGTTGGCTTGCAGACTGAAGTTGAGACGCTTCAGCAAGCGGCCGACCAGCTTCTGACCGGCAATGAAGCCCCGCTCGGCCAGTGCCGCGGAAAGATGACGCTGGCTCTTGCTGACCCACCGCAAGGGCGCCTCAGGGTCACCGCGGATCGACGGTTCCACCAGGTCATTCAAAGCTTCCAAAATCCCAGGCTGTGTCTCGGTCGCGGGCTTCTGTCCACCACCCATCCGGCGAACCCGGTCACTGCAGCGTACGGCCCCGGATCTGACCGACCTGGCGACCTCGCCGAATGCCTGCCCGATCTCGGCCATGTACTCTCGGCCGGGCGGTTGTTCTGCCAGCTTTCAGGGTTGCCGCCGACCGTCTTCGTCACTCGTCCGGCGTCGCTGCGGTCGCCTTCGTAGATCAGGAAGTAGGCGCGGCCGTCTGGCGCGATCATGCTCGCCGCGTTGGCGATCACCGCAGCGCGTTCTTCCGGTCCTTGATGACATTCAGCACGTGGTTGACGGTGGCGGTGTCGGCGGGCTGCGCCTTGACCTGGGCGGCGACGGCCGCGTTGTGCTCCGGCGTCCGGTTGAACGGGTCTAGCACAAGGTTGGTGACGCCCTTGGCCTTCAGCGCGTTGGTCGCATCGTCGTAACGGCCGCCGCCGATATCGACGTTGTGCCTGCCGGGCGTCCAATCGACCTTTTTGACGGTTGCTCGGACGATCTGGACGGACGTACGGCCGAGGTCATTTCCTGTTCAGCCAGCCAGCCGCCTAACGGGCCATAGCCTACGCTGCCGTCTTGGTCGCGGAGGTCGCCCGTTTTGCCACCGCTTCCCTTGGGTCCGGTTGGGCCAGGTATCCCCGCACCTTTCCATCGCTTCCCGTGGGGGTCGTGATCCTTGATCCTCTCGCACTCCTGGAGGAAGGCCAGCATTTCGCTCCTCGGGGTGAACGGATTGGGCGTATCGAGCATCCACATGACCAGACTTCCTTAATTCCGTGCGCCGGGTCGTCCTGATCGGCTCTGGCAGCGGCTGGCTGGATAGATAGTCAATTATGCCATCGGCATGAAGGAAACGATTTGTGGCGTCATACCAGAAATGGTGACCCTGCTCGGGGGTGATTTTGTCCTGATCGACCAGCCATTGCAGCAACGTCTGGGTCCGCTTATCCGCCTCGGCATAGACCTCTTTCGATGCCTTTATGTTTTTGGGGGCATTGGCAACGGTGCGTGCCGTCGGCGTGAGCCCCGGGGGAAACCCGCGTAAGGTTGCCGTCGTGCGCGTGCACCGCCCTGATACCTGGGTTGGCCAATATCCGAATATCCTTGGGGGGTATCGCCGTGCCGCCTGGGTGTGATGGATCGTGTAGGCGTCGCGCTCGGCCGGCGCGCTTACGAAGTCGAGCCAAAAGTTACCGGTTAGGCCTTTCGTCCCGGCGTGCACGATCTCGCCGGTTCGGTTATCCACTACGGCGATGTGCTCAGCGCCGGTCGCCCGGCCGCGTTCCACCACCCAAGCCGCCGCGTCGTGTCCCGCTTTCGGGGCAAGGTGCAACAGATCACGGAACCCCGGACCACCCATCTGGCCAGCGCGAGACCTGCGGCGCGGATGCGGGGCGCGGCACAACCGGCGCCCCCGCGGAACCGGACGGCACAGCCTGACCACGCTTCCCGCGCTTGCGCTCGAACAACGCCAAGGTGCTATTCGCCCCCGCTTGCCGTCTTCGGGATTTACTGCTGCCGCAGTAGCAAATCCCATCGCCGCCACCATCGCGATCTGGCCTTTCGTCGTCTGCCGGCGCTTGGAGTTGTCGTGCCCGTTCAGCATCTCGACCTTGGCGAGCGTGCACGCCTCCAGGCGGTTCCGCCAATCAATCAGGACGCCCTCGGCGTGATGGCATCGACCGCGATCCGCCCGGCGCGCTCAGCGTCAAGCCAGGATCGGCGGCGATGGCGGCGGAGCGCTCGATCGTGCCTCGCCACAGTCGAACGACACCCCCCGAACCTGCTGAGGAAGCTCTGTCCCAGGAGTAAGCTGCCTTCGACGTTCGCCATGCTGCCGGTCACGTTCTCGATGACCTTATCGCCGACCTTCAAACTGCGGATGCGGAAGGTCTTGGACGGCACTGTCGATCCGTCAGCCATCTGGTAGATCTGGGTGCCGAGGAAGTCGTCCGACCGCGTTCCCGTGCGCATCAGCGTCGTCACCACGTCGGCGGGGATGCTTACATCGGACGCGCCGCTATCGACGGTGAAGTGGAGCACGATGACGCCGTTAATCAGCACGGGGACTTTGAACGTTCCCTCATCTTTGACCAGGGCGATCTCGTTGTGTCCCGAGGGTGCAGGGGTATCGGGGTGGGTGCCAACCGGGCCTACGAACCCGTCGTTTGACCATATCCCCGACCGAATAACGCTGCCATTGTGAGCATACGCAGTCCCCTGACCGTTGAACTTGTCGTCTTGGAATTGGCCGACGTATTTATCGCCGCTCGGGAAGGTATATGCCCCTTGGCCGTCGAGCTTCCCGTCAAGCAATTCGCCAGTGTATTTTGTGCCGTCCGGGCACATGAAGGTGCCCTGTCCGGAAGGCTTGTCGTCCTGGAATTGGCCGACGTATTTGCAGCCATCGGGATACCAGCAGGAGCCTTGTCCATTGCGCTTGTTGTTATGCCACTCACCCACATACTTCGTGTCGCCGTGGTCTTTGTAGATACCCTGGCAATTAGTCCACACAGCGGAAGTATCCTGGGCACTTGGGTAACGAGGCAAAGACGGTCGCGGGATGCCGTCGTAACGATCCTCCATCATAGCTTCGACAGGAGCCTGTTGGCCGACCTTCTGGAGTGCGCGCAGGGCGCCCCATCAGCGCTCGCCACGGGGACTGGTCATCTCATCGTAAAGGGCTTGGCCGGGGATTTCTTGGGTGGCAAGGGCCGCGCGGGGGCATCTTGTTCCGACGCGGTAGTAACCTGCCTCGTTTTCGCGCCTTGCGAATTTGAGGCACCTACGACGCGATCTACCGTGGCATGGGGAACGCCTGTCTCTTTTGATATCGTCCGGTTGCTCTTGCCCTCGGCCTTCTTCGCCGCGATCTCCGCATCCCGATCGGCCTCGATCTTCTTCCGCGCCTTGTCGGTCAGAACCCATGCACAGCGCATCGAGCACTCAAGCAGTTGCTCAATGATCGGCCTATTCCGTTGCGTGCAGCGGCGGAGCAGGGCGCGGATCGATCTGACCTGACCATTAGCGCCTTCCGTTGATCCAGGAGATTGCTCAGGATCTCATCTTCGACTTGTCGCGGCGTCATCACACCGAGGCGGTCGCGGACCCCATCGATCTCGAATCCACGTTCAGCAGTTTTAGCCGGCGTTCATCAACACCGGCTTTTTCGGGGCGTGGCAGGCATTGTGGCCCCTGCTGGGCGACAAGCAGGCCAGCCGCAGACATGCCGACCATCACCTTCAGCAAGTGGCGCTTTTGTTCGTCGGCAGGCGCATCATTCGCGAGCTTCGCTTTCGGATCGATATCCTTCGGTGATGTAAGTTTCGAGTTCGTCAAGGAAGTCAGTCGCGCGCCCGATCTGATTGAGCGCCAAGCGGGCGCTGGGAGCGCGAAAGGGTCGGGCGAGCGCCGCTAGCTTTCCATCGAGTTGCGCGAGCGCCTTTTCGAGCACGTCGGCAATCAGTTTGAGCGCGCGAACTGCGGCGGCATCTTCCGCTTCCGCGTCAGGCGCCGGGTCTGGCAGGAGGCCGACGCTCCCGCTGTCAAGATCGTCGCCGCCCTCATCGATCGGGCGCATCCGGTCAAGCAGCGGCAGATAGGGCTTGACGTCGATCCGGTAAGCCGGCGTCTCGGTCTCGACCAGCGCAGAAGGTGGCGCTTCCTGCGTTTCTTCGCCGGCCTCGTTACGGTTTCCGCAGCGTTGCGTTTTCCGGACAAACGGGAGATGACATCCGAGACCGTCTGTTTAGGCACCCCAAGCTCTGCCCCGATCGCCTCTTGCGTGCGTCCCTCGCGGTGCACCGCGACAATGAGACGATCCCGCTTCTGGATCATCTCGCGGCGTAATTCGGCGGTATTTACCTGCGCCGTGCGGATGCTGCACCCCACCAGATCGACCACTTCCGGCACCACATCACGGGCATTGATCGCGAGGATCATGTGATGATCGATTGCCATCCCGATTGCGCGCTTATGGTCGGCATCCGTCATCCGCTTGCCGTGCAAGCGGTTTGCCTGCATCGCGTAGCGCAACGCATCACCGACCGTGCCATGGCGGATTTCCGCCAATACTTCCGCCTTGCGCCGGTTGTCCTTCAGCGCCGCAAGGGCCGTCGCATCTACGCGATGATGACCATCGGCAAGGTGCTTCCATCCGTTCTTATCCTGAAAGATGACGATCGGCGGAAAGATCGCGCCTTCGAGCATCGCCTCGGCATACTCGGCACCAAGCGCGGGGTCGCACTCAACGCGTCGCCGCGCGGCACGATGACCAATCGAGCGGACGCCCTGTTGCGCGCGGATGTGGTAGACGGCAATGACCGGGTTATCGGCCGGGCAGTTTATGCTGCCGCTCCCTCCCGCCGTTCGTCGGTCAGTGCCCGGCGGCTGGCCGAAGCGCATTCCCGCAGACCGTGCGCGCGCCTCCCCGGCCCTCGGCATCAAGGATAGGTCTCAAATTCACAACTCTGTTGCCAGTGTTCGGCGGCTCGCCCTGCCGGGCAGCCGTCCTGTTGCCACAGAAAGTAGGCACGTTCGCGAAGATGCTGGCTCAAAGCGCGATGCCAGTGTTCTTCCGCTCGCCCGTCCGGATAGCCGTCCTGTTCCCACAAAAAGTAAGCACGCTCGCGCACGGCTTTCTCCAGGCCCTGCTTGGTTCCGGCCAGGATGTGTCGATCATCCCCATACGGAACGGCCGGTCCACCCCGACTGACATGCATTCTAACAGTCAGGTTCTCAGGATCGGCATCGGGCACCAGCTTCGCGTGGGCCACTATCTCCAAGGCTTTCGCCTTGTATTCTTCTTCCGAAGCAGCATCTTCTTTCGCGACAGGCAAGGTGCGTAGGACAGCCTTATCGTCCCTGAGCACATCAACCAAGCGCTCCGCCATTGGCGTCGTCCTCCTGGTAACTTGTTGTCCCCTGGCCGCCGTCTGGCTGACGGCTCAGCGCGCGGCCCGTAGCGGACCCTACCTATTACCGATGTAGGTTGTTTCAAAACAACTCGGGGTTATATCGGCATCATCCGCGCCCTGATCGGCCAGCGCATGAGCCCCACGCTTCGTTGTCTGTCATATGCGCGTAAGACAGAACGCGGTTCCGCTGGCGGACAGCCGCGACGGTCTTCCGTCTGACCGACCCCGTGGCGTGTGGGCCAGGAATAAGGTTAGCAAAAGATTGGCTTGCCCGCCGCGAGGTGCCTTCCCATCCTGCCGAGATGTTCATTGTCACCGAAGCTGATGCCGCCGCGATCCGTGCCATCTTCAATGAGCATGGCGAGCTTTCGGCCGCCATCGAGCTGCGCCGCCTGTTCCCCGGCATCACCGACAACGCCAGGGCGAGGGAGTGCGCCCGGACGATCGCCGGGTGGACGCCGCCGCCCTCGCCGGCGGCTTCGGTGACGCGGCTCCCCGCACGCCGATAGACGAACGCCTCGGACGTCACCGTGGCCGGTCACATCCGGACGCCGGACGCAATGGCAGGTGGCCCGCGTTCCACCCCGATTACCCTTGCCGGATAGGGTCCGACCGATGAGCGCAGGCGACCCTCGTGACAGGCGTGCCCCAGCGTAGCCAGGAGGCGGATCAAGACGACAAGCGCCACTGTGACGGGTATAGTCTCGGGGAGCACCGCTTCGAGGATGAGTTCGCCGGTGGTGTGGATGCCAGCCGCCTGGAAGCCCGCCTGGGCATAGAGACGCAACGCACGGGTATTATCGAAGCTAGCGAACAGGCGCACGCGGCGGCAGCCGTCAATCCGGCACAGGGTGCCCATAACGTGCTCGATGGCAGCGCGGCCGTAACCCTGGCCTTGGCAGCGACGGTCTAAGGCGAACCAGCCGAGCCACCAGCAGGCGTTGTCGCGACGATCGGGATGTACGACGTAGAAGCCAATCGGACCTTTGTTGGTCTCGATGCCAAACATCTTATGCGCGAGGCCCTTGTGGACGGCTGTTGTGATGTCCTCAAGTGGACCGAGATAGCGATCTATCTGTTCGGGGTCGACGTCCAATAAGGCGAAGATGGCGCCGAGGTCGCTGCGACCGATTGGGTAGTAGGAGAGGGGCGAGTTGCCCCGGATGGAAAGCATTGATACCCATTAAGTGGATGGTAGATTGGGCCTGCAACCGGCCTCGACCGGTTCTAACGGCTTCTTCTGCAAAAAAGATACGCGCCCGATGCGAAAGAATGGTTAACGCGGCGACAAAAGCCAGTTGCGGTGCGCGATCGCTGGCTGAACCCGCCCAAGTTGGTGATCTCCGTGCCCGGGTTCCCCGATCGCCTATTGCCGAAGGATGCGGCGGCGGCCGTCACGCTACGCGGGCGGACTCTCACCGCTCTCTACAACCAGCGCGGCAAGCCCGAAGGCGCGTGGCTCGATACGCTGCACCGGACCTTGGACGAAGCTTTAGCAGCGGCCTACGGCTGGCCGGCGACGATCTCCGACGATGACGTGCTGATGCGGCTGCTGACCTTGAACCGCGAGCGGGCAGCCGCTGGACAAGCTGCGGTTCCGGAACAGCCGTTGTGCGTCGATGGCGTCGCCCATGCCGCCGGCCAAGGTGGTTCGTCTGCGTCCTGGGCGGCAAAAGCGTAAAGTAAAGCGACCAGGACGCAACAAGCCGGCAACCTGGCTGGCATAATTCACCGTGCCCGCGTCACAGCACCCCTTCCGGAGCAATCTTCCTGTGCTGCGCCTGCGTTGCGCCAAACCGGTGGGGTAGCGAATTGTCCACAGATCGGGGCCGCCAACTACATGGACGTTGGCGAAGCTGGCAGGGTGTTCGCGTGCCACGCTGCAACGGGCGTTGGATGTGCTGCGCGAAGGCAACTGGATCGAGGTGCGACAGATCGGGCAGACCGGCACGGCGAACGCATACATCGTCAATGATCGGATCGCGTGGTCTGGCGCACGTGAAGGCATGAGATACAGCCTGTTTTCTGCTGCCGTGGTGATCTCCGCTGACGAACAGCCGGATCAGAAGAACCCTGGTTTCCAGACACCGCTTGAGCAACTGCCCGTGGTCTACACGGGTGAGCAGCAATTACCCACTGGCGCGGGGCTGGCGCCGCCGTCCCAGCCGTCGCTTGAAGGGCTAGAGCCTGATTTACCCTGTGCGCCGAATTGCAGCCTCTAACCGTCTCTGATTTACCGTGACGGGTTTGCGTAGGAAAAAAAGCTAGACCTAACCAACGCAAAAAGACACTGAAGGAATGGGGGTGCAAGTATTCGAACCCCTCGCCCGGCCATGTTTCCGTAATAAGCCCGCGCGCTACCGCCTGATGAATAACGGCAGGGTCGACGCCGCCGTAAGTGATGCGTGTGACCTGCGGCACTGCACCGGGCGGCCCCGGGCGTAACCTTCGTCCACTGCGGAACAAATGAAAGGAACCGTATCCAACCTGAGCGCACCGCAATGCTGGGATGCGGCCCTCTACTGCGCATGGGCTGCGAAGGGCGTCGAGTGTCCGGATTTGAAGGTGAACGGCAGTCCGTCCGACTTCGGTGTGACGACCGCGCAGAACTATACTCGGATCTTTGGGACTAACCCGCCGACCGCGAAATCCCCCCGCATGCTCATGGAGATGCCGCGCGGCTGCTTCGTCGGGTTCGTGAGCACTACGAGCGGACTCCTGCGTCATTGCATGCTGCACATCAGCGAGGGCTGGGGTGCGGGCAACAAGAGCGGGTGCGTGCTCAGCGCGGCCAATGCGGCCGGGTTCGGCTGGACATGACCCAGTTCTTCCTCAAAGACGCCAATCTCAACGCAAACGCAACGACGAAGATCATATACAGGGCCTGCAAGGGCCAGACGGTCTGAGCGCGCCGCGTTCTCCGGCGCGGGCGGCGCGCTGCCGATCGGGAACAGATCGTGGCCAATGCGGCGCACATCAAGAATGTTCCCGGCCGCAAGACCGACGTGAACGATGCGACATGGATCGCCGATCTGGTAGCTTGCGGGCTGATCCGGGCGAGCTTCGTTCCGGACGAGGCGATCCAGCAACTCCGCTCGTTGTTGCGTGCACGCAAGCAACTGAGCCGCGAGCAGACCAGCCATATCCAGCGGATCCAGAAAACGCTCGAAGAAGCCAACATCAAGCTGGACGCGGTGATCAGTGATGTCCTTGGTGTCAGCGGCCGGCGGATGATTGAGGCGATGATCGCGGGCGTCAGAAACCCGCACAAGCTGGCAGCACTGGCCGACCGGCGGATCAAGGCGTCGCCCAAGGTCTTGTACGATGCTCTGCATGGGCGGCTGACGGAGCATCATCGCTTCATGCTCGAATTGTATCGGGGGCAGCACGACGCTCTGAGCAAAGCGATCGCGAAGATCGATGACGCGGTCGATGCCGCCATTGCGCGGATGGATGAGGAGGTGCCGCCCGGTCAGGCCACCTTTCGGTCCCTGATCCTTCTTCCATGCTCGGTACCGGGCATCAACGTCCTGGGTGCAACGATCGTTCTGGCGGAAATCGGCCGCGAGATGAGCCGCTTTCCAACCGCGGGACACCTGCTCGCGTGGGCCGGGATGTGTCCGGGCCAGAACGAGAGTGCCGGCAAACGGAAATCCTCGCGCCTGCGCAAAGGCGCGCCCTGGCTCAAGACCATCCTCGTGCAATGCGCCTGGGCAGCCACGCGCAAGAAGGACAGCTACTACGGGGCGCAATTCAAGCGGCTTCGTGCCAAGCGCGGACCGAAGAAAGCCATCTGTGCCGTCGCCGCCTCGATGCTCACCGCGATCTATCACATGCTGAAGGACGGGACGCACCATCAGGATCTCGGCGCCGATCATTTCGACAGACGTTCGAACGAGGCCAGAGCCAGGCATCACGTCGCTCAACTCGCCAGGCTTGGCTTCCGCGTCGAACTACAACCCGCTGCTCAGGTGGCCTGAACGCCCGCTCAGAGGCTCGGTTGGCAAACCCGTTCAATCCGTGAGTTTTGAGTTTCTTCCTAGAAGTCCAGCACGATTTTCATCCTCGCGAGGGTCGTCACGGCTGCGTCTGCAAACGCCGTTGGCCCCCAGTTTGGCTACGGCGGGTGGCGGCGGGCGAGAACGTCTCCCACGGCCGTGCTCGCGGATCAGCCTCGACCAGCACATCAAGCAGCGTCTCCGGCACCACGACCTGGCCGGGCGGCAGCTTCTCCAGTGTCCCGATGCGGTTCATCTGCGCGATGACGATCCCGCCGCTGTTCTGTACGGCTCTCGCGATCGTCATGGAGTCACGCGTCATGGCGATGTCGGCGGTTCCCTCCATGAAGGCCACGCCGATTAGTCCCGTCTGGATGCTGAAGCCCCGGAACAGCAGGGCCTCCTCGCCGGCTGGATGGACCACACGAACCATTTGCTCCCGCGTGCGCCGGTTCAGCCGTCCGCCGCCGTTGCGGGGATCGGTGAACGTACCCAGCCCGCTGCGGCTGAGATGCCCCGGGAGACCGTCGGCGATATCGCGGAACAACCGCTTGATGACGCCGACCGGCAGGCTGTACGCCTCGACGCGGTTGGCTGCCGCGAGCGCCTGCAGGGCGGGCACCGGGTGCCACTGACCACCGATCACGCGCCGCACAAGGCCTTCACGGGCCAGCAGATTCAGGCCATGGTTGCGGCCGTTCCCTTGGGTCGCCGAGTACACGATGGTCAAGTCGTTCGGCTGGCGGTTGTCGGCGAAGGCATCCGCCAGAGCCGAGGCCAAACCATCGCCTAACCAGCCCACGGCAACCGTGGTGCCAGAACGCACCAGCGCCACGGCCTCGGCCGCTGAAGCGGTCTTCCAGTGCCGTAACGGACGGAGGTTGGGTCCTGTCCGGGATAGCAATGATAGCATTATAAGCCTGCTCCCGGATAAGAACCTTGTTGTTTCCGTCTCGACCCGCGAAAGGGCAACAGACACACAACAATAGCGGTTTCAGAGCGAAAAGAAAATGACATCAGGGGGATTGTGGAACAGTTCCGATCTAATCACGCAAATGTGGCATCACTTCCGAGCACATCAACCGCAGCGACCTGACCACGCGGTCGTGCGGAATGCGCATCCCGCAGTTCATCTCCGCGAGGATCCCCGACAGCCCCAGCGTTTTCGTTAATCCAGCGATGCGATCGGCCACCATCGCCGGTGTGCCGACGACGATCTTGCTTTTCAGCACATCCTCGTAATCAATCGTCTGCAGCCGCTGACCGCGTTCCGCGCGGTTCTCGATCGCCCGAGCGCCTTCCTGCAAGGCAGAGGCCTCGATCCGCTCGCCAAGGTATTTGTAAAAGAACATGACGCTCTCATGCGGTTCCTCGCGCGCCTTTTGCTCGGTTTCGGCGATATACACCGGAACGCGGAGATAGACCTTGCCGTCGCCAGGATGACCGGCCGCAGCCCAAGCCTCCCGGTAAACCCGCAGGTTCGGCACCAGCTCGTCCAGGTCGCCCAAGCGGGTGGCGACGAAGATCGGCATCCCGGCCTCGCCTGTCTGTTGGTACGAGTCGGGGCTGTTCACCGCGATCCGCAGCTCCGGGTAAGGCGATTGGTATGGTTTCGGCACCACGCAGATGTTCTCGAAGTGATAGAACTGACCGTGGAACGAGAACGTTTCCTGGGTCCAGGCGCGCTTGAGGATTTCCAGCACCTCGGCGAAACGTTCCCGGCTTTCGGCGTAGGAGATGCCGTAAGCCTCATAGGTGCGAGGAAATCCGCTGCGCCCGACGCCGAAGATCAGCCGGCCATGGCTAATGTGATCAACCGTGGTGGCTTCCTCGGCGATCCTCACCGGATGGCACAGCGGCAGGACTTGGACCGCGATGCCGATCTTCATGCGCTTGGTCCGCATCGCGACGGCACTGGCGATGTTCAGCGGCGCGGCGAGAACCGAGCGTTCGGGGGCGTTGTGCAGTTCCGCCAGCCACATAACATCGAGGCCGGCGGCCTCGGCTTCGTCCACCTGAGCGAATGACTCGGCGAAGGCCTCGGCTTCGGTCTGGCCCGGCCGCCGCTGAAACTCGTGGAACATGCCGAATTCCATGTTTCGTGCTCTCCCCTGAATGAGGGCCAGCGTCGGCCGGTTTGGAGTGTGCCGCAAGAGCGGGGAGGCCTTGCCACGTCGGGGGCTCGCGAGTGGTATGGATTGCGGAGCGTTGCCGGAGGATCACGTCATGACGAATGAATTCACCTTTCTTATGCTGCCGCCCCAGACCGATCTGACCCGTCAGTGGGCTCGGCGGCTGTCGGATTCCGTTCCCGGGATGAAGCTGGTTCTCGCCGAGGACCGCAACGCCGCCGCCGCCGCGATCGTCACAGCGGATGCCGCCTTCGGCACACTGCCCGCGGACCTGCTAGCGAAGGCGCGCCGGCTGCGATGGCTGCAGGCACCGCAGGCCGCACCTCCGGCGGGTTACTACTATAGCGAACTTGTCTCGCATCCACTGACCGTCACCAATTTTCGAGAGATCTACAACGACCATATCAGTGCTCATATCCTGGCCTTCGTCCTGGCCTTTGCTCGCGGGCTGCATGTCTATATCCCGCAGCAATTACGCCGAGAGTGGAAGAAGCCGGGGGAGGACAGGGGGGTCGTTCCGCTGCCCGGCGCGACGGCATTGATCGTCGGCCTTGGCGGCATCGGTGCCGAGACCGCGCGCCTGTTGTCCGCGTTCGGCGTGCGTGTGCTGGCCGTCGATGCGCGCCGGACCGAAAGGCCGGAACCGGTCGCCGAGTTGCATCCGCCCGAGGGGTTGGATCGGCCTGCTGCCACAGGCCGACTTTGTCATCCTGACGGTGCCGCACACGCCGGCGACAGAAGGTTTCTTCAACACGACAAAGTTCCGGCTGATGAAGCGCGGATGCGTTCTTCATCAACATCGGTCGCGGCATGACGACGAAGCTGGACGATCTGGTGGCGGCCTTAGGGGTCGGCAAAATCGCTGGTGCCGCGCTTGACGTTTTCGAACAGGAACCGCTACCGGCCGAGCACCCGCTGTGGGGGATGCCGAACGTGCTGCTGACGCCGCATATGGCCGGGTACGGTCCACATCTGAACGAGCGACGGTTTCAGATCATCGAAGACAACTGTCGGGCGTTCGCGACTGGAGAGACGTTGCGGAACGTCGTCGACAAGGCGAACTGGTTCTAGTGCCCCCGCTATGAAGTTCGCCCGTCTGACGGTGGCACCCACCACCCGTCACGGCGTCACGGTATCGATGTCACTCCACCGACCCCGCCCATCATGGCGCTCCCCCGGGGGTGCGACACAGCATTTGCAGAATATCGCCGTGGCATTTTGGACCGATGCCAAAACGCTAGTTTCCCAAAAGCAGATCGCCGTTGTGGCAAGATACCGCAGGCTCGACGCCGACGGCATTCGCAGTGACAACTGCGCTTTATCGCCAAGTCCGAATCAGGGGCGCTCAATTGCCTGCTTGCGCCTGTGGTCGGTGCAGTTGGTCGCAATATCACGTCCGCGTGACCGTTGGTTCGTTCACCGATGGATCGCCGCAATAAGGGATTGTCGGCTATTCGTTCTCATGCGATGTAACCGAGTGGACATAACGTTCAGCCCGTCGATGGAACGGGAGCCTGATCGATGGGAGGTCTGAGTGCGCTGTATCTGCCTTTTGACTGCGGCAGTTCTTGCCGGTTTTTGGTCCGCGTCCGCGGCCCAAGCCGATAGCCCGCTCAGTGCGCCGATTTCGATTTCGATCACGCCGCCACCTGCCGACGATACCCAGACGAATTCTGCTTCTGACGCAGAACCCCGCACCCCCGACCGACGCATCCACACCCGCGCCTGTCTCGAATTTCTCAAATTTTTTCTCTGATTACTTTGCACGCGTGAACCAGGCCCAAGCAAGCCAGCCACACTGGATGACCCCCTTGGTTACCGTCACGCCGCGTCTCGAACAGGAGGTTCGCTACGACCAATATTGGCAGAACCTGGGTAATGGCGGGGTCCTTGATACATATGGCAGCGGCAAGGGTCTGGAACTCATTCCGACAACAACAAACGAGGTCCTGATCAATCCGCCCGCCTACCAGGAACGCTACAACAAGAAGCCCGCGAGCGGTTGGGCCGATGATCAGTTCCTGATCATCAAGCAACGACTACTGAGCGCCAATGAGCAGAACGGCAATTATATCGTCACGGCGTTTCTTGGTTTCACAGCCCCGACCGGCACCCCGGCATTCACCAATCGCTCCTGGATAATCACGCCAACCCTGGCCGGCGGCAAGGGCTGGGGGGACTTCAATATTCAGGCGACAGTCGGGATACCCGTGCCGCTGGCCCATCACGACATTATCGGCACTTCGATCGCGACGAATGTTGCATTGCAGTATCATGTCCTCCGGTATTTTTGGCCTGAATTCGAAATGAATTACACTTACTGGGCAAACGGGCTGCGCGGTGGTAAGAACCAGATTTTTCTTACTCCGGGACTTATACTCGGCCGATTTGAGATCCATGATCGGGTGCGTTTCATCATCGGCGCGGGGTATCAATTCGCAGTCTCACCGGCGCTAACCAAGGAGCCCGTACTGACGCCAACGTACGACCGTGCCTGGATCCTCACTGCGCGCCTCACCTTTTGACTTTATGTTTCGGCGCAAGGTGTGCGCAGCGTTGTCCCTGCATCTCCATGCCAGCATCCAGCCGATGTCCAGGATCGTGGCGGCTGACCTGCTTTGCTAGTATGAACAGCCTCAATCCCTGGCTTCACTATATCTTCGCCGGCGGTGGTGCGCCGGCGATAAGCCGAACCGAAGGTGCGTTGGAAAATCTCGGCGAGTGGACGCTCGAAATGCGGCGATTGGTCGGTCGGCACCACCATCGACAGGCTATCCTGCAGGCAGATCCGTTGATCTGACGCGGGGCGCAAACCACGTCGCATCTCCGGCGAGGTACACTTGCCGTGGCGACGCCGCCAGGGTCTTACCCGGCGGCGCTTCCACGTCAGGTGCCCGATCAGGTAATCGAGTGGGCCAGTAGGCTACTCAGGGTCGCGCTGGTCGCACCGTCGATAGTCGCGATCACCACGCCTGAACCGCCGGAGGTGGCTGAGATCGACAGTGTTCGCCGCCTGTGTCGAGTGGGTCACCTTCAGATAGTTCGATAGTGTGGAGTCCGATCCGTTCCAGTTGGTCGCCGCCAGTGCCGTCGTCAGGTTCAAGGTGTCCCCCATGGCCAGGATGTTGCTGGTGAAGGCTTCCACCCCGTTGCCGGCAGCCGGGATTACATAGGTTTGCTCGCCGCTGGACGGGCTAACGCCAGCCCCCGCACCCTCGAGGAGTTGCATCGTGGTGCCTGACTTGGCGCCGTTGGAAACCTGGCTCTGCCCGACCGTGGCGCTGGTAGCGCTGCCGCTCGCCAAATTGCCTGCGATGAAGGTCGCGACCTGTTGGCCGTAGGCCGTAAAGCCGGTGCCGAGCATGATCTGGTTGCCATCCTGTATCGTCGTCGGATCCACTGACCCCTGGTCATCCCAAGCCCAGGCAGTGGAGCCGACGCCGCTATTGATCACCGCCGTGACCTCCTGCGTGCCGTTTGGATCGGTGCCGGGACCGTACTCGCCGATGATGACGGGAATGACGCCGTCCGCGCCCTGGATCGTCTGGGAGGCTGTGATCATCGCTTGGACGTTTGCATTCACGTCCGCTTGGTTGGTGTCATAACTGCTCTGGTATCCATAGCAGTGCGGATCCCAGATGACATTCGTCATCGTGGTGTAGTCAGCCGGGTTCATAGCCGCTTGCAGCGGAGTCCCGCCGTAACCGGGTGGCCGGCTTCCCGACGGTTCCAGCAGCATCGGATTAGTATTTCCTGTGTCGCGGATCGCGTTGTATGTTGCCAATTGCCAGTCTGACAGCGATCCCCCTGCCGTTGCTGGCTCGTTGTCAGTGCCGAGCCAGACATACGGGTTATTCTTGAAGTAAGACGCCATCGATGCATACCAGGCCGAACTCGGTGGCCAGTTCACTGCCTGTGTAGACGACTCCGGCGCTACCACCGGCGTTTTGGCCAGTCGAGTTGGTGTAGTCGCTGAACTCGACGACGATGCCTTGTGCTGTCAGCGTATTTACTGCAGCCGCAAAAGTGGAGGGATCGGAATAAGTCTCGACGTCGACCCGAACCATGTTGATGCCCGGGAAAGTAGTGGGCAGCATCTGCGAGGCCGCTGTCAGATTAAAGTCGTGAACGTCCACCCCGCGGGCGATGAATGGTGTCCCGGACGGGCTGTAGATTTGCCCGTTCGCCGTCGTGAATGTCGGCGTCGGTGTACCGGTCGGTGTCGGTGTCGGTGTTGGTGTTGGTGTTGGTGTTGGTGTTGGTGTTGGTGTTGGTGTTGGTGTTGGTGTTGGTGTTGGTGGGGGCGTCGGGGTCGGTGTTGGTGTCAGAACAGGAGCGGCCGCGCTGGTCCAGGATTGACTTGCTGGCGAGTAGGTGTACCAATCCTGAGTTGTCGCGTCCTGTCCGTAATACACATTGCCAACGATTGCGAAGGCGGCGGTGTCAGAGCCGTTCGGCACGGGTGTGCCGTTTTCTTCGACCACACCGGCCGAGGTGAGCGTCCACGTGTTCCCACTTGCGTCCGTAAGAGTACCACCGGAGGCAGGGGTTATTTCTTCACCGGTAGGAGTAGGTGTTGGAGTAGGCGTCGGTGTTGGGGGGGTAGGTGTGGGGGTCGGGGTTGCGACCGGTAAGGGATCATTGCCGGCGCTCCATCCTGACCCTGTCCAGCTGTACCATTGATTAGAGGTGTTCTCCTGCCACACCGTCTTACTGACGTAGGCAATCTCGGCGACGTTGGCGCTGAATGCAGCCGCCTGCCCGTTCTCCAGGACGGAGTTGCTGGACGATATCGTCCAGCGGTTGCTGGCGGCATCGGTGATCGCGCCTGTTGAACCGGCTTGCACAACGGTGTCGTTGGGCGACGCGGTCGGGGTTGGTGTTGGTGTTGGTGTTGGTGTTGGTGTTGGTGTTGGTGTTGGTGTTGGTGTTGGTGTTGGTGTTGGTGTGGCGGGGTCGGTGTTGGTGTCAGAACAGGAGCGGCCGCGCTGGTCCAGGATTGACTTGCTGGCGAGTAGGTGTACCAGTCCTGAGTTGTCGCGTCCTGTCCGTAATACATATTGCCAACGATTGCGAAGGCGGCGGTGTCAGAGCCGTTCGGCACGGGTGTGCCGTTTTCTTCGACCACACTGGCCGAGGTCAGCGTCCACTGGTTCCCACTTGCGTCCGTAAGAGTACCACCGGAGGTAGGGGTTATTTCTTCACCGGTGGGGGCAGGAGTAGGCGTGGGGGTCGGCGGAATGGGTGTCGGGGTCGGTGTTGGTGTCAGGACAGGAGCGACCGAGCTGGTCCAGGATTGGCTTGCTGGCGAGTAGGTGTACCAATCCTGAGTTGCCGCGTCCTGCCCATAGTACACGTTATCCACGATGGCGAACGCGGAAGTGTCAGAGCCGTCCGGCACGGGTGTGCCGTTTTCTTCGACTACACCGGCCGAGGTCAACGTCCACTGGTTCCCACTAGCGTCGGTAAGAGTACCACCGGAGGTAGGGGTTATTTCTTCATCGGTGGGGGCAGGAGTAGGCGTGGGGGTCGGCGGAATGGGTGTCGAGGTCGGGGTCGGTGTTGGTGTCAGGACAGGAGCGGCCGAGCTGGTCCAGGATTGGCTTGCTGGCGAGTAGGTGTACCAATCCTGAGTTGTCGCGTCCTGCCCGTAATACAGACTGCCAACGATCGCGAAAGCGGAAGTATCAGAACCGTTAGGAACGGGTGTGCCGTTTTCATCGACCACACCTGCCGAGGTGAGGGTCCACTCGTTCCCACTTGCGTCTGTTAGCGTGCCACCGGAGGTTGGCGTGAGTATGCTTGGCTGGTTGGACGCCGAAATCTGTGTGCCGCTCATGTCATGAACCTCCCGAAAAGGTGATCGAATGACGCGAGGGTGCACACGAAACCGTGAAGTCATTCAACAGAAAAACGTGGCTATCTAGCCATTGACTGAAAACCTTACAGATTATTACATTTCAACAATCCGGATTGATCGACGATGCGATCCAGCAGAAAGCTCACGGCGTCTCCAGATAAAAAGGCTTACGAATTGGATGAGGCCGGAATCAGCGGAAAAATGGTCATACTCGCTTTATTATAACGTACTCGTATATAATACGAGTCAAGAGTGATATTGGAATGTAATATTCTGTCATTCGCGCACTACACCGCGAGCCGCCATATTCGCTCTAAGGACGTGAAGCCATCACCACCGCGGCGCCCTCCCGAATGTCTGACATTCTGCGATTACCGAAGGTCCGGACCGACCTCATCACCGACAGGGCGATCCCTTGCTTCAGCTCGTTGATTTGACGCGACGCTTTGGCGACAATCACGCCGTGAACAACGTTAGCGTAACGATCGCCGACGGCGAGATGGTGGGAATCATCGGCCGGTCCGGCGCCGGCAAGTCCACCCTGTTGCGATTGATCAACCGGCTGATCGATCCGTCCGAAGGAAAGATCCTCTCCGGCGACACCGACGTGGCGGCGCTCCGCGGCAGGGAGTTGCGGGCCTGGCGCGCCCGCACCGCCATGATCTTTCAGCAGTTCAACCTGGTGAACCGTCTCGACGTCCTGACGAATGTCATGTGCGGCCGGCTTTATGAGATCTCCCCGCTCCGCGTGTTACTGAGATGGTTCACCCCGACCGAACGCGCGCTAGCCCTGCGTGCGCTGGATCGGCTCGGGGTGGCAGATGTCGCGATGAACCGCGCCGACGCGCTATCCGGCGGCCAACAGCAACGGGTTGCCATCGCTCGAGCCTTGATGCAGCGGCCGCGGATGGTGCTGGCGGACGAACCGATCGCCTCGCTCGACCCGATGAACGCCAAGCTGGTCATGGACGCGCTGACCGATATCAACCGTCGCGACGGCATCACCGTCCTGACCAACCTGCATACGCTCGACACGGCCCGCGCCTACTGCCGCCGGATCATCGGTATGTCGGCCGGCCGGATCGTGTTCGACGGCGCGCCCGAAGCCCTGACCGACCGGTTGACGCGCGAAATATACGGCCAGGCAGATGACGAACCCCTGGACGGGCGCCCCCACCGCCACTAGTCCTCAGGAGCTTCGCTCGCTGCCCCGGCGAGCTAGCATCCGACCGGGAGTGAGCTCCGCCATAATCACTGCTGGCCGCCTACGGTCAGCATTGAAGCAACCGGTCAAATGACTCCGCATCGATCGGTTGGGCGGGGAGAATGCCAGGGGCGTTGGCGACGGTTGCGGCGATGGTGAGTGCAGCATCGCGATCCGCGACACCGCCACGAGGAAAATCACTGTGCGATTGGCCCCCAAAGACCATTGGGCTACTTGCCGCCGGTCAGCGTGTTGACCGTCTTGCTGCCGGCGACATTTTCTGTCGGCACTGCGTTAGCGGGCCCGTATCGGTGCCGATATAACGTTGCACCATCCGACCATAGGGATTGGTCGGGTTGCCGCTCCTGTCCGTCAGATTGTTTGGTGTGTCGGACCCGATTTCCGCATTGGCGTACCAGACAAACGGGGCGAGGCCCCCCATGGACCCTTTTTGAGCCACGTTGATCAGCGCTTCGACTGTGGCGTACCCATTTGGAGCTAGCCCCCCTTCCATCGTCACCCCTGCTTCACCGACGATGACTGGCACGATGCCGTCGGCGCTCTGGATCGTCTGCGCGGCGGCAATCATGCCATTGATGTTGTCGGCTATCGACGTCGGATCGGTATTGAAGTTATTTTGATAGGGATAAACATGCACGTCCCAAATTACGTTCGTCATAGCGGCGTAGTAAGATGGGTCCAGCGCCTTTTGCAGATTCCAGGGTCTGCTGCCTGATACTTCAAGCATGATCGGATTGTTATTGCCTGTGCTCCGCACAGCGTCGTAGGTCGCGCGCTGCCACGCCGACAGCGATCCACCTTGGGTCGGCGGCTCATTGTAGGTTCCGAACCAGACATAAGGATTAGCCTTGAAGTGAGCGGCCATGGCGGCATACCAGGCGCTCTCGGCAGCCAGCCGGGCGCCTGTGTAGACCAAGCCTTGTGCGCCTCCTCCGTCCGGGTGGTCCTCGAACTCCACGACCACCCCCAGCGAGGTGAGATAGTTTACGATGGGATCATATGTCCCCGGGGCGTTCAGAGGCCGTGTAATATAACGGAGAAAGTTTAATCCCTTGAACGTGGCCTTGATCGCGGCACCATTATTCGTGGCTGCCATACTGTAGGCATAGATATTAACCCCGCGCACGACATATGGCCCGTTTGGCCCAATGATCACGCCATTCGTGACCCGGAAACCGCTGTCGCTCGAACCCACAGCCGGGCATGACGCCGAGGCCTCCGCGGCAGCCGTCGCCGGCAGGGCCGACGTGCCTGACGCGCTCTCCGCCGATGCGGGCGCAACAGCGGCGACCGCGCCGAACAGGATGGTCGACGCCAGCCATAACTTTTGCATTATATGACCTCTTCTTCTGTTTGACGATGAAATTGTTCCGCAATAACTTGGCTGATTATTTTGGGCCGGCGCCGGAATAGCGGACGTCCGCAGCGCAACGCCCGCCGATCTTTTGGCGACAACGATGGCCTCATCTGCTCCCTGCTCGCAGTTACCGTGGCCCTCATGAGTTCCGTTGAAGACCCACGATTTGAACCCCGGACGCCGTAAGGCGCGGGGCAACGGCCTCCGGGAAACGCGACGCCGCCGCTGTCGCTACCATCCTCGTGCGGCAAGGCGTGGGCTACGCACAATGCAAAGTTGTTTCAAAGCTGCCAGGGAGCCCGCCGAGTTGCGGGCGACCCGGGAAGATCGGAGTACTGTCGATCGGCTGACGTTTGAGCAAGTGGTTCGCTTCCGTGATAAGTTCTACACGACTGCCTACGCGCTGATCTCTCCTTCCGGCAACAGCAAAAAATCAGAGCAGCGCAGGCGGCCGCCGACTTGCTCGCACCGTGACCGGCGGAGCGCGTTACCACCCTGGTGTATGGAGGTTTTGGGGCTCACCGTCGTGAAGATATTGGCGTGACTTCCCGTTGCGGACGCAGACCCTGAGCTTACTCCGGAGCGCCTCTCCGCTCCAAAGCATCCTCAGAAATTAGCTGGAACAACTTCTAGTTGAGTTCGGAACATAATACAACGTCGGCCGCTGAGCGAAGGCGACGGCCGGCGGCCATCTCAACGATGTGATGCCGGTGCTATTGCTATAGTATGCGGTCTCGGGTCATATCGTCGACACAGCAACTACAATTTCCGTGGCTAGATGGCAGTACGGAACCTATGGCCTGAGTCAAAGTTTGTCGCTTCACGCCGAGCGCTGAAGCCATAGGCCTGTGGCTGCCAGCAGGTGCGCGGCTAAGACAGGCGGAAGATTTTATATAATGCTCTCTGGAAAGAAAGTTGTCGTCGTACTGCCGGCTCACAACGCCGAGAAGACGCTGCGTCAACCCGTCGCTGAGGTCCCGACGGATATCGTCGATCAAGTCACACTGACTGATGACGCGAGTAAAGACAACACATTTGGGCTCGCCCGCGAACTTGGGCTCCAGGCGATCCGGCACGAACGCGATCGAGGATACGGCGGCAATCAGCAAACCTCGTATACCGCCGCGCTTGCTAGGGGTGCCGACATCGTCGTGATGCTGCACCCGGATTATCAATACACGCCGAGGCACGCCTCGGCGATGGCCTCAATGAGCGCATCTGAACAGTTTGATAGGGTGCTTGCGTCGCGAATCCTGGGGCGTGGGGCGTTGTCTGGCGGGATGCCCTCTTTACAAATATGTGGAAAACCGCTTTCCCACATTGACGCAAAACATCCTGGTCGGCCAAAAACTGTCTGCGTATCACGCAGGTTATCGAGCATGGAGTCGCGCTGAACTGCAACGCCTGCCGCCTCGCAAATCCTCAGATGATTTTGTGTTCTACAACCGAAATGCTTGCTCAAGCAATTTCCGCCGGCTTCCAGGTTGGGGAGATATCTTATCCTTTGCTGTTATCGCCGTGGTGGTGGCGACAACAAACTATGTGCCTGAAGTTTTTGGGCCTTTAGTAAAGGGAAGCGATTGCATGGAAGCTACTCCGAACGCTCAATATAATCTTGCCAAACCGGACTCGGTGTCGATCCGCGTCGCGACGATGATGCGGAAGCGTATGTTCGCTTCGTTCATGGACGAATTCACGCCAAGGCCATCGGAATCCATTTTGGATATTGGCGTGACATCCGATCAGACTTATTCGTCTTCGAATTACTTGGAGGCGTTGTATCCCTACAAGGATCGGATCACAGCCGCCGGGATCGATGATGCCAGTTTTCTCGAAACCTTGTATCCCGGCATCGCATTTAAACATGCCAATGCACTCGATTTACCGTTCGACGATGCATCGTTTGATTTAGTGCACTCGTCGGCGGTACTGGAACATGTGGGGTCAAAAGCCAATCAAATAAAAATGGTCGAGGAATGTTTGCGCGTGGCGCGGCGCGGGGTCTGTATC
This sequence comes from uncultured Pseudomonadota bacterium, assembly GCA_963832865.1. GTDB lineage: Bacteria > Pseudomonadota > Alphaproteobacteria > Acetobacterales > Acetobacteraceae > Rhodopila. The sequence continues at coordinate 72,879 of CAWHWH010000019.1, forward strand.
ACGACGCCGAATCGGTGGTTTCCGATTGAGGTGCATACGCAAGTGCCGCTTGTCCATTGGTTGCCGAAGCCGTGGTGCCGAGCGATCTATACCAAAACTGGGTACGGATTCTTCGCTGACGAAGCCAATCTTAATTTGGCCACGGAAGCCGAGCTTCGTGAGATCATGCGGCGCTTTCCATCTTGCAAATACAGTTTCGCACCGGCTCGATTGTTGGGATGGACCAGCAATCTGGTGATGATGGTGCATAAAGCGTAATCGTCAAAATCGTCACAAGGCAATACTATGGGCAACACTGTATTGGACGCCGAATCACCCTCACTCGTTGAGGAATTGGAACTCACGATCCTGATGCCTTGCCTTAATGAAGCCGAAACCTTAGCGGCCTGCATCCGCAAGGCTCAAAGCTTTCTCGCCCGATCCGGCGTACGCGGCGAGATCCTGATTGCCGATAACGGCAGTACAGATGGCTCGCAGACGATCGCTGAGCAGGATGGTGCTCGCGTCGTGCCGGTGCCCACCAAGGGATATGGCAGTGCCCTACGCTACGGCATACGCGCAGCGAAAGGCAAGTACCTCATCATGGGCGATAGCGACGACAGCTATGATTTCAGTCACCTCGACGAGTTTGTTGACAAGTTGCGGGCAGGCTATCAGCTAGTCATGGGCAACCGCTTCAAGGGCGGCATTATGCCCGGTGCAATGCCACCGCTGCACCGTTATCTGGGCAACCCGGTGTTGACCGGTATCGGGCGGTTGTTCTTTCGCAGCGAGTGCGGCGATTTTCATTGCGGCTTGCGTGGGTTTGAACGCAGCTCCATCCTTGGCCTTGATCTGCAAAGCTCCGGTATGGAGTTTGCCAGCGAAATGGTTGTCAAGGCAACAATTCATCGCCTGCGGATGACCGAGGTGCCAACTACGCTTTCGCCCGATGGTCGCTCGCGTCCGCCGCATTTGCGAAGCTGGCATGATGGTTGGCGCCATCTTCGGTTTCTGTTGCTGTTCTCGCCGAATTGGCTGTTCCTTTATCCCGGTGCGACACTCGCCGGTTTGGGAGCCATGTTGATGCTATGGCTATTGCCGCATACGCGTGTAATTGGCGGTGTCTCGCTGGACATCCACACGCTCTACTATTCGGCGCTGGCGGTAGTAATCGGCGTGCATTCAATGTCATTTTGGGTATTCAGCAAGATATACGGGATGCGTGAGGGAATCGTGGCGCCTGATCCGCATTTCCTCAAGCTGGTCGGGCACGCCTCACTTGAACGCTGTCTGATCGCAGGCGGTGTGCTTATTTTGGCGGGACTGATTCTCGGCGTTGTCGCCTTACATAGCTGGAGTAATGTCGAATTCGGTGGGTTGAACGTGACCCAGACCATGCGGCTGGTGATCCCCTCGGGTGCCGCGATCATGGTCGGCTTGCATCTGGTCTATGGGGCGTTCTTCCTCAACCTGTTGCACATCCGGGCATCAGTGATCGATACCGACTGATGCCCATTCTTCGAGCCAAGACAGGCGAAGCACTGCCGACCACGAGCATTCTGTATTCCGGCAAGCGTTGTCTCGCGGTGTGTTATCGTAAGTGTAACGAGTCGTGGGGATTTAACGGGGATCGGCCGCAATGGTGCGATCCCGCCGAGCCTGACGATGTTATCTGGTTCGCCGATCGAGAGGTTGGCATCGTACCAGCCAGCCCCGGCTCCTATGAAGATGGCCAGGGCAAACCGTCCACTCCCCCGCGGGTGCATAAGTCGATATGACGCACCGCGGATCGGAGATGTCTTGCCGAGGTGTTGCGTTCCCGTCTGTACCCACGCGGACGGTGGTTACATTGTTCCTCTTGCTTCTTGTCTTGAAGGCGGTAATTGCATTTGCCTTGATTCCAGCCTTGACCCAGACCCTGGGGGAGAATTACAAATCCAACCTTTTTCCCGACGATTATGATTTGATCGCCGACAACCTGATCGATGGGCATGGTTATCGGATGTATGCCGACACCTCGGAGACGATGCTCCGGTCTCCAGGTTTCGTTTTAGTGCTTGCCGGGATTTTTGCGCTGTTTGGCAAGTCTCTGCTGGTGGTGCAAATCGTCCAATATCTGATGTCAGCAGTTACCGCAGCAATTGTCTATTTTATCTCACAACGTCTGTTTGGGGTTAAGCTCGTCTCCTTACTTGCAGTCTTTCTTTTTCTATTTCACCCAGTTTCAATGCTGTCAGACACCCGCGCTGGCAGTGACACCACCTTGACGCTGGCCCTGACGGCCACGATATGGCTACTACTCCGAGCGATCGACAGTCAACGTTCGTGGGATTTTATATTATCCGGCCTGGCGCTTGGATATACGATGCTCGTTAAGGCAACGGTCGCGCTGATATTTCCGGTCGTCTTTTTGTTTCTTATATGGCCCTCTCAGATGCGCCGTCCGCTTTGGATTACGTTCCGTCATTTTGCGCTGGCTGCCATCACAGCAGCACTCGTGATGATGCCGTGGGTCGTGAGGAATTTTGAGATTTCAGGGCAATTCGTCCCTACGATGACGGTTACTGGTCTTGCGGTATTTCAAGGTGAGGAGGCGGAAAGGAACGCGAGCAATGGGGAGGATAGCATGGTCCTTCTCAAAGACGCGGCGAAGGAGCAGGTGCGCATTGGGCACGAAATGGGACTTCGGATGCGGGAGAGGGACTTTTTCCCCCAATTCTATCGCGTCCAGGATGAGATAGCCTTTTCCAATGAGCTGGGCCGCCGAGGTTGGACCCAATATCGGGAACATCCGGTTCTGCTCGCACGCGCCATTGTCCACAACTGCTGGGCCTTCTGGTTCCAGGGCCGGACATATAAGGCAACGCTTATCAACATTATTGTCATGCTACCTTTTATTCTTGTTTTCCTTTGTGGAGCGGTGGTTGCTGTCCGAAGAGAGCGGCGGAGTTGGCTTCTCGTGATTTCCATTGTTATGTATGTTCTGCCCCACCTGGTGATAATTGCGGTTGCAAGATACTCAGCGCCTGTCGTACCGTTGATGTGCATATTGGCGGCCTGTATCCTATTCCTGCCCGCGTTGCGGAATCTGATGTGGCGGGATTCCTTGCGAGCTTAGCTACTGGGGAAAGGATCCAAATGGCCAGCGCCGGTCTATACGAGCCGTCGTCGAGGGCGCTCCGGGCATCTCTATATGCAGGGGTTCCAGCGAGAGGTCATGCGCATGCCGGCATGGCTCCCTTTGCGTTCGCGCTTACTTTCCTGGCGGTTTTCGCGTCGTTCACCATTTCGGGCAACACGCTTAATGTGCTCGGGACCCATTACGCAGACCAGGGGGGAAATCCTCTCCTCAAGATTCACCCTGCTACGTACCTCGCCGCTATGGCAGCGATGGCGTCGGTGGCGTCCGGGTCGTTCCACGGTCGCGGGCTTGGATATGTGTTCGGTAAAGCGCCAGCGCTGTGTTTCTTCATCGGCCTCACGATATTTTGTACATTGTTCGCGTACGTCAACGTCGGGATCACCGGCGTGGGTATATATATTGATAATTATCTGTCGGCAGGTGGACTTGCGATCGCAATGTTTAGCGCCAGCGAGCGACAAAGGCGGATCCTCGCGCGACTAATATTATTCCTCTGTATGGTCAACGTCCTGATTTCTCTCGCTGAGTATGTCCACCAGGAGCATTTTATTCCTTTGGACATAAAATCGGATAACGGAAAGGTGTATTCTGACGACGGGAGTGACGAATTCCGACCGACCGCCCTTTATACCCATCCATTGACCGGAGCAATGGCAACCGCCTTTGCGTTATTTCTTGTTATCGAAACCAGGTTGCGGTTCAGAAGTCCGCGCAATTCTCTTTGGCATCTTTGCGGTTGGACTTCTTGGCTTCGGTGGCCGGGCGGCGCTGGGCGTTACGATCGGACTGCTTGTGGCGCGGGTGATAATCACTTTTACACGGGATTTCCTCAACGGCCGGGTCAACGGCCGTTTGTTGGGAATGATTCTCATGGCAGTTTGCCTTCTGGGTCCCCTAGCGGCGTACTTGTTAACCGAGACACCCGTAGGCGAACGACTTGCTGCTCGCGCGTATTACGATGAGAGTGCTGAGGTGAGGTCTGACCAGTGGAAGGTTCTTAGTGAGGTAAACCTCCCGCAGGCTTTGTATGGAACCCCTAGCGCTGATGTGGAGCTAATCTATGAGCAAGTTGGACTCAACGGTGTCGAAAATCCTCTTATTTTGATATTTTTGAACTTAGGGATTATCGGATCGCCGATTTTAGTCCTCAGTTTGGTCATTTACTTCTTATACCTGCGACAGGCCTACCCTGGAAGCGGATGGTTGCTCCTTGCGGCTGCGTTCATCTTCTTCAGCAGTAATTCCATCGGCTCCAAGAGTCCGGATCTTTTCATGATGACCGCATGCGCGGTTACGATGAAGCGCCAACTTGAAGATCGGTCGGCCCGAACGGGACGGATGTTCCGCTCACAATTCGTCTCGCTGCGTTCGCAATCAACGGGGCTCACGCGTGATCCCGGCGTTGGGAGAACGATCATGTCCCTGCGTAAGGCTGCTCGACACCTCTCTCCTTCTGTTGTGAAGAGGCCTGGAGCGGCTCCCAGACCCCCTACACCGATGACGGCCAGTCCAGCGTCAGCCGCGACACCCACGCCGATCCCCGAACCGGTATCGACCATGCTCACGCCGACCAGCGGTGGCTCAATCGTGGACGCCGCCGGCAATATTTGGACTTTGACCGCAACGGGTGACGTTGACAAAAACGGTGCGTCCGTTCCCGGCGGCGGGGGCATTGCTGCGCTGAGCTACTCCAACAACACCATTTGGGGCAAGGATGCCACCAGTTCGCATTGGTACATCTTTAGTAACGGGACTTGGAAAGGGCCGGTCGCCGCTCCCCCGACCGCTGAGCCCTAACCCACGCCAACTCCGACACTCACTCCGGCGCCAACCCCGCCGGACTCTGTATGTTTCGCCGGAGCTGACTTCGTCCTTTGCGATTGATCAGCGGCGCAATAGTTCAATCACGCACTGGACCCGGCGATCCGGGTGGCTTTCGACCAGCCCCAGATCGTCCGGCATTGGAACGATTGGATCGTCATCGTCATCCGGCTGTATCGCCCCGGCCGCGTCCTCCAGATTGCCCATCAGCATGAAGAGTCCGGCGCCGACCGGGACGCAGGTCCGCCGTCCATGATCGCCCGCGCTAAGTCCTCATAGCCGCCGCGGCCATCAGCGACACATCCGTCCAGGTCTGCGACTGATTGAGGGTCCGTCACCATGTGGCCTCCTTTTTTGCTAAAGTCGTTTCGAAACGTGTTGAGTTCGGGGCGTCACGCCCACCTCCGCCCGAAAAAACGATCTGCGTCAGATGCGTCAGATGCGCGCATTTTCCGGGTTGAGCGCTACACGCGCATACGCGCGCGTATGACGTCCGCATGCACGCACCCGCATCGGCGTGAACCCGGAACGCGCATCTGACGCACCTGATGCAGATTGTGATCCATCACCGAGTGTCCGGCTCGAAGTGCACGCGCACCCTGACGCCTCGAAAGCCACGGCCCCGGATGCCGTATCCATCCCTGTTGCGGCTGAGACCGCGCGCCAGCAGTGCCATCGAGAAGCTCTTGCTGCTGCCCGGATCTTCGCCACGGCCCTTCGCCTAGTTCCGCCAGGAGGCGATCAGACTGGGGAGCGTGTCCCTGGTTGGCAGGCTGTCCTTGTCGTTTCTCTCGCAGCAGTCATCGAGCCATTGAGCCAGCAGGTCCTGGTCGCCGAAGTATTCCGCGGAGCTGGCGGTCACCACGCTGGGCCGATTAGGCCGTTGGGTTGCCAGTCCACGCCGCCGTCGATCATCCATCTGAGAATGCCAGGCCATTCGGCGCGTATTTTTTCTTCCAGTATTGGGTCGACCGTGGGTGGCTTGCTGGTGAACGGCGCCGTGTTGAACCGCCGGCGGATGTCCCAAGGCCTGTCCTGTTCCGTGCTGGCGCATTTGGTCCAATTGTTGTAGCTGCCGCCGGCAAGCAATGACCGACATACTCAACCGTTTGTTGCGGCGCGGAAGGGGGTCGTGGCGTTGCATCGGGACGGTTCGTCATGAACGAGGCGAGGAACTCGTTCCGCTAGACAATGATCCAGCCCAGGAAGCAGTCGATTCACTTCGCGGCTACTCGTACCAGATGCTCCGCAGCATCGACGCTTGGCTAGACCTCGAAGAGGGCCAGATCCTGGTTCTTCGAGGGCGCCGAGGACCTCGACCGCATCGACCCGAACGGGGCCTTAGTTGAGCAGGTAAAGAACTCGACGGGCTCGGGCAACATCACGCTTCGAAGCGCAAACATCGTCGCCGCGCTGGGCAACTTCTGGTCCCATCCAGATCTAGAACGCAACCCAGGCATCGCGATCAATTCCGTTATCTGACGACATCCGGCGTCGGGAACGGGGGTCCGGCCAAATCTGCGACTTCCTAGCGGACAATGTAACGCGAGTGTGAACCCAAGAACTGGCAAGCCTGCGCGATCATGCTTTCGACGATCTGCGCGGCTGGCGGCGCGTCACGAATTATTCCGGACACCTCTCCCATGAGTACACCCGAGTTTTCCGCGTCCCCCGCCTTGAAGGCAGCCCAGAAGCGTTCACACTCGATATCGATTGCCTTCTCCATCTCGCGCTCGCGCCCGTGCCACGTGGCGACAAAGGTGTTGTTAAGAACGCGAACGACGAACTCCGGATTGGGCCAGTAACGCTTCCGAGCGACGTCGACCGAGGTCGATTTCATCGTGGAGTCGCCGTCAGCTCCAATGATCGCCTGGCGAAACCCTTCCGGCGCTTCCGACTCCTGGCTGGCGACGAAGCGCGTTCCGACAAGAACGCCCTCTGCACCCAGCATAAGCGCCGCGGCAAGACCGCGGCCATCCCCCACGCCGCCTGCCGCGACCAGAACGGTATCGGGTGAGCGCTTGGCGAGATAGTCGGCGGCTTCTGGAACGAGCGTGAACAGGCCTCGGTAGCCGCTATGACCACCGGCCTCGCAACCCTCGGCAACGATGATATCGGCGCCTGCATCGACGGCTTCGCGGAGGTACTTCATTGCCTGCACCTGGCAGATCAGCGGCACTCCTCGCGCCTTGACGCGCGACGCGTGTGGTTCGACCTCCCCGAAGGAGAGCATCAAAGCCGCCGGCTGCTTGTCCAACACCTGATCGAGCAGCTTCGGATCCCTCGCCATCGACCAAGTGATGAATCCGCAGCCAACCCTTGCATCCCCCGCTGCCGCGAATTGCTGCTCTAGCCAATCTCGGTCGCCATAGCCTCCGCCGATAATGCCCAACGCGCCTGCAATGGACACTTCGGCAGCAAGCTTCCCGCCCGCCAAGACGTTCATGGGTGCCAGAAGTATTGGGTGCTCGATCCCAAGCTTCTACGTCAGCCTTGTCTTCAAACGCATTTCGCCCCCCGAGCGCCGCGCCTGTCATCTTCAGGCGATGATTAACTAAAAATCCACTTTTAACCAAAAAGCCAAACCCTGAAAGTGCGATTCTGATTTAATCGGCATCAAAGATGTCCACTATTGGTTGAAATCGGCCAATCACCGAGCGCCGAACGAACGGCAGCTCGCCGGCCTCGCAGCGATGGGCGCAGGCCCGCTTAAAGCCTCTGGATATTGGCGATATCGTGACCGTGGTTGTATTGAGACTCGGATCAGGCTATCATTTCGGAGAAAGATTAACGTCCTGACGATACCAAGGCTTCTTTCTAAATCATCCTCCGATCGCCTCTACGGAGGCCCAAGGCAGACCGCCGGGAAACGGTAGGCTTAACATTATCCAAATTACGGAGAACGCTCCTACCAGGATATAGATTTCAAGATTTGAGACACACGGCAGAGGATTCGCAGGGTCTAGTGCTAGCACGCCGCCTATCTCAGGGGGTCGCGCACAGGCTGACGACAGCGTTCGGCGCCGCCCGGGTGCGGCGGGAGGCTTGATTGAAGACGAAGGAGCGAACGTATGAAACGAGTGGGTGTCGATATCGGAGGAACGTTCACCGACCTGGTCGTGCTGGACGAGGCAACCGGAAGCCTGGAGCGAACCAAGACGCTGACCACCCCTCGCGCGCCGGAAGACGGCTTCCTAACCGCCGTGGCCGACCAGCACATCGACGTCGACGAGGTCTCACACTTCCTGCATGGCACCACGCTCGTTACCAACCTCATCATTGAGCGAACGGGAGCGAAAGTTGGTCTCATCACGACCGAAGGATTCCGTGATGTGCTGGAAATCCAGCGCTCCTATCGCGATGAACTTTACGACCTTCAATGGGACAAACCCAGGCCGCTGGTTCCACGTCACCTCCGGCTCACGATCCGCGAGCGCGTCAGCCACAGCGGCGGCGTCCTCAAGACGGTGGACGCGAGCGAAACGCACGCCGTTGTGCAACGACTACTTGACCTGGGCGTCGACGCGATTGCCGTTTGCCTCTTCAATGCCTACGCCAACCCAGTAAACGAGCAGGCTGTCGCAGGCATCATCCGCGAGATCGCGCCGAACCTCGCGCTTTCGTTGTCCTCGGAGGTCGATCCGAGGATTCGCGAATACGAGCGTGTAAGCACAACCACGCTCAACGCTTATGCCATGCCGCGCATGCACAGTTACATGAGCCGGCTTGAGACGGCGCTTCGGCAAAAAGCTGGGATTAGGTATATGCATTCTGGCGGCGGTGTAATCCCGAGTACGACAGCGGAGCGCTTCCCGATCCAACTGCTGTACTCCGGACCGGCCGCCGGCGTGCTTGCCGGACGTTTTCTTGCCGCGACCCTCGACGTTCCCAACGTGTGCACGATCGACATGGGGGGAACTAGCCTCGATGTTTGCCTTATACGCGACGGCGAGCCGGATACCCGGGACACCATCGAGGTCGAGTGGGGCATCCCAGCGCGCACGCAGAGCATCGACATCCACTCGGTCGGGGCCGGCGGTGGCTCGATCGTCTCGTTCGATGCCGGCGGGGCGCTGCGGATCGGCCCGGCATCAGCCGGCTCGGATCCAGGCCCCGCGTGCTACGGCCGCGGCGGCGTCAAGCCGACGGTGACCGATGCCAATCTCATCCTCGGGATTCTCAACCCAGAGGGTCTGCTCGGCGGTCGACTTCGCCTCTATCGCGAACAGGCCGAGGCCGCGTTGCAACCGATAGCCGATACGGTCGGCGTCAACGTCGATGAGGCTGCCAGAGGCATCTATCGGATCGTCACCGCTAACATCGCCGAAGCGATACGTGAAGTGACGGTGAAGCGCGGCACTGACCCGCGCGATTTCGCTCTCGTCGCCTTCGGCGGGGCCGGCGGCCAGCATGCCGCAGCGGTGGCGCGCGAGATGGAGATGAAGGAGGTCGTCTTCCCCCGGAACGCCAGCACATTTTCCGCCTTCGGGTTGCTCACCGCCGATCTCAAGAATTCTGCGGCCAAGAGCCTGATGGTCGCGCTGTCTCGTGCCGACGAAACGATAGGACAGGATTTTCGCGCGCTCGAACGCACCGCTCGAGAATTCCTCGACAACAGCAAGACAGCGATCGAACAAGTCTATGCCGATTGGTGGGCGGACGTCCGGTATGTTGGGCAGTCGCACGAAGTTCCAGTCCCCGTTCCACCGGGACCTGTCGGCCTTGAGCGTCTCTATGCAGATTTCGAGCGGCTGCACGAGCGGCTTTACGGGACGAAGCTCGAGGACGACGCCGAGATCGTCAACATCAGAGTGACCGTTACCGGACAGGTGTCGAGGCTCAAGGCGCCCCAGTTTCAGCCGGACGAGATCCATACTGCACCGATCGGCGAGAGGTTGACGGGCTTCGCGCAGCATCCGGTGCCGATCTTCTGGCGCGACGGTCTGCCCCCCGGCTGGCGGCACACCGGGGCCTGTCTCATAGAGGAGAGGGATTCGGTGCTTTACATCCCAGGCGGCACCATCGACGTGGATCCATTCGGCAGCCTTCGGCTGAGGGGAGACGCGGTGTGAACGACGATGCGCAGGCAACGAACGAGGCTGGTCTCGATCCGTTCAGCGCCGAGATCCTGCGAAACTATCTGCTATCCACCGTGAAGGAGATGGTGAGCACAACGGTGCGGACGGCCTACTCGACCTGTTTCAGCGAGGGTGAGGATTTTACCTGCGGGCTGTTCGACCGCGACGGGAACATGATCGCCCAGGCCGCTGGCATCAACGTTCATGCCGGCGGCCTGACCCTTCCGGTGCGCCACTTCCTCGAGAAGTTCGGCCATTTCGAGCCGGGCGACGTCGTCATCCATAACGACCCCTATACCGGCGCGACGCACCAGGGGGATGGCGCAATTTTTCGACCGATGTTCTACGAGAAGACGCTGGTAGGGTTCTCGGTGAACCGTGGGCATTGGACCGATATCGGCGGCATGGCGCCGGGCGGTTGGGCCGGGACCGCGAGCCACGTTGTCCAAGAGGCCCTGCGCATTCCCGCCACCAAACTCTATCGCGCGGGCGTCCTTGCCACCGAAATCCGAGACCTCATCGAACATAACATCCGCTTCGCTGGTGGGGCGATGTCCAGGCACAGATCGCGTCCAACATTACCGCGGAGCGGCGCCTTCAAACGCTCATCCGGCGTTACGGACTGGATGTGGTGCTGAGCAGTTTCAGCGCTGCCATCGACTACTCCCGACGGCGCTTTCTGAAGGCCATGGAAGCCATACCGAACACCAGCGTCGCCGCGAACGACATCTATATGGAGGATGACGGGTTCGGTGGCGGACCCTACCGTGTGCAAGTGACGATTACGAAGGGTCCCGAGAAGATCATCGTCGATTTCGCCGGCACCGATTCTCAGGCGCTATCGACGGTGAACTGCTCGCAGGGTGTAGCGCGGGCGGCAACCTATACCCCGTTGATCGCCGTGCTCGATCCCAACATACCACTCAATCAGGGCGTTATCGACCTCATCGACTGGCGCGCGCCACTTGGAAGCCTTGTCAATCCGGTTTATCCGGCGCCATGTTTCGCGTCGACGGCCGACCCGGGCGATCGGATCAGCGAGATCATGCTGCTGGCGCTGAGTAAGTTGTTGCCGGAACGGGTGACCGCCGGCTGTTACGCCACAGGAAATAACCTCACCGCGGGCGGATGTGATCCCGAAACGGGCGAGGATTTCGTTTGGTACGTCTTCGAATCGGGCGGTTGTGGCGCGCGGGCGACGAAGGATGGCAACTCGGCCGAGTGGCACATGATGTCGAATTGCAAGAATGAGTCGATGGAAGTGTGGGAACAACGCTACCCCGTGAGATTTCAACGATACGAACTCGTCGAGGACTTCGGCGGCGCCGGAAAATGGCGCGGCGGCCTCGGTGTGACACGCCATCTAGAGATGCTGCGGCCCACCGTCCTCACGGCCAACGCCGACCGCCATGTGCTGCCGCCGCCGGGCTTTTTCGGTGGCCGCGACGGAACGGTCAATCGTTTCAGCATTCTGCGCGGCTGCCAGGATCGAACCTTCAAGGAGTGGTTCGGGACGCCTTCGACCTCGAAGTTTTCGAACATGCTGGCTCAGGTAGGCGACGTGTTGGCGGTGACGCAGGGCGGCGGCGGCGGCGGCTACGGTGATCCGCTGGAGCGAGCTCCTGAACGCGTCGCGAGCGACGTTCGCAACGGATACGTCTCCTACGAACGGGCACGACGCGATTACGGGGTCGTCGTCGACCCAAACCTCGGACAGATCGATGCGCCTGCGACCGAACGTGAACGCGGAGAGCGGCGGAAAGAAGGGTAGTTGCAGAACTACCCGCGGGGAAGCACTTCAAAACGGGATTCCTTTTCCACGCCGAAGCACACCCGTCGGGACTGGACACGTAGTAGACCCCGCCGGAAATGGCGACTCGGTTCGGCTGAACCATGGAGGCTGGTCCTCAGGGTTCAAACTTCCGGCCGCGTCGCCGTTCAGCTTCGCTGTCCGGATAAGTGTCATGGCAATCGCCCTATGACGGGCTCCCGCCATCGTTATCAGCGTCGCAAGCATCCCGACGATACGATGGCGCGGATCCAAACGGCTGTCGTCCTCACGGACATTAGCCCAACGACGTTGAGATGGCGTAAAGTGAAAGCGCCAATCAGCTCTCCGGACGCTCCCGCTTCGCCTGTGCTTCGGTTGTCAGTGTCGCGGTCGGCTGCGCGTCCAACCGGCGAAGATCGATCGGTTCGCCGGTTTCCTCGCAATAGCCATAGGTCCCGTTGTCGAGCCGGACCAGGGCTTGCTCGATCTGGTTCAGCAGAGACTGGGTGCGTTCGCGGTTAACAATGCCGAATTCTCGGTCCACCGCGGCGCTCGCCTGATCGGCCTGATCGCCCTCCCGGGCACCGTCATCCGCACCAACTGCCGTAGCCCCGTCCAGTTCACGCTGGGCGGCCGCCCGCAATTGTAGCAATTTGCTGCGGAAGTATTCTACCTGCAAGGGGTTCATGAATACTTCTGTATTCGAAGGCCTGTAGCCATCGGGCATGTTTGTCGCCATGCCATTTAGCCTAGCAGTTGATCGCGCGATTGAGAAGTGTCAGCCCGATGTCATTTGTTTCGTTTATCCTCGATCGACTACCGCAAGCGGTAGACCGCGAGCACTTCATTGGCTGGAACGGCCCCCCCGGCAGCAACGTGGCCAAGACCAGTATTCCGCCGCGATCAGGCCGCGCGGGTCGAGTTTGGTTTGCTTACGACTGGCATGCTAACGCAGGCGTTTGTGCTCCGCTCGATGACCTGCGTTGGTCTACGCCGTGCGATCAGGCGGACCTTCAGCGGCGTCAGGTGCCTGCCCCATCGCGCCCACGCAGCGATCTCATGGTTTCGCTCTCTGGAGGCCGGGTGTGAGTGCCCGGCGAATAAACCCCACTTGTGCCGGTTGAAATTCCCCAGGGGCTGACGCTCTGAGCGTCAGGATCCTGGCGAGCCCCCGGCGCTGATGCGCGATGATGTCCCCTTTTCTGCTTCGGGGGACTTGGGGAGATCGTCATGATTCTTGAACTGCACCGCCAGGGCGACAGCATATCGGCCATCGCGCGCCGGGTGGAGCTCGACCGTAAGACAGTGCGTCGATACATCGCGCGAGGCCTGGAGCCGCGGAACTACGGTCCGCGTCAACCGCGGATATCGCAACTGCGTGCCTTTGAGCCTTATCTGCGCCAGCGGCTGGACCAGGGTAAGGACCGGGGGCGCGGTTGACTGCGGATCGGCGGAGGGCGGCGGGCATGGGTCGGGACGCGTCGATCGGGAATCTGCCCAGACGTGCCGGCATCGCGTCCGGAAGTTCGGCTGTATCGCGATGGGTGAAAAGAGCGGTCCGCTAGTTGCGTGCAAGTGGTTGGTTGGGTTGAGCATTTATCCATCGCCTAAATGCACCCTGCTGGCGCTTCACCCTGAAATGCCGCAGATTTCAACGCGCCGAGCGCCGTCGTCCGCATCCAGAAGGTCCGTTGTTCCATGACAACCCGCGAGGCCGCTGCGCCCGGGCGGGTTGCCGTTGGACCAGCGCGGGAGTGGATGGCTTCTGCCCCGAGACTGTCTGACCGTCCGTGAAGCCCCAACCCGTGATGCCATGATGTCGCGGACGGATTTCTTGGCTTTAACCCATTGAATTCATATTGGTGAGCCCGGTGGGCATCGAACCCACGACCCCAAGATTAAAAGTCTTGCCAGAGAGCGGGCGCGCGAGATCCTTCGGGACGTGGAGCGCGGCATCGACCCGGCCGAGGCAAAGGCGGCTCCCGCCAGCAAGGTTGACACCGTCGAGACGTTGGCCGCGCAGTTCATTACACGATACGCCAAACCCAAAAATCGGTCCTGGCAAGGCACCGAGCGTTTGCTCGCGCTGCACGTCCTGCCGAGGTGGGGCAAGCGGGAGGCCGCCTCGATCACCCGCCGCGACGTGCTGGACCTGATGGATGCGCTGGTCGACGGCGGCCTTCCCATCGGGGTAAATCGGGTGCTGGCTGCCGTGCGAAAAATGTTCGGCTGGGCCGTCGAGCGGGACATCCTGCCTACCTCGCCGGTGGTGAATGTTCGTGCGCCAGGCCGTGAAACCGAGCGGGATCAAGTCCTGACGGACGAGGAGTTGAAAAAAGTTTGGGAGGCTGCCGAGAGGAAAGGTGGCGTGTCGGGTGCGTTCCTCAAGACGCTGCTTCTGACCGCGCAACGGCGCGACGAAGTGTCTTCGATGCGCTGGGCAGACCTGGGTCTGGAGGCGCGCGTCTGGACCCTCCCATGTGAGGCGACAAAGGGCGATCGGTCCCACGAGGTGCCGTTGTCGCCGGTGGTCATCGAAGTGCTGACCGCGCTGCCCCGCACCGGCGCTTACGTCTTCAGCTCGACGCGCGGCGAGCGGCCGATATCCGGCTGCGCGTTCCGGTGGATCGTGATCACCGATTCCGTTTGATTGTGATCACTCATTCCGTTTGATCCTGATCATCAATTCCGTTGGATCGCGATCACCGTTTCCGGTGATCCTGATCATTCCGGATGTGACGATGGCGCTGCATCGCCGCTGACGATCTTCAACCGAGGGTAGTTTCGATCTTTTGCCGAGGAGCAGGGGGTCGAGATGCCGGGCGAGAGATTGTCGATGCGAAAGATACGTGAGCTGCTGCGGCTGCGATGGGAGCAGCATCTGTCGCAGCGGGTCATTGGGCGAAGCCTGAGGCTGAGCCAAGCGGCGGTGAGCGAGTATTTGAGCCGGGCTCGCCGCGCTGATCTGACCTGGCCACTGCCGGACGATTTGGATGATGC